>CAWCNF010000001.1:0-413487 GCA_963796815.1 uncultured Solirubrobacterales bacterium
CGGCGGCCGTAACTATAACGGTCCTAAGGTAACGTTTCGTTGCCCTGTGTGGCAGTAATGTCGCACTGAGCATTCGGCCATATGCTGGAAAACCCGTGTATCCGTCTGGTACTCGCCCTAGCCTCGCTGCTATGGGCAGTGACAATCTGGACGGTGCGGACAATCAGCAGGAAAGGCTGATCCAGGATCGGCTGGGTAACCGGTTTCGTTGACAGGGAAGGTTGTTTCTCTGTCAGCTTCGCCAGACAGCCCGAGAGGGTCGGAAGGCGCGGCTATGCAACCGGCTACCAGGTGATGCATCGGTTTGCGGTGACGCAAGGCGAGCGCAGCAGATCGTCACTAGAGGAGCTCGAGAGCTTCTTTGGGGTCGGTCGTTCTGGCGCTCGAACAAGCGTCACGACGATCACAAGGAACACCTCTGGCAGCACCGCGTACAGCGCAGAGACGAGCTGAACGACGTCATCGTTCCGTTCTTCGTGGTGCATCCGCTTCTGACGGCCAAGCGCGATGACTTCGACAAGTTCGTTGCGTCGCTCGCGGTTGTCAACGAAGGTCGGCATTTGTCGCCGGCCGGGCTGCTCGAGATCGTAGAGATCACGCAAACGATGAATCATCGTAAGCGGCTCCGATCAGATCTGATCAGAATCCTCAGAGACCACACGCCGAACACCCCGATGGGGTGAAGATATGGTCCCATCTGCATGGCGACATGTAGGAACGACAACGCTGCAAGGACGTGTCGTTCACCTCCGCATGAGGGGGAAGATTCGAGCGAAATTCCTTGTCTGGTAAGTTCCGACCTGCACGAATGGCGTAACGAGTTGGACGCTGTCTCAACGAGGGGCTGGGTGAAATTAGAGCTTCGGTGAAGATACCGAGTACGCGCGGCTAGACGGAAAGACCCCGTGAACCTTTACTGCAACTTGATATTGGAGTTCGGTACATCTCGCTCAGGATAGGTGGGAGGCTTCGAACCGGCGGTTTCGGCTGTCGGGCAGCCAACCTTGAGATACCACCCTTGATGTGCTGGGCTTCTAACACAGCGCCGTAATCCGGGCTGTGAACAGTGTCAGGCGGGCAGTTTGACTGGGGCGGTCGCCTCCTAAAGAGGTAACGGAGGCGCCCAAAGGTTAGCTCATCACGAACGGAAACCGGCGCAGAGTGCAAACGCACAAGCTAGCTTGACTGTGAGACGGACATGTCAAGCAGGCGCGAAAGTTGGGCTTAGTGATCCGGCGATTGCAAGTGGAAGCGGCGTCGCTCAACGGATAAAAGGTACTCCGGGGATAACAGGCTTATCGCTTCCAAGAGTCCATATCGACGAAGCGGTTTGGCACCTCGATGTCGGCTCGTCGCATCCTGGGGCTGGAGAAGGTCCCAAGGGTTGGGCTGTTCGCCCATTAAAGCGGCACGCGAGCTGGGTTCAGAACGTCGTGAGACAGTTCGGTCCCTATCTGCCGTGCGCGTTGGAGAGTTGAGAGGATTTTTCCCTGGTAGAGAGGACCGGGACGAAGCACTCGGTGTACCAGTTGGCCTGCCAAGGGCACCGCTGGTTAGCTACGTCGGATTGGATAACCGCTGAAAACAACTAGCTGGAAGCCAACCTCGAGATCAGCTCTCCCATCCCCTTGAGGGACTAAGACCCCTGGTAGACCACCAGGTTCATAGCCGGCTGTGTAAGCAAGGCGAACTGTCAGCAGACCGGAACTGATGGGTCGAGGGCTTGACGGTTATTTTTACCTGGCGGTAGCCCCGCAGTGCAGTTTTCAAGGCTCAGGCGGGAAGTTCAAGCTTCGGCGGACTCAATTATTTCCGGTGGTGATAGCGAGGGGGAAACACCTCTTCCCATTCCGAACAGAGCCGTTAAGCCTCTCAGCGCCGATGGTACTTGGGGGCAACGTCCCTGGGAGAGTAGGTCGCCGCCGGTTCTTTCTTTTCAGAGGCCGCCTTCGGGCGGCTCTTAGTCTTCTGGGGCGCAATCGCTGAGCGTGCCTGAAACAGCGGGAGGTCGGCTGACCCCGCGCGCGGGTCGCTCGATATCGCGGCCTCTTCACAACTTGAGCGGACTGGAGCCCGGAGCGCCGCCGGCTGCAGCGACCGGGCCGGCGATCCTGCAGGCAGGATTCGGTCTGCTCGATCGGCCGATTCTCCTCGGGTCGCCGAGCTCGATCGCGGCTCGACTGACTCACCGAAGACTCTCTGGTCGAGGCTCGTCAAGGCTCTTTGATCATCGGCGGGCAGTCTAGGATCGTCATCGGTCAGATCATACGTCCTGCAAGAAGTTCGACGGCAAGTGCGCAAAACGCTAGGGCAGCGGCTAACGGCTCATCTGCCCCCCGCCGAAGCTGTGGGCCGGCGGCAGCGACCGCGGCGAGCTCCGGCGGCTCCGCCGGCGCGGCGCTGGGCGAGGTCGACGATCCTTGCGCGCGGCCGGTCTCGCGCTCGGGCGGGGGCTCGATCGAGCGCACCTCGCGCCGCGGGCGTCCGGGAGCGACAGCGGCTCGATCGTGTGACGACGAGGTTGATGACCCCTCGCGGCGCTCGAGCTTGCCGGCCAGCGCGCACGAACGCCGCGTGCGGACCGCCAGGCGGTAGCGCTTCGCGACCGGCGGCGGGACGACCAGGTTGATCACGCCCCTCCTCGTCCTCGAGCAGCATGAAGACGACTCCCTTGGCGGTCGCGGGCCGCTGGCGCGCGACCACCATGCCCGCAGCCGACTCGGGCCCCGTCGGCGATGTCCGAGCTCGCGGCTGCGGACCACGCTCTCGCCGAGTCGCCGCGCAGCAGCGTCATCGGGTGCTCGCCGAGCGTCATCCCGGTCGAGCGGTAGTCGGCGAGATCCGCTCCCACGGCTCGAGCTCGGGCAGCGCCGGGGCGCGCCGGCCCGGGCAAGGGGGGGCCTCGGCGGGCGCGAGGCAGCGGCCAGCTGGCGCTCCCCCGCGGGCATCCCGCCGCGAGCTCGCGCGCCGCAGCGCACGGTCCGCGGGCGGCCCGCCGCTGCGGCCCGTTCGCCGATCCGAGCGGGTCGCAGCGCCCCGGCCCAGGCGAGCCGCTCGAGCCCGTCGCGCCGACGGCCGAGCGCGGGCGAGGTCGGCAGGATCGCGATAGGCGCCACCGCGCTCGCGCTCGCCAACGAGCCCGCGACCTCCTCCTCGGCAATCCCTTGACGTATCCCAGGCCGACGCGCACCGCCGGTCGCACCCCCGGCTCAACCGGGCACTCGACATCGCTGCGTTGACGTCCGGGCGACGGACCTCGACGCCGCGGCGCTGCGCGTCGCGGATCAGCGAGGCGGGCGGATAGAAGCCCATCGGCTGCTCGTTGAGGAGCGCGCACAGGAACTCGCGGGGTAGTGGCGGCGCAGCCAGGCGCTCTGGTAGGCCAGCAGCCCGAAGGCCGCCGCATGCGCCTTGGGGAAGCCGAACTCCGAGAACGCCACGATCTTCTCGAACACGCGCCGGCCGATCGGCTCGTCGACGCCGCGGCCGCGCGCGCCGTCGCGGAACGCGTGCCAGTGCGCGACCATCGCCTCGCGCGAGCGCCGCCGGCTCATCGCGCGGCGCAGGCTCTCGGCCTGGCCCTGCGAGAAGCCGCGAGCGCGACGGCCACGTCGAGCACCTGATCCTGGTAGACGATCACGCCGAGCGTGTCGGCGAGCGCCTCGGCCAGCAGCGGATGGTCGTGGGGGACGCGGTAGCGCGGGTCCGCTCCGCACCGCCTCGCGGCGCTCGAGGTAGGGATGCACGGCGCCGCCCTGGATCGGCCCCGGCCGCACGAGCGCGACCTCGACCGTGAGATCCTCGAGGTTCTCGGGCCGCGTGCGCAGCAGCATCTGCATCTGCGCGCGCGACTCGATCTGGAAGACGCCGACGGTGTCGGCGGCCTGGATCTCGGCATACGTGCCGGGTGTCGTCGAGCGGGGCGCGCGAGAGGTCGATCGTCTCGCCGCGCGCGCGCGCGATGAGATCGACGCAGCCCTCGACGGCGCTCAGCATGCCCAGGCCGAGCAGGTCGATCTTGAGGAAGCCCGCGTCGGCGCACGAGTCCTTGTCCCACTGGCAGATCTGCCGGCCCTCCATGGCGGCGGGCACGAGCGGCACGAGGTCGGCCAGCGGGCCGGTCGAGACGATCATCCCGCCGGGGTGCTGCGAGAGGTGGCGCGGCAGGCCCGGCGATCTCGCCGCAGAGGTGCGCGAGCGCGCGGAAGCGCGGTCGTGGGAGCGCTCGCGCACGCCCTCCGATGCTGCGCGAGCTCGTCGCCCACGCGCTCGGCGCGCCAGCCGTCGGAGCCCCGCGCCAGGCGGTCGAGATCGGGCGGCGGCAGACCGAGCGCCTTGCCGAGCTCGCGGATGGCGCTGCGCGAGCGGTAGGTCGAGAACGCCGCGATCAGCGCCGCTGCGCTCGCGGCCGAAGCGGTCGTGCACCGCCAGGATCAGCTTCTCGCGGATGTCGCGCGGGAAGTCGAGGTCGATGTCGGGCACCGAGGCGAGACTCGCGGTTGAGGAAGCGCCCGAGCGAGAGCCGCGCCGCGCACGGGGTCGACGTGCGAGAGCCCGGTCAGGTAGCAGACGATCGAGCCGACCTACGAGCCACGCCCGCGGCCGGGCGGCAGCAGCCATGCGCGCCGAGTGCGGGCCCGCGCACCGCGATCGCGATCTCGCGCGCGATCTCGAGGATCTCGCGGTGCAGCAGGAAGAAGCCGGAGAGGCCGTGGTGGCGGATCAGCGCGCAGCTCCTCGTCGAGCCGCGTCGCGCGCCTCGCCGCGGTGCGCGAGCGCCGCGGTAGCGCCGCTCGCAGCTCGAGCGCGCAGATCTGCGCCAGCTCGGCATCGGCGCCGTGTCGTCGGCGGCCGGGTAGCGGTAGCCCAGATCCTGAGTGAGGTCGAAGCGCAGGCGGTCGGCCAGCTCGCGCCGTCTCGCGCGACGCCTCGGGCAGGTCGCCGAACAGCGAGCGCCATCTCGCGCGGGCTCTTGAGCACGTGCTCGCGGTTGCCGCGCCGCTCGGCCTCGCAGGCCTCGAGCGGCAGGTGCGGCGCGATGGCGACGAGCGCGTCCTGCAGCGCGCCCGCGGCCGCGGTCGTGCACGTGGACGTCGTTGGTGGCGACGCCGCGCACGCCGAAGAGGCGCGCGCATCTCGAGCAGGCTGCGGTTGCGGGCGCGGTCGCCGCGCCACAGCGGCCGCTGCAGCTCGACGCGCAGGCGGCCCGGCCGAACGCCTCGTAGAGCATCCGGCAGCGCTCCAGCGCGACGCGCTCGTCGGGGTGCACGAGCGCGCCCCTGGCGCGCGCAGCCCGTCAGGCAGACGAGCCCGTCGGCGCGCTCGCAGAGCGACCGGCCAGCGGGGGGAGGGGCACGAGGCGGTCGTGGGCGCGTGCGCGGCGCTGGTCAGCAGCTGCGAGAGGTTGGTGTAGCCCGTGCGCGTCTCGACGAGCAGGGTGACGTGGAAGTCCCCCCCGCGTCTCGCACGGTCAGCTCGCGCCGGTGATGGGGCGCACGCCGAGCGCCCTGGCCGCGTGCGCGAACTCGAGCGCCCCGCAGAGGTTGTCGTGATCGGTCAGCGCGAGCGCGCCGTGGCCGTGCTCGGCGTGCGCTGGGCGCCAGCTCCTCGCGGCCGCGACGCGCCGTCGAGGAAGGAGTAGGCCGAGTGGCAGTGGAGCTCAGCCGTGTACATCAGGCCCGCTGCTCGAACCAGCGCCCGGCCTCGGGTGGCTCAGCTGGCTCGCGGAAGACGACGAGGTTGCGCCCGCCCTCCAGGACGATCTCGAAATACCGCCTTTGCAGGGCCTTTGGCGTCCACCAGCGGTCCTCTACCAGCCACTCCTCGCGGATCGCCTCGACCACCGCACCAGCCACAGTGAGCGGGACACCCTCGACGTTCGCCTCAACGGCAACGGGCTTCGGCCAATACAAATTCATCGTCGCCGCCTCGGCTCGTCGATGATCGGCGCGAGCATCGCGCGCCGTTCCGGCACGCGGGAGTTGCGGTCGACCTCGACAACGCGCAGCATGGCGTCGCGGCCAGCGGCGGCGCGCGCCTGGCGCACCGCCTCGACGATGCGCCCGCGACGCTCCTCGGCGGGCGAGGCCTCCAACGAGCGCTGCTCGCCGGCCGGCGGCCCGAGCTCGATCGCGCTCAGCCCGAGCCAGACCGCCGGGCCGGGCAGCTCGGCGAGCCGTGGGCTCAGCGCCAGCCGCAGCCGGTCGGCGCTCGAGCTGGCGCTGCGCATGGCAACCTCCGTGTGCCAGCCACCACCGCCGGCGAGCTTCGCCTCGAGCCGCAGGCGCCTGATTGTGCGTGCGCCGCGAGCGCGATGGGCGAGCAGGCGGTCGATCAGCAGGCCCAGCGCGTGCTCGAGCTGCGGTCCCGAGACCGCCTCGGGAAGCTCGAGCCGGCACTCCACCGACTCGCCCGGCTTGCGCGGGCGCAGCGGCTCCTCGCCGCCGCGGGCGAGGCGCAGCGCGAGCAGGCCGATGCGCCCGAAGCGATCGGATATCGCCTCGGCGGGAAGCGTGGCGAGCTCGCCGAGGGTGAGCACGCCAAGCCGCTCGAGCGAGTCGATGCAGGCCGCCTCCGCCATCGCGGCGCCCTGATCGCCCCGGCTCGCAGCCCGGGGGCGGTGCAGGAGGCCGCGAAGCGAAGCCACCGGCATCTCGGCGAGCAGCCGCGCCGCGGCTGTCTCGGCGACGACGATCGCCGCTCGCCGGGCCCGCATTCGCGACGCCGCCTCGCGCGCGCAGAGGCGATTGGGCCCGGCCCCGAGCTTCGCCGGCGGGCCCAGCGCGCGCCGCGCCCTCACCAGCACCGCCTCAGCGCCCCCGCGGCCGCCGACCCCGCCGTAGAGCTCATGCAGGGGTGGGGTGGCGAAGAACGCCTCGCCCGGCGCCGGTGCCTCGACCGCGGCGCCGATCGACTCGAGCCGCCGCAGCGACTGCTCCCAGACGGCGGCGGCGCGAACCGGGTCGGCGGCGACCAGCGACAGGTTCGGGCAGCGCGAGAGGGCTTCGCCCAGGCGCATCCCCGGGCGCAGGCCGAAGGCCTCGGCGGCTCCGGAGGTCTCGCCGATCACCTGCGGACCGCCGGGCTCGGGCTCGAGGGCAACCGGCTTTCCGAGCAGCTCATCCCGGTCGGCAAGGGCGCTTCGCAGCGACAGACGGGGGATGAGCGCGCAGGCGATCATGGATCGAACGTATGTTCGCACCAATGTCAAGACCCGCAAACAGCACTCGTCAGAATCAGTGGACGATGCCTGTGCGCAGGCCGATCGCAGCCGTCCTCGCCGTCCTCGCCGTCGTGCTCGCGGTCCTCTTCGTGATCCGTGGCAGCTCCGGCGATTCGGAGCCCGCGGCCGCGGTCCCGGGCGGCGCCGATCCCGAGCTGGTGCGGGTCATCGTCGACTGGGCGCGGGCGGAGTCGAGCGGCGACAGCGCTGCCGCCGCGTCCTACTTCGCGCTGCCCAGCTTCGCTCAGAACGGCTTCACCTTCCACATCGAGACCTTCGACCAGGCGCGGAAGTTCAACGCGTCGCTGCCGTGTGGCGCGGTCGTGGAGGAGGCGACCGAGGAGGGCCGCTACATCATCGTCACCTTCAGGCTCGGCGATAAGGCGAACTCCAACGACTGCGGCGCCGGCGCCGGCCAGACCGCTCGAACGGCGTTTCTGATCGATCACGGCAAGATCGTCGAGTGGCGGCGGGTCCCCGATGTTCAGACGCGCGCAGCGCCCAGCGCCTCCGCCTAGCTTGCTTCGGGGTGACTGATCCTGATAGGAATGGGCACTACGGGGCTTGCGCCCCTTCCTGTGTCTGTCTTTGTTTCCTAGAGAGGAGATTTCATGTCAAGGATCAGGCTGATCCTTTGCGCGCTGCTCGCCGCCGGTCTCACCGTGGGCGTAGCCGCCTGCGGTAGTGACAGCAGCAGCAGCAGTACCACCAGCGGTGGCAGCAGTAGCGGCTCATCCGATACCGGCTTGAAGATCGGAGGACTGTTCCCCCAAACGGGTGACCTCTCCGACTTCGGACCGTCGGGTGCCAAGGCGCTCGCGGTCGCGGTCGACGAGATCAACAAGGTCGACTCCAGCGTCACGCAGACGACTGAGGACGACCAGACGAGCGATCAGGCTGGTGTTGCTGGTGCGCGCAAGCTCGTCGCCGACGGCGTCAGCTGCATCGACGGCGCATATGCCTCGTCGGTCTCGATTCCGGTCGCACGATCGGTGTCGATCCGTGAGGGCGTCCTGCAGATCTCGCCGGCGTCGACCAGTGATGAGATCACCGGTCTCGAGGACAACGGCCTGATGAACCGGACGGCTCCGCCCGACTCGTTCCAGGGCCCGGCTCTCGCCGACGCGATCGCCAAGGACCTTGGTGGTGCGGATGGCAAGACCGTCAACATCGGTGCGCGCAACGACTCGTACGGCACCGGTCTCGTTGACACGTTCTCCGGCGCATGGGAGTCGCTCGGCGGCACCGTCGGACAGTCGGTGGTCTACGACCCGGAGGCGGCCAGTTACGACTCCGAGGCTCAGAAGATCGTTTCGGGTAACCCCGACGCGATTGCGATCTTCGACTTCCCGGAGACGTTCGCGAAGGTCGGTCCGGCGCTTGCGCGCACGGGCAACTACGACCCGTCGATCACCTGGGGCACCGACGGTCTCGCCTCGTCGAGCCTGCCGAAGACGGTTGGCGCCGACACGGTCGAGGGCTTCCGGGGCACCGCTCCGGGCGCACCGCAGGGCACGTCAGTTGCAGATGCATTCGACAAGCTCTACACCTCGTCTGACCCGACGGACGTCGATCGCAACACGTTCGACGCCCAGACGTTCGACGCCGGGATCCTCTGCTATCTGGCAGCGGTCGCGGCTGACTCGACGGATGGTCAGGACATGGCCGACAAGGTCCGCGACGTGAGCGGTCCTCCAGGCCAGAAGTTCGACTACACGCAGCTCAGCGACGCGGTCGCCGCGCTGCAGAACGGTGACGACATCGATTACGAGGGCGTCTCCGGTCCGATCGACATGGACGAGAACGGCGACGCAACCGCCGGCGTCTATGACGTCTATCAGTACAAGGGCGGCAAGCTCGACATCGTCGATCAGGTCCCGCTCGGCGGCTAGTAAGTCGCAAACACAGGATTCGTGAGCGAAGGCCGGGGCCGAAAAGCCCCGGCCTTTTGCTTGCCGGGCTCAGGGATTACAGCTAGGTGGCCGGTTCGGGCGCCGCGTCGATGCGGCCGGTGCCGCCGAGGTAGAGCTCGGCCACCTTGGGGTCCTCCAGAAGTTCCTTGCCCGGCCCCTCGAACCGATCGGTCCCGAGGTCGAGGACGTAGCCGCGATCCGACATCGCCAGGGCCCGTCGCGCGTTCTGCTCGACCATGACGATCGTGACCCCGGCCTGGTTGACCTCCTGGGTCTTCTCGAAGATCGCGTCGACGAACGCGGGGGCGAGGCCGGCGGACGGCTCGTCGAGCAGCAGCACCTGTGGCTCCGGCATCAGCGCCCGGGCCATGGCGACCATCTGGCGCTCGCCTCCGGACATCGTGCCCGCCGCCTGGCCGCGGCGCTCGCCGAGGCGCGGAAAGAGCGAGTACATGCGCTCGATCTGCGCGTGCGTCTTGGAGCGGTCAAGGGAGCCCATCTCGAGGTTCTCCTCGACGGTGAGGCTCTTGAAGACGTTGTCGAGCTGAGGGACATAGCTCAGGCCACTTCGGGTGATGATGTGCGGCCGCACGCCGGCGATGTCGTCGCCGCGAAAGAGGATCCGCCCGGAGCGCGGGGTGACGAGGCCGAAGATCGTCTTGATCAGCGTCGATTTGCCGGCACCGTTCGGGCCGACGATCGTGACGATCTCGCCCTCGCGGACCTTGATCGAGACGCCGTTGAGGATGTCGGCTTCGGGCACGTAGCCGGCGACGAGTTGATCGGTCTCGAGGATGAGCGGTTTCTCGCCCGCGGCGCTCACGACTTCTCCTTGCCGTCGCTCTGCTCCTCGGCGTGCGGCGCGTCACCCACGATCTCGGCGATCTCCTCGGCATCGGCCTGCTGGCCGCCGAGGTAGGCGTCGATGACCCCCTGATCGGCGCGCACCTCGTGGGGCTCCCCGTCGGCGATCACCCGGCCCTCCGCCATGACGATCACGCGGTCGGAGTGGTTCATCACCACCTCCATGTCGTGCTCGACGAAGAGGAAGGTGACACCGTCCTCGCGGCGCAGGCGCTGCATGTGGTCGAGCAGGCGGCGGCCGAGGGTGGGGTTGATGCCCGCCATCGGCTCGTCGAGGAGCAGGAAGCGGGGCTTGGTCATCAGCGCCCGCGCCAGCTCGAGCAGCTTGCGCTGACCGCCCGAGAGCGTGCCGGCATAGGCATCGGCGAGCTTGGTGAGGTTGAACACCTCCAGGAGCTCCATCGCCTCGTCGCGCACCTCCTTTTCCCGGGCACGCGTCTTGGCCGGGCGGAAGACGACGTTGCGCAGCTTCTCGCCGGGCTGATCGGGGGCGGCGAGCATCATGTTGTCGATCACGGGCATCGCGGCCAGGGCCTTGGTGATCTGGAAGGTCCGGACCATGCCCAGGCGGGCGATCGCGTATGGCGGCTTGCCGCCGATCGACTCGCCATCGAAGCTGACCGTGCCGCGGTCGGCGCGGTAGAAGCCGGTGATCAGGTTGAAGAAGGTCGTCTTGCCGGCGCCGTTGGGGCCGATCAGGGCGGTGATCGAACCGCGCTGCACCTTCATCGTGGCGCCGTTGACGGCGCGGATCCCGCCGAAGCGCTTGACGACGCCGTCGGCCTCGAAGATCGCCCCAGTGGCGGCGGGGCCCGCGGGAGGAGCCGGGGCCGGGGTGGCCGCCGCGTCACTCACCGAGGACCATCTCCTCCTTCTTGCCGAACATCCCCTGCGGGCGGAACGCCATCAGCAGGATCAGGACGAGCCCGACGATCGCAAAGCGCAGGGCAGCCGTCTGGTTGTCGTCCTGGAAGATCTCGACGAAGCGGGTCCCCTCGAGCACGGTCCACAGGATCACCGAGCCCACGATCACGCCCCAGTAGTTGGCCAGGCCGCCCAGGATCAGCACCGAGTAGGCGAAGAAGGTGACGAGCGGTTCGAAATCCGTCGGGTGGATGGTCGCGAGATCGAGGGCCAGCAGCCAGCCCGCGACCGCCGCGATCCCCGCCGAGATCGCGAGCGACTGAAGCTTGTAGGAGAGGGCGTTCTTGCCGAGGGCGCGAGCGGCGTCCTCGTCCTCGCGGATCGCGCGCAGGACGCGACCCCACGGCGACCCCTGCGTGTAGCGCAGCGCCACGGTCACGATCAACACGCATATGACCGTCACCAACATCAGAGGCGCCAACGACCCGGGGTCGTTCCAGCCGAGATCCTGCAGCCAGCCCTCGATCGTCTTGGAGGTGTGCAGCGCCCAGGTGTCGTCGAAGCACTTGGTCTGGTCGTCGTTGCAGAAGAAGCCCTGATTGCCGCCGGTCAGCGACTGCGCGTTCTGGGCGACGATGCGGACCAGTTCCGCGCTGGCGATCGTGGCGATCGCGAAGTAGTCCTCCCGCAATCGCAGCGACGGCAGGCCGATCAGCACGCCGAACGCCATCGCGATCAACATCGAGAGCGGCAGCGAGAGCCAGAAGGAGATCCCGGTATCGACCGTGAGGATCGCCATCGAGTACGCCCCGATCGCCATGAACCCGGCCTGGCCGAAGTTGGTGATCCCGGTGAAGCCAACGTTGAGCTGCAGGCCGAGCGCGAGCAGCGCGTAGATCCCGGCTGTGACGCCGACGTTCAGCCAGAAGAGCGAGGAGCTGAGCGCGCCCCAGTCGACGGCAAGCGGCAGGGCATGTTGGACGTCGATTCCGATGATGTCCATCTAGACGGCCTTCGCCTTCCCGAAGATCCCCTGAGGGCGGATGATGAGGACCAAGATCAGCACGACGAAGCCGATCGCGAGCTTCCAGCGCGAGTCGATGAAGAGCGTCGACCACTCGGTCACCAGGCCGAGGACCATGCCGCCGGCCAGGGCGCCGAAAGGGTCGCCGATGCCGCCGAGCACGACGGAGGCGAAGATCGCGAGCAACAGCGTGAAGCCGAGCTCGGGCTGCAAGGGGAGGGTGGTGCCGGCCAGCGCCCCAGCGAGCCCGGCCAGCGAGCCGGCGAAGATCCACGTGTAGAGGATCACCCGGTTGGTGTTGATCCCGGCGGTTTCGGCAAGGTCGAGGTCGTCCGAGAGCGCGCGCATCTGCTTGCCGAGGAGCGTCAGGCGGAGCATCAGGCCAGTGGCGATGATCACGACGACGCCGACGACGATCGTGAGCAGCTGCGTGCGGCCGATCGAAAGGCCGAGGAAGTGCACTGTCGCCGACTTGTCGACATCGAGGCTGAGGATGTCGGTGCCCCAGGTGAACTGGATCATCGCGCGCAGGAGGAAGGCGAGGCCGATCGACATCAACACCAGCTGCAGCAGGCCGGCGCGCTTGCGTCGCATCGGTGCCCACATCAGCTTCTCGGTCGCGAGCCCGAGAATCGCGACGGTGAGCATGCCAAAGAGGATCGAGGTCCACAGAGGCAGCGACCAGGTGACGTTCGCGAGGTAGGTCATGTACGCGCCGAACGTCAGGAAGTCGCCGTGGGCGAAGTTGACGAGCTTGAGGATCCCGTAGACGAGCGTGAGGCCGACGGCGCCGAGCGCGTAGATCGCCCCGGTGGACAGACCCGTGAGGCCGGTCTCAGCCACGGCATGGACACCCTTCGCGATGATCATCACCACGACCAGGACGGCGAGAATTATCAGGGCCGTGACGGCCGGATGGCGGTCCGCGGCATCTTTGAGCCGCCCGACTCCGGTCTCCTCCTCCCCGACGGTAAGCGTGGCCGCCTCCATCTGGCCGGATCCTATCCCGAGACGGCGGCGATTACCGCGTCGGTGAACTCCGTGGTCGTTGCATGGCCGCCGAGGTCGGAAGTCTTGACCCCGGCGGAGAGCGTTTCGTCGGCCGCGGCGTAAATCGCATGGGAGGCCCGTTCGGCCTCGTCGGTGCCCGCGTAGTGAAGGACGGCGGCCGCGGCGAGGATCATCGCGAGGGGGTTGGCGACGTCCTTGCCCTCGAGTGCGGGCGCGGTCCCGTGCGGCGCCTCGGACATCGCCACGGTCGGATTGAGCTCGGCGTCGAGCGCGAGCAGGACGGACTCGGCGCCGGCGATCGAGCCGAAGAGGGGGAGGACGAGGTCGGAGAGCAGGTCGCCGTCGCGGTTGAGACAGGGGATCACGAGCGCGGTGTCGGCCGCGCCCGAGACGACGCCGGCCAGGGTCGCGTCGATCAGCACGGGCTCGTAGCCGATTTCGGGATGGCGCTCGGCCGCTGCGTCCATCTCCTCCTTGAGCATCCCCTCGTAGATCGGGCTCACGGTCCACTTCGGCCCGCCGTAGACCCGTCCGCCGAGCCGGCCCGCCTCGAGGAACGCGAACTCGGCGACCGCCCGGCAGTCCGACCGCCGGATCGTCTCGGTGCGATGGGCGAGCTCGTCGTCGCCGTCAGGCTCGCGCCACTGCTCGGCGCCGTAGGCGTCGCCGACCGCCATCCGGCAGACCGAGATCGGATAATGGACGCCGGCGATGGTGCTCACCCCGGGGATGCGCCGGCCGGTCCGCATGATCACCTTGCCGCCGATCCGCTCACGCAGGATGCGGTTCGGGCTGCCGACGTCGTCGGGATCCTCCGGGGTGATCGTCGCGGCCTTGATCCCCAGGCCGGTCTCGGCCATCGCCGCCGCGGCCTCCTCGCAGACGGCGTTATCCGTCGCGCGCCGATTCTCCAGCGAGAGGTCGAAGCGGATGATCTCCAGCTCGAGCCCGAGGAGGCCCGGGTCGAGCACGCGCAGCGCCTGCTCGAGCAGCTCCTGCCCCGTCTGATCGCCCTCCAGCGCGACTATCCTGAGCGGCGCCATGGGAGGGCAAGCTACTTGCTCGGCATGCAGGCGCGAGATCACCGCGGAGGAGGGCTGGCGCGCCTACCAGCCCTCGGCTGGGCGTGCCGCCGCCTTCTGTCGCCTCGAGCACCTCGTCCCATGGTCGTTTCGTGGCGCCGGGTGGGAGCGAGGACCGTCGTCGTTGCCGCCGGGCTCCGAGCACGAATCCCGCTGCGCCTCGTGCGGAGAGGCGCTGGGCGACGACCGAATCGCGTTGGTCCGCCACCGGGGCGGCTACCGCATCGCCGACGGTTTCTGCTCGGTCGACCACATGGTCGGGTGGGCCAAGGCCGGCGGCCGCTGGAGGTAGGTCCTTACCGGCGGCGCTCAGTTTCGTTAGTGAGGGGAAACGAAGGGAAGAGATAACTCATGTCAATCATCACGATTCTCATCATCGTCATCCTCGTCCTGCTCGCCCTCTACCTGTTCCGCCGGGTCTTCTAAGCCACGGCCGGGGGGCTCGGCGCTCAGCCCGAGCCGACGCCGCCGCTGGAGTTGCCTGAGCCGCCCTGGTTCGGGCCCGTGGTGCCGCCGCTGCCCTGGGCATGGTGGTGGCGTTTGTTGTGCGGCTTCTGACCGCCTCCGCCGCCACCCGGCTTGTTCTGGCCGATGTTCGGTGGCGGGGCCTCGATCGAGTCGTCGCTTGCGTCGGCCGCGAACTCGAGGACCAAGCGGGCGGTCTCCTCGGGCTTCTCGACGTTCGGCGAGTGGCCGGCGCCGTCGACCTCCGCGACGCGGGCGCCTGGAACGGCCTTGTAGGCGGCGAGCGCCGGGCCGACGTCGTAGATCTGGTCCTCTGAGCCGAAGATCACCATCAGCGGCACGGCCGCGGTCCGCATCCGCTGGTCGAGCGGGATCGCGTCGGTGAAGGCCTTCTCGGCGTCGATCGTGTCCGTGTAGGACGTGAATGTCATCGCCTTGTTGTCCTCGACGACCTGGTCGGGGTTGGTGAAGCCCGACTCGATGTCGTAGCCGGGCGCGAAGGCCTGCTTGTAGCCCTGCTTGATGAGCGAACCGAACTTCACGCGCCACAGCGCCTCGCCGATCACGGGCGCCGCCGTGAGCTTCGCGAGGAAGTCGAGGTCGCCGTAGCTGGAGTCGGGGGCCTGGTCGATGATCGCGACGCGGTCGACGAGCTCGCTCGCCTGCTGTGCAAGGGAGACCGCCACGCTGCCGCCGAGGGAGTGCCCGACCACCACCGCGCCCTGGACGCCGAGCCGGTCGAGCGCGCCGGCGACGAGCCGGGCCTGGTCCTCGATCGAGTAGCCGCTCTTCGGCTTGGCGGAGCCGCCGTGGCCAAGGAGGTCGATGCGGACCACACGGTGGTTCTGGGTGAGCAGGGGCATCATCCCGTCCCACCAGTTCAGCGAGCAGCCGAAGCAGTGGATGAGGACGATCGGCGCGCCGGCGTTCGCGCTGCTCGGCGCACCTGAGTCGGTCACCTGCACGTCGCCGCCGGGGAGGGTGAGGATCTGACCGCCCTCGACGGTGATCTGCGCGTCCTTGGTCTGGCCGTCGACGATCAGCATGTTGATGCCGAGCAGAACGACAAGGGCGACCACCACCCCGATGAGGATCTTCCAGCCCCGTCCCATCAGAAAAGGCGCCTCAACCTCGTGGCCCGAGGCCGAGCTCGTCGGCTTGCTCGCTCATCGCGGCGATCACGAAGGTCACGTGCTCGTCGAAGTCCACGCCGAGCTCCTCCGCGCCCTCGCGGACCTCCTCGCGATTGACGCCGGCGGCGAATGACGGCTGCTTGAGCTTCTTCTTCACCGACTTCGGCGTGAGCCCCTCGATCCCCGTCGGCCGCACGTACGCGCACGCCGAGATGAAGCCGGACAGCTCGTCGACCGCGTAGAGCGTCTTGGCCATGTCGGTCTCACGGGGCACGCCGAGGAAGGTCGCATGGCCGGCGACGGCGTCGATCAACTCCGGCGGCCAGTCCATCTCCTCGAAGAGCCGCACCGCGGTGCGCGGGTGACCGTTCTCGGTGTCATCGAGATCGGGATGGCGCTCGTAATCGAGGTCGTGGACCAGGCCCGTGACCCCCCAGAGCTCCTCGTCCGCGCCCCGTTCGCGGGCATAGGCCCGCATCGCCGCCTCGACTCCCAGCATGTGCTTGCGGAGGGACTCGGATTCGACCCACTCGCAGAGCAGGTCCCAGGCCTCTTCGCGCGTCGGTTGCACCATGAACCCCATTGTTACCCTCCGCGCCGATGGAGAAGTTCGTCATCACTGGCGGATCCCCGCTCTCAGGCGAGATCGTGGCTGCCGGAAACAAGAACGCGGCGCTGCCGATTCTGGCCGCCTGCCTGCTCACCGAGGAGGAGGTGGTCCTGCGCAACGTGCCCCGAATCCGCGATACCGAGGCGCAGGTCGCGGCGCTCGAGGGCCTTGGCGTGAAGGCCGATTGGGGCGAGTCCGAGCTGCGCCTGCGTGCCGACGCGATCCACAGCACCACGCCCGACGAGGACCTGTCGTCGAAGATCCGCGCGTCCTTCCTGCTCGCCGGGCCTCTGCTCGCGCGCTTCGGCGAGGCTGAGATGCCGCCGCCGGGCGGCGACTTCATCGGCCGCCGGCGGCTGGATCCGCACCTCGACGCCTTCAAGGACCTCGGCGCCCGCATCGAGGGCGATCGCACGATGCGCATCCTGGCGCCCGACGGAGGCCTCCAGCCATGCGCGATCTTCATGGACGAGCCGTCCGTGATGGGCACCGAGAACGCTCTCATGGCCGCCGCGCTGACGCGTGGACCGACGACGATCTCCAACGCGGCCTGCGAGCCGCACGTGCAGGACCTCGCCGAGCTCCTGGTGAAGATGGGCGCTCAGGTCGATGGGATCGGCTCGAACGTGATGACGGTCCACGGGCGCGACAAGCTCAGCGGTGCCGAGCACGCGATCTGCCCCGACCACATCGAGGTCGCGAGCTTCATGGCGCTCGCCGCGGCGACCAAGGGCGAGCTGCGAATCCGCAACGCCGAGCCCGACGACCTGATCACCATCCGTCGCGCCTTCCGGCGCCTCGGCCTGCAGTCGATGATCGAGGGCAAGGACGTGCTCGTTCCGCCGGATCAGAAGCTCGAGATTCGCGACGACCTCGGCGACGCGATCCCGAAGATCGACGACGGTCCGTGGCCCGCCTTCCCGGCCGACCTGACGTCGATCGCGCTTGCGTTGGCCACGCAGGCGCGCGGCACCATTCTGATCTTCGAGAAGATGTTCGAGAACCGCATGTTCTTCGTCGACAAACTCGTGGCAATGGGCGCTCGGATCACGCTCTGCGATCCCCACAGGGCGATCGTCAGCGGTCCGAGCCGGCTTCACGGTGAGCGACTCTCCAGCCCTGATATCCGCGCCGGGATGGCGATGCTCATCGCGGCGCTCGCCGCCGACGGCCGCTCGGAGATCAACAACATCCGCGAGATCGACCGCGGCTACGAGCGCATCGACGACCGCCTGCGCGAACTGGGCGCCCGGATCGAGCGCGTCGCGGTCGAGCCGGTTCCGGCCTAGGGGGCTCCGATGACACACCCGATCCCGCCCGGGACGCGCGACATCCTGCCCGACGAGATGCGCGAGCTGCGCAGGCTCAGCCTCGCGCTGATCGACACCTTCGAAAGCTTTGGCTACGGCGAGGTCGCCACGCCGACCATCGAGTACGACGAGGTCCTCGCGCGCGGCGAGTCGGAGCGGGGGGCACCCGTCGCCTACCGCTTCTTCGACGAGTCCGGCGAGCTCCTGGCAATGCGCTCTGACATGACGATCCCAATCGCCCGTCTCGTTGCCAACCGCTTCGCCTCCGCCGAGCCCCCATTCCGGCTCTGCTATCTCGCCCGCGCCTACCGCGCTGTCCGCCCACAGCGCGGGCAGATGCGCGAGTTCACGCAGGTCGGGGTCGAGCTGGTCGGCGCTGATGCGCCGGGTGCAACGGTCGAGGTCGTGGAGGTGCTCGCGGCGGCGCTCCAGGCCGCGGGCCTTGGGCGCGCGGTCATCGGGCTTGGCGACTCGCGCCTGTACAGCCAGCTGCTGGTCGAGTTCGGCGTCGACGCGGAGGTCAGCGAGCGGATCCTCGACTGCCTCGCTCGCCACGACCACGTCGGCCTCGAGGCCGAGGTGGCCGCTACCGATCTCGGCGACGCCGAGCGTGGAGTCCTCACCCGGATCCCGATGCTGCGCGGCGGCGAGGAGGTGCTCACCGAGGCTCGCGGGCTTGCCGGCGAGGTCACCGAGCGCGCGACGGCCCGGTTGGCGGAGACCTACGCCGCCCTCGCCGACCGTGGCGTCGCCGACCGCGTTCGCCTGGACCTCGGCCTGCTGCGTGACCTCGGCTACTACACCGGGGCGATCCTCGAGGTCTACGACCCGGCGCTCGGCCACATCCTCGGCGGCGGGGGCCGCTACGACGAGCTGATGGGCCGCTTCGGCCGCCCGCTCCCGGCCGCGGGCTTCTCGCTCTACCTGGAGCGCCTGCACGTCGCCCAGGCTGAGGAGGGGGTGGGGCAGTGACTGGGTTAGCGCGGTCGGTTCGCACCGGCGACGACGGCTCGCTGCGCCTGGCGACGCCGCGCGGCGCTCTTTACGACGGCACGCTCGACATCCTCGACGCGATCGGCGTTGACACTTCGCCCGCGCGCGGCGACTCGCGCGCGCTGATCTTCGACCTGGGTGAGCTGCGCCTGGTGACGATGCGCCCGTCCGACGTGCCGACCTACGTGGAGGCGGGCGCCGCCGAGATCGGCATCACCGGCAAGGACGTCCTCGCCGAGCAGTCCGATCGCGCCGTCTACGAGCTCCTCGACCTCGGTTACGGCAGCTGCCGCATGGTGCTAGCCGCGCGGCGCGGTGACAACAGCCTCGCCGAGGCCGAACGTCGCCTCGGGACGATGCGGATCGCGACCAAGTATCCGCGCATCGCCGAGCGCCACTTCGAGTCGACCGGCCGCCAGGCGGAGGTGATCGAGGTGAAGGGCTCCGTCGAGCTGGCGCCGCTGGTCGGCCTCGCCGACGGCATCGTCGACCTGGTCGACACCGGGCGCACGCTGGCCGAGAACGACCTCGAGGTGCGCGAGGAGATCACCATCTGCACCGCGCGCCTGGTCGCCAACCGCGTTGCCCACAAGCTTCGCGCCGGCGAGATCGACGCGCTCGCCGCCCGGCTTCGGGAGGCGCGAGCATGAGGATCGAGCGACTCTCCTTCGATGGCGCCGACCCGGCCGCGTCCGCGGCGCAGATCCGCGCACTGGGGCCCGCCGTCGCCGACCCCTCCGAGTCGGTCCGCGAGCTGCTCGCCCGGGTGCGCGATGGGGGAGAGCCCGTCGTGCGCGAGCTCTCGAAGGTGTTCGGCGACACGCTCCCCGACGAGTTGCGGGTTGATCCGGAGGAGATCCGGGTCGCGCCTTCGCAGCTTGACGAGGGTCTGCGCGAGGCGCTCGCGGTCGCCGCGGCGAACATCAGCCGGGTCGCCAGCGCGGAGCTCATGCGGCTGACGACGCCTAGCGTCTATGAGCTCGACGAGGGCCAGCGGATCGAGATCAAGGCGAGCCCGGTCGCAGCGGCCGGGATCTACGCGCCGGGTGGGCGCGCCTCCTATCCCTCGTCGGTCCTGATGAGCGCGCTGCCCGCGCGGATCGCCGGGGTGCCGCGCGTGGCCGTCGTCTCGCCGCCCGACGCGGACGGCCGCGTCAACCCGGTGGTCCTTGCTGCCTGCGCGATTGCGGCCGTCGACGAGGTGTACGCCCTCGGCGGCCCCCAGGCGATCGCGGCGCTCGCCTACGGGATCGACAGCCTGCGCGGCGTGGACGTGATCGCCGGCCCGGGCAACCGCTTCGTCACCGAGGCCAAGCGCCAGGTCGCCGGCGTCGTCGGCATCGACGGGCTCGCGGGACCGAGCGAGCTCGCGATCGTGACCGACTCGAAGGCGAACGTCGGTTGGCTCGCCCTCGACCTGTGCGCCCAGGCCGAGCACGGCCCCGACAGCCCACTGATCGTCATCTCCACCGACGAGGGGCTGCTCGACCGGCTCGAGGGCCGCGTCGTCGAGCTCGCCGGCGAGCGGGCGAGCGTCTCCGACGCGTCGCTCGCGCTCGTGTTCTCGCCGGGGATCCTCAACGCACTGGCGCTTGCCGACGCCTATGCCGCCGAGCACCTGGAGCTCGCCTTCGTTGGAGCCGACGACCTGATCGCGCGCGAGCGGGTCGCCGGCTGCGTCTTCGTCGGGCAAGGGGGCGCGACTGCGTTCGGTGATTACGCCGCGGGCTCAAACCACGTGTTGCCGACCGGCGGAGCCGCCAGATTCGGCGGTCCGCTGGGCCCGGGCGCGTTCATGCGCCGCACGTCCGTTGTCGCACTCGATGGCGCCGCCGCGCGACAATTGGCCCCTCACGTCGCCTTGATCGCGGATGCCGAGGGGCTTCCGGTTCACGGCGAGTCGGCGCTGGCGCGCGCCAAGGACGACTGAGTAAAGAGATGCCGAGAACCGCGAAAATTGAGCGCGAGACGCGCGAGACGAAGATCAGCCTCGAGCTCGGTCTCGACGGCGGCGAGGTGTCGGTCTCGACCGGCGTCGGCTTCTTCGATCACATGCTCGAGCTGTTGGGTCGCCACGGCCGCCTGGCCCTCTCGGTCAAGGCCGAGGGCGACCTTCAGACCGGTGCTCATCACACGGTCGAGGATGTGGGCATTGCACTTGGGCAGGCGCTCGACCAGGCACTCGGCGACCGCGCCGGGATCCGCCGCTACGGCTACACCGCGGTGCCGATGGACGAGTCGCTGGCGATGTGCGCGATCGACATCTCGGGCCGCCCGTTCTGCCTCTTCGAGGCCGATCTGCCCCAAGCGTCGATCGCCGGGTTCGACTCTGAGCTGACCGAGGAGTTCTTCCGCGCGGTCGCCTCCAACGCCAAGATCACGCTGCACCTCGGCACGCGGTACGGGACCAACCTCCACCACCTCATCGAGGCCTGCTTCAAGGCGTTCGCGCGAGCGCTGCGCGAGGCGGTCGCAATCGATCCCGACGAGGACGGCGTGCCGTCGACGAAGGGAACGCTCACGTGATTTGTGTTCTCGACTACGGCATGGGCAACCTGCGGTCGGTCGAGAAGGCGCTCGAGCACGTGGGCGCCGAGGTCGTGCGCACCTCCGATCCGGCGCTCGCCGCCGACGCCGACGGCCTCGTGCTCCCGGGCGTGGGCGCGTTCGCTCGAGCGATGGAGCGCATCCGCGAGCTCGAGCTCGACAGGCTGATCGCGGACAAGGCCGAGGCGGGCACGCCCGTGCTCGGTGTGTGCCTCGGCTACCAGCTGCTGTTCGAGTCCTCGAGCGAGCTCGGCGGGGCCGACGGGCTTGGCCTCGTCGACGGGCCGGTCGACGGGCTGCGCGCCGGTGATCTCAAGGTCCCGCACATCGGCTGGGAGCCGGTGGAGTGGACGCGTGAGTCTGAGCTCACGGAGGGGATCGACGACGCGACGCCGTTTTACTTCGTCCACAGCTTCACCCCGCGGCCGGCGCACGCCGACGATGTGCTCGCCCACGCGACCCACGGCGAGCGTTTCGCCTGCGCGATCGCGCGCCCGCCGCTCTACGGCGTGCAGTTTCACCCGGAGAAGTCGAGCGCCGCGGGGCTGAAGCTTCTGGCGAACTTTGCGCAGATCTGCGCATCTGTGCCAGCCACAACAAGCCGCCTCAACAGCGGCGGAATTCCGCTCCGCCCTGCGGGCTCCGCGTCGTAGGCTTGATCCTCTACCCGGCCATCGACATCCGCGACGGCCGCGCGGTCAGGCTGATCCAGGGCGATTACGACCGCGAGACGGCGTTCGACGCCGATCCGCTCGACGCAGCCCGGCGCTGGGTGGAGCAGGGGGCCCAGGCACTCCACGTGGTCGACCTGGACGGGGCGCGGGAAGGGGCCCCTGTGAACATCGAACACGTCGCGCGCATCTGCGAGGCCGTCGACGTGCCAGTGCAGGTCGGCGGCGGCCTGCGCCAGGCCGGTGACGTCGAGTCCATTCTCGGGGCCGGCGCACAGCGCGCGATCCTCGGCTCGGCGGCGGTCGCCGATCCGGCGCTGGTCGAGGCGCTGGTCGCCGACCACGGCGAGCGGATCGTGGTCTCGGCGGACGCCCGCGGCGGCGCCGTCGCGGTTGAGGGCTGGGAGCGGCCGACGGAGACCACGTCCGCCGACCTCATCTCCCAGCTCGGCGCCCGCGGGGTGCGCCGCTTCGTCTTCACGCCGGTCGAGGTGGATGGCACGCTCGAGGGTCCCGGGGTGGAGGGGCTTCGCGCTGCCGCCGGTGCGGCCGCTGACGCAGATGCCGAGCTCGTCTACTCGGGCGGCATCGGCTCGGTCGAGCACCTGCGCGAACTGGCGGCGCTCGGGCTGCCGGCGCTGACCGGCGTGATCGTTGGGCGCGCCCTCTACGAGGGGCGGTTCACGGTGGGGGAGGGCGAGGCCGCCCTCGCCGGCACGTAAGACGACAGGTGGTTCCCCCAACCAGGCACGGCGGGTACGCGGTCGGGCTTCGGGCCGCCACCGGTCCCGGTCGCCGGCCCCCACTAGCCGCCGCCGGGCGTCTGCGAAGCGAACTGTCCGGCCTCGGTACCGCTCAGCGCTACTCAGGACGGACAGTTCGGGCGGCTGGTTCGGCCAGCAGCTCGGTGAGAGCGCTGCGGCCTGCGACCCGCCGAGCCCGTGGGGCCCGGCGTGGGCGTTCGACGCGACGCGGCGGATCGCCCGCCGGGACGGGGCGGTAGCCGAGCCAGTACGCCCGCTGGCGCGCCACGCGCTCGAGCGACGGATGGCAGCGGCTGCAAACCGCGACCAGGTTGGAAGGGTCGTCGGACCCGCCGAAGCTGCGGGGGAGGACATGGTGGGCGTGCTCAGCCGGGCGTGCGCAGCGCACGCAGGCGTTACCGGCGACAACCTGAGCCGAGATGCGCTTCCAATTTGCATCCCCGTAGGGCATGCGATGACGCTAAGTCCACGGCCGGACCGATTCGGGCCTGTTAGTCGGTGAGCCCGATGCGCCGGTCAAAGCCCCCCGGCGCGTGGATGTTGAGCATCCGAACCGCGACGTCGCCATCGTTGCGGAACCCGTGTTTGACGCCCGGCGGGACGAGAACGAAGGTCCCGGGGCCGGCGAGAACGTCGTCGCCGCTCGATGATCGAGACCCAGAACATGGCCCTCGCCCGGTGGGACGACGATCGGGCCGTCGGTCACCGCACCGAGACGAGGTCGACGACGAAGATGAGCGTCTCGTCGGGCTTGATCACCCCGCCCGCGCCGCGCTTGCCGTAGCCGAGCATCGGCGGGATCGTGATCCGGCGGCGCCCGCCGACCTTCATGCCGGCGACACCCTGGTCCCAGCCCTGGATGACCTGACCCTTGCCGAGGCTGAACTTGAAGGTGTCGCCGCGGTCCCAGGAGGCATCGAACTGCTCGCCGGTGCTCCAGGAGTGGCCGACGTAGTGGACCTCGACGATCTTGCCGGGCGTCGCCTCCTCGCCATCCCCAACCTCGATGTCCTCGAGCTCGAGTTGGTAGGAGGGGTCGCCCTCGGGGACCTCGACTGCTGGTTTCTCATTGGGAGCCATGGCCGCAAACGTAGCGCCTCGCGGCGCTCCTCAACTAGCCTCACGCGCATGTTCTGGATTCGAGTCCTTGCGATCGCGCAGATCGCGCTCCTCGCGCGTCATCACGTGACGATGCTCGAGCCCGACGAGCGGCTGCGCCTCGCGAAGCTCGTCGCCCAGTCGAAGGGTCGGCCGGGGAAGAACCTCTCCTCGAACGAGCGGGGCGAGCTGCTTCGACTCGCGCAGAAGCTCGAGCCCGGGGCGTTCGCGCACGGCGTCTGGGGAGCGGCGCGCGGCAAGCTGGGCCGGCGCAAGCCCTGACCCGAGATGGCGCTCAAACGCCTGATCCCATGCCTTGACGTCGACGCCGGGCGGGTCGTCAAGGGCACGAACTTCGTCGACCTGCGCGATGCGGGCGACCCGGTCGAGCTGGCGGCGCGCTACGACGCCGAGGGCGCCGACGAGCTCGTCTTCCTCGACATCACCGCCTCGCACGAGAAGCGCGACACGATCACCGAGCTCGCACGCCGGACGGCCAACGATGTCTTCATCCCGTTCACGATCGGCGGCGGGATCCGCTCCGTCGAGGACGCCCAGGCTGTTCTCGACGCCGGCGCCGACAAGGTCGCGGTCAACTCGTCTGCGCTCGCCCGGCCCGACCTGATCTCCGAGCTCGCCACGGTCTTCGGCTCGCAGTGCGTGGTGATCGCCATCGACGCGCGGCGGCGCGGCGGCGCTTATGACGTCTACGTCAACGGCGGTCGCGCTGTCGTCGAGGGCCGGGAGGCCGTCGCGTGGGCTCGCGAGGCGACCGAGCGCGGGGCGGGGGAGGTGCTGCTGACGAGCATGGATCGCGACGGCACCACCGACGGCTATGACCTCGAGCTCACTCGGGCGGTTGCCGACGCTGTGGCGGTCCCGGTGATCGCCTCCGGCGGCGTCGGCGAGTTGGAACACCTCGTCGAGGGCGTCACCGTGGGCGGGGCGGACGCCGTGCTCGCGGCCTCGATCTTCCACTACCGCAAGTACTCGATCGCGGAGGCGAAGGCGGCGATGTGCGAGGCGGGGATCGACGTTCGCTAGCGGGAGTACGATACGTGCGTGGCAGACAGGCTCCGAGTGGGAGTCTGGTGCATTGTCGGGAGCATCGGCATGGGGGTCAGCGTGGCGGGGCTGGCAGCCGCGGCGTGGGCCGGTGACGGGACGTTCGCGACAACGGCACCGGGATCGCCGTTTGCGATGCAGGTGCCGACCGGGGTCAGCTTCGCGGACTTCAATAACGACGGCAACCTGGACGTGGTGACGTCCAACGCCCAATCACCTGGCGGCCTGTCGATCCGCCTCGGCGCCGGCGACGGGACCTTCCCGACCCTTGTCTCGGGCTCGCCGTTTGGCACCGGGAAGGAGAACATGGTCGCGGTTCCGGATCTCAACGGCGACGGCAATCTCGATGTGGTCGCTCCCGATGAGACTCCGAACAACTCGGTGAGCTTTCGGATCGGCGACGGCACGGGTTCCATCCCGCAGGTTGGTGGCGGTTCACCGTTGACCACGGACATCAACGATCCGCGGAACCTGGCGGTCGGTGACTTCAACCGCGACGGGCATCCGGATCTCGCCATCACCAATTTCGCATCAGGGAAGCTGACGGTCTACCTGGCGTCAGCGAGCGCGACCTTCCCGACGGCCATGGAGTCGGTGTACACCGTCATGCAAAACCCGCGGCCCGTCGTCGTCGCCGACTTCAACGGCGACGGCAAGGAGGACCTGGCGGTTGGCGGCGGCCCCGGCGGGGGCCAGCCCGGGTCGATCCAGGTGCTGCTCGGAGATGGGAGCGGCGGATTCACGACAGCGCCCGGCTCGCCGTTCACGTCGGGCATCGACCCCATCGGGCTCGTCGCGGCGGATCTCGACAACGACGGCCATCCCGATATCGCGACGGTGGACGACACCACACACACTCTCAGCACCTACCTCGGCAGCGGCACTGGCGCCCTCATCAGCAGCACCACGACGCAGCTTGACTTCACCTCCGGCCCGCGGGCCATCGCCGCCGGGGACTTCAACTCCGACGGGAACGTCGATCTCGTTGAGGCCGGCCCCTCCGGTGCGGCGATCAGCATCGGCAACGGCTCGGGCGCCTACCCGGCGTCGAAGACTTCGCAGCTCACCTCGGGGACCTTCGGCGGGGTGGGGGTCGGCGACTTCAACAATGACGGCAACGTCGACCTCGGGTTAGCCAGCGGAAGTTCCGGACTCGTCGTGAGGCTCGGCGGCGGCACGGCGCCGCTGGCCGGAAACCTGCTCGCCAACGGTGGCTTCGAGGGCCCAGGCGCCGCTCGAACGGCGAACGCCAGCCCGGCGCCAGACGTTTCCGGCTGGCAGGTGAGTGGCGGGATGACGGCGATCCGCTACGGCACGTCGCCGCTGGATCTGCTCCCGCATATCGACGACTCGCCGAACTACCTCACCGGCGGAGTGAACATGCTCTGGGGCGGCAACACGGTCGGCAACCCCGGTGTGAGCTCCGCCACGCAGACCGTCGATGTCTCGGGCTCGGCCCAGCAGATCGACACGGGTCAGGGCACGGCGCACCTTTCGGCCGAGCTTGGCGGCGGGGGCGCATTCGATGATCGGATGACGGCGACCGCCAGCTTCCTCGACGGGACGGGAGCCGAGCTCGGCAGCTTCACGATCGGGCCCGTGACCGCTGGCGATCGCCACGATGCGACGACTCTCCTGCCGCGCGCAGGCGACGCGGCCGTGCCGTCCGGGACCCGCGCGATTCGCGTGATGCTCAACGCGACCGAGTCCGACACCGCGCCGACGTACGCGTTCGCCGACAACGTGAAGCTGACCCTCGCCCTCCCGGAGGTATCGCCGCCTCCGTCGCCCCCGCCGACCGATGACACCACGCCGCCGACCCTCCGATTCAGTGGCAAGAAGACGGAGACGCTCGGCAAGGTCGTCACGGTGAAGGTGAGCGCAGACGAGGCGTGCACCGCAGACCTCACGGGATCCCTCAAGGTCAACGGCGTGGTCTCCGGTTCGAAGCGAGGTCACCGCTTTGCGCTGAAGGACCACCACGTGGACCTGGTGATCGGCGCGGCGACGAAGGTCAAGTTCAAGCTGTCGAAGAAGGTGCGTAAGGCGGCGGCCGCCGCGCGCAAGCGCAAGGCGAAGATCGCGGTGGTGGCCGCCGACGCGAGTGGCAACCAGGGCTCGGCCAAGATCTCGATACGCCTGCGCTGAGCCCGCCTACTCGCCCTTTTTCTGCTTCTGCTTGGCCTTATGCGCCTTCTGCTGGCCTTGGTGCTTTGCCTTGTGCGCGGCCTCCTGGCGCTTGCGCTTCTCCCGGTGCGCCTGTTCCTGGCGGTGGCGCTTTGCCTGGCGGCGGTGTGCCGCACTCTTCTGCTTTGACGCCGGCTCGTGCTCGAAGGCACGGATGCCACTGGCGCTCGTGAGGTACATGCGGTGCCCGTCGGAGATCACGGGGCTGTACTCGCCGAGGTCGGACCGGAACACCTCCTTGCCGGTCTTGACGTTGAAGCCGAACGTGCCGACGTTCGGGCCGAGCCCGGCCACGTAGACCGTCTCGCCGAGCACGCTCGCGGCGCCGAGGATGACGCCGTTGATGTGCTGTTGCCAGCGCACGTCACCGGTCTTGGCGTCGAGCGCGTAGAGGTTCTGGTCCTTCGAGCCGACATAGACGGTTGGGTCGGTCTTCGGGGTATCGGCCACGGCCGGCGCGGCGTAGACCCAGTCGCCGGTTGTGTGGCTCCAGACGAGGTTGCCGTTTGACTCGTCGAAGCTGTAGACGCGGCTGTCGATGCTGCCGAGGAACATTCGCCCGTAGGCCACAGCCGGGGTGGAGTAGACGGGGCCGCCGCGGCCGAAGCTCGAGCCCTGGGTGCTCGACTGCCAGACGTACTGGCCGCTGGACGCCTTGATCGCATAGACCTGACCCGCGTAGTTGGCGCCGTAGAGGACGCCCTTGTCGAGCGCCATCCCGCCCTTGACCGCGCCGTCGGTGTGGACGGTCCAGTCGACCTTCCCGGTCTTGCGATCGAGGGCCCAGATGTCGCCCGACTCGCTGCCGACGATGACGCGCGAACCGACGACCATCGGCGAGGTCTCGCTGCGCCCCGGCATCTCGAAGCGCCACAGCAGCTTGCCGTCCTTCGCTCGGAACGCCAGCGTCTCGCCCTGGTCGACCCCGGCCGCCTTCTGGAGCGTCACGGCGAACACCACGCCGTGCGAGTAGGCCGGAGAGGCGGCGCCGAGGGCACCGATCTGCTTTTTCCACTCGACCTTCCCCTTGTCGGCGCTGAGCGCGTAGAGCAGCGCGTCCTTGTCCTGGAAGTAGAGGGTGCCCTTCGCGACGATCGGCGGGAACTCGAGCAACTTGCCCGCCTGGAAGCTCCACTCCGACGCGGCGAATGGCGGCTTCACGCGCTTGGTCGGCAGGTAGCGCGTTCGCTGGTCGTCGTAGCCGTACACCGGCCAGTCGACCGTCTTGATCTCCTCTCGCGGCTTGGGCTTATCGGGTTGGACCTCGAGCTCGCACGACGCCCCCGTACAGCTCACGTCAGCGTCGCGCTTGAGTACGAGGTACGCGATCACGCCGGCACCGACGATCGCCGTGACGGATCCACCGATTACGAGCACGCGCACGCGCGTGCTCCAGGAGCCCCAGATCTTTGTGAGCCGAGTCATCCGCGAGGGCCGTCATCGTAGGGAAGAGGCTTGCGCAGCCAGCCCGGTATGACCTCCGACCGCGAGATAGACGAGGACGGCCTCGCCGCGAGGATCGAGGCCATGCCAGGGTTTGCGGCCGTCTCGGCCGCGGCGGAGCTCACCGGACTGCAGGCGTGGGTCGTCGGCGGCGCGGTGCGCGATTCGCTGCTCGCCGAGGGCGCCGGCGCGCCGAACCTCGACGTGGTCGTCGCGGGCGATCCGGTCGCACTCGCGCAGCAGCTCGGGGGAGAGGTCCGCGTCCACAAGCGGTTCAACACAGCCACCGCGTATCTGCCCGAGGGCTCGATCGACGTCGCGATGGCCCGTTCGGAGACCTATGCCAGCCCCGGCGCGCTGCCCGAGGTCCGGCAGGCGGGCATTGAAGAGGACCTCGCGCGGCGCGATTTCACCATCAATGCGCTCGCGGTTGCGCTGGCCGACCCGGGGGACGTGATCGATCGCCACGGCGGACGCGAGGATCTGCGCGCCGGGGTGCTGCGCGTCCTTCATGACGGCTCGTTCGTCGACGACCCGACCCGCGCCCTGCGCGCCGCGCGCTACGCCCCCCGGCTCGGCTTCGCCGTGGAGCCGGTGACGCTCGAACGGCTGGTCCAAACCGACCTCAGCACGGTCTCGACCGACCGCGTCGACGGCGAGCTCGAGCGCCTTGCGGCCGAGCCCGAGCCGGAACGCGCCCTGAGGCTGCTGCACGACTGGGACCTGATCGCGCTGGAAGACGACGAGATCCGCGCGTTCGCCGAGGCCGCCAAGCTCGCCGATCAGCCGCGATGGCGCGGATCGGCCGACCTCGGGCGCCTGCTCGTCGAGATGGTGCGCGGCGAGCTCGCCGAGCGGGCCCGTCCGCTCGCGGATGATCCGGGTTCGGCATCGGCGGCAGTCGAGCGGGCCGGCGGCCGCCCCGGGGAGGAGCTGCTCCTCGCGCGCGCGTTTGGCGGCCAGTGGCTCGATCGCTACGTCGACGAGTGGCGCGGGGTCCGGCTCGAGATCTCCGGCGATGACCTGATCGCCGCCGGCATCCCCCAGGGGCCGGCGATCGGCCACGGGCTGTCCGCCGCGCTGCGGGCAAAGCTCGACGGCAGCGCTGCCACGCGCGAGGACGAGCTCCGTGTCGCGCTCGGCGTGGCGCGCGAGTGACCCCCGGTTAGCCTCTGGGCCGGCATGGACTGGCGCGAGCAAGACGGGGTCAGGTGGCTCGAGGCCTCGCTTCCGGGGGCGACCGCCGCCTTCTCAACGCGGATCGGCGGCGTGAGCGAGGGCGACTTCGCGACGCTCAACGTCGGGCTGCTCACCGACGACGAGGCGGACGCCGTCCTCGCGAACCGCAACCGCCTGGCGATCGCACTTGGCCGCGACCCTGACGGTGTGCTGTTCGGCCATCAGGTTCATGGCGCCGAGGTCCAGCGACGTGACGCCGCCCCGGACCCCAACCCGTTCACCACCCTGACGCCGCTTCGCGACAGGGTCGACGCCCAGGTGACCGAGAGGCCCAGCCTCACCCCGCTCGTGCAGGTCGCCGACTGCCTGCCGGTCGCACTCGTCGGCGAGCGCGGCGTGGCGATGCTGCATTGCGGCTGGCGACCGCTCGCGAGCGGCCTGATCCGGCGCGGGGTGGAGGAGGTGGGGGCCGTCGCGGCGGCGATCGGTCCCGGGGTCGGGCGCTGCTGTTATGAGGTGGGGCAGGAGGTCCTCGACGAGTTCGCCGACCTTGATGACGTCGCCGAGGGGCGAATGCTCGACCTCGTCGCGGTCGCGCGCCAACTGCTCGCTCGCGCCGGCGTCGGATCGGTCGAGGCGTCCGATCTGTGCACGAGCTGCAACCCCGAGGTGTTCTTCTCCCATCGCCGCGACTCGGGTCGGACCGGGCGACAGGCCGGGCTGGTGTGGATCGATGCCTGAGCCGATCCGCGACATCGATCCGGCCGTGGTGCGCGCCAATCTCGCCCGCGTACGGGAGCGCTGCGGTCCGGACGTCGAGATCCTGGCCGCCACCAAGTACGTGCTGGTGGAGGAGATGTCGAAGCTCGCGGACGCCGGCATCGGGTTGGTCGGCGAGAACCGCCTGCAGGACCTGGAGGCAAAGCACGCCCGGGACGGGGAGCGATTCACCTGGGACTTCATCGGCAACATCCAAAGCCGCAAGCTCAAGCGGATCCTGCCGCTGGTCCGGCTGATCCACTCCGTCGCGACCGACTCGGTGCTCGAGCAGCTCGGCCAGCACGGAACCCCGGACACGGAGGTCCTCGTGGAGGTCAACGTGAGCGGGGAGGAGGGCAAGGGTGGGGTGGAGCCGGCGGCGCTCGGGGACTTCATCGAGCGGTGCCCGGTTCGCGTGAGCGGGCTGATGACGATGCCGCCGTTCGCGGACGATCCGGAGGCCTCGCGGCCCTACTTCGCGAGGCTCGCGGAGCTCGCCGGCGAGCACGATCTCGGGCGCCTCTCGATGGGCACCAGCCAGGACTGGGAGGTCGCCGTCGACGAGGGGGCCACGATCATCCGTCTCGGAACGTCGCTGTACACCTAATTACCCTGCAGCCGGGCAATCCATTGCTACATAATCCCGGTAAAGGAATCGTGGGATAGGACGCGAAACCCGCAGCCGTATGGCACTTCGAGACACCTGGCACCGAGCGCTCGTCTACTTCGGCCTCGCCGAGGACGCTGACTATCAGGAGCACGACGTGTACGAGCCCGACACGATCCCTCACGGACAGGTCTACGAGGGCAGGTCGGCTCCGCGCTCCGCGACGGTCAGCCGGATCTCCGAGCGCCGCAGCCGCCGCGACGAGATCGACGACATCTTCGCCGACGACGACCCGCCACGCCGTCGCTCGGCACCGCCTCCACTGGCGCCGGTCGAGACCAACGGCGGAGCCAACGTCCAGGTTCACCTGGTCACCCCGGGCAGCTTCAACGATGCCCAGGAGGTCGCCGACCACTTCAAGGACTCAGTTCCGGTCATCCTCAATTTGCAGTCGACCGACGGAGAGCTCGCCAAGCGTCTGATCGACTTCGCCTCAGGCCTGACGTACGCGCTCGATGGCGGCATGCAGAAGATCGCGGAGAAGACCTTCCTGCTCACCCCGCGCAACGTCGAGGTGTCCGCCGAGGAAAAGGCGCGCCTCGTGGAGAAGGGCTTCTTCAACCAAAGCTAGGCGCGGCGGACTACCCTGCGGAGCATGATTCTTGGCTTCGCAGGCGCCGGCAATATGGCGGAGGCTCTGGCTCGCGGGTGGGCCGATGCCGAGGTCTCGCCCGAGCAGATGCTCTTCTGCGACAACGGGTCCGGGCGCGCCGACAAGCTCGCCGCCAGGACCGGGGGAGAGGCCGTCCAGACGCTGAAGGAGCTTGCGCTTCGTTCTGACGCGGTTCTGCTCGCGATCAAGCCGAACGCGCTGGAGATCGTCGTCGAGAAGCTCGACCGCGAGGCACGGGCGATCGCATCGGTACTTGGCGCCACCTCCGTCGCGCGGCTGCGTGAGCTGTTCCCCGGAGTGCCCGTTGTCCGCACGATGCCGACGGTTGCGACTGAGATCGGCGCTGGCGTCATCTGTCACACGCCGCTGACGGCCGAAGACGGGCAGGTCGGCAAGAGTCTCGTCAACCTCTTCGGCCAGCTCGGCCACATGGCGGAGGTGCCGGACGAGCTGATGGATGCCGCGACCGCGGTGATGGGCTGCTCGCCCGCGTACCTCGCGGTGGTCGTGCAGAACCTGGCCGAGGCCGGGACCGCAGAGGGCCTTGATCCTGAGCAGGCCTACGAGCTCGTGATCGAAAGCTTCGCCGGGACCATCGAGCTGCTGCGCCAGTACGACCCGATCTCCGTCCGGGCTGCGGTTGCGTCGCCCGGCGGCAGCACCGAGGCCGGTCTCGAGGCGCTCGCCGACGCGGGTGTCGAGGCTGCCTTCAAGGGTGCGGTCCTCGCCTCGCTGGCGCGCATGCGCGGATGATCCTCGCGGCCATCACCCGTGGCGACATCGCCGACTACATCAGCGCGGTCGTCTTCGTCTACCTGATTCTGATCATCGTCAACATCGGCCTCAGCTGGATCCAGCAGTTCCGCCCGATCCCCTACAACCTCACGCTGAGGGCCGTGACCGGCTTCGTCACCGAGTCGACCGATCCGTACCTGGCGGTGTTTCGCCGCTGGATCCCCGGTATCGGGCCGCTCGACATCAGCCCGATCTTCGCGATCCTCGTCCTCTCGATCGTCGGGCGGATCGTCGTCGGGCTCATCGACGGGTGAGCGATCGCGGCGCACGCAGCCGGTCGCGGCAGTGGCTGTGGATGTTCGCGGTCGCCGCGACGGTCGTCGCGATCGACCAGATCGTCAAGGCCGCGGTTGTCTCGTCCCTGGCGCTCGGTGAGACCCGCGACCTCGCCCTGGGCTTTGACCTCACTCGCGTCACCAACAGCGGCATCGCCTTCGGCCTGCTCGACCGGGGCGGCGACGCGCTTGTACTCGCGATCACGGGCGTTGCGCTCGTGGTCGTGATCGGCTGGTTTGCCGTGGATCCATCGCGACCGTGGCTGTGGCTTGGGGTTGGCCTTCTCGTTGGCGGCGCGCTCGGCAACCTGACCGACCGGATCCGGCTCGGGTCGGTGACCGACTTCCTCAATCCGCCCATCTGGCCGGCGTTCAACCTCGCCGACGTCGCGATCACAACCGGAGTGGTGATCGTCGTCCTCGCGGCGTTCGCGCCCACGCCGGAGCCTGCTGAGGGCTCGTCCGGGCCGTGACCGCCGAGCCGCGGATCGTCCACGCAGACGACCGGCTCGCGGTGATCGACAAGCCGGCCGGCCTGGTCGTGCATCCGGCGCCTGGTCATCGCGGGGAGACGCTCGTCAGCGTCCTCGGCGACATGCTCGGCGGCGGCGAGGCCGCCCGACCGGGGATCGTGCACCGCCTGGATCGCGACACGTCGGGCCTGATGCTCGTCGCGCGCGACGACGAGGCCCATCGCCGGCTCGCGAAGATGATCAAGGAGCACGACGTGGCACGGACCTACCTCGCGCTGGTCGAGGGGAGGATCCGCTCGCGCACCGGCACGATCGACGCCCCGCTGGGCCGCGACCACCGCGCTCCTGAGCGCCGCGCCGTGCGCGGCCGCGGGTCGCGTGATGCGCGCACGCACTTCACCGTGCTCGAGGTGCTAGCTGCCGACACGCTGGTCGAGGCGCGCCTGGAGACCGGGCGCACGCACCAGATCCGCGTCCACTTCGCGGCGATCGGCCATCCCGTCGTCGGTGATACGCGTTATGGAGGCCATCGCCGCGGCGGCCTCGACCGCCAGTTCCTCCACAGCGCGCGGCTGGGTTTCACCCACCCGTTCACGGGCGATGCGCTCGAGTTCGAATCAGAGCTGCCGGACGATCTGGCAGGCGTTCTCGAGCGAGCTAGGGCGTGATGTCGTCGACGACGAAGCGTCGACCCACACACGAAAGGAGCTAGAGCCGCACGGCCGGCGGTCTGCGCAGCAGGGCTCTGAGCGTCGACGCGTTCCGATAGCCGACCAGCGGCGCAATCTGGTCGTGACTGAGCTGCGTGGTGCGCCGCAGGTGCCGCGCCCGTTCGACCCGCAGGCGCTGGATCAGGTCGTGCGGGCTCAGGCCGGTGCGGGCGCGGCAGCGCCGCTCGAGCGTCCGGCGCGTCGTTCCGATCGCGCTCGCCGCCGCGTCGATGTTGACGTCGCCATCCAGATGGTCGCGGACCCAGTCCTCGAACTCGGTGACGAGGACGTCGGCGGCCGCCAGGTGCCCGGCCGCGGATTCGAGGCTGACGGCTGGACGCTCCTCGACGAGCAGATAGCGAGCGGCGGTATCGGCGAGCTTTGGGCTGATGCGGGAGACGAGGGCCATGCCGAGGTCGATGTGGGCGAAGGCCGCGCCCGCCGTCGTGACGCGCCCGCTGCGGATGACCATGCGCGACATCTCGAGCTCGACGCGCGGGTAGCGCCGGCGAAACTCACCCGCCAGCCACCAGGTCGTCGTTGCGGCCCGGCCATCGAGCGCGCCGGCGTCGGCGAGCAGGAACGTGCCCGTGCACGCCGCGGCCAGCTCGAGATCCCCGTCGCTGTCGCGGATGATGCCGCCGAGACGTCGAACCGAGGGGGACGCGAGCGCCTCGGCGAGCGCGTGCGGCGTCGGGATCCCGAGGCCCGGGACGACGATCATGTCCAGGCCGGCCAGATCGGGGGGACCGGCGACCACCCGATCGGCGGCGATCTTCAGGCCGCGTCCGGTCAGGACGGTGGGGCCGCCGGCGATGACCTCGGCCTCGATCGGCTCGATCGCACGGTCGACGCCGGGGCGCAGGCGCTCGGCGGTCGCGAACACGTCGAGGAGCGCCGTCAGGCCCGAGTCGAAGCAACCGGGAACAGCGAGGATGCCGATGCGCATGTCGCAAACGGTATCCAAGCGGTCGTATTTCGTATCGCAGGCGGGCCTAGCGTTGTCAACGTGAAGGTGGAACTGCTCAACGGTGGCTGGTTCGAGGCGCCGGCCGGGATCTGGCGGCGCGGCGACGACATGGAGCGGCGGGCGCACTTCCCGATCCCGGTCTATCTGATCGAGACCGGTCGCGAGCGGATCCTCGTCGACACCGGCCTCGCACCGCTCGCGGTCGAGAACCCCGTTGCGCATTACGCATCCGAGCGGATGGCGATGTTCCGGCTTGGCCAGGAGACGCGTCTCGCCGAACAGGTCGACCTCGACTCGATCACCCAGGTCGTGATGACGCACCTTCACTTCGACCACGCCGGCGGCCTCGCGCTGCTGCCCGCGTCCGTACCGGTGGTCGTCCAGCGCCGCGAATGGGAGGCGGGCCTCGACGACGCGGCGATCGCGAAGAACTTCTATCTCCCGGCCGACTACGCGGCGATCGCCGACCGCGTGGTCCTTGTGGACGGCGATCGCGACCTCCTGGGCGACGGGTCCGTGCGCCTGCTCTCAACGCCGGGCCACACCCCCGGTCACCAGTCGGTGATCGTCGGCGACATGCTCGTCATCGGCGGCGACGTGACCCACTACGCCTCTGGGCTCGACGACCTCCGGTTCCCGATCCTGGGCGACGACCATGAAGCCCAGCGCGATTCAGCTGAGCGCCTGCGCGCGCTACGCGACGCCGGGATGACCGTGATGCCGGGGCACGACCCCGAGGTCCTCGAGCTCGGCCTCGCCTTCTCTACACTCCCAGCCGTCCAGTAACCAACCCCCTGGAAATGACGAAGGGGCCCTGCCCGGCACGCATGACATAGCCGGGTCCCCGGGGCAGCCAGGGAGCAATTTCGAGCACGTAAGGGAGCACCATGTCCGAGCCCGGACTCAGAGAACTGCTGCAAGCAGGCGTCCACTTCGGCCACCAGACCCGCCGGTGGAACCCCCGCATGCGCCGCTACATCCATGGCGAGCGCGACGGCATTCACATCATCGACCTTCTGCAGACCGAGCCGCTGCTCGCGAAGGCCAGGGAGTTCACCATCGAGGTTGCGGGCAAGGGGGGAACGGTCCTCTTCGTCGGCACCAAGAAGCAGGCGCGCGACTCGATCCAGTCGTGGGCCGAGCGCTCCGGCATGCCGTACGTCAACAAGCGCTGGCTCGGCGGCCTGCTCACGAACTTCCAGACGATGTCGGACCGCATCGATCGTCTGCACGAGCTCAGTGGGCTCAAGGAGGACGGGCGCCTCGACCTGCTCCCGACCAAGGAGCGCATGGGGATGGAGTCCGAGCTTGAGAAGCTCGAGTTCAACCTCGGTGGCGTGCGCGACATGAAGCGGCTGCCGCAGGCGGTCGTGATCATCGACCTCAAGACCGAGGCGATCGCTGTCGCCGAGGCGGTCCGGCTGGGAATCCCGATCATCGGGCTTGTCGATTCCAACGTCGACCCGATCCCCGTCACGTACCCGATCCCCGGCAACGACGACTCGATGCGTTCCTGCGACCTCGTGATCTCGACGATCGGCGAGGCGGCCGAGAACGCTGCGACCACCTACCGCGAGGCCGAGGCAAAGCGCCGGGCCGAGGAGGAGGAGCGTCGCCGCCGTGAGGACGAGGAGCGCCAGAAGCGCGAGGCGGAGGAGCGCGCGCGCAAGGAGGCCGAGGAAGCCGCCGCGGCCGCCGCTCAGGCCGAGCAGGCTGCGCAGCAGCAGGCCGCCGCGCAGCAGCCTCCCGCCCCGCCGCCCACGCCCAACCACCCGCAGGCCATCCCGGCGGATCAGCAACAGCAGCAGCCTCAGCCCGAGGCGACACCCGAGCAGAACCAGGAGGCGAGCTGATGGCGACCGTCACCGCTAGCGACGTCAAGGACCTGCGCGAGCGGACCGGCGCCGCGATGATGGACTGCAAGGCCGCGCTCGAGGAGGCGGCGGGCGACGCCGACAAGGCGATCGAGATCCTGCGCGTCAAGGGTCAGGCCTCCGCCGCGAAGCGCTCCGGACGGACGACCAGCGAGGGCGCTGTCGGTTCCTACATCCACGCCAACGGCAAGGTCGGCGTGCTCGTCGAGGTCCAGTGCGAGACGGACTTCGTCGCGCGCAACGACGACTTCCAGGAGTTCATCCGCGAGGTCGCGATCCACATTGCCGCCGCCGCGCCGCTCTACGTCTCGGCCGACGAGATCCCGGCCGAGGAGGTCGAGGCCGAGCGCGCTGTCTTCGAGGCGAAGGCGCGCGAGGAGGGCAAGCCCGACAACGTCGTGGAGAAGATCGTCGAGGGCCAGCTGCGGAAGTGGGCCAGGGAGGTCGCACTGCTCGACCAGGAGCACGTGCGCTCTGACCGCTACGAGGGCAAGACCATCGAGGAGATCCGGGCCGACGTCGCGGCCAAGACCGGCGAGAACATCCGCATCGCAAGGTTCGCCCGGTTCGTCGTCGGCCAGGAGTAGTCGGCGCGGATAGGGTTTGCCGCCGATGGCCGATCCGGTCTTTGCGCGTGTCCTTCTGAAAATCTCCGGCGAGGCCCTGATGGGTCGCCTGGAGTACGGCACCGATCCCGAGCGCGTCAACGCCATCGCCGCGCAGGTTCACGCGGTACGCAAACGCGGGGTGGACGTAGCGTTGGTGGTCGGCGCCGGCAACATCTACCGCGGCCTGCAGGGAGCCGCGGCGGGTATGGATCGCTCGACGGCCGACTACATGGGGATGCTCGCGACGGTCCTGAACGCGCTGACACTCCAGGACGCCCTCGAGCGCGTCGGTACCGACACCCGGGTGATGTCCGCGATCGAGGTGACCGAGGTCGCCGAGCCCTACATTCGCCGCCGCGCAATCCGCCACCTCGAGAAGGGCCGCGCTGTGATCTTCGCGGCCGGCACCGGCAACCCGTTCTTCACCACGGACACCGCGGCGGCGCTGAGGGCGCTCGAGATCCATGCCGAGGCGATCCTGATGGCCAAGCACGGCGTCGAGGGCGTCTATGACTCCGACCCCGCGACGAACCCCGATGCCACGTTCCTGCCCGAGATCACGCACCTGGAGGCGATCGAAAAAGGCCTGCGTGTGATGGACTCGACCGCGCTCTCGCTGTGCATGGACAACGACCTGCCGATCCACGTCTTCAACATGGCCGACGAGCGCAACATAGATAGGATCGTTAGCGGAGAGCGGGTGGGGACGATCGTGCGTTCCCGCGCGGCAGAGAGGAGCGAGAGCGTTGTCTGAGATCACCGACGAGTTCATCGCCGACGCCAAGGAGCGGATGGCGAAGTCGGTCGAGTCGTGCAAGCACGAGCTCGCAACGGTCCGCACCGGGCGCGCCTCACCGCACCTGCTCGACCGGGTCGTGGTCGACTACTACGGGGTCGACACGCCGGTCAAGCAACTGGCGCAGGTCTCCGCCACCGACGCTCGGCTCCTCACTCTGACCCCGTTCGACAAGTCGGCGATCAGCGCGATTGAGAAGGCGATCATGGAATCGGATCTCGGCCTGACCCCATCCAACGACGGCAATGTCGTGCGCCTGCAGATCCCCGAGCTCAACGAGGAGCGGCGTCGGGAGATGGTCAAGATCGTCCACGGCGTGGGCGAGGAGGGCAAGGTCGCGGTGCGCAACATCCGCCGCGACGTCATGCACGACCTGCGCGAGCTCAAGAAGGAGGGCGAGGTCGGCGAGGACGACGAGCGCCGCGCCGAGTCCGAGCTCCAAAAGCACACCGACTCCGCCACCAAGGAGATCGACGGCCTGCTCAAGGCCAAGGAAGAAGAGATCCTGGAAGTGTGAGGCGGAGCGGAGCGAAGCCGAGCCGCGCCGCTGTTGAGGCGCCTCGTTTCTGACGTGAGCGAGCCGCGCAGCCGCGCTCGCTACGTGGCGATCATCACCGACGGAAACGGGCGCTGGGCTGCCGAACGCGGGCTGCCTGCGATCGCGGGCCACGAGGCGGGCGCGGACGTGGTCAAGGCGCGACTGCGCGATGCCGCCGAGCTCGAGGTCAAGGAGCTGACCGTCTACTCGTTCTCGACGGAGAACTGGCAGCGGCCACAGGCGGAGGTGGACGGCCTGATGCGGATGTTCGGCGACCGCATCCGTCGCGAGACGCCGGAGCTCGACGAGGAGGGCGTCCGCATGCGATTCATCGGCCGGCGCGAGGGGGTGGACGCGGAGCTTGTCGAGCTGATGAACTGGGCGGAGGAGAAAACCGCCGCAAATGAACGTATTACGCTGTTTGTGGCGTTCAACTACGGCGGCCGGGCGGAGATCGTCGACGCAGCGCGAAGCTTTGACGGCGACTCCGAGGACGAGTTCCGGACCCACCTCTACGCACCTGAAATGCACGACCCAGACCTTCTGATCCGCACGAGCGGCGAGCTGCGCACCTCGAACTTCCTGCTCTGGCAGTGCGCCTACTCCGAGCTCGTCTTCAGCGACGCGCTGTGGCCGGATTTCGACCGTGGCGAATTCGAGGCCGCCCTCGCCGAGTTCGAGACGCGCCAGCGCCGTTACGGGGGTCGCTAGCGATGGAAGGCTCGCGCCCGTTCGACTCCGAGCTCGACTTCGATCATCCGCGCCGCAACCGCGCCGATTCGCCGCCACCGCTGCGTGGTGAGCCGCAGCGTCGCCGGCCGGGCGCAGGGGATGGCGACGACGAGCCGCCGAAGCGTTCGCGCTCGGAAACGATCGCGCGAATCGCGTGGGCGATCCCGTGGATCGCGATCGTGGTCACCATCGCCATCGTCGGCGGTGAGCTGTTCGCCGCGGCGATGGTCGCGTTCGCCGGTATCGGCATCTTCGAGTTCTTCCGGATGACCGCCGACGCGCGCCCGTTTCTCACGCTCGCGATCGCCGCCTCGACGGGCCTGATCGTCGCCGCGTTCTACGGCAGCCAGTACCAGATGATGATCGTGCTGGCCGCGAGCGTCCCGGTCGTGTTCGCCGGCGCCGTCGCCCGACCCGACCGCGCAGGGATCACCGTCTCGATCGCCGTGACGCTCTTCGCGATCGTCTGGATCGGCATCCCGTTCGCCCACGCTGTGCTGCTGCGCGAGCTCCCGGACCATGGCGCCGCCCTGCTCGTCGACGTCCTCGTGGGCACGTTCGTCGCCGACACCGCCGCCTACGCCGGCGGGCGCATGTTCGGCCGGCACCGCCTGGCTCCGGCGCTGTCCCCGAACAAGACACTGGAGGGGCTCGTCTTCGGCTTCGTCGGGGGAACGGCGGGCTTCTGGTTCGCCGGCCTCTACCAGGACTGGCTGCCCGGGTTTGACGCGTTCATCATGGGCATGGCGATCGCCGCGCTGGCCCCGATCGGCGACCTGTTCGAGTCGATGATCAAGCGCGACCTCGCGATCAAGGACTCGGGCACGATCTTCGGCCCGCACGGCGGCCTGCTCGACCGCCTCGACGCGGTGATGTTCACGATCGTCGCCGGCTACTACCTCGCGGTCGCGTTCGTTTACTGAGGCGTCTTCTCGGCGGGGGTCGCGGACCCGGTTCCGCGGAACCGCGAACGCTGAGCGTCGCTATCGCAGAGCCGCGCGCACGAACTCGATATCCGCGCGCAGCGCGTCGTCCGGGCCCGGCGTCTCGACCAGGGCGGGCGTCCCACCCGCGGCGATCATCGCCTGCAGCGCCTCGACGCCGACCTGACCCGAGCCGAGGTTCGCGTGGCGATCCGCGCCGGTGCCGGCCGGGTCGCGTGAGTCGTTGACGTGCATGAGGTCGATGCCGCCGGTGATCGCGATCGCGCGCTCGACGGCGTCGGAGAGGTCCTCGCCGGCCGCGTGCGCGTGGCAGGTGTCGAAGCAGAAGCCGAGGTCGATCCCGCCCTCGTTGCCCGCCAGCGCGTCCCACAGAGCGGCAAGAGCATCGAAGCGCCGCGCGACCGCGTTGTCGCCGCCGGCCGTGTTCTCGATCAGGACCTTCACGTCGGTCTCGAGCATCTCCAGCGTGCGCACCCAGCGGCCCGGACCCTCGGCGATGTCGTCCTCCGCGTGCCCGCCGTGGACGACCACGGCCGCGGCATCGATGGCCGCCGCCGCATCGCACGTCTGCTGCAGGATCTTGCGCGAGCCGTAGCGGACGTTTGGCTTCGGCGAGCAGACGTTGATCAGGTACGGCGCGTGAACGTAGACCGGGATCTTCGCGGCCCGCAGCTCGTCGGCGTCCGCGCGGTCCGGCGGCTTGCGCCAGCTCTGGGGGTCGGAGATGAAGAGCTGCACGCAGTCGGCCCCGAGCGCCTGGGCGTGCGCGAGCGGCTCGTCATGATCGACATGCGCTCCAACCTGTGCCGTTTCAGTCACAAAACGAGCATATGCACCCAAAAGGGGTCAGACCCCTTCATCTGCGCTCAACAAAGCGTGCAGCGCTCAGGTGCGCTTGAGGTCCGTCAGTACCCTCCGCGCAATGGCCAAACGGGTCCTGATCCTCGGTTCGACCGGCTCGATTGGCGAGCAGGCGCTCGACGTGATCGCGCAGTCCGGCGACCTCGAGATCGCCGGTCTGTCCGCCGCCCGCAACGCCGAGCGGCTCTGCGCGCAGGCGCGTGACGCCGGCGTTTCGGCGGTCGCGCTCAGCGAGCCCGAGGCGGCCGCGCAGGCCGCGTCCGAGCTGAGCGGCACCGAGGTCCTCTCAGGCGACGACGGCGTGCGGGCGCTGATCGAGCGGACCTCGCCTGACCTCGTCCTCAACGCGATCGTGGGGGTTGCCGGCCTCGGGCCGACGATCGCCGCGCTGAGCGAGGGGATCGACGTCGCGCTCGCCAACAAGGAGAGCCTCGTTGTCGGCGGCGAGCTGGTCACGGCGCTGGCTGAGGCCGCGGAGGCGCGGATCATCCCGGTCGACTCCGAGCACTCCGCGATCTTCCAGCTCCTCCGCAGCGAGGGCCCTGGAACCGTCGAGCGCCTGATCCTGACTGCCTCCGGCGGGCCGTTCCGAGGGCGCACGGACCTCGCGGACATCACCCCGGCCGACGCGCTCGCGCACCCGACCTGGGACATGGGTGGCCGGATCACGATCGACTCGGCGACGCTCATGAACAAGGGCTTTGAGGTAATCGAGGCACATCACCTGTTCGGCGTTGACTACGCGGCGATCGACGTCGTGGTTCACCCGCAGTCGATCGTCCACTCGCTGATCGATCTCAACGACGGCGCCCAGCTCGCCCACCTCGGGCTGCCCGACATGCGGGTGCCGATCTCCTACGCGCTGCACTTCCCCGAGCGCGCCGACGTGACCGTGCCGAAGCTCGACCTGGCCGAGGTCGCCCAGCTGACGTTCGAGCGGCCCGACCTGGACACCTTCCGGTGCCTGCGCCTGGCCCGCGACGCCGGGCGCGCGGGCGGGACGGCTCCGTGCGCGCTCAACGCCGCCGACGAGGTTGCCGTCGACGCGTTCCTGGGAGGCGAGATCCCGTTCACCGCGATCGCCGACGTCATCGCGGGCACGCTGGACAGCGTGGGGTCTGACCCCGTCACGCACTTCGAGGACCTCTTCGCGTGTGACGCCCGCGCTCGCGAGGTCGCGACAGCGCTCGTCCAAAGGACGGCCTCCGAGGCGGGAGCCGAGGTGCGCCGCCGTTGAGGCGCCTGGTGTCGTGAGCTGGGCTCTGGCCTTCCTCGGGTTCGCGGCGCTCGTGATCCTTCACGAGGCCGGTCACTTCACCGCGGCGAAGATCGTCGGCATGCGCGTCGAGCGCTTCTTCCTCTTCTTTCCGCCAAAGATCTTCAGCTTCACCCGCGGCGAGACCGAGTACGGCGTCGGTGCGATCCCGCTCGGGGGCTTCGTGAAGATCAGCGGGATGAACCCGGAGGAGAAGCTCGAGCCCGAGGTCGCCCCCCGGGCGTACTGCAACATGCCGGTCTGGAAGCGGGTCTTCGTCATCGCGGCCGGCCCGTTCGTGAACCTCGTGATCGCGTTCGTGATCCTCTTCTTCCTCGGCTTCTCGCTGAGCGACCCCACGAACCTCGCGGTCAGCTCGATCGAGAAGGGCACGCCGGCGCAGGGCAAGCTTCACGACGGGGACCGGATCGTCTCGATCAACGGGGTCGCCCGGGGCACCGGCACGCTCGACGACCAGTCCAACCGCTTGGTCGACGCCCTGCAGGGCCTCCACTGCGCGGGCAACGCGACGACCGACAACTGCGTCGCGACCCAGAGCGTGACGATGGTCGTCAAACGCGACGCCGTCCTGCACACGATCCACGTCACGCCGTTCTACGACACCTCGGCGGGGCGCTTCCGCGTCGGCTTCTCGTTTAAGGGCGTCGACCTCGTACCGGTCGACTACAGCCCCGGCCAGTCGGCGAACTGGGCGCTCGCACGCATGTGGGACGTGACCTCCCAGACCGTCGGGATCGTCGGCCGGATCTTCAACGCGGAGGAGCGCAAGCAGATCTCAGGCGTGGTCGGCAGCTACGAGGTGACGCGTCAGTCGTTCGAGTTCGACACACGTCAGGCGTTCTTCGTACTCGCGCTGATCAGCCTCTCGCTGGCAGTGATCAACATGTTCCCGTTCCTCCCGCTCGATGGCGGTCACATCTTCTGGGCGCTGGTAGAGAAGGTCCGCGGCAAGCGCGTCTCCCTGCGCACGATGGAGCGCGCGTCCGTCGTCGGCTTCGCCCTGGTGGCGGTGCTGTTCGTCATCGGCCTCTCCAACGACATCGGCCGACTCACGGGCAACGGGTTCAACGTACGCTGAAATCCCCGCTTAGGCGGTAGCTTTCCGACTGCGATCGCGGAGGCCGAAGGCCGAAGCGGAGCTCCGCCGCTGTTGAGGCGGCTTGTTAGGTCGGCATTCCTATGAGGAGGAGAGATGGAAGCGACGACGGCTGAGCGTCAGGTGAGTGGCGGTCCGGCGCGTGAGCTGTTCGCGCAGAACCTTGCGGTCGCGTTCGAGCAGACCGTGGATCGGATCCCCGACGATCCGGCGATCCGTTCCGGCGAGGGCGACGACGAAGTCGTCATCACGTGGAGCGAGCTTCGCGACCAGGTCCACCGGATCGCTGGCGGGCTCGCGTCACTCGGCGTCGGTAAGGGCGACACGGTCGCGATCATGCTCAACAACCGGCCGGAGTTCATCCCGATCGACATGGCCGCGGTCTCACTGGGCGCGGTTCCGTTCTCGATCTACCAGACCTCCTCGCCCGAGCAGATCGAGTACGTCGTCTCAGATGCAGACGCCAAGATCGCGCTCGTCGAGACGGCCTTCCTCGACGTCTTCAAAGAGGCGCGCAAGAACCTGCCCTCGATCGAGACGCTCGTCGTCATCGACGGCGCGGGCGGCGACCACACGCTCGAGTCGCTCGAGGCGATCGACCCGGATTTCGACCCTGCCGAGTCAATCGCGACGGTCCAGCCGGACGACCTGCTGACGCTGATCTACACGTCCGGCACGACCGGTCCGCCAAAGGGCGTGCAGCTGACCCATCGCAACCTGATGATGCTGACCGCGGCCGTCGAAGACATCGTGGACTTCCCCGAGCGGGGCGCCAAGGTGATCTCGTGGCTGCCTGCGGCGCACATCGCGGAACGCGGCGCCCACTACTACCTGCCGGTCCTGCGCGGCTGCTCGGTGACGATCTGCCCGAACCCGCGCGACATCGTCAGCTTCCTGCCCAAGGTGCGACCGACCTGGTTCTTCGCCGTCCCGCGCATCTGGGAGAAGCTCAAGGCAGGCCTCGAGGCGAACCTCGCCAATCTTCCGGGCGAGCAGGGCGACGCTGCGCGCGCCGGGCTCGAGGCGGCGCTCAAGAAGGTGCGCCTTGAGCAGGCGGGGGAGGAGGTGCCGGAGGAGCTTGCGGCCGCCGTGGCGCAGGCAGACGAGGCGATGTTCTCGAACCTGCGCAAGATGCTCGGTCTCGACGAGGTCGTCGCGGTGAACGTCGGCGCGGCGCCGACGCCCCTGGAGGTGCTCGAGTTCTTCCACGCGATCGGGATCCCGATCGGCGAGCTGTGGGGGATGTCGGAGACCTGCGGCACGGCGACGATCAACCCGCCGGAGAAGATCAAGCTCGGCACCGTCGGTCCGCCCGTGCCGGGGGTCGAGATCCGCCTCGCCGATGACGGCGAGGTGCTCGTCAAGGGCGACGTGGTCATGGCGGGTTATCGCAACATGCCCGACAAGACCGCCGAGGCCATCGACGCGGAAGGCTGGCTCGCGACCGGCGACATCGGCGAGCTCGACAGCGACGGCTATCTGAAGATCGTCGATCGCAAGAAGGAGCTGATCATCAACGCCGCCGGCAAGAACATGTCGCCGGCGAACATCGAGTCGCACCTCAAGGCCGCGAGCCCGTTGATCGGCCAGGCGATTGCGATCGGCGACGCGCGCCCCTACAACGTCGCGCTGGTGGTACTCGATCCCGACTTCGCTCCGGTCTGGGCGAGCCAGAACGGGCACGAGGGCAAGTCCGCGGAGGAGCTTGCCGCCGAGGAGGACCTGATCGCCGCGATCCAGGCCGGCGTCGACGCGGCGAACGCGAAGATGTCGCGGGTCGAGCAGATCAAGAAGTTCACGATCCTGCCGACGGATTGGGCACCGGGAGGCGACGAGCTCACGCCGACGATGAAGCTCAAGCGCAGGCCGATCGCGGAGAAGTACACGGACGAGATCGAGGATCTCTACTCGGGCTAAAACGATGGTGGTGGGGCGCGTATTGGCCGCCACGTTTGTGGCGATGTTGCTGCTGGGCGCCTCCCCGGCCTGGGCGGTCCCCGACTGCTCGACGATGCCGAAGGCCCGGACCCTGGTCTCCGGCCGAGGCACGCTGGAATCGGTGATCTCCGACGATCGTGGCCGCCTCTACTTCACCGATGCTGACGCGGGCGAGCTCCTGCGCATGGATCGCCGCCACTCGGCGCCGCAGGTGGTCCTCGACGGGATCCGCGCGCCCGGGGGGCTGGCGTTCCTCGATGACGGCTCGCTGCTCGTCGGCTACGGCGACGCGATCCAGACGGCCACCACCGGCCTCGAGAACCCGCAGGCCGGTCTGATCCGCTTCGACCCGAAGACCGGAAAGAGCGCTCCGTACACGGACGGCTTCACGATGTCCAACGGCGTCGCGGTCGGCCCCGACGGCGCCGTCTACGGCTCCAACGACGTCGGCACCGGCATCGACCGCTATCTCAACGGCACGGTGCAGCGCGTGTGGGCGCCAATCGCCTCATCGAACGGGCTCGTGATCGCGCTCAACGAGCACTACATGTACGTGGCCCAGACCTTTGTGCCGGCCGCAATCTCGCGGATCACGCTGAGCGACCCACCCGTGGTCGAGCCCTGGTTCACCGCTCCGGAGGCCGATTCGGCGGCGGGGCTTGACGGCATGACCCGCGACGGCCGGGACCGGCTCTACGTCGCCGCCAACGGCGGCGGGGCGGTGTGGCGCATCGGCGAGGACCTCCAGGCGTGCGCGCTGGCGCACATGCCGCCGCTCGGCCCCAGCTCCGTGGCCTTCGGCGGCGCGCCCGACGTGCGCCACGGTCGCAAACCCCACGGCTTCAGCCGCCAGAACCTCTACGTCACGACCTTCCAGGGCAACCTGATCCAGCTCAAGAACGTCCGCGGCCCCGAGCATAAAGCCCACCGCCGCGACTGCAACCGCTCAGTCGAGCACCTTCCACTTGGCCTTCGCCGGTGACCCGTCGGTGTTGCCGGCGGCGTCGATCGCGCGGACGGCGAACCTGTGCTTGCCGGGAGACAGTCGCTTGAACGTGGTGGGCGACGTGCACGGCTTGAAATCGCCCTTGTCGACGCTGCATTCGAAGGTCGAGTTGCTCTCGGTCGAGGTGAACTTGAACTTGGCCTTTGTCTTCTTCGTCTTCTTGTGCGGGGCCTTGGTGATCGTGGTGTTCGGCGCGGTCGTGTCACCGCCGCCGCCGGTGCAGGCCGTCTCGGTCGGTGTCACAGTGTTGTTGCGCGGTGAGGGCGGTCCAAGCGCGAAGTCGGCGGAGCTCGTGTCGGTGTCGTCGGTCGACTCCAACAGCGTCGCGCAGCCCGGCGCGATCGAGCGGACGAGCGCGGAGCCGTCGGTGATCGCGGGCGCTGGGGTGCCCACCGGGGAGGGGAGGGCGCCGGCGCCGCTGAAGTTGCCCCAGGAGACGCAGTCGACCGTGTCCCAGCATGCGGCGCCGCCGGGACCGTAGGTCTGGATCGCGTCGGAGAGCTGGTCGTATGTGAAGTCGGGTGTGCCTGCGGTCGCCGTGTCGCCGATGAGGATCGTGCGCTGGGTGTCGCTGTTGGCGACGTTGGAGGTCAGCGCGAACGAGGCGAGCAGCGTGCCAGTGGCGGTGTAGAAGGTCACGGCGTGGCCGTTGACGAGGTTCTGGCCCGGCGCATACATCTGCAGCTCGATGTAGGAGCTGTTCGGCCCGGCGGGGTTCGTCGCGACCTCTCGAACCTTCATCAGGTGAAAGCTCGCCTGCGCCGGCGCGGTCAGCCCGAGTACAAGCGCACCGCCTGCCACTGTCGCTGCCAATCCCCGTCGCATTCTCATGACCCTAACCCGCCGCTCCTAGAATGTCTATGGAAATGGCTTCCAAGCGCCAGATATTCGTGGGTGGCGTCCCGATCGGGGGAGGGGCGCCTGTGGTCGTCCAGACGATGACCAAGACCGAGACGGCCAACCTCGACGCGACCATGGAGCAGATCCACAAGGTCGCCGAGGCTGGCGCCGATCTGGTGCGCTGCGCGGTACCGCGCGACGAGGACGCGATCGCGCTGAAGACCATCGTCAAGCAGTCGCCGATCCCGATCATCGCCGACATCCACTTCAACTACACGCTCGCGCTGAAGGCGATCGACGCCGGCGCGCACTGCATCCGGCTGAACCCGGGCAATATCGGAGGCCGTGAGAAGGTCGCCGAGGTCGCCGCGAAGGCGACCAAGGCAAACGTCCCGATGCGCATCGGGGTCAACTCCGGCTCGCTGCCCAAGCACCTCCACGAGCTCGAGCGCGAAAAGCCGGTCGATGCGCTCGTCACGGCGGCCGTCGAGTTCGTCGAGATGATGGAGTCACTCGACTTCGAGAACTTCAAGGTCTCGATCAAGTCGACGAACGTGCCGAACACGATCGCGGCCAACCGCCTACTGGCGGAGCGGATCCCGTATCCGATCCATCTCGGGATCACCGAGGCGGGGACGAAGTGGTCCGGCTCGCTGAAGTCGGCCGTCGGCCTCGGGACGCTCCTTGCCGACGGGGTGGGGGACACGATCCGGATCAGCCTCTCGACCTTCCACGCCGAGGAGGAGGTCAAGGTCGCCTGGGAGATCCTCAAGGCGCTGCAACTGCGCGAGCGCGGCCCGGTACTGATCGCCTGCCCTACGTGCGGGCGCCTGCAGTTCGACATGGACTCGGTCGTCGCCGAGATCGAGCGGCGCCTCGAGTCCTATGAGGAACCGATCGAGGTCGCCGTGCTCGGCTGCGCGGTCAACGGGATCGGCGAGGCCTCCCACGCCGACTTCGGCATCACCGGCGCCAAGAACGAGGGCCTGATCTTCGCTCACGGCAAGCCGCTCAAGAAGGTGCCGCAGGACGACCTCGTCGACGCGCTCTTCCGAGAGATCGACAAATCGCTCGACCGCGGCAAGATCGAGGTCGACGACCAGGAGGCCGCCGCGGGCGCGGAGTGGCTCGAGCGCATCGAGGAGGAGAACGCGGGCGAGCTGACGCCCGAGCGGATCGCCAAGCTCGAGGCCGAGAAGGCCCGCGCCGAGGGCAACGACGTGACCGCGGAGCCATTCCTGAAGCCCGTCAAGGGCAAGAAGGTCGAGCTCGACGAGGCCGCCTCGCCGACCGCGGGCCGGCGTTTTACTCGGGCCTGAGTTGGTCCACGAGGCCGCGAGCGCAGGATTCGCCGCCGCCCCCGACGCCTACGACCGTGCGCGACCGGAGTATCCGGACGCGGCCGTCGATTGGCTGTGGCACGCGCTCGGGCTGAAGCCCGGCGACGCCGTTGCCGATGTCGGCGCCGGCACGGGCAAGCTGAGCGTGCCGCTCGCGGCCCGGGGCGCCCGGATAACGGCGGTTGAGCCGGTCGACGCCATGCGCGAGCGGCTCGAAGCGCGCCTTCCCGGCGCGACCGCCCACGCCGCGCCCGCGGAGGAGCTGCCAATCGCCGACGGCTCAATGGCAGCGCTCGTGGCGGGCCAGGCCTTCCACTGGTTCGCCAACGACGCCGCCCTCGGCGAGTTTCACCGCGTGTTGAGGTCCGGCGGCCATCTGGGCCTGATCTGGAACCGGCGCGATCTCGACGATCCGGTTCAGGCCGCGATCTCGGATCTGATCGAGCCACACGCGGCCGGCGTGCCGCGTCACGCGGCCGACGACTGGCGCCTGGTGCTCGAGCGCAGCAGGCTCTTCGCCGACCGCGCCACGCACCAGCTCGCGTTCACTCAGGAGCTCGACAGGGACGGGCTTGCGGATCGCGTCGGGTCGACCAGTTTCATCGCCGCCATGCCCGACGACGAACGGGAGGCGCTCCTCGACCGGGTCCGCGATCTCGCCGGCTCGGGCGGCCGAGCCCGCCTCGCCTACGTCTGCGAGGTGTTCGTGTACGACCGCCACGGCTGACCGTAGGCTCCTGCCCACGATGCCCGAGGCTGATCGATCGAGGCCCTCGGGCCGCGAGTTGCTGGTGCTCGCCGCAGGCGCGATCGTGCTCGCGGTCGTGATGACGTGGCCGCTGGTCCTCCACCTCGGCAGCACGGTTCCCAAGGACCTCGGCGACCCGCTGCCGCAGGCGTGGCAGGTGGCATGGGATGGCCACGCGCTCCTCCACCAGCCACTGGACTTCTTCCAGGCCAACCAGTTCTGGCCGTTTCACGACACCCTCGCCTTTTCCGACGCGCTGATCGGCTACACGCCCGCCGGCCTCATCGGCTCCGGTCCGCATGCCGCGCTGGTGCGCTACGACCTGCTCTTCATCTTCGCCTACGCCCTGGCGTTCTCCGGTGCCTACCTCCTGGCCCGCGAGCTCGGAATCTCGCCTCTGGGCGCCGTGGTGGCCGGCGCGGCCTTTGCGTTCGCCCCGTTTCGGCTCGAGCAGGACGGCCACATGCAGGTGATCTCGAGCGGCGGTATCCCGCTCGCCCTGGCGCTCGGCGTGCGCGGGTTCCGGCTGCGCAGCGCCTGGGCGATGTTCGCGGGCTGGCTCGTGGCCACCTGGCAGGTGTCGATCGGGTTCTCCCTCGGCCTGCCGTTCGCCTACGCGCTGGCCGCCCTGTTCGCCGTCCTCGCGATCCTGTGGTGGCGCGACGGGCGCCCGGCGCTCGAGCGTCGGATGGTCATAGCCACCGTCGCCGGCGGCGCTGTCTTCCTGGTGGTGACGGCGCTGCTCAGCGTGCCCTACCAACGCGTGGCCAACGATCACCCCGAGGCAAACCGCTCACCCGCGACGGTCGCCGCGTTCTCCGGCGAGCCGCGCGAGTTCCTGATCGCGCCTGACGAGAACCTCGTCTGGGGTGGGGCGACGGCGGGTTTGCGCGATGGGGTGGAGAACATCCCCGAAAAGACTCTGTTCCCTGGTCTCGTGATCCTCGGGCTGGCGATCGCCGGCATCGGCTGGCGCGGCTGGCCGCGGCGCCTGCGCTGGGGGCTCGCGGCCGCCGTGGTGGTGAGCGCGGTGCTTGCGCTCGGGTTCAAGGAGGAGGGGGGCCTGCTGTGGCCCTACAGGGTCGTGTACGACCTCCTGCCGGGCTGGCAGGGGATCCGCACGCCCGGGCGCCTGACGACGTTCACCTCGCTGGCGCTGGCGCTCCTCGCGGCTGCGGGCACTATGCGGCTGCTCGCCGTGGAGCGGCTTCGCGAGCACGCGCGTGCCGCGACAGCGCTCGCCGCCGCCCTCGCGCTGGCCGTCGCCATCGAGGGGCGCGGCCTGCCGTTCGATCCCACCGACTCGCAGGCGCAGCCGCCCGCGCCGGCGATCCCTCCGTCGACGGCGGGCGTGCCCGCGCCCCAGCTTCACCTTCCGGCGGAGCGGCCAGAGGACAACCGCCGCTACGTGCTCTGGTCGACCGACGGCTTTCCGAAGATCGTCAACGGCCGCTCCTCAACCGTGCCGCCGTTTACCACCAGCCTGATCGAGGGCATGCGCGACTTCCCGGACGAGGCGACCGTCGCCGAATTGCGCCGCCTCGGCGTGGGCTCGGTGGTCGTCCATCTCGAGCGCACGCACGGCACCCCGCAGGAGGGAATCGAGCAGAGGCCGGTCTCAGGCCTCGGCCTGACGGTGCGGCGCGAGGGGCCGCTGCTCATCTACGGGCTCGGCGCGCCGGGCGGGGTCGCGACCGCCGAACCGCATGGCGGCGACGGCGGCCCAGGCGAGTAGCGCTCCGATCCCGATCAGCCAGAACGACCTGCCGCTGCCATCGAGCGGGGTCACCGGGTCGACGCTGAGGCTCGGAGCCAGCGCCGAGAGCACGACCCAGGCGGCAACCGCCCAGGCCGCCGTGCGTGCGTCGCGTGCCGTCACCGGCAGCGCGCGCGGCGTCGCCGCCGCCGCGAACCACGCCGCCGCGAGGACAGCGGCGATCAGCGGCGCGGCGGCAAGCCAGTTCGGATGCACCCCGAAGAGCGTGAGCAGGGTGTGCTCGAGGACCCCGTCGCCGAGCTGCTGTACCCAGACGCCGGTGCCCTGCAGGCCGATGAGCGGGTAGGTGAGCACCGCCGCCAGCATCCACAGCGCCGACGGGATGGCGAGCGCAACGGTGGTCGCGGGCATGCGGCGGTAGGCCACGGCAAAGCCGATCGCCAGGTAGGGCAGGATCGGAACGAGAAAGCGCGGCCCGGGGGTGCCGCCGCCGAACGGCTGCCAGTAGGCCGTGTCGTAGAGGAAGTACGCCCCGACCATCGCCAGCGCGGTCCAACCGGCCGCCCGGTGGCCGCTGCGCAGAAGGATGATCAGGCCCACGACTCCCATGACGATGACCGGCGTGAGGATGAACAGGCCGCGAGAGCCGAGGAGAAGGTCGAAGGCCGCGTTGAACGACGGCAGCGTGATGCCGAAGAAGCCGGCGCTGTTGAGCCCGATCTGCTCATGACCACTGACCCCGATGACGGCCACGGCATCGGCGTAGCCGAGCTTGAACGGGCTGCCGAACGCCCACGAGTTGAAGATCAACGCGGGAAGTGCGCCCGCGATCACGCCCGCGGCATAGACGATCCCGCGCCGCAGCCATCCCTCACGAGCGATCGCGAGGAAGAACAGGACGGCACCAGCGAGCGCAACCTGCACCTCGAACGTGAAGGCGAGCCCGGCGCACAGGCCGGCGAGCGCGACCAGGCCGAGTCGACCGGGCCCGTCGCGTTCGCGTAGGAGCAGCGCGAACGCGCCGAACGCCACCGCGGTTGAGATCGCATGCGAGAAGTACTCCGCCGCGAAGACCGCGAGGATCGTCGCGAGCCCGAGCGTCACGGCTGCCGCGGTGCCGTAGCCGGGCTCGAAGCGCTCGGCCACGCTGCGCACCATGAACAGCAGCAGGATCGCCGGCGCGACCACGACGAGCAGCCCCAGCGCCCAGACCATCGTGGTCTCGTCCTCGATGCGCGTCTCCATCGTCACCGCGCGCACGGGGTCGTAGCCGTACTGCGCCCAGGGCGCGTCCTCGTTCGGGACCCAGCGCGGGTGGTAGGACTGCGCGGCGTTGTCGGCGGCGGCGCGGGACGCATCCTCGCCGCCGAGGGCGACGAGGAGCTTGTAGAGCGGGACCGAGAGCGCTGCCATGCCGGGCGACTTGACCGAGTAGTAGTGGCCATTGAAGTAGGCGACGTCGCCCGTCTCCCAGTGGTACGGGTCGATCGTCTTCTCGCCGTGCGACAGGGCGCGGACCTCGGAGAAGTGGGCGAGCTGCGCCCAGCCCATCGTGTGGACGACGAAGACCCAGCCGAACCCCACGCATGCGATCGCGAGGACCGCGGCGTGAGCGCGCATCCAGGCGCCGGTGGCGCCCAGGCGCTTCAAGCCCGCACCCGGGCGAGCACCATCGTCCAGGGCAGCGGGCTGCGGGTCTCGACGATCTCGACGCGCTCGCCGACGAACTCCAGGAACTGCTTCCGCGACCAGTGATTGAGGTGCCCCGGCGTGTTGCCGAGGTCCGAGACGTATTTCAGGCGGGCGAGGTTGAGCGCTCGCCAGAGCGGCTCGCGCGGCACGCTCACGATCAGCCACGGCCGGGCCAGCGACGCGATCCTCTCGAGCCCCGCAACGGGGTCCGGCAGGTGCTCGAGGACCTCACAGCAGATGATCAGCTCGGCGGCGTCCGCGGCGGGCTCGAGCGCCTCGATCGGCGCGGCGCGGTAGGCCACGTCCAGTCCGGCGGCTGCCGCCCGCCCCCGTGCCTCCTGGATCACCTCGGCTGAGATGTCCGAGCCCCGGATCGCCAGACCATCGCGGGCCAGCGCCAGCGACAGCTCACCCTCGCCGCAGCCGACCTCGTGCGCCTCGCGTGCGCCGGCGCGGGTGGCGAGCTCGCGAACGCAGCCAATGAAGCCGCCGACCATCCGGCGCTCGATCGGGTTGCGCGTCGCGTATTTGTCGTAGACGTTGCCGCCCGCGGTCGAGTCCACAGTCATCGAGCCGGGGATGTTGGCATGAGCCTCATAAGCTCGGGCCATGCAGGAACGGATCGCCGATCTCTGGCGCTACGCGGTCGCCTCCGCGTTCAGCTTCGTCTTCGTGATCGCGTGCACCGCGTTCCTTCACGAGATCGCCGGCGTTTCCGAGACCCTCGCGCCCGCCATCGCCCTCGTCGTGGCGCTGTTCATCAACTTCGCCCTCCTGCGAATCTGGGTCTTCCCGGGCCAGCAGGCGCCGATCGGGCGGCAGTTCGCCGAAACGGCAGCCACGTCCATCGCGTTCCGCGTGCTCGAGTACGCGATCTTCCTCGGCCTGCACCTGGGTCTCGACCTCAACTACCTGGTCGCGACAGGCACGTCGGTCTGCATCTCGGCCGTCGCGAAGTTCTTCGTCTACCGCGAGATCGTCTTCAACCGCGGGCGCTCGGTCGCCGGTCCGTAGCTCTCGGTGTGCGAGGGCGGGATGCCGAGCTCGAGCTCGATGCGCCGCACGCGCTCGAAGACCCGCTGGGAGATGACCCGCTGGCCGGCCATCGCGTCGCCGATGATCCCGAGCGCGAACATCTGTACGGAGACCAGCGAGAGCACCGCGCCGAGGATCAGCGACTGCACGTGCCCCGTCGAGTCGCCGTTGAGGATCCAGTCGAGTGCGAAGGGTAGAAACGCCGCAAAGGCGAGTACTCCGAACAGAGCCGCGGCGGCCCAGAACACCCGCAGTGGCTCGTACATGACGTAGGCGCGGAAGATCGCGAGCGCGTTGCGCCGCACGTACTTCGTGGTCGACGCGGCAAGGCGTGATTCGCGCAGCGTCTCGTTGGTCTCGATCGGGACGTGCTCGACCGCGACCAGCATCTTGCCGGCCTGGATCAGGCTCTCGAGGGTGTAGGTGAAGTTCGAGACGACCTGCAGGCTGAGGGCGGCCTCGCGGTTGTAGGCGCGAAAGCCTGACGTCGTGTCGGGAACCTCGGTTCCCGACGCGAGGCGAACCACCCAGCTGCCGAGGCGCTGGAGCACCTTCTTCGTTGGCGAGAAGTGATCGACGTGCTCCACCTGGCGATCGCCGACGACCATGTCGGCATCGCCGGCGACGATCGGCGCCACGAGCCGAGGGATCTGGTCCCCCGGATACTGGTCGTCGGCGTCGGTGTTGACGATGACGTCGGCGCCGAGCTTCAGGCACGCGTCCAGGCCGGCCTGAAACGCGGCCGCAAGCCCCTTGTGGTTGGTGAGCCGCACGATGTGATCGACGCCACCGGCCCTCGCGACCTCGACCGTGCGGTCGGTCGAGCCGTCGTCGACGATGAGCCACTCCACCGAGTCGAACCCGTCGACATGGCGGGGTAGCGCGGTCAGGGCTCCCGGAAGGCTCTCCTGCTCATTGAGGCAGGGGATCTGGATGATCAGCTTCACGCCAGCGCCGATGGTAGGCCGTGGCGCCGTGACGCGGGCCCCGTAGAGATAACCTCGCGGCTCCGTGGCACGCCTGTCCACATACTTCCTGCCCACCCTCCGCGAGGATCCAGCCGACGCGGAGGCGCTCTCGCACCGCCTCATGGTCCGCGCCGGCATGGTGCGCCAGCTCGGGGCAGGGCTGTGGACCTGGCTGCCCGCCGGATACCGCGTGATCAAGCGGGTCGAGGCGATCATCCGGGAGGAGATGGACGCGATCGGCGGCCAGGAGATGCTGATGCCGGTACTCCAACCGGCCGAGGTATGGAAGAAGACGGGACGCTTCGGCATCACGGAGCTCTTCAAGCTGAAGGACCGCAAGGAGTCCGACCACGTGCTCGCACTGACGCACGAGGAAGCGGTGACCTACCACGTGGCCCGCGACATCCGTTCCTATCGCGAGCTGCCAAAGATCCTCTACCACGTGCAGATCAAGGAGCGCGACGAGGCGCGGCCCCGTGCCGGCGTGCTTCGCACGCGCGAATTCACGATGAAGGACGCGTACACCTTCGACCGCGATCAGGAGGGGCTGGAGGCGGCCTACGACCTGCACCGTCGGGCATATACCCGGATCTATGACCGCTGCGGCGTCCGGGCCTACGAGGTTGAGGGCGATGTCGGGATGATGGGCGGGACCGGTGCGCATGAGTACATGGCGCCATGCGCCGCCGGGGAGGACGAGGTCGCGCTCGCCCCGGATTACGCGGCCAACGTCGAGATCGCCTCGGCGACGGCGCAGGCGGTCGACATGCCGCCCGCGCTCGACGCACCCCGAGAGGTGCCGACGCCCGGCCTGACCACGGTCGCCGAGGTGGCCGAGGCCCTCGGTGTGCCGCAGGGCGCCGCAATCAAGGCGATGCCGGTGATCGTCGAGGATCGCGGCATGGTGCTCGCGCTCGTGCGCGGCGACCACCGGCTCAACGAGATCAAGCTGCAAAACGCCCTCGGAGCCGGCTTTCGCCAGGCGACGGCGCAGGAGATCGAGGCCGAGATCGGCCCGCCCGGCTTCATCGGCCCCGTCGGCGGCGGGGTGCCAATCCTCAAGGACGCCGCGATCCAGGGCGGTGGCTACTTCGCCGGCGCCAACCGGCCGGACGTACACCTGATCGGCGTCGAGCCGGGTCGTGACTTCGAATTCGAAGAGGCCGACATCCGCAAGGTCGAGGCCGGCGATCTGTCACCCGAGGGTGACCCGATCGAGATCGAGACGGCGATCGAGGTCGGCAACATCTTCCAGCTCGGCACGCGTTACTCCGAGCCGCTTGGCGCCTCCTATCTGGACCCCGACGGGAAGGAGCGCCCGATCGTCATGGGCAGCTACGGGATCGGACCGGCGCGGATCGTCGCCGCCTCCGTGGAACAGCACGCCGACGAGAAGGGGATCGTCTGGCCGCTGGCGCTCGCGCCTTGGCCGATACACCTCGTCGCGCTGGGCAAGGCGGGGGAGGAGACCGTCGAGGCGGCGGACAGGATCTACGAGGAGCTCTGCGACGCCGGCCTCGAGCCCCTTTACGACGACCGCGACGCGGGGCCCGGCCAGAAGTTCACCGACGCCGAGCTGGTCGGCTGCCCGCTGCGCATCGTCGTCGGCAAGCGCGCCCTGGCCGAGGGCGAGGTTGAGGTGCAGGAGCGCGCCTCGGGGGCCGAGCATCGCCTACCCGTGGCCGAGGTCGTGGCCGGCGCGCGCGAGCTGCTCGCCACGCTGCGCTGAGGCCGTGGCCGCGAAGCGAACGAAGCGGCGACTGTTCGGAATCGACCGGTCGGGGCCGTCGCCGAGCCAGACTCGCAAGGGCGCGCCGCTGCACCCGTGGACGCTTCCGAACCTCGTCGGGTACCTGCGCCTCGCGTCGATTCCCGTCTTCCTCGTCCTCGCATTTCAAAGCGACGACGGAAGCACCACGGCGTCGGTGCTCCTCTACCTCTGGATCACGCTCGGTGACTACCTGGACGGCTTCCTCGCGCGCGCCACCGGCCAGTACTCACGCATGGGCGCGCTCCTTGACCCGATCGTCGACCGTACCGCGGTGCTCGCCGGCGCCGTGGTCTGCTGGCACTTCGAGCTCCTGCCGCGATGGGCGCTTCTGGTGATCGCCGTGCGCGAGGTCGTCACCCTCGTGCTCGCGCAGATGGCCCTGAGACGCGGCGTCGACCTCGAGATCAGCTGGGTCGGCCGGGTCGGCGTCTTCCTCGTCTTCGGCGGCATCTTTTGGAGCATGGTCTTCGACTGGTGGATCATTCGCGCGGGCTTCGTGGTGGGCGTCGCGCTCGCAGTCGCGGCGACCGCGATGTACGTACGAGCCGCGAGGGCTCGGCTCCCGCACGCCCCGGTGCAACCGTCAAGCTCTACTTGAAGTTTGCAGATCAGGCCTATAATCGGCTCGGCAACGGAATCCGGGCAACAGACGAGGGATTGATGAGCACCGACTACGACGAGACGTTCCCGGACATGGGGAACATGACGGATCAGGACCTCAAGGACCTGATCGCGCAGCTGACTGAGGACGAGCACGAGGTTTCTTACCGCCGCCGCATCCTCCACGGCAAGATCGACATCCTCCGCGCGGAGCTCGTCAACCGCCTGAAGGGTGAGCGCGAGGAGGGCGAGTCGGCTCTGACCGGCGCTGACGTCCAGCAGCTCACCGACATCCTGCTCGGCAAGGTCCCGCAGCTGCCGGAGGATCAGGACGACTGAGGATGGCCGTCCACTGTCCTGAATGCGGCTTCGTCAATCCCGAGGGAGCCAACTACTGCCAGAAGTGCGGCGCCTTCCTCGGCAGGCCCGAGGGCGGGGACGACCCGACGACCATGACCTACAAGGTCGATGAGACCGGCGAGTACACGCCGGTCGACATCGACGAGGAGGTCGACCGCTCAGGCGCCGCGCTGGTGATCCGCTCCGGTGGTGGTCGAGCGGGGGAGAGCTTCACAGTCGACGACGAGCGCGTCAGCATCGGCCGCACGCCCGATGCGGCGGTCTTTCTCGACGACGTCACCGTCTCGCGCAATCACGCGCTGCTCGTCCACCGTCAGGACGGCTACTACATCGACGACCTGGGCTCGCTGAACGGCACGTACGTCAACCGCCGCCGGATCGAGTCGCACCGTCTGGACGACGGCGACGAGATCCAGATCGGCAAGTACAAGCTCAGCTACCTGGAGAAGTGAGGGAGGGGCGCGGATGGCTGTGATGGCCGGCAAGCAACCGATCAGCAACACCGGCGAGGACGGCGCTCCGACGCGCACCGAGAGCGCTTCGCGCCCGCGCAAGGCGCTGACTATCGGTGCCGTCGCGAAGATCCTCGGTCAGGAATTCGACGACATCTCGATCTCCAAGATCCGCTACCTCGAGGACCAGAAGCTCCTTGCCCCGCGCCGGACCGCCGGCGGCTACCGCCTCTACAGCCAAGCGGACGTCGAGCGCCTGCGAGCGATCCTGCGGATGCAGCGCGACGAGTTTCTGCCGCTGCGCGTGATCCGCCAGGAACTGGCCACGGGTGACTTCACCGGCCGGCGACCGAGCGGCGAGGGCCAGAAGCGCCGCGCGGCATCCGTCGGCGAGGCCGTTACCAGCTTCAGCCGCGACGACCTGCTCGCCGAGGCCGGCGTGGGCGACCAGTTCCTGCGCGAGCTGCAGGACTTCGGGATCGTCGCCGCCAAGCGCCGCGACGGTCGCGAGGCCTACGACGAGACCGACCTCGAGATCGTTCGCGCGGCATCCGAGCTTTCGAAGTTCGGCGTCGGCGGGCGCAACCTACGCGTCTTTCGCACTTCCGCGGATCGCGAGGCGGCCCTGCTCGAGCAGCTCCTCGGGGCGAGCCTGCGCTCGCGCAGCCAGGCGCGGCGCAAGGAGGCGGTCGAGAACCTCGAGAGCCTTGCCGCGGTGTGCGGCCACCTCAAGCACCTGCTGCTCGTCCGCGACCTGCGACGCCTGACGGCCACGGCTGAATAGCCGCGCGGCCGGTACGCCGCAATGCCGAAGGTCAGCCGAAAGCGGGTTATCGCCGCCCCCGTCGACGTCGTCTGGTCGCTGGTGTCCGACCCTCACAGCCTGCCGCGGTGGTGGCCGAAGACGACCCGCGTCGAGGATGTCCGCGAGGCCGGCGGCGCCACGGGGACCGAGTGGACGAGCGTCTTTGGCACCGAGAAGGGCAACTCCGTGCGGGCCGACTATCGCTGCACCACCTCCGAGGAGCCGCGGAAGTACGGCTGGGAGCAGCAGCTTGAGGACTCTCCGTTCGAGCGCGTTCTGAAAGCTGCGGCAATCACGATCGAGCTCTCGGAGGGCGATGGCGGTACCGTCGTCACCGTGACCGCAAACGAGACGCTGCGCGGGCTCTCGCGGCTTGGCGGCCCGATGATGCGCGGCGCAGCGGGAGATCGGCTCGAGGCGGCCCTTGATGGCATCGAGAGGGCGCTGACATGAAGTGGGACGGCTGGGGCGAAGAGGGCAAGCGCACGCCGATCGGCCCCGAGGGACTCAAGACGCTCGAGTCCGAGCTCGGCCCGGCGCTCCCGTCGCCGCGCGTCGAGCTGAGCGAGGTCGCACTGGACGCACCGGCGCACGTGCCCGATTCGATCGCGGCGATCGTCGGTGGCGAACATGTGCGTGCCGACGACGAGACCCGCATCCGCCACGCCGCAGGGCGCAGCTACCCGGACCTCTTCCGCCTGCGCACGGGGTCACTCCAGGGCGCACCGGACGCCGTCGTTGAGCCCGCCGACGCCTTCGAGACGGCCGCGGTCATCGACGTCTGCGCACGCAAGGACGTTGCGGTCGTTCCCTTCGGCGGGGGCACCAGCGTCGTCGGCGGCGTCGACCCCGTGGGGGGCGCGCACGAGCGGCTCATCGCGCTCGACCTGCGCCGGCTGCGCGACGTGAGGATCGACCGCACCTCGCTCACGGCGACGCTCGGGCCAGGGCTTCGCGGCCCGGAGGCCGAGGCGGCGCTGAGCGCGCACGGCCTCACGCTCGGGCATTTCCCGCAGTCGTTTCAGTACGCGACGATCGGCGGCTTCGCCGCAACGCGCTCGGCCGGGCAGGCGTCGAGCGGCTACGGCCGTTTTGACGACCTCGTGACGGCGCTCGCGATGGCGACACCGGTCGGCGAGCTTGGCACGCTGATGACGCCGCACACCGCCGCCGGGCCATCCCTGCGCCAGCTGGTACTTGGCTCGGAGGGCATCCTGGGCGCGATCACGGAGGTCACCGTGCGCGTCCGCCCGGCGCCGACCGCCCGGCGCTACGAGGGCTGGGTGGCCGCCGACTTCGACACCGCGTGCGATTGCGTGCGCAAGCTGGCCCAAACGGACCGGATGCCCGACATCGTCCGCATCTCCGACGAGTCCGAGACCCGGACCACGTTGGCGCTGTCCGGGACGGCGGCGGCCAAGCGGGCGGCGCTCGATGCGTACCTCGCCCTCCGCGGCAAGCGCGGCGGGTGCATCCTCATCGTCGGCTGGGAGGGCGACCGCGACTCGGTCGACCGTCGCCGGGCACTGGCGCTACCCCTCCTTCGCCGCGCCGCCGCACCACTGGGGCAGTCGCCCGGCCGGGCGTGGGAGCACGGGCGCTACGAGGGTCCGTACCTGCGCGACGAGCTGATGGACCTCGGCTACTTCGTGGAAACGCTGGAGACCTCGCACACGTGGTCGCGGCTGCGCGAGCTTTACGACAGCGTCGGCACCGCGATCCGCCGCGCCCTGGACACGGGGGGAACGCCGGGCATCGTCAACTGCCACCTCTCACACGCTTACCGTGACGGCGCCTCGCTCTACTTCACCTTCGTCTCCCGTGCCCGTACGGGGGAGGAGCTCCACCAGTGGCGCGAGGTCAAGACCGCCGCATGCGATGCCATCGTCGGCTGCGAGGGAACGATCACCCACCACCACGCGATCGGCCGCGACCACGCGCCGTACATGCTCGCGGAGGTCGGCGAGGTGGGCGTCGAGGCGCTACGGGCCGTTAAGGAGCGCCTGGACCCGACGGGCGTGATGAACCCCGGGAAGCTGCTGCCGGCCTGAGGCTCAGCCGCCGCTGTTGCCCTGACCGCCGCCCGAGCCACCGGCGCCAGCGCCTGAGCCGCTCTGGGCGCTGCCGGCCGGGATCTCGCCGCGCAGGACCTTGGTGCCGGGCTCGTCGATCACGAGCTCGGTGTTGTTGATGGCCTGGCGGACGAGGTTGCGGATCGCCTTGACGGGCGCGATCGAGACGTCGACGTAGCGGACCCGCGCGATCACGGGGAGGACCGCGGACGGGATCGAGAAGCGGTTCTGGTAGCTGCCGTCCTGGTTGATGCCCGTGAGCGGCGAGAGCGGGTAGCCCTTGGTGTTCGTGAGCATGAGCCAGACCACGTACGCCTGACCGTTCGGCGCGGGGTCGAGTCCCTTGACCGACAGGTCCACGTAGGCCTGATCGCCCGTCGCAAGCCCGAAGACCGCCGTGCCGGTCGCGTCGCCGCCGCCGATCGGCTTCAGCGGGACCGATTGGACGGCGTTGTCGCCGGTGGCGGCGGTCGTCGAGGTGGTGGAGCTTGTGCTCCCCGAGCTTGCCGACGACTTGTCGCCGCCCGAGAAGGCGCCGGTGATCCCAAGGACGATCACGATCAGCAGCACGGCCGCGCCGCCGCAGATGGCGATCAGGCGGCTCTGCGACTGATCGAGGCCCCCGAAGCCAAGCCGGGATGCGACGCTGGGTCCCGCGGGTGTCGCGGCGCCCGGTGCCGCGCGACGCAGCCGGCCGCCGGCGGGGCGGCTCTCGCCAGGAAGCTTGGGCAGGTCCGCGGTCGGGAACATCAGGCGCAGACGCACGCCGAGCTCGGTCGCGATGCGCAGGTCGTCGGGGTCGTCACGCAGGTGGCGCGAGGCGTCGGCGCGGCCGATCGGATCGGCCTGCCCGAGGAGGTAGTCGGTGAGGGAGACGTTGCGGTCGGGGTCCTCGCCGACGAGCTCGGTGAGCGCCGCACGGGCACGCTGACGTACGGCGGACTCGTCCTGGGCGAGCAGGGCGGCGAGGTCGGCGTACGTCTGGCCGCGCTCGAGCAAGAGCTGCAGCGTGGCCCGCTGATCCTGGGTGATCATGCGAGCGAAAGCCTACGGGTTGGCGCTCGCGGGCTCGCCGCCTGCGCGAGCGTCGCTAGGGTCCATGCGTGGCAGGCGACGTCAACCCGCACGTCGGGCTCAACAAGACGCTCGGCATCGAGTATCTCGGCGGCGACGGCGAGCGCGCCGAGGGCCGGTTCCAGGTCACCGACGAGGTGTTGCAGTCCTTCGGCATCGTCCACGGCGGCGCCCTTGCGGCGCTTGCCGAAACCGTCTGCTCGGCGGCGACCTACAACGCGGTCTCCGGCGAGGGCATGGTGGCGATGGGCCAGTCCAACCAGGCCAGCTTCCTGCGCCCGATCTCCGGCGGAACGGTGCATGCCGTCGCGAACGCGAGGCATCGGGGCCGCACCACCTGGATCTGGGACTGCGAGCTCACCGATGACGAGGGCCGCCTGTGCGCGCTCGTGCGGATGACGATCGCGGTGCGGCCGCAGCCCAGCGGCTAGCTCCTCGGGACGGAATCCAGATCCTCGATCGCGGCGGCGACCTCGGCTCGCGTCGGGGTCTGGTCAAAGCTCGTCAGACACCACGTCGCCCCGGCTGCCTCCCAGGGCGCGGGGTCGGTTCCCGGCGGGCCCTCGACCACAAGATCGAAGCCGTCGAGGTCGCCGCGCAGCTCGCGCAGACCCTCGGCGAACTCGCCCAACGCGTCCGGGCCCGGCAGGTCGATCGGAAAGAAGCCATCCCAGCGCGCGGCGCGCATGAGTGGACGTCGGCGCGGCCAGCGTCCCGCCACCCAGACGGGTATGCGTGGCCGCTGTACCGGCGTGGGCTCGAACTCGCCGGCCCAATAGGCGGCCAGCTTCTCCAGGCCCAGGTCGAGCAGCTCCGCTCGCTTGACCGGGTCGACGACCTCGCCAAACGGCTCCAGCTCGCCGTTGTTGTCGCTGCCCAGGCCAACCCCGAACGTCAGGCGCCCGGCGCTAAGGAGGTCGAGCGTCGCCGTCTCCCGTGCGACCTTCTGGACCCGCCGACGCGAGAGCGGCGTGACCAGGGGGCCAATTCGCATCCGCTCGGTCGCATCCGCGATCGCGCTGAGGGTCACCCACGCGTCCGCCACGGCGCGCGTGGGAGCCCGATAGTTGACGTGGTCCCAGACGAAGAAGCCGTCCCAGCCTCGCTCCTCGGCGCCGGCCGCGAGCTCCGCGATCACGCGAGGGTCGGCTAGCTCATCGAAGGGGGCGACGAAGATCCCGCGCCGGGCCGCCATCTCAGCCGCCGAACCGGTTGGTGATCGGCAGGCGCCTGTCGCGCCCGAACGCCCTGCTCGTGATCCGGATCCCGGGAGCGGCCTGGCGGCGCTTGTACTCGGCGCGGTCGACCATGCCGATGATCTCGGCGACGAGCTCGGGCGAGAACCCGTCGCCGGCGAGTTCCTCAGCGGAGAGGTCGCGCTCGACGTAACCCTCCAGGACGCGGTCGAGGAGCTCGTAGTCGGGGAGCGTGTCGGCATCGCGCTGATCGGGTCGCAGTTCGGCCGACGGCGGGCGCTCGAGCACGGCGGCCGGAACGAGCTCGCGCCCGGCGCGCTCGTTGCGTCGCCGGACGAGGTCGTAAACGAGCCGCTTCGGCACGTCCTTGATCACGGCGAGACCTCCCGCCATGTCGCCGTAGAGCGTTGCGTAGCCAACCGCCATCTCGCTCTTGTTACCCGTCGTGAGCACGAGGTGCCCTCGATCGTTGGAGATCGCCATGAGCAGGTTGCCGCGGATGCGCGCCTGGACGTTCTCCGCGGCCAGGCCCTCGCCGCTCCAGCGATCGCCGAGGATCTCGGCGTAGGCGTCCATCGCCGCCTCGATCTGCAACTCCAGGCACTCCGCGCCCAGGTTGGCTGCAATCGCCCGCGCGTCAGCCTGAGTCTCGGCGCTGGAGTGCGGGGAGGGCATCACGACGCAGGTGAGGTTCGCCGAGTCGAGGGCTTCGGCTGCCACGAGCGCGACGAGCGCCGAGTCGATGCCGCCGGAGAGCCCGACCAGGGCTCGCTCGAAGCCATTCTTGTGAAGGTAGTCGCGCACGCCGAGCACGAGCGCGGCAAAGACCTCGTCGAGGTCGTCGAGGGACTCGGCGATCCGGCCGGGCGAACCGCCGAGATCCCAGATGAGCAGATCGGGCTCGAACTGACGGGCGCGAGCAACGAGGTCGCCGGTGGCGTCGACGACAAAGCTCTGGCCGTCGAAGACGAGCTCGTCCTGGCCGCCGGTCAGATTGCAGAAGGCAAACGCCGCCCCGTACGCACGGGCGCGCTCGGCGAACATCCGCTCGCGGTCACGGCCCTTGGCGCGCAGGTAGGGCGATCCGGAGGGGTTGACGATCAGGGTCGCGCCCGCGGCGGCCTCGTCGGACGCGGGCGGGCCGGGCTCCCAGACGTCCTCGCAGATCGTGATGCCCACCTTGGCTCCCGCTACGTCGATGACGAGCGGACCGGACCCGGGCTCGAAGTAGCGGGCCTCGTCGAAGACGCCGTAATTGGGCAGCCGGTTCTTTCTGTAGACCGATTCGACCTCCCCGTCGCGCAGAATGGCGACGGCGTTGTGCGCCGGCCGCGGCGCCGGGCGATCGCGATGCGGCTGCGGTGCGGGTCCGACGGGCTCCACGAAGCCGACGATCGCGGTGATGCCGTCCGTCGCTGAGGCAACGCCCTCGAGCGCGTCGCGGTTTGCTTCGAGGAAGTGATGCTTTAGGTAGAGGTCCTCCGCCGGGTAGCCGGGCAGACAGAGCTCCGGGCAGACGACCAGGTCCGCGCCGGCCCCGCGGCCGGCCTCGATCGCATCGACGATCAACCTGGCGTTCCCGTCGAGATCGCCGACGGTCGGGTTGAGTTGCGCGAGCGCGACCCTCAAGCGGCAAAGCCCTCGCGCAGGGCCTCGATCCGCGCGCACGAGGCAACCGCCTTCGCGCGGAGGGCCTTATGGCTGCGGATCGCCTTCGTCAGCGCCCGGCGGGCGGCCTCGCCGTCAGACAGCGCAAAGAGCAGCAGGTCGTCGCCCGCCTTCGCGGCCGCCACGGCGGCCTCGCCCTCGTCGTAGCCGGCGCCGGTGATCGCCCCGGCGCCGAGGTCATCCGTGATCACGACCCCGTTGTAGGCGAGCTGTTCGCGCAGCAGCCCCGAGACGATCCGTCGCGAGAGCGAGGCCGGGTTCTCGTCGTCCTGCGCGGGATAGGTGGCGTTGCCGACCATTATCAGCCCGAAACCGGCCTCGGCCGCAGCGCGAAACGGCGGCAGGCCGGCGGCGATCTCGTGGCGCGTGGCGTCGACGGTGCTCGGCGCAAGGTCGGTGTTCTGCGTGGCGCGACCGAGCCCCGGGAAGTGCTTCGCAGTCGCCGCCGTGCCGCCGTCGGCGAGGCCGGTGCCGAAGGCGGTGACGAGCTTTGAGACCCGCCCGGGGTGGTGTCCGAAGGCGCGCGACTCGATGAACGCGCCGGGCACCACGGGGACGTCGGCGACGGGCGCGAGATCAACGTTGATGCCGAGCTTTGCCAGCGCCTTGCCCGTCTTGTGCCCCTGGGCTTGAGTCTCCTTGGATCCGGCGTTGGCCATCTGGGCGGGGGAGAGCTCCGGCGGGAGATCGGAGAAGCGCTTGACCTCGCCGCCCTCCTGATCGATGGCCACGACCGGTGGTTGCTGATCCGTATGCGCGGCGACGCGATCAAGCTTCGAAATCTGATCCGCAAGGGCCGACCGGTCAACGCCCGACGGCGGGAACAGGATCACGCCCGAGATCTCGCCACGGCGCAGCGCGTGGCGCAACCCGTCGGTGGCCGTGGACTCCATCCGCACGACGAGCATCTCGCCGGCCAGTCGGCTCGGGCTGGCGGCGATCTCATCCGGGCAGGTCGGCGCAGCCGCGGTGGGTTCCTCCTGCTGATCATCGCCCGCCGCGCCCGAACCCACCACCGCGCCCGCCACGAGCGCGGCGGCGGCCGTCACGACCAGCGCCGCCCGCCGCCGCCGCGCAGACGCGGGCTTCACCGTCTGGCGAAGGGACGGTTGTGTCCCAGATTGGCGACGATCAGAGCGACCACGGTCACAAGGTAGATCTGTCCGGTCAGCGCCTCGGTGATCACGAACGAGCGCCCGAGCGAGGTGGCAGCGGTCAGGTCGCCAAAACCGGTCGTCGTGAGGGTGACGAAGCTGAAGTAGAGGAAGTCCGACTGGTTGGCCGTGGAGATCTGGGCGAAGAAAGCATCGTTCGTGAGCGCCTCAATCGCGCCGTAGAGGAACGCGAACGCCATCCCGATCAGCAGGTAGACGCAGAGGACTCCGGACATGGTCCGGAACGTGACCGCCCCGGTCTCGCGCGCCTGGCGCACGACGCCGCGAACAATCGCCGCGGGAGCGAGAAGGACGAGCATCAGCCCGATCAGCCGGGCGGCCGCGTCGTCGACCTCGCCGGATCCGATCAGCAGGCCGAGCGCACCCAGGATCCCAATCCCCGCGACCACCGACGCTGCACGGATCACCCACCGGTGGGCGCCGGAGATCCGCAGGGCCGCGAGGAGCGCGGCGCCCTGAAAGAGCAGGGTCACAACCCTGGCCCAGCCCGAGTCACCCGCGGCGAGCTGAAATATCAGCGACGAGGCGATGAGGACGAGCAGCCAGCCGTAGGCGTAGCCGTCCGGATGGACGTGGCGGCGCCACCGGGGCGCGTTCGCGGGCAGCGATCCCGGCATCAGGACGTCATAGATAGAACCCTGGCCGGACGGTGCCGCGGTTTGTCAGTGCGCGCCGGCCACCGGCAGGCCGCGCAGGACCCGCACGAGGCTCCACGCCGACACGATCGTCCAGACCGCCTCGAGTAGGACGAAGCCCCATTGCTCCTCGATGACGGCGAGGTAGGCGAGGATCGCCGAGCCGACCAGATTCAGGATCAGGTAGGCGCGCGAGTCGACGCGCATGCGCCCGATCTGCGCGGCCGTGAAGCCCGCGAGAATCATCAACGCGCCGACTACCTGGATCGCCTGTTCCATCGCGGCCAGGTTAGAACTCGTCCGGCTGGTAGCCTCGCGCCGCGATGGCTGACGACGAATTTCGCGTTGAGGTCGATATCCACGAGTCCGTCCACGGACACGTCGCCGAGCGGCTGCGGACGCTGGATCTCGACGACGAGGTGCAGGAACGCCTCGGCGACCGCGTGATCGTGACCCGCGACGGCGAGAAGCTCTTCGTCTACACCCAGAGCCCCGAGGCGGCCAAGGAGGCCGAGGCGGCGGTCCGCAGCGTGCTCGCCGACGAGGGGCTCGAAGGCGATGTGCGTCGCCGTCACTGGAATCCCGACGAGCGCTTCTGGCAGGACGCCGACGAAGCCCTCACTCCTGCCGACCCCGACACACCTCCCGATCCAGCGAAGACCGCGACGGGCAAGGACGTCCCGCACCCCTTCTTCGTGTACCTCGAGGGCCACGAGCCCGAGTTTCTGCGCGACCTCGGCGTCTAACGCTGACTCCGCCTACGGGCGGTCGACCACCTCGAACTGCGACATGAGGCCATGGTCCTCGTGGTCGAGCATGTGGCAGTGGATGACGAACTTGCCGGTGTAATCGGAGAAGTGGCCTGCGACGACGACCTCGTCGTTGGGCTCGAGCACGAAGCTCTCCTTCAGGCACGCTTCCCATGGCTTCGGCCGCTTGCCGTTGCGCGAGAGCATGTACCAGTCGGTCGCGTGCAGGTGCATCACGTGGGTGACGGCCGTCTTGTTGTGCAGTCGCCAGGTGACGGTCGTGTCGAGCTGCGGTGAGGCGTCGGCGTACGCCGGGTCGAAGGTCTTGCCGTTGATGAGCCAGGTCGCGATCAGGCCCGAGCTGATCGAGATGTCCCAGTTGTGCTCCGGGTTCGGCGAGGCGTTCTCGACCCAGTAGGGAAGGGGGCGCAGGGCGCGCGGGATGCGGGTGGGGTCGCTGGCGCGCTTGCCGACGCGAAACTGCATCAGCGGGCCGTCGAAGATGTGCTGGGAGATGCCGCTCTTGCCGCGCGAGCGGCTGATCAACTCAACCTGCGAGCTCGCGGCGTGCTTGAAGTCGACGATCACCTCGACGCGTTCCGCTGGTCCCAGGCGGATCCGCTTGCGCTTGACCGGCTTCGGCATCAGCCCGCTCTCGGTTGCGATCTGGACCATCGGCTGACCGTTGGAGAGCTCGAGGTCGTAGATCGTGAAGTTGGAGGCGTTGAGAAGCCGCAGCCGATAGCGCGTGGCGCTGACCTCGTGGTGAGGGTGGTTGACGCCGTTGACCAGCGCGAACTTCCCCGAGATGCCGTCGTTGGGAGCGTGCGCGTGGGCGCCGAACGGATCGGTGAGCTGGTTGTTGCGGTCGAACGAGCGGTCCACGAGCATCAGCGGGATGTCGCGCTCGCCGGTGGGGAGGGGCAGCGAGGCGTCGAGCTCGTCGTCGATGATCCACATCCCGGCGAGGCCCTTCCAGACGTTGCGGCCGGTGCGCTCGAGACGGTGGTCGTGGTAGTACTCAAACGCGGCCCGTTCAGGCGCGCCGTCCTCCATGAGCGAGTAGTCGTACGTTCGCTGTTGGCCCGGGGCGATGAGCAGGTCGTTGCCGGAATCCTTCGGCGAGAGGTCGCGCGCGACCTGGCAGTAGAAGGCGCGCGGTTGGTCCCGGGTGAGCCCGCCCGGCTGTCCATCGTCGTCCGACGTGTTGTGGCCGCCGTGGCGATGGACGGTGAGCTCACCGGCCGCCGCGGGCAGCTGGTGGTCGAAGGTCACCTGCGTGCGCTCGCCGGCGGGCCTGCGGATCGTCGGGCCGGGAAACGTCCCGTCGTAGGTCCACATGCTCGTCTTCTCGCCGGGGAGGACCGCGATATCTGCCTCGCGGATCGGCATCGTGATCGCCGCGTCGGTGATCACCGGCGGTATCCGCAGCGCGCGGCTTGAACTTCTCAGGCTTCGCGCCCCGCGCGGGTGCGGCAAAGCGCCGGCGACCACAGGCGCGCCGGCGTCGATGCCGCAAGCGCGCCCGCGGCGCCCGTGGCGAGAAGGGAGCGGCGTGTCAGACGCCGCTCCCGCTCGCTTCGTTGTGGGTCCGAGGCGGTCAGTTGACCGTGATCTCGCCCTGCATCTCCGGGTGGACAGCGCAGATGAAATGCAGCACCGTCCCGGGCTTGGCGGTGACCTCCTGCTTGAAGGTCGCGCCCTCCTTCTCGGCGACCCACGAGTCGCCCTTGACCTTCTCGGAGCCTTCCTTGTCCCAGCCCTTGCCTCCGGCCTCGACCGGGTTGACCCCGATCTCGCCCGTCTGCAGGTTGACCTTGTGCCATGCGGCGATGGCCCCGCAGATGGCCTTCAGCTTCTTGCCGCAGGCCTTGAGGTCCTTGGGATCCGTCGGCAGCTCCTTCTCCTTGACGAGCGAGAAGGTGTGCGGCCCGATCTGAGCCGGATCGGTGGTGTTCTTGATCTTCAGCACGGTCCCGGCCGCGACGGTCTCGGGGCCGTCGAAGAAGAGATCCTTGCCGTCCTGGCGCATCTTGATGACGGTCGCATGCGCCTTGGTTGAGCTACTCGAGGCCGTGGCGCTGCTACCGACACCGACGATGGCGACGGCGGCAACGACGGCGGCCGCTGCGAGCAGGCGTGGCGTTCTTGCCTTCACTGCGTTCCTTTCTGGCGGCCGTGTCCGCAGCCGCGTCTCACTCACTGACTCCGCACCTGCCCCCCACCAGCGCGGAACGAACGCGGGCAGAATAGCGACCCGGCGGACGTGAATCCATCCTCCTCAGGGATGATCTCAGCGATGCCCATGGAAGGGAGCAAGCAGGAGGCCGCCACGCTCGTGATCACGGCCGACGATTACGGCTACCGGCCGGCCTACGACGCGGGGATCATCATGGCTGCGAGAGCCGGGGCGATCGACCGGATCTCGATCATGGCGACGCGCGACGTCGATCCCGCCCCGCTGCTCGAGCTCGACGTCGATCTGGGCATTCATCTCGAGGCCTACCCCGGACTCGCGCCGCAGTTCCGCGCCTTCGAGGAGCTCTTCGGCAGGATGCCGAGCCACATCGACGGGCATCGCCATTGCCACGCGGATCCACGGCTCGCCCCCGACATCGCGCTCGTCGCGCGCGAGCTGCGGGTGCCGGTGCGTTCGGTCAGCCCCCCGCATCGCGCTCAGCTTCGCGAGGCTGGCGTCGCGACGACCGACCGCCTCGTCGGTCGCCTCTCCGAGCATCAGGTGGCGCTCCCGCTCGAGATCGGCCGATGGCTGGTGGGCGAGCGCATCCCGCCGGGCTCGACCGAGTGGTTCGTGCACCCCGGCTTCCGCGACCCGGATGGCGGTTCGTCCTATGACGCCGGCCGCCCCGAGGATCTCGCGCTGGTCCTCGAGCTTGGCGACCCCGAGCGCTGGCGTGGGGCCGGCATCGAACGCTCGAGGACCGCCGCGGTCGCCGTCTAGCTGCTCGCAGGTTCCTTGGACTTGCGCTTCGGCGCGCTCTTGCGGCGCTTCGGCTTGGCGGGGGCTGCGGTTTCCGCGAGCTCTGCAAGCGACGCCTCGAGGTCGCTCGCGAGCGCGTCGAGGTCAGGGATGGCGTCGAAGTCGCCGATGAGCCCGAAGTCGACGTTTCCGTCGTAGCTCATGATCCCGAAGCACACCGCCTGGCGCTTGGCGAGCGGAACCATCGGAATCACGCGCTGGAGCCTGCGGCCCATCAAGTAGAGCGTGAACTGCGGGCCTGGGACGTTCGTGACGACCATGTTGAAAAAGCGCTGACGTGACTGCAACCGGGCCGCCTGGCCGACGATGGTCGGCGGCGCGAAGTCGGCCAGCTCGGTCATGAGCGTCGCGCCGACGGCCTGCTTTGACTGCTTGAGGTCGCCCATGGTCGCGCTCACGGCCCGCAGACGCTCGACGGGATCCTCGATGCCGATCGGCAGGGGCGCGATGTAGGACGACACCCGGTTGCCCAGCGCGCCGTGCTCGTCGTCGGCGCGCACGCTGATCGGGACCATCGCCTTGAGTTGCAGGTCCTGGGTGGAGTGCCCGTGCGCGCGCAGGTACCGGGCGAGCGCTCCGGCCACCGCCGCGAGCACGACATCGTTGACCGTGCCGCCGTGCTCGTTCTTGATCTGCTTCAGCTCGGCGAGCTGAACCTGCACCCAGGCGAAGCGCCGGTACGGGCCGATGGGGACATTGAAGGGGGAGTCCGGGGCCCCGAAGGTGGTGCGGGCGAACGTGCCCGCCGCCTCGAGGGCGTCGACCGCTGAACGGGCCGCGCGTCGCGGAGTGGCAAAGACGGCGCGCGCACCGCGCACAACCTCGCGAGGCTCGGTTGCGCGCTCCAGGAGCGCCTCGCTCAATACCTGCGCGTTGCTCGGCTCCGGCTTGGGCAGCCATTCAGGCGCGGGCCCGGCGGGGGAGGGGTCCGCGGCGGCATCGAACAGGACCGTCGTTATGTCAACCCCCGAGACGCCGTCGACCAGGCAGTGGTGCGTCTTCGTGACGATCGCGAAGCGGTCGTCCTCGACGCCGTCGACGAGCCACATCTCCCACAGCGGCTTCGAGCGGTCGAGGCGCTGCGAGAAGACCCGTGCCGCGAGCGTGCGCAGCTCGTCCTCGCCACCCGGGGCTGGAAGGGCCGTGTGGCGCACGTGGTAGCGGAGGTTGAAGCGGGGGTCGTCGATCCACTTCGGTCGGCCCTGGCCGAGCGGCACGAACCGCAGCTTCTGGCGGAAGCGCGGCACGAGATGAAGGCGCGACTGAATGTGCTCGCAGAACTCGTCGTAGCTGGGCGCGGGCCCCTCGAAAAGCGTCGTCGAGGCCACGTGCATGTGCGCCGGCCCGCGCTCGAGGTGCAGGAACGAGGAGTCGAGCCCGGTCAGGCGATCTGAGTTCATGCGGCGATCTTACGCCGCTAGATAGAGTCGGGGACCGCGTAAACGATGACAAGGAGCGCGTGTGGAAGAAGAAGATCATCTCTCGCTTGAGGAGCGTCGCCGCCAGGAGCAGCGCGCCGTGACCGAGGGCGGCGGCGGCGAGGCCGAGGGCTTCGAGGAGTCCGAGAAGGAGCTGATCGAGCACGCTTCCCATGGCGACTCGGGCCCAGACCCGAGTCATCTCGCCGGCGAGCCGGAGGATTACCGGGGCGACGAGGGCGGCGAGGCCGACCACGAGCTGTCGAGCGAGGACGAGAACCAGGACTGAGGAGGACCGAGTGGGCGCGGAGGCAAAGAACCTGGAGGCGATCTCAAAGGCGATCGACCAGCACAACTCCAGCTGCCCCTGGCCAGCCTCAGAGGTGCGGATGAACCCGTTCGAGATCGAGCGTCTCGGCTGGGAGGAGATCCGCGGATTGCCCCTCGTCGCCGATCCGCAACTTGGCACGGGGCGCTTCCGGATCGTCTGCTCGCGCGATAGCGACGGCGAGCTCTACGAGCAGACCGAAGCGATCGGCACTCAGGTCGAGGTGGGCGTCGGCACCGACGCCCCGGTTACGCCACCCGTCTAGCCCGGCCGGTGGCCGACGAGTGAGCTGCGTCGGGAGGGGGCGAGCTCGAGGCCGCCCTGGAGGCCTTTCGGCCCGCGGGCGACGTTCTGGTCGATGCTCGACGCGGCGTTGGGCGAAGGTGGGCGGGTGTTCTTCGCCGACGACGCCTATCGCACTGCCGACGAGCTGATCGAGGGCGAGAGTTCGAGCGTCGTGCAGCGCACGCTGCTTGACGGGACTCGCTTCAGAGCGGTCAAGGTCCCGCACACGCCCGAGACGCTTGAGGCGCGCATCCGCGAGCTCGGCTGGGACGTGCGCGTCCACGCGACGCGCGGCCCGTTCTTCTGGGGCGAGGGAGGGCGCGCCTCGGTAGCGAGCACGGGCAGCGGTTAGTCACTGGCTGCGGAAGACGCGGACGGAGGGCGGCGCGACGCTGCCTGTACCGAGACGTCAACGCGGAAGGCGAGTGACCATGAGCACGATCGAACGAACCGAGCGAACCTACGAGGCGCCGGGCGATACCGGCAGCCCCGTCGAGGTCCAGCCCGGTACGAAAACTTCATCGGCGGCGAGTGGGTCGCGCCGACCACCGGCGAGTACCGCGAGAACCTCGCTCCCGCACCGGCGAGGCGATCTGCGAGATCGCCAATTCGGCTCCGGCTGACATCGAGCTGGCGCTTGACGCTGCGCACGCCGCGGCCCCGGGTTGGGGCAAGCGGTCGGTCGACCGAGCGCTCGGCCGTACTCAACGCCGTCGCCGACGCGATCGACGCCAACCTCGAGATGCTCGCGGTCGCCGAGAGCTGGGAGAACGGCAAGCCCGTTCGCGAGACGATCGCCGCCGACATCCCGCTCGCGGCCGATCATTTCCGCTACTTCGCCGGGGTCATCCGCGGCGAGGAGGGCGGCATCTCCGAGCTCGACGAGCAGACCGTCGCCTACCACTTCCGCGAGCCGCTCGGCGTCGTCGGGCAGATCATCCCGTTCAACTTCCCGCTGCTGATGGCCGCGTGGAAGATCGCGCCGGCGTTTGCCGCCGGCAACTGCACCGTCGTCAAGCCCGCGAGCCCGACACCGTGGTCGATCCTGAAGCTCGCATGGAGGTGCTGGAGGACATCGTTCCGCCCGGCGTGCTCAACGTGGTCAACGGCCCCGGCGCCGAGATCGGCCGCGCGCTTGCGTCGAACAAGCGGATCGCGAAGGTCGCGTTCACCGGCGAGACGGTGACCGGGCGGCTGATCATGCAGTACGCCGCGCAGAACCTGATCCCGTCGACGACCGAGCTCGGCGGCAAGTCGCCGAACATCTTCTTCGACGACGTCATCGCCGCCGACGACGATTTCCTCGACAAGGCGATCGAGGGCCTGGTGCTCTACGCGTTCAACAAGGGCGAGGTCTGCACCTGCCCGTCCCGCGCGCTGATCCAGGAGTCGATCTACGACGAGTTCATGGAGCGCGTGCTCGTGCGGATCAAGGCGATCAAGCAGGGCCATCCGCTCGACATCACAACCCAGATCGGGCCCGCAGGTTTCGCCAGGCCCAGCTCGAGAAGATCGAGCACTACGTCGAGATCGGTCTCGACGAGGGCGCGGAGGTGCTCACCGGCGGCCATCGTCCCGAACTCGAAGACGAGCTGGCGGGCGGCTATTACTTCGAGCCGACAGTCCTCAAGGGGACCAACGACATGCGGGTCTTCCAGGAGGAGATCTTCGGGCCGGTGCGTCTCGGTCACGACGTTCCGTGACGAGGAGGAGGCGCTGGAGATCGCCAACGACACCCTCTACGGACTCGGTGCGGGCGTCTGGACACGTGACGGCTCAAGGCGTACCGGATGGGGCGCGAGATCAAGGCCGGCCGCGTGTGGACCAACTGCTACCACCAGTATCCGGCGCACGCCGCATTCGGCGGCTACAAGAGCTCCGGGGTTGGGCGCGAGAATCACCGGATGATGCTCGACCATTACTCGCAGACGAAGTGCCTGCTGGTCAGCTACGACCCGAAGCCCTCGGCTTCTTCTAGGCCGATGGCGAAGGTCAGGCAACGCCTGAGGCCTTGACCATGATCGAGCGGCTCGTGCAAAAGCACGGGCCGCTCGCCTTCTTTCAGTCGGGCGGTTGCTGCGAGGGCAGCGCGGCGATGTGCCTGACCGCGGCGGAAATGCCCCCGGCGCCCAGCGACATCGAGCTCGGGCAGATCGGCGGCGTGCCGTTCTACGTCGACGCCGATCAGTACGCCCGGTGGGGGCGGCCCGGGTTTCTCATCGACGTCGCGCCCGGCGCCTCGGAGGGTTTCTCGCTGGAGGGGGGAGAGGACGTGCGGTTCGTCAGCCGCTCACCGGGGGTGGGCGAGTAGGGTCGGGGGTCGATGAAGGCCGCGGTGATCTACGAGAACGGTGGTCCGGAGGTCCTGCGCTACGAGGACGTGCCCGACCCCGAGTGCCCCGACGGCTGCGTGGTGATCGACGTCGAGGCGATCAGCATCGAGGGCGGCGATCTGCTGGCCCGGGCCGGCTCGCCGCCGCCGTCGGTCCCGCACATCGTCGGCTATCTCGCCGCCGGCACGGTGGCCGAGGTCGGCGCCGGAGTCGAGGACCGCGCGGTCGGCGACCGGGTGGTCGCTCTGAACATGGCCGGCTCGCACGCGTCCAAGCGCGCCGTCCCCGCGATCACGACCTGGCCGATCCCCGACGGGCTGGACGCAGCGACCGCGGCGTGCGTCCCGGTTGCGGTCGGCACGGCGCAGGAGTGCCTGTTCACCGCCGGCCACCTGGAGGCCGGGCAGACGGCCTTGATCCACGCCGGGGCCGGGGGCGTCGGCATGGCGGCGATCCAGCTCGCCAAGCAGGCCGGCGCGACCGTGATCGCAACCGCGTCCAGCGACGAGAAGCTCGAGCGCCTGCAGGAGTTCGGGCTCGACCACGGGATCAACTACGCCACCGAGAACTTCGCCGAGCGAACCCGCGAGCTGACCGACGGGCGCGGCGCCGACGTGATCCTCGACTCGGTCGGCGGCCAGACGCTGGTCGACAGCATCGGCGCGCTCGCCTACCGCGGGACGCTGGTCAGCGTCGGGGTGGCGGGTCGCGGCGGTTCCAACGTCGAGGCAAAGGAGCTTTGGGCGCAGAACAACACGCTGCGCGGCGTCTTTCTCGGCGGCGCGCTGCTGAGCCGAGTTCCCGCGCGTTCACGCGATGATCGCCGAGCTGTTCGAGCGGGTCGCGAGCGGCGAGATTCGCATCGAGATCGACCGGACGTTCCCACTCGCCGAGGCGGCCGACGCGCACGCCTACATCGAGAGCCGCCAGGCATTCGGCCGCGTCGTGCTGGCGCCGTAGCGCCAGACGCTCTACAGGTTGAGTCCCAGGTCGCTCGTGACCTTCTGGGCCCAGATGTTGAGCTGGGTGAAGCCGCCGCTGAGGATCAGGACCCCCATGACGATGAGGATGCCACCGCCGACGCCGACGATCGCGCTGTAGTGGCGCTTGATGAAGCCGAAGGCCGACGTTGCCCGCGAGAACGCGAGCGCGGTGATCAGGAAGGGGACCGCGAGCCCGAGTGAGTAGACCGCCAGCAAGAAGGCACCGTGTAGGGCCTCGCCCTGGATCCCGGCGAGCGTGAGGATGCCGCCGAGTGCGGGGCCGGTGCACGGCGTCCAGGCGATCGAGAACGCGGCACCGGCCACGATCGGCCCTCCCTTGCCGGCGCGGGCCAGCAGGGCGTCGACGTGCCACTCGCGATTGAGACGGTCGACAAACGACGCGGCGATGAACAGAACGCCCATCACGATCAGCAGGATTGCCCCGATGTTGGTCAGCAGATCCTGGTGCTGTTGAAGGCTCGAGCCGAGGGCGGTTGCGGTCAGGCCGAGCAGGATGAATACGGTCGAAAACGAGGCGATGAAGAGCAGGCTCGGGCCGAGGACCTTGCGCCAGTCGGCGCCCTCGAACTCGGTGATGCTGACGCCCGTGACGGCCGACAGGTAGCCGGGCACGAGGGGGAGCACGCATGGCGAGACGAACGAAACGAGCCCCGCCGCGAAGGCGACCGGCACGTCAGCTCCATGGATCGGGTCCATCTCGGCGGACCTAGAGGCCCGTGCGGGCTAGTTCAAAGCCGCTGCAAGTCGGCGGCGGTGTTCGCGGGCCAGGTCATGGTCAGGACCGAGCTCGGTGAAGATCGCAACCATCACCTGGCGGATCAGGTTGCGCCGATCGGGGTCCTGTTCGGCCGAGAACACCTCTTGAAGCTGCTCGAGCGCTGTCTGTGGGTCACCCTCGTCCCACGCCTTAAAGGCCGCGTCCAGGCCCTCGGCTTCCGACCGCTCAAGCTTCGCCCGGGCGACAAGGCCCTCGGCGATGAAGTCTCCGGCGAGGGGCTCGAGCAGCGCGAGCGCCTCGTCGCGCTCACCGCGGCCGAGCAGCAGCTTCCCCAGCTGCTTGGCGGCGGCGGGGTGGTGCGAATCGAGCTCGAGCGCCCTACGCAGCGAGTCCTCGTCGCCCGCTGCGGCGAGCTCGTCCGCCTCTGAGGGGACGAGCGCGTCGAGGAACTGCTCGATCTGGGCCGGCGGGATCGCTCCCGTGAACTCGGCGACGACCTTGCCGTCGCGAAACGCCTTGACGGCGGGAATGCCCTGGACGCTGAACGCGGCGGCCAGCTGCTGGTTGGAGTCCACGTCCACCTTCGCGAGCTCGACCTTGCCCGCGCGCTTGTCGACGGCTGCCTCCAGGGCCGGGCCGAGCTGGCGGCAGGGGCCGCACCACTCGGCCCAGAAGTCGACGACGACCGGTACCTCGCGGGACCGCTCGACCACCTCGGCCATGAACTCGGATTCGTTCACGTCACGCACCACAGTGCCTCCGAGAGTAGCGAGCGGGCAGAATCCGCTTGATGTCAGGAATCGGACCGGAGACCTCGCTTCGCGGGCGGCTATTGATCGCGTCGCCGACGCTGCTGGATCCGAACTTCGCTCGCACGGTCGTGCTGATCACCGAGCATGGGGAGGACGGGGCGATGGGGGTGGTCCTCAACCGCCCGTCGGAGACCGACGTTTCCGAGGTCGCGCCGGAGCTTTCCGACATCGCCGACGGTGAGCCGGTGTTCGTGGGTGGGCCCGTCCAGCCGCAGGCGCTGGTGGTACTCGCCGAGTTCAGCGACCCGGAGGCGGCGGCGTGGATCGTCGCGGCCGACGTCGGGTTCGTCGCTGCCGATACCGAATCAGGACACGCTCGCCGAGTCGATCCGGCGCGGCCGTGTCTACGCCGGATACTCGGGATGGGGAGCGGGCCAGCTGGAGGCCGAGCTCGCCGAGGATGCGTGGATCGTGGAGCCGCCGCTTCCCGCCGAGCTCTTTCCCGACGACCCCGGGCTGCTCTGGAACGAGGTCCTGGCGCGCAAGGGAGGGCAGTTCGCGCTGCTCGCGCGGATGCCAGATGATCCGTCGCTGAACTGAGTTGGCAGCGAGCGCGAAGAAGGTCTGCGTCATCGGCGCCGGGTCCTCCGGGATCTCGAGCTGCCAGGTCCTCGCGGCGCGCGGGATCGAGTTCGACTGTTTCGAGGTCGGCTCGGAGGTGGGCGGCAACTGGCGCTACATGAACGACAACGGGATGTCGTCGGCGTACCGCTCGCTTCACATCAACACGTCGCGCCGGATGATGGCCTACGCCACGCACCCGATGCCGGATTCCTATCCGGACTACCCCAACCACGAGCAGATCGCCGACTACTTCGACGATTACGTCGATCACTTCGGCTTCCGCGATCGAATCCGCTTTCGCACCGAGGTGACGCACGTCGATCCGGGCGACCGCGGGTGGAGGGTGAGCTGGCGCGAGCTCGACGGCGGCGTGGAGGGCTCGGACGTCTACACGGACGTGATCGTCGCCAACGGCCACCACTGGGACGCGCGCTGGCCCGAGCCTGCCTTTCCCGGCCAGGATGCATTCGAGGGCGAGCAGATGCACGTCCACGACTACAAGACACCCGAGGTGCTCGAGGGCAAGCGCGTGCTGGTGCTCGGCATCGGCAACTCGGCGACCGACGTGGCCGTCGAGTCCTCGCGAATCGCCGACAGGACATTCCTGGCCATGCGCCGCGGCGCCTGGATCGTCCCGAAGTACCTTGCGGGCAAGCCGACGGACGAGCTCGGCAGCGGCATCCTCTCGCGCATCCCCGCGCGAATCGGGGTCGCGCTGCTAGGCCGGAGGATCAAGTCGGCGATCGGCGAGCCGATGGATTACGGACTACCCGAGCCCGACCATCAGCTCGGCCAGGCGCATCCGACGGTCTCGTCGGACCTGCTGCCGCGCCTCGGCCACGGCGACATCACGGTCAAGCCGAACATCGCCGAGTTCACCGGCGGACGGTCGGTTCGCTTCACCGACGGCACCACGGAGGAGATCGACGTGATCGTCTACTGCACGGGCTACAAGGTCACGTTCCCGTTCCTCGACGATGCGATCGTTTCGGCGCCCGACAACCAGGTGCCGTTCTACCGCTACGTCGTCAGCCCCGAGAACCCGGGCCTCTGGTTCGTCGGCCTGATCCAGCCCCTCGGCGCGATCATGCCGCTCGCCGAGGCTCAGTCGGAGTGGATCGCCGACGTCCTCGAGGGCCAGACCTCGCTTCCCAGCGCCGAGGAGATGCGCGCGGGCATCGAGGCGGACAGGGAGGCGATGGCCCGTCGTTATGTGAACTCAAAGCGCCACACGATCGAGGTCGACTTCGAGCCCTACAAGCGGCTGATCAAGCGCGAGCGCCGGCGCAAGCCGTGAGCTCACGTAGAGCTCGGGCCGAGCTCAACGGCATCATCGAACAGCGCCAGGAGCTGCTCTGGGGCGCGGGAACCCGCGTGAACGACGCTCAGATCCTCAGGCACGGATCCTGCGCTCGATAGCGGTTCTTATGACAACTCGTACCGTCGGCCACGAAATCTAGGCTAGGCACATGGCTCGTCCATTCGGGAGCAGGACTGGCGTATGCCCTGCTGACGGGTACCCCGATCTAAAGCCTGCGGATGGGAGCTTTCTCGCTGGATTCCTTGAGGGCGAAGCCTCGTTTCAGGTTTCGAAGCAACCACGGAAGGCCAACCACCGCTGTTCGGTCCGCGTGAATGTTCGGGACGACGATGCCTCGCTGATGGCTGAGCTTCGCGAGATCACCCGCCTCGGAAGAATCCGGCGAAACCCCGCTCGTGGGTCATCCGCTCCGCAGGTGTGTTGGGCAATTGACACAAGAGCCGACTCATTGCGACTGTCCCAGCTACTAGAACGCTACCCGTTGCGAGCGCACAAGGCTGGCGACGCGGATCTGTGGTGCGCCGCAGTCCATTGGTGGACTGACGGTCAACCGTCACACGCTACGTCTGGGCGCGATTGGGCTCCCATGGTCTATCTGCGCTCCCGGCTTCTCGAACGTCGTCGCACCGACCGAGTACCAAGGCCGATCGTCGATTCGGCGGGCCGTGGCCTGACGGAGGACTGGGCGGGGTTTCTCGCCGGATTCTTCACAGCTGAGGGCTCCTTGGGCTTGTATCCGAGCGCCGCGTCGTTGTTGCAGCCCGTGGCTCAAGTTCGACTTCGGTGGGACGATGAGCCGCTCTTGCGAGAGTTCGCGGCACGTACGGGAGCAGGACGTGTCTACCCGGCCTCGCCGACGACAGCACGTGAGGCAAATTTTCGCTCCTGGATCATCAGGTCACGGATGGATCTGCGCCGAATTGTCCATGTATTCGACTCCGCGGCTCCGCGGGGCCGCAAATTCCTCGAGTACGAAATGTGGCGGGACGCAATCTGGCTCTACTGCGACCGTCCGCCGGGATATCGATTGCGGCTGGCAACTCTCCGCGAACAGCTCAGCGCCGCGAAGCGCTACGTGCCGCCCGCCTGAGCTGCCGCGCCTCGTCGAAGGCCGTCGACGGCGTGTCAGGACGCGGGTGTTCCGCCGTTATGCATGTTCGATCAGGACCACTCAAGTATTGTGGTTTGGCCATCTCGGCGCCGGGTACCGGCGGCGTGAGGCCTCCTTAGGGAGGGCTTGCATCGAGGGCCCAGGTCACCCCCCACCTGGGTCCTCGTCCTTTTTTGGGGGACGTCCGCCGACTATCGTGCTCGTGCCGATGTCGCAGCGACCACGACGCCCGCGCCGCCGACCCGGCGATCTTCCGCCTCCGGGCGGGCCGGTCGACGCACTCGCCTCCGAGGAGGAGCTCCTCGAGCTTTACGCCACGACCCGGGACGAGAACGCCCGTGAGGAGGTCGTCCGCCGCTTCCTCCCGTTCGCTCGCAGCCTCGCGATGCGTTACAGCGGCGGCGTCGAGCCGAGCGACGACCTGATCCAGGTCGCCAGCCTCGGCCTCGTCTCTGCGCTTGAGCGCTTCAACCCGGAGCGCGGCGTTCCGTTCGCCGCGTTCGCCGGCCCGACGATCCTGGGTGAGCTGCGCCGCCACTTCCGCGATCGCGTCTGGACCCTCCGTGTGCCTCGCGGCCTGCAGGAGAGCATCCGCGCTGTCGAGGGCGCGATTGCAAAGCTCAGCCACGAGCTCGAGCGCTCGCCAACGGTCGCTGAGATCGCCGAGCTGCTCGAGATGTCCGAATCCGACGTGCTGGAGGCCTTCGAGGCGACCGCGGCGCGGCGCACCATGTCTCTGGATCAGCCCACCGCGGGCTCGGAGCCAGGCGACGAGGCGCCCATGGCCGAGCGCATCGGCGACGACGACCCCGGCTTCGAACTGGTCGAAAACCGCGCCGCCATCGACGCCGGTGCCGATGTGCTCGACCCAATCGAGCGCGAGGTGCTGCAGCTGCGCTTCGCCGAGGACCTCACGCAGTCGAAGATCGCCGAACGGGTCGGCTACTCGCAGATGCACGTCTCGCGCATCCTGCGCCGGGCCCTGGGCAAGCTCCGCGAGGCGACCGGCGAGGCCGGCTAACGCGGATCGGCTTCGCGCGCGGCGCGGCTGATCCGGATCGCCAGCACCTCACCGCCGTCGTCGAGCTCGTCGACGCGAATCTCATCGGCAAGGCCCTCCAGCGAGGCGTCGAGCTCCGGGATGCGCAGGCCGTCGATCAGGCGCTGACCGCCGCCCTCCGCGAGCGGGCCCACGCGGACCTCGAAGGCGCCGTCGGACTCGCGGATCGCGATCCTCGCGGTCCGGTCGGCGAAGTTCGTGGTGCCGCCCGCCGACAGCGCGTCGCTGAGCAGGACGGCGTCGGAGAGCTCGTCCACCGAGAGATCTGCCCGCGTGGCGAACATCGAGATGACGCGCGAGAGCACCGGAGCGAGCAGATCGCCGCTCGGCAGCCGGATCCGCGTCTCCTCGGTCATCGGGATCTCACGCCCGTTGCCATTGGCGGTCGGGGTCGAGAACGGGATCTGCATCCGCACCTGGGTGCCATTGCCAGGCAGGCCGCTCAGCTCGAAGCTCGATGTCAGCGCCGCGATCAGCGGCAGGCCGAGACGCAGGCTGCGGTGCTCGACGTCGGCGAGTGGCCGGATGCCCACGCCGAAGTCGCGGACGATGACCTGAAGGTTGTCGCCCTCGGGCCAAGCCTCGACCTCGAGCAGGCCCGGCTCGTCCGGTCGGTAGGCGTGGACGACGGCGTTCATGCACGCCTCGGTGACCACCGTCTTCAGGTCGGCGATCTCCGCGGGCTGCATGTCCAGCGCCTCAGCGAGACCGGCGAGTACGTGGCGGACGAGCGCGACGTTCTCAGCCAGGGCCGGGAGCGAGAAGTCGACTCTGGCCTCGGCTTCCATCGGCGCTCAGTTACCCCCCCTCAATCGCGGTTAATCGCGTTTCCAGGCGCGGCCGAAGAGGCGGCCGACCTTGCCCGTTTGCGCCTTCGCGCTGAAAGTGCCCGCGCCGGGCTCCGGCGGCGGCAGCTGCTCGACCTCAGCAGGCGTGATCGTGAGGGTCACGCCGCGCTCGGCCGTCCGTGCCACCTCGGGCGCATCGACGAAGCGCAGTTCGCCGCCGTTCGTGCGAATCACGAACCCGTCGAGGATGTGCTCACGGTAGTTGTCGGCGACCTCGGCGACGGTGCCAACCTGGGTCTCATCCGACGCGTAGACGGGCGTGCCTCGTGGCACCGCCGAATAGTGGACTGCCGGCCCATCGTCGATCACAGGCACAGCATAGGGTGACGCCATGGCCGGATATTCCGGGCCGCCGCCGCCCAAGAGGCTCGGAATCATCGCCCGCAGATGCGCTAGCCGAGGCGCTCGACGACCGCGGGCTCCTCGCAGAAGCTCGCGATCACGCGCGAGAGGCGCCCGCCCTGCCAGGCCAGCGGCGAGGCACCGGGCTCCTCGCTCACGAACGTCGCCTGAGGCAACCGCTCGGCCCAGGCCTCGGCCGTGGCGTAGGGATGACCCGGGTCGGCGTCGTCGTGGCTGGCGACGACCAGCGCCGGCACATCGAGGAACTCCAGCTCCGAGAGGTCATCGAACGGCCGCGAGGCGGGCACCTCTCGCAGCGCCAGCGCAACTGCCTCGGGATGGCGGTGGCGCTCGAGGCGCTCGCGGGTGATCCGCAGGATCGTCTCGCGCCATTCGGGATCGAGATCGTGGTCGTAGGCCGCGAGGAAGCCTTCGACGCCGCCGCGCTCGAGCCCGTCTGCCAGCGCGCTCCAGTAGGCGAGGCTCTCGGCGGAGACCTCCCCGCCGAGCCACGTTGGCCCGATCGCGACGATCGCGGCAACCCGCTCGGGCGCGCCGAGCGCAAACGTCGTGAGCGTGTGCGCGCCCATCGAGTGTCCGGCAAGCACCACGCGGCGGTCCGGCGAGCGCTCGTCGAGCAGACGTCCGAGATCACCTGCCAGCTCGTCGTAGGTGTAGCCACCGGCGGGCGGCGCCGGGTCGGACTCGCCGTGACCCCGTGCGTCGTAGGCGATCGTGCGCAGTCCCGAACGCGCGAGCGTGCGCGAACCGTGGATTACATAACGCCGGGTGGCGGTGAGCCCGTGAAGCAGCGCGATCGGCGGCCCCTCCCCCTCCCCGCTGATCTCCCCGGCGATCGCGCGGCCGTCGATCCGTAGCTCGAAAGGCTCCGGTTCGAGGCTCACGCCACCGTCGTGCGCACGCCCTCGAGCGCCTCGGCGAGGCGCTCGACGTCGCGATAGCGAAGCCCGAGCAGGGCGACATGGCGGTAGCGGACGAACCCTTCGGGGTCGACGATGAAGATCGATCGCCGCACGAGTCCGCCCGGCGCGACCACGCCGTAGGCTCGCGCCGTCGCGTGCTCGGGGTCGGCGAGCAGCGGCACCGTCAGGTGATGCTCGGAGGCAAACCGCTCGTGCGATACGACCGACTGCGGCGAGATCCCGAGCACGTCGGCATCGAGCTCGTCGAGGCGGTCGGCGCCGTCGCGATACGAGCAGAACTGGCGGGTGCAAACGGGGGTGAAATCGCCCGGATAGAAGGCGAGGATGACCCACCTGCCGCGGTGGTCGACGAGGCGATCGACGCGTCCGCCCGTCGATTCGAGCTCAAACTCGGGGGCCGGGTCGCCGACTTCGATCTTGCCCAAGTCCCTGACCTCAGCCGGCGTTGATGGTGACCTTGTCGATCGTCACCACCTGCGTCGGCGCCTGGTTGGGATCGCTGGGATCAGCGAGGGCCGCGATCGCGTCGACCGCGTCCATCCCCTTCGTGACCTGGCCGAGCACGGCATAGTCGGGTGGCAGCCCGGCATCCGCCGGGGCCGTGACAACGAAGAACTGGCTACCCGACGTCCCCGGCGGCTCGACCTCGGTCTTCGCCATTGCGACCAGGCCGTTGCGGTACGTCGTGTCCTGCGGCGGCGCCTCGGTCACCGAGTAACCCGGACCTCCCTGGCCGTTGCCGAGGGGGTCGCCGCCCTGGATGACGAAGCCGGGAGCGACGCGATGAAACGTCGTGCCGTCGTAGAAGCCCTTCTCGGCGAGGAAGGCAAACGAGTTGGCGGTCTTCGGGGAGTTCTTGGTGTCGAGCTTGATCTCGAAGCTGCCGCAGCTCGTCTCGACCGTAGCCGTCGCCGCCTCGCCCGCCTGCAGCACCTGCGTCGGGCTTGGAGAAGCTGGTGTCCTTGGGCGCCGGTTGTTCGACCTGCTTGCAGCCTGCGCCGCTCGCGCCGGTCGTCGAGCTCGCCTCGGTCGACGACGAGTCATCGCCCCCGCAACCGCCGATCGCGAGCGCGGCAAGCACGGTCGCCGTCCAGTGCGGTCGCGCGCGTCGTCCCGGCGAGCCTCATCGGCGAGCAGCCTACATGCGCGTCATGACCGCGAGGCTGAGGCACGCGAGCCCCTGAAATCATGCGATGCGATGAGCCAGGAGCGCCAACCGGGACCGCCAACCCATGTTCGGGTTGTTGGCCGTGCCATCAACGCCATCGCGGCCCGCGCCCCGTGGCTGTGGCCGGTGCTGCGGCGTCCCGTCCAGGGTTACTTCGACAAGCTCGCCTCCGGCTGGGATGACCGCACCGGCGCCGGCTCGGTGGATCACCTCGCGCCGCTGGCCGCGGCCTGCGAGCACGTCAAGCCCGCGCCGGAGCGCGTCCTCGACGTCGGCACCGGCACGGGAGCGGGTGCCCTCTTTCTCGCACGCGAGTTTCCCCGTGCGCGCGTTCGCGGCGTCGACTTCTCCGAGGAGATGATCCGCGCCGCCAACGCCAAGGTCGACGATCTCGACCCGGAGGGCCGAATCGCCTTCAAGGTCGCCGATGCGTCCGCGCTGCCCTACCCAGACGGGCACTTCGACCTCGTCACACACGTCAACGTGCCCCCGTTCTTCTCCGAGGTCGCGCGCGTGCTGGCGCCGGGCGGGCACGTGATCATGGTTGCGACCGGCGGCGCAGCGACGCCGTTCTACACGCCCGAGGCCGTGCTCGAGCGCGGCTTTCGACGGCACGGCATCGAACCCGTCGAATCCGGGGCCGCAGGCCGCGGAACCTGGTTCGTCGGGCGCGTGGCACGCGGGTAGCCTGCGTCGCGATGGCGGATCCGGCGCGCTACCTACTGCTCGTGAACCCGTCCGCAGGCGGTGGGAAGTCCGCCACGGTCCTCGACGAGGCCAGGGCCGCGTTCGACGGGCACGGGGCGAGCTACCGCGTCGTCATGACCCAGAGCATCGAGCATGGCATCGACGAGGCGCAGGACCGGCGCCGCGGCGGGCGAGATCCCGACCGTGATCAGCGGCGACGGCCTGATCGGACAGGTGGGCGGCGCACTGGCCGGCGGGGAGATCCCGCTCGGGGTCATCCCCGGCGGTCGTGGCAACGACTTCGCGAGAGTGGTCGGCATCCCAACCGAGGTGGCCGAGGCCGTCGCGAACCTCCTCGCCGGCCACACCCGCCGGATCGACGTCGGGCGAGCTCGGCGACCGGCGCTTTCTGTGCATCGCGAGCTGCGGATTCGATTCCGACGCGAACCGGATCGCCAACGAGGCACGGTTCATCCGCGGCAGCGCCGTGTACGCGTACGCCGCACTGCGGGCGCTCGCCGGCTGGAAGCCAGCCACGTTCACGCTCACGCTCGACGGCGAGCGCAGCCAGGTGACGGGGTACTCGGTTGCGGTCGCGAACAGCAAGGCCTACGGCGGCGGCATGTTCGTCGCTCCCGACGCGGAGCTCGACGACGGGCTGCTCGACGTCGTCACGATCGCTCGAGGTGGGCAAGCTGCAGTTCCTGCGCAACCTCCCCCAAGGTCTTCGAGGGCGAGCACGTCAACAACGACGGAGGTCGACGTCCGTCGCGCGGCGGAGGTGCGTATCGAGGCCGATCGGCCGTTCGCCGTCTACGCCGACGGCGACCACCTCGCCGACCTCCCGGTCACCGTGTCGCTGCTGCCGCAGGCGCTGCGCGTGATCGTTCCTCGTGAGGCGGAGCGAAGCGAAGCCGAGGCGCGCCGCCGTTGAGGCGCCTGCTTCCGTGAGCCAGGGCGTTGGCGGGAGCCTGCGCGCGAAGGTCGCCTTTGCGCGCGGCGTGGGCGCGCTGAGCCGCCGCAGCGGGCGCGGCGGCGGCACCACCCTCCCCGGGCGCCTGCTGCTGCGCCTCCAGCCCGACGCGATCGGCCGCCTGGGCCGCCGCCTCACGGCCGGCTCGACCGTGATCAGCGCGACGAACGGCAAGACGACGACGGCCGGGATGCTCGCCGCCGCCATGCGGGCCGACGGGCGTCATCCGGTCCACAACCGCGCCGGCTCGAACATGACCTGGGGAGTCGCCACCGCGCTGCTCGAGCAGGAAGGCGACGAGGGGCTCTTCGAGGTCGACGAGGCGTGGCTCCCGCGCATCGTCGGCCGAGCTCGAGCCGAAGCTCGTCGTCTTGGGCAACCTTTTTCGCGACCAGCTCGACCGTTACGGCGAGCTCGAGCACCTGGCCGACGAGTGGGCCGCGATGGTCGGCGTCGCGCGCCGGGCGCAGCGGCTTCGTCCTCAACGCCGATGACCCGCTGATCGCGGATCTCGGCCGCGACGCCCAGCTCGAGCGCCGTCCCGGGGTGACCTACTTTGGGATCGAGGACCCCTCGGTGGCGCTCGAGAAGTTCCAGCACGCGTTCGACGCCAAGCACTGCCGGCGCTGCGGGCACCCGTACACCTACGCCCGCGCCTTCGTGGGCCACCTCGGCCATTACGAGTGCCCCAACTGCGGCGCGGACCGCCCGGCGCCCGACGTCGCCGCGACCGCGATCGAGCTGAACGGGATGCGCGGTTCGCGCGTGCGCGTGCGAACGCACGACGGCGAGGCGGAGTTCGAGCTACCCCTGCCGGGCCTCTACAACGTCTACAACGCGCTCACGGCACTCGCCGCGGCGCTCGGCCTGGGAATCGGGCTCGAAGATGCGACCGACGCGCTGTCTGCCGTCGAGGCCGTCTTCGGACGCGTCGAGACGATCGCGATCGGCGGCCGCCCCGTTTCGATCCTCCTGATCAAGAACCCGGCCGGCACCAACGAGGTCCTGCGGACGCTCCGGCTCGAAGCCACGGAGCGCCAGGAACTGGACCTGTGGATGGCCCTCAACGACCGCATCGCCGACGGCCGCGACGTCTCCTGGATCTGGGACGCCGACTTCGAGGTTCTCGCCGGCGCGGTGCGCACCGCCTACTGCGCGGGAACGCGCGCGCCCGAGCTCGCCCTGCGCCTCAAGTACGCCGGCGTCGACCCGGCGAGGATCGTGGTTGAGGAGTCGATCGAGCGCAGCCTGGACAGCGCCGTCGCGGCCGCCGATGGGCCGCTGTACGCGCTGCCCACCTACACGGCCCTGATCGAGCTCCGGACCCTGCTCGCCTCACGCGGTCTCGCCAAGGAGTTCTGGCGGTGATTGCCGAATCGATCTGGCACGACGTCGAGAACGGCGCCTACGCCGCCGACCTCGCGCTCTGGGAGCAGATCGCAGATGAGGCGGCGGGACCCGTCCTCGAGCTGGGCGCTGGCACCGGCCGCGTCGCCCTCGACCTCGCCGGCCATGGCCACGAGGTCGTCGCGCTCGACTCCTCACCCGACCTGCTCGACGCGCTGAGCGACCGGGCTACCGTCGACGCGCTGGATGTGGAGACGGTCGTCGCTGACGCTCGGACCTTCAGCCTCGGCCGCCGGTTTGCGGCGATTCTCGCGCCGATGCAGTTCATGCACATCGTCGGCGGCGCCGAAGCCCGATCGCAGACGCTCGCCGCCGCGGCGGGTCACCTTCAGCCGGGTGGCACCTTCGCGGCCGCCTTGCTCGACGAGGTCGCGGTCGGCGCGCAGATGACGGGCCCTCCCCCGCTCCCGGACGTGCGCGAGATCGATGGCTGGGTCTACTCAAGCCTGCCGATCGAGGTGGCCGAGGTTGACAGCGGTTATGAGATCCACCGTCTGCGCCAGGCCGTCTCCCCCACGGGCGACCTCTCCGAGCACACCGACGCCATCCGGCTTGACTCGCTCTCCCCCGCCGAGCTCGAAACCGAGGCGGCGGCAGCCGGGCTGACGCCGCGCGAGCGCATCGCCGTGCCAGCCACGGCTGATCACGTCGGCTCGGTCGTCTGCGTGCTGGAGGCGGTCCGATGAAGCTCCGCCTCCTCGCGCTCTATCCCGAGCAGATGAACATCTACGCCGATCGCGGCAACATGCTGTTCCTACGCCGCCGCTGCGAGTGGCGCGGAATTGAGTACGAGCAGGCGGATGCGGGGCCCGGCGACAGCTTCGACCCCGCTGCGCACGACCTCCTCTACATCGGCGGCGGCCAGGACCGCGACCAGCAGCTCGTCGCGGCGGACATGCTCGCCACCAAACGCGACGCGATCGCCGGAGCGGTGGACGACGGCGCGGTGCTGCTCGCGGTCTGCGGGGGCTATCAGCTCCTCGGCCACAGCTACCAACTCGGCGACGAGCGGATCGAGGGGCTGGGCCTGGTCGACCTCGAGACGGTTCGCGAGGACGGGCCGCGCCTGATCGGAAACGTCGCAATCGAGGCCGACCTGGGGGACGGCAAGAGGCTCGAGGTCGCCGGCTTTGAGAACCACGGCGGGCGCACCCATCTCGGTGCGGGCGTCCAGCCGCTCGGCCGCGTCATCCGCGGCCACGGCAACAACGGCCGCGACGGGTTCGAGGGCGTCCGCGTCGGCAACGTCATCGGCACCTACGTCCACGGGCCCTTGCTCCCCAAGAACGCCCAGCTAGCGGATCACCTGATCGGGCTTGCGCTTGCCCGGGCTGCCGGCCCAGCACCAGAGTTGGAGCCGCTCGACGACGCCTTCGAAGCTGCCGCGCACGCCAGCGCGGTTGCGGCGACCGTGCGCTAGTTAGAAAAGCCTCTAATAGTGGCCGAGGTGCTCGTTGTCGGGCCAGATTCCGTCGCTCGGCATATCGAGGCGATCGGTGCGCGACTGGCGCCACTCCGGCGTGGTGGTCGGCTCGCCCCAGTAGTCGGTGACGCGCACGGCCTCGCCGTCCTCGAGCTCGCCGATGGTCACGTTGCGATACAGCCGCCCGTCCCCGTAGTTGCAGGTCCACTCGACCACAACGACGTCGTCAAGACGCAGCCGTCGGCCGACTTCCAGCGTCAGCTCCGGGAAGTTTCCCTCGACGTCCGCCACGAGCTGGCTGGTCCGGACGATCTCGCCCATCTGCGGCCACTGGCGGACGACGTCATCCGCAAGCGGAACGCCAAGGATGTACGAGACCCGCGTCGCTCCGTTGGACTCCTGGGTCTCTGTGGCCATTGGACCACTCCCCTTTCAATCGGTGTGCGGTCCAGTCTCCCACGAGTGCGACCGCTTCCACCAAGCCGAGGCGGATCGCGGCTCAGCGCCCCGAGGAGCCGAAGCCGCCCTCGCCGCGCTCGCTCTCGCCAAGTTCGGTCACCTCGAGAGGCTCCGTCGCAGCGACCGCGACGATCACGAGCTGGGCTATGCGGTCGCCGGGCGCGATCTCGAATGCCTGCGTCGGGTCGGTGTTGAGGATCAGCACGCGCAATTCGCCGCGGTAGCCCGCGTCGATCAGCCCGGGCGCGTTCTGAGCGTGATCCCGTGCTTGCGGGCGCCGCCCGGAGCGCGGGAGGACGAGGCCCGCGTGCCCCTCCGGGATCTCGACGGCGAACGCCGGTGCCGACGTCGATGCGACCGCCGGCGGGCGGCACGGTCACCGCTTCGGCCGCGTAGAGATCGAGACCCGGCGTCGCCAGCGTGCGCGCGGGTCGGCAGCCGGGCCGCCTCCGACAGTCGCTGGAAGCGCAGTTCCACGTGCGGTTAGGCGGCGGTGTCGACCGCGAACTCGGCGAAGCGATGCACGAGCGGCGCGTGGGATGCGCGCGCTCACGCGGACGCCGTCGGAGCGCTCGTCGCGCTCGAGGTCGCCCGCGATCTCGTACAGCTCGGAGAGCCGGCCGCCGTCCGCGTACGGCACGAGCAGCTCGACCTCCTCGAGGGTGTCCGCGAAGGCGGTCTCGATGCGGTCGCGAAGCTCGTCGATCCCCTCGCCCCGTTGCGGCCGAGACGCCGATCGCGTCCGGGATGGGCGAGGAGGAGGTCGTGACGCGGCCCCGTCGTCGAGCAGGTCGATCTTGTTGAAGACGAGCAGGCGCGGCTGATCTGACGCGCCGATCTCTGCGAGCGCGGAGTCGACGGCCGCGATCGCCGCGGCGCGCTGCTCGGCGTCGTCGGAGCCGTCGACGACGTGCAGGATCAGGTCGGCGATCCGCGTCTCCTCAAGCGTCGCCTTGAACGCCTCGACGAGCTGATGGGGCAGCTTGCGAATGAAGCCGACCGTGTCGGTGACGAGGTACTGGCGGCCGTCGTGCTCGTAGGAGCGGGTGGTCGGGTCGAGCGTGTGAAAGAGCCTGTCCCCCACGCTCACCTCGGCGCCCGGTGAGCGCGTTCAGCAGGGTCGACTTGCCGGCGTTCGTGTAGCCGGCGAGCGCCGCGGTCGGGATCGCCGCGCTCTCGCGCCGCGCGCGCATCACGCCGCGGTTTTGCTCGACGTGGCGCAGGCGGCGGCGCAGTGCCGCAATCCGGTCGCGCGCGAGCCGGCGGTCGGTCTCGATCTGCGACTCGCCCGGGCCCCTGGTGCCGATCCCGGCGCCGAGGCGCTCGAGGTGCGTCCACAGGCCGCGCATGCGCGCGAGGTTGTACTCGAGCTGAGCCAGCTCAACCTGCAGCTTGCCCTCGGCCGAGTGCGCGTGGTCGGCGAAGATGTCGAGGATGATCGCCGTGCGGTCGATCACGGGGACGTCGAGCGCCGCCTCGAGGTTGCGCTCCTGGCGCGGCAGCGAGCTCGTCGTCGCAGGCGACGACGTTCGCGCCGGAGCGCTTGATCTCGGCCTTGAGCTCCTCGAGCTTGCCGCGCCCGAAGTAACGGTCGGGATCGGGCGCCGGGCGGACCTGGATCATCTCCCCGGCCGTCGCCACGCCGGCCGTGCGCAGGAGCTCCTTGAGCTCGGCGAGGACGTCCTCGTCCTGCGGCGGCGGCTGTCGCGCTGATACCGATCGCGAGCGCACGCTGACGCGCTCGCGCGTTGCGGATACCGGCCTCGGAGCCGTTGAGGGTGCGCTCGGGCTGGAGCCGTTGGAACTCACCCCGAGTGAGTCTAGGCCGCGAACCGGCGGCCGCCCGGCCCTCGGCCTACTGGTACGGGCTCGTCGGCGAGCGAGGCGCCGTGCTCGGCCGCGCAGCGATCGGCCATCAGCTCGTCGTTGCCGTAGTTGGCGTGACAGAGCTCGTGGGCGACGACGTAATAGGTCGGGTTCGAGATCGAGACGTAGGGTCCGGCGCCCTCGGGCAGGAGGCGTACGGGCAGGTGACGCCCCAGTGGTGGTTGCCGTCCCAGTCGAGGCCGGGGCCGACGCAGTAGATCTTCCAGCCATCGGGAAGCGTGAGCCCTTGCTTGGCGGCGATGGCGAGGCTGTCCTCGCAGTCCGGCGGTCACGTCGAGCGGCTCGCCGTTGACGTTGGTGACCTCGCCGAGCGGCTTGTCGGGCTTCGGCGGCGCCTGGCGGCCGTGCGTCGGGCTGTGCCGGCACGTCGGCTTCGCTGCGGTCACTTCGGCGCGCCTCGCCTCGGGCGCCACCGAGGCGCTCGCCGGCGGCGGTCCGGAGGGCGCCGGGCCCGCCAGCAGCAGGGCGAGGGCCGCGAGCAGCGTCAGTCCGAGGAGCGCAGATGAAGGCGATGAGCTCGCGCTTGGAGTCGTGCCGGGTCCACGACCCTGCCATCGACGGCCCCCTCCCCCGCACCAGCGCCTCACGGCGAACTGGACGTTTGGTCGACCCTGAGTGCGGTCAGACCCCTGTTCGGCGCCCCTAAGAGGGGTCAGACCCCTGTTTGGTGCCCCTAACAGGTGAGCGGTGGATCCGGTAGGCGGCGCGCCGTCAGGCCGATGTCGCCCACGTACGGCAGCGCGCCGACCGAGCAGGACGCCGCGACCGACTCCTTGCCAGCGCCTGCTCGTCGCCCGGCGCGTGTAGTCGGCCGAGGTGGTCGACCAGCCCACGGGCGGCCATCTGCCGCAACTCGCGCAGCGCCGCCTGCTGCTGGCCCGGACGGGTGCGCACGTAACGCTGGTTGTCGAAGTCGTAGGTCCAGCGTGACGTCCTCGCGGTTCCAGCCGTCGATCGCGTCGAGGAGCCCGAGCTTGCGCAGACCCCAGGCGCCGTTCTGGGTGAACAGCAACTTGACCTTGAAGTGCGCCAGCTCCGCGAGGGCCAGCACCAGCTTGCGCATCCCGTCGCGCTGGGCGATGTGGTTGCGGGTCTCGATCATGTCGACGTTGTCGAGGAAGAGGCCGTCGAAGCCCTTGGCGAGGATCTCGGGCGCGATCTGCTCGGTGAGTATCCGCCGCAGCCCGGCCTTCGAGACGTCAGCGAACCACTCGTCCTTCCAGTCGGCCCACGGCGCTCGAGGCGGAAGCGCTTGAGCTCGCGGATACCACGAGCGCCACTTCTCGATCGTGCCGACGCTGAGGTAGGCGAGCACGGTCGTGCCCTGCGCCTGCAGCGCCGCCACCTCGTCGGCCGTCGCCAGCTCGCCGTCGACGACCACGAGGTCGTACTTGCCGAGACGCGCCGCGACTCGGCTCGGGACCGCCGGAGAGGTTGCCGTTGCCGATCGCGAAGGCGAAGCTGGTCGCCGTCATGCGGGTCGCCGGCGCCAGCGAGGCGCCGCGCCGAGCAGAGCGCCGACAGGAACGTCGGCCAGCGCGATCGCGGATATCCTGCGCACGCTCATGAGGGTATTTGTCACCGGGGGAACCGGGTTCATCGGTGGTCATGTCGTCCGCAAGCTGCGCGAGCGCGGCGACGAGGTTCGCGCGCTCGTGCGCTCGCCCGAGAAGGGCGCCGGCGCTCGCGAGCGCTCGGCGCGAGCTGATCGAGGGCGACCTCTCCGACGACGCCGCGATCGCCGCGGGGCCTCGAGGGCTGCGACGCGGCGATTCACGGCGCCGCCGATCTACGAGGTCGGAATCCCCGAGTCCGAGCACCGGCGCGATGTACGAGGCCAACGTCCTCGGCACCGAGCGCGTCTGAAGGCGGCCATGGCGGCGAAGACGCCGAAGGTCGTCTACGTCTCGACGGTCGCGGCGTTCGGCAACACCCATGGCGAGGTCGTCGACGAGACCTACAAGCACCCGGGCACGGAGTTCACCTCCTATTACGAGCAGACCAAGTACGAGGCGCACCAGGTCGCCAAGCGCCTGATCGCCGACGAGGACTGCCCTGCGTGATCGTCCAGCCCGGCGGCGTCTACGGCCCCGACGACCACTCGGCCATCGGCACGCCAGATCAACCAGTTCCTCGCCGGGAAGATGCCGATGATCGCGTTCCCGGACCTGGGCTTCAACATGATCCACGTCGAGGACGTCGCCGACCGGGATCCTGCTCGCGCTCGATAAGGGCCAGATCGGCGAGTCGTACGTGCTCGGCGCGGAGGTCACGACGATGCGCGAGCCTGATCGAGACGGTCGGCCAGCGTCGCCGGCAAGAAGGCGCCGAAGCGCGCAGTGCCGACGCGGACTGCTCAAGCTGATGACCCCGATCGGGCCGGTCGTCGGCAAGATCATGGGCCAGCCGCCGAACTCTGCGCGAGCTGATCAACTCGGCCGACGGCGTCACCTTCTGGGCCAAGCAGGACAAGGCGGTCGCCGAGCTCGGCTTCGAGCCGCGCGACCTGAAGACCGGCATGCGCGACACGCTCGCGGCCGAGGGCAAGATCTAGCGGGATACCCTTGCCGCCGCGTGGCGGTGACGGATTTCGACACGAAGGTCGGCGAGCCCGACGTCGACGCCGACGGGCGTACCTACCTGCCGATGCTGCGCCAGCCGGTGCTGGTCTTCGAGGCAAGCGCGGAGAAGCTGAAGACGGTCCACGAGCGCGCGATGACTCGCGAGCTCGACTTCGCGATCTACACGGCCGAGCTGTTCACGACGGGCCATGACGACGCCAACCGCGCCGCCGTGCGTGCCGTGCCGACGGCCGACCTGGATCTGGTCGGCATCGGCGATCCGCGCCCCGCACAAGGCCGCTGACGGCGTCCTGCGCGGTCTCAAGCGCCACCCCTAGAGCCGAAGCGCCGGATGGGTTCAGTCAGAGGCGGCTGACCGGGCAGGTAGAGCGGCCGTCGAGGGCACCGTCCCAGGTGGGCCGAATCGGGTTCGCATAGCGGGACCTATGCGGACCCAGTCGCCCATCGGCGAGGGCGCGCCCTCTATGCAAAGCACCACGACCCGCGCCGGTGGCGCTAGGCGTCGGGCGCCAGCCGCTCGGCCAGCCAGGCGACCAGCGGGCGCGTAGCGATGCGTGATGCCGCCGTGCTTGCCCTCGAAGAGCTCAAAGCGATGCTCGATACCCGCGTCGTCGAGGCGGCGTGTGGAGCATCGCCGTGCCGACGTAGAGGTTCCACTCGTCCTGCAGGCCGCACTCGAGCGAGATCGCGCGCATCGTCCTCAGATCGTCGAGGTGGTCGCCGATCATCCGCACCGGGTCCCAGGCCAGCCAGCGCTCCCAGACATCCTCGCGCAGCGAGCCGTCCGCCATCCGACCACGGAAGCTCGGGCTCGCCGTCCGGGCCGGGCGAGTAGCAGGCGGCCATGGCGATCGCGTTGACCGCCGCGAAGGTCGGCGGCGACGGCGTCGGGTCGTCGAGCATCTGCTCCCAGAACTCCTCGATCGAGTCGTGCTCGCGCAGCACCGCCCACGCTGCCGGGAAATCGGGCAGGTAGCAGTACTCGAAGGCGGCGTCGCCCGAGACGTCGCCGAGCCCACCCCACAGATCCGGTCGCAGCATCGGCAGCACCAGCGCCCCGTAGCCGCCCGACGATTTGCCCTGAACCGCGCGGGCGTCGCGCTCCGGCGAGCGTCGAGAAGCGCTCGTCGACGAACGGCACGAGCTCGTCGCAGAGGTAGTCATGTAGTCGACCGGTCCCTGCCGAGTTGATGAACTGCGCGCCGCCGTAGGCCGTCCAGCAGTCGGGCATCGGCACGACCACGGGTCGGCACTCGCCGGCGACGATCAGCCGATCGACGTCCTCGATGAAGGTCGATCGCGTAGGGGCTGCGGTTGCGCCACATGTCGATCTGGCCCGTCATCCCCTGGATCGACCAGACCGCGGGGTAGGGGCCGTCGTCGGGCCATCCGGGCGGCGTGTAGACGTAGAGCGGCCGCGACGAAGGGGTCGCCGAGCGGGTTGCCCTTGAGGACCTCGCTCTCGAAGGTCAGCTCGTGCAGCTGGCCGGCAAGGTCGCGGCCCCAGGGGTCATGTGAGGGCGTGCGGATCACCGGCCGCACCCTACGGAAAGAGGGAGGCTAGGTGCGGGCGGCGGTCTCGTCGGGCCTGGCATCAGCGCCGCGGCGCCGATAACCGCGGCAAAAGCCAGAGCGCGGAGCAGGCCGTCGAAAGCGCCCGAGCCGATCGGGTCGCCGAAGACGACGACGCCACCAAGGATCGCCGCGCAGTTCGACGAGGCCGAGGCGGTGGCGATCACCGGGATCGCCTTGCCGAGCTGCATGCCGCGGGCGAGGGCGAAGAAGGCGCCGAGCCCACCGGCGACCGCCAGCGCGGTCCACGGGCTGACGAGGCCGATCATGCCGCCGGCGTGGATCGCCTCGGTAAGGGCCTTGATGGCGACGTTGGAGACGCCGATCAGCATTCCGGAGGCGAGGCCGAGCAGGACGCCGTGGCAGATCGACGAGCCTCGGCGCAATGCGCCTGAGGCGAAGAGGTAGGCACCGACGCCGGCCATCACGGTCTCGAACGCGGCGAGCGTGGCGATCGAGTACCCCTCGCTCTCGCGAGCGTGTGGGACCGTGAAGGCCAGGAAGGCGAGGCCTGCGGCGGCGAGGCCGAGGCCGAGCCACTCACGCCGATTGAGGCGGTGACCGAAGTAGCGCTGCGCCGGGAAGGCGATCAGGACCAGCCCACCGGCGATCACGGCTTGAACCAGGGAAAGGGGCGCCATCGCCATCGCGGCGACGTGCAGGACCCAGGCGACCGCGGCGACCGCAAACCCGATCGTCCACCAGCGCGATTGAAAGAGCGCGGCGGCGCTCTTCATCGGCGCGCGGAGGCTGATCTCGGGCGATTCGCTCGCACCCCGGTGCTTGCAGAGCATCGAGATGTTCGCCATCGCGGCGCACGCGAGCGCCAGGGCTATGCCAAGTGTGGTCACTGCAGGTTCAGATCGGTGAGATCTCGAAGGGCCTTGAATCTCCCCCTTACCGTTCCCTAACCCGGGGGGACCCCAACGAGGGCGGAATTGTTAGCAGACGCTAACTCTCGGCGACGCACAAACGCACTAGGCGAGGTGCTCTCGGAGGCGCTCGACGGCCTCCGTGATGCGCTCATCCGGCGCTGTGAGCGAGATCCGGAAGAAGCCCTCGCCGCTGGGCCCGTACATCGATCCGGGCGAGATCACGACGCCGGCCTCCTCGAGGACGAGCTCGGCGAACGATGTCGAGGTGTGCCCCTCTGGCACCGGCGCCCACACGTAGATCGTTCCCTTCGGCGGCTCGACCGTCACGCCGATCTCGCCAAGGGCGGCCACCACCAGGTCACGGCGGCGCGCGTAGATGGCGTTCATCTCCTGCAGGGGCTCGCGTGGGCCGTCGAGCGCCGCGGCGCCAGCCAGCTGGACGGCCTCGAAGTTGCCGGAGTCGATGTTCGTCTTCAGGCGCCAGTAGGTCGAGATCGCGTCGGCATTACCGAGGATCGCGGCACAGCGCCAGCCGGTCATGTTGAAACCCTTGGAGAGCGAGAAGACCTCGACGCCAACCTCCTTGGCCCCCGGGGTCGCGAGGAAGCTCGGCGCGACGTAGCCGTCGTAGGTCGTCTCCGAGTAGGCGTTGTCGTGGACGACGAGGATCTCGTGCTCGCGCGCGAGCTCGACCGCGCGCTCGAAGAGGCCGTCGGGGACGATCGCCCCGGTCGGGTTGTTCGGGTAGTTGAGAAACAGCAGTCGCGCGCGGTCGAGGTCGGCCGCCGAGATCGCGTCGAAGTCGGGGACGAACCCCAGCTCAGGGACGAGCGGCAGCACGACCGCCTCGGCACCCGCGAGAGTCGGGCCGCCGGTGTAGACCGGGTAACCGGGGTCGGCGGCCAGCGCGGCGTCGCCAGGGTCGAGAAAGGCGAAGCAGAGGTTGTAGATGCACTCCTTGGCGCCGATTGCCGCCATGACCTCGGTCTCGGGTCGATCTCGACACCGAAGCGGCGGTCATAGAAGCGGGCGAAGGCCTCGCGGAACTCCGGGCGGCCGCGGTTCGACGGGTACTGGTGGGTGCTCGGATCGGCGACGGCCGCCTGCATCGCCTCGACGATGTACGGGTAGGTCGGCATGTCCGGATCGCCGATCCCGAGGCTGATCACGTCGATGCCGGCGGCGCGCTTTGCCGGAGACCTTGCGCTCGAGCTCGGCGAACATGTACGGGGGGATCGCCTGCAGCCGCTTGGAGGGGTCGGTGAGTGCCACGGGGCGACAGGCAGGACGCTAGGCGCGGAGCTCACTCCCGCGGCGATGCGGTTCAAGCTCAGCGCCGGGGAGCTGGCCATCCTCTTTGCGATCGGTGCGCTCGGCGGGCTGATCGGCGACGCAGGGCACGTCCAGTCGGGCACGACGACCTACCTCGACGACTCGACGCCGTTCATCTGGCGCAGCGCCCTGTGGTTTCCGATCCTCGTCGGCCTGGCGACCGCGTCACTCGGCGAACTGCGCCTGCGCCTGGGTCCCGCCCGGCCCGGCTTCGACCTCCGAACCGGCCTCGCGGCGATCGCCGCCGTGCTCTCGATCTACGCCGTCACCGCGCTCATCCACGAGCCACCCGAGGAGCCGGCAACGACGCTGGTCATCGGTCTCGCGGTGATCGTCGCCTGCTGGCTGGCCGGCGGCCGCCCCGCGATCGTGTGCGGCCTCGTCGCCGCTGTCGTCGGGCCCGCGGCCGAGATCCTCATCGTCGAGCTTGATCTCTCGCGCTATGCCTCGACCGCCGACAGCCTGTTCGGCGTCGCGCTGTGGCTGCCGGCGCTCTATTTCGCCTTCGGATTCGTCGCGGCGCGGTTGGCCGAGCTGCTCGTTGCTCGACGTCCTTAGCGATCGCGGAGGCCGAAGGCCGAGGCGGAGCCCCGCCGCTGTTGAGGCGGCTTATTCGAGCTCTGCCACGAAGTCCGGATCGAGTTCGCCGACGAACACACGCGAAGCCGTCCCGATCAGCGTCACGTCGAGGTCGTCGCTGATCTCCACCGTGAGCTCGCCGCCGTCGAGGACGACGGTGATGGGGCTCGGCGCGCCGCGCAGGAACGCGGCTACCGCCGCGCCGCTGGCGCCGGTGCCGGACGAGAGCGTCTCCCCCACCCCGCGCTCGAAAATCCGCGCGCGGACCCGGGAACCGTCGACGCGAGTGAACGAGACGTTGGTGCGCTGCGGGAACTTGCTGTGCGACTCGATTGCCGGCCCGATCGCTGCGAGATCGAGGTCCTCGACCTCGTCGCCGACATCAACCACGCATTGCGGGTTACCGACGTCGACGTGCTGGAACCCCCATTCACGCCCGCGCGAGCTGATCGAGCCGAGCCCGTCGGGCGGACCGGTCGGATAGAAGTCGGAGGTCACAGAGGCGCGGCCGATGTCCATCGAGACCTCGCCGGGGCCGATGATCGTCGGCGTCACGTCGCCGGCCTTCGTCGTGATCGTGAAGCGATCCTCGTCGGTCCAGCCCGCCTCGCGCAGGTAGAGCACCGCCTCGCGGGCGCCGTTGCCCGAGAGCTCGGCCTCCGAGCCGTCGGGGTTGAAGATCCGCAGCTCGGCGACGTAGCGCTCGTCGTCGACCTCGCTGAGCAAGAGGATCCCGTCGGAGCCGACGCCGAGGTGCGGCTCGCAGATGCGGCTGACCCGTTCGGACGTCAGGTCCCACGGCAGGTCGCGGGCCTCGACGACGATGTAGTCGTTGCCCAGGGCCTGCCACTTCTCGAAGCGCATGGCGGCAGGCTAGCCGCGGCCGAGGATCGCCACGACCTCCGCGGCGATCTCCGCATCGGTGCGACCCGTGCGGTCGATCTGCTCGACGTCATCCATACGCCGCATCCAGGTGAGCTGGCGCCGCGCGTAGCGCCACTGGGCGCGCTTCATCGCCTCGACGTCGTCGTCGAGCAGCTCCTCGAAGCCGATTGCGGCGCGGGCGGTCCTCGATGCGCCGGCCGCGTTGGCTGCGCGAACCTCCTCGACCACGCCGAGGCGCACCATCTCGTCCACCCGCCGCTCGATGCGCTCGCGCAGGTCCTCGCGATCGACGGTGATGCCGACGATCGTCGTCGGCACGCGCGCCGCCTCGCTCCACATCCGCTCGGCCGACGGGTGCGCCGCGATGCCCATTCTGCTGAGCTCGGTGAGGCGCGCGATGCGCTTGCGGTCGTTGGGATGCACGCCGGAGGCGAGGTCGTCAGAGAGCTCGGCGTGAAGCGCCTCGGGGCCGCGCGCCGCGATCTCGGCCTCCACGGCGGCGCGCACCTCCGAGGGGACCGGCGGGCGCAGATCGAGATCGGCGAGCGCGGCGCGCATGTAGAGGCCGGTGCCACCGACCAGGATCGGCCGCCTGCCCTGCTCGAGCAGCCCGTCGATCTCGTCGTGCGCGAGCTTCGCAAAGCGCCCGGCGGAGAACTCGTCGTCGACATCAGCGATGCCGAGCAGCCGGTGCTCGAGGCGGCGCTGTTCTTCGCCAGACGCCGCGCCGCTGAGGATCTGCAGCCCTCGATAGACCTGCATCGCATCGCAGGAGATCGCGACCGGATCCTCCCCGTGCTCGCGCAGCAGAGCTGCGGCTTCGATCGCGACGCCCGTCTTGCCGACCGCGGTGGGCCCGAATATGGCCAGGACCCGCATCGCGCGGCAATCGTAGTGGCGACCCAGGAGGACGAATGGACTACCAGCAGATCAAGTACGAGGTCTCCGACCACGTCGCGGTGCTCACCTACGACCGCCCCGAGCAGCGCAACGCGGTCTCGCGGCGGATGAACTCCGAGCTCCACCACGCCTGGCGGCGGTTTCGCGACGACGATGACGCCTTCGTGCTCGTCATCACGGGTACCGGCGACGCGTTCTGCGCAGGCTGGGACCTCCAGGACGCGGCCGACTGGCCCCGGCCCGAATGGGACCAGTTCCGCACGCACGTCTACGACTCGCCGGGCGACTGCGGCTACACCCGGCGCGTCGACGTCTTCAAGCCCGTGATCGCGGCGGTCAACGGCTGGGCGGTCGCCGCGGGCCTTGAGAATGCCCTGCTGGCCGACATCCGGATTGTCGCGCGCAACGCCGTCTTCGGTGCCCTCGAACGCCGCTGGAACATCGTCGCCGGCGACGGGATGACGGTGCGCCTGCCGCTTGTCGTCGGTTACGCGAAGGCGATGGAGCTGATCATCACCGGCCGCCCAGTCGACGCGGAGGAGGCGCTGCGGATCGGCCTCGCCAACGAGGTCGTCGACGAGGGCGAGGCGCTGGCCCGCGCGCTCGAACTCGCCCGCGAGATCGCCGCCCTGCCCCAGGGTGCGATCCGCACCGACAAGGAGACGATGGTCCGCAACGTCGGCCGCACCTACGAGGAGCGCCTGCGCCAGGAGATCGAGGCATCGCTGTCGATGTTCTGGCGCCGTGACTCGCACGCGATCGGCGCCTCGGCGTTCAAGCGCGGCGAGGCACCGGAGTGGCCCAACCACGGGCTCTAGCCCGATGATCAACAAAGCCAGTAACAGGCGTAAGGCGTGGCTGACGGTCGTGCCGATTCTCGCTGTGGGCGCGATTGCGCCAGCCCACGCCCTGGCGGCGAACGACCTTTCGATCACGAATACCGACAACCCCGATCCGGCGGCCGAGAACTCGGCGCTGACCTACACGGTCACCGTCTCCAACGCAGGTCCTGACCAGGCCGACGCAGTGCAGGTGACGGACGATCTGTCGAGTCATGTGACCCCGGGCGCAACGACCGTCTCTCAGGGCAGCTGTAAGTCCAAAGGCAAGACGATCACGTGCGCGATCGGCTCCTTGGCGACCGGCGCTTCCGCGACCGTGACGATCCAGGTCACCACCAAGAAGGTCGGCCAACTCACCAACACAGCGACCGTGACGAGCGCTGGTGCGGACGCCTATTCCGAGAACAACACCGCCACGCAGACGACGACGGTGATCGCTGGCGGTGCCGGCGGTGGCGCGACCTGCGCAGGGCAGGCGGTGACGCTTCTGGGAACCGGCGGGGCGGACACGCTCGTCGGGACGGCCGCTCGCGACGTGATCAAGGCCCGTGGGGGAAACGACTCCATTCGCGGCCTGGGGCGCAACGACATCGTCTGCGCCGGGGGCGGAAACGACACCGTGAGGGGCGGCGGTGGTGCCGACCGCCTCAAGGGCGGTGCCGGACGCGACCTGCTCAAGGGCGGCGGCGGCAGGGACACCCTCCTCGGGGGTCCTGGGCGTGACCGCTGTCACGGCGGCTCCGGACACGACACCCAGCACAGCTGCTGAGCGATCCGGGGCGCGGGCCCGTCAGACCCGGCTGAGCAGCCGCTCGTGGCCGGTGAGCGTCTGCGACGTGGCTGAGGTGATCTCCACCTCGACGAAGTCGCCAGGGCCGGCGGTGCCCTCGAAGTTGACCGCCTTGTTGTGGCGCGCGCGGCCACGCAGCTGCGACGGGTCGCGACGCGCGGTGCCCTCGACGAGGACATCCATCGTGCGCCCGACGAACCGCTGTGACCGCTCGCGTGCCCGGCGTTGCACGGCCTCGACGAGGCGCTCCATGCGCTCCTTCTTGACCCGGTGCGGCACCTGCTCGGGCAGCGTCGCCGCGTCGGTTCCGCGACGTGGCGAGAAGACGAAGGTGAAAGCGCTGTCGTAGCCGACCTGCTCGACGATCTCGAGCGTCTGGGCGAAGTCATCCTCGGTCTCGCCCGGGAAGCCCACGATGATGTCAGTCGTCAGCGCGCAGTCGGGAACGTGCTCACGGATCTGCGCGACCCGGTCGAGGTAGCGCTCGCGGTTGTAGGTGCGGCGCATGGCCTTGAGGATTCGCGACGAGCCCGACTGCAGCGGCAGGTGGATGTGCTCGCAGACGGCGTCGAGCTCCGCGTGAGCGCGGATGACGTCCTCGCGCATGTCCTTGGGGTGCGGGCTCGTGTAGCGGATCCGCTCGATCCCCTCGACGCCGTCGACCAGCCCGAGTAGCTCGGCGAAGGTCGTCTTGCGCTCGCGCGGGAGATCGCGGCCGTAGCTGTTGACGTTCTGCCCCAGCAGCGTGATCTCGCGCACGCCGTCCGCGGCGAGGCGCTCGACCTCCGCCACGAGCTCCCCGGGGTCGCGGCTCTGCTCGCGCCCACGCGTCGAGGGCACGATGCAGTACGAGCAGCGGCAGTTACAGCCCTGTGAGATCTGCAGCCACGCCTGGAACTCGCGCTCGCGCTTCATCGGCAGGTGCCCGGCGAAGTCCTCGAACTCGAAGTAGCCACGCTGCGCGGTCAGCGAGTCGGACGCGAGGAACTCGGCGAGACGCGCAATCTGGCCCGGGCCAAACGCAACGTCGACGAACGGGAAGCGGTCGAACACCTCGTCCTTGACCGACTGCGCCCAGCACCCACCGACCCCGATGATCGTGTCCGGACGCTCGCGCTTACGCCGCTTCGCATGCCCGAGATGGGCGACGAAGCGCTCGTCGGCCGCCTCGCGGATCGAGCAGGTGTTGAAGAGGATCAGGTCGGCCTCGTCGCGCTCGGGCGCCTCCTCGTAGCCGAGCGACTCGAGCATGCCCTTCATCCGCTCGGAGTCGTGCTCGTTCATCTGGCACCCGAACGTGGTGACGTGGTAGCGCTTCGCGTCCACGACCCGGATGCTAGATGGGGGCTGGCGTTACTTGCCGCTGGTCGACTGGACCAGGTAGGCGACGAGCGAGTCGATCTGCTCGGCGCTCAGCGTGTCGCCGAAGTTCTGCGGCATCACGTCTGGCGGGATAGCCCTGGGTGATGTCGGCGTTCGGATCGATGATCGACGTCTTGATGAAGTCCGGCGTCTTGCCCTTGAGCACCACCATCGAGGTCCGGCCCGGTGGTGCCGCTCGAGCCGGCGGCGGCGAGCGTGTGACAGCCGGAGCAGCCCTGCTCGTTGAAGAGCTGAGCGCCCTCCTGCGGGTTTCCTGCCGTGGTGGTCGTCCCGCCGCTCGTGCTCGTCGTCGAGGTCGTGGCCGTGGTGCTCGCGCCCGAGCCCGCCTCCTGATCAGCCTCAGCCGTATTACCCGCGGCCTCGTTCGCCGCCGTTGCGGCCGCAAGCTCGTCGGCGCGGCTTGGCCTTCTCGTCCTCGCCGTTTCGCCAGGCGAATGTGCCGGTGGCGACGACCAGTAGGGCGACGAACGCAACGCCACCGATCAGGATCGACGCGCGAGGGCGGGAATTTCTGGAAGCGCAGCCCGGCGAAGGAGACGACCAGCGCCACCACGACGAGCGAGATTCCGAGGATGAAAAAGACCGTTTGGTTGCTCATGCGCGCCGGATCCTAGAACAGACCGTGGCCGGTACGCCGAGGACCGTCAGCTGGCGTACGCGCTGGCCCGGCTCTCCCGGATGACGGTGACCTTGATCCGGCCCGGGTACTCGAGCTCATGCTCGATCGCCGAAGCGACCTCGTGGGCGATGAGCGCCGCGTTTTCCTCGTCGACCTCACCCGGGTCCACGATCACCCGGATCTCGCGTCCCGCCCGCATCGCGAAGACGCGCTCCACGCCGTGGTGACGCGTTGCGATCTCCTCCAGGTCGCGCAGCCGCGCGACGTACTGCTCGAGGGCGTCGCCACGAGCACCCGGACGAGCCCCGGACACGGCGTCGGCCGTCTGCACGATCACGGCCTCGACCGTGCGCGGCTCAACCTCGCCGTGGTGCGCCTCGATCGCGTGGGCGACCGCCTCCGACTCGCCATTTCGCCGGGCGATCCGGGCGCCGACCTGGGCGTGCGGGCCCTCGACCTCGTGGCTGACCGCCTTGCCGATGTCGTGCAGCAGCGTCGCCCGCCGCGATGTCTCCACCGACGCGCCGAGCTCCTCAGCGATGAGCCCGGCGAGCGCTGATGCCTCGACGAGATGCTCGAGCACGTTCTGGCCGTAGCTGGTGCGGAATCGAAGCTGGCCGAGCAACCGCAGCAGCTCCGGCTGCAGGCCCGCGACGCGGGCCTCCAGCGCCGCCTTCTCGCCCTCGTCGACGATCGTCGCGTCGATCTCCTCGCGCGCGTGCTCATAGGTCTCCTCGATCAGCGCCGGGTGGATGCGTCCGTCCGCGATCAACCGCTCGAGTGTGATCCGTGCGACCTCGCGGCGGACCCCGTCAAAGCTTGAAAGCAGCACCGCCGACGGCGTCTCGTCGATGATCACGTCCACCCCGGTGAGCTTCTCGAGCGCCCGGATGTTGCGGCCGTCACGGCCGATGATCCGGCCCTTCATCTCGTCGTTGGGCAGCTCAACCAGGCGGGTCGTCGACTCGCTCGAATGCTTTGCGGCAAGCCGCTGCATCGCGACCGAGAGGATGTTCCGAGCGCGGCGCTCGGCCTCGTGGTGGGTCTCCTCCTCGATCTGCTGCAGGCGCATGCCGGCCTGCTGTCGCGCCTCCTGCTCGACCTCGGCGATCAGCAACTGGCGCGCCTGCGCTGCGCTCAGGCCCGAGACGCGCTCGAGCTCGCGCCGCTGCACGCGCTTGGCCTGCTTGAGCTCCTCGGCCTCCTTGGTGAGGTTGCGCTCACGGTCCTCGAGAGTCTGGGTCCGCCGCTCGATGTCCGCGCGCTGGATCGCCAGTGACTCCGTCTCGCGCAGCGCCCGCTCCTCCATGCGCGCGATCTCCTCTCGGCGCACCCGCAGCTCGTCGGCGGGGCCGGCCCCGTTGGAGGCGGCACGATCGCCGTCGTCGGAGACAACCGCTGCAGGGGTCCGCCGCCACGGTCGCCAGCGCGCACCTTCAGCCATCGCTTCCTCTCCCCGGCCGCCTGTGGCCAGCGTCGAATGCCGCTATCGAACGGCCGTCATGGCCGCCGCGGCCCGCAGTGCCCGACCCTCGCGCGCGTACTCGCTGAAATACCCCGGCGCGCGAACGGGCGGCGCGCCACGAACGTGTGTCGGCGGTCAGATCCGCCTGTGTGTCGACCCCATCCCTGTAGTCGTCATCGAAGTCATCAGGTGCCGTTCAGCGTGCAGGTTGCGTGTTTCAGGCGACCGACAGGTCGCTCCACGATCGTAGACCCGGATCAGCGATCTGGCAAGCGTCGCTTACGCCGCCCGCCGCTCCACCCCGCGCACGGCCTCATAGGCGAGGTCGGAGTCGTAGCCGCGTCGCGCCAGAAAGGCAAGCGCTCGTGCACGCGAGCGGTCGTCGTGCGGCGGCTCTCCGCGCCGCTCGAGCAGCGCGATCGCCCTTTCGAGCTGCGTGGCGGTGCCGTCGCCGGCGACCGCCGCGTCAATCAGCTCCCGGTCGAGTCCACGGTGCGCCAACGCCTCGCGGATGCGATCAGGGCCCCAGCCGCTCAGCTCGCGCTTGTCCTCGGCAAAGCGCTGGGCGAAGCGCTCGTCGTCGACCGCTCCACACTCGATCAGGCGGTCGATCGCCGCCTCGATCTCACCGCGCGCGTAGCCGCGGGCCCCGAGCCACTCGACCAGCTCGCCCGTCGTCCGCTCGTGATGCGAGAGCGCCTCGAGGGCGCGCTCGAACGCCTCGGCCGGCACGGTTCCGCGGAACCCCGGCTAGGCCGCCTTCTCGAGCTCCTCGGGCTCCTCGGAGTCCGAGGGCGCGGCGGCTGCCGGCGCCTCGTCACCCTCGGCGTCCGGAACCGCCCGCGGCGCCGGCGGCGTGCGGTCGATTCCAAGCTCGGCGTAGATCTTGCCCTCGATCTCCGCGGCCAGATCAGCGTTCTCTTGGAGGTACTGCTTGGTGTTGTTGCGGCCCTGACCCAGGCGCAGCTCGCCGTATGAGAAGAACGAGCCGGACTTGCTGATCAGGTCGTGCTCGAGCCCCAGGTCGATGAGGCTGCCCTCGCGCGAGATCCCGGCGCCGTACTCGATGTCGAACTCGGCCTGGCGAAACGGGGCCGCGACCTTGTTCTTGACGACCTTCACCCGGACCCGGTTGCCGACCGCCTCGGTGCCCTCCTTGAGGGTCTCGATGCGGCGCATGTCCAGGCGCTGGGAGCAATAGAACTTCAGCGCGCGCCCGCCCGGCTGCGTCTCGGGCGAGCCGAACATGACCCCGATCTTCTCGCGGATCTGGTTCGTGAACAGGCAGACGGTCTTCGCTCGGTTGAGGTTGCCGGCGAGCTTGCGCAGCGCCTGCGACATCAGCCGCGCCTGCAGCCCCACGGTCTGCTCCCCCATCTGCCCCTCGAGCTCAACGCGTGGGGTCAGCGCCGCAACCGAGTCGACAGCGACGACATCGACGGCGCCGGAGCGCACGAGGACATCGACGATCTCAAGCGCCTGCTCGCCATAGTCCGGTTGGGAGACCAGCAGCTCGTCGGTGTCGACGCCGATGCGCTTCGCGTAGATCGGGTCGATCGCGTGCTCGGCGTCGACGAAGGCGCAGACGCCGCCGCGGGCCTGGGCCTCGGCGATGATGTGGTAGACGAGCGTCGTCTTACCCGACGACTCCGGGCCGAAGATCTCGACGATCCGCCCGCGCGGGACGCCGCCGATGCCGAGCGCCAGGTCGAGCGATAGCGCTCCGGTCGAGATCGCGTCGACGGGCACCGTGGCCTTGTCGCCGAGCTTCATCACCGAGCCCGCTCCGAAGTCCTTCTCGATCTGGCTCATGGCGGCGTCGAGGGCCGAAGCCTTGGCCTTGGCCTCCTTGTCAGCCGCCTTCAGATCCGCCTTCGTCATATCAGCCACTTTCAATCACCTCTCTGGTCCTAGTCCTCAGGGGACGGCAAGTCGATGCCCGAGAGCGCGACGTACTCGGCTCCCTGGGGCTTGAGAATCGAACGGTAAAGAACCACTCGGACGCCACCGAACGGGCGTTCGAGTGCCTTCGGCAACGGTGTCGGCAGCCGGCGCACCCGCTTTGGGCGCGCCTTTCCACGGCGCTTGCCGCGCTCGGGCTCCAGCCGCTCGGTGCGCACCCGCGCGACCGTCACGTGCGGCCAGAAGCGGCGGTCCTCCGGCTCGTAGAGGCGCTCGGCCGCCAGGGCCTTGGCGAGCTCACCCTGCAGCGCGACGGCGTCGTCGCTCTGCGCGCTGAGCGTGAAGAGCCGCGGCCGGCCCTTCGGGACCGGCGAGGGCTCGGGGTCGAATCGCAGGGCCACCGGCCGGGGCTCGAGCGAACGGATCACGGCCTCGATCCGCGCGATGTCGCGCTCGGCCCGGTAGGCGAGAAAGCAGAGCGTGATGTGAAGCGCCTCCGGGCGCATCGGCCGCAGCGCCGGGTCGCCGAGCGCGTCCTGCTGCCAGGCGGCGATCCGCTTGCGCACGTCCTCGGGCAGGTCGAGGGCGACGAACAGGCGCGCCTTGGGATCATCCTGGGGTTCGGCCACTGCGGGCCACGCTACGCGCCTGCGCGGCGCGAAAGGCGCGCGGAACGTCAGGACATCGTCAAAACGGCGCCGGTGGCCTAGTGCGCGGCCGGGTCTTGCTGGGTAGGGGTGAGCAGGGTTGAGTCTTCTGACGTTAGGCGGTCTTCCGAGCGCCGTGGGGCCCTCGGCTCAGAGGCGTGTGTGAGGTTTCTAGTCATATAGACCGGAAACCTCACACAGCCCGGGGTGCGCCAGCCGGACTCCGCGCGAAACCGTCGCAACGCGCGACTTACGTCACACCTCACCCCATCCCACCCAGCCCCGACGCGGCCGGCAATACGCCAGCGCTCAGTCACACGCCCCGTCGAGGCCGATCGGGGCCTTGAGCGGGGTGTGGCTTGAGTCGCGCCCGACGAGCACCCGGGCGCAGCCGGGGACGAGCTTCCAGTCGTGGGCCTTCGCGTCCCAGTAGGAGAAGGCCCGCGTGGTGAGGTGGAGGCTCACCCGCTTGGATTGGCCGGGGCGCAGCGCCAGCCGATCGAAGCCCGAGAGCTTCTTCGGCGGCTGGGCAACGCCTGGGTGTGAGGGCAGCGATAGGTAGAGCTGCGGCACGGCGATCCCGCGGCGGTCCCCGGTGTTGGCGACCTTGACGCTCACCTTCTTGCCGCTGGGCGAGACGCGTAGGTCGGAGAAGCGGAAGCTGGTGTAGGAGAGCCCGTGGCCGAACGGGTAGGCCGGCTTGATCCCGTTCGCCTCGTAATGGCGGTAGCCGACCAGCTGACCCTCGTCGTAGTCGACGACGTCGCCGACGCCCGGGTAGGCGTTCGGATCACCCGCGGTCGGCAGCTGCGACTCGCTGCGCGGGAACGTCACTGGCAGACGGCCTGATGCGTCGACCTTGCCGAACAGCACGCGTGCCATCGCGCTTCCGGCAGCAGAGCCCGGATACCACGCCTCGAGCACCGCGCCGACCTGCTTGCTCCACGGGGTCAGCACCGGGCCACCGCTCTCGATCACCACCGCGGTCTTTGGATTGGCCGCGGCGACGGCGTTGATGAGCGCGTCCTGGTCGCCGTAGACCGGCGGACACTCGAACGTCAGGCAGGTTCGATCCACACCCTCCGTCGAGTAGGAGACCGGGACCACGATCGCCACATCGGAGTTGGCGGCGAGCTGCGCGGCCCGCTCGACGTCGCTGCCGTCGTCGCCGGTGACCGTGACCCCCTTGCCCGCGAGCTGCGTGATGCCATCCAGCGGGCTGGTGAAGGCGAAGGGCTTGATCTCCGACGAGCCGCCGCCGGTGAGGTACGCGTCCGCGCCCGGGCCGATCACTGCGATCGAGTCGAGCTTCTTGCGGTTGAGGGGAAGCAAGCCGTCGTTTCGCAACAGCACCATCCCCTCCTCGGCGACGTGCCCGGACTTGGCGGCATGCCCTGCCTGGTTGATCGCCGCCTCGTTCGGCTCGTACGCGGGGCGGTCCATGGCCCCGTAGGCGAACAGGGTCCTCAGGTAGCGCAGGACGTGGCGGTCGACGTCCGCCATCGTCGCCGGGCCGGTCGCGAGCGCGGCGTTGATCGAGTTCGGGCCGTAGACGACCCCGGGCCACGGCTCGATGTCGAGCCCGTTGATCAGGGAGGCGCCGGCGTCATGCGCCGCGTTGTAGTCGGCAATCGTCATGCCCGTAAAGCCCCACTCGCCGCGGAGGATGTCCTCCAGCAGCGGCTTGTTCTGGCAGGCAAAGGCGCCATTGATGCTGTTGTAGGCGCACATGACCGAGGCGACGTCCGCCTTCTTCACGGCGGCCTCGAACATCGGTAGGTAGAGCTCGTGCAGGGTCCGCTCGTCAATGCGGGCGTCGATCCGCATTCGGTTTCCCTCGGTCGCGAGCGCTCCCAGTGAGACCGCGAAGTTCCCCGGGCGGGCTTCGTTGGCCGCCGGTCCCGTGCCCTCCTGGTTGTTGCCGGCGTAGTGCTTGACGTTGGCGATCAGGCCCTTGCTCTGGATCTTCTCGATCCATGGGACCGCGAGGTGGGACGAGAGGTACGGATCCTCGCCGCCAAGCGCCTCGAAAACCCGGCCCGCGAGCGGCGTCCGGACGATGTCGACGGTGGGGGCAAAGACGATGTCGTTGCCCTTCTTGATCTCCTCGTCGGCGATCACGCCCGCGTCGCGCGAGGCGTTGTTCGGATCGAAGCTGGCGCCGAGTGAGATCGGGGAGGGCATGGCGGTCGCCATCCCCGAGCGCACGCCCGCGGGGCCGTCGGACAGGTAGATAGTGGGGATCCCGAGCCGCTCGACCCCGTCCATCGTGCCCGTGTGGGTGCCCTCTCCCCCGGCCACGCCCCCGAACTCGTCACCCCCCAAGAGCGAGATCTTCTCGTCCGGCGTCATCTGCGCGAGCAGCAGGGCGGCTCGCTGGTCGGGTGTCAGCGACGTGTCACACCACGGCCGCGTCGCCACGTCGCCGCAACGCCCCTCCGCCGAGGCGGAGGCCGGGAGCAGCGCGAGCGCCGTGATCAGCGCGGCGGCCGCCCCGACTAGGCGAAAGCGGATCATGCGGGCTTGATCCTCACACGGGTCGTGAAGACGTGCGTGCCGGTCACCTGCGCCGCCGTCGTGTACTCCTGGTCCGGATTCGGCGGACCGAGGACCAGCGGTATTCGCAGCGAGCCGTCGCGGTCGGCCCGAAGCGTGAGCCGCTCGTGATCGTTCGGCCCGTGCAGGCGCACGAGATAGGAGTCGCCCGACTCCAGCGTCGGTGGTGTGTGGACGATCGCTTCACCGCTGCCCGACAGGGCGAAGCGGCCGGCATTGCGCACGCGAAGCCGGCTGAACTCCGTCGCGAGGCGATCGACGCGCACGCGCCAGCCGTAGTCCTCATAGCGATCCACAATCGAGGCGTAGCTGAAGTGCATCGGTGGCGGCGGCGGATCGGCGAAGGTGGCCATCAGCAGCGGGAGCTCCGTGCGCAGGTCCTTCTGCCAGTACGGCCAGGCGTGGCTGCCGTTGCCGTAGTCCTCGAAGATGTGCGCGATGTGCAGCTGCGTCAGCCGCGCATCCATGTCGACGGCCATCCGGTGCACACTCTCCTCGATCGGGTCGCCGGTCCCGCCGAATTCACCTCCCGGCATCCCGTTGCCGGTGCGCAGAGCGAGCCGCATGCCGCCCAGGTTCGCCGCGAGGTCGAGCGGGTTCTCCCCGCGCCAGCGGACCTCCTCGGTCGCGTACGGGCCGTAGGCGGGCGACGGCGTGCCGTCGGCGCCCACGTAGGCCTGGTTGACCGCGATCAGCGCAGGGTCGCGCAGGTTGACGGCTGGTGAGTAGCCGGCCGCGTAGACGAAGAGGTCGGGATGGCGAGCCGCGTAGTGCATCGCGCCGCCGCCGCCCATTGAGAGCCCGGCGATCGCCCTGCCCTCACGCGTAGCGACCGTGCGGTAGCGGCGGTCGATCCACGGGATCAGCTCGTCCACGTGGTAGGTCTCCCACGCGGGCGGACCGAAGTTGCCGCCGTTGAACCAGTCGACGTAGCCGAGCGTCGGACCGCTGTCGGGCATCACGACGATCAGGTCGCTGCCCGCGGTGATCTCCTCGGCGTCGCCCTTGTCCGTCCAGGACCGGAAGTCGTCGATCGCACCGTGCAGCAGATAGAGCACCGGGTAGCGGCGGTTCGGATGACTGTCATAGCCCTGCGGAAGGAGGACGCGCACACCTGTGGGGCCGCTGAGCGCAGGCGTATCGAGCGTCAGCTCGTGCAGGCGAGGATCGAGCTGCTGGTCGGAGACGAGGTGGATCGCCTTCGCCCCCTGGAGCGGGTCGGCATGCGCAGCTGGCGCAGCCCAGGCCAGCGCGATCGCGGCCAGCGCCCAGAGTCCCCTCCTCCACAAGGAATCCCCGCTCACACGCACACCGTATGCGCCGGATGCAGACGGCGCGTCAGTCGAGATCGATGAGGTCGAACTCGAGCTGCCCGCCCCTCAGCTCGACCACCCCCATGGTGTGCTTGGGCGAGCGGCGGCGCTCGGTCGGGCTGCCCGGGTTGAAGATCTGAAAGCCGTCGTCGGCCCGCTCGTGCAGGGGGATGTGGGAGTGGCCGAAGACCACGGCCGCGGCCTCCGGAAAGGCGCGGCGCATCCGCGCCAGCCGCCCCTTGGCCGGCCCCGCGTCGTGGACCACGCCGACAATCGCGCCGCCGAGGTCGACCTCGACTCGCTCCGGCAGGCGCTTTCGCAGCGGCGGCGCGTCGACGTTCCCGTGCACCCCGACGAGGGGCGGCCCGATGGCCGCGAACTCCTCGTAGGCCTCCTTGCGCATGAAGTCGCCGGCGTGGATGACGAGGTCGGCCGCCGCGACGATGCGCACGCACTCCTCCGGCAGACGGCGAGCGCCGCGGGGCATGTGCGTGTCGGCGATCAGGGCCGCGCGCACGCGCCTAGAGCCCGGCGAGGAACGCGTTCACATCCTCGGCCAGCAACTCCGGCTCCTCGAAGGCGGCGAAGTGCCCACCCCGGTCGAAGGCCGTCCAACGGCTCAGGTCGTCGAAGCTGCGCTCCACCCACTCCCGCGGTGGCCGCGTGATCTCCGCGGGGAAGTCGGCCACGGCCGTCGGCACCGCGATGCGCTCGCCCGGCTCGAAGCGCCAGCGGTCGCGCGCCTCGGCGGCGTAGGTGCGCATGGACGACGTGATCGTCTCGGTCGCCCAGTAGATCGTCAGGAAATCGCAGATGTCGTCCTTCGAGAAGCGCCGCTCGACGTCGCCGTCGCAGTCCGACCAGCGCCGGTACTTGTCGATCAGCCACGCCGCGAGGCCGGCGGGCGAGTCGTTGAAGGCCGGCGCGAGGGCGTCGGAGGCGGCTCCCTGGGCCAGCAGGTGGAAGGCGCCGCGCGTGACCCAGCGCTGCAGCGCGCCGCCGTACTGCATCTCGGCCTCGCTCATCGGCGGGTCGTCGAAGTTCGCCGATGGCGGCAGCACGCCGGGCGTGTTGAGGTGGAGGGCGGCGACGGCCTCGGGCGCGTCGAACGCCATCCGGGCGCCGATGATCGATCCCCAGTCGCCGCCCTGCACGGCGTAGCGCTCATACCCGATCTCAGACATCAGCTCACGAAGCCGCGCCGCGATGCCCGCGACGTTCAGCGGCGGGTCCGGGGCGTCGGAGAACGCGAAGCCGGGCAGCGACGGGACCACCACGTCGTGGCCGGCGCCCACGAGCAGCGGGATCAGCTCACAGAACTCGATCGGGGCGCCCGGCCAGCCGTGGATGAGGATGATCGGCATCCCCTCCCCTTCTCCAGCGCGCTCCCAGATGAAATGAGTGCCGCCTGTGCGCCAGTTCGCGAGCCCGTTCAGCGCCCGCTCCGTTGAACTCCAGTCGTACTCGTCGGCCCAGTACTCGCAGAGCTCCCCGAGGTACGCGAAGTCCATCCCGTGCTCCCAGCCGATGCCCTCGGGCTGAGTCGGCCAGCGTGTGTCATGAAGGCGGGAGCTGAGGTCATCCAGAACCGCCTCGTCAACCGCGACCTCGTAGGCCTCCATCAGAGCGGGAGTTCCTCGTTACGCAAGAGGCGCCGCAGGATCTGCATGGCGACGGTCGTCGAGCGATCACGGATCTCCGCCCGGTCGCCGGGCATCACGGTGTCGCGCGCGAGCACGGTGCCGTCGCTCGACATCACGCACCAGCAGACGGTGCCCACGGGCTTCTCCTCGGTGCCACCGCCCGGCCCGGCGATCCCGGTGATCGACACGGCGACATCGGCCGCAAACCGCTCCAGGGCTCCCTCGGCCATCGCGCGCGCGACCTCGGGCGAGACGGCGCCATGCGCCTCGATCAGCGCCTCGTCGACGCCCAGGAGATCGCGCTTGGCCTCGTTCGAGTACGACACGACTCCGCCGGCCACGTATTCCGACGATCCGGGGCGCTCGGTCAGGCGCGCGGCGAGCAGGCCGCCGGTACACGACTCGGCCAGGCCGATTCGGTGGCCGCCCAGCAGCTCCGCGACCTGCTCGTCGATCGTGCTGCCGTCGGTGCTGAAGACAAAGCGCCCATGGCGGGCGACGAGGCCCTCCACCAGCTTCTCGCGCGTCTCGTCGGCGCCGGGGCGGTGGCGGATCTCGATCTCGAGCTCGCCGCGGCGCAGGCACGTGGTGATCTCCAACGGCGAAAGGTCTGTCTCGGCCTCGATCTCGCGCAGCGACTGGGCAATCTCCGACTCGGGGATCCCGAACATCCGCACCGTCTGAGTTGTGAACTGCTCGGCATCGGCGAGCACGCGCCGCACCGGCTCGGTGGCGATCGCCGCATCCCACATGGCGTGCAGCTCGCGCGGGGGGCCCGGAAGGACGATCACCACGGGGCCGTCGGGCACCTCGACCACGAGCCCGGGCGCCGTCCCCGCGGGGTCCAGCGCCGTCGCGCCGGCGGGGATCATCGCCTGCTTGCGATTCGCCTCGCGCAGCGCTTCGGGATCGAAGTTCATGCGCCGGGCGAACCCGGCGATGATCGCCGCGATCTTCGCCTCCATCGCCTCGTCGAGGACCAGCTGCGCGCCGGCGAAGCGGCCGACGATCTCGGCGGTGAGGTCGTCGGCGGTCGGCCCGAGCCCGCCGCTGGTGACGATCAGGTCGATGCCGTCGTCAGCCATGAAGCGAAGGCCCGCCTCGAGGTCCTCGGGGCGGTCCCCCACGATGAGGATGTGCGCGACCTCGACGCCAAGGCCTGCCAGTCGCTGGGAGACCCAGGGCCCATTGCGATCGGTGATCCGTGCCGTGATCACCTCCGTCCCCGTGACCAGGATCCCCGCTCTGACGCCGACGCCGCTCATGCCGGCGCATTGTCGCGGTTCAGGCCCGCGACGCGTTTACGCGCGGTGACTAATTCTCGATCGGCTCGAGGTCGGTCTCTGTGCCGGCCTCGCCGCCTGCCGCGCCGGCGTCCTCGATGATGCCGCTGGCCATCCTGTCGAGCATTCGCGGCAGGTCGGCCTGCGAGACGAGCACCTGGCGTGGCTTCGAGCCCTCGTAGCCGGAAATGATCCCGCGGCGCTCGAGCATGTCGATGAGGCGCCCAGCGCGTGTGTAGCCCACGCGCAGACGGCGCTGGATCATCGACACCGAGGCCGTCTCGGACTCGACGACGATGCGCGCGGCATCGGCCAGGAGATCGTCCTGGTCGGGCGAGAACTCCCCGTCGCGCCCCTCCTCGACCTCGGGCTCCTTGGCCTCGAGTAGCTCCTCGTCGAAGTCGGGCTCGCCCTGCTTGCTCCAGTGGTTGCAGACGCGGGCGATCTCGTCCTCGGTGACGAACGCGCCCTGGATGCGGTTCATCTTCGACGTCCCGACCGGCCGGAAGAGCATGTCGCCCTGGCCCAGGAGGGTCTCGGCGCCACCCTGATCGAGGATGACCCGCGAGTCGACCTGTGAGGCAACCGCGAAGGCGATCCGCGACGGGATGTTGACCTTGATCGTGCCGGTGATGACGTCCGTGGACGGACGCTGCGTGGCGAGTACGAGGTGGATGCCGATCGCGCGCGCCTTCTGTGCCAGGCGGATGATCGAGTCCTCGACCTCGGCCGGGGCGACCATCATCAGGTCGGCGAGCTCGTCGATCACGCAAAGGATGTGTGGCAGCGGTGCCTCGCCCTTCTTGCGGCGAACCTTGTTGAGCTCGCCGAGGTTGCGTGCCCGAGCCTCGCTCATCACCTGGTAGCGGCTCTCCATCTCGGTGATCAGGTTCGCGAGCACGTTCGCCGCCAGGCGCGGGTTCGTGACCACCGGGGTCAGCAGGTGCGGGACGCGCTCGTAGTGGTTGAGCTCGACGCGCTTGGGGTCGACGAGCACGAGGCGGCACTCGTTCGGCGACGCGTGCATGAGGATCGAGGTGAGAATCGCGTTGATGCAGCCCGACTTACCGGAGCCCGTGGTACCGGCGACCAGGACGTGCGGCATGAGCGCCAGGTCCGCGCTGACCGACTGACCCGAGACGTCCTTGCCCAGCCAGCACAGAAGCGGCGACGAGCCCTTCGGCGGATCGGCGTAAATGTCACCGAGGCGGACCAGGCGGCGGCGCTGGTTCGGGACCTCGACGCCAACGGCCTTCTTGCCGGGGATCGGAGCGAGGATGCGGATGTCGGTGGATGCGAGCGCGTAGGCGAGATCGTCCTTGAGTTGGGCGACCTTGGAGACCTTGGTCCCGGGGGCCAGCTGCAGCTCATAGCGGCTCACGTGCGGGCCGCTGACTACGCCCAGCAGCCGCGCCTCGACGCCGAAATGGCGAAGGGACTCGAGCAGCGCGTTGGCGGTTACGTCACGGTCCTTCATGTCGGGTCCTGGGTCGGCCTTACCCCTCTCGAGCGCCTTCGGCGGCGGCGGCGTGTAGGCGATCTCGTCGGACTCCGTGACGCCGTCCTTGGAGCGGCGCTTGCCCATCGGCGTCACCGGGCCGTCCGGCACGTCGACCAGCTCCGGCTGGGTCGGCTGATCGGCGGCATAGGCGAACTCGTCGGCCTCCTCGGGGGTCCCCCACTCGGGGTCACCGTCGTCGAGGACGACGGTCTCAGCCGGCTCGTCCTGCTCCGGTTCCTCATCAGGCTCGATCGCAAACGTCTCGGTCGTATGGGCGCGCGTGACGGCGATCTCGTCGCCGGGGGCATCGCCCCAGAGGTCGGGCTCGGAGCTGCCGAGCCGCTGCGTGCGCACGGTGCGGGCGACGTCGCGGCTGCGGGTGCCGGCGCTGCGAACCGCCTGGCCGGTCCGGGCGAGGATCGAGGAGAGCGTCGTCTGCGTCAGCAGGAGCGCGCCGGAGACGAACATCAGGAGGACGAGGATGTGTGCGCCGAGGCGCTGGAAGAGCGAGGTCGACGCCCAGTAGAGGCTCTCGCCGATGACTCCCCCGTGCTCGATCATGAACTTCTGCTCGAAGTAGTCGTGGCGGTGCGGGCGCTCGGGCCCGAGGCCGGCGGTCTGCGCCGCGAACGCGAGCAGCAGCGCTGCAAGGATGAGGATCCCGCCGGCGTTGAGCGCCGACGGAGCCTCGATCGATGGACGGGCGATCAGCGCGGCGCCCCATGCGGCAACCGCGATCGGCACCACATAGGAGACCTGCCCGAAGCCGTTGGCGAGCCCGCGGTCGACCCAATGGCCGACCCGGCCTCCGTCCCAGCCCAGATAGAGCACGAAGGCGAGGTAGACCGCCGCTGCGATCAGGAAGAGGCCGATGACGTCGTAATGGCGCTGTTCGAGCCGCTCGACGAACTCGCGCGGGTCACGGCGCACCGCGGGACGGGCCTTGGGCGCGAGCGGCCGGACGCCTGCGCGCGCTTGACGCTCGCGTGCGGCGCTTCGGTGCGGGCTTTGACCAGGGGAAGTTCATGCTCGGCTCGACGCGCGGGCCTCGCCCGCTACGAGCTTGAACTTCGACGGCCGTGCACCCACACCTGCAGCGAGGCGGTAGCCGAGCCGCGCCGCCGTTGAGGCGCCTCGTTCGGCATAAAGAGCCAGTAAATATCCGCGATTTCGCGGGTTCGCGGCTCTACTCTTGTAGCGATGCTCGCAAACGACGTGAACATCGGGCGCGTGCTGGTCGTCGAGGACGACGAGGCGATCGCCGACGTCCTGCGCCGCACGCTGCGCCAGGAGGGCCACGAGGTCCGCTCGTCCATCGACGGCGTGGACGCGCTAGTCGCGGCCGAGGAGTTCGTGCCCGACCTGGTCATCCTCGACCTCGGACTGCCCGATCTCGATGGCGTCGAGGTCTGCAGGCGCCTGCGCGCCGAGTCCGATGTGCCGATCCTGATCCTCACGGCGCGCGGCGAGCTGGGCGACCGCGTCGTCGGGCTCGACTCCGGCGCCGACGACTACCTCGTCAAGCCCTTCGAGCGACAGGAGCTGCTCGCCCGCCTGCGCGCCCTCATGCGCAGGCGCCCGCCGCGCGGCAGCGCCGCCCTCGTCGTCGGCGATCTGCGCCTCAATCCCGACACCCGCGAGGTGACTCGCGGCGAGCGCGAGATCGAGCTGACCAACCGCGAGTTCGAGCTCCTCGAGTACCTCATGCGAAACGAGAAGCTGGTCGTCTCGCGCGAGCGCCTGCTCGAGGAGGTGTGGGGCTACGACCCGCTGGCGATGACGAACACGATCGACGTGTTCATCTCGAACCTCCGCCGCAAGCTCGAGGAGGGCGGCGAGGACCGGCTGCTGCATACCAAGCGGGGCGCGGGCTACGTGCTGCGCGCGGCGGCTTGAGGCTGCGCTCGCCGTTCCGGCGCTGGCCGGTTCGCTGGCGACTGGCCGGCGTCTCGGCTGCGCTGACGCTCGTCATCCTCGTCGTCTTCGCCCTGATCGTCGGGCAGCTGGCGACCAGCCGCATCAAGGACGACTTCCGCCAGGAGCTGCTGAGCGTGGGCAACCAGGTGCGCGGCAGCATTCTCGGATCAATCCGGTGCCACGATCAGCAACCCGGATCTCCAGCAGAGCTTCCTCACGGGTGACGCGGCTGTACGAATCGTCGATCCCACGGGAGCCGTGTTCCGTGATCCTGAGAGCGGGCACGCCCAGGAGACGCCCAACGCCCCCGACCTCGGCCCGCCGGTCTCAGGGATAACTCGCGTCGGCGATTTCGACGTTTACGCGCAGCAGCTCAACCCGAGCTCGCTGATTGGCCAGAACCTCTATGTGCAGTACGCCCGCAGCCGCCAATCGGTGGACTCGACCGTCGACCACCTGTGGCTCTTCCTGCTCGGTGGTGTGCTCGGCGGGACCCTCCTCGCCGCGTTGGCCGGCCTCGCGGTCGCCAGCCGCGCGATGCGGCCGATCTCCGGTCTCACCGGAGTCGCGCGCAGGATCGCCGACACGCGCGACCCCTCCCTGCGCCTCCCGATGCCCGAGACGGAGGACGAGGTCGCCGAGCTCGCAAAGACGCTCGACCAGATGCTCCGAGAACTCGACGCCGCCCGCGGCGAGACCGAGCAGATGATCCAGGCGCAGCGCGACTTCGTGGCCGACGCCTCCCACGAGCTGCGCACCCCACTCACCAGCATCCTCGCCAACCTCGAGCTGCTGGAGGCGAGCTTCCAGGAGCGCGGGGCCGATCCCGACGAGGAGGAGATCGTCGCGGGTGCGCTCGGCTCCTCGCGTCGGATGCGGCGACTGGTCGCCGACCTCCTGCTGCTCGCCCGCGCTGACGCCGGCCGCGCCGGGCCCCGGCGGCCATGCGACATCGCGCAGGTCGCGAAGACCGCGGTTGAGGAGGTCCGCCCCACCGCCGACGACCATCGGCTCGAGCTCGACGCCCAGGCGGGCCTCGAGGTCGATGGCAACCCCGACGATCTTCACCGTCTGGTCCTCAACCTCGTCGAGAACGGTGTCCGCCACACGCCGCCTGGCAGCACGATCACGGTCGCTGCGACCCGCGACGGCGGCGAGGCTCGGCTCGAGGTCTCCGACGATGGTCCGGGCCTGCCCGACGGGTTGGGCGAGCAGATCTTCTCGCGCTTCGTCCGCGGCAACGGGCCGGCGGACGTCTCGCGCGACTCCGGCACCGGCCTCGGCCTGGCGATCGTCAGGGCCGTCGCCGTTTCGCACGGAGGGCGCGTGGAAACCGGTCGCTCGCCCTCCGGAGGCGCCTCGTTCGTCATCCATTTGCCGCTCGGCGAGACGGCCGAAAAGCGGCCCGAAAAGTCCCCCGCAATTCTTTAGAACGCCTTTACAGGGGCGTCATAGGTTGCTAGCCGGACGAGACACCACCCGGCGAAGTCACCCCCGACAGTGCTTCGCCGGGTCTCAAAACTGGTTCAGTCTGAGTCTGTGCCAGTTTGGCCCGCCGGCATCTCCCCTCCCTGAATGCCGGCGGGCCGTTTTTTTGCCCGATCGCCTACCGTGAGGGCCGTGACGCTCGACCTCTTCGCGGGACTGCGGGTGAGTAACTTCGCCACTGCTCGGGAGTGGTACGAGCGCCTGCTCGGCACCGAACCCAGCTTCCTCCCGCACGACACCGAGGCGGTCTGGACGCTCGACGAGCACCGCCACGTCTACATCGTCGAGGAGGGCGAGAACCACGGTGGCTGCGAGGTCACGCTGTTCGTCGACGACCTCGAAGACCGCGTGGATGCGATCGCCGCACGCGGCATCGCACCGGCCGAAGACGAGACCTATTCGAACGGCGTGCGCAAGGTGACCTACAACGATCCGGACGGCAACGAGATCGGCTTCGGGGGCGGCCCGGCCGAGTAGCCAAAAAGAGAGCCCCGCCGAAGCGGGGCTCTCGAACGCGTCAGGTCAGCGGGCTCGCTAGCAGCCGCTGGACTTGCAGAACTTGCGCTGGATCAGGACCGGCTCAATCGTCGGGATGTTGGCCCCGGCGTAGAGGAGCTGATCGGCCTTGATGACCGACTTCGCGAACGACTTGTAGGTCGTGCCCTTCGAGTTCATGAAGTTGGCCTCGAGGATGTCGCGGTCCATGATCGACTGGCCGTTGACGTCATTGCCGAGCTGCTGGCGGAGGCCGAAGAACGTCGACGAGATGACCTGGCCCACGCAGTGGATCTCCTTCTGGCACTTGCGCTCGGCCGTGGTCAGGTTCGTCTTGACGTCGGCCACGCGCCCACACGTCCCTGTCGGCGAGTAGGCGATGCCATCCCAGTCGAAGATGCAGGTGTCCCACGGGCTGGGCCCGGTGGTCAGGTCGGACATCGTGGCGGCCATGTAGTCGCCGAAGCCCTCGCCGATCGATCCACCCTCGCTGCGCTGCAGCGAGTGCGGGGCGGCCTGATCCTGGAGTGAGTGGCCGTACTCGTGGCTGATCACATCTGCGTCCTCGCCGTCGTCCACCCCACCCGTGCCGAGCACGAGCTCCTGGGTCTGCGACGAGTAGAACGAGTTGTCGTCCGGGATCGCGTCCGCGAACACCTTCTGCGCCTTCTGGCGCAATGGCTGCGAGAGGCCGAGGCTGTCCGCATAGGTGCGCTCGCGGTCGATGTGGAAGTAGGCCATCAGCGCTTCGAAGTCATCCTGCGAGCGGGTGACGGCGGTGAAGTCATAGCCCGGCGCGCAGACCTTCTTGCCACTTTCGCCGACGCGCGCGTCGACCAGAGTGCCCTTGAGGCAGCCCTTCCCGTTATCGATGATGTTCTCGAGCGTGACCGGCACCCGCAGGTTGGTCAGCAGCGGATAGTCCTTGTCGTTGCGGTCCTTGAGCCCGCTGTAACCGTTCTGCTCGACGACCGGGTTCGGGTTGTAGATCATGGCCGTGCCGCGTCGCGTGCTTGAGGATGTCCTTCGAATGCAGCTTCTTGCCGCTCTGGGCATCGATCGTGATGACGAAGTCAGCGAGCGGCTTCGCAGATGGCATCGAGACCTCCCACGCGAGAGCGCCGGTGCCCTTGTCGTAGCCGAGCTTTGCGTGCGGCTTTGCGCGCAGGCGCTTGGCGCCGACCGCGTCACGCGCAGCGGCGATCGCCTCGGACTTGGTGAGCGCCGGCGCGCTGCCCGCCCAGCTGCCGCGTTCGGATGTCGTGTCGCTGACGATCGAAGCCCCGTCGCCCGGCACGAGAACGACGACGGCCTCGGCGCCGAAGACCGGAAGCCCAGCAACCTTCTGCTGGTAGTGACGAATTGACCCGCCGCCCGGCACCACGTTGGTGCTGGCGCGAGCGAGCTCTGCGCGCGGAGCGTCGACCCTGCCGACGGTCCGCTTCACCTGGTCGGCTGAGGCCGAACCGGCGAGAAGTAGTAGTGATACGGCGGCGCCGAACGCCACCCCGACAGCGGAGCGTTTCTTCCCTGGCATCCGGCGACTATACCTCGACGACTACCGGCAAGATCATCGGGCGACGCCGCAGGCGGTCATAGATGAACGCCGCGATGTCGTCATGCAGATCCTCCTGGAGAAGCACAGGCTCGGTCACGCCCTCCCGAGCAGCGGCCGCGAGCGACTCCACGACCACGTCGCGGACCTCGTCGAGCAGCCCGTCCGCCTCCGCGTCCTCGAGGAACGGCACCCCGCGCGAGATGATCTCGGGGGCGGCCACCGACTCGCCCGTCTCGTTGGAGACGGTGGCGACGACGATGAAGACGCCGTCGGCCGACAGGGCGCGCCGATCGCGCAGCGCAACGTCGTCGGGATCGCCGATATCGACGCCGTCGACGAAGATCATCCCCGCCTTCGTTCGCTCCGCCAGGCGCGCTCCCCCGTCGGTGATCTCGAGGGCAACTCCGTTGCGCCCCTGAAAGATCCGACCGGGATCGACGCCCACGGACTCCGCGAGCTCGGCATGCAGTCGCAGCCGGCGATGATCGCCATGCGCCGGCATCACGTAGCGCGGCTTGGTCAGGTTGAGCATCAGCTTCAGCTCCTCCTGGCGGCCGTGGCCGGAGGCGTGGATCGGGGCATCGTCGGCGGTGACGACCGAGGCCCCGATGTCGTAGATCTTGTCGATCGTCTCGTTCACCGAGCGTTCGTTCCCGGGGACCGGGGTCGCGGAGAAGATGACGGTGTCGCCGGAGTGCAGCTCGACGTCGCGGTGGTCGTTGAACGCCATCCGCCGCAGTGCCGAGAGCGGCTCGCCCTGGCTGCCCGTCGAGACCGCGATCACCTTGTGGTCCGGGAAGTCCTCGATCTCCTTCGGCGAGATCAGCATGCCGTCGCGCGCCTTGGCGATCCCGAGGTTGGAGGCGATGTTGAAGTTCTTGCGCATCGACCGCCCCACGAGCGCGACCTTGCGGTCAAGCTCGGCCGCGGCATCGATGACCTGCTGGACGCGGTGCACGTTCGAGGCGAAGCAGGTGACGATGATGCGGCCTTCGCAGCGCGAGAACTCCTGAAGCAGCGCCGGCCCCACGGACGACTCCGATGGCGACACACCGGGCTGGTCGGCGTTGGTCGAGTCCCCGAACAGGCAGAGCAGGCCCTCCTGCCCCAGCTCGGCGAGTCGACCGAGGTCGGCGGGCTGGCCGTCGACAGGCGTCTGGTCGAACTTGTAGTCGCCCGTGACGAGGATCTTGCCGAGGGAGGTCTCGATGATCACCGCGCGCGAGTCCGGGATCGAGTGCGACATCCGCACCATCTCCAGGCCGAACGGGCCGGCGTCGAACCGCTCGCCGACGTCCACCACCTCGAGCGGCGCATCGCGGATCTTGTGCTCCTCGAGCTTCGAGCGCACGAGCCCGATCGTGAGCGGGCCGCCGTAGATCGCCGGGGGAAGCCCCAATTCGCGCACGACGTACGGAAGCGCGCCCACGTGATCCTCGTGGCCGTGCGTGAGGACGATCGCCTCGATGTCGTCCGTGCGCTCGCGCAGGTAGGAAAAGTCCGGCAGGACCAGGTCGATGCCGAGCATCTCGGCCGTCGGGAACATCAGGCCGGTGTCGACGAGCAGGATGCGGCCGTCCTGCTCGACGATCGTCATGTTCTTGCCGATCTCCCCCAGCCCCCCGAGCGGGAGCAGACTTACGCGGTCAGCCAAGCGCTAGCTCCGTGCCTCTGCGAGAGCGCCAGCGCCCTCGAGCGCGGCCCGGACCCGTTCGCGCTCTTCGTCGGAAGCCGGGACCATCGGCAGCCTGAACACGGCCTCGGCGATGCCGAGCAGCTCAAGGCCGGTCTTGACCGGGATCGGGTTGGTCACCGAGGTCGCCTCGTAGACCGGCGTCAGCTCGGCGTCGATCTCGGCCGCGCGGTCGTGATCGCCGGCGATGGCCGCCTCGTAGAGCTCGCGCATGCGCGCGCCGACGAGGTGCGAGGCGACGAGAATGCCGCCCGCCCCGCCGAAGGCGAGGGTGCGCGCGAAGGTGTTGTCGTTGCCGGCGAGGATGGCGAGTCCCTCGATCGGCCCCAGCTCGTCGTCGTTGGCCTGCTTGACCGCCACGATCGGATCGATCGTGGCCGCGAGCTCGGCCAGGAGGTCGGGCGGCAGGTTGAGCGCCGTCCGCGATGGAATGTTGTAGAGCACGATCGGCAGGTCTCCCCCGCGCTCGGCCACCGCCGCGTAGTGCGCGAGGATCCCGGCCCGGTTGGGCCGGTTGTAGTACGGCGTGACCACGAGCGCGGCATGGGCGCCGACGTCGCCGGCCTTCCTGGTGAGGCCCGCGGCATGACGGGTGTCGTTCGATCCGGTCCCGCAGATCACGGTCGCCTCGTCGCCGATCTCGTCGAGGACCGCGTCGAGCAGGCGCATGACCTCGTCGTCGGAGAGCGTCGGCGACTCGCCGGTCGTGCCCGCGAGGACGACGCCGTGGGACCCGTTTTCGACAAGGTGGCGAGCGACTCGACGCGCCGCCTCGAGATCGAGGGCGCCATCGGCCTCGAACGGCGTCACCATCGCCGTGATCACTCCATCGGAGCGCTCAGGCATGGGTGCCAGCGTACTCCGGCGTTTTCGCAGGCGTCACTCACGCGAATAGGGGTGGGCGGCGATCCGCCCACGGCCGCGCCTGCTCGAGCTGGGCGGCAACCTGGATCAGCAGGTCCTCGCGGCCGAATGGCGCCACGAGCTGGATTCCGATGGGCAGGCCCTCATCGTTCCAATGCAGCGGGAGGGAGATCGCCGGCTGGCCAGTCGCGTTGAAGATGGCCGTAAACGCGCCGGCCGGAACGGCCCGGCGGAATGCGTCCAGCGGGTCGGGACCCGACTGGTCGTAGGTACCCAGCGGCACCGGGGGCTCCGCCATCGTCGGCGTCAGCATCAGGTCGAACCCGCTCTCGTGCCATCCAGCGATCGCGCGCGAGACGGTCTGATGAACCCCCGTGTCGAGGAGGTACCGGCCGGACGAACGGGAGCGACCCTCCTCGGCGAGCGCCCAGGTCAGCGGCTCGACGTCGTCGGCGGTGAGCTGGCGGCCCAGCAGCGTCGAGAACAGGTCGAGCGACGCGGCCTGGCCGGCGCTCCAGCGGGTCAGGAACGTGTCCTCGAGGTTCAGTGCCTCGGCCAACTCGGCGTTCAGCGGCGTCGACTCCTCGACCTCGTGACCGAGCTCGACGAGCAGATCGCGCGCGGCGCGGACGGCGGTAACGCAGTCCGGATGGGACTCGAGCCCGGGCACCGCCGGCTGCTCGGCAACGCCGATGCGCAGCTTCGGCTCCACCCCGATCTCTTCCAGATACGGGCCGGTGGGCTCCGGGGCGACGTACGGGTCGCCGGGGGCGGAGCCGCTGGACGGCGTCGAGGATCGCGGCGGTGTCGCGAACCGTGTGCGTCACCGCCAGCTCAACCGTGAGCCCGCCCATGTTGTCGCCGACGAGTGGACCCTCGCTGGTCCGCTGGCGGGTCGGCTTCAGCCCAACGAGTCCGTTGATGCTGGCCGGGATCCGGATCGAGCCACCACCGTCGTTGGCGTGGGCCACCGGGACCATGCCCGACGCGACCGCAGCGCCCGAGCCGCCCGACGACCCGCCGGGCGTGTGGTCGGTGTTCCACGGATTGCGGGTCGCGCCGTAGGCGACCGGCTCGGTCGTCGGCAGGATGCCGAGCTCGGGGGTGTTCGTCTTGCCGATGACGACGAAGCCCGCGGCGCGAAAGCGCTCGGCGAGATAGGTGTCGGCCGGGGAGCGGAAGTCGGCCTCCTTCAGCGCGCGCATGCCGAGGTGCATCGGCTGGCCGGCATAGGCGGCACCGAGGTCCTTGAAGAGGAACGGCACGCCCTTGAACGGCCCGTCGGGCAGATCCGGAGACTCGGCCTCGGCGCGACCCTCCTCGAAGAGCTCGTGGATCACGGCGTTCAGCTCCGGGTTGAGCTGCTCGACTCGGGCGATGGCCGCCTCGACCAGCTCGGCCGGCGACGCCTCGCCGCTTCGGACCAGCTCCGCCTGAGCGGTCGCGTCCAAGCTTGCGAGCGACGTGGCCTCGGTGTCTGTCATCAGCTCCTCCTGGAACCTAGAGCAGGGCTTCCAGCCCCACGGTGAAACGATTGTCGAGCTCCCCCACCCGCCTGACGGCGAGCAGCACGCCGGGCATGAACGAGCTCCGGTCGATCGAGTCGTGGCGGATCGTAAGCGTTTGGCCCTCCCCACCGAGGATGACCTCCTGGTGGGCGACGAGGCCGGGCAGGCGAACCGAGTGGATCGGCTCGTGAACCGAACCCCCCGCGTCGGTGATCAGCTCCGCGGTGCGCTTGGCGGTGCCCGAAGGGGCGTCGACCTTGCGGTCATGGTGAAGCTCGACGATCTCGACCTCGGGCATGTGCTTGGCCGCCTCCGCGGCGAGGGTCATCATCAGCACCGCGCCGATCGCGAAGTTGGGGGCGACGAAGACGTTGGCGCGCCCGGACTCGGCGACGGCTCGCAGCTCGTCGGAGTCGTAGCCGGTCGCCCCGACAACCGCGTGAACGCCGGCGTCCACGGCTGCGCGGACGTTGTCGACGATCGTCGCCGGGGTCGAGAACTCCACGAGCACATCCGCGCCGTCGAGCACGTCGGCGACGGAGGTGTCGAGCTGCGGATCGGCGCGACCCGCAAGCTCCATGTCGTCAGCGCCATCGACCGCCTCGCAGACGGTCGCCCCCATCCGGCCCGCCGCACCGGCGACGGCCACGGCAATCACGCGACAAGGGCCTCGCTCTATCGACCCGGCCGCGGTCTTGAAGCAGTCCTCGTCGGGACCGACGCAGGCGGCGGCGAAGTTGTTCGGGTCGTAGAGCTCGGCGGCCAGCTCGGCGACCTCATCCGCAGTGACGGCGTCAACGCGCTCGAGCATCTCGTCGAGCGAGAGCACCGGCACATCGAAGAGGACCCCGCGTGCAAGGCGGCTCATCCGCGCGCCGGTCGCCTCGAGGCCGAGAACCATGCGGCCCTTGACGTGCTCCTTGGCGCGGGCGATCTCGTCGTCGGTCACGCCGCTCGAGTGGATGGACGCCAGCTCGCGACCGATGATGTCGCACGCCTCGGCGACGTTGTCCGCGCGTGTGCCGACGTACATTGCGACAAAGCCGCGGTCGACGTACTCGCTCGTGTAGGAGCCCACCGAGTAGGCCAGACCGCGCTTCTCGCGCACCTCGCGGAACAGCCGCGACGAGACCGAGCCGCCGAAGACGGTGTCGAGGATGCCGAGCACGTAGCGGCGCTCGTCCCCGCGCGCGATGCCCGGGCCGCCGAAACAGATGTGGTACTGCTCGGTCTCCTTCTCGTAGAAGCGCAGCCGGGCCTGTTCGCTCGCGCCGTTGGCGTCGGGGCCGGATCCGGGACCCGCGGCCGCGCCGGCGTAGAAGCCGCTCGGAGAGCTCGACGATGTTGGCGTGGTCGACGTGCCCCGCCGCGGCGACGACGATGTTGTCGGTCGTATAGCGCGCGCCGTGGTACTCGGCGATGTCGGGCACCGGGATGCCGCCGATCACGTCGGCGCGGCCGAGGACGCGCCGGCCGAGGGGATGGTCGCCGTAGATCGCCTCCGCGAGGACGTCGTGGACGCGATCCTGGGGCTCGTCCTCGTACATGGCGATCTCCTCGAGCACCACCTGGCGCTCGGAATCGATCTCGTCCGGGGGCAGCGACGGCGCGAGCAACATCTCGGCAAGGAGGTCGAACGCTTCCTCGGTGTGCTCGTCGAGAAAACGGGCGTGCAGATGCGTGGTCTCCTTGCCCGTCGCCGCGTTGGTGGCGGCGCCCATCCCGTCGAACAGCTCGGAGATCTCGATGGCCGAGTGGCGCTCGGTGCCCTTGAACAGGAGGTGCTCGAGGAAATGCGAGACGCCGGCCTGAGCCGGCGTCTCGTCACGTGATCCAGTTCTGACCCAGAGGCCGAGCGCAACCGAGCGAACCGAGGGAACCGCCTCGGTCACGACCCTGATGCCCGAGTCGAGCGTGGTGAGCTCACTCCCTCTGGAAGGTCCGTCATCAGTCCGATCAGTCCAGGCGCTCGCGCTCACGGCCGCCGCGGCCGCCTTCACGCCCGCCACGTCCGCCGCGGTCACCGCCGCGACCACCGCGATCGCCACCGTTGCGGCCGCCACGTCCGCCGCGGCCACCACCGCCACCCATCGTCGGGTCGCCGGTACCGAGCTTCTGCAGCTCGTCGGGGGTCTTGCCGGCGATCGCCGGGTCGTCGGAGAGGCGCAGGCCGATCCGGCCGCGCTCCTTGTCGACCTCGGCGACGGTGACATCGATGATCGTCGCCCTGCGACAGCACGCTCTCGACCGTCTCGACCCGTTCGCCGGGCTTGACGTTGGAGATGTGCAGCAGGCCGTCGGTGCCCTTGACGAGCTCGACGAACGCGCCGAACGTGGTCGTCTTCACGACCTTTGCGGTCGGGAAGTGATCGCCAATCTCGGCCTCGCGCGTCATCGACTCGATGCGCTTGACGACGCCCTCGACGAGAGCGCTGCTCGGCGCGTAGACGCGAACGGTGCCGTCGTCGTCGATGTCGATCTCGGCCTCGAACTCCTCCTGCATCCCGCGGATGGTCTCGCCGCCCTTGCCGATGACAGCGCCGATCTTCTCCGGGTCGATCTTGATCGACTCGATCGCGGGCGCGTACTGCGACAGGTGGTCGCGCGGGCCATCGATGGCCGAGGCCATCTTGTCCAGGATGAACAGGCGGCCCTTACGTGCCTGCTCGAGGGCGTCGGTGAGGATGTCGAAGGTGACGCCGGTGATCTTGATGTCCATCTGCAGCGCGGTGATCCCGCCCGAAGTGCCGGCGACCTTGAAGTCCATGTCGCCGAGGTGATCCTCGACGCCGGCGATGTCGGTGAGGACGATGTAGTCGTCGCCCTCCTTGATCAGGCCCATCGCGACACCCGCGACCGGCGCTGACACCGGTACACCCGCGGCCTGCAGGGCCATTGACGAGGCGCACACGGAGCCCATCGAGGACGAGCCGTTGGACTCGAGCGTGTCGGACACAACCCGGATTACGTACGGGAAATCCTCCTCGCTCGGGATCGTCGCCTGAAGCGCCCGCTCAGCCAGCGCGCCGTGACCGATGTCGCGGCGCTTCGGGCCGCGCATGAAGCCGGCCTCGCCCACCGAGAACGGCGGGAAGTTGTAGTGGTGCCAGAAGGTCTTCTTCTCCTGGAGGCCGAGGTTGTCGACCTTCATGTCCATGCGGGTCGTCCCGAGCGTCGCGCTCGAGAGGATCTGCGTCTCACCACGCGTGAACAGCGCCGAGCCGTGCACGCGCGGCGCGACGTCGACCTCGGTCTCGATCGGCCGGATCTCGTCCTGCGCGCGACCGTCGGGGCGCTTCTTGTCGACAGCGATCGCCTTCCTGATCGTGTCCTTTTCGATGCTGTCGAAGGCGGCTGCGACGTCGGCGCGCTTGACCACGGCCTCGTCGTCGTCTCCGTCGGGGGCATGAGCGGCGATCACCGCTTCCTTGACCTCGTCGATCGCGGCGTAGCGCTCGAGCTTGCCCTCGGTCGCGATCGCGTCGACGAGCGCCTGCCCGTGGGAGCTGCGGATCGCCTCCAGGAGGCTTTCGTCGATGGTCACCGCGGCGACCTCGATCTTCGTCCTTGCCGGCCTTCTCAGCCAACTCCTCCATCGCGGCGATCAACTTCTTGATCTCCGTGTGCGCGATGTCGAGGGCATCGAGAACCTCGGCCTCGGTGACGCCCTCGGCGCCGCACTCGACCATGAGGATCGCGTCCTTGGAGCCGGAGACGATCAGGTCCATCTCAAGCTCTGCATGGGTCTCCTCGTCGGGGTTGACGACGAAGTCACCCTCGAGCTTGCCGATCCGGACGGCGCCGACGAGCGCCTGGACCGGAACCGGGGAGATCGCGAGAGCCGCGGAGGCGGCGTTCATCGCGAGGATGTCATACGGGTGGACACCGTCGACCGAGAGCGGCTGGGCGACCAGCTGGGTCTCGTAGTGCCAGCCCTTCGGGAAGAGGGGGCGGATCGGGCGGTCGATCATGCGCGCCGTCAGCGTCGCCTTCTCGCCGGCCCGCGCCTCGCGGCGGAAGAACGAGCCCGGGATCTTGCCCGCGGCGTAGTGCTTCTCCTCGACGTCGACGGTCAGCGGGAGGAAGTCGACATCGCGGAGGTTGCCCACCGTCGCTGTGCCGAGGACCATGGTGTCACCGCTGCGGATGACCACGGCGCCGCCGGCCTGACGGGCGAGCTTGCCGGTCTCGAAGGAGATCTCCTCGCCACCGACCTCGGTCGAGACGCGGCTCACGTCAAACATACTCATGTATTCGGGTTTTCCTTTCGGCGGCCCGGTTGGCGCGCCAACGTTCCAGAACTTCTCGTTCTCTAACGCGCTCGATGTTACAAGGAGGGCTCGAGCAGGGCGAACGAAGGCGCCGGGGTGCCCGTGACGCCCGCGCGGATGCCGCTCTCGAAGTCGGCGCGGATCCGGGCCGCAACCTCGTCGGAGCGGCGGTCGCGCTCGAAGCGGTCCAGGTCGAGGCCCAGCTCCTGCGCTCGCTGCCACAGGTGCGGATCGTCCTGGTGACCGAGGTCGCCGTAGATGGAGTCGACGAACGCACCAGAAGCCATCCGGGTCCTGAAGCGCGGCGGCCTCGGCGGCCGCATGGAGGGCCGGCGAGCGCGGGCGGCGCGACGCGATCGGGAAGTGACGGACGCACAGGCGCGCGTCCCGTGCGGCCAGCTCCGGCCAGCCGGCCGCGCACGACCGGACAGCCGAGGTCGAGATAGACGATCAGGTCGGGCCCGTCGCCCCGAACATGGTCATCGGCGACCGATCGGCGGAACGTCCGCACTGGTGAGCTCCGTCAGGTCTGTTCCAACGCGTCGAAGATCAGGTTCGGCCCGGGGATCGAGAGCGGCGTCGGCTCGGCGTGCGACCCATCGCACGATGCCGTCCTCGTCGATCAGCACCAGCGAGCGGTTGTTGTGGCCGCGCTCCTCGATGTAGGCGCCGTAGGCGCGGGCGACCTCGCCCTTGGGATGAAAGTCGGCGAGCAGCGTGATCTCGGTACCGAGCTTCTCGCGAAACGCCGCGTGAGAGTGCGATTGGTCGACGCTGATGCCGATCACCTCCACCCCACGCTCGGCAAGCTCGGGCAGCACCTCCTGGTAGATGGAGAACTGGTCCGAGCAGACGCCGCTGAAGTCCATCGGATAGAAGGCGAGGACGACCTTGCGCCCGCGGAAGTCGGCGAGGCTGACCTCGTTCTCGTCCTGATCGAGGAGCGTGAACTCCGGAGCTTCGGAGCCGACCTCGACCACGGTGGTTACTAGCGCCGGAGGCCGAGCTCGGCGACGAGGCTGCGGTAGCGCTCGAGGTCGGAGCGCTCGAGGTAGCGCAGCAGGCGGCGGCGCTTGCCGACGAGCATCAGCAGGCCGCGGCGGGAGTGATGGTCCTTGGTGTGCGTGCGCAGGTGCTCGGTGAGCTCGTTGATGCGCGCGGTGAGCAGCGCGACCTGGACCTCGGCGGAACCGGTGTCGCCATCGGACCGGCCGTACTTGCCGATCAGCTCCTGCTTCTTTTCTGCGGTAAGGCCCATCTCGTAAAAACGCCGCTCCCCAGGTCAGGGTTGCGGCGGAGAGAAATTAGCACAGAGCCGTTTCGCTTCCTCGACGTCGTGCCCCATCTGGGCGACCAGGGAATCGACGTCCTCGAAGCGCTTCTCGCCGCGCAGACGAGCGATGAACGCGATCCGCAGGGTCTGCCCGTAGAGGTCCGCGGTGTGGTCGATGAGATACGACTCGATCAGCACGCCGCGGCCGGTCTCGAACGTCGGTCGCACGCCGACGTTGACGGCTGCCGGGACCCCATCGGCAAAGGCGGCGTAGACCCCGTGTCCCGGGTAGACGTAGCGCTCGTCGGGAACGACGTTCGCGGTCGGATACCCGAGCGTCCGGCCGCGCTTGTCGCCCTCGACGACCTCGCCCTCGATGAGCAGCGGGGCCGCGAGGCAGCGCATCGCACCCTCCACGTCGCCGGCCGCCACCAGGGCGCGGATCCGGGTGGACGAGACGGTCTCGCCGCCGACCTCCACGAGCGGCTCCACGCGGGTCTCGAACTCCGTAGCGCGAGCGCAGCATCGCCGGGTCGCCCTCCGCGTGCGCGCCGAAGCGGAAGTTCTCGCCGACCGCCACGCTCTGCGCGCCGAGCGTCTCGACGAGGATCCGCGAGCAGAACTCCTCGGCCGTCGATGCCCGAGAACTCCTTGTCGAACGGGATCACGACCAGCTCCCGGACCCCCAGTCCCTCGATGACGTCGCGCTTGATCTCGAACGGCATGATCAGCTTCGGCGTCGCCTCGGGATGGATGATGCTGAGCGGGTGCGGGTCGAAGGTCAGGACGGTGTCGGCGCCCTTGATCACCTTCCGTGGCCGACGTGGACTCCGTCGAAGGTCCCGATCGCGACCCTGCGCGGGCGGCGCACGGCGTCGGGAAGTGACGTGACCTCGATGCTCACGCGCCGGACTCTAGACCGCGGCGCTGATCGCGTCGGCGATCGGGATCGGCGCCGACTCGTCGGCGTCCTCGACGCTGAAAGGACCGATCGCGGTCCTGCGCAGCGCGGTGCAGTAGGCGTCGCCGAGGTCGGCGATCAGGCTGCGCACGTAGGTTCCCGACGAACACTCGATCTCGAAGTCGGCCACGTCGCCATCACGCGCGAGGAGGTCGAACCGGTAGACGGTCACGTCGCGCTCGGGCAGCTCGAACTCCTCGCCGCGTCGCGCGCGCTTGTACGCGCGCTCGCCGCGCACCTTCATCGCCGAGTAGGCCGGCGTGACGCTGGCGAATCTCGCCGGTGGGCAGCACGAGCTCGTCCGGGATGACCCCGGTCTCCGTGATCTCACCCTCCGGGTCGCCCGTGGTCGAGACGCGCGCCGAAGCGCGCCCGTGCGCGATAGGTCTTTCGCAGGCCCATGAACCGGGCCTGCTCGCGTGTGGCGGGCCGTCCCAGGAGGACGATCAGCAGGCCGGTCGCGAACGGATCAAGCGTGCCCGCGTGTCCCGCCTTGACCCCGAAGGCGCGCTTGGCACGGGCGACCGCGTCGTGGGAGGTGATTCCCGCCGGCTTGTCGACGAGGAGGACCGCCCCCTCACACATGGCGCCTCAACGGCGGCGCGGCTCGGCGACGCCTCACTGGAGCTGGGCTGCAACCTCTTGGCGGATGAAGGTGACGAGCTCCGCGTAGGGCAGGTCGCTGCCGAAGCCGGCGGCGCGCCGGTGCCCGCCGCCGCCCTGACCGCGGGCGATCGCCGAGACGTCGACGGCCCCATCGTTGGAGCGCAGGCTGACCTTGCGCGCGGAGCGTCCGCCGTCGGTCTTGTCTCTGATCACCGCGGCGACGCGCGCGCCCTCGAGGCTGCGGACGAAGTCGATGATGCCCTCGGTGAGGACCTCGCTGGCGCCCGTCTCCTCGTAGTCGGCGACGGCGATGTAGGTGACGGCAAAGCGGCCGTCGTCGTAGAGCTCGATCTTGTCGAGCGCGCGGCCGATCAGGGCCAGCTTCTCCAGTCGGGACCCGCTCATAGAGGCGACGGTAGATGTCGTTGACGTTGACCCCGGCCTCGATCAGCTCGGCCGCCATGCGGTGCGAAGCCGGCCGGGTGTTCTCGTACATGAACTTGCCGGTGTCGGTGATCAAGCCGACGTAGAGCGAGGTCGCCATCTCGGGCGTGACCTCGACCTCGAGCCGGCGCGCCAGCTCGAGCACGATCTCGGCTGTGCACGACGCCTCGGTGTCGACGAGGTTGATGGTCCCAAAGCGGGTGTTGTCGTGGTGATGGTCGACGTTGAGGATGCGCGCGCCGTCGCGCTGCAGGAAGTCGACGGGCATGCGGTCGATGTTGCCGCAGTCGAGAAACACAGCGTGCGATCGACGACGTCGGCCGGCGGCTCGTGGAAGACGTCCGTGAGCGGCAGGAACCGGTACTCGACCGGGAGCGGAAACTCCTTCGCGTCGAGGAACATCACCGAGTCCTTGCCGAGCTGGGTGAGGATGTGGTGCATCGCGAGCAGCGAGCCGAGAGCGTCGCCGTCGGGGCCCTCGTGGGTCGTCAGCAGGAAGCGCTCATCGGAGCGCAGCGCGTCGACCGTCTGATCGAGGCTTGTCGTCAGCGTTGCGGGTTCACTCATTCATCTTCCCCTTCGTCCTCTGCGTCCGAGTCCTCCAGCAGCTGAGCTAGGCGGACGCCGCGCTCGAGGCTCTCGTCGTAGAAGAAGGTCAGCGTCGGTGTGTGCTTGATGCGGACCTCGCGGGCGATCGCCGCCTGGAGCTTGCCGTGGGAGGCGGCAAGCGCCGTCAGGGTGTCCTCCCGCTCTGACTCGTCGCCGAGGACGCTGACATAGACGCGGGCTGATCTGAGGTCTGGGCTGGTCGCTACCGAGGTCACTGTCACGAATCCGATCCGCGGGTCTTCTAGCTCTGAGGCGATCGCGGACCCGATCACCTTCCGCATGACTTCGTCGATCCGCCGCATGCGGTCGCCACCAGCCATACCCAGGCCAAACTAGCAGGGGCGCCCGCGCCAATTACCCGGTCAAATCGGCCAGGGTGAGCACGTTGCGCTCGAATCTCGCCCCGTCGGGACAGCGCGCTTCGACGAACCGCTCGAGCTCGGTCGCGCGTTCGCGGACCTCCGGCCCGCACCGACAAGGGCGCACACCAGGGTCGCGCGCCGCCGATCGTCGTGATCAGCGGTCTCTGCGATGGCCGCAACGAACCGTTGCCGCACCTGAGCCTTCAGCGAGCTCACGACCTTGCGCTTTTCCTTCAGGCTCTGGCAGTCGCGGAGATCCAGGTGGATCTCCGTGACGCTGATGTACGTGGTCGGCGCGGCCACGCGCCGAGGTTAGGACGACCCGCGTGAGCCATTCGCCTTTCGAGCGCCCAGTGGCGGCTCGCTCGCGACTCCCGCGACTCAGCCGCCTTTCGACTGCGGCGGCGCGCATGGGCCCGCCCCCTTACCCAGCCAGAGGCGGCTCGGTCCGCCCCACGCCCTCGCGGCGGCGCTACGGCTACTCCAGCGTCTTCTGGACCTGCTGGTCTCGAACGCCTCGAGCACGTCGCCGACCTTGACGTCCTGGAAGCCCTCGAGCACGACACCACACTCGAGGCCGGCCTCGACCTCGCGCACGTCGTCTTTGAAACGTCGCAGCGAGCCGATGCGGCCGGTCCAGGCGACGGTCCCGTCGCGGACCAGGCGCACCTCGGCGCCGCGCGTGAGACGGCCGTCGGTGACCGTGCAGCCGGCGATCGTGCCGACGCTTCGAAGCCTTGAACAGCTCCAGGACCTCGGCGTTGCCGAGCGCCTCCTCGACCTCCTCGGGCGCGAGCATGCCCTCCATCGCGGCGCGCAGCTCCTCGGTGACCTTGTAGATCACCGAGTAGGTGCGGATCTCGACGCCCTCCTGCTCGGCCGCGCGGCGAGCGTCGGCGAGCGGGCGGACGTTGAAGCCGATGACGATCGCGTCGGAGGCGGCGGCGAGCATCACGTCGGACTCGTTGATGCCGCCGGCGGCGCTGCGGATCACGTTGACGGTGATCTCGTCCTGAGGAAGCTTCGCGATCTCGTCCTGGAGCGCCTCGAGCGAGCCCGAGACGTCGGCCTTGAGCAGGATGTTGAGCTCGTTGAGCTCGCCCTCCTTGGCCTTGGCGAAGACCTCGTCGAGCGTGAGCCGCCGCGACTGGCGCCTGCGCGAGTTGCTCTGTCTTGAGCCGGTGGGCGCGCTCCTCGGCCATCTGACGGGCCTTGCGATCGTTCTCGACGACCTCGACCCGCTCTCCCGCCTCGCAGACGCCATCGAAGCCGAGGACCTCAACCGGATCGCCGGGCTCGAGCCTTCTCGAGGTGGGCGCCGGTGTGGTCCTGCATCGCGCGGACCTTGCCCCACTGGGGGCCGGCGACGACGGAGTCGCCGACGTGCATCGTCCCGCGCTGGACGAGGACCGTCGCGACGGGCCCGCGGCCCGGATCGAGGTGCGACTCGATCACCGAGCCGGAGGCCGGCGCGTCGGGGTTGGCCTTGAGCTCTTCGACCTCGGCGAGCAGGAGGATGCTCTCGAGCAGCTCGTCGAGATTCTCGTGCGTCTTCGCAGAGACGTTGACGAAGATCGTGTCGCCGCCCCAATCCTCGGGATTGAGGCCCTGCGCGGCGAGCTCGCCCTTGACCTTGTCCGGGTTTGCAGCGTCGAGGTCGATCTTGTTGACGGCGACCAGCATCGGCACGTCGGCCGCCTTGGCGTGGTCGATTGCCTCGATGCGTCTGCGGCATCACGCCGTCATCTGCGGCGACGACGATGACGACGATGTCGGTGACGTCGGCGCCACGGGCGCGCATCGCGGTGAAGGCCGCGTGGCCCGGGGTGTCGATGAAGCTGATCGTCTTGCCGTTGCTCGTGCACCTGGTAGGCGCCGATGTGCTGGGTGATGCCCGCCAGCCTCGCCGGCGACGACCTCGGTCTCGCGGATTGCGTCGAGCAGTGACGTCTTGCCGTGATCGACGTGGCCCATGATCGTGACAACGGGCGGGCGGTCGACGAGTTCGTCGTCGGTGTCCTCGAAGACCGGTGCCTCGGCGACCTCCTCGGCGGCGCTGACCATCTCGACCTTGCGATCGAGCGCGTCGGCGAGCACCTCGACGGTCTCGTCGGAAAGCGTCTGCGTGAACGTGGCCATCTCGCCGAGCGACATCAGCTGCTTGATCACGTCGGCGCTGCCGACCCCGAAGATCTCCGCAACCTCGCGCACGGTCGCGCCCGACGGGACCTTGAGCGCGGGCTGCTCGGCCTCGTCGTACGGCTGCGAGGGCGGCGGCTCTTCCAGGAGCGGGCGGCGCCTGCGACCGCCGCGGCGGCGCGGCGGACGGCGGGGCGGCGCGTTGGACATCTGGTCGCGACGCGAGGCCTGGGAGTCGATTACCACCCGGCGGCGCTTCTTCTGACCGGCGCCGGCGCCGTCGCCGGCGGGCTTCGCCGACTGCTGCTGGGCGGGAGCAGGCTTCGCCTGAGCCTTCGGCGCCGCCGACGGCGCTGACTCGGACTTCTGCTTCGCCGGCGCGGGCTTCGTGGCCGCCGCCGTGGCGGCCTCGGCCTTCGCGGGCTGCGCGGCCGGTGCGGCGCCGGCGCCGTTGGCTGCGTCGAGTGCCTTCAGCGCGTCGGCCTCGTCGACGCTGGATGCGGCCGCCTTGGCCTCGATCCCGGCGGCGTTGAGCGCCGCAAGGACGTCCTTGCTCGTCAGGCCTCGCGCCTTGGCGATCTCGTGAACTCGTTTACGTGCCAACTAGGACTGCGCCTCCGCGGTCTCTTCCTCGGTGTCCGACACCTCATCGAACTCAGTCGCGGCGTCCTCGGCGAGGGCCGCCGGCGCGATGTCCTCATCGGAGTCCGGGTCGGCCTGCTCGTCGGCGACGACCGCCTCGGGCGCCTGTGCCGGCGCCTCGGCGACCTGACCGTCATCGACTTCCGCCTCGAGGCCTCCGCGGGCGCTCCTCGGCTCCTCGAGCCTCGGCCTCCTCGATCCTCGACCGCCTCCGTCTCCGCCGCCTCGGCGGCGGGAGCCTCGTCCTCGGGCGCAGCCTCGGAGAAGTTGGCCTCGGCCTGGGCGACCAGCGTCGCCACAGCACCCTCGTCGGCGTTCGCGTCGGCCAGGGTGGCGACGTCCTCGTCGGAGAGCGCCGCCACGATGGTCACCTGGTTGGTGGCGAAACGCGCGAGCGCCTGGTGCTGGGGAAGCCCGCAATAGCGCGACCCCGGCAGGGCGGCGTTCGGGCAGCGACGGCCCGCGCTCAGCACGGCGGCGCAGCGGCCATCGGCGGTCTCTTCCTCGTCGTCGTAGCCGATCTCGTCGTCCTCGACGAACTCAGACTGCGACTTGATGTCGACCTTCCAGCCGGTCAGCTTGGCCGCCAGGCGGGCATTCTGGCCCTCGCGCCCAATCGCCAGCGAGAGCTGGTCGTCGGGGACGATGACCGTCGCCTCCTTGGTGTCGTCGTCGACGAGCACCTCGCGGACTCGCGCCGGCGACAGCGCCTTGGCGACGAAGCGGGCGGGCTCCTCGTTGTACGGGATGATGTCGATCTTCTCGCCGCGCAACTCGGAGACGACCATGCGCACGCGCGAGCCGCGCGGCCCGACGCAGGCGCCGACCGGGTCGACGCCGTCGGCGTGCGAGACCACCGCGATCTTCGACCGGTACCCGGGCTCGCGGGCGACGCCCACGATCTCGACGAGGTCGTCGGCGATCTCGGGAACCTCGAGCTCGAACAGCTCCTTGATCAGCTCCGGGCTGCGGCGGCTGACGACGATGCTCGGGCCCTTGCCCTCGGCGGAGACGTCGGTGATGACCGCCTTGACCCGCATGCCGTGGTCGTAGCGCTCATTCCAAACCTGCTCGGAGCGCGGGAGCAGCGCCTCGACGCGCTCGCGCAGCTGCACGAGCGTGTAGCGGTTGTCGGACTGCTGGATGATCCCGGTGACGAGCTCGCCGACGCGGTCCTGGTACTCGTCGTACATCATCTGCCGCTCGGCCTCGCGAATCCGCTGCAAAATGACCTGCTTTGCGGTCTGGGCAGCGATCCGCCCGAAGTCGTCAGGCGTGACGTCGCGGGACTTGAATCTGGTCCTCGTAGGGCGCCAGGATCTCTGGATCGAGCTCCGGCTCCTCGGGCTCGCGCAGCTCGCCCGTCTCGGGATCGACGGTCGCCTCCTGGTCCTCGGCAACCTCGGCCAGGAGCTTCTCCTCGAGCTCGGGAGGCAGAATCAGCTCGTAGACGCGGAAATCGGCCGTGTCGCGGTCGAGGTCGACGCGCGCGTACTTGGCCGAGCCGGGGCTCTTCTTGTAGGCGGAGAGCAGCGCGTCCTCGAGCGCCGCCATCAGCGTCTCGGCGTCAATGCCCTTTTCCTGCTCGAGACCGCGCAGGGCCTCGACGATCTCGCGACTCAAGCCATCACCTCGAATTCAGGGATCAAATTGGAACGACGGATGTCGTTGAGGGGGATGCGAACGACGTCACCGTCGCGTTCGAGCGAGACGCTCTCCTCATCCGCGTCGGTGAGCGTCCCGGTGAAGTTGCGTTGCCCGTCGATCGGCTCGTGCGTGCGGACCTTTGCCCGCCGGCCGACGAAGCGGCGGTAGTGATCGGGCTTGGTGAGCGGCCGATCCGCGCCGGGCGAGGACACCTCGAGCGACCAGGCCTGAAGGAAATCGCGAAGCTCAAGCGTGACCTTCTCGCACAGCGCCAGGTTGACGCCGTCCGGGTGGTCGATGTAGATCCGCAGGGTCTCGGCGGCGGGCTGCTCAACGGCAACCAGCTCGAGCTGCGGGTCATAGGCGTCGAGTCGCTCCTCGATCGTCGTTTGTAGCTGTGAAAGCTCGGTCATTCGTTCCTCGAAAGGTTGGTCTCTCTCCCCTTCTTGACCCCGAAATGCCAAAAAAAAGGTGGGCCCGGGCCCACCTCAACAGGGTTCGGGTACGTAAGAAGGTGGTTTGAGTATAGCCTCGGCCACGCAGCTCGCCAACGCGTCGTCACGCCTCCAGCAAGAGCGTGACCGGACCGTCGTTTACGAGGTTCACGGCCATCCGCGCACCGAAGATGCCACGCCTGGCGGCGGTGCGTTCGCAGAAGCGCTCGTACAGCGGTTCGGCCACCTCCGGGCGGGCGGCGTCGACGTAGCTCGGCCGGTTTCCCTTGCGCACATCGCCGTACAGCGTGAACTGGCTGACGCACAGAATCTCGCGGTCGCCGAGCGGCTCGTTCATCCGGCCCTCGGCGTCGTCGAATACCCGCAGGGCGCGGACCTTGTCGGCCAGCCGGTCGGCCTCGGCCTCGGTGTCGGTATCGCGCACGCCGAGCAGGACGAGCAGCCCGGGGCCGATCCGCGACACCTGGGCGCCGTCGACGACGACGGCCGCCTCGCTCACCCGCTGAACCAATGCGCGCATCAGATCGTCCGCACCTCCTCCCCCGCCTCGACCAGCGTCCGAGCGATTCCCTCGCGTCGCAACTCCGGCGCGACCGCGAGGCGATACATGTTTCCGCGCCAGCCATCCCAGGCAGCGATGAGGGTGGCGACGATCGCGCCGTCTCTGCGAGAGCGCTCCCACACGGCGAGGACGCCGGCGGCATCAGCCGCCGTCGCACCCCTGATCGTCACGACGCTTGGCGCAGCCGGTCGCGGTACTCGCGGTAGTCGCGGCGGTCGGGCCGCAGGTTCGACGCGAGCGCCAGGTGATGGCGCGCGCGATCACGCTGACCGGTCAGGCTGAGGGCGCGGCCGAGGCAGAAGTGCGCGTAGTCGTCGACGGGATGGCTCTCGACCACCGCCTCGAACTCCGTCGCCGCCTCGGCGAACTGCCGGTTGTGAAAGTAGGCGCGCCCGAGCGCCTCGCGCACCGAAGTCTTCTCAGGCGCCCGGCGAGCGACCTCCGCCAGCGGCGCGGTCGCGGCGTCGTAGCTGCCGTCCTCGAGCAGCTCGATCCCCTCGCGATAGAGCTTGTAGGTGTTGTCGTCAGGCACGAGATTCAGTGTAGGAGGCGTGTTTTTTCACGCCGAACCGCACCGAATCGCCCCATACGGTGGGTTCGGTGCGTCTCGACGGTTGAAGGCCCACCCCTATTGCAGTCCCGGTGCGGGGGATGCATTCAGCCCTCGGCCGGCTGCCCGGCCCGCAGCGCCTCGAACTCGGTCGAGGATCGCGTCTGCCACCTCGTCCTTTGAGGCCAGCGGCACGTGGTGCTCTGCCGTCGCGCTCCACGATGGTCACCTCGTTGTTGCCGGAGTCGAAGCCGATCTCCGAGCGCGAGACGTCGTTGAAGACGATCGCGTCCGCGCCCTTGCGCTCGAGCTTTGCGCGAGCGCGGTCGATCGCCTCGGCGCCGGTCTCGGCCGCGAAACCGACGACCGTCTGATCGGTGCGGCGCGTGGCGCCGACGCCGGCGAGGATGTCCTCGGTCGGCTCCAGATTCAGTTCGAGCCCGTCGCCCTCACGGGACAGCTTGGTATCAGCGCTGTCCACGGTGCGGAAGTCGGCCGGGGCGGCGGCCATCAGCAGGACGTCGGCGTCCGTGAAGCGAGCGTGAACTGCGTCGGCGAGCTCCTCGGTGGTCTCGACGCGCACGTGCTCCATGCCTCCCGTCAGGAGAGAGGGATTGACGTTCGCCGAGATCAAGGTCACCTCCGCTCCGCGCCGGGCAGCGGCCTGGGCCAGCGCGATCCCCATGCGCCCGCTCGAGCGGTTGCCAATGAAGCGGACCGGGTCGATTGGCTCGCGGGTGCCGCCGGCAGTGACGAGCACGCGCATTCCGTCCCAGGGTCCCGGGACCCGAACCATTGCGTTGATCACAGAGAGCAGGGACGCCGGGTCAGGCAGCCGGCCAGTTCCGTGTTCGCCGCGCGACGCCAACGGACCCGAATCCGGATCGATCACCATTACGCCCCGGCCGATGAGTGTCTTGACGTTCGCCTGAGTGGCTGCGTCGGCGTACATCCTGTCGTTCATCGCCGGGGCGACAGCGCGCGGCGCCGTGGTGGCGCAGAACGAGGTGGTGAGCATCGAGTCGCAGATGCCCGCGGCGAGCTTTGCCAGCGTGTTCGCCGATGCCGGCGCGACGAGCATCGCGTCGGCGTTCTGAGCGAGCGCCAGGTGGCCGATCGGGTCGTGGGCGAGCAGCTCATCGCCCGGATAGCCGCCGCGCATCGGGTCGTGCTCGAACTCGTCGACCAGGACGGGTGAGCCGACGATCCCCTCAAACGAGGCGGCGCCGACGAAGCGCTGGGCGTTGCGGGTCATGACCACGCGCACGCCGTGACCCGCGGTCGTGGCGAGCCGCGCCAGCTCGAGCGCCTTGTAGGCGGCGATACCGCCGCTCACACCAAGCAGAATCCGCGCCATGGCGCGGATCGTACGCCCGCTCTAGGCCCGGTAGCGGTAGTTGATCTTGCCCTGGGCGAGCTCCTCCAGAGCAATGGTGAGGTAGTTGGTCGTGTTGGTATCGACCATCGGAGGCGTGAACTCCTCGTAGCTGCCCTCACCGAGCGCGCGGTAATAGCTGTTGAGCTGACGGGCGCGCTTGGCGGCCACCAGGACGGCGGCGTAGTGCGTGTCCGTGCGGGCGAGGAGTTCGTCAATTCTGGGCTTGATCATGTGGCCGAGGAGTGTAGCTGCGTCTGGACTATGTCCTGCAGTTCTTCGATCGCACGCGCGAGGTCGTCGTTCACGACGACATGCTGGAACTCCTCCTGTGCGTCCAACTCCAGCTCGGCGGTTCGCAGCCGATCCGCGATCGCGTCGGCGCTGTCCGCGCCGCGACCCTCCAGCCGCTGCCTCAGCTCCTCGGGCCTGGGTGGAGCGATGAAGATGAGCACCGCCTCCGGCATCGCCGCCCTGATCTGACGCGCTCCCTGAACCTCGATCTCCAAGAGGACCGATTCGCTCGCGGGCGAGATGCTTATCCAGCTCCGCCCGTGGCGTTCCGTAGCGGTTGCCGCTGTACACGGCGTGCTCCACGAACTCGCCGGCATCCGCTCTGCGAGCAAACTCCTCGCGATCCATGAAGAAGTAGTCGACGGCGTCCTCCTCTCCAGGCCGCGGAGGACGAGTTGTCGCGGACGTGGAGAGCGTGAGCGCCGGCAGCCGCGTCCGCAGCTCGCGGATCAGCGTCCCCTTGCCGACCCCCGAGGGGCCGGTGATCACGAAGACCTTGGCCATCGCGGCCAGAGGGTAAGCGGCCCTAGCGGCGGAGCAACTGGACGAGCTCGGCGCGCTGGCGCTCGGAGAGGCCGCCGATCGTCTTCGACGGCGAGATCCGGCACTGAGTGAGGATCTTGTTCGCCTTGACGCGGCCGTACTTCGGCACCGCGAGGATCATGTCGAAGGCCTTGGCCGAGAGCACGTAATCCGGCGGATCGAGCAGCAGCGTCTCGATCTTCGCCTTGCCGCCCTTGAGGTCGCGCTTTAGCTGTGCGCGAGCGGAACGAATCTCGTTCGCTCGGCGCAGGGCTCGCATCCGCTGTTCGCGAGACCTTTCGGGAACGGCGGATGTGGTGTCGACGGAGGCGGGGGCCATCGGCGGCGGCGAGTATATCCCCGCAGAGGGTGCGCGCAAGCCGATCAACCCGATTCGGACGAAATTCGCTTCGACCTCAGGTTGAGGTCGACGCGAGGGATTCGGCTGAGGTTCGATCAAGGTCCCTTGAGCGTAGTTCCTCCACCAACTCGGAGCGGATCCGGGTGGCGGCCCTCGGGTCGCGGAAGCTCGCCGTCCCGACCGCCACAAGGACCGCGCCGGCCGCCATGAAGGCCGCCGCGTCGGCGCCCGACTCGATCCCGCCCATGCCGATCACCGGGATCGACACCGCTCCAGCGACCCGGCGAACCTGATCGAGGGCGATCGCCCGGATGGCCGGTCCGGAGAGGCCGCCGCTACCCGCGCCGAGCCACGGCTCGAGCGTCTGCGGGTGAGGCGCGAACGCCTTAACCGTGTTGATCAGCGAGACCGCATCGGCGCCCGCCTCCTGCGCGGCCGTTGCAACCGCAGCCGGGTCTGCGCAGTTGGGCGTGAGTTTCACGATCAGCGGTTTGGACGTGAGGTCGCGCAGCGCCTCGCAAAGCGCCCGGGTCTCATTGGGCTGCTCCCCCACGATCAGTCCAGACTTGACGTTCGGACACGAGACGTTGAGCTCGATCGCAGCCGACCTCGTCGCGGGCACCGATGCGTTCGACCAGCGTCGTGAAGCCCTCGCGGCTCGGCGCCATCACCGAGACGCAGAGCGGTACACGGAGCTTCGCGAGCTCGGGGAGGTCGGCCTCGACGAACCCCTCAAGGCCCTTGTTCGGCAGCCCAATCGAGTTGATCATCCCCGCCGGCGTCTCGAAGAGGCGAGGCGGCGGGTTCCCGGCCCGTGGCTCGGGCGTGATCGTCTTCGAGACGAACATGCTGAACGGGAAGTTCGCGTCGAGGGCATCACCGAAGGCGCGCCGGGCGGCAATGGCGTCGAAGGTTCCCGAGCCGTTGATGACCGGGTGCTCGAGATCGATGCCACAGAACTTCGTAGGTCTCTCGTTCAATGCCCGCTCCCCGCGACGAGCGCTGTCTCGACGTCGCCGGCGTTGACGACGGGTCCGTCGACGCAGAGGCGGATGTAGCCGCCGCCGCGAACCGGCACCGCGCAGCCGAAACAGGAGCCGAAGCCACACGCCATCGGCGTCTCCATCGCCAGCTCCGCAGGTACCTCGCGGTCGGCACAGAGCGCGCGCACCGCCTCGAGCATGCCGGGCGGTCCGCAGGCGTAGACGGCGGCGCTCGCCGCGTCGTCGCCCTCGAGCAGCACCGCCAGCAGGTCGGTGACGTAACCCTGATGTCCCGTGTGCCCGTCCTCGGATGCGGTCCGGATCTCCTCGCACTGAAAGAGCTCCATGCCACCGGAGTGGGCCTGGTCGCGAAAGCCGAGCAGGACCCGCTGCGGGACGCCGCGCGCGGAGAGCTCGCGGCGCAGGAGAGCGAGCGGCGCGATGCCGATGCCGCCGCCGACGAGGATCGCGCCCGCGGCGTCGGGCGCGAACTCGCCCGGGCGTGGAGAACGGCCGACCGAGGGGACCGGTGACGTGCAGCGTCTGGCCGGGTTCCAGGCGCGGCCAGGCGCTCGGTGCCGGGGCCGACGGCCTCCAGGAGGAAGTCGAGCCGGACACCATCGCGGCTCGCGCACGGACGGTCGGCAACCGAGAACGCGCGCGGCAGGTACGGCCTGCCGCCCGGTCCGCCCCACTCGTCCGTGGCAAGCATGTAGAACTGCCCCGCCCTCGGCTCCGGGCCCTCGCGGTCGAGAGCGGAGACGATCAGATAACCGCCCGTTGCCTCAGTCGGAACAACGTCGCAGGCGCGACGGCCGAACGGCGCCAGCACGCGCTCCGTCAAGCCTGCCTCTCCGTGGCTCCCTGCTACGCCTGCCCCATCCCGTGCAGCTCCTGGAGCGAGATCGGCTCCGCCCCGCCCTCGCGGGTCGCGACGATCGCGCGCGTCGCGGCCGAGGCGCCGGTGAGCGTCGTGATGCACGGGATCCCGCGCTTCACGGCGGCGGAGCGGATCTCGTAGCCGTCCGAGCGGGCGCCCGAGCCCGTGGGGGTGTTGATGACCATGTCGACCTCGCCGTTGCGGATGAAGTCGACGACGTGCGGCGAGCCCTCGCCGATCTTGTTGATCGCCCGCACCGGGATCCCCATCCGCGAGATCGCCTGCGCCGTGCCGCGGGTCGCGATGATCTCGAAGCCGAGGTCGTGAAAGCGCGCCGCGAGCTGGGTCGCCGCGGCCTTGTCGTTGTCGGTGACGGTGATGAAGACGGTCCCGGACTCGGGCAGCGAGACGCCCGCCGCAGCCTGCGCCTTGCTGTAGGCGGTCGGGAAGTCGGTGGCGATGCCCATCACCTCGCCCGTCGACTTCATCTCCGGCCCGAGCACCGAGTCGGCGCCCGGCGAAGCGCGCGAACGGCAGGACCGCCTCCTTCACCGAGACGTGGCCGTTGTGCATCGTCGGCAGCTCGATCGTGTCGAGCGACTCGCCGAGCATCAGCCGGCACGCGATCTTCGCCAGCGGCGCCCCGATCGCCTTCGAGACGAACGGGCACCGTCCGCGAGGCGCGCGGGTTCGCCTCGATCACGTAGAGCTTGCCGCCCGCGACCGCGTACTGGATGTTGATCAGACCGATGACGCCGAGCTCGAGTGCGAGCCGGCGCGTCGTGTCCTCGATCTCCGTCGAGCATCTCCGAGCCGAGGCTCATCGGCGGGATCACGCAGGCGGAGTCGCCGGAGTGGACGCCGGCCTCCTCGACGTGCTGCATGATCGCGGCGACCTTGCAGTTCTCGCCGTCGCCGAGGGCGTCGACGTCGACCTCGATCGCGTCCTCGAGGAAGCGGTCGAGCAGCAGCGGGTGCTCCTGGTCGGCCTTGACGTGGCGCTCCAGGTACTCGCCGAGCTGCTCGGTCGAGTAACAGATCTCCATCGCGCGGCCGCCGAGCACGTAGGAGGGGCGGACCAGCAGCGGGAACCCGATGTCCTGCGCGCGTCATCAGCGCCTCCTCGGCGGAGTGCGCGGTCCCGTAGGGCGGATGGGCGATCTCCAGGCGGCGCAGCAGCGCGCCGAAGCGGCCGCGGTCCTCGGCGAGGTCGATCGCGTCGACCGGCGTGCCGAGCAGCGTCACGCCCGCGTCCTGCGAGCGATTTGGCAAGCCTAAGCGGGGTCTGACCCCCGAACTGGACGATCACGCCCTCGGGCTGCTCGACCTCGAGCACCGCGAGGACGTCCTCGACGGTCAGCGGCTCGAAGTAGAGGCGGTCGGAGGTGTCGTAGTCGGTCGAGACCGTCTCGGGGTTGCAGTTGATCATCACCGCGTCGCGCCCCGACTCGCGCACGGTCATCGCCGCGTGCACGCAGCAGTAGTCGAACTCGATCCCCTGGCCGATCCGATTCGGCCCCGAGCCGAGGATCACGACCGACTCGCGCGTCGCCCCGGCGAACCTCGCCGACTCAGCGGGCGCCTTGCGTTCGTGGCCTGAGTAGTAGTACGGCGTGCGGGCCTCGAACTCGGCGGCGCAGGTGTCGACCGAGCGGAACGTCGCGCTCGAGGCCCGCGGTGCCGTCGCCCTCGGTCGCCAGCGACTGCGAGCTCGCGCAGAAACCACGGGTCGACCGTTGGTCGCATGCGTGGATCTCGATCGACGGTGATCCCGCGCCTGAACGCCTCGAGGATGAGGTCGAAGCGGTCGGCGCGCGGCGTTCGCAGCTGCTCGAGCAGCTCGTCGTCGTCGGCGGGCGGCTCGGCCGGGGAGTCGAGTTCGCGCGAGCGCATCGCCTTCGCGAAGGACTCGCGGAACGTGCGCCCGATCGCCATCGCCTCGCCGACCGACTTCATGTGGGTCGTCAGCTCGCCCTCGGCGCCGGGGAACTTCTCGAACGCGAAGCGTGGCATCTTCGTGACGACGTAGTCGATCGTCGGCTCGAACGAGGCCGGCGTCGACGCCGGTGATGTCGTTGTCGATCTCCTCGAGCGCGTAGCCGACCGCCAGCTTGGCGGCGATCTTCGCGATCGGAAACCCGGTGGCCTTCGAGGCCAGCGCCGAGGAGCGCGAGACGCGCGGGTTCATCTCGATGACGACGATCTCGCCGCGTCTCGGGGTTGACCGCGAACTGGACGTTGGAGCCGCCGGTCTCGACGCCGACGGCGCGGATCACGCGGATCGCCTGGTCGCGAAGCTCCTGGTACAGCGGGTCGGTGAGCGTCTGCGCCGGCGCGACCGTGACCGAGTCGCCGGTGTGGACGCCCATCGGGTCGACGTTCTCGATCGAGCAGATGATCACGACGTTGTCGTTGCGGTCGCGCATCACCTCGAGCTCGAACTCGCCCCAGCCGATCACCGACTCCTCGACCAGCACCTGGTTGATCGGGCTGGCGGCAAGCCCCTCCGAGACGACGCCGAGGAGCTCGGTCTCGGTGTGCCCCACTCCCCCGCCCTGGCCGCCGAGCGTGAACGCCGGGCGCACGATCGCCGGCAGCTCGATCTCGCCGCTCGCGAGGCCCTTCTCGACCTCGGAGACCGACTCGACGATCGTCGACCACGGGACCCGCAGGCCCGCGCCCTCCATCGTCTCGCGGAACGCCTCGCGGTCCTCGGCGCGGTGGATCGCGTCGTAGTCGGCGCCGATCAGCTCGACGCCGAGGCGCTCGAGGGTGCCGTCGTCGTGAAGGGCCTTGGCCAGGTTGAGCGCGGTCTGGCCGCCGAGCGTCGGCAGCACGCGCGTCGGGGCGCTCGCGCTCGAGGATCCGCGCGACGTTCTCGGGCGTGCAGCGGCTCGACGTAGGTGCGGTCGGCGAACTCGGGGTCGGTCATGATCGTCGCCGGGTTGGAGTTGACGAGCACGACCTCGTAGCCGTCCTCAGCAGCACCTTGCAGGCCTGGACGCCGGAGTAGTCGAACTCCGCGGCCTGGCCGATCACGATCGGGCCCGAGCCGATCAGCAGGATCTTGTGGATGTCGTCGCGCGCGCTAGGCATCCCGCCAGCTCCAGGAAGCGGTCGAACAGGTAGCGCGCGTCGTGCGGACCGGGGCCGGCCTCCGGGTGGTACTGGACGGTGCAGCCGGCGACGTCGCGCAGGGCGAGGCCCTCGACGGTGCGGTCGTAGAGGTTGATGTGGGTGAGCTCGGCGGCGCCGAAGTCGGTCTCCCAGCGCACCGGCTCGTCGGCCTCGATCGTCTCGCCGCCGTCGGGTGGGCGCACGGCGAAGCCGTGGTTCTGCGAGGTGATGTCGATCTTGCCGGTCTCGAGGTCCTTGACCGGGTGGTTGGCGCCGCGGTGGCCGAACGGCAGCTTGAACGTGTCCAGGCCCGACCGCCCGGCACAGCAGCTGGTGGCCGAGGCAGATGCCGACGACCGGCTTCTTGCCGACGAGCTCGCGGACGGTGTCGACGACGTAGTCGAGCGCCGCCGGGTCGCCGGGGCCGTTGGCGAGGAAGACGAGATCGGGATCGCGCGCGAGCACCGCTCTGCGGCGGCGGTGTCGCACGGCAGCAGCGTGAGCCGGGCGCCGCGCTCGCGGAATTGCCGAATGATCGAGAGCTTGATCCCGGTGTCGAGGGCGACGACGTGCGGGCCGTCGCCGTCGAATCTCGATCGCCTCGCCCGGGCTGACCGTGCGGGCGAAGTCGGCGCCGGCCATGTCGCGGCTCGGCGGCGATCTGCTCGCGCGCCTCGGCCTCCGCGCGTCAGCCGGCGAAGATGCCGCCGCGCATCGCGCCCGGTCGCGGATGTGGCGGACGAGGCTGCGCGTGTCGACGCCGGTGATCGCGGTCACGCCGCACGCTTCGAGCCAGTCGAGCCAGCCGCCCTCCGCGTCGGCCGCGTCCTCGCCGTTGTGGGCGTCGCGCATGATCACCGCGCGCGCCTGGACGCGGTCGGACTCCATCGCCGGCGCGCCGACGCCGTAGTTGCCGATCAGCGGATAGGTGAAGGTGATGATCTGGCCCGCGTAGCTGGGATCGGTGACCGCCTCCTGGTAGCCGGTCATCGACGTGTTGAAGACGACCTCGCCCAGCGCGTCGGCCGCGGCACCGCACAGGTCGCCTTCGAAGCGCGTCCCGTCCTCGAGCAGGACGTAGCCCTCGCGGCTCTGGCCGTTCATTTGACGATCGCCTGCACTTGCTTGAACGCCGGGAGCGTCTGCCGAGCCGAGCAGCTCGAACAGGGCCATCTCGACGCTCGTCACCTCGGCCCCGCGCGCTCCATCCGGGCCAGGCCGATGTCGCGGTCGGCGTCGGTGCGCGAGCCGACGGCGTCGGCGGCGACGTGGACCTCGGTGCCCTGCGTCGATCAGGTCGAGCGCGGTCTGAGCGACGCAGACGTGCGCCTCGATGCCGCAGACGAGCGCCTGGTCGCGATCGCCGAGGTCGAAGCCCTCGACGTCGGCGGCGGAGAAGCGCACCTTCTCGAGCGCCTGCGCGCCGGTGGGCAGATTGTCGGCGACCTCGGCAACCGTGGCGCCGAGCCCCCTCGGATACTGCTCGGTGACGACGATCGGAACGCCGATCGCGGCGGCGCCCCGGACCAGCGACGCGCTGCGCGCGCGGCGACCTCATCGAAGCCGGTCGAGCGCCTTGCGAAAGGCCTCCTGGACGTCGATCACGACCAGCGTCGTGCGATCGGGGTCGAGCTTCATGCGCAACCCCCGATCAATTGATGGGCGCCGCGGCATGAGCCCCGCCGTTGAACCACTGGAAGTCTGCGGCCCTCATGCTGCGACCCCCATGGCGAAGGAGCGCTGCCGGTAGGCGACGCGGCCGGCGGCGACCGTCATCAGAACCCGGCCGCGCAGGCGCCGGCCCGTGAAGCAGGAGTTCTCCGAGCGGCTCTCCCAGCCCTCGGCCCCGGCCTCCCATTCGGCGTCGAGGTCGACAGAGCGTGAGGTTGGCCTCGGCGCCGACCGCGATCCGCGGGCGCTCGAAGCCGAAGGCTCGGCGCCACCGCCGAGGCGCTCGACGACCGTCTCCGAGGTCGAGCACGCCGGGGAGGACGAGGTCCGTGTAGATGACCGAGAACGCGGTCTCGAGCCCGGTGACGCCCATCGCCGCCTGCTCGAACGGGACCTCCTTCTCGTCGCGCGAGTGCGGCGCGTGGTCGGTGGCGATGCAGTCGATCGTGCCCGGAGCGGATGGCCTCGATCAGCGCCTGGCGGTCGGCCTCGGTGCGCAGGGGCGGATTCATCTTGAACCGCGAATCCAGGCTGCGGACCGCCTCGTCGGTGAGGGTCAGATGGTGCGGGGTCGCTTCGCAGGTGACCTCGACCCCGTAGGCCTTGGCGTGCTCGACGGTCGACGACCGACTCGAACGCCGAGAGGTGCTGGACGTGGATCCGCGCCTCCTCGAACATCGCCAGCGAGATGTCGCGGGCGATCATCGTCGACTCCGCGACCGACGGCCAGCCGCCGATGCCGAGCAGCGCCGAGACCTCGCCCTCGTGCATCGACCCGCCGGCGGAGAGCTCGGGGTCCTGCTCGTGCAGCGCGATCGGCAGGCCGACCAGGCGCTGGTACTGAAGCGCGCGGCGCATGACCCGGGCGTTGCCGATCGGCAGGCCATCGTCGGAGAAGCCGACCGCGCCGGCGCGCGGCCAGGTCGCTCATCTCGGTCAGCTCGACCCCCGCCATTCCCTTGGTCACGGTGCCGACGAAGCCGACCGGCACGGTCGCCCTGCTCGCGGGCCCGCTCGCGCAGAGCGGCGACATCGGCGGCGGTGTCGACGGGCGGCTCGGTGTTCGCCATCGCGACGATCCCGCAGTAGCCGCCCGCCGCTGCGGCGCGCGGTGCCCGGTCTCGAGATCCTCCTCGTCCTCGCGCCCCGGGGTGCGCAGGTGCACGTGCGGGTCGAAGAAGGCGGGCAGGAGCGTCATCCCCTCCGCCTCGATGACCTCGGCGCCGTCCAGGCTCGCCGCTGCCGGGCTCGCGCGAGCTCGGCGATCGCGCCCTCGCGCACGACGACGTCGCGAACGGCGTCGAGATCCGGCGAGCGGGTCGAGCACGCGGGCGCCGCGGATGACGAGCGTCCCGGGCCGGGCTCGGCGTCGCTCCCGCGCCAGTCGAGCGTTGAGATCGCCCTCGCCCGTCACGCCGGCTCTCCGATCGGGGTTGGCGCGGGCAGGTCCGCGTCGGCGAGGCCCGCGGCGGCGGCTCGCCGCGGCCGGCGAGCAGCTCGTAGAGGACCGCCATGCGCACGACGAGGCCGCTCTCGACCTGGGCGGTGATCAGCGAGGCCGGCCCGTCGATGACGTCGGGCGAGAGCTCGATGCCCCGGTTGACCGGGCCCGGGGTGCATCAGCAGCTGGCGCGGCCCCAGCCGGCGCGAGTCGATCTGGTAGTTGATCGCGTACTCGCGCATCGACGGGACGAAGCTGTCAGTCATCCGCTCGAGCTGCATCCGCAGCGCGTAGACGACATCGGCCTCGTCGAGGTCGTCGAGCGTGTAGGCGACGTCGACGTCGAGCGCCTGGGCGGCGCCGCGAGGGATCAGGGTCGGCGGCCCGCAGAGGGTCACCTCTGCGCCGAGCATGCGGAAGCACAGCGCGCAGGAGCGGGCGACGCGGCTGTGCAGGACGTCGCCGACGATCCAGATCCGCTTGCCCTCGAGGTCGGTGCGGGGCTTGCCCTCGAGCGACGCCGAAGCGCTCGAGCAGCGTGTAGGTGTCGAGCAGCGCCTGGCTCGGATGCTCGTGCTTGCCGTCACCGGCGTTGACGACCGCCGCCGACGGTCCAGTCGGTCACCAGCTTCGCGGCGCCGGCGTACGGCTAGCGGATGATCAGCGCCTCCGGGCGCGTAGGCGGTAAGCGTGGCGATCGTGTCGCGCAGCGACTCGCCCTTGTCGACCGATGATCCCTGCGCCTTGATCGAGACGACGTCGGCCGAGAGGCGCTTGGCGGCGAGCTCGAACGAGCTGCTGGTCCGCGTGCTCGACTCGTAGAAGAGGCTGACGATCGTGCGCCCGCGCAGCGTCGGGACCTTCTTGATGTCGCGCCGGCCGACCTCGGCGAAGCTGGCGGCGCGCTCCATGATGCGCTCGACCTCGGTGCGCTCGAGGTCCTCGATGGAGAGCAGGTGCTTCATCGCGGTCCCCCCTGGGCTGGGCACGGGCGCCGGGCGGGCTCGATCGTGACCTCGTCGAGCTCGTCGGTCTCCTCGAGGCGGACGTAGACGCGCTCGTCGCGCGCGGTCGGCAGGTTCTTGCCGACGTAGTCGGGGCGGATCGGCAGCTCGCGGTGTCCGCGATCGACGAGGACGGCGAGCTGGACGCGCGGCGGGCGCCCGTAGTCGAAGAGGGCGTCGATCGCAGCGCGCACGGTGCGGCCCGGTGTAGAGGACGTCGTCGACGAGGACGACCGTGCGGCCGTCGAGCTCGAAGTCGAGGTGCGAGCTGTGGACGATCGGCTGAGCGCTCGGGCTCGCGTCCCGGGAGGTCGTCGCGGTAGAAGGAGATGTCGAGGTCGCCCGAGCGGCACCTCGGTGCCCGGTGAGCTCGCCGACGAGCGCGTGCAGGCGACGGGCGATGCACGGCGCCGCGGGTGTGGATGCCGACGACAGCAATGCCCGTCGGCTGCTCCGCTTCGCGTCCGCTGCCGACGGGTCGCGCAGGACCAGGGTTCTTCTCGACGATCTCGTGCGCGATCCGGACGAGGGTCCGGCGCAGATCGTCACGATCGAGGACAACCCTCTCGGGTTGAGTTTTCACTATGCGCGCCCCTTCCTGGTCTCTCTGGACCTGGTTAAAGGAACCGACGCGAGCAAGGCTAGCACCGCTGTCGGCGACCGCAAGCGGGCGGTTCGATGGCCGCCGAGCTTGCGGCTTCGATCGCGGAGCCCGACAGGGCGAAGCGGAGATGCGCCGCCGTGAGGCGCCTGGAAAGATCAGCGCCGTGAACCGAGGTCGCCGAGCTGATCGACATCCACAGCGCCGCCGGGTCGCCGCTTCATGGCCGGCGGCGTCCGCAGCTTCGTGCGCGAGGAGGGCGAGGGACCGCCGGTCGTCTGTCTGCACGGTGTCCCGGCCAGTTCGTTTCTGTACCGCAAGCTGCTGCCGCGCCTCGCCGATCAGGGCCTGCGCGGGATCGCGCTCGACTTCCCCGGGCCTCGGCCTCGCCGACCGGCCGCTGGACTTCGACTACTCGTGGTCGGGCCTTGCCGCGCTGGCTCGGTGAGGCGATCGACGCGCTCGGGCTCGAGCGCTGTCCATCTCGTCGTGCACGACATCGGCGGCCCGATCGGCTGCGAGTGGGCGATCCGCAACCCCGATCGGGTGCAGTCGCTCACGGTGCTCAACACCGATCTCCGCCCGGCGACGTTCAGGCGGCCTTGGGTGATGGCGCCCGTTCGCGATCCGCGGGCGTCGGCGAGGCTGTGGCTGCGGGCGACACCGCGCCCGGTCGTTCGCGGCGCTGTTTCGCTTGCAGGGCATCGCCGACCGCGCGGCGATCTCGCGCGCTGAGATCTACGCCCATCACGCGCTGCTGCTGCGGCTCGAACGGCGGCCGCGCGTTCCTGCGGATCATGCGCGGCTTCGAGCTCACCGCCGAGAAGGACCGCTTCCTCGCCGAGGGGCTCGGCGAGCGGCCGTACCCGGTGCGGATCGTCTGGGGCGAGCGCGATCCGGCCCTCGGGCTGGATCACCTCGCCGGCGCCCAGCGGGTGCTCGGCGTCGACGATCCGGTGCTGCTGCCGGCCAAGCACTTCCTGCAGGAGGATCAGGCGCCGGCGCTCGCTTACGCGATCGCCGACCACGTCGCCCCGCTCGGCTGAGTCAGGCGACGCGCTCGGCGCGGTCGAGCGCGGCGGCGGTGGCGTCGTCGAGCTCGCCCGCGTCGAGCTCGACGCCCGGGGGGAGTTCGACGTGCAGCTCGCCGGAGAGGTCGATGGCCGACCGTCGCGCGGCTCGGGCGGCAGCCGAGCACATGCCCGCCGTGCTCGCGCTCGGCGTCGATGAAGTGCAGGTGATACCCCTCAGCCTCCAGCCCGCGCGCGTAGTCCGGGAAGCGGAAGCCGACGACGGTGCCGGCCACGTCGGTCAGCTCGAAGACGTGCTGGTCCGCGAGCACCTCGAGCAGCGGGCCGATACGGCGGGAACTGGCGCGGGACCGAGCGGGCCTGGACCACGCTCGAACTCGCCGTCGATCCTGATCGCGCAGCTGCGCCTCCGGGTCTGCGGCGACCTCGTCGATCCGTGCCAGCAGGTCGGTCGTAGGCGATCGGCCGCCTCAAGCTCGAGCTCAAGCGAGGGCTCGAACCAGGCCATGGCGGCGAACGGGGTGCGCTCGGTCGGGTCGACCTCGGTCGACCAGGCCGTCGACGTCGGCGCGGTAGAAGCGACCGTCGAGCGCGATCATCTCGCCGTCGAGCGCGTTCAGCGTCCCGAGCCCGAGGTCGCCGTGCTCGGCGAGCTCGTCGAAGGTGACGTCGCCGTCGAACGCGCCCTCCAGCAGCGCACCGATCGTCGAGGCCTGAAAGAGGGTGTGCGACTCGTGCTCTGGATGCAGGTCGCGATGGCGCAGCGACTCGACGTGCAGGCGGCGGGCGAGCCGCTCGTCGAGGGTCACTCGGGTTGCTGCTCGGGCTCGGGCTCGATGGCCGCCGCGGGCTGATCGCCGCGCCGCGCGCGCGCTCCGCGCTCGACCAGGCGGGGTGTGCCGCGCTCGGGGAACGGGATCTCGACGAGATCGAAGTCGCGCGGAGCGATCGTCGGCTCGAACGCCTCCTGCGCCTCGCCCAAGACGGCGCGGATGTCGTAGCGGGAGGAGACGTGGACGAGGGCGAGCATCTCCACACCGGCCTCGGCGGCGAGCTCCGCCGCCTGGCGGCCGGTCGAGTGGCCGGTCTCGGCCGCGCGCTGCGACCTCCTCGTCGGCGAAGCTCGCGTCGTGGACCAGCAGCTGGGCCTCGTGCGCGGCGACTCGAGTCATCTCGCACGGCGCGGTGTCGCCGCTGATCACGAACTTGCGACCCGGCTGCGCGTCTCCCCCATCACCTGCGTCAGGCGTGACCGACGCCGTGCCGTCGACGCTCTCGCCCCTCTGCAGGCGCTTGAAGTCGGGCCCGGGCGAGACGCCCAGGCGCTGGGCCTCGTCGGGGTCGAAGCGCCCGGGACGCTCGTCCTCGACGAGCGCGTAGCCGTAGGCGCGCATGCGATGGGCGACCTCGAACGGGCGGACCTCGTAGCTGTCGTGGCGCACCGCCCTCGCCCGCGTCGAGCTCCACGACCTCCACCTCGTAGCCGATCCGGCCGAAGACGCGGCGCAGCGCGGAGAAGAGCTCGATCAGCCCGGGCGGGCCGAAGATCCGCAGCGGGCGGTCGCGGTCGTTGAGGTCGTAGGTCTTCAGCAGCCCGGGGATCCCGAGGTAGTGGTCGGCATGCAGGTGCGTGATGAAGATCGAGTCGACCTGGACCAGACCCGTCGAGCGCTGCATCTGGCGCTGCGAACCCTCGCCGCAGTCGAACAGCAGGCGATCGCCGCCAACCCGCGCGAGCAGACAGGCGGTCGAGCGCCGCGCGGTGGGCGCCGAACCACCGGTGCCAAGAAAGACCAGGTCCATGTCCATGGACGCAGACTAAGCTGACCGCTCCCGCGCCCGTAGCTCAGTGGATAGAGCGCCTGCCTCCGGAGCAGGAGGTCGCAGGTTCGAATCCTGCCGGGCGCGTTCCTATCTGGGCTTGCGCGCGCCGAAGGTGCCGTTGGGGCCGTAGCGCTCGCGGGCCCGGGCGAGTTTCTCCGGCCCATACAGATGGCGGGCCCACCAGGACGTCGGCTGTGCCAGCCGAAACGGCGCCAGCCACCACGCGACGCCCACGGTCATGAACCCGGCTGAGAAGAACAGCCACTGGCCCTTGAGCAGCGTGATCGCGACCGGGACGCCAGCGGCGACGATTACGAGCGCAACGATCGCCGCCGCGCTGATCGCAACCTCCGCCTAGACGGCCCGCGCGACGTAGTGGATCTCCGGCGTGTCCTCGGCCGCGTCGCCAGGCTCGACCGGTGAGCCGGCGAGGTCGACCGCCTCGACCATGTCGAAACCCGTCTGGGTGAACTGCCGGGCCTGGTCGTCGCGTGAGATGTAGTAGTGCAGGAGCCCGTAGTCCCCACCTGAGTCGGTGAGAAGCGCGTATTCAGGCTCACGGCGCTCGAATCGCCCCATGCGCCGGCGATTGCGGACGCGACGCGGCAACCTCGCGACGCTGGCCGCCAGCCTCTTCGGGTTCCCACTGCGGGCGCTCTCGATCACCTGGCGGCTCGGCGTCGGCACCTTCTCCACGTGGCCACGGTTATGCGAGGACATGATCAGAAGGCCGCCGGGACGCAGAACGCGTCGCCATCTCGGAGCGCCGGTTGGCGCTCCTCGTGGCTGAGCACGTCGATGACGTTGAACGACGCGACGACCGTGTCGAACAGGCCGTCGTCGTACTCGGCGAGATCGCGCATGTCGGCGATCCTGAAACTCGATCGCGGATACGCCCACCGGCAGTAGGCGATCATCGCGGGCGAGATGTCGAGCGCGTGCACGTGACCCGCGATCTCGGCGAGATGGCCGGTCACGCGCCCGGCGCCGCAACCGAGCTCCAGCACACGCCCTCCCTCGAACTCGTGTCCGTACCGATCGAGGATTGCGCGCTCGGGCGGCCGCAGGTCGCGCCTCGCGTAGTCGCGGACGTGGTCCGCCTTCCAGTAACGGCTATTGGCCTGGTCCGGGTCCGATCTCGCCCCAGCGAGACGCCGCCCAGATCAGACCGGCGCATGGTCGTAGTAGTCACGCCTGTCATTCCCTAACCCTTGATCTCGATGCCAATCGACGGTAGCGGAGGTACCCATATGGGGCAACTCAGAACCATCGCAACCGCGCCACGCCCGGCAGGGGCGCTGGTGATGGCGGTCAGCCGATGTAGATGGAGGCGCTGTTACCAGCCACGCAAACCGTGGGGTGCTTTCCGCGACAGTAGACGCGGTAGGCCTGGCCGGTCACCGGGCTGTAGCTGATGAAGCTGCGCGGCCGGCCGTTGGCGAAGAAGTCGTAGGCGACGTTGAGCGCGAACGAGCAGGACGTGTTGGGCCAGCGACGACGTAGTTGCCGCAATAGCGCGCGCGGCTGAGCCCCGACTTCGCCTGCGAGAAACTGAGCGCGGGAACGCCGCTCTCGCCGCCCGCGAGCGTGTCGCTGCCCGACGAGTCGGTCTGCTGCTGCTCGCTGGTGACCCCGCTGGCGATCTTGTCGATCTGCGCCTGGGCCTTCGCGTCGGGCGGCGCGATCGACTCCTCGGAGGCCTCGCCGCTACCGGTCGTCGCGGTCGTCGGCCGAGGTCGTCGTCTCCGAGACGCGGCGGCTCGCGCCGTCTCGGTCACGGTCGTTGTCGTATCGCTGCCACAGGCGGCTGAAGCTCGAGCGCAGCTGACGCAAGCCGAGGGCGACGACGATGAGCCTCCGATCGCGACATCGCGGCGATCCTATACGCAGCGGGCTAGTGGGCGGAGCGAGCGACTCGGGGTGGTCGCGGTACCAGGCGATCGTGCGCTGCAGGCCCTCCTCGAGACCCACGGCGGCTGCCAGCCGACCGTCTCGCGCAGCTTCGTCGGGTCCACGTACTGGCGATCGATCTCGCCGGCGGGATTTCCCTCGCCGCGAATCTCGGGCTCGACACCGGTGTCCGCAAGGCGCGGCGATCATCGCCACGACGTCGCCAACGCGGTGCGACTCGCCCGCCGCCCGCGTTGAACGCCTCACCCCGGACATCGTCGCGGTCGAGCGCGTCGGCGATCGCCAGGTAGGCCGCGGCCGCGTCCTCGACGTAGAGGAAGTCGCGCTCCGGTGAGCCGTCCGACCGCAGCACCGGTGGCCGGCCGGAAACGGCGGCGCTGACCGCCTCGGGGATCAGCCGCGAGAAGTTGAGATCGCCGCCGCCGTAGATGTTGGCGAAGCGCGTCACGGCAACCGGCAGCCCGTACGAGTGCCAGTAGCTGCGCGCGATCAGGTCCGCCGCGGCCTTCGACGCCTCGTACGGAGCGGTCGGCTGCAGCGCGAAGTCCTCGCGGTACGGGAGCGTGTCGTGAGCGCCGTAGGCCTTGTCCGACGAGGCGAAGACGACGCGCTGCAGGTCGCGCTCGCGGCACGCCTCGAGCACGGTCCAGGTGCCCCGTACGTTCGACTCGAAGCCCTGCGCCGGGGACGCCGCCACGGTGCCGACGATCGTCTCGGCAGCGAGGTGAAAGACCGAGTCGACGCCGTGCTCGTCGAGCACCGAGCCGACCTCCTGCCCATCCGTGAGGTCGGCCTCCACCTGGACGAGGTCATCCTCGATCCCGAGCATCCCGATCGCTGAGGGGCGCTCGCTGCGCCGCCGCCGGTCAAACGAGACGACTGTGTCACCGCGCTCCAGCAGAGCCTTCGCCAACCAGGCGCCGACGAATCCGCGGCCGCCGGTGACGAGCGATGTTCCGCTCATGCTTCCACTCCCTCTCGGTCCCACATCGCCCATGGCGCGCTCCCCCACTCCACAGGTCGTTGAGCTGCACCGCGTCCTTGTAGGTGTCCATGCACTCCCAGAAGCCCTCGTGGCGATAGGCGCCGAGTCTCCCGGCCGCCGCGAGGCGCTCGAGCGGCTCGCGCTCGAGGACGCTGTCGGCCTCGACCACGTCGAGGAACGCCGGCTCGCAGACGAAGAAGCCGCCGTTGATCCAGTGCTCCAGGCGCGGCTTCTCCTCGAACCCGGTGATCCGCTCGTCGGCGCCGATCATTGCCACACCCCACTGGCTGTGCGGCCGGACGACGGTCATCGTGGCGTCGGCGCCATCCGGATCGTGCACCTGCGCCTGAGCGGCGAGGTCGATGTCGGCGACGCCATCGGCATAGGTGAGGCAGAAGCGGCCACCGCTGAGCGTCTCGGCCGCTCGAGCGACCCGACCGCCCGTGTTGGTGTCGAGCCCCGTATCGAGACACTCCACGATCACGCCCTCGGGCCAGTCAGCCGACGCAGCGAAGGCCTCGAGCTGATCGCCGAGGTAACCGGTGAGCAGCACGAACCGCCGATGGCCCTGCGCCGCGTAGATCTGAATGACGTGCCAGACGATCGGCTTGCCACCGATCTCGACCAGCGCCTTCGGGATCGAGTGCGTGTGCTCCTGAAGTCGCGTCCCCCGGCCTCCGGCGAGAATCGCCACCGGAACGTCGGCGGAATCGTGGGCGGCCTCGACGCTCGGCGGCATGCGGCGCGCACCTTACCGGCCTCTCCAGCCCAACCGTCCCCCTTGTTCCGGCATGCTGCGTGCGGTACCGTTCTGAGTATCGGAGGTCAGACGAGAAACGCGCGTCGTAAGTTCACGCATGCTCGAGTGGTCGGGCTCGCGGGGATTGCCGCGCTCCTGATCGCTTCCCTCGGGTTCGCAGCCACCGCTTCGGCCGACCCCGGCTCGCCCGGCCTCAATCAAGCATCGAGCGCCGTTTATCCGAGTAACGAGACGCGTCAGGTTCTCGGAACCGGAGGCCAGGGCTCAAATCCTGGTGACCCGGGCGACCCCGGCGGCAGCGCGATCGGCGCCCCCGGCGGGTCCCTCGCCTTCACGGGGTTCTACGCCCCGGCGCTCCTGGCGGTTGGCCTGGCGATGCTGGCGGTCGGCATCGGCATGCGGCGGATTCGCATCACGCGTCCGCCCGCGCAGTCCTAGCACGCCACTCTTAACTACAGCGGCAACGGGGCGCTCTGCGCTCGACGCTGCCACTCGCGCGGATCGTCACCCGAGAGGCGCCTCACTGCCATTTGCGTCAGCGGCTCGAGTGGGTTGAGCCGCAGCGCCCTCGCCGCCGCCGGCCGCGGATCCTCGCCCGCCGCCGCTCGCACCAGCGCGAGCCCGTAATAGAGCTGCCAGTCGTTCTGATCTCGATCGATCGCCATGTTCATCAGGGTCACCGCATCCTGCCCGGCACCGCTTCGCGACGCGCAGTAGGCGAGGATCTCGTACGGCTCCGAGCGCACCGAAAGGGCGGATCGGGACGCCTCGGCAAGACGGGTCGCCTCCGCACAATCGTCGCGCTCGATGGCGGCGACGCTGCGGTCGAGGTCCGATTGTGAGATCGCGATCGTCACCGGCGTCAGCACGACCAGTAGACAGGCGCCGCCAAGCACAAGCCTCCGAACAATCGACGGCCGCCCGGGCGCGCGTGAGCGCGCGGCCGACCCGGCCATCACGCAGCCGCCGAACGCGAACAACCCGACGGTGAGCACCGGGAGCTCCCAGTCCCAATCGATGCAGGCGTGCATGAGCCAGACGACTCCCGCCGCCAGCCCAACCGCCCGCAGAGGACGGGGATCGCCTGCCGGGACCACGAACGCGACGATCATCAGCGTCAGCGTCGCGACGATCAGCGCGGCGCCCACCAGGCCGAGCTCTCCAAGCGTCTCGATCAGGACGGAGTGCCCTTCGGTGACGTTCTCCGCAAACGGGCGATTCTCGTCCCAGCGCTGGGCGAAGGTGCCGACTCCGGTACCGATGATCGGCTCGTCGTCGAAGGCGGCCAACGAGACCTTCCAGTACTGCACGCGTGTCTGGCCCCCCACGTCGGCCAGGCGATCACGCGTGGCCCCCGCCGGCTCCCGCTCATGCTCGTGCGACCCAAGGCCAACCCCCGCGTCCTGGTTGAAACTGTCGACGACCCTCGGCCCGACGACGACCACGGCGGCGACCGCCACGGCCACCGCGACTAGCACGACTAGCGCACGCGGCGGCCTCGGGATGCGCAGGCCGGCCAAGCGTGGCTCGAGCAGCTGCAGCAGACCGAGCAGTACCCCTGCTCCGAGCATCGCGATCCCAACGGTTCGCGCAACGCTGTGGCCCTGCGCGATCGATGCGGCGGTCAGCGGGTCGCGGGTGGCCAGCAGCTCGGCGTCATAGGCGGCCCAGGACGCGAGTGCGACCGGGCCCGCGAGCGCCACGGCGGCCGTCACCAGGCCCCTCGGGCGGGCGACGGCGCCATAGACGACAACGCCCACGATCGCGACGAGGATGCCGCCCCGCGAGAATGTGAGCACAAGGGTCGCGGCGAGCAGGGGCATCATCGTCGCCGCGGCGATCCGCACGGCAAGTCGCTCTCGCTCCCAGCTCGCGAGGTGAAGGCAGGCCGTGATCCCGAGCGCCGCCAGCAGCCCAAGGCCGTTCGAGTAGGTGACGGGGTAGGCGAGCCGGCTGCTCAGGGCGGGGAGCGAGAAGGGCCAAGCGTCAGGAAACGTCTTCGTCGCCAGCCCGATGGCGCACAGCGCCACCGCGGCGACCGCGAACCCCCACGGCAGAAAGCGCAGTGCCACCCGAGGCCGGGCGATCGAGCCGAAGACGAGCAGCACGAGCAGGTACAGGAGCGCCCGATCGAACTCGAGCAACGCCCGTCCGTGGTTTCCCGACCAGCTGCCCGACAGAAGCGTCCATAGGGCGAACAGCCCGAGCGACGACACGGATGCGATCAGGCGCCATCCGGCCGTCCCGATGAACGTGCCTCCGGACACGGCAAGGCGGACGGCGAGCAGGACGGCCAGCGCCGCGGCGGCCCAGCCGGTCGTGTCCGCGAAGTAGCCCCCGGCATTGAGCCCGAGGTAGATCATCAGCGCCGGGAGGGTCAGGACCGTCGCGACGTCCAGCCACCCCGCGGCGGCATGCGAGCCGACGGCGTCGGCGTTATCGATCTGACGCGTTCGGTCCGGAGCGCTCAGACGCGTGCCTGGTAGTAGCCGTACGCCTGCTGATTGACGGCGTCGCCGTTGACGACTACGCCGACGATCTGCGCGTCGAGGGTCGACAGGCGGTGGCGAAGGTCGGCGATCGCGTCGAACGTGCTCACGCCGATGCGTCCGACGACGACGACGCCATCGACGAGGTCGAGCATCGGCAGCGCGTCGGAGACGACCCCGGCGGGCGGCGTGTCCACGATCACGAAGTCGTAGCTGTCGGGGATCTGATCGAGCACCGCGGCCATGCGGCCCGAGTCGAGCAGCTCGGTCGGGTTCGCCCGCGCGGGGCCGGCGACCAACAGGTCAAAGCTGACCGGAGTCGAGTCGCCGTCCGGCGTCTCGGCGAACTCCACCTTCTTGGTCATGCTGGCCAGTCGGCCCGAGCCGTCGAGAAGCTGACCCAGACCGGATGCCCCGTTGAAGTCCAAAGCGCGTGCCAGCACCGGGCGGCGCAGGTCAGCCTCGATCAGCAGGGTTTTCGATCCGGAAACAGCCGCTGCGCGCGCGAGATTCCATGAGACGGTTGTCTTGCCCTCGCGGGGGTCCGCCGATGTCACCAGCACCGAGTGACGCGACTCGTTGCCGATCATGTGGGCCAGGTTGGCGCGCAGCGCGCGAAACGCCTCAGCATCTGGGGGCGGCAACGAACCGGTTCTGGTCTTGGCGCGGGAGAGCGCCCGGCTGCGAGGGATCCTGCCGACGATCGGCCGGCCAAAGGCGGCCTCCAGGTCGCGCGGGTCCCTGATTCGGCGATCGCGGCGCTCGAGCCAGATCGCAAGCAGCCCGCCGATGGCCAACGCGACGATGACCGCGAAGGCCGTATTGCGCAGCGGCTTCGGCGAGGAGGCCGCCGTGGGCGGTCGGGCGACGCTCACCTGCTGGGTTCCAGTCTGCGCCACCGAGCCCACCGCGAGCTCACGCTCGCGGTCCTGCAGCGCCTGGCCGTCGGGCCCGGCAAGCTCAGCGGGTGACAGCTGAGCGATCTGGGAGCGGACGGCGTTGAGCTCCTGTTCGATCTCACGGCGGGCCGTCTTGCGCCGCAGCGCTATGTACTCCTCCGCGTAGAGGTTGGCCACGCGCGCCGCGACTTGGGGGTCACTGTCCGTGACGATGATCGTCGCGAGATTCGAGTCCGCTTCAGCGACCACATCGAGGCTTCCCGTGAAGGGCCTTCCGAGCCGGGCGTTGACTTTGTCGTCGAGCACCCCGAGTTGAAGCAGGCGCAGGTTGGTGGTCGCCTCACGCTGCGGATCCGCGGAGGCCAGCACGCCTGTCCCCGCGCCCGAGTCGCGGAAGAGCAGCGAGGTCTTAGCCTCGTATTGCTTCTCCTGAGTGAGTGAGAACACGAGGGCCGCGCCCGGGATCAGGATCAGCGGAATCAGGATCGCCAGCCAGCGGCGGCGGATGACCCCGATCAGGCTGGGCGATCGTGTTTGCTCAAAAGCTGTCTGGTCAGACATGTGTCTGGAGCCGGGCGGGCGGACGTGCGAGCGCGTCTCGCCGACCTCCGATCCGGCCCGTGAATCGTAGGGACTTGCATTTCCCGAGGCTCAGTCCGGCCCGCCGAGCGAGATCCGCTGCACCGTCCGGTGTCCCTTGATGTCACGAGCGCTGATTCTGAGGCGGTTCGCTCGCGGCGAAAGCTCGGATTTCGCAATCGACCATCGCGTCTGCCAGATGAGCCCCGAGGTCGGATCCGAGATGGGGTCCGCCCACGACCTGGCGGCGCCGCTGTCGCCAGCATTGTCGCTCCATCGAACGGCCCAAACGGCGAGGTTGTCCTCGGCGCTGCCGGTAATCCGCCGGGAGCCGATCGGATCGACCCCCACCGTCGGCGCCTGCGAGTCGACCACCGCGGGGCTTGAGGCCTCCTGCATCGCGGCGACGTAGGGCGTGTAGTCGAAGGTCTCGAGGTTTTGGCTGTAGACGTAGTTGGCGAACTCGCCGCCCATGCCCCACTTGCGAAAGGCCAGCAGCTGGTCGCGCACGTAGCTGGGCGAGTGCGCGTCGTCGAAGTCGCTCGAGCTCGGACCGGGATCAATCCAGCTAAACGGCGACAGATAGACGCGCGAGGAGGCGTAGTCCCAGTTCGAAAGGCGGCGGCTGAGCAGAGCGGCGAGGCGGTTGGCGTTGTATTGCAGGGCGCTGTCCCAGGTGCCGATGTGAGGGCTCTTGTAGAAGATCGCGTCGATCAGGCGGATCGCGCCGTAGCCGTCGACGCTAGTCATGCCGTCCCAGAAGTTGATGTCAAGGCGCGAGGTATAGGCGTCCTGCTCACCGTTGACGACCCCCTGCACAAGCGCCTCCCAGGTCTCGGGAAACTCGACGTCATAGGCGACCAGCTCGGCCCTGGGAAACGAGTTGAGAATCGTCGACATGACCTGCTTACCACGCAGCGTGGCCTGCGCTCTGACCTCCGCCTCGGCGTGGGTGTTGCCGGGGTAGTTCCAGCCCCAGCTGGCCTGCTCGACGTTGCCCACCTGCGGATAGAGCTCCTGGTCGAAGGCGAGCCCGGCGAAGCCCAAGAGCTTCGCCGCCCCGGCGAGGTTGCCGAGCTTCGGCAGAACCTGATCTGACCAGCCGGCGTCGTCGAACCAGTCGGCGAGCGGGGTCGAGCGGTTGTAGTAGTTGACGAGCTTGGCCCCCAGGTACATCTTCATGCCCCGCATGGCGGCGCGCTGGACGATGTCGGAGTTGCGCAGCTTGCGCTGGAGCGCGTAGTGCTTTCGCCCCAGCCTCGTCTTGGGGTCTCCTGTGAAGTCCTGGGTCCCCCCCAGCCCGCGCAGATGGCCGACCATGCAGACGAAGCCGTCGACGCCGCGGCTCTTCCATTCGTCGAGCTCGGCGTCGGTCAGCTGGGCGACCTCGTCGCAGCCCAGCCAGAAGATCATTCGATCCGCGCTATCCGCGCCTGCAACGCCGGACTGCGATCCGGCCGGCGGGACCGCTGCTACAAGCGCCAGCGCCACGGCGGCGACGAGCGCCACCGGCATGGCCAGGCCAACCCGGGGAGGTGGGCTGAGCCATCTCATTCCTGAGAGCGCAGATGGGGCAGGCGCCGGGTCCCCGCTGCCATAATCCGAGCTGGCCTTAAACGATGGCCGGGGGATCGGGAATGGCTTCGATGTCGATGCGCACCGTGAATTATCGCGCACCCCGGTTCACAGCCGCAGCGGCCGAGCCGTTTGCGCTGGCTGCCGTAACCCTGCTTGGCATCGCGCTCGTCGTCATCGGTCTGAAGCTCGACGGCGGTGCACACCCCGCGACGGATGTGGCCATCGGGGCCGGTGCGCTCGCCTGTCTGATCGTGATTCTGGCCGGCCCCATCCCGTGTCTGATGGCGATCGCGGGGCTCACTGCGGCGGGCCTCTCGCCGAAGCTCATTGCACTCGGCGGGATCGACCTCACGCTCGTCGACATCTTCTTCGGCGGCCTCGCAATGTGGTGTCTGTGGGAGTCGATCGGCCGCGCACAGCGGATCTTCCCCGATCGCCCGCGGGTCGCGTTCGGCCAGTTCGCGGCGATCGTCTTCCTCGGCTATTCGGGATTGTCGCTCTGGCACATCCTCACCGCGGGAGATTCTCCGCTGAGCGCCTCGCTCGTGTCCTGGCTTCGGCTGGTGCAAACGGTTTCGCTGGCCTGGCTGGCTTCGATGGTGCTCAACTCGAAGCGCGACCTGCGCCTGCTGATGGCCGCGATCGCGGTCGGGGCGGTTGTCGCCGTCGTGATCGCCGCGTCAAGTGGGGGCGTGCTCCTCGTCGACCGCTCGGGCGGCACACTCGGGCCCGACACCCTCGGTCTCGTCGCGAGCGTACTCCTGCTGATTACGGCCTTCGGGCTGCCGGCGTGGATGCGCGGCTTGCGAATCGTCCTGATCCTCGTCGGGGTGACTGGCCTGCTGCTCGGAAAGTCTGTTGGCTCGTCTGTCGCAGTTGCGGTTGCGCTGGCGGTGGGGACGGCCCTCAACAGCGGAAGTGGAGCGGTCCAGAGGCTCGCTCGTGGCGCCCTCGTCGCAGTGATCGCAGGCGCGGTGGCTTTCGGCATCGTCCACGCCACCCGGCCGGAGCAGATCCCGGGCTCGCCTCAGTTCAGCTACAGCTCCACCTACTCGCGGATCGTCGTCGGTGCCGCGGGCCTCGAGATCTGGGAGCACCACCCGATCTTCGGGGTTGGCTGGCGTGGCAGCAACACACCGAGCGTCATCGGCGCCCGGGACATCAATATCGCCGTGAGGCAGCAGCTCCCGGATGCGAACCCGATCTTCTACCCGGACGTCACCCCGACTAGCGTCCACAACACCTACATCCAGATCCTCGCGGATCTCGGTCTGGTCGGGTTCGGCCTCTAGTTCATCTGGCTGATCCTCACGATCGGTTTTCGCACGCGAGCGCTTCTGAGGGCACTCGGCCGCGATCACGAGCTCTGGCCGATCGCGCTCGTATCCGCCATGGGCCTGCTGCTCGCGGTCATTTGGTACAACGACAATCCGCTCTACGGCGGCCAGCCTGAGACGGTTCTGCCAGCCCTGTTCGTCGGCATGCTGGTCGCGATTGCACAGCTGACCGCTCCCCGCGTCAGTCAGATGTCGTCGCCGACGGCGAGGACCGCGTTCTCACCGGGTGGCTTCGGCGGATCGGGTTCGGCCTACGCCTCGCGAGGCGTTCCAGCCATCGGCGCACCATTGCTGCGGCCCGGCGCCGGGCGCCGGATCGGCTCGATCGCGGCGATCGTAATCGTCTCGGGAGTGGTCGGCCTCGTCGCCGGCTGGGGGACCGCAGACAACGAGCCGAAGCTGTCGACCAATGGAGGTGAGCCGAGCCTGACGCATTACGACAAGCTCGTACGCCACGAGCTCGACAGCCTCAGCTCGATCCGATCGGATGACCTCCAGGGGCTGATCGCAGCCGATACGCCGACCGCGCAGCAGAACGCCGGCATCCTGATCGCGCAGGCGTACGAGAGCACCGCCCAAGCGCTTGCGCAGGCCCATCCTCAGGCGGCGCAGCAGGCAGCCCAGGCCTCACTTGTCGCCAAGTTGCGCCGCGTTGGCGTCGCCTATCGCCAGCTGGCAGCAGCTGCAGCCGACGTGGACACAGTCGCCTACGACGCGGCGCGCCGAGCCATCGAGCGAGCCGAGGCAAACCTGCCGCCGCCAATCGGATCCGACCTCACCGACGGCTCCCGCTGAGGCGACGGTCGCCAAGCCCGTGAGGGTCCTGCATGTACAGAAGGTCTCCGGCATCGGCGGCTCGGAGGGTCACTTGCTCACCCTCCTGCCTGCGCTGCGCGACAGCGGCGTCGAGGTGCGCATCTGTGTCGCTGCCACCAGACCGAGCCGAGGGCTTCACCGACAGGCTCGAGGCGCTCGGGATCTCGCATACGACGGTCCGGCCCGGCCCGGACGTCAATCCGCTGCTGGTCGCCACGCTGGCGCGGCAGATCCGCGCCTTCCGGCCCGATCTCGTCCATACCCACCTGATCCACGCCGACCTGCACGGGCAGCTCGCAGCTCGCCTGACCGGAACCACCGGCGTTTCGTCGATTCACAGCGCGCACGACTTCTATGAGCACGAGCCCTATCGGAGCGCGGCACGGATCGCGGGCCATCTCGCCGGTCGCACGATTGCGATCTCCGAGCACGTCGGCAGCCTCGTCACGAACGCGCGCCTCTGTCGCCCCGGCGCCGTTCGAGTCGTCCCGTATGGAATCGATGCGACGCTCTGGAGAATCTCAGACGAGGAGCGAGCGACAGCACGAGCGGAGTTGGGCGTCGAACCCACCGACGTCGTCGTGGGCGTCGCATCACGGCTGATCCCCCATAAGGGTCATTCGTTTCTTCTGCGCGGATACGCCGAGGCGGCCCGCAGAGCACCGAGGCTGCGGCTCGTGATCGCGGGCGATGGCCCGCTGCGCGCCCAGCTCGAGAGCGAGGTGCGCGCGCTCGGCGGGGCCGTCGACTTTCTTGGCTTCGTCGGCGACATGCCGAGGTTCCTCGGTGCCATCGACGTCCTCGCGTTCCCGACCCAGCCAGAGTTCGGCGAGGGCTTCGGGCTCGCGGCCCTCGAGGCGCTGGCAGCCGGCCGACCCGTCGTCGCGACCGATGTCGCCTCACTGCCCGAGGTCGTCGGCACAGATGGGGCTGCCGGGGTGCTGGTCGGCCCGGCGGACGTCGCCGCGCTCGCCGACGCGCTCGTCACGCTGGCCGACGACGAGCTCCGCAGCCAGAAGGGCACGGCAGCTCGCGAGCGAGCGCCGACGCGCTTCTCGCTGGAGGCGATGGTCTCGCGCACGCTCGCGGTGTACGAAGAACTGCTCTAAGGGCCGTTTTTGCCGCCTGCAAGCGCCTTTTCACGCAGTTCTGCGCGATGAGCAATCCGTCCACCCTGACCGTCTTAGCTCGCGCGCAGCCGTCTGGACCCCGATCACGGAGCCATGGGGCCCGTGCTCGGAGACGGTCATCTCGTACGGCTGCGCTGTGCTCTCACAAGCGCCGCGGCGGCGCTGCTGCTCGCGTGCTGCGCCCTGGGCCTGACCGCACCCACTGCCGGCGCTCAGACGACTGGCCCTGACGACAGCGCCGACGGCATGATCTTCTGGCTGGGCTGCGACGAGGTCGCCCAGCTGACCGACGCCGAGCTCGACGAATGGAAGAGCCGCGGCGTCGACGGCTTCGTCTGCATGGTCGGCCATCTGCGCGAAATGGGCGGGGACCCAGGACTTCACAGCAGATCCGAACGCAAACCTCGACTCCGACAACTACGCCCTGCAGCGTGAACTCGAGGATTCCGACATCGTCCAGCGCGCCGCGGCCCGCGGGATGAAGATGTACCTGGGCGCCAAGCTCGTCAACAACTACAACGGCTCCGACCCCGCTCGCCGACTGGTTCGACGACGCCGGCTGGTCGCAGCAGGTCCTGCCGAGGATGGCCGATCTCGCGGGAGCGGCGAAGCTGCTGGGCTTCGCCGGGCTTGCCTTCGACCAGGAGCTCTATCCCCAGACGGGCAACGTCGAGCAGGCGAGCTGGGGCTGGGACTACCCCGGCAACACCCACACCGAGGCGGAGGTCAGGGCCGAGGCGACACAGCGGGGCCAACAGCTGATGAGCACCATCCTCGGCGCCTTTCCCGGGGCCGAGCTCGCCGCGTATGACGTCGAGTTTCCCGAGAGCTGGGAGGCCGTCGTCCAGGAGAAGGTCAACGGCGAGCAGGACGCGTTCGGCATCGCGCCTTGACATCAACTTCTGGGACGGGATGACGAGCGTCGACGGCTACGGCGCGATCCGCCTGAGGACGCGATCTTCTACAAGAGCCCCCATATCGGGACATGGGACAGCGCCCTGCAATACAACGACAACCGCCTCGCCGCCCTGCTGTCGCCGCCTTTCGAACTGGGACTACGCCTCCTCGCGCGTCTATCTGTCGCCGTTTAGCTGGATCGATCCCGGTCCGAACGCGACCGCCTTCGACGATGCCCGCCCGCCCAGCTACGTGCCGAGCAGCTACTGGCCTTCGCAAGTGGGGCATGGGCGGCGAGTTCGCCAACTCGTCTACGCCAGAACCTCGAGACCTTCGACTACACGCCCTACGTCGCCGCGATGCAGGAGGCCTCCAGCCCGGCGGTGGTCGACTCGCAGGCGCCGACGGTGGGGGTCAGGGGGACGAGCGCGCCGCAGTCGACAGGGACGATCGACGGCACGGCGCACGACAACCTCGCCGTGTGGGCCGTCCGCTGGCAGGACGACCGGGGCGGCTCCGGCATCGCCCAGCTGAGCTGGGACGTTGGCGACGTCGACAACTACAAGTCCGAGTCGACGGCGCAGACCCACTGGTCGATCCCGGCCGGTGAGCTCTCACCAGGCGCCACACGCGTCACGGTCACCGCGGCCGACATCAAGGGCATCGACAGCAGCCCGGTCACGGTCGATCTCGCCGACACGCGAGCGCCAAATACCCGGATCCTGTCGCGCCATCATGCGCACTTCGTGCATCGCATGGTCGGGTTCCGCTTCGGCGCCAGTGAAACGCACGTCAGCTTTGAGTGCAAGATCGACGGTCGCCCGTGGCGCGCCTGCGACCAGCGCCACGTCACCTACCGCCTCGGTCGCGGGCATCACCGCTTCATGGTCCGCGCTATCGATTCCGCCGGGAACTCGGATCCGACCCCGGCCCACTCGCGCTTCGCGATCAAGCGTCGGGCTTGAGCCCGTAGAGGCGGTCGTAGCCGCCTCGCAACCACGCCCTGGAGACCGCCGCAGGAAGCGCCGGATCGAGACCATCGCGGCCGATTTGCAACCGGTCCCCCTCCTCGCTAACCCAACTGCCCGGGATCAGCGTGAACGCGGCCTCGAGGCCGGCCTCCGCGACGACAGACCTGGCCAGGGGTGAAACGCTGGCCGGGGTTCCGAACGGATAGGCGAACGACCGCACAGGCTCGGAGAGCCAATCCTCAAGCGCCTCACGACCGCCGACGACCTCGGCGCGGACGGCCTCGGCCGCGCCGAGCCGGCCCAGGTCGGGGTGCGTTAGCGTGTGGCTTCCGATTTCGAATGATGGATGCGCCGCCAGGTCACGCAGCTGCTCAAGGCCGATGAACTCGAGCTCCTGCGTGCGCAGCATCCGTTCGCGGGCGAACGCTCGCGCCTGTTCGCCGCTCAGGCCGACCACGCCGGAGGTGACGAAGAACACCGCGGGCAGGTTGCGTTCGGCCAACAGGGGCGCCACGGCGGTGTGCCATGAGGCATAGCCGTCGTCAGAACTCAGGAGGAGCTGGGTTCGCTCACCCGGCCGCGTGTTGAGCCAAGCGTCGAGGCCGAGGATCTCGTATTCGCCGCGGAGCTGATCGACGAAGCGTCCAAACCGCGGTACGTCGGGAACCTCGTGGAAGGCCAGGGCCCGCTTGCCCGGTCTCGAGCCCCGGATCCGGAGCGACGGTGCCGCCCGCGCGGATGAGTGCGTTTCGCGCAGCGCGCCTCACGCCCGCACTCCTGGCAGCGCCTCGATCTCTGTGACGATGCGGTCGAAGAGGCCGTCGGTGCTGTGGTCGGCGACCACCATCGCCCGCAGCCGCTCACCGAGCGCCACCAACTCGGCCTCGGGCTTGCTCAACAGCGCGTGGATCATGTCGGCCTGGGCGGCCGTGTCGCTCTTGTCCGTCACGAGGGTCCCGTGGAGGTCGAGCGGGATGATTTCAGCGATCGCGTCGTTGTTCGTGATCACGGGCAGGCCGCAGGCCATGGCCTCGACCGCGGTCTTGTCGATCGCGCCATAGGTGAAGTTGAGCGACGCCCGGTGAGCGTTCAGTAGTGCGGGCAGCTCCTCCTGGCTCACCGGACCGTTGAGCGTGACCCACGCTCGGCGCCGAGCTCGTTGATCAGCGTGGCCACCCGAGCCTCATATGCCTCCTGACCCTCGAGCGTCGGGCCATAGACGTTAAATCGGTACTCCGTCTTATTGGTCCGGTTCGCGTGCGCGACGGCGCGGATCATCTCCTCGACATGCTTGGTCGGGGTGATCCGCCCGACGGCGATCAGGTCGCCCATGCTCTGTCGGGGCTGGCCTGGAACCGTTCCGTGTCGATGCCCTGGCCGATGACGTGGACTTTGGCGAGGTCCATCGGGAAGGCGGCCCGGGCGGAGCGTCAGGATCAGGTCGTCGCACCAACGCGCGTAAAAGGCCATCTTGCGGCTGATCACCGGATGCGCCTTCCATTGGACGATCGGGATTCGCCGGAGGAACTTCGCCGGGGAGCAGCATCGCTGGATACGGGCCCGCCCTGGTAGACGAAAAAGACATCGGGTCGAGGTCGCAACGACGCGCAGCAGGGCGGCGGTAGAAGGAGACCGGCTCGTGAGCCGGTTCGAGCGCTGGAACGCCGTCACGTCGACGTTGTCCGGAAGCTCGTGGCGGCCCTTCAGGGCGGAGCACGCTGACATGTTCGATGGCCGGGTTTATTGAGCCAGGGCCTCGATCCAGCGCACCGTCGTCGGCAGACACCGGGTCGTCCGAATCGACGGCCTGGCAGAAGAAGACGATCCGCAGGCGCCGCTGCCGGACTCCCGATCACTCATTCGATGCCATTCGGGAGAGGTCGGGATCTGCAGCAGCTCGCTCGAGGGCGACGACTCCGGCTCGAACTGGCTGCGACCAGGACCTGGCGGTCGGCTCGGGCTCGAGACCGCCTCGGCGTTTTGCGCGCCCTCGCGCCGTGTTCATCGCGCGGAGACTGGATCACCGAGTCCCGAGCTGCTTGGCGCGCCACCAGAGCGGGCGCAGGGACGCAGGGTTGCGCCGAAACGCAGCGCCCGGTGTCGATCAGGCGTGCGCTCGAGCCAGCGGGTGCCGGCACGCGTCCGGTCCCGACCGGGCGATCGAGAAGCGCGGGACGGAATCGCGGCGTCGACGCCCGAGGAAGCGATAGATCGCCTGGATCGGCGCGAGCGGGTCGCGGCGCGCCTGGTCGAAGATCGAGACGAGCAGCTGGTCGCGGCGGAACAGCTCGAGGTACCGAGGCAGGTAGTGCGCATACCGGCCGCCCTCGACGTACTCGGGATGAGTTCCAGCGCCTCGGTGAAGGGGGTCGACGCGGCAACGACGCCGGCGACGATGTCGTTGAGATAGTTCGAGTAGGCCCGCTCGACCGGATCGCGCAGGGAGACGATGAGCCGCGCCGCGGGATAGCGCCCGTGGATCCGGCCGGGCTGCCTCGGCGTCGGTCAGGTACGAGGTGGAGAACTCGCCGACGGTGGCAGCCTGCGCACATTCGCTGAAGATGGCCTCGTACCAGTCGAAGCCGCGACCCCAGTTGCGCTCACGGCTGAAGAAGTTGATCTCCTTTTGCGGCAGGCGGACTCGGGATGCTCGAACAGGCAGGCGTAGATCCAGGAGGTTCCGGTGCGCTGAGCGCCGATCCCGATGAAGTCCGGCCCCCGCGATCCTCGGGCATCCACCTCGGGGCGCGCTGTCGACGACTGCATCACGAGATCCTAGGCCCGCGGGGATCTTACCGATCGAGGCGCTAAGCTCCCCCCCCGCTCGTGGGGATCTGCTCGTCTCTGGCATTTGGCCGCCCGATGTCGGCGGACCGGCTTCACGTGGGCCGGAGTTCGGCCGCTTTCGGGTCGAGCGGGGGCACCGCGTCCGAGCCATGCCCACGGCCGAAGGGCCCGGCGGCGACGATCCCGGTTTCGAGGTGACCCGGGCCCGCCGCGACCGGCCCCGGCTCGTGCGCGTTCCGGCTTTCGCGCTCGCCGTCCTGGCCGCCGCCCCGCGCGCGGACGTCGGTTCCGGAATCGGCATGTACACGCGCAGTGCTCTGGCGGCAGCGGTGGCCCGAGCTCCACTGGTGCTGGAGTTGTCAGGATCCCGCCTATCAACGCGCTCTCACGCTGGGGGTCTTCTCGGGAACGCTCGAGGAGTTTCCGGAGCCCCAGTCAATCCGACCGTCCGGGCGCTCAAGCCAGCTCGGCGGTGGTCGGTGCGCCGGGCGTCGCGGATCGTCCTTCCAAGCCACTACCTGGCCGACGTCGCGAACGCCGGCTAGGGCCTGGCCGAAGGCCGGGTGTCGTCGTCCCAACCCAGCGCATCCAGTCGATCTTTCGGTGCCGAGGGATGACCTGCGCGAGCGCCTCGGCTGAGCTCGCGACCCTCATCTTCGCGGGCCGGCTGGTCCCGGCGAAGAACGTTGCGCTTGCGATCGGCGCTTCGCGCCGTCGCGGGAGCTGCGGCGTCGTCATCGGGGACGGTCCCGAGCGCGAACGGCTCACGGCCCTCGTAGCCGAAAGCGGCCTCGGCGACAGGGTTCGGATGATGGGAGCCCTCCCCCGCTCCCGCGACGATCCACTGGCTGCGCGCTGCCGACGCGGCCGTGCTACCGAGCGACTAGGAGAACTTGCCCCCGCGCGGCCGTGGAGGCCCTGGCTGCTGGACGCCCATGATTGCAACCGCAGTCGGGGCGTGGCGGAGATGATGGAGACGACGTGAACGGGATCCTGGCTGCCCAGCCGGCGATGGCCAGGCTCTCGGCGAGGCGATGACCTCCCTGGTCGGCGATGGTGATCTGATGTCGCGCCTGCGCGAGGGCGCGCGCGGCTCGGCTGAGGTGCTGCCGAAGGGACGGATCTTCGGTGTCCTCGAGGCCGAGCTACTGTGGCCGGCGCCGCCGACTGACTCGCGCCCGGAGAAGTCGCGCGCGAACTCTGGTCGGCGTGACCCCGCGCCACCCCTGCCGTTGCGCCGCGTACGCGAACACGGTCTCGAGCTTTTGGTCGAGCTGCTCGATAGCAGCCTGGTCGGGGTTGTCAGAGGTCCTCCCCGGCATAGGCTCCGACGAGTGAAACATTATCTCCACGGTCGGCAGTCCCCGACGCGCGGCTGCTCGGCGACCGTGGAGGTAGAGACGTTGACCGCTTTCATGTATGGCCGTACGGACGCAGCCATTGTGGATGGAGTTCGAAATGGCTGTTCAGACCTTCCCCCGGAGTCGTCCGGCGGTATTTGGAATAGATCTCCTGAAGGCGCGGGTGCGAGCGAGAAGGGACCTGGTTAGCAGGATGGTGACCGGGACCTGGAGCAGTTGTGAGGTCCCGGGCCGACAGACATCGCCGGGGTCAAGGAAGTAGGGGCTGGCTGCAGACGCCTTGCGGAAGTCGGGCCCTCCGCCAGCGCAGTCCCTTCAGTCTGCGCCCATCGAGCGCAGCGGTGTCAGCCGAGCAATCGGCCAGGTAGCCCAGGGAGATCAGAGTCGGGATCTGCTCGGCCCTGAGAGCCCAGCGCCCCGCACGGTGGCTCTGCGCGGTGCGACGCCTGCGCGCTCCTGGATGCCGACCGGTCAGTAGCGCGAGCTTGCTTCGTCAAAAGCCTCCGGATCGAGCTCGGACAGGATGGCTGATCCCGACCGCGTCGCGCTCGATTCCGTCCTGCGGGTTGTCCGATCGATGGGTTCATCCAGGGATGGAGGTGCGCGCCGATCTCGGCCCGGCTCCCCGCCGCCTGGTGGGCGCGCAGCGCTTCGAAGCGAGGTGCTGGACGACCTGCCAGGCCGGTGCAGAGGTAGGTGGCTTAAGCGTGGTGCTGGCACAGCTCCTGGAATCGGGCGACGGAGCCAGGTTGTCGACCGTCAGGTCGGTCTTCGAGCGATATGCACCTGGTCGTCGGCCTCCAGGTCTGGATCTGTGATGATCGCGTGCCATCTCGGTGCGTTGACCCGAGTAGCCGCAAGCGGCCAGCATCGACGCGTACAGGTCCTCGATCTGGCCGACGATTGCTCGGGTGCCGAATTTTCGCGCGACCCGCTGGCGCGCCGCCTCGCCCATCGCTCGCCGGCGTTGCCGCAGTGGCTGAGCCGCAACCCGACGAGGGCATCGGCAAGCGCCTGGGGGTCGCGGGTCGCTGACGGGGTCCCCCACCCCGTACTGCGAGCCGCGACCTCCGGGATGCCGCCGACATCGGTGGCCGCGATGGGGAGCGCAGCGGGGCGGCCGACTCGAGCAATGAGAGCGGCAGGCCCTCGCAGAGACGGCAGTACGGGAGACGTCGCTGGCAGCGAGCCAGGAGCGGGACGTCCTGGCGGATGCCGAGAAAGTCCACGTTCTCTCCGACTCCCTCTCTGGTGGCCGGCCATGGCCTTCAGGTGTCTGACCCCGGTCACGCCCGGCCATCAGCAGGCGCGCGTAGGGATCGCCGCCCTGAACGGTTCGCATCGCTTCGAGCAGGTAGGCCTGGCCCTTCTCCTCGGTGAGCGAGGCGAGGCGATCATGACCGGTGCGTCCTGGGGCAGGTCGAGGGCGCGTCGCGCATCCGCCCTCGTGGGCGCCGCTGCGAAGCGATCAAGGTCGACGAAGTTCGGGACGACGCGAAGCTTGCGATCCGGATAGTGAAGGCCGACGCGCGCGAACTCTTCGACGCTCGTTGAGCACGCGAGCGACGTCGACGCGAAGGTCTCGGCCGCCCGATCGAACCAGCGCCGGCTTCGTGGCCAGTTCCAGTGCGCGCTGTGCAGATGGGAAATCCGCACCGGGACGCGGCGCAGATACGCCGCCGGGAGGCCGTACCACGCCGCCTCATGCAGGTGGGTATGAACGATGTGCGGCCTCGTGCCCGCTAGGCGGCGCCACGTCTCGACCCAATTGCCGGGAACCACGTGGCGATCGGCGTCGACCACTTCGACCGGCACCCCGGCCGCTTCGACCTGGGGAGCGAACTGGCCGGCGTAGTAGAGGCATAAACCTGCGCTTGAAAACGATCGGGATCCAGATTGCGCGCGAGGTCACAGAGAAATCGCTCGGCTCCGCCGAGGCCGAGCGAGTTGATGATGTCAGACGACTCGGGCGGGCTCAGCGGACACAGGATGGGATGCGTCAGCGCAACGCACGCGCGTGATCGGCCATCTCACTTACGGCGTCCGCGTAGTCACCTAACGGCCACTGCAACCGCTCGGCGTCGGCGTGTGCCCCTGCCGCCAGACGCGCGGCCAGGTCGGATCGCTGAGCACCTCGATGAGGGCGCCGGCGAGGGCCGGCACGTCCCCCGGTGAGACCAACAGGCCGCTGTGGCGATCCCGCACGATGTCCTGGATGCCGCCAACGGCGGACCCGACCACCGGGCGACCACGAGAGAACGCCTCCACCGCAACCCGTCCCAGGCCCTCCGACCGCGACGGCAGCACGAGCACGGTGCTGCTGTCGAGCACGCTCGAGACCTCGCGTGCCGAGACCCGGGGATACGCCTTGATGCGCTCGGGCTGCTCGGAGCAGAGTTCGTCGATCACCCCGCGCAGCGGTCCGTCGCCGACGATGATCGCCTTCGCGTCCGGGACGTGGTCGCTGACGATCCTCCAGGCGTCGGCAAACGTCTGCGGATCCTTGACGCGCTGGAGCGTCCCGATCCAGGCGACGGTCGGAGTCCGCGGCAGCGGTTCGACCTCATCGACCAGGAAGCTCTCGAGGTCGCTGTACGTGGGAAAGGTGGCCAGCGGTTGACGCCCGGTCACCTCCCTTGCGAGCTCGCTGGTGAATTCGCTGATCGATCGATAACCGTCGGCTCGTCGGAGCGCGAACACCGCTGCGCGGTCGGAGGCCATCGCAAACGGGCGTCGCCACCGGGACCCGTAGAAGCGCGTTGCGCTGCGCCAGTCACCGTGCACCTCGACGATCACCTTTGGGGCGCCGGGCAGGGCGCGCCGGATACCGAGCACGGGCACCGCCTCGAACGGGCTCTGCGTCACGACGACATCGGGACGGAAGCGGCGAACCTCCTGAGCCACCACCCATGGCAGCGCCAGATGGAACGCGCCGGGCGGCCAGGCCGGGACGCGGACGAGGCGAAATCGCCGGTCGTTGGACCTGATCGTGCCCGCGCGCCCAACCACCCGCAGATCGACCCTCTCGGCAACGCTGCTCCACTTGCGGGCAAGCGCTGGTGAAAGCGGCAGGTCGAAGTCCGTGGCGCCGACGTAAAGGAGCCTTGCGCGCCGGCGACTCACCCTCCGCCCACCCTTCGTACCTTGACCCTCAGCGAGGATCGGTGAATGTTCGGATAGAAGTCAAGCTCGAGGACGTGCTCGCCCGGCGGAACGAGCACAAGGGCCTGCCCGTCGAGGGCGAGGGCCGCGAAGCTCGTCTGGAGGTCAGCGGAATCGCCGAGGCCGTGGACCAGGAGCCCAAAACGCCCGTCGCTCTCCTCAGGCGTGTGAGCGATCGTCACGCCCGGATATCGCTCCCGCAGCAGTTGCTCGCAGATCTCGCGAATGCGGGGCTCGCCGGTCACCAGAATCTCGGCGCCAGGCTCCGGTTGCACCTCCTCGAGGGCTCGCACGAACTGGTCCATGTTCGCCTCGGTGCTCACAGAAGATCGTCGACCCTCACCGGCCTGCCGTCCTGCGCCGACCGATAGAACGCCTCCACCGTCGCCTGAAGACGCAGGGCCTCGCGTCCGCTCGCAGCCGGATCGCCACCTCCGAGCGCGGCGGTCGCGAAGTCCGTAAAGAACCCGGTCGAGTCGCTCGCGCCGGTGGCGCGGCTGCCGAACTCGTGCCACTGGCCTGGGCGATGCCCGTCGACGATTCGCAGCGAATAGAAGCGATACGGCGGGACAAGGGAGATCTGACCATCCTCGCCCCAAAGCTCCACGTGCCCGAGGTGCTCGCTCCCGCGGACGCAGGTCGCGGCGTTGAGGCTGCCGAGCGCCCCGTTCCCGTAACGGATCCACCCGGCGATCGCGTCCTCGACCTCTGCCGGGCTGTCGAGGGTCGCCTGCGTCGCCGACACCTCGACGATCGGCTCACCGGTCAGGTAGCTGAGCCAATCGAGGTGATGGATCGCGGACTGGATTAGGACGCCGCCGCCGCTGGTTTCCCTGCGCGCCCGCCAGTCGGAGCGCGATCGAGCCGTGTAACCGCCAAACCAGTAGCCGGCAAGCTTGTCGTGCTGATAGGCGAGGCTCGTCCCAAGCAGTCGCCCGAGCGCACCCGCGCTGACCAGCTCCCGTGCACGCCGGATATGCGGCAGGAATCGCGTCTGCAGCATCACGGACAGGAACACGTGGTTGGCGAGCGCCGCTTCGACGACCTCAGCGGCGTCCTCGATCGAGGTCGCCAAGGGCTTCTCGACGATCACGTGCTTGCCATGACGAGCGGCCGCGATCGCCTGCTCGGCATGCACGTGGTGGGGCGTGCACACGAGCACCGCATCGATCTCACCGTCGAGCAGCTCGTCGAGCTCGGTCGTCCACGGGAGCCCGAGTCGCTCGCCGAGCTCGCGGGCCAGGTCGCGATCGCGGTCGGCGACCATGGTCAGCTTCGCGTTTTCGGTGTTTGCAATCGCCTGCGGATAGCTGGCGCCGCGCTCCCCGCACCCCAGCAGACCGATCCTAAGCACGTCTCCGCGAGTCCCCTGATGCGAGGCAAGACCGCGTGCGCGGCTCGAGATGGCGCGCCACGCGCCCGCTGTGGAGCTCACGCGGCCGCTCCCATCTTCCGCGCGCCGGTGATCGCCAGCAGATCCGGTCCCGTTGCATACGAGACGCTGCGCAACCGATCACGCGCATTCAGCCGGTCCCAGCTGAACACAGCCGCGACCGTCGCGTCGTCGGTGCGCGCGAGGCGTCGGTAAAAGCGGTCGGCCTCCCACGGATGCACGCGCTCGGAGATCATCGACTCGACGGTGATGTCGCCGGCGGCGGCGAGGCGGAGAAAGCGGTCCGCGTACCCAGCGGCGCGCCGACGCCACTTATCGTCGGCCGGTTGTAGAAGGCGACCTGCGTGTGCTCCGACGAGTGTGGCTCTCTTGTCGGCCAGCGCGCCAAAGTCGCTGTGGTGGCTGGGATCGCGTGGGCTCCCTGCGATCACGATCCTTCCATCCTCGCCAAGGGCCGAGATCGCAAGCGGGATCGCATCAGGGTTGCCGGTGGCATCGAGGACCACCGCGGCGTCCAGAGCCGCGAGCGCTTCCGGTCCGTCTGCGGTCGAGGATCACGACCCGCTCGGCGGCCTCTGTCAGCGCAGAGGACAGTCGGCGGTCGCTGCGGGCGACCGAGATCACGGGCTCAGCACCGGCGGCGGCCGCAAGCTGGACCAGCAGCTGGCCGATGACGCCGTGGCCGAGGACGACGACCGCCTCTCCCGGCCGCACGCCCGCCTGTTCGAGGGCGTTGATCGCGATCACCCCGAGCTCGACGAAGGAAGCGAGCTCGGCCGTCACCCCGTCGGGGACCGGATAGACCTGGTCACCGTCGAGGACGGCAAGGCTCGCGTGCGAGGCCGCGGCCGCGACGATGTCGCCGGGCTCTAGCGCCAGCTCCTTGCCTGCGGCGACCACCTCACCGGCCATCGAGTATCCGGGGAACGAAGGGAAGCTCGCTGTGGTGTTGCGCATTCTCAAGAAGAAGGCCCGCTCCGTGCCCGGGCTCACCGTGCTGGCGATGGTCCTCACCAGCACCTGACCGGGACCTGGGCGCGGCACGTCACGGCCGATCGTGATCGCCCGCCCCGACTCCGGCCAGACGACGGCCGTTCCCCGCACGAGCCGCCGCATGTGCCTCGCCGCCTGCGCGCGCGCGAGCCCCCAGCGCATCCAGAACGGCGCACTCTTGGAGTCCCCGTGCAGGACATGGACGATCCCGAACTTCGCGACCTTCCGGACAGTCGGGTTTTGCAGCGCTTTGCTGGTCGCAGCCATCGGTGGTTGTCTGCTGAACCGTCGAGCGGCAGCGAGGAAGTGAGGATAGCTCCTCCTCTCTGTGGCCAACGTGGTCGCTCAGTCAACGCCAAACGACTCCAGCTCCTCGGCGAGACTGGCTTCGATGGCGGTTTCATCAGCCTCATCGGGCCCCTCTGAGGTCTGTGCCCGGAGCCGCTCCTGGCGCAGCACACGCTCCGCCAGGAAGAGCCAGTAGATGCACGTCGAAGCGGCCGCCACGCTTGTCGCGATCGCCGCACCCTTGGCTGCGAGGCTTCCCGCGAGGATCGCCGTAAGGCCGACCGAACCAGCCATGTAGGCAGCCGACATCGCCGAGCGAAGGCGTGGCCGCCCGATTGCGACCGGCAAGATCTTCGACCACGAGCCGATCGCGAACTGAAAGACGGCGGCCACGAGAAGGATGCGCGCGGGTTCGACGGCCGCGTCGAACTTGGACGAGAACAGCGCCGGAATCAGAACCGGGAGCAAGAACCAGCCGATGACCGCCCCCGGCACAGCGACGGCGAACCCGATTCGCGTGAAGCCTCGCACGGTCCGTCGCAGAGCCGCGACGTCATGCTGCGCGGCCAGCTTCGCCTGTTCGGGGAGCAGCATCAGCCGCACCGGGATGAGGGCGGTGAGGACGACCGTGACCGGAAGCAGCGCCACGCTGAATACACCCGCGGCGACGGGCCCTGCCAGGCGCCGAGAAGAATCGGGACGACGGACTTCTCGGTTGACTGGAACGTCACGGCAAGGCTCGAGTGGATGCCGAACGTCATCAGCGGGCGTACCCACGAGCTCGCACTCCGCGTTAACGGCGGTTGCTGCCAGCGCTTCCACGCGACACGACGAGCGACGGTGAACTGGGCGATCGACCCGGTCAGGGCGCCCAGCACGTAGGCGCCGACGAACGCCGCGGGCCCCGCGCCCAGCAACGCCGCGCCCAACATGAACAGCACCCGCGTCACATTGGTCACGGCCATCATCCACGCGATCAGATCGGCCCGCCTGGCCAGCATCAGGACTGCCGCGGTTGTGCTGTCGACCGTTGAGACCAACCCGACAAGGGCCGCAATCCGTACCAGCGACGGGTCGAGCACCCCACCACTTGCGACATCGGCGATCGGCGCAGCGAATCCGATCACCGCTGCCGCGACGACGACGCCCACGGTCAGGTCGGAGAGAAAAGCCGCGCGCAGAAGCGAGCGCAGGTTTCCCCCATCACCGGTTTCGAGCGCCCGGAAGCCGTGGTGCACGACGCCGTCGGTCAGCGTCAGGTCCAGGAACAGGGTCGCGAAACTCGCCGTCGCGATTGCGAGGACGACCGACCCGTAGTCGTTTGGGCCGAGGGCGCGCGCCGCAACGATGCTGCCGACGAAGGCAAACGCGGTCCCTCCGAAGGTCGCGAGGGACGTCCGGGCCACCCTCCGCCACCAGCCAGGCTGCGACCAAAAGTAACCGCGGGACTCCTCAGGCCCGCGCGAACGACCTGCCGGCTTCATCGGCGCAGATGCTACGGCGCACCTTCGGGCGCGCGGGCCGGGCCCGGAGGGCGTGCACCCGGCCCGTTAACGCTCCCAAACCTTAAAAAACACCGCAGACAGCGGGGAACTTGTAACAATCCTTCACCTAAACCGGCGAAGCTACGCCGCGGCGCGTGTCGGGCGTGTCGTCCTGGCGATGGAACGCATGGCAATGAACGACCGCCGCAACCCACCCGACATCTCACGCACGCACAGAGACCGCGTGCGAAAGCTCGAGGCGAAGACCCTCTGGCACCATGCGGGTTACTCCGACGACGTCATCGCCCGGCTCCGCTGGAACGCGCGGTACTCGATTATCGGAATCGGCGTGGCCGAGTTCGCGTTCTCGCGCTATGAGGATTACGTGGCCGGCCTTCGTGCCGCATGGGAGGCCCGCCTGGTTCCGCGTAACGGGCCGAGCTCGATCCTCGGCATCGATCTGCCGAAGTTCGCACCGTTCCTACGCGGCGTCGACGTCGACGTCGGGCTCACCGCCAGGAATCCGTAGGCCCGACAGCCGACGCGGGCCCAGGCGCGCCCGGAGCGCGACGTTCAGGAATCGCTGCGGTGAACGTCGGCTGCTCGAGGATTACCAGCACGGCCAGGCCGATCGCAAACGCCCGCCCGCGGCCGTCAGCACGGCGGCCTTCGGCCAGCCGATGATCTCGATGGCGGCCAGGCACAGAGCGGCCTGGGCGATCGCAAGCATGAGCGCCACCGCGTGGCGGATCCGAGCTTCGGCAACGAGCCGGTGTGTGATGATGGTCGCGCCCCCCTTTGCCGACCGGAGCGCCCCGGCGCAGTCGCGAGACGATGACCAGGGTCATGTCGAGCACGGGAAGCCCGGCAAGAAAATCAGGGGGAACAAGTCGACGCCATCCAGTCCGGCCTCACGCCAGGTCGCCATCGAGAGCGCGGCGATCAGAAAGCCCAGCAGCATGCTGCCCCCGTCGCCTAGGAAGATCCGCGCGGGCGCGCCAGGTTGTAGCACAGGAAGCCGGCGCAGGCGCCGGCTACCGCGAGGGCGACGTCGTCAGGGAGTCGACGTGTTGGCGCGGCAAGGCCGGCGACACCGAGCGCGCTGACGCAGCGACCGTGGCCGCTGCACCATCCAGGTTGTCCATCAGGTTGAACGCGTTGACCATTCCGACGACCCAGAGGATTGTCAGCAGCAGGTCGGCCGCGTCGCCCGGGAAAGATCGACCAGCCGAGATCGCCTCGCCAAAGAACGACGCGGCAAGGACCTCGGCGATGACGCGGACCCGGCGCCGAGCGAAACCCGGTCATCGATTGTCCCAACCACCCAGAGCGCCGCGGCACCGACGAGCAGCGGCGCGAGATCTGTGCCAAGGACAGTCTGTTCGCGATCAACCCCCGCAAGGAACCCGAAAGGACGACGGCTACCGCCGAGATAGGGAGTTGGCACCGCGTGCCCCTTGTAGCCCGCGGGCGATCCATAAAGCCGGTCGCGTTGGCGACCCTGATCGCCGACTGGCGTCGCGAGCAGGGAACGACGATGAAGCAGCGCAAGATAAGCAATCATACCGTGTAAACGCGTGGAAGCCATTACGTCCCCCCGGGGTCAGTTCGCGAGCCGCAACCTGCGCCGCTGCGCTCCACTGCTGGGCGAACTGCTCCTCGTCGTCGCTCAACCCCGCGGGCCTCGTTCTGCTCGTAGGAGATCACGTCGTCGATGGTCTCGTCGATCGAGCTCGACGGCTGCCAGCCGGTGGCGTTGACGAGCGCGGAGATGTCCGGCACCCGCCGGCCGAGCTCCTCGAAGCCCGGGGCCGTATGCCTCCTCGTAGGGGACCAGCTTGATCGTGGAGCGACGATCCGCGCGCGCGATCACCTTGCCGGCGATCTCGATCACCGAGACCGGGCGCGGCGACGCCAACGTTGTAGACGTTGCCGATCGCAGCGTCGGTGTCGAGCAGCAGGACCAGCGCATGAACAGTGTCGAGCACGTGCGTGAAACATCGCGACTGCGTTCCTGTGCCGAAGACGGTGAGGTCGTCGCCGGCGAGCGCCTGGCGCGCGAACCTCGGCAGGACCATCCCGTAGGCACCGGTCTGGCGTGGGCCGACGGTGTTGAAGAGCCGCGCGACGACGGTCTCGGCATCCGCCTGGCGGTGGTAGCTGTGCGCGAGAATTTCCCCGAATGCCTTCGCGGTCGAGTAGCTCCAGCGCGACTGAAAGGGCGATCCGAGGATCCGGTCGGACTGTCTCGGCGAGCGAGTCGCCGCTCATCTTTCCGTAGATCTCCGAGGTCGAGGTGAAAGCAGCCGCTTACCATGGCGAACGGCGGCGGAGATGACGATGTCGCTGCCGCGAACGCTGCTCAGCATCGACTCCAGGGGCTGCGTGACGACCAGCTGAACGCCGACGGCCGACGCGAGATGCAGGCAGGCATCGACTGTCGCCATGCACTCCTCGACGAACGCCTCGTTGGTGACCGATCCCTCGACAAACTCCACCGACCCAGCCCGTGAGTTATCCGGGCGAGAAGCGGCGGCGCGGTGGGCCCTCGCTGGTTCATCTCGTCGCGTGAGCAGCTCATCCAGGTTCTCGCGACGGCCACTGCTGAGGTTGTCGAGGACGAGACGTCGTCGCCCCGGGTCGTCAAGGCATCGACTAGATGGGAGCCGATAAACCGGCGCCCCCGGTAATCAATAACGCATAAACCGAACCCGTCTTCCCCTTGCGTGTACATCCGCATCCCCGTCCACCGAATCCCTGGTCGACCGAGAGAACCTCCTTGCTCAATCATTGCGCACTCCTGAGGTCCCGGCGTCATCCGCTTGTGAATACCTGCCCTCATATGGACCGGGTGGCTACCCCCATGGGCATCCGATGCAGCCCCAGGGTAACGGGAAATCCGTAAATAGCGAGTAAATCTCGGCGGGCTCCAGGCGTGGGCTAATCTCACGCGCCTGAGCTCGCCGGTCACCAACGCACTCACGATCGACTTCGAGGACTGGTATCAGGGCCTCGAGATCCCGCCGTCGGGGTGGCAAGGATTCGAGGAGCGGATCGAGTTCGCGGGCAGGCGAATCCTGAGCGTGCTCGGCGATTTCGAGGCCAAGGCCACCTTCTTCGTGCTCGGTTATGTGGCCGACAAACATCCGGACCTGATCCGCGAGATCGCCGCGCACGGGCACGAGATCGCGACTCACGGCCAGTCCCACACGCTCGTCTACCGGCTCGGGCCGGAGGCCTTTCGCGAGGAGATTCGCCACTCGGTGGGTGTGCTCGAGGATCTGACCGGCCAGCGCGTCACCGGTTTCCGCGCCCCGTTCTTCTCGATCACCAAGGAATCCCTCTGGGCGCTCGACATCCTCATCGAGGAGGGTCTGAGCTACGACTCGAGCATCTTTCCGGTGACCAACTACCGCTACGGCATTCCCGGCTCGGAGCCGTGGCCTCACGTGATCGAGAGGTCGGGCGGCAAGATCTCCGAATTCCCCGTGACGACGTGGCCGCGCGCGGGAAGGCAGATCCCGGTGGCCGGCGGTGCCTACTTTCGCATCTACCCGTACGCGCTCACGAGGGCCGCGTTTCGGTCGATCAACAAGCGAGGGCGACCGGCGGTCTTCTATCTACACCCATGGGAGGTGGATCCGAACCATCCGCGGATCCGGCTACCGCGACGGATCGGGATCCTGCACTACTGGAACCTGGGCGCAACCGAGGCTCGCCTGCGGCGCCTGCTCCGCGACTTCCGTTTTGCCCCCATGCGGGAGGTCCTTGGGACCGCTCTGGGCGACGCCTAACGGAATCTGCGCCCGTGTTGGCGAAACCTCGCGACCGCGGCGCGATCGGGAAATGAGAAGTACGAGCCCTCCGAACCCATCGGCTTCGGATCGACCGTCCCCGCCTCGATCTGCCTGATCGCGTCCAGCAGCATGCGCGGGCCCATCTCGATCTTCGTCCTGCAGACGAGTGAGTGCAGCGTGTCCTCGTCGCTGATCTCGAACCGCTCCTGAAGGATGATGTCTCCGGCGTCCACCCTCTCGTTCATGTAATGGACCGTCGTCCCGGTGAACCGCTCGCCGTTGGCGAGCACCCAGAAGGACGGCAACATGCCCTGGTAGGCGGGCAGCAGGGCGTTGTGGATGTTGATGCAGCCGCGACCCGGCACGGCCAGCAGCTTCGATCGGAAGATCTGGGGGGCGGCGACTGAGACGACCAGGTCGACGCCCAGCTCATCGAGTCGCGCCAGGAAGGCCTCGTCGTTGACGTCGTCGACACGCTCGACCGGCGTGCGGTGGCGCCGCGCAACCGCGCGCACCGACCAATAGTGCTCCCCGACGCCACGGCGAAAGATGAGGTCGAGCAGGCGGTAGCCGGCGTAGCGAGCTGCCTGGCGCGTGAAGTCGACGACGCCCATGAACTCGACGTACTTGCGAATGTTCGTGGCCTCGGCCTCGCCAGGCAGGATGATCACAGCGGCCACGTCGTCGGCGCGCTCGGCCATTACGCCCGCGATCAGGCGCGGGATGTAGTACTGGTCCTCCTGGGTTACGAGCACGATTTTCATCCGGAGGATCTCGGTGCGCGGAGTCGCTCATAGAGCCGTTCGGTGTCTTCAACCGTCCGCTCGAGCGTGAATTCTCCCAGCCGCTTCGCCGCGGCGGAAACGAGCTTCTGGCCGAACGCGGGATCGTCGAGGAGTCTCAGGATCGCCGTCGCCAATGCCTCGGCGTCGAGCGGCTGGACGAGCAGTCCGCTGATCCCATCCTCCAGCACGGCCGGCACGCCTCCCACCCCAGTCGCAACCACCGGCTTGTTGGCGGCGATGCCCTCGAGCACGGTCTTGGGCAGACCTTCGTGCGTCGATGAGTGGACCACGATGTCGGACGCCGCCACGAGCTCGGGGATGTCGGATCGCAGGCCCAGCAGGATCACGTTGTCCCGCAGCCGCAGCCTCGCGATCTGCGCTTCGACCGCGCTCCGCTTTGGCCCGTCCCCCACCAGAAGCAGGCGGGCATCGGGATGTTTCTTGACGATCAGCGCAGCCGCATCGACGAAGACCTCCGGCGTTTTCGGCGGCGAGAGGCGGCCAACGAGCATCAGGAGCGCCCCGCCCGGGATCTCATACTCACGGCGCAGCGCCGCAGTACGACCGCTGTCGGCCCCGGTCATCTTCGCCAGGTCGACACCGGAACGGATCAGCGTTGCCCTTTCTGGAGAAAAGATCCGTAGCCGTATCCCCTCCTCCATGTCGGCCTCAGACACCACGACGTTGCACTGACAACATCTGGCGGCCAGGCGCTCGAGCCTGATGTAGAGCCACTTGTGACGATCGATCTCGTTGTTGAACGAGAAGCCGTGGATCGTCTGGATCACCGTCGGAACCCGGGCGAGCCTCGCCGCCAGTGGAGCGAGGAAGCGCGCCTTGGCGGTGCGGCTGTGAACGATGTCCGGTCGCTCGCGGCGAAACAGCCGATAGAGCGACCAGAGCGCGTGCAGGTCATCGACGGGATTGACCCGCCGCCGGAGGGATGGGATCACGGTGGTTGGCACGCGCGCGTGCAGCTGTCCCTCCGCGCCTGCCTCGGGACCCGTGACGAGAAGCACCTCATCGCCCTTGGCCTGGAAGTGCTCGGCGGTGTATTTGCCTGTCTCCTGCGCACCGCCGACGATCATGCGGGTGAGGACGTAGATGATCCGGAGCGGACGACCGGTTGCGGCGACCGCCTCCTTCAAGTGGACTTAGCCGCCGGCCACGGCCGGCAGGATCGTCACCTCGTCGCCGTCTGACAGCGGGGTGTCGAGCCCGTCCTGAAACCGGATGTCCTCGCCGGACACGTAGACGTTGACGAACCGGCGGAGGGTGCCGTCCTCGGTGATCCGCTCGCGCAGGTCGGCATAGGCGTCGAAGACAGCGTCGAGCGCCTCGCCGACCGTGTCGCCGTCGACCTCCAGCTCCTCCTCGCCGTCCGTCGCGGCTCGCAGCTGCGCAGGGATCTTGATCGTGACCGCCATGGGTGCGAAATCTAACTACTGCCGGCGCCCTAGGCGACGGCAGTCGTTGGGGCGGTTTCGACCTCGGACTCGAACGACGCGACCGACGGATCGATCTCGGTGATCTCGAAGCCCTCGCGCACGGCGTCGAGCGTCTTCAGACCCTCGCCCGTGATGATCACGACGACGCGCTCCGACGGGTCGATCGCGCCGGCGGCCGCCAGCTTGGAGAGGACCGCGGTCGTGACACCGCCCGCCGTCTCGGTGAAGATCCCCGTGGTCTCCGCCAGGAGGCGGATGCCGGCGCGGATCTCGTCGTCGGTGACCGATTGGACCGTCCCGCCCGTCCTGCGGGCGAGCTCGAGCGCGTAGGGGCCATCCGCCGGGTCGCCGATCGCGAGGCTCTTGGCGATGGTGTCCGGGCGCTGCGGCCGACAGACTTCGTGCCCGGCTCCGAACGCTTCGGCGACCGGGTCGCAGCCCGAGGCCTGCGCACCGCTGAACGTCGGCAGCTCCCCGTCGACCAGCCCGAGCTCGATCCACTCCTCAAAGCCCTTGGCGATCTTGGTGAACAGCGAGCCCGAGGCGATCGGACAGACGATCCGATCGGGGACCTCCCAGCCGAGCTGTTCGATCGTCTCGTAGGCAATCGTCTTCGAGCCCTCCGAGTAGTACGGACGCAGGTTGACGTTGACGAAGGCCCAGGGGCGCGACTCGGCGAGCTCGGTGCAGAGCCGGTTGACATCGTCGTAGCTGCCATGGACGCCAACGAGGTTGGTCCCGTACACGCCCGTCGCGAGCAGCTTCTGCTCCTCTAGGTCGGACGGGACGAACACGTATGACTCGAGGCCGGCGGCGGCCGCGTGGGCGGCGACGGCGTTGGCGAGGTTGCCCGTGGATGCACAGGCGACCGTCTCGAAGCCGAGCTCGCGCGCCTTCGCCAGCGCCACGGCGACGACCCGGTCCTTGAACGAATGCGTCGGGTTGGCGGCGTCGTTCTTGATCCAGACCTCGCCGAGGCCGAGGCGCTCCGCGAGCCGGTCGGCGCGCACCAGCGGCGTCAGCCCAGGCTGGAGCGGATCACGCGGGCGCTCGGTGATCGGCAGGAAGTCGGCGTAGCGCCAGATTCCCGCCGGTCCCGCCTGGATCTTCCGCTTCGCCGGCCGCCGCGTCGAAACCGCTGTGGTCGTAGACGACCTCGAGCGGGCCAAAACAGTTCTCGCAGACGTAGTGCGCCTCGAGCGGGTACTCCGTCGAGCACTCCTTACAGCTGAGCGTCCTCGGTGGCATTGATGAAACTCCAATCCTCGTCGTCGTGAACGAAAAAGACCTCTGCTTGTTGCGAGCAGAGGTCCGGATTGGACTTCCACTCACATCTCCCAGGCACGTCGCCTGCTGGAATTGGCACCGTCCTCGGGTCTTGCGACCTTCGGCGGTTGCCGGGGTTTCATCGGGCCAGTCCCTCCACCCCTCTGGATGCAGCGGGTATGTGCCGATGACCATAGCAAGGCTGCCAGAGCCCTTGCGCAACACGCTTCGCGTGTCGCGTACTCTCGACGCAGAAGCGCAATGGACCCGATAACGAGCGAGACGAACGATGCCGAGCCTTCCAAAGCCAAGGCTTACCCGCAGGCGCGCGGGCGATCTCGCCGTTGCGGCTGAGCCGCGCGAGCGCACTCCCCGCGTAGAGACAATCGAGAGCAACGGTCTGCGCTGGGTCAACATCGAGCGCCCGACGCCGCTCGAGACCGCCTGGCTCGAGGAGCACTTCGACTTCCACGCTCTCGACCTCGAGGACGTCCTTTCGCGCAACCAGCGCCCGAAGATCGACGAGTACCCGAACTACCTCTTCATCGTCCTGCACTTCCCGGTCTTCGATCGCCAGGTCGGGCGCCTCAACGCCGGCGAGCTCGACATGTTCGTCGGATCCGACTTCCTCGTCACGATCCCGAACACACCGCTGCAGCCGGTCGAGTACCTGTTCGAGCGCTGCCGCCAGAAGGAGGACCTGCGCGACCAGCTCTTCTCGAAGGGATCGGGCTTCCTGCTCTACCGCGTCATCGACGACGCCTTCGATTACTGCTTTCCGATGCTCCGCAAGATCGGCAACAAGCTCGACGCGGTCGAGGACGAGATCTTCGAGGGTCGCTCCGAGGAGGTCGTGCGCGACATCTCCAACGTCAAGCAGGAGATCATCAACTTCCGCAAGGTCATCCGCCCGCAGCGGACCGTGCTGCGCGACCTCGAGAACCTGAAGTCGCGCTTTCTCGCGACGGGCGGCGACCTCGAGATCTACTTCGACGACATCGGCGACGCCCACGAGCGCATCTGGGACATGCTCGAGAACTACAAGGAGGTCGTCGAAGCGCTCGAGGACACGAACGAGTCGGTGATCTCACACCGCGTCAACGACATCCTGCGCGTGCTGACCTCCATCAGCGTCATCGTCCTGCCGCTGACCCTGATCGCCAGCATCTGGGGCATGAACGTCGGCGTTCCCGGGGAGGGCGACACCACCGACTTCTGGGTGATCATCGGCGCGATGGTCGCGCTGCTGGTGGGCATGCTCGCCTACTTCCGCAAGCGCGGCTGGCTGTAGTCCCCGCGCCTCTCATCGGCGTGGGCGGCCTCGCGCGCAGGCGCTACGGTCCTGCCGTGATGCCCTGGATCGCGCCCGACTTCGACTACCCCCAGCGCCTCGACCTGCCCACCGGCCATCACCTGCGGCCGATCCGCGCCGAGGACGCCGAGATCGACCTGCCGGCGGTGATGGGGTCGCGCGACAGCCTCTTTGAGATCTACGGTGAGGCTTGGGGCTGGCCGCCGGTGGAGATGAGCGTGGAGGCCGATCGCGACGACCTCCAGCATCACGCCGACGAGATGGAGGCACGCGAGGGCTTCAACTTCGCGATCCTCAACGCCGACGAGACGGAGCTCTACGGCTGCGTCTACATCTATCCGGGCGGGGATGGCGCCGATGCCGACGTGTCGTGGTGGGTCGTCGACACCAAGCGTGGCTCCGACCTCGAGGCCGCGCTCGACGAGACCCTGCCGGACTGGTTTGCGGATGCGTGGGGATTCCGTTCCCCTCGCCGCAATCCGTAGTCTGCCCCCGTGTGGCCAACCAGCGGATCTGGGCGCCTTGGCGTCTCGCCTACGTGAAGGACGCGTCCAAGGACAACGCCGACGAGTGCATCTTCTGCGCGAAGCCGGAGGAAGACGACGACGCCGCGAACCTGATCGTCCACCGCGGCGAGAAGGCGTTCGTGATCCTCAACCTCTTCCCGTACACGAACGGCCACATGATGATCGCGCCGTACGAGCACATCGGCGCAATCGAGGAGATCGAGCCGGAGACGACCGCCGAGATGATGGCGCTCGCCCAGCGCGGCATCCGCGTGCTCGGCGACGTCTACGCCCCGCAGGGATTCAATGTCGGCTTCAACCAGGGCCGCGTCGCGGGCGCCGGGGTCGAGCACCACATCCACATGCACGTCGTCCCGCGTTGGGGCGGCGACACCAACTTCATGCCCGTGCTGGGCGACACCCGCGTGATGCCCCAGTCGCTCGAGCACAGCTACGACGCGATCTCAGCCAAGTTCGATGACTGACGTCAAGCCCGCGATCTTCAAGGCGTACGACGTCCGGGGCCTCTACGGCTCTGAGATGGACGGCGAGGTCAATTACCTGGTCGGCCGCGCCTTCGCCCGCGTGCTGGCGGACCTGCGCGACAGGCCGGTGTCGCAGCTGCGGATCGGCCTCGGGCGCGACATGCGCCTGCAGGCACCTGAGATGGCCGGCCGGCTGCGCGACGGCATCGTTGCCGAGGGCGCCGACGTCGTCGACGCCGGGATGGTCGGGACCGAAATGCTCTATTTCCTCGTCGGCTCGCGCGAGCTCGATGGCGGCGCGATGGTGACCGCCTCGCACAACCCCAAGGCCTACACCGGGGTCAAGCTCGTCCGCGAGGGGGCGCTCGCGCTGTCGGGTGACGCCGGCATCGGCGAGATCCGCGACATGGTGGTCGCCGGCGAGATGGGTGACCCCCCGGGGGGCGGCGAGGTCGAGGCGGTTGACGTCTATGACGACTTTCAAGACCACGTGCGCGGGATGATCGACGTCGAGCAGATCACGCCGATGAAGGTCGTGGTCGATGGCGGCAACGGGATGGCGGGACCGATGGTCGGGCCCCTGCTCGAGCGCCTCCCCCTCGAGCTGGTCGAGACCTACTGGGTGCCGGACGGCGAGTTCCCCGACCACGAGCCCAACCCGCTGCTCCCCGAGAACCGCGAATTCATCATCGACCGCGTTCTTGCCGAGGAAGCGAGCTTGGGCATCGCCTGGGATGGAGACGCCGACCGCTGTTTCTTCATAGACGACCGCGGCGACTTCGTCGACGGCGACTTCCTCACCGCGCTGCTCGCTCGCCAGATCCTCGCCAAGGAGCCGGGAGCGACGATCCTCTATGACGTCCGCGCCAGCCGAGCCGTGCCCGACACCGTCCGCGATGCCGGCGGTACGTCGTACGTCAATCGCGTCGGCCACGCGTTCTTCAAGTCTGCGATGCGCGAGCACGATGCGCTCTTCGGCGGAGAGGTCTCGGGCCACTACTACTTCCGTGACTTCTGGTGCGCGGACTCGGGCACGATTCCTGCGCTCCTCGTGCTCGAGCTGCTCTCGACCTCCGAGCGTCCGCTCTCGGCGCTCGTCGGCTCGCTTCGCGACAGCTACTTCATCTCCGGCGAGATCAACTCCGAGGTCGCCGACCCGGTGGCCAAGATGCAGGAGCTCGCCGAGCGCTACTCGGACGCCGAGATCACGCGCCTGGATGGCGTCTCGGTCGACTATCCCGACTGGCACTTCAACGTGCGCCCGTCGAATACGGAGCCGCTGCTGCGGCTGAACCTCGAATCGCTCATCTCTCGCGAGGACATGGAAGCCAAACGTGACGAGGTACTGGCACTGATCCGGGAGTGACCGACGCAACCGTCGCCACCGAAGGGGTCCCGCGGAGGGAGGCGACGATTGAACAGGCGGGGGAACGCCGCTCGACCCAGATCGAGTCGCTGCGGGCGGTTGCCGCGCTCAGCGTGCTCGTCTGTCACGTCACGCTCGTCTACATCGTCCTCGCGACCAACAGCCAGGCCTTCCTCCACCCCAGCGCTATTCAGCGGTTGCTCTACGCCGGGGGCTTCGGGGTCTCGCTGTTCTTCGCGCTGACCGGTTATCTGATCTTCAGGCCGTTCGTCAAGCGGCTCGCCGGCGGCGCCCCGCGGATCTCGGTCCAGACGTACGCGATCAACCGCGCGCTGCGGATCCTGCCCCTCTACTTCGTCGTCATGGCGGTTGTGCTCGCCGTTGAGGGCCGGCCTCTCGACACGTGGATCCGGTTCTTCACGTTCACCGAGAACTACTGGAACGACACCGCGGGGCAGATCAACGGGCCAGCGTGGTCGCTTGCCGTCGAGATCCAGTTCTACTTCCTGCTGCCGCTGCTTGCGCTCGGCATCGGCCGGTTCGCCCGCCGGCCCCTACGAGCCGCGGTACTGATCGTTGTCGCGCTCGGCATCGCGTCGCTGGTGGCGCGGCTGCAACCTGGTCAACAACCCGGACTTCGTCAACGAGACCTGGCGCTATCGCATCGTGACCAACTTCATCTTCTTCATTCCGGGCATGCTGTTGGCCCTGATGGAGCCGTACCTTCGCTCACGTCCTCTCCGGCTTCCACGCCCCCTGGCCTCGTCGGACGTCTGGTTCGCCGGCGGCGTTTGCCTGTGGCTCGTCGTGGTCCTCGAGGGCTATGACTGGGACTTCCTGATCGCTCCCGCGAGCTTCCTGGTGCTCGGTGCCTGCGTGCTCGACCTCCGCCCCGGGCTGGCGCACGCGATGCTCTCTCTGCGCTGGCTCGCGTTACTCGGCATCGCCTCGTACAGCCTCTACCTCTGGCACTTCCCGGTCCTCGAGCTGCTGACGAACGAGGGCGCCTCGCCCGACCTCGTGCCGCTCGCGGCGCTGGGAATCCCGGTCGCGATCGCCGTTGCAGCCGTCAGCTACCGGCTGATCGAGGAGCCGTTCCTGCGCCTGCGAGGCCGGTGGGCGAACTGACCCCCGACGAGGCACTCGCCGAAGCGGCTGCGGCGGGAATCCACCGGCTCCAGATCCCCACTCCGTTCGCGGTCGGGCGGGTCAACTGCTACCTCATCGAAGACGAGCCGCTGACGCTCATCGACACCGGGCCCAACTCGGGCAAGTCGCTTGACGAGCTGCAGCGCCAGCTGGCCGAGGCCGGGCACGGGCTCTCCGACATCGGGCTCGTCGTCATCTCCCACCAGCACATCGATCACCTCGGCCTCGTTGAGATCGTCGCCGAGCACTCTGGTGCGGACGTGGCCGCGATCGCTCCGCTGGTCGGCTTCGTCGAGAGCTACGGCACCGACAGCGAGCGTGACGACGAGTTCGCCGGCGGGCTCATGCGCCGCTACGGGATCCCGGACGATGTCGTCAGCGCGCTGCGCAGCGTCTCGGCGAGCTTCCGGGGCTGGGGCTCGGCGGCCAAGGTCACCCGGCCTCTGCGCGACGGCGAGTTGCTCGAGCTCTCGAACCGGTCGTTCGAGGTGCAGCATCGACCCGGGCACAGCCCGTCCGACACCGTCTTCTGGGACGCCGACCGGCGCATCCTGATCTGCGCGGACCACCTGATCGCCCACATCTCCTCGAACCCGCTGATGGCACGGCCGCTCGATGGGTCCGACGAGCGGCCGCAGGCGCTCGTCACGTATCTGCGCTCGCTGGCGCGGACCCGCGAGCTGCCGGCCGAGATCCTGCTGCCGGGCCACGGCGAGCCGATCACCGACCACGTCGCTCTCATCGACGAGCGCTTTGCGATGCACCGCCGCCGGGCGGAGAAGCTGCGCAAGCTGATCGCCGAGCGGCCACGGACCGCCTACGAGCTGGCGCAGTCGCTCTGGGGAAACGTCGCCGTCACGCAAGCGTTCCTGACGCTCTCGGAGGTGGTCGGCCACGTCGACCTGTTGATGAACGCCGGGCTCGTTCGCGAGGTCGCCGACGGGGACGTCGTGCACTTCGAGGCGACGGGTGAGGCTGGCGAGGTTACGATCCCGCCGTGAGCGTCTCGACCGCTTCTCCGCCGGAGCCCGCCACCGCCGGAAACGGAGCTCCGATCGACCGGGTCCGCAAGAAGCGGATGCTGATCATCGTCAACCCGTACGCGACGACCGTCTCCGATCGGCTCAAGAATCTCGTCGTCTACGCCCTGCAGGGCCGCTACGAGGTCGAGGCCGTCTCCACGGAGGCGCAGAATCACGCGACCGAGATCGGGCGCGAGGCGATCGACGGTGGCTATGACCTGGTGGTCGCCTTCGGTGGCGACGGCACGCTCAACGAGGTCGCGAACGGACTCGCGGGCACCGACGTCCCGGTCACGATCCTGCCCGGCGGATCCACGAACGTCGTCGCGCGCACGCTCGGGATCCCCAACGACGTCGTCGACGCGACCGAGCACCTGCTCGGGCTCGCCGATCGCTTCGAGCCACGCCGCGTCGACCTCGGGATCGCGAATGGCCGGCGCTTCGTGTTCAGCTGCGGGTGCGGACTCGACGCATCTGCCGCGATGCGCGTCGATCGCAAGCCCAAGCTCAAGGCCCGCGCCGGGCCGTACTTCTACACCGCGGTCGCGGTCAGCTCGTTCTACCGCGAGTACCTGCGAAACCCGGTGATGATGCGGCTGGAGGTGGGTGATCAGTCGGTCGAGGGCGTCACGGTGCTCTCGCAGAACTCCGATCCGTTCACGTACTTCGGCAACCGGCCTGTGCGCGTGTGCGAGGGCGTGGAAATCGACGACGGGACGCTCTCGGTCGCGGTGCTAAAGCGCGCCGCGCAGCGCGACATGGCGCCGATCATCACCCGCGTGCTGGCCGAGGGGCTGCGCGCATCGGGCCATCGCCAGATCGTTCACTTCGACGACGTCACGGAGGCCCGTGTCGTGTCTGCGTCGATCGACGCGGCGGGCAACGCGCGGCCGTTTCCGATCCAGCTCGACGGCGACTACGTCGGCACCCACGCCGAGCTCGACCTGGCGATCGACCCCGGCGCCCTCACGATCATCGCCTGAGTGACCGATCCCGACTGCCTTTTCTGCCGCATCGTCGCCGGCGACGAGCGGGCCGAGATCGTCTTTTCGGATGACGTCTCGGTCGCCTTCCTCGACATTCGCCCGGTCTTTCACGGTCACACACTCCTCGTCACGCGCGAGCACTTCGAGACGCTTCCCGACCTCCCCGCCGACCTGGTCGAGCCGTACTTCAGGGACGTCCAGATGCTCTCGGTGGCCGTCCGGGACGCGATGGATGCCCAGGGCACGTTCGTCGCGATCAACAACGTCGTCAGCCAGTCGGTACCGCACCTGCACACCCACGTCGTCCCGCGGGTGAAGAAGGACGGGCTGCGCGGCTTCTTCTGGCCGCGGACCAAGTACGAGCACGACGATCACGCCGCCGAGACAGCCGAGCGGATCCGCGCGGCGGTCAGCGCAGCCGCAGGACCTCGAAGCTGACGCGGCCCTCGGCGACCGCGCGCTCTACCTCCTGCTCGTTTGCGTTGAGACGCGAGCGGCCCGGTCTTCACCTCCACCAGGACGATCTCGCGCAGCTCGCCCGTCGCCGAGACCGTCGAACACCACATAGTCGATCGGCGCGCCGAGAAACCGCGCCTCCGCAGGGTCGAACCGATCGGCGAACGCCGGGACCAGCGGTGCCATCTGCTCAGCGCCCTTCCCGGCCATCACCCCGCGGCTGCGCCGGGCCGCGTCACGCCGCGCGGCCTCGACGTCGGCAGCCCCGAAGCGGTGCGTGAGGCGGTAGCGCAGATACGAGGCGCTGACCAGGATCAGGGCGATTAGGGCCAATGCGAGCAGGCCGATTGCAGTCGTTGCTTCGATGCGACAAGTCTGCATCGCCCCGCGGTCGGCTTCGATGGACTGCAAGCTGGTTCCCGGCGGGGCCCGGTCCGCTGCTTGAGCAGTTGCCCCAATCTGCCGATTTCATACGAGTGCCCCTGCCTAGCGAACACGACCTACACACCAAGCGCCAGATCGCACTCAGCGCGGCTGCGATGTACGGGGGAGCGGCCTTTCTCGGCATCAGCCAGGCACTAACGGCCGCCGGCCCGCAATCGTGGGTGGCGCCCGGCGTCGTCGCCCTGATCGTCCTCGTGGTGCTCGTTACGTGCGGAGCGCGGCTGCCGATCGCCATTCTGGCCGGGGTTGGACCACTCGGCGCGGCTCTGATCGGCATCGGTGTAGCAACGAGCCCCGGGCCGAGCGATGCCTCGATGCTCTACATCTGGCCCGTGATCTGGATCGCCTACTTCTTTGGCCGCACCGCGACGATCGCAATCATCGCGTGGATCGGGGTCGTCGACGCGGTGGCGCTCATCGCGCTACCCGCAGCCTCCGCTTATCTCGACCGCTGGTTCGATGTCGTGGTGCCCATCGCGGTGGTCGGCGCCGTCGTCCACGAGCTCGCGCGCCGCAACGAACAGCTCCTCGTCGCGGCAGCCGCCGAGGCGCGGCTGGACAAGCTCACCGGCCTGCTCAACCGTCGCGGATTCGACGAGCGCGCGCCCGCCGAGATTGCCGGTGCTCATCGCGAGCTTGCTTCACTCGCGATCGTCTCGTTCGATATCGACTACTTCAAAGGGATCAACGATGAGTGGGGCCATGAAGCGGGCGACCAGGTCCTCGCCGCACTTGGCGGCGTGTTTCGCGAATGCAGTCGTGGGAGCGACCTCGTCGCACGAATGGGCGGCGAGGAGTTCACGGCGCTGTTACTGCGGCGCCGATCGCCAGGAGGCACTCGCCTACGCCGAGAGAATCCGAAGCGCCTTTGCCGCCGCCGATCTCGGTCGCGGGCCACTGTCGATCAGCGCCGGGATCGCGCATGGTCGTGGAACGGACCTGAAGCTCAGCGGTCTGCTGCACGACGCGGACGTGGCCCTCTATGCGGCCAAGGACGGCGGACGCGACCGCGTCGTGATCCACAGCGACGCTCAGACCTCGTTGCTGGCGCGGTAGCCCACGTTGTGGGCGATCAGGCCCAGGCCGTCGATCGCGCGAAATAGCGCCGGTTCGACCTGGCCCCGGGCCAGGTGACCCGCGACGTCGCGCGCGCTACCCGCGAGCCCGCCCACAAGCGGCCAGCGCGGCGCCGACCCCGGGCGGCGCTGGTTGAGCCACCGCGACCCGGCCCCGTAGCGGGCGACCATCGCGAGGAACGACGCAAGGTCGTCGCGGTGGTGATGTTCGACGCGTCGCCTCGGGACGATGGTCCAGCTCCCAACCCGCATCCTGCAGGCGCCAGCAGAGATCGACGTCGCCGGCCGGAGCGGATCCCGTCCGCAAAGCCGCCGACCTCGTCGAAGGCGCTCCGGCGCACCAGCAGGTTGCCGGTCGCCGCGCCGGCGCCGCCGCTGGAGTGCATGCCGTCAACCTGGTCGAGGAAGTTGCGATCGCGGGCGTAGCGGGCGAGGAGCGAGTCCTGCTCGGCGACGCCCGACGATCGCACCCGGCGACCACGCCAGCTCGTCGGCGATCGGCTCGCCGAAGTAGCGCGCCGATAGGTCCGGCGCCGGGACGCAGTCGGCGTCGACGAACAGACAGCCAGTTGCCCGTGGCGGCGGCCGCGCCCTGCGTTTCGCGCGTAATAAGACGAGCGCTGGGCGGCCGGCGTGCACCACCGTCGCGACCCCGTCAAGCCCGGCGCGGCGACACCGTCGCTGGTGTTGTCGGCGACGATCAGCTCGTCGGCCGGGCCGAGCTCGAGCGCCGCAAACGCGGCCCAGGTCCGCTCGGCGTAGGCCTGGTCGCCGTGCAGCGGGACGACGACGCTGACGCCGGCCGCCTCAATCTGTCGGCGTGACCCGATACGCGTCGAACACCGAGTCGAGGCTGCGGAGCCGCGTGATGGCTCCCTTGAGCTGCGTGCGAGTCGCCGACCTCGACCACGAAGCGGTTGCGCACCATCGGGTGCTTGGTCGAGCAGTTTGCCTCGAGGATGTTCACGCCCGCCTCCGAGAAGGTCCTCGAGAGATCTTCAAGGAGACGGGTTCGGTCCCAAGCGTCCACCTGAAGCTCGACCCGGTAGGAGGTGGCGTTGTCGCCGGCCCACGAGACGTCGGTGAAACGCTCGGGCGCCTTCATCAGCGCGCTCGACGTTCTTGCAGTCGTCGCGATGGATCGTGATCCCGCGGCCGAGCGAGACGTATCCGACGATCTCGTCGCCGGGCACCGGGCGACAGCACTTGGCGAGGCGGACGACGACGTCGTCGACGCCCTCGACCTTGATCCCGTAGCTCGACGCTTCCTGGGTGCGGCGCTGGCGCTCGTCGCGGCCCTCGAGGACACCCGCGAGCCGTGACTCGGTCTCGTCGCCCGCGACGGCGTCGCCCGACTTGAGACGCTGTCATCAGCTTGTTGATGACCGTCTTCGGCGAGACCTTGCCCTGACCGATGGCGATGTAGAAGTCGTCCGCCTTGCGGAAGCCCGATCTCGCGGGTCACGTCGGCGAGCATCGGCGAGCCGGCGATCCGCTGTGGCGGCAGGCCGTTCTTGCGCAGGGCCGTCTGCAGCGCCTCGCGCCCGCGGCGCTCCGCGTCCTCGCGGCGCTCGCGCTTGAGCGAGGCGCGGATCTTGTTGCGGGCGCGGCTCGTGCGCACCAGCGCGAGCCAGTCGCGCGATGGCCCACGCTCCTGCTTGGAGGTGAGGATCTCGACGATGTCGCCACTGCGCAGCGTGTAGTGCAGAGGCACGATCTTGCCGTTGACCTTCGCGCCGACGCAGCGATGGCCGATATCGGTGTGGACCGAGTAGGCGAAGTCGAGCGGCGTCGAGCCTGCCGAGAGGTTCTTCACCTCGCCCTCGCGGCGTGAAGACGAAGACCTCGTCCTCGAAGAGGTCGACCTTGAGCGCCTCGAGGAACTCGGTGGGGTCCTCGTCGCCGTCGGTGTCGAGCAGGTGGCGAAGCCAGGTCATCTTGTCGCGCTCGGTCGCCCCGCGGTCGGCCCCCTCCTTGTAGAGGACGTGAGCGGCGATGCCGTACTCGGCGGTCTCGTGCATGTCCGGCGTGCGGATCTGGATCTCCAGCGGCCGGCCCTCGGGCCCGATCACCGTGGTGTGCAGCGCCTGATAGAGGTTGAGCTTCGGCGTCGCGATGAAGTCCTTGAAGCGCCCGGGCAGCGGCTTCCACAGCGAGTGGATGATCCCGATCGCGCCGTAGCAGTCCTTGACCGACTCGACGATCACCCGCATCGCGGTGAGGTCGTAGATCTCGTTGAACTCGCGGCCCTTCTTGGTCATCTTCGAGTAGATCGAGTAGAAGTGCTTGGCCCGGCCGGAGATCTCCGCCTCGATCCCGACCTTGCGCGAGCTCGCCGGCCAGGAACTCGCCGGCATCCGTGACGTAGTCCTCGCGCTCGACGCGCTGCTGGGCGACGAGCTTCTTGATCTCGTCGTACTTGCGCGGGTGCAGGCGCTGGAACGAGAGGTCCTCGAGCTCCCACTTCATCGCGTGGATTCCGAGCCGGTGCGCGAGCGGCGCATAGATCTCGAGCGTCTCGCGCGCCTTCTCGATCTGCTTCTGCTTGTTGAGCGCCTCGAGCGTGCGCATGTTGTGCAGACGGTCGGCGAGCTTGATGAGGATGACCCGCACGTCGGTGGCCATCGCCACCATCATCTTCCGGTAGTTCTCGGCCTGGTGTTCGTCGCGGCTCTGGAAGGTGATCCCGGTGAGCTTCGTGACCCCGTCGACCAGCGCGGCGACCGACTCGCCGAACTTCTCGCGGACCTCGTCGAGACTCGCCGACGTGTCCTCGACGGTGTCGTGAAGCAGCGCTGCGCAGAGCGTCTCGGTGTCGAGCCGCAGGCCGGCGCAGATCTTCGCGACCTCCACCGGATGGGTGATGAAGTCCTCGCCGGACTTGCGCTTCTGGTCGGCGTGGCGCTCGCAGGCGAACGCGAATGCGCGCTCGATCGCGTCGCGGTCGAGCTCCTCATGACCGTTGGCGGCGTGCTCGCCGATGACCGCGAACAGGTCGCCGAGGAGCTTGCGCTCGTCGGCGTCGAGATCCTTCGTGACCTCGTTGATCGGAGCGACCGCGCCGTTGGGCTCGCCGGCGCCGACCTGGATGTGACCGCGCCGAGCCACCGCGGCCGTTGAGCCCTCGATGCGCTCTAGGTCTGTCTTCGCCCGGTCAGGAATCTCCGACCCTCCTCGTACCGCCCCCGGTATGCGACGAACGCCGGGGATCGCTCCAGATCCGTCCCGGTCGAGGATACGACGCTCAGGCGTCGATTTGGGCCGGATCCCTCCGAGGCGGAGCCGAGGTGCGCCGCTGTTGAGGCGCCTGGTTCCCAGCGGATGAGTTCCAGCTCCCGCAAAACGCGTGCCATACGCGCGCTCGCCTCGGCTGAACGCGCGTGCGTGCGTCCCTCACCGCAGAGGATCGCCCGGGCGCCCACGGCATCCAGGCCCCGCTCGCCCGCCGCCCCGAGCCCGCGGTAGAGGTCGGCGAGGGAACTTCGCGAGGGCCACTCGTCGGCATGAACGCGCAGCGCGAACTCGCGCTCGGCCTCGCCGTGGACACGATGCAGGTAGCCGGAGCCGAGCGCGGTGAGGCGCTCCAGGTAGGCGAACGGCGGGGGATCGATCAACACGACGTGTGCGAAGCGGGAGGCGAGCTGCGGGTCGCGTGCAAGGGAGCCCCAGTCGGCGAGCGCTACTCCGGACCCGGCGACGAGAACCTGCGCCTCCGCAGCGGTGACAGTCGCGTCCGGAAGGCGCGGCGAGAGGATCGCGAACTCACCGCCGCCGAACCTCGCGGGTCGCGCGGCCCTCTCGACCAGCTCCCGCCGGCGCAGCGCGTCCGCGCACAGCGCGAGGACCGGCTCGCCGCTCGAAGCGAGCGCGGCGATCGTCGCCACCACCGACGCCGTCCCGCGCACAACCTCCTCGCGATCAGTCTTCGTGGCGGGCGTCGGCGGCGGCCACGGCTCCAGCTCGGTGAGGTCCTCGAGGTCGAGGCGGCGCCAGAACTCCTCCGGCGATAGGCCAGCACACGGTTGCGCGGAACCGCCCTCCTCGATCGGATACATCTTCCCGAGGACCACCCGCGGCTCGATCGCGCCGTTCCATTGGTTCAGCTCGAGCGAGACCGAGACGTCATGCGGGCTGCCGACGGCGGCCGCGAGCGAGCCGTTGACGCCGAACGCAACGCCCGAGGCACGCGCCGGCGCCGCTGCGAGATAACGAAGCGCGAGTGCTTGTCACCGTCGCCCATCGGGCGCAGCTCCCCGACCTGAGCCCCGGCGACCAGGAGCCGCACCCCCGGGTTGCCGTTGCCGAACGGCCCCAGCCGCGCGAGCTGTTCGGCGACGTCGTGACCGAGGCTCTCGCCGCCAACGACCGCGTCGACGATCTCGGTGACGGCGGCGGGCGCGTCGGCACGGACGACCGCGCAGTGCTCGGCGAAGGCGCGCTGGAACGTCTCGACCTCGGCCGCCTCGATCTCGAGGCCCGCGGCGGCGCGGTGGCCGCCGTAGCGGCTGAGGTGTTCCGACGCAGGCGTGCAGGGCGCCGAGCAGGTCGAAGCCGGGCGACGCTGCGACCCGAGCCGCGCCCCCGCTCGCCGTCGAGGCCGATCAGGACGACCGGCTTGCCGTGGCGCTCGACCATTCGCGAGGCGACGATGCCGACCACGCCCGGATGCCAGCCCTGGCCGGCGATCGCCAGGCCGGGCGCCTCGGCGAGCTCGGCGCGGCAGCTGCGCGCGTGCCTGCTCGGCCGCGGCGTAGGTCGTCGCGCTCGACCTCGCGGCGCTCGTGGTTGGCGCGGTCGAGCTCGGCGGCGATCTCGTCGGCGCGAGCCTCGTCGGTGCAAAGCATCAGCTCGACGCCCGCGTCGGCCCGATAGAGGCGGCCGGCGGCGTTGATCCGCGGGCCAAGGCGAAACGCGAAGTCGACCTCGTCGAGGCTCTCGGGCGCGACCTCGGCCACCTCCATCAGCGCCCGCAGGCCCGGACGCCGGGCGCGGCGCGCGACGGCCAGCCCGCGGCGCACGAGCGCGCGGTTCTCGCCGCGCAGCGCCACGAGGTCGGCGACGGTCGCGAGCGCGACCAGGTCGAGCTCAGCCTCCGCGGCCTCGGTCCCGCGCAGCGCGACGGCGAGCTTGTAGGCAACCCCGGCGGCGCACAGCTGCTGCGAACGGATAGCCCGAGACACGACCGGATGCAGGATCGGGCAGTCGGGAAGCTCGGCACCGGGCTCGTGATGGTCGGTGACGATCACCTCGATCCCCGCCGCCTGCGCCGCCGCGACCGCGTCGACGGCGGTGATCGCGCAATCGACCGTGATCAGCGAGCGAGGTTCCGCGCGCTGCGAGCTGCTCGACGCTCGCGGCGGTCAGTCCGTAGCCGTCGGTGAGGCGCCCGGGGATCAGCCAATCGCAGTCCGCGCCGAGCTCGCGCAGCGTCCGCACGACAGATCGCCGTTGCCGAGACGCCGTCGACGTCGTAGTCGCCGTGGACGGTGATCCGCCGGCCCGCCGCGATCGCAGCCTCGGATCCGCTCGCAGACCTCCGCCATTCCGGCAAACGCAAAGGGGTCGTGGTCGTCGGCGGCCTCGAGGAACGCCCGCGCATCGGCGACCGTGCGGTAGCCGCGCCGCACCAGCGTGACCGCGACCGGCTCGGCCAGGCCGAGCCCATCCATGAGCGCCCGCGCCTCGCGGTAGGCGTACGGCTCGAGGGAGAAGCTCTGGCGGCAGACTGTGGCCACGATGCCAGGCTGGCAGCGACCCCGGACGCGATCTTTCGCGCCGGCGCCTGGCGGGTCCGGCGCCAAGCGCTTGCCCGCGGTCGGCTTTTCATAATCGACGGGCAGATATGGGTCCCCCACGGACCCATTCTGCCCGAGGATGCGGAATCCACGCGGCGCGACGCGGTCCGCGACGAACGTCGTCTAACGCCGGACGGGCTAGGCCGGTTCGAGGCCGGCGGCGCGCTCCTGGCGCACGCCGATCGCCCAGATGAGCGCGAGTCCGAGGGCGGTGCCGGGAATCGCGAACAGGACGGTCTCGATGCCCGTGGTGCCGATCGAGTCGCCGGTGGCGATCTGGCCGATGGCGCCGGTGATCATCGCTCCGGTCGCCGGCACCGACCAGCGCGCCGACGATCCCGGCCCAGAAGCGATCGGGAAGGAAGACGGTGAAGTGCCAGAGGGCGACGCCGGTCGTAAACCAAACAAGTGCGGCCATCAGATGATCCCCCTCCTGGCGCGGCTCATCTGCTCCTCCCGTGCTTGCGGCGGCGCCGCGACTGCTTCTTCGGGGGCTTCGGCGGCGGCTGGGTGCGATCGGCGCCGGCCTCCGGACGTCCCGCAACACCGTCGCCCGACTCCTCGGGGGTTGGCTGCGGCGGGGTCGGGCGCGCGACCGGCGGCTCGGCGGTCGCGACCGGCGCCGTGGCGGGCGAGATCTCGGGCTCCGTCGCTGGCAGCCACGGCAGCGCCCCTCGCCGTCGCCGACAGGCTTGGCGGCCGCGTGGCGCTCGACCTCGTCGATTCGCGCGACAACGTTGTCCTCCGGGAAGGTCGGAACGCGCCCCATCGCCTCGAGGATCCGCGCGCGCCGCGAGCGATATGCGGGCTCGCGCTCCTTCCACTCGGTCAGCACTGGAGCCGCGATGAAGATCGACGAGTACGTACCGGAGGCGACACCGACCATCATCGCGAAGGCGAAGTCGCGCAGCGTGTCGCCGCCGAACACCAGCAGCACTCCGATCAGGAACACGGTCGACAGACCGGTGATCAGCGATCGGGTCAGAACCTCGCTCATCGAGCGGTTGACGATCTGCGAGAAGGCGGCGCGCGGCATCCGCGGCACGTTCTCGCGGACGCGGTCGAACACGATGATCGTGTCGTACATCGAGTAACCCAGAATCGTCAGGAAAGCGGCGACCGTCCCGCTCGTCACCTCCCGGCCGACGAGGGCATAGATGCCGCCCGTGATGAGGATGTCGTGGATCAGGGCGATGATCACCGGCACGGCGTACTTCGCCTCGAACCGGATCGCGACGTAGATCGCGATCACGAGGAGGCTGAAGATGATCGCGACGATCGCCTTGTTGGCGACCTGCTGGCCGAACGTCGGGCCGACCACCTGCGAGTTGAAGCTCTGGTCGCCGTTCTCGAGCCCGAAATCGTTCTGGAGGATGTTGCTTGACGCGATTGTTCTCCTCGGTCGTGAACTTCGCCGAGATCTGGATCACGTTGCTGCCGAACTGCGGGTTCTCGGCCTCCTGGATCTTTGCTCCCTCGACATCCGGGATGCGGCCGTCGTTGGACAGCGCGGTGCGGATCTCGTCGACCGTCGCCGGCTTCGCCAGTGCGGCCTGGATGCGGCTGCCCGACTCGAAGTCGATGCCGAGGTTGAGCTGCTTGGTCGCAAAGGCGATCGCCCCGATCGCGAGGATGCACGCCGGAGAGCGAGAAGAACCACTTCGAGGCGCCGGTGAAGTCGAACTTCCAGCGCTTGCCCTCACCGCTGGCGCCGAGCGCCGCCGGCGAGTGCAGAATCTTCGAGCGCCCGAGCAGACCGAGGACCGCCTGGGTGAACAGGACGGCGGTGAACAGCGAGACGATCGTGCCGATGCCGAGCGTGAGCGCGAAGCCCTTGACCCCCGCGGTCGCCAGCCCGAACAGAATGAACGCCGTCAGCAGCGTGATGACGTTGGCGTCGATGATCGTCGCGATGCCCTTGCGGTAGCCCTCGGAGATCGCGGACAGCATCGACCTGCCGGCGCGCACCTCCTCCTTGATGCGCTCGAAGATGACGATGTTCGAGTCGGCGGCGACGCCGATCGTCAGCACCAGGCCGGCGATACCCGGCAGGGTCACCGTGATCGGCAGCAGCTTGATCAGCGCGAAGTAAAAGAGCGCGTAGACGAGCAGGCCGAGCGCGGCGATGAGACCGAGGAAGCGGTAGTAGAAGATCAGGAACGCCAGGACGATGCCGAGGCCGATCAGGGCCGCCTTCAGGCCCTGATCGAGCGCCTGCTGGCCGAGCGTCGCGGACACCGTCGACTGGCTGATCAGCGCCAGCTTGATCGGCAGCGCGCCGATCTTCAGCACCTCCGCGAGGTCCTGGGACTCCTGCAGGCTGCCGAGACCCGAGATCTGCGCGCCGGTGCGCCCGTCGATGCCGTTCGGGTTGTCGACGAAGTTGATGATCGGATTCGAGATCAGCTCGTTGTCGAGGACGATCGCGAAGGAGCCCGAGAACTGGTCAGCCTCATTCGAGGAGAGCCCCGTACACGGGATGCCACCGTTCGCCGTCGCGCAGTTCTCCGCGCCGCGCTGGGCGATCGTCTGGGTGACGTTCTGGAATTCCTCGCGGCCCTTGTCGGTGAAGCTGAACGTGACGATCGGCTGGTTGAACTGGTCGGTGCTCTGCTTCGGGTCGGTGATGTCGTTGCCCGAGAGTCCCGGCCGGTCGTGCATCACGTAGAACTTCGAGAGGCCCGTCTGGGATTCGTCTACCGAGGTCGACGGGTCGTCCTTTGGCTTGTCCTCGACGACGATCGTCCCGCGCGGCACCGCGATCACCTCGCTGTTCGGCGGCTGCTGTGAGTTCGGGTAGTTGATGAAGAGGTCGGACTTGCGCTCCGACGGCTCGCCGAGCGGCTCGAGGGTGTTCTTGTCGAAGAGGTAGTAAGTGGGGCCGTCCGTCGTGCAGCCGTCCTCCACGCACTTCTGCTCGGACACCTCGGGCTGCTTCGAGGCCGCCTGGACCGCGTCGATCAGCCGGTTGTACGGGCGCGATGCCGGGTCCTGGACGTTGGGATCCGGCGGGATGACGTTCGGCTCGAAGTCGTAGAGATACAGCTGCGCCGTCGTGCCGATCTGATCGGTCGCGCGCTGCGTGTCGGAGACGTTCGGCAGGTCGACCTGGATCTCGTCCTGGCCGAGACGTGAGATCTCTGGCTCGGATACGCCGAGGTTGTCGACGCGCTGGCGGATGATCTCGATCGCCCGGTCGATGTCCTCGCCCGTGACCTCCGGGACCTGCGGCGTTGCTCGGCCCTGGTAGACCAGCTCGGTCCCGCCCTTGAGATCGAGGCCGAGAACCGTCGGCTTCTGAGTGATCGCGTAGATCGAGCCCGCCAGCAGGGCGAGCACGATTGCGAGGATGATCAGGCTGGTACGCCGCTTACCCATAACAAGGCGCCTCAACGGCGGCGCGACTCGGCTTCGCTTCGCTACGCCTCATTGGGGGTTTACTGGGGGGTGAGCACGAGCAGGAGACCGCCGTCGTCGTCGTAGGCCGGAAACAGGTCGGCCACGGCCTCCGCCGGCAGGTCTCCCTCCGCGTTGACGGCGACGCGCTTTCCAAGCGAGCGCACGCCCCACTCGAGCGTCGTCTCGATCGGGTCGGTGTTGCCATCGCCGTCGGTGTCGGCCGTTTCACCCCCGTCGCCGTCGTCGATCCACTCAAGCCCGAGCACCTCCCGGACCGGCCGGCCGATCACCTGCTCGTCCTTGAGGCCGGTCAGCTCGAAGCCATTGCGGCCGACGTCGAGCAGGCGCGCCTCCTGGTCGCAGATGAAAAAGGCAGCGTCGGGTGCCGGGTAGTAATCGTCGAGCAGTTCGAACAGGAACGGGGCGCCGCACCGCGAGCACTCCTTCGGGCGCGAGCTCAGGCCCTGGCGCTCGCCGGACAGCTCGCGGTTTCCACAGTTCGGACAGATGAAGAACGGCACGCTCGGAAGCCTAGCGAGCAACCTCGGCCACCTTGGAGACCCTCAGAAGAGTGACGCGGCGCGCTCCGGCACCGCGAGGCCGAGGTGCGCGAAGGCCCGCTCGGTGGCGACGCGCCCGCGCGGGGTCCGCTTCAGCAGGCCCTGCTGGAGGAGGTACGGCTCGTAGACGTCCTCGATCGTTTCCTGCTCCTCGTCGACCGCGGCGGCCAGCGTGGAGAGTCCAACGGGCCCGCCGTCGAACTTGACGGCAATCGTCTCGAGGATCGCGCGGTCGTGACGACCGAGACCTGCCGAGTCGACCTCGAGCAGATCGAGAGCATCGGCGGCAACGGCGGCCGTGATCACGCCCGCCCCGCGGACCTCCGCGTAATCGCGCACGCGCTTGAGCAGGTGGTTGGCCACCCGCGGGGTCCCGCGCGCACGTTCGGAGATCACGCGCTCACCCTCGGGCTCGATCTCGACGCCGAGGATCCCAGCCGAGCGCCGGACGATCCTGGCGAGCTCAGGCGGCTCGTAGTGCTCGAGGCGCTGGCTGACGCCGAAGCGGTCGCGCAGCGGCGTCGTCAGCAGGCCGGCGCGGGTGGTCGCACCGACGAGCGTGAACGACGGCAGATCCAGCGTCACGGTTCGCGCCCCGGCACCCTGGCCAAGGACGATCGGCAGCTGGCGGTCCTCCATCGCCGGGTAGAGCGTCTCCTCGATCGCGCGGTTGAGGCGGTGGATCTCGTCGATGAAGAACACCGAGCCGGGTTCCAGGGCCGTTAGAAACGACGCGACGTCGGCCTTGCGCTCAAGCGCCGGGCCGGCGGTGGAAACGATCGGCACGCCCAACTCGGAAGCGATTATGTGCGCCAGCGAGGTCTTGCCCAGGCCCGGAGGGCCGGCGAGCAGGACATGGTCGAGCGACTCCTCCCGGCGGCGTGCCGCCTCGATGAAGACCGCGAGCTGGGCGGTCACCTGCTCCTGGTTGACGAAGTCGGCGAGCGTACGCGGGCGCAGCGAGCGGTCGAGATCGTCATCGGGCTCAATACGCGCCGTCTCGGCCTCCATTGGCCCGTCGAGGTCGTTCTGCGGTCTGCGGTCTGCGCGCTGCGGATCGAAGTTCGGGTCGCGAGAGACGCTCATGCGCTCTCCCCGGCGCTGCCAGCCGAGCGAAGCGCGGCGCCGATCAGCTCCTCAGGCGTCTCGCCCTGGGCGCGGGAGAGCAGCGCCTCCGCCTCGGTCAGCGTGTAGCCGAGGTGGATGAGCCCATCGCGCGCGAGGGCACGGGGGTCGTCCTCCTCCCCGGCGACGATCGCCGGCACGCCCTCCTCGAGCTGGCCGGCGACCTTGTCACGAAGCTCGACGATGACGCGCTCGGAGGTGCGCTTGCCGATGCCGGGGACTGACTGGAAGCGCTTCGCGTCGCCGGCCGCGATCGCTCGCAGCAGCTCCCGCGGGGCGCCGCTGGAGAGGATCGCGATTGCGACCTTCGGACCGACCCCCGAGACCGACGTCAGATGCAGAAAGAGGTCGCGCTCCTCCTCGCTGGCGAACCCGTAGAGCGAGAGCGAGTCGTCGCGAGCGACGAGGTGGGCGTGCAGACCGACCTCCTTGCCGCGAGCCGGCACGGCCTTGAGCGTCTCGGCCGAGACTGTCAGCCGGTAGCCGACCCCGCCTGACTCGACCACGACGTGGTCGGGCCGGCGCACCAGCACCTCGCCGCGTACCCAGGCGATCACGCGACGACCGCCGGCGCGGGCTTGCTCGTGGTTGCCTCGACGGCAGCGTTCATCCGCATGTGGCCCGCGTGGCAGATCGCCACCGCAAGGGCATCGGCGGTGTGGTCGGACTCGGGCGTGCGCGAGAGTCCGAGCAGCGCGCCCACCATCTGCTGGACCTGCTTCTTGGCCGCCGAGCCGGTTCCGCAGACGGCCTGCTTGACCGCCTGCGGGGTGTAGTCGAAGCACGGAATGCCGCGCTGGGCGGCGGCGAGCATCGCGATCCCGCGCGCCTGGCCGACCGCGAGCGCCGAGCGCACGTTCTTGCCGAAGTACACGTCCTCGAGGGCGACCGCGGCGGGCTCATGCCACGAGATCAGCTTCTCGAGCTCCGCATGAATGCGGGCGAGCCGGTTCTCGAGCGGCTCGGTCGGCGGCACTTCGATGACGCCGCCATCCACAGCGGCCATCTGGTTGCCGGCGACTCTGACGACGCCGAAGCCCGTATTCGCCACGCCCGGGTCTATGCCCATGACGAGGATCACGACTACGGATTCTGCGTTGGCGGTCGGATGCCTTCCCGCAACACACGGGTGCCGCAGCAGCGACATAATCGAGGGGAGCGGCAAGGGATGCCGCCGAACCAGAGGAGGTAGGGATGATGGACTCATCTACGCGTTCCCGGCGTACGCCGGTTCTGCTGGCATGCGCCCTCGTACTGGCGCTCGCCGCAACCGCGGGCGCGGCCGCCGTGGGCACCACCGCATCGGGGCTGACCAAGGCCTCGTTCGTCAAGGTCAAGTGCCCCGGTCGGACCGCTCGCGGACACAAGGTGACCTGCAAGGTCAAGGGCGACCTTCCGCTCAGCGCTCCCGGCGTCGCCGGCCCGCAGGGCGATACGGGGGCAGCGGGTCCAGCCGGCGCGACAGGGCCAGCGGGCCCACGCGGCACAACGGGTCCGCAGGGATCCACCGGCCCAGACGGCGTGGCCGGCTACGAAACGATCCGGACGCGGTTCGCGGGCGTCTTCATTCCGGATAGCAATCCGAATCGTGGGCTGAGTGCCGTGCAGACCGTCGACTGTCCCGCCGGAAAGCGCGTGATCGGCGGCGGCTACGACCTCGGTACCAACTCGACCCAGGCCGGCACGCAGCGCGCCGTGACGGCATCGATGAGCGCGCCGACCCCAAGCGGCAGCGGCTGGTCGGTCCAGCTGTTCAACAACGGTGGCTTCGGCGTCTCAATCGATCTGGAGGTGACCGCGATCTGCGCCCTCGACTGAGGGAGCTCGCATTCCGCGAGGTGACGGCCGAGGACGTCGACGATGTCGTCGCGCTCGTCGTGCGTGCCGACGCGCTCACCGCCGACTGGGCGCCGGACGGATGGCGCCTGCCGGATGGTCACGCGGAGCGCGAGCGGGCGGTCTGGGTCAAGGAGCTCGCCAATGACGATTTCCGCGCCGAGGTGGCGATCGGCGCATCCGGGACGATCCTCGGCGTGGTCGCGACAAAGCGCGACAACCACATCAGCACCCTGTTCGTGGAGCCGTCGGAGCACGGCCGCGGGATCGGGGGCGAGCTCCTGGCCCGCGCTGAGGAGTGGCTTCGCGCCGACGGGGTTGAGCTGGCAACGCTGAACGTGCTCGAGGGCGCACCGGCGGTGGACTTCTACGAGACGCGTGGTTGGTCGCCAACGGGCGTCCGCGACCACTTCGAGTGGTTCGACCTGCCGACGGTCCGCTACGCGAAAGCGCTCTAGGCAAGCCGCCTCAACAGCGGCGGGGCTCCGCTTCGGCCTTCGGCCTCCGCGATCGCTAGGCGGCGACCTGCTCGAGCAGCGCCTCGGGGATGTCGAAGTTGGCGTGGACCGCCTCGACGTCGTCGTGGTCCTCGAGCGCCTCGATCAGGCGAACGAGCGCGCGGGCCTCGCTCTCCTGCGAAATCTCGACGACGGCGTTCGGCTCCATCGCCAGCTCGGCCGACTCGACCTCCACCCCGTCGGCCTCGAGCGCGGCGCGGACGGCGCTGAGATCGGTGGGGGCGGTGGTCACCTTGAGCACGTCGCCGTCGGGCGCAACGTCCTCAGCGCCCGCATCGATCGCGCCGAGAAGGTCCTCCTCCGAGTAGCGGTCGCCATCGACGACGATCACGCCCTTCTTCTCGAACTGCCAGGCGACCGATCCCGGCTCGCCCAGGTTGCCGCCGGACTTGTCGAAGGCGTTGCGGACCTCGGAGCCGGTGCGGTTGCGGTTGTCGGTCAGCGCGTCGACGAGGAGCGCCGCGCCGCCGGGCCCGTAACCCTCGTAGACGACGCGCTCGATCTGCTCGTCGCCGCCGCCCTCACCGGTGCCGCGATCGATCGCCCGCTGGATGTTGTCCTTGGGCATCGAGTAGCTCTTGGCCTTCTCGATCGCCGCGGCGAGGGTGAAATTGGCCTCCGGGTCTCCCCCGCCCTCGCGCGCGGCAATCGCGATCGCGCGCGCAAGCTTGGTGAACAGCTGGCCCCGCTTGGCATCCGTAGCGGCCTTTTTGTGCTTGATCGACGCCCATTTGGAATGACCGGACATGCAGCTGAGTCTACGAACGCGGCGCAACTTCAGGCGGCCGCGCCTGTTTGAGAAAAACAGCGCGTCGTCCCGGCCTTTGCCAGGGCGAATCAGGGGGAGCCGTGGCGACGCCTTCGGATGGGATGCCAACGCCGCGCCGCGACCGGATCCGGGGATCCGGCCGCGGCCGGCGCCTATACCGCTACTGAGCCTTGACCTCGCCCTTGACCTTGAGCGTGCCGATCTCGGTGTCCTTGTTGAGATCCGTGCCGACGAAGGCGCTGAGCGACCTTCGCGGCCGGCTTCGCCAGGGTCGCGTCGAGGTTCTTGACTTCAGGTTGTCCTGCTAGCCGCTGAACGTCGAGCCGCTGAGGTCCAGGTTGAGGAACCGGAGCGCCTGAGTGCCCGAGGTCGCGAACAGCTTGCCCTTGTTGTGGCTGATCTTCAGCAGGAAGTCATCGAAGACCAGCGCGGCACCGCTGGAGTTCGTGAACTGGATCCCGCCGCTGTGCTCGATGGTGCCAGTCGGGCCGTCGTTCTTGACGATGCCGCCCGTGATCGGGAAGACGAGGCCGTGGTTGTTGCCCTTGGCGCCCTCGACCGGGGTCACGATGATCCCGTAGTCGGCGAGGGCCTCGAAGGTGTCGACGTCGGGCGAGAGCACGCGACTTGCCGCCGGCGAGATCGAAGTTGTCGCGCTTTGCCTGCGGCGACCGACGACAAGCGCCAGGCAGAGGACGAGCGCCACGCTCGAAAACGGAGGAGCGTGCGGACGAGTTTGGGGTTACTTCACATGGCCTCCTTGAGGACCTTTGTTGATGACCGGGCGCCGAGGCTACAGCTCAAACCGTGAAGCGCCCGTCCTGCTGAAACAGCTCGCCGTCGACTTCGATGCGCCCGCCGTTGCGCAGGTCGCAGACCATGTCCGTGTGCACCGCGCTCTCGTTGACGCCGCCCGACTCGGGATAGCTGGCGCCGACGGCAAGATGGACCGTGCCGCCGATCTTCTCGTCGAGAAGGACGTCCTTGGTCCCGCGGTCGATGCCGTAGTTGGTGCCGATCCCGAGCTCGCCGAGGCGGCGCGGCGCCCTCGTCGGTGTCGAGCAGCCTGATCAGGTACTCCTCGCCGCGCGGTGGCGCTGGCGTCGACGACCTTGCCGGCCTCGAATCGCAGCCGCACGCCGGCGACCTCGCGCCCGCCGATCACCGACGGCAGCGAGAAGGTGACCTCGCCCTCGACCGAGTCCTCGATCGGCCCGGTGAAGAACTCGCCGTCGGGCATGTTGTGGTCGCCGTCGCAGGGAATGAAGTGACGGCCGGCGATGCCGAGGCGCAGGTCGGTGCCCGTCGGCGACGATCCGCACCTCCTCGTGGCCCTCGATCCACTCGGCAGAGGCGGTGGCATTCCGCCGAGACCCGCTTCCAGGCGCCGAGCGGGTCGCCGTCCGTCGCCAGGCAGGCGCGGAAGTAGAAGTCCTCGAAGTCGTCGAGGCTCATCTCGGCGTCCGAGGCATAGGCGTTGGTCGGAAAGATCGTGTAGACCCAGCGATGGCTGCCCTCGGCGAGCGCGCGCCATCATCGCCTGCATCAGGTGCCGCGTCGCCTGCTGGCGCAGCGTCTGGCGCTCGGGCGGGACCTGCGAAAGCTCGCGCGTGTTCGTGTCGGCGCCGATCGCGATCCGCACGTCGCACTCCTCGGCCGCCCACTCCGACAGCGGCGACGATGTACTGCAGCTGGGCGTCGGTCGCTTCGCGGTAGAAGGTCGCCGCCTGACGCTCGAACTGCAGCGAGACGATCGGGTTGCCGCCCGCCTTCAGCACCTCCTCGTAGACGGCCGCGACGAGCGGCTCGGCGGTCGTCGGCGCCTTCGATCAGGCACGTGTCGCCCTCCGCGACGTTGGTCGAGTAGCCGACAAGGATCTTGGCGAGGTTGGCAACGCGGTAGTCGATCATCTCCGTGGGGGCTTCGGTGGTTCAGTTGGTCAGTTGCTGAGCGGTCGCGATCCTCGCATGCCGCGGTCGCCAATTGCCATCAGCAGGGCATGCACGCGCGAGTCGTCGGTCAGCTCGGGATGAAAGGAGCAGGCGACGAGGTTGCCCTGGCGGACGGCGACCGGGTGGCCTTCGACCTCGGCGAGGACCTCGACGTCGGCTGCCGTGATCTCTCGATCCACGGGCGCGCGGATGAAGACCGCCCGCAGCGGCTCAGGGCCGAGCCCCTCGATCTCGAGGTCGGCCTCGAAGCTGGCGAGCTGGCGGCCGAAGGCATTGCGGCGGGTGGTCGCGTCGAGCAGGCCGAGGTGGTCGCGGTCGCAGACGATCATCCCGGCGCAGGTGCCGAGGATCGGGCGGCCCTCGGTCGGCGTGCTTGCGGATCGCCGGCTCGAGCCCGTCGCGCGCGATCGCCTTCATCATCGTCGTCGACTCCCCGCCGGGGATCACGAGGCCGTCGAGCCCGTCGAGCGTCTCCGGGCGTCCGGACCTCGACCGGGTCGGCGCCGAGCCCCGCAGCATCTGACGCGTGCGCCGCGAAGTCCCCTTGGCTGGCGAGGACCCCGATGCGCAGGGTCAGACCCCGCGCTGCTGCAGCAGCTCGCCCCGTTCCATCAGCTCGGCGATGTCGTCGCCGCGCATCGCCTCGCCGAGGCCCATCGACGCGGCCGCGACCCGCTCGGGGTCGTTGAAGTGCGGTGGTCGCCTCGACGATCGCGCGCGCGGTGCGCTCGGGATCGGAGGACTTGAAGATGCCGGAGCCGACGAAGTTGCCCTCGGCGCCAAGCTGCATCGTCAGCGCCGCGTCGGCCGGCGTGGCGATGCCGCCGGCGCAGAACAGCGGGCACCGGCAGCCAGCCGGTGCGCGCGACCTCCTCGACGACGTCGATCGGTGCGCGCAGCTCCTTGGCGGCCGCGATGAGAGCTGCTCAGGGCCGAGCGTGCCCAGGCGCTTGATCCCGCCGACGATGTCGCGCAGGTGGCGGACCGCCTCGACGATGTTGCCGGTGCCGGCCTCGCCCTTGGAGCGGATCATCGCCGCGCCCTCGCCGATGCGCCGCAGCGCCTCGCCGAGCTCGGTGGCGCCGCAGACGAACGGGCACGTCGAAGGCGTGCTTGTCGATGTGGTTGGCCTCGTCGGCGACGGTCAGATACCTCGGACTCGTCGACGTAGTCGACCTCCAGCGACTGCAGGACCTGCGCCTCGGCGAAGTGGCCGATCCGGGCCTTCGCCATCACCGGGATCGTCACGGCCTCCTGGATGCCCTTGATCATCTCCGGGTCGCTCATCCGCGCGACGCCGCCGTCGCGGCGGATATCGGCGGGGACGCGCTCGAGCGCCATCACCGCGACGGCGCCGGCCTCTTCGGCAAGGCGCGCCTGCTCGGGGGTGACCACGTCCATGATCACGCCGCCCTTGAGCATCTCGGCGAGGCCTCGCTTGACGCGGAATGTGCCGGTCTCGGACATCCGTTCGGAGGATACGAGACGGCGACCCGACGGACCGTCCAACCTGCGGGCCGTCTAGTAGCCCGGAGGGTGCGTGGCGACGAAGCCCACGTTGTCGCGCAGGCTCGGCTGCCAGCGAGGCGGCGCCCCCGACGTATCGAAGCGAATGCCCGCGATGACCATGTAGGCGTGGCCGGGGTTGGAGTACACGGTGATCCACTGGCCGGGACCGGGATCACCCCAGGTCATGAAGCCGGTCGAGTCGAGCGGCGCCGAGAGCAGACCGCCGCCGTGGAGCGCGAAGCTCACCGACCCGGAGCAGTCGTAGCCACCCGGCGAGTCGAACGAGCCATGTCCGCCGCCGTAGAGGTAGGGCGTGTTCGTGATCTGGTTGCCGGCGGCGATCGCGTCCTTGACGGCCTCGGGCGCGTCGGCGGGCGCGGTCGCCGTTCCGTCGGAGTTGATCGACGCGGTCGAGCCGTTCGGCGGCGGGACGTTCTCCGTCGGCGCCGTGGCGCTGGTGTCGCCGCCCGCGGTATCGGGGCGTCGGAGCGGGCGTGGACAGCGCCTCGACGAGGCTCTGCTCCTTGCCCTTCAGCTTGTTGAGCTCCTTGCGGCGCTCGGCCTGCGCGGCCTGCAGCGCGGCCTCGCGCTCCTCGAGCTGGGCGCTGCGGTCGTCGCCAACTCCTGCTGGTGCTCGGCGATCGCGGCACGGGCCGTCTCCATCCGCTGGATCGACGTCTCGACGTCGGCGACGCTGATTGCGCGAGTCGGTGCGCAGTTGGCGGACCCTGTTGACCGTGTCGGCCTCGTAGTCGTGGAGGTGGTCGAGGTAGGTCTTGGTCGCCGCGAGCTCGTCGAGGCCGTCGGCCTGCAGCAGCAGCGCGGCCGCGTCCGGCTCGCCCTGGCGGTAGATCGACACGAGCAGCCGCCGCAGCTTCCCGAGCGCGCGCGTGGAGCTTGTCCTTGTTCGCGGCCAGCTCGGCCCGCGCGCCGGCAAGCTCGTCGCGCGCGGCGGACAGCTCGGCCTCCTGCTTGGCGAGCTCCGCACCGACCTTGCGCTCCTGTGCGCGCAGCTGGCCCACCTGTCCGAGCATGGCGTCGACAGCAGCGTTCTGATCCGCGAGCCGCGCCCGGATGTCGTCCTGCTGTGCCCGCACCTGGTCGAGCTGGGCGGTCTGGGCATTTGACGGCGTGCCGCCGGCCAGCGCCCCCACCAGGCAGGCAGCGGTAACGGCCAGCGCGACGACCAGTCGGCGTGTTTTCGGGCGGAAAGAGCGTTGCATCGTGCGTGGGGCCGAAAAGAACCCCGCGGACGAACCTAGCCGCCAGACGCCCGAGTGTCAGCGATTCATGAGCATTTGCAGGATCAATTGCACGGCAGGAATCTTGCGTCCCCCACCGACGAGCCCGATCAAAGGGGCATCCCCCGCGCCTGGCGACTTTGTACCGGTATGCGGTCAGAACCCGCCAGTGACGCCCGCGCCGCGGCGATTGCGGCTCGCCAGCACGGCATCGTCACCTTCGCCCAATTGTTGGCGTGCGAGCTGACCAATGCAGGCGTGACCCGCCGGCTCGCGGCGGGGCGTCTTAGTTTCTCGATCTCCCAACCGGCCTCGCCACCGACGGCACCCGCAGCGACGTCGAGGCCGCGTTCCTCCGGCTTTGCCGCCGCCACCGGATCCCGAGGCCCGAGGTCAATCAGAAGATCGGTCGGTTCACGGTCGATTTCCTCTGGCGCGAGCAGCGCCTGATCGTCGAGACCGGCGCCTGGACCACCCACCGGGGCGCGCAGGCCTTCGAGGACGACCACCAGCTCGGCCTGGCGAGTTCGTTCCGATAAGCGGAACAAACTCGACGAGGGCCAGCTACTTCAGCTTGAAGGCGCGGATGCGGTCCTTGTAGGCGCCCTTGTCGCGGGCGTAGACACCGTGCGCCAGTGCCTGGACGATCGCGAGCAGCGAGGTGTTCGAGCGCGTGAAGGAGGGGCCGTTCGACGAGTAGTAGAGCGTCAGGTCGGAGTGCTCGCCGATGTCGGAGAGCGTCGCGTCGGTGATCGCCATCGTCGAGGCGCCACGGTGCTTGGCGAGCTTCATCGCGCGGACGACGATCGGGTGGGCGCGGCCGGCCGAGAAGGCGATCACGAGAGCGTCCTCGTCGACCCGCGAGAGGCGCGTGATCGAGTCCTGGCGCGGGCTGGCGACAACCTCGGCGCGGATGTCGAGCAGCGCCAGCAGGTGGCGGAGGTAGCTCGCGAAGAACGCGAGCTGGTCCATGCCGACGATCATCACGCGGTTGGCGCCGGCGAGCGCGGTGACGCACGCCTCGACCTGCTCGCGGGTGAGGTTGCGGACCGTCTCCTCCAGGTTCGCGTGATCCGCGGCCAACGAGGCCTCGAACTCGGAGTGGTCGAAGTCGAACAGTGGCGCGGTCGAGGCGGCGGCCGCCATGCCCGGCGCGCGGCTGCGGTACTCCTCGATCGCCGCCTGCTGCAGCTCGGGGTAACCCTCGAAGCCGAGCGCCTGCGAGAAGCGAACGACGGTCGATGAAGAGGTGTCAGCGCGGCGGGCGAGTTCCTCGGCGGTCTGGAAGGCGGCCTCGTCGAGATGGTCGACGATGTAGCGGGCGACATCCTTCTGCGAGCGCGAGAATTCGTCGAAGCGTTCGGTGATGTAGGTGGAAAGCGCCTTGCCGTTCGGGCGCGTGGGCTGCTTGCGGCTCGTGCGCGGAGCGGCGGATCGGGTGCGGGCGACGGGGCGGGTCTTCGTTGCGGTCTTGCTCACGGCCGGTTGATTCGCCTCACCGGGGCGGTTTCCTTTTCGCCGAGTCGCGCCTGCAACATCGGCGGGCCGTGTGATTGGATCGCGCAGATGGATGTCGAGGATCTCCTGCGACTGACCAACCGGAACATGGTCGTCTTCGACCTCGCGCTGGGAACCGGAGCCCTGCTGGCCCCCTCGCAACGCTCCGCGCCCTCGGCCACGCCGAGCCCTCGCCCGACGCGCGCGAGCTCTTCCGGCGCTGCGGGCCGATCTGGCTGACGTTCGCCGCCGGCCACGCGGTCGCCGCACGCAACGACCGCCCCGAGGACTGGTGGGCGCTGGCCTGGCTGCGGGCAACGGAAATCGCGACCGACGTCGTCTGGGCGACCCGCTCGGACTACTTCACCCGCCCCGGCGCCCGCGCCGGCCTCGTCTTCGCCGGGATCTCGAACACTGCGATGACCGCAGGCTTCGCCTGGCTCGCGAGGCGACCGGCGCGGCGGCGCTTCAGGCGCCGCTGACGCGCGCAGCTCGCGATCTCGTTAGAACGGCTCATGCTGCGGCCGCGAAGCGCCGAAATGGGCTGTACAGGCCTGAAATCGTTGTGACATAGGCGGTTCGTGCCTGACGAAGCCGATCATGATCGGAACTCAGGCAAAGTCCACGGCCGCAGTCACCGCATCGCCTCGCGGGCGGCGATGGATGGCCGTCGTCTCGTTGATCGCCGTGGGCCTGCTGGCGGTCCAGGTACTCGCAGACGTGACCCAGCTCGGCTCTCCAGCGACCAACCAGGCGCTCGCGGACTGGAGCTACCGGATACTGATGTTCGGCGCCGCGATGGGGGTGCTCGCGCGAGCGATCATCTCACCACGAGACCGACTCGCCTGGGGCCTGATCGGAGCCGGCCTCACCGCCTGGGCTATCGGCGACGCCTACTACTACCTGGTGGTCGCCGATGGCCGCACGATCCGTACCCCTCCCCAAGCGATGCGTTGTACCTCGTCGACTACGTCGCGCTGATTGCCGGCGTCCGCCTCTTGAGCCGCCGGCATGCCGGCGGCAGCGCCTTCTCGTTCGGGCTCGTCGTCGCCCTCCTCGGCCTGGCAACAGTGTGGTCATGGGCCGTCTTCGGGGAAGTCATGGACGCAGCAACCGGCAGTACTGCCGCGGTTGCGACCACGCTGTCCTATCCGCTTCTCGACCTTTTCCTGCTCACCGCGACGCTGGTCGCACTCGCAGCTCGGGACTGGCAGTTCGATCGCGTCTTCATCGCGCTCATCATCGGATTTGCGCTCAGCGTTGTCGCCGATTCGGTGTTGGCGGTTCGCGTCGCCGACGGCACGTACGCCGACGGAACCATCATCGACGCCCTCTGGCCAGCCGGTGCGGTCGCGATTGCTGCGGCGGCGTGGCTGCGTCCCGCGCCGGTCCGCAAGCGCCCGCCTTCCACGGACGGCCTCGTCCCCGTGATCGCATCGGCCGCGGTCGCCGTGGCGATTGCGGCGCTGGTCTGGGATCACTTCTGGCGCCTCGACGCGATCACGATCGTGCTCTCTGGGCTGACCCTGGCCGCGGGCTGCGCGCAGCTCGTCCTCCTCTATCGAGCGCGCAAGGAGGCACTGACTCGAGCGATACGTTCGGAGAGCCTGCGAAGCGCGTCCACGCAGGCCGCGCTCGACTGCGTCATCAGCACGGACGCCGAGGGCAAGGTGCAAGACTGGAACCCTGCCGCGTCCCGGACCTTCGGATATCAGCTCGCCGAGGTCCTGGGCCGCGATCTCGGCGACCTCATCGTCCCGCCGGCGCACGCCAGGGTCACAAGGACGGCTGGGCTCGCATGCTCGCGACAGGCGGGGAGGGGATCCTGAACCGCAGGATCGAAACCATTGGCATGCACTCCGGCGGCGGCGAGTTTCCGATCGAGGTCGCGGTGACCAAGATCGGCGAGGACCCGCCGATGTTCACCGGGTTCATCCACGACATCAGCGATCGCAAGACGCGCGAGAGCCGAGAACGAACGGCTCGCGGCGATCGTGCGGTCATCCGACGACGCGATCATCTCGAGGGATCTCAGCGGACCGGTGACGGCGCTGGAACCACGGCGCCGAGACCTCTATGGCTATTCGGCCGTGGAGGCAATCGGACGGCCGATTCGCGCGTTGATCGTACGCCCGGGCGGACACGACGAGGACGTCGATGCGGTGCTCGATCGGATCAATCCGGCGAGACGGTGGTGCTTGAAGAACAGCGCTGCCGCAAGACCGGCGAGTCGTTGACGTATCGCTGCGGATCGTTCGCGGTTCGCGATCACGGCGGGCGAGATCGTCGGGATCTCGAGTGTGGGCCACGACATCACCGATCGCAAGAGCGCGGGAGGAACGCGAACGCGAGGACCGCGAGGCAACCCTTTGGCGCGGGCGCATCGAGGCCGCCCTCGACGACGATCGGCTCCTCTTCTTCGGCCAACCGATCGTTGATCTGCGAACCGGCGCTGTCGACCATCAGGAGCTGCTGCTGCGGATGGAGCTCGACGGGAAGATCATCGCGCCGGGTGAGTTCCTGCCCCACGCCGAGAAGAACGAGCCTGATCACCCGCATCGATCGGTGGGCCGTCGAGCGCGGGATCGAGCTCGCGCGGGCAAGGCCGGTCGCGATCAACCTCTCCGCGCAAGAGCCTCGACGACCCCGATCTCAGAAACCTGGATTGCGAAGCTACTCGACGATCGAACGGATCGCCGAAAACGTCACCTTCGAGATCACGGAGACGGCAGCCGCCTCGAAACCTCGAAGCGGCAGAGCGACCTGGTGGTGGAGCTCACCGAGCTGGGCTGCGGCGTCGCTCTGGACGATTTCGGCACCGGCTACGGCTCGTTTACGTATCTCAGCCGACTCCCAGTCACCGAGCTGAAGATCGACATGGAGTTCGTCATCGGCCTCAGCGAGGACCCTCAGAGCCAGCGGGCTGTGAAGTCACATCGTTTCAGCGGCGAAGCTTTTCGATCTCAGCACGGTCGCCGAGGGCGTCGAGGACGAGGGCACCCTCGAGCTACTCCGCGAGCTCGGCGTCGACAAGGTCCAGGGATTCTTTGTCGGCTATCCGAGCCGGATCTCCGCACCTCCACTGACTTCACCCGCGACCGGAACGCCGGATTCGGTCGCCGAGCGCAAGTCCCAAGAGCACGCCGATGACCATGAGCTCGAACTCGTCAGGACGCTCTTCGAGGCGATCGCCAGCGGGGATCCCGAGACGGTGATCGCGACGGCGGATCCCGGGATCGAATGGACGCCGACCGCGTGGAGTGGCTCCGAGGTTCGCGGCCACAACGGCGTCCGTGAGTGGATGCTCCGGTTCGGCACCGGGCTCAACCAACTGGACACTCAACTGCAAACGCTCGAGCGACACGGCGACCAGGTCCTGGCGCTTGGCACGGTGATCGACAGCCGCGGCGACCAGACCTTCGCGGTCCGAGTGGGCTGGATCTTCAGCTTCCGCAACGGGCTGATCGTCCGCGGTCGTGCCTATCCCGACTGGGCGAGCACGCGCGCAGCTGTCGGGCCGTCAGAGACCCCAACGCCGCTTGTCCCGGCCGCATAGGCCCTTACCCCTTCCCGACCTTGCGGCTGCATTCGGCGAAGCCGACCTGGCGCGCGATCTGGATTCGCTGCCGTTGGGTCTCGGCGAGTTCCTTCTGGGCCTCCGCGTAGATGTCGGCGCGTCCCGCTGCGGCGGCCTCGCGCCCGCGCTTTCAGGACCTGGATGCCAAGGTCGCGCGCGTCGAGGTAGGTCTGGACCTCGTCGTCGAACTCGGGCGGACCGTTGAGCTCAGCGATCCGGTCGCGCTCGTCCTGCGCGATGTTGATCAGCTGGGTGATCAGCGTCTCGGCCTGATCGGGGGTCTGCGGCTGCTTGTCCTGGAGCTGGTCGAACGCAGCGTGCGCCTTGCGGCAGATCTCATCCCCCTGCGCCAGCAGCTCCCCCTGGGTGAGCTGCTCGCGCTCGAACGGACCGAGATGGGCAACGGCGCCGATCGCGAGGAGCAGCAGCACGACGCCGATCACGCCCGCGACGAGCCCGAACTTGACCCCGAAGCTCCAGGGTTGCGGCTCGTTCATGCGCCGCGAGGTTATTGAACGATCAGGCGGTCGCGCGGTCCTTGAGCTGGCGACGCAGGATCTTCCCCGACGGCGATTTCGGGATCTCGTCGATCGACTCGACGAGTCGGATCCGCTTCTGCGGCGAGACCTGCCCGCTCACCCACTCCATCAGCTCGTCCTGGTCGAGGTTGTCGTTGGCCGCCACGACGAACGCCTTCGGCAGCTCGCCGCACTCCTCGTCGGCGACGCCGATCACCGCGACGTCCGCGACGGCGGGATGCGTCTGGATCAACGCTTCCAGCTCGGCCGGGGCCACCTGGTAGCCCTTGTACTTGATGAGCTCCTTCAGGCGGTCGACGATCTCGAAGTAGCCGTCGTCGTCAACGACGCCGATGTCGCCCGTGTGCAGCCACCCGTCGTCGTCGATCGTCGCGGCCGTCGCCTCGTCGTTGTTGAGATAGCCCCGCATCACCTGCGGGCCGCGGATCCACAGCTCGCCCCGCTCACCGACGCCGACGTCCTCCCCACTCTCGGGATCCACCAGGCGGACCTCGGTCGCCGGCAACGGCGGACCGATCGAGCCCGCCTTGTTCTCGCCGTCGGGTCGGATCACGTGCGTGACCGGGCTCGTCTCGGTGAGCCCGTATCCCTGGATCACCCTGCAGTCGATCCGGGTCGCCACGCGGTTCGCCAACTCCGCGCCGAGCGGCGCGGCACCCGACATGATCGTCGTGACCGACGAGAGGTCGCGGTCATCGACCGCCGGATGCTTGGCGAGCGCCAGGGCGATCGGCGGGACAACGTACGCGCGCGTGATGGCGTGCTCCTGGATGAGGTCGAGGAACTGATCGAGGTCGAATCGCGGCATCGTCACGATCGTCGCGCCGGCGCGAAGGCCCTGGTTCATGATCACGACCATCCCGTAGATGTGGAAGAACGGCAGCACGCCGATCAGCCGGTCCTCGGGCTCGATCCCGAACGAAGCCTGAAGCTGGGTGATGTTCGCGACGAGGTTGGAGTGGCTGAGCATCACCCCCTTCGGCATCCCGGTCGTGCCGCTCGAGTAGGGCAGCACCGCGAGGTCGGTCTCGGGGTCGATCTCGACCTCCGGCGCCGCCGCCGGGTCCCCGAGCAGGCCGGCGAAGGAACCCGCGGCGCCCTCGGCCTCGCCGAGCACGTAGACCTGCCCGCCGATGCCGGCGTGCTCGGCCGCCTCCGTCGCCGCCTCAAGGAACGCCGGGACCGTGAGCAGCATCCGCGCGCCGGAGTCGGTGAGCTGATGGCCGAGCTCCTTCGCGGTGTACAGCGGGTTGACGGTGGTGCACTTCGCGCCGATCGCGGCGGCACCGTGGAAGGCAACGGCGTACTCCGGCGCGTTGGGCATGTAGACGGCAAGGACATCGCCCTTGACAAAGCCGCGCTCCGTGAGCCCGGCGCCGAGCGCGCGGATCTGCTCGCCGAGCTCCGCGTAGGTCAGGGTGCGGCCGCTGGGACCGTCGATCAACGCGGGCCGGTCCGGGTACTCGCCAGCGTGTTCGAAAACGAACGAGGTGACGTCCGAACTCGGGATCTCGAGCTCGTCGTCGATTCGGTGGATCACGGCTCTCCTCTCTCCACGGCGATCGCGGCGCCCAAAGTATCCGTTATCGAGTCACTTACACCGTGCCCTGGCGTTGAGCCGTAGGCTGCGCGGCGTGAGACGCCGGGCGCTCGTACTCCCAACTGTGATCGCGGTGGCGCTTGCCCTCGGCGGGGCCGCGTTCGTCATCGCGGGGGCCAATACCGAGACCGGCGTCATCGGCCCTCAGAACCACATCCAGCCGAATGGGCGGCAGCTGCACCCGGTCGGCATCCAGACGAAGCTGGGGAACCTGCCGACCGGCGCCGCGCTGACGACCGACGGGCGCTTCGTGTGGACGCTGTCGGCCGGCCGCGGGCGCAACGACATCCGCATCGTCCGCGTCGGATCCAAGAACAAGAAGCGGGTCGGCAAGATCGTCCAGCGGATCCCGATGCCCGGCCTCTCCGGCGGCATCGCGATGTCCCCGGACGGCACGACGGCGTACGTCTCGGGCACGCCCAACGGCGGCAAGACGTCCAACTCTGTCGACGACAGCGTCCCCGGCCGCGAGGGCGACGTGATCCACGTCTTCAAGCTGAGCCATAACGGCAAGGCACAGCGCGACGGCGTCATCCCGGTCCCGGCGCCCGCCGGCACACCGCCGCCCCAGAGCTTTCCGCCGACGGCTACGAAAGCGCAGTCCTGGCCGCAGGATGTTGCGGTCTCCCCGGACGGCAAGACGCTGCTGGTCGCGCTCGACCTCGCCAACGCCGCCGCGATCGTCGACACAGCCACGCGCGCGGTCCGCTACGCGCCGGCCGGCCGCTACCCCTATGGCGCCGCGATCACCGGCGACGGCAAGCTCGGCCTGATCTCAAATCAGACCGACGCCACGCTCTCGGTCATCGACCTCGCCTCGGGCAACCTCGTGAAGTCGATCGCCGTCGGGCCGCACCTCTCCCACCCAGAGGGCATTGCGATCGACCCGAAGCGCCCGCGCGCGTACGTCGCGGTGACGAACCAGGACCTGATCGCGGTCGTCGATACCAACAACCTCACGGTCGCCCGCACCCTCTCGGTCGAGCGCCCGCAGGGTCTCGGCACCGCGCCCGTTGACGTCAGCGTCACGGCCGACGGCTGTCGCCTCCTCTCGGCTGACTCGGGCGAGGACGCCGTGGCGGTCTTCGCGCTCTCGGCCAAGCACAGCTGCGACCCGGGCTCGAAGAAGACGTTGACCGCGAAGGGCCGCGCAGCCCGCCGGGCCAAGGCTCTGCTGGCACGCGAATCGCGCCGCGCGGCATCGGCCGGCGGCCAGGAGGCCGAGGAGGAGGGAGCGCTCGACCACCCGCTGCAAAAGCAGAGCAAGCGGTGGCAGCTGATCGGCCGGATCCCGACGGCGGCGTATCCGACCGCGGTCCTGACCACGCCGCAGCGCAAGCCGGCCAAGCGCAGCCTGGTCTGGGTTGCCGCGAAGGGGCTTGGCGTCGGGGCGAACGCGATCCCCCCGGGCACCGATCCACCCGTGAGCCCGGCGAACAGCCTCAACGACGACACACCCGACGGCAACGACTGGCGCTTCTACTACCTGCCCGAGAACGTCTTCGGCAGTTCGGGAATCATGCACTTCCCCTCCGACCATCGTCTAGCGAAGCTCACGCCGAAGGCGTCGAAACAGATCCGGCCGGTCAACTCCGCCAAGCCCCCGAAGGACACCCCGCTGACCGCCAACGGGCCGATTCAACACGTCTTCTACATCGTCCGCGAGAACCGCACCTACGACCAGATTCTCGGTGACGAGCCGCGCGGCGACGGCGATCCCAGGCTCACCGTCTTCGGCAAGGACGTCACCCCGAACATCCACGCGCTCGTTCAGCGCTTCCCGTTGCTCGATCACGTGTACGCCAACTCCGAGGCTTCGATCGACGGCCACTTCTGGACCTCCGCGGGCTCGGTCTCCGACTACGTCGTCAAGAACTGGCACGCCAACTACGCCGACCGCGATCGCCCCTATGACTTCGGCGTCTACTCGGTCACCTGGCCGGCCGCGGGCTTTCTCTTCGACGCGGCCGAGAACCAGGGCATCTCCTGGTTTAACTACGGCGAGGCCATCGCCGGCACCGTTCCGCTCAACGACCTCGATCGCACCGCGCAGGAGACCGCGGAGGTGGCGACGAAGTTCGGGAAGTCCGATCTGGGGCCGCTCGCACCTGGGCCGCAGCCGCCCTACCCCGCGCCGTGCTTCACCAACGATGCGGGCACCGGCGTCAACGCCATCACCGGCCAGGAGGTCTACGACTCGAGCCTGCCGGACAACGCGAATCCGGCCGACACCGAGAGCCGCTTCGACTGCTTCAAGCAGCGCTTCGAGGCGCAGGTTGCGTCCGACTCGGTGCCGGCGTTCAACTACCTCACATACGCCAACGACCACACCGAGGGCACCACCCCCGGCAGGCGCACACCCGACGCGATGGTCGCGTCCAACGATCTCGCCGTCGGCCAGACCGTCGATCTGATCTCACACTCGCCGATCTGGAAGAACTCGCTCATCCTCGTCGTGGAGGACGACTCGCAGGACGGCGCCGATCACGTCGACGCGCATCGGATCCCCGCGCTGGCGATCAGCCCGTACACGCGTCGAGGCGCCGTCGTTCACGACCGCTACGACTTCCTCTCGTTCATCCGGACGCTCGAGCTCGTCATCGGGATGAAGCCGCTCAACCTCTTCGACGCGACCGCCGTTCCGCTCTACGACGCCTTCGACAACGACCCGTCGGATAACGACGAGCCGTACAACGCGATCACTCCCAACCTCGATCTCACCGCCACGAACCCTGCGAACGGGCCGGACGCAAAGCTATCCGCAAGCCTGCCCATCGGGACCCCGCCCGACCAGATTCCGCAGCGCGTTCTGGACAAGATCCTCTGGCAGTACCGCCACGGCGCGGGTTCGCAGCCGCCCCCGCCGGGCCCGAACGCGAGCGGCGTCGACGACAGCGACTGGAGCCCGGCCGAGGCAAAGGCAGGCGCGGCTGAGACGCTCTCAGAGGTCATCCATTACCTGGGCCTGGACCCCAAGGTCGTCCGCGAGCGCTACGGCGTGGCCGCAAGCGATGACGCCGGCGGCGACGGCGACGGCTGAGTTCCGATAGATAGGGCGGCACATGCCGCAGCGCCAGACCTTCATCCGTGCCGGCCTCGCGATCGCCGCCGTGAGCTTCCTGTGCCTGCTGTTCATCGGCTCCTACGCCGGTGCGCTGCACGATCCGCGCCCCCACAACGTTCCGATCGCGGTCGAGAAGATCGTCCCGTCGCAGAAGACCGCGCAGCTCGACGCGACCCCGGAGCTCAGGGTTATCCCGGCCGAAGATCGCGCCGACGCGCTGCGGCTGATCGACGAGCGCAAGGCCTACGGCGCGATCACGATCGAAAACGACGGCATTCACCTGATCGAGTCGCCCGCCTCATCCGCCGCCGTCAACCAGTTTCTGCACGTCAACCTCAAGCCCGAGCTCGAGAAGGTGGCCGGCTTCGGCGTCACCGAGGAGGTCGTTCACCCCCTCCCCGAATCGGACGGGCGTGGCCTGGTCGGCTTCTATACCGCGATCGGCTGGGTGGTCTCGGGCTATCTGGGCGCGACCCTGCTCGGTCTGGCCTTCGGGCCGTCGACGAAGCGTCTCGACGTCGCCTGGCGGATCGCGGCGATCGCGGTTCTCGGGCTGGTCATGGGCATCGGCGGATCGCTGATCTCCGCCGGCATCGCCGGGTATGACCACGGCACGTTCGGCCTGATGCTGATCGGCTTTCTGACCGTGATCGCGGTCGGGACCACGACGCTCGCCCTGCAGGGGTTACTCGGGATGCTGGGCACGGGGGTCGCGATCCTGATCTTCGTCGTACTCGGCAACCCGTCCGCCGGCGGGGCCTACGCGGGCGAGCTGCTGCCGGGCCTGTGGCGCGTGCTCGGCCAGCTGATCCCGACCGGGGCGGCCACCACCGCCATCCGCAACGTCGTCTACTTCCCGGACGCGTCGATCTGGGGACAGATCGCTGTGCTGCTGATCTGGTTCGCCGTCTCCACCGCGGCCGCGATCGGGCTGTTCGGCCGGGGGTTGGGAATGACCCCCGCCGAGCGCGAGGCCTCGGCCAGCGCCTTCGTCGCCTAGGCAGACTCACGGCAGCGCACCGCAGGACGAAGCAGAGAGGGACAGGGAGCCGAACGTCGCTGAGACCGGCGTATATGACGGACTCCGCGACGTTCAACTGCCGGGTCGCGCGGAAGGCGCGGCGAGCGTCACGCAATTCCGCCCCTCTCACGGCCTCACTGCTTAGGCGCTGCCGCGCCGCTCGCGCTACGCGACAATCGCGGGCGGCGCGCCCATCGCGTGGAAACCGCCGTCGACGTGCAGGACCTCCCCGGTCACCGCCTGCGACCAGTCCGAGAACAGGAAGCAGACGGCCCGCGCGACCGAGGTCGGATCCGACGCGTCCCAGCCCAACGGCGCCTGCTCCTGCCAGCGCTCGGCAAGCTCGCCGAAGCCGGGAATCCCGCCCGCGGCGGCCGTCTCGACCGGTCCGGCCGCGATCAGGTTCACGCGGATCCCGCGCGGGCCGAGGTCGCGTGCGAGGTAGCGCGAGGTCGACTCGAGCGCCGCCTTCGCGACCCCCATCCAGTCGTAGGCCGGCCACGCGACCGAGGCGTCGAAGTCCAGGCCCACGATCGAGCCGCCCCCCTCGGCCTCGGAGAGCAGCGGCGCCAGGTGGCGGGCGAGGGCCTGAAATGAGTAGGCGCTGGTGCGAAATGCCTGCGCGGCGCTCTCATACCCGGTCGTCATGAACGCCCCGCCAAGGGCATCCTCGGGTGCGTGCGCGATCGCGTGCAGGACGCCGTCGAGCGCGTCCCACCGCTCCTCGAGCGTCATGGCGACCGATGCGAGGTCGGCCTCGCTGTTGACGTCGAGCTCGAGCACCTCGGGCGGTGACGGCAGCCGCTTTGCTGCGCGCTCGGTCATGCGCCGCGTGCGCCCGAATCCGCTGAGAACCACCTCCGCGCCGGCGAGCTGCGCTTCGCGCGCGACCGCGAACGCGATGCTGTGACGGGTCATGACGCCCGTGATCAACAGGCGCTTGCCCGCGAGCATCAGGCGAGGACTCTCCCATCGGCAAGCGGCGACAGCTCGAACTCCGAGGCGCCGTTGGACCCGCCGCGAGCCGGCTCGGCATCACGGCGCCAGAGCACCTCGATCGCCCCGCGCGCCACGATGCGCCCGTCGGCGCCGCGCACCCTCAGCGCCAGCTCGACGAGCCCGTGGTCGTGGTCGAGCGGGCGCATCTTCGATGACCTCGGCCTCAGCCGGATCGTCGTCCCGATCGCGACAGGACGCTTGAAGACGACGTTACGCACCGAGCGCAGCGCGACCACGCGCTCGGGGTCGATCGGCAGCAGCCCGAAGGCGTAGGAGAGGACGAGCATCCCGTGGGCGATCCGCTGGCCGAACGGGCTCTCGGCGGCCCAGTCGGCGTCGGCGTGCTGGGGGTGCCAGTCGCCGGTGAGTGCGGCGAACGAGGTGATGTCGCTCTCGCCGATCGTCCGCCCGCGCCCGTTCATCCGAGTGCCGATCTCGAGCCGGTCGAACGCCGGCGCCGTCGCAACGGTCATGCCGCAACCTCCAATTCGAGCAGCCGCGCGAAGCCGGCGGCCGCCTGGTCGTGTCCCTGTGCGGACGGATGCAGCCCGTCCTCGACGAAGTTCTCCGGGCGCGCGAGGCCGGGATGGCCGGCCACCTCGAGGCAGAAGGCGCCGTGCTCGGCAGCAACCTCTCTGGTTGCCTCGTTGAAGGCGACCATGCCGCGCTCCAACCGCGCGCGGGTGCGCGGACCGAAGTCGAGGAAGTCCCAGCGCTCCGGGGCCGTCGCGGTGGCGAGCATCACCCCGGGTATGCCGGATCGCAGGACGCCGAAGACCGCGCCGAGGCGCCTCCCATAGACGTCTGGGTCGGGGCGCACCGAGAAGAGGACGTCGTTGGCGCCGCAGACGACGGTGACCAGGTCGGGCGTGAGCGCGAGCGCCGCCGGCAGCTGATCGAGGACCTGCTCGCTGTTCGCGCCCTCGACCGCCAGGTTGCGATAGGTAAAGCCCGAGCGGCCGCGTCCCAGTCGCGCGGCGAGCTGGTCAGCCCAGCTTTGCCCGGGAGCGCAGCCGGTACCTGCGGTGAAGCTGTCCCCCATCGCCACGTAGGACGCGATCGCGGAGGCCGAAGGCCGAGGCGGAGCCCCGCCGCTGTTGAGGCGGCCTGCGATCGGTGAGGCCGAAGGCCGAGGCGGAGCCCCGCCGCTGTTGAGGCGGCTATCACGGATCAAGCGCGACCCCCCAGGGATTCCAGTGCCCACGCGAGGGCACCGCGCGTGTCGGTCGGCGCGATCACCTCATCGACGAAGCCGCTCGCGGCGGCAGCGTCCGCGGTCAGGTGGCGAGCAGCGTAATCGCGAGCGAGCTCACCGGCGAGATCCGCGTCGCCGGCCGCTTCGATGCGCCGCCGATCGACGATGCCGACCGCCTGCGCCGACGCCATGATCCCGATCTCGGCGTCCGGCCACGCGAAGACCACGTCCGCGCCGAGCTCCTTGGAGTTCATCGTGATCACGGCCCCGCCGTAGGCCTTGCGCAGGACCACCGTCAGGCGCGGGACCCGAGCGCCCGCGAACGCCCGCAGCAGCGCGGCCCCGTGGCGGATGACCCCGGCCTCCTCCTGGCGGCGCCCGGGCATGAAACCCGGCGTGTCGACGAGCACGACGAGCGGCAGCCCGAAGCGGTCGCAGGCCTCGACAAAGCGCGCGCCCTTCTCCGCGGCCGCGGCGTCGATCACGCCGCCAAGGCGCCAGGGCTGATTCGCGATCACGCCGATCGGGCGGCCGTCGATCCGCGCCAGCGACGTGACCATGTTGCGCGCCCAGCCGGCGCAGAGCTCGAGCGACTCGCCGCCGTCGACGATCGCCTCGATGACACCGCGCACGTCATAGACCCGCCGCGCCTCGGCCGGCACGTCGAGCGTCGCGGACTCGGGAGCCGGCAGTGGCAGCTCGCGCGGCGCGGCGGGTGCCGAGCGGGGCCGGAAGGAAGCCGAGGAGGCGGCGGGTCTGCACGATGGCCTCGGCCTCATCGGCGGCGACAAGCTGGCAGACGCCGTTGCCGTCGTGCACGCGCGGGCCGCCGAGGTCGTCCATCGAGCACTCCTCGCCGAGGGCCTCCCTGACCACCCTCGGTCCGGTCAAGAACATCCGGGCCCGCTCGGTCATCACGACGAAATCGGTGAGGGCCGGCGCGTAGGCACCGCCGCCGGCCGACACGCCCGTGACGATCGAGACCTGCGGCACCCGGCGCGAGAGGGTCACGGCCTCGCGGAAGATTCGCCCGTATCCGGCGAGGGCCGCGTGCCCCTCCTGCAGCCGCGCGCCGCCGGACTCGACGAAGCCCACCACCGGAGCGCCACCGCGATCGGCGAGCCGCATGACCCTCACGATCGTCTCCGCGTGAACCTCCCCGAGCGACCCGCCCATGAACGCCGGGTCCTCGGAGTAACAGAAGAGCGGCCGCCCGCCGGCGGTGCCGGCACCGGCGATGACACCATCGCCGGCCACGGCGCTGTCGCCGGCGCGGCCCGACCGCACGCCGGTTCGCAGAGGCCGAAAGCTGCCGGGATCGCAGAGCGCCTCAAGCCGCTCGCGCGGGCTCAGCGACGGCGTCGGCGGCGCGGTCGGCGCTTCGATCGTCGCGCTCACTCGGGAGCCTCGAAGCACAGGACGACGTTGTGCCCGCCGAAGCCGAAGGAGTTCGAGATCCCGATCGGCGGGTGCCCGTTGCGCTCGATCGCGCGCGCGGCGCCCGGGACGTAATCGAGATCGAGGCCCTCGTCGGGCTCCTCGAGATTGAGCGTCGGCGGCGCCTGAGCGGCGCGCAGCGCGTTGATCGTCGCGACAGCCTCCACGGCTCCTGCGGCGCCGAGCAGGTGCCCGATCGACGATTTCAGCGAGGAGTCGGGATCGACCGCGCGCGCTCACCGAACGCGCGCTTGATCGCCTCCGTCTCGGAGCGATCGTTGAGCGGCGTGGAGGTGCCGTGGGCGTTGATGTAGGCGACCTCGCCCGGCTCGACCTCGGCGTCGGCAAGCGCCGCCGTGATCGCCCGCGCCGCGCCGTCGCCCTCGGGATCGGGAGCGGTCAGGTGGTAGGCGTCGGCCGTGGCGCCGTAACCGCCGAGCCAGCCGAGGATCTCTGCCCCGCGCGCCTCCGCGGCCTCGCCGTCCTCCAGCACCATGGCGCCCGCGCCCTCGCGCGATCACGAACCCGTCGCGGCGGCGGTCGAACGGCCGCGAGATGCCGAGCTTCGAGGTCGCGCCCATCCCGGCGAATGCCGCGATCGCAAGCGGCGTCACCCCGGCCTCGGCCCCGCCGACGACGCAGGCGTCGACGTTCGCCGCGCTCGACCATCCGCATTCCCGCGCCGATCGCCTGCGCGCCGGCGGCGCACGCCGAGACGGTGCCGTAGCACTCGCCCCGCAGGCCGTGGCGGATTGCGACCGCGCCCGAGGCGGCGTTGGCCATCATCTGCGGCACGCACAGAGGCGACATCGCGCCAGCCCCGCGCTCGCCGAGGATCGTGTGCTGTTCCTCGATCGTCGCGATCCCGCCGATCCCGGTACCGACACGCAACCGATGCGCGTGGAGTCGAACGGGGGCTCGTCCTCCCATCCCGCCTGCGCCATCGCCTCGTCGGCTGGCGACGACCGCGAGCTGCGTGAAGCGGTCGGCCCGGCGGGCCTCGCGGCGGCTCATGTGATCGGTTGGCTCGAAGTCGCGGCAGCGCCCGAGCGCCGTCCTCGATCCCGGAGTCACCCGCGGCCCACCGTGAGCTCATGGTCTCGGCTCCGACCCCGAGCGGGGTCACCGCGCCGAGCCCGGTGATGGCGACGCGCCGATTCACGCCAAACGACTGTTGATGAGTTCGACGACGTCGCTGACGGTCTCGATCTTGTCGAGGTCGGAGTCCGCGACCTCGACGCCGTACTCGTCCTCGGCGATCTGCGCGAGCTCGACGAGGTCGAGCGAGTCGACGTCGAGATCCTCGAAGCGGGCGTGTCGGCGTGATGTTCTCGCGCTCCTCGCCGAACTCGACGAGGGCGTCGATGACTCGGGTCTGAATCTGTTCCTTTGAGGCGGTTTCGGGCATTCGTGCTCCTTTTTCTGCGGTCTGCGGTCTGCGGTCTTCTCTCAGGCGGTCATGCCGCCGTCGACGGTCAGGGTTGTCCCGGTCACGTACGACGCCGCGGGCGAGGCGAGGAAGCCGACGCAGGCGGCAACCTCGGCCGGGGTCCCGGCCGCCGCGCTGGGATCGCGTCGGCGAGCCCGCCGCTCGAGCTCGGCGGTCATCTCGGTCTCGATCAGCCCGGGCGCGACGGCGTTGACCGTCACCCCGCGCCGCGCGACCTCGACGCGCCACGGTCCGGGTGAACGCGATCAGCCCCGCCTTGGCCGCGGCGTAGTTCGCCTGGCCGGCGTTCGCCCGCACGCCCACAACCGAGGCGACGTTGACGATGCGCCCGAAGCGGGCGCGGATCATCGGGCCGAGCGCGCGCCGGGTGAGGCGAAAGGCGGCGCTGAGGTTGGTCTCGATAACCCGATCCCAGTCAGCGTCGCTGAGTCGCAGGGAGAGCCCATCGGCGGTGACCCCGGCGTTGTTGACAAGGACGCGAGACCGGGCCAAGCTCGGCCTCGGCAGCCTCAGCAGAGCCTCGGCGGCACCGGGCTCGCAGACGTCGGCCGGCGATCGCGATCGCCTCGACCCCGTCGCTCGCGCGCCGCTGCCGCGACGGCCTCGCCGGCGTCGCGCGTCCGCAGCGGTAGTTGACGGCGACGCGGTGCCCGGCGGCGGCGAGCGCCACCGCGATCGCCGCGCCGATCCCGCGCGACGAGCCGGTGACGAGCGCGCAGCCGTCGAGCGCGAGCGGGCTCGGAGGTTTCCCCGTCGCGGCTCGACGGCGCGCGTTCTTCGCGTGTCCCCGTCGCGGCCATCAACTCGCCTCCCCCAATCAACGATGCAGGCGCCCCAGGTAAGGCCGGCGCCAAACGCGCCGAGCAATATCCGCGCGCCGTCGGCCGAGGCGACCATCGCGCTGGGCCTCGTCGAGCGCGAGCGGGATGCTCGCCGCCGAGGTGTTGCCGTGGTTGGCGATCGAGTCGACCACCTTCGCCGGGTCGAGCGCAAGCCGCTCGCCGACCGCGGAGAGGATGCGGCCGTTGGCCTGGTGGTAGACGAAGAGGTCGATCTCGTCGATCCCGACGCCCGCCTCAGCCGCGACCTCGAGCGTGATCTCACTGAGCCGCGCGACGGCGTTGCGGAAGGTCGCGCGGCCGTCCATGCGGACGAGGTTCTCCTCGTGCGAGGCGGTGATCAGGCGCGAGTTCTCGCGTCGGCCCGCAGCCGGATCGGCCCGATCGCGCCGCGCCCCCGGGCACGACCACAGCGGCGCCGGCCCCGTCGCCGAAGAGTCCGGCGGTCCGCGGGTCATCGAGGTCCAGAACGCTGCTCATCAGCTCGGCGCCGATCACGAGGCACATGCTGCGCGCGCCCGGACTCGACCGCGCCCGCGGCCAGGTCGAGCGCCGAGACGAACCCGGTGCAGGCGGCGCCGACGTCGATGGTTCCGGCGCGCGCGCGCGCCGATCGCCCCGGCGACCAGCGGCGCCGCCGTGGGCACCCGCTCATCGGCGGTAGAGGTCGCGACCAGGACCAGGTCGAGATCGCGCCGCGGCAACGCCGGCCGCGCTTAAGGCGCTGCTCGGCGGCGGCGGAGGCGAGGGCCGGTCAGCGTCTCGCCGGCGGTCCGGCGTGGCGGCGTTCGCGGATCCCGGTGCGCGACGCGACCCAATCCTGCATCGTGCCCGAGACGCGCACCGATCTCGTCGCTGGTCACGCATCCGCTCGGGCAGCGCCGATGCGATCGCGGCGATGCCCGGCCCGCGTCGTCGTTCGCGGCTGCGGGCGCTCGGTCGGCGCTGGGCGCCGCCAGCGGGCTAGGCATGCGCGACCAACTCCTTTGCGGTCAGCATCTCCGCGCCATCGAGCGTGCGGCGCACCAGGCCGGCGATGACCTGCCGCGGGCCGACGTCGAGGAAGCGGCGCGCGCCGTCGGCGCTCAGGCGGCGCAGCACGTCGACCCAGCGCACCGGGCTGATCAGCGCATCGGCGAGAGCCTTCGCGGGGATCGATCGCCGAACGGCCGGGCGGTGACGCCCGAGATGACCGAGATCGTCAGGGCTGACGGAACTCGATCGCCGCCAGCGCCTCGCTGAATTCGGCGACGGCGGGCTCCATCAGCGGCGAGTGAAATGCGCCCGCGACCGTGAGTCGCTTCGCCCGCAGCCCGGTTGGCGCGCGCCTGTTCGCTCGCGCGATCGATGCCGATCGATCGGCCCGCTGAGGACGAACTGCTGCGGGCGAGTTCTCGTTGGCCAGCGAGAGGCCGGCTGTCGACGACCAGCGCCAGGGCCTGCGCGCGATCACAGCCGACCGCGAGCATGCCGCCCGGGGCGCGGCCGTCGCGGCCTCGTCCATCAGCCGGCCGCGCACGGCTGCGAGGCGCAGGCCGTCGCGGTCGTCGACGGCGCCCGCGGTCGCAAGCGCCGCGAGCTCGCCCAGCGAGTGGCCGGCGTGCAAGCACGCCGCCGGGCGGCCGAGGCGCTCGAAGCGCGCGATCTGGGCGCAGTAGATCGCCGGCTGGGCGAAGCGCGTCGCCTCGTCGGCGCGCGCGAACGGGTCGTCGCCGACGAGCTCGGTCGCGAGCTCGAGCAGATCGGGTCGCGCCTCGGCGACGAGCTCGCGTTCGCCGTCGGTCGCCGACGCCCTGGCCGCAGAACAGGACCGCGAGGTTGTCTGTGTCGGCGCGCATTGCTCCCACACCTATCGCGGCGGCCTCGCCGGTTAAGCACCGGCCGCTCAAACCCCCCGAACCGGCGGGGCTCAGCGACCCGATCGGGGGGTCGGGCGCGCTACTGGGTCAGCGAGTCAGGCCGAGGCGCTCGGCGCGCCGGGTCGCCTCGGCGCGGTTCTTGACGCCGAGCTTGCGATACAGCGTGCTCGCGTGCTCCTTGACGGTGTGCGGCGAGAGATAGAGCCGCTCCGCGATCTCCTTGTTCGTTGCCCCGGTCGCGATCAGTGCCAGGACCTCGCGCTCGCGCTCGCTGAGCGGCGTCTCCGGCGCCTCCTCCGGCGCCCGAAGACGGTCATGCCCTTCCCCACCATCCGCACGGCCATCGCGACCTCGTCGGCGCTCCAATCCTTCGAGACGAACCCGTGCGGCGCCGGCCGTGCGCGCGGCCTGCGGCGAGATCCAGCCGACTCCCGAGATCAGCAGCACCCGCGTCTCCGGCGAGGCTCTCGCGAATCGCCTCGCACAGCTCAGACCCCGAGCGCTCGCCGAGGAAGAGGTCGACCAGCGCGACATGCGGGTTTGTGGCGCTCGCGCCGCCGCGAGCCCCTCCTCGGGCGTTGACGCGACGATGCAGCGCTCGACCCACTTCTGGCTGCCGAGCAGGACCTTGAATCCCCACTGGACGACGGCGTGGTCGTCGACGATCAGGACGCGCAGGCGGTCGTCGCGCTTGCTCACGCCATCGGCCCAACGACGCTGGCGACCTCGCTCACGGGCAGCAGCAGCCGGATCCGCCACTCGTCGCCCTCGGGCCCGAACTCGAGCATGCCGCCACGCTGCAGCGACTCGTAGGCGGCGAGCTTCAGGCCGAGGCCCGAGCCCGGCGCCGGCTCGCGCTTGCCGAGCCCGTCGTTTCGCACCTCGAGGGCGAAGCCGCCATCGGGACTCGGTGATCGCGATCCGCACCTCGCTGGGCGTCCGCGTGCTTCTCGGCGTTTCGCAGCGCCTCGCCGAGCACCGAGACCGCAAGCGGCTCGAGCCCGTCGGGCACCTCGGCGTCTGGCTCCCACCAGACCGAGATCGGCACGGCCTTGTACTGGCGGCCCAAGCGCGCGAGCTCGGCGCGCAGCGTCGTCGACGCCGGCGGCGCGGGGTCGCGTCGAGCGATCGATCGAGAGCGTCGCGCAGCTCCCAAGCGCCGCCTCGATCTCGGCCGCCGAGCGCTCGGCGTCCTCCGCCGAGAGGCTCCCGCCCGGAGCCGAGCACCATCGAGACGCCGAAGAGGCGCTGCATGACGCTCTCGTGCACCTCGCGGGCGAGACCGACACGTTCGAGCAGCAGCGCGTCGCGCTCGCGCTGCGTCGCCGCCTGGCGCACCGTCGCCGCAAGCGCCGCGGCTCGCGCGAGCGCGCGCATCGTCCGCCGGTCGTCTCGTGTCGAGGTCGAGCTCGGCTGCCGTTGCGGTCGGCGAAGATCACACCGAACAGGTGCCCGGCGGCGATCACGGGGGTGCACGAGATGCCGCCGACCGTCGGGATGTCGGAGTAACGATCCGGGACCGCACCGGCGAGCTTGTCGGCGACGACAACCGCGTCGCGCTCGAGCGCCTCTCGGGCGATCGGCGTCTCCTCGAGGGCCCCGTAAGCGTGCGCGAGGATCTCAGGATCGACGCCGTGACTACCGGCCGGGACGACGAGCTGGCTGGCGGCGTCGTACATGAAGAGCACGGCGCGCTCGAGCGACGTCAGCTCGCAGATCGCCTCGCAGATGCGATCGCTGAACGGATCGCCCTCCGCCCCGCTCTCGCCCACGTCGACCTCGAGCAGGAGGCGGACGACGAGGTCAAGGGCCTCGCTCGATAGCGCCTCTGTTTCGGTTGCTGCGGTCACACCAACATCTCGGGTACCCCCACCGCCCAGCCGAGGTTACGCCTCGCCGATGTCCGTGGATTCCCCAGGTCGCAGCGGCCGCAGCTCGACATCGGGAGCGAGTCGCGCCAGGTTCGCCCTGAACTCACGCAGCGGCCGCTCGAGGATTTCGTCGCGGCGCGAGTCGAGCCCGATCCGCAGCAGCGTGCCCCAATGGATCGGGATCACGATCCGTGGCCGGATCGCGGCAGCAAGCTGCGCCGCGGTGTCCGGGCCGAGGTGATGGCGCACATGGAGCTTCGGCCCCCAGCCCGCGATCGGCAGCAGCGCCACGTCGACCGCACCGACGGCGTCAGCAAGCGCCGGGAACGGTGCCGTGTCGCCCGCGAAGTAGACGCGTCCGCCGCCATGCGAGACCACGTAGCCGACCCCCTCGAACCGGCGCCCGACGGGGACCCTGCGGCCGTCGTGGACGGCCGGCACCGCCTCCACCCGTGCCCCGGCAACGTCGGACCCCTGTCCCGGCGCGAGCTCCGTAACGTCCCGGAATCCACGGCGGCCGAGGATGCGGCGCGCGCCCGCCGGCGCGATCAGCCGCGGGGCGCCGACCTCTCGAACCGACGGGGGGTCGAAGTGGTCTGCATGCATGTGCGACAGCAGAACCGCGTCGATGTCACGCGAGGCCTCCGGTGGGGGCGGATCCGCGTCGCGACGGATGTGAAGGATGCGGTCGCGCAGGACGGGGTCGGTGAGCAGCCGCGCACCGCCGAGCTCGATCAGCACGGTCGAATGCCCGAGGAAGGTGATGCGGTCCGCGATCCAGCGATCTTCGACGAATCCGACACTCACCGTCTCTGCGCCGGCGAACGTCGGACTCGGCGGGCGCTCAGGACACCGGCTGAAGTCGCGCGCTCGGTCGCTCTTCGCGGCCGACCTTCGCGCACGGCTTGCCATCGACGCGGACGATGTCGGCGGTGAAGTCGTTCGCGCCGCGCAGCAGGGCCGAGCCGACGCCGTAGGCGTCGACGGGAGCGCCGGCGGCCTCGAACTCCGCGATCCGCTCGGCGTCAAAGCCGCCGGAGGCGACGATGCGCACGCGCTGATGGCCGGCGTCGTCGAGGGCTGAGCGCACGAGCCTTGCGAGCTCCACGGACACGCCGGGCGGCGGGTCGGCCATCGTGCGCTCGAGCCCGTAGTCGACGAGCGAGCCAGAGGTGTCGAGTCGCACGCCCCAGAGGTCGTCGCCGAGCGCGTCAGCGACGTCCACGGCGGTTCGGGCCGAGTCGTTGACGAAGTCGACGAGGACCGTGACGTTCATCTGCGAGGCGAAGTGTCTGGCGAAGTCGCGCGAGGCCGCGACGGTGTCGCCGCCGTACGCCCCGATGAGGCCGTGTGGGACCGTGCCGACGCCGCGTCCTCCCCACCACGATGCCTGGGCGTCGGTGGAGACCCCAATCGCGCCGGCGACGTGCGCCGACCAGCCGTCGCCCGTCTGCACGAGCCAGTGGTCGTGGCGAGCCGGGAAGAACAGGATCAGCTTGCCGGCGGCGGCCTGAACGACGTCGCGAACGTTGCGCATCACGAGCGAACGCCGCGCCATGCAGCCGAGGTAGACGGTCTCGAGATGGGCGAACAGCGAGTAGTCGCCCTCGATCGTCATCACCGTCTCCCACGGCTCGATCTCGTCCCCCTCATAGAGCGCATGGACGACGAGGTCCTCCCAGCCGGCCACCCAGTCGCCGCCGGCTCCCTGGTGACCGGCGCCCAGTCGCAGGACGGCGATTGCCTCGTCGACTCCTCCCAGGATCGAGCGCTCGCGCTGGAAGACCTGCATCAGCACGCGCGGATGGCGGTCCTCGGCCTCGAGCAGCTCCTTCGTGAGGTTGAAGTAAGCGTCGCTGAAGTAGCCCCCGCGCAGGCGGCCGATCGGGAGGTTGAAGACCGCCGACTGGAGTCGCCGGCGGTCCCCCGCGCCGTCCGAGCTCAGATCTGCGGCGGCGGCTCGGTCGGCGGTATCTCCGGATTCGGCGGCCCGCCGGGCGGGGCTGGATCCGGGTGCGGCGCCTCGGGCGGGCCAGGATCCGGAGTCGGCGTCGGTGGGGTCTCGAGCGATGGGGACATCGTCGTCCTTTCCTGCTTGATTGGTCACACGGCTACCCGATCGTCGGCGTCATACCCTTGCTCGCGTGGAGCTTCGCCCCTACACCGACGGCGACATCTGGCTGACCGAGGAACTCGAGACCGACCCGGAGGTGATGAGCGAGCTCGGCGGTGCCCATCCGGTTGAGTCGATTCCGGCGACCCACGCCCGCCGTATGAAGCACGTCGAGGCCGGCGATCTGTGGCTGGTCATCGAACCCGAGCCGGGCGTTGCCGCGGGGACCATCGGCGTCTGGCCGACGACCGAGGATGGGCTCGACATGTTCGAGGTTGGCTGGACGGTGCGGCCGCGCTTTCAGCGCCAGGGGATCGCGACGCGCGCGCTCGCCCTGCTCATCGAGCGGTGCCGTGCCGAGCCCGGCATCGAATCGATCCACGCCTTCCCCGGCGTCAGCAACGTCCCCTCGAACGCGCTCTGTCGCAACGCCGGATTCAGCTTGGTGGAGGAGCTCGAAGTCCTGTACCGCGACCGGCCCTTAAAGGTCAACCACTGGGAGCTCGAGACCCCCTGAACTAGTACCCGCCCGAGCCACCCCACTTGCGCTTGTCGGTGCACTTGCCGACCGTGATCGTGATCTTGCCCCCTACCTTGTGGCTCGAGACCCACCGGCCGTTCCACTTGACCTTCTGCGTGCCAGGGTCGCCGTTTGGAAGCGTGGTCGGTTCCTCGTCGCGCACGGCGAAGCTGAAGTTCTTCGAGAGCGGGATCTCGGTCTTCGTCAGCGGGAGGCTATCCCCGCACTTGTCCGAGTCAGGCGGGTAGATGCCGTTGTACATGGGGTCGACGGTCATCGCGTACTTACCGTGGGACTTGGTGACGTCCCACACGCCGACCGAAAACTCGCCGTGCCCATCAACGCCGGCCTCGTAATACCCCGTGGCGATGTGTTTCAGATTCGCGGCGGAGGCAAGCCCCGAGAGGGCCACGGCCGCGACGCTGGCACCGATCATGATCAGCAGTCGATTTCTCATGGGGGCGAACCTATACGGGCGAGGCTCGTCCTCCAAGTCGCGACCGCACATCTTCACGTGGTTGGGCGTTCGCCAAGGAACACGGCGATCGGAAACTCGAAGCGCACCTGACCGCGCTCGCGCCGCTCGCTGATGCCGAGCGGCGGCCCACCCTCGATCGCGCGGTCAAACAGCTCGCGGACCGCATCCGGATCGGGAGCGGCCGAGCGTTTCAGCAGCGCCTCGAGTTCCATCGGCAGCCGGTACGAGCCAACCTGCGACGCAACAAGGCCGGCTCCGGTCATCAGCCCGGTCAGCTCACGGATCGGCATCGAGCGCACGTGGGACGGATCCCGGGTGCGCTCGGCCTCGTTGAAACGCTCCGCGGCAGCTTCATCCTCGCCCACGACCATGTCGGCGACGACGACCCGCCCACCCGGGGCACACACGCGTGCCATTTCGCCAACAACGGCCGCCGGGTCGCTGACGTGGTGCAGGGCGTAGCGGCAGACCACACGCGAGAACTCATCGTCGCCGTACGGCAGCTCGGTGACGTCGCCGATGTCGAACGTCACGTTTTCGAGGCCCGCAGCCGCGCAACGCTCCCGCGCGAGGTCGATCATCTCCGGCGTCAGGTCGATCCCGACGACGTTCCCCGCGACTTGCGCGACCGCCGCGGCGACGATCCCCGGGCCGCACGCGACGTCCAGCACCGAGTCCTCGCGGCCCAATTCGAGGGCGTCGACCAGCAGCTGCATCGCGGCCTCGTCGTTCATCGTGTCCGCCGAGGCAAAGCCCGCCGCCTGCCGGGTGAACTGATCGACGGTCGTCTCGTTGTGGCTCATCGCTCAGCCGCCAAGATGGCGCAACGCCGACTTCGCCGCGTTGTAGCCGTTCATGCCGTGGGCGCCGGCCCCGGGAGGCGTGGCGGCCGAGCAGATGAACACGCCGGGTATGCCGGTCGCGTAGGGGTCGAGCGCGATCCGCGGCCGGAAGAGGATCTGCTTGACCGTGTTCGCTCCGGTGATGATGTCGCCGCCCGTGTAGTTGGGGTTGTAGGCCTCCAGGTCGGCCGGCGTGCGCACGAAGCGCGCGACGATCCGCTCGCGCAATCCGGGCGCGAAGCGCTCGAGCTGGTCGATCACGGCCTCGGTCGCGTCGCCCGTGTACCCGCTGGGGACATGCGCGTAGGCGTAGATCGGCTGCACCCCGTCGCGCGCGCGGCTCGGGTCGGCGACGGCCTGCTGGCAGACGAGCACGAATGGGCGCTCGGGCATCCGCCCGCGGCTGACATCGTGCTCGGCCGCGGCGACTTCCGCGAAGGAACCGATCGCATGGACCGTGCCTGCCCGCCGCGCCGCCTCGGCGGCCCAGGGCACGCCGCCCTCAACCGCGAGGTCGACCTTGAAGGCCGCGGGCCCGTAGCGGTAGCCGCGGTAGGCGCGGGCGACGCGCGCCGGCAGCCGGTCGCCGGCGATCTCAAGGGCGGCCTGGGGCGAGAGGTCGAGGACGACGGCGTCGGCCGCGGGCAGCTCGTCCAGCGAAAGCACGGGGCGGCCCGTCTCGATCGTGCCGCCGTGCTCCCGCACGACCGCCGCGAGGGCGTTCGTGATCGCTGCCGAACCGCCGCGGGCGACGGGCCAGCCGTAGGCGTGGCAGGCGCAGATCAGCGCCATTCCGACCGACGAGCTCATCAGCGCCGAGAACGGCCGGAAGGCGTGCGCGGCGACGCCGCCGAACAGCGCCTTCGAGCCCTCGCTCTCAAAGCGCGAGGCGAGCGCGCTCGCGGGGGCCGCCGCGGGCAGCCCGAACCGCACCAACCGCAGCGGGTGGCGCGGCAGGTGAAGCATCGGCCGGTAGATGTCTTCCTCGAGGGCAGCGAAGCCGGCCGACGGCGAGCCGAAGATCCGCTTCCAGGTTCGTCCGTCGTCGCCGAGACCGCCCGCCGTCGCGTCGATCGAGCGCAGCATCACGCTGGCGGTGCCGCCGTCGAGCGGGTGCGCGAGATCCACCTCCGGCCAGCACCACTCGAGCCCGTGGCGGCCGAGGTCGTGCTCCAGCAGAGCCGGCGCACCCACCGCCATCGCGTGCACTGCCGAGCAGTCGTCGTGGATCAGGCCCGGAAGGGTCAGCTCGCTCGAGCGGGTGCCGCCGCCGATGGTCGCCGCCGCCTCGAGCACGGTGACCTGGACGCCGCGCCTGGCCAGCGCCGCGGCGCAGGAAAGGCCGTTCGGCCCCGACCCGACGATTACCGCTTCGCTCACGCCGGAACTGGCGGCGGGTCCGGATCGGGCGCCAAGGCCGAGTTGCCCTCGGCCCGCCAGGTCACGTCGACCGGGAAGTCCCACTTCTCGTCGAGCCAGGGCAGCCGGCTGATCATGTCGGCGACGTTCACCCAGCCCTCCTCGATCAGGCCCGTCGCGGCGTCGTAGATCCGGTACTGCTGGCGCTGGACGTGCGCGGGCTGCGACTCGAGCGTGATCACCCGCACCTCGCCGGGCTCGAAATGGCAGCGCTCCTGGACCGCCTCCAGCAGCTGCAGGCTGTGCAGGTGCCCGTCGCCGAAGTTCCAGCCGTTGACCACGCCCGAGATCAGCTCCCCCTCGCGCACGTGGTACTCCTCCACGTGATCGCCGACCGCGTGCGGGAGCAGCCCGTTGAGCGCCCGCCCGTGCGAGTGCATCGCGCGGAAGGCCAGCCCCTTGTTGAGCATGTACTCGGCGAGCTCGCGGTCGTAGATCTGGGTCAGCTGCTCGACCACGATCGGCGCCGGCTTGTTGATCGAGCTGTCGAGCCTGGCCTCCGCCCCGCTCGACTTCCTAAAGAGCCACTGGCTCGTCGCCCAGTTGCCGGCGTAGTAGCGCATCCCCGGCAGAAAGGAAACGAGGTCGGGCCGGAAGTTGCCGAGGATCGGCAGCCCGGCGCAGAGGACCAGCAGGATCACGAGCAGCGGCGCGCTGTCGAACGTTGAGAGCGGCACGTCCCCGTAGTGCCCGAACAGGAAGAGGATCCCGAAGATCATGAAGAGGTTCCACTCGAGCGGGACCGCGAGCGGGATCGTCGACGTGATGTGGACGTGGAAGAGCACCATGCCGATCACCGCGATCGTTCCGACCACGCCACCGCTGGTGATGAACAGGAGGATGGGCAGCGTGAACTCGATCACCGTCGCGGCGTTGGCCGCGAACTTGGCCCGCCAGCCGGGCCGCAGGTCCTCGGGGTAGTTCGCGTACAGCAGCGCCTTCGCCTTGCGCGAACGGTTCCAGGGGGTGTTGCTGATCATCACGCTCACCACGAAGGGGAAGTGGTGGTTGAGCTTTGAGCTGGCGGCGCCGAGCCAGATGCAGAGGAAGACGATCTGCGCCCCGACGATCAGGTTGTTGAGCGGGAACAGGAAGATGATCAGCAGCGGCCCGTAGACCTCGGGCCGCGTCGCCAGAAACGCGACCCTGTCGCGCAGACCGAGCAGCGCCATGAACGCGAGGAGAACAGCAACCGCGCCCGGCTCGAGGCGAATGCTGGCGGCGTCCTCGCCGGCGAACAGCAGATAGATCGCGGAGGCGAGCACTCCCGCGTAGAGCAGGACGTCGACGATCGTTCGGGTGCTGCCCTTTGTAGCCGGCACCGTATTCGGCCACGGCGGCAGCCGGACCGTCCCCGGGCGCAGCCAGTAGAGGACGCCCCCGATCGGCGGGATGAACCGAAAGGTCAGCGGCATCGAGCCGCAGCCCAGGCCGAGCGACTCCCAGAGCACGAGCCAGACGACGATCTTCTGAAACACGATCGGCTGCGTCCACCAGTCGGAGAGGTCGCCGAGGCCGCCGAGGCTCGGGGTCGTCGCGGAGATCAGGAGGAAGCCCCCGACGGCGAAGATGATGAGCTTGACGACGTAGAGGAGATAGACGGCCTCGGGGGTGCCGAAGCCGTTTATCGCCCAATCCTGCGCGAGCGGCTTGATCCGCGACAGGTGCGGCTTCGCCTTCCACTCGGCAAGGTCGAACGGCGGCGGCGTGGGCGTGAGGAATCCCATCGGCTCTCCTGGGCGGGAGCCTATGCGCTACCACGGATCGCGCGAGTCTTGACCCCACGGCCCGAGCTTCGTCGGGTCAAGATCTGCTGACAGCCGGCTCTGGATGGTCGTGCTCGTGCTCGGGGCTAAGCCGGGTGCCGCAGATATCGCACGAGTAACGGGGCGACTCGCGTTCCATCTGCTCGTCGGCCGTGAGCAGATCCGAACGGATCATCGTCCAGGCGATGATGGCGCCGAGAACGGCCAGTCCCGCACAGATGACCATCGCCATGTCGAACCCATCCTTCATGGCGCTTGGGTCATAGAACTGATCTCCCGTGAGGCCCACCGCGAGCGGCAGCGCGGCAACGGCGAGCAGGCTGCCAACGCGGGCGACAGCGTTGTTGATGCCCGATGCGAGTCCCGACTTGCGCGAGTCGGCCGCGGCCAGAACGGTTGCGGTGACGGGCGCCACCACGACGGTCAGGCCGATACCGAACACCAACACAGCCGGGAGGACCGTCTCCACGTAGGAGTCGCCCGGGCTGATCCTCATCATCAGCAACAGGCCGGTCGCGATGATGAGCGGGCCGACGGTCAGCGGTATCCGGGGGCCGATCCGGCGCGCGAGGGCCCCCGATCGTGCGGAGAAGACGAGCATCAGCGCCGTCACCGGCAGCGAGGCGGCGCCGGCCGCGATCGGCGAGTACCCCATCGTGATCTGCAGGAAGGCGACGAGCAGGAAGAAGACGCCGCCCAGCGCCGCGTAGACGACGAAGGTGACGAGGTTGGCCGCGCTGAACTGCCGTGACGCGAAGATCGAGAGGGGCATCATCGGGTTCGGGGCACGCCGCTCGTGCACCAGGAACGCTGCAAGCAGTCCCAGGCCGCCGAACGCGGTGACGAGGATCGCCGCGCTGAGGCCCTGGTCAGGGCCCTCGATGAGCGCGTAGGTCGTGGCGCCGAGACCGAGGGCTGCGAGCACCGAGCCGAGGAGATCCAGCCGCCCGCTCGCCATCGGGTCGCGCGTCTCCGGGACGTGGCGCGTCGCGATCAGGATCACGAGGATCCCGAGCGGCAGATTGATGAGGAAGATCGCGCGCCAGGAGATCGCCTCGATCAGATAGCCGCCGAGGAGCGGTCCGAGCGCGGTCGAGACGCCCGCCAATCCCGACCAGGCGCCGATCGCCCGCGACCGGTCGTCGGGCCGGAAGCTCGCCTCGATCATCGCCAGGCTGCCCGGGGTGAGCAGAGCGCCGCCGACGCCCTGCAGCATCCGCGCCGCGATCAAGAGCTCCGACGTCGGCGCGATCGCGCAGAGCAGCGACGCGCCCGTGAACATCGCGACGCCGAGGCTGAAGATCTTGCGGCGCCCGTGGCGATCTCCGAGTGAGCCTCCGAGCAGGATCAGCGAGGCGAGCGTGAGCAGATAGCCGTTGGAGATCCACTGCAGCGAGCTGGTCGAGGCATCGAGGTCGCGGCCGATGGCGGGCAGCGCGATGTTGACGACGGTGCCGTCGAGAAACGCCATCCCCGACCCGAGCACAGCGGCGGCGAGCACCCAGCGGCCCTGCGAGCTCTCGAAAGCAAGCCCCGACTGGCCTTTCGCCGCCGCCTCCACCCATATGACGGTACTTGGCTATCGGCTAGAAGAGGGGTGGCCCGGACCGTGCTCGCCATGGTGATGGTGGTGATGGTGGTGATGATGATGATGGTGGCCGGGCGGGTCATCGCCGCCGTGGCTCGCCAGCGCCGCGGATGCCGCGCCGCCGAGCGCCAGCACGAAAGCCGCGATGCTCGCGAGGATGGTCTTGCTTGCCTTGCTCAACACATTGGTCTCCCTTGGGTCGTTGTCGATTGACGACCCCCCTTTGATGGGACCTACGCGCGCCGCCGCGGGATGGATTGGAGCTGGCCTAGCGTGCGCTGTCGAGGTGCTCGGTCAGGCGGCTGGCCTGCGAAAGCAGATAGCGCTCGTCCGTGTGGTTCGGCGCCTGGGCTGCCGCGGTGCGGTAATCCTCGAGCGCGTCCAGCTCATGGCCCGCCATCTCCAACAGCCGGGCGCGGGCTGCGGGAAGGCGGTAATCGCCCTCCAGCTCAGACTGCAGCGGCTCGAGGAGCGCAAGGCCGATCTTCGGCCCGCTGACCGTCGCAGCCGCGAGCGCACGACCGATCGCTGCCGCCGGATCAACTGCGGTCTCGACGCCCCCCACTTGAGCGTCGCGGCGGATGAAGCGCATCGCGGCGATTCTAGGCGGCACCCCGGCGTCCGCGCGACAGTTCCCCTGCACGGGCTGCTTCCTCCCGTGCACCGCGCTCAATGCGAGAGCGCCACCCCGAGCCAGACGATCGCCAGCGAGACGACGAAGACCAGGCCCTCGATCCAGTGCTCCTGGGGGCGGCGCATGTGCCAAGCGATCAGCAGGCCCGCCAGCACCACCAGCGCCAGCTTGAGGTGCAGCTTGGCGTCCCCCCAGACGTGGAAGTGGCTGGCCATGGCCGCTCCGGTCACGAGCAGCACGCCCAGCGCAACGAGCGAGCCCCAGCCGAAGCGCCGCGCGATCATGCGCAACCTGTCGCGGTCCTCCACGCCGCGGAACGCCGGCACGACCGCGGCGACCAGCACGAGCTGCCCGCCGACGAAGAACGCCATGGCCAGCAGGTGCAGCCAGCGGATCAGTTCCCAGCCGGTCAGGACTCAGTCGCGGCGAGGATCGGGGAGGGCCTGAACCCCCTGACGATGAGGTAGACGGTCAGCGAGGCCTCCCAGAGGATCTCCGGCACCGACAGAAGATTGCCGATCGCCGAGCCGTGGTCGTAGACGTCGAGAACCATCAGGGTCGAATTCAGAAAGAGCAGGGGGCCGCCGATCAGCCCGAGCATCGCCATCCGTCGCGGCACCAGACCGGACTTGAACATCAGGTAACCGAGCAGGATGCCGTTGCCAAAAGCGGCGCAGAAGTTGGGGCCCAGGATGAAGGTCCAATCGTGGACGGCCACCAGCGACCGCCCGGCGATCACGAGCGACGCTGGGTCGCTGGCACCCGCCCCGCCAACGTCCTGGCGCAGCGTGATGAGCGACAGGACACTGATCAGGCCGACGATGATGATCATCGACTCGACCGTCCGGCTCGCGACGTAGCCGAGGCTGATGCTCTGGCTCTGGCGCTTGACGATCGGGTAGAGGACGACCGCCGTGGCGATGTTGGCGATCGCGAGGATCACCTCCAGCACGGCGCCGAACGCGACGCGCGTGTCCGCGCCGCCGCCGAGGATGTAGTCGGTGTGGTTGAGCAGCGGCGCGTACAGCGGCAGCGCCGGAATGGACGCCACGAACGTGAGCGCGAACCAGATTCCCGCGATGCGTGCGGTCTTTCGTTGCGCCGGGGATTGCTCCACCGGTGTCGTCGTCATCTCGCCTCCATGCGATCCAGCGCGGTCGGTCGCCGCGTTTCCCCCTCGTGCGAAAAGATACACGGCGTTCAGCCCTGCGCTGTCACGTTCAGGCAACAGCTCCGGCAGCCCGGTCGTGTTTGATGTAGCGGCGCCGGCCGGTTGGCCGGGGCGCTAAATGACCACCTCCCGGCACACGGCCGACGTGTCACGCCCCGTCTATGAGACCGCGCGCGTCCCGACCACGAGCAGCCGCACGACGACTGCGCACGTGCTTCGGCTTGGCCGGGCGAACTACACGGCGCGAGTGTCTCGGCTGGATCCCCCCGAACCGCTTGCCGACTGGTGCGCACGCGGCGGAGTGGAACATGCTCTGATCGGCGGCTTCTACGTCCGTCCGCACGGCATTCCCCTCGGCGACTTACGAATCGATGGCCGCGCGCTGCCCGGGGTGCCATTCGACCCGCCGTGGGATCGGATGCGCGCCTGCATTCACGTCGACCAAGACGAGGTGTCACTGCGCCCGAGGAGGGAGATTCCGGCAGACCCCCGGGGCGATCTGCTGCAGGCCGGGCCGATGCTGGCCCGCTCCCACGTCAACCTCGTGGACGCGGATGACGACGTCGAGGGCTTCTCGGCCGGCGCGCACCAGTTCGACTCCGACATCACGGTCGGTCGCTATCCGCGCGCCGCGTTCGGCGTGAGCGGCGACGAGCTGATCGCCGTCGTCTGTGACGGCCGCGCCGACGATGAAGCAGGTCTGAGCCTTGGTGAGCTTGCCTCCCTGATGATCGAACTCGGGGCCGAGGACGCGATCAACCTCGACGGCGGCGGGTCAGCGTCGCTGGTCGGCGCCGGCCGCCTTCGAAACGTCCCCCGCGAACAGCACGGGGTCGAAATCCCGGGAGGCCGCGCCGTGCCGACCGCTCTCCGTTTCGTGCCTCGCTGAGCAAAGAACCGCAACGACTCCCCCGCCGAGCACTACCCTCGGTGCATCCGATCAGAAGCCTTCAAAGTCCTAATGGGCTTCTACTTCTACCCCCGGGGCGGTTCTGCGATCGCATGTGACGCAATCGCGACGGAGCTCGCCGACAGCGGGATCGAGGTCCGTCTCGTCGCCGGCTCGCGTTCGGATATAGGCGACCACGGCTCCGCGCCCGAGTTCTTTCGTCACAGCGATCTCTGGCCCGTTGACTTCACAGCAGCGCTGGCCAGCCGCGACCCACTTGGCTTCATCGGTGAACCCGGCGAGGCGCCGATGCACGCTTCGTATGAGGACCGCCCGGGCGCCGAGGATCCGGTCATGGCAAGCCTCGATCGCAAACGCTACGAAGGTCAGGTCAGCGCCTGGGCCGACGCGCTCGCACGCGCAGCCGGCGATGACGACATCGATGTTCTGTACCTGCATCACCTGACGCCGCTCAACGCGGCGGCGGCGCGCGTGATGCCCGAGGTGCCGGTCATCGGGCACATTCACGGCTCCGAGCTACTGATGCTCGAGCGCATCGCGCACGGACCACCTGCGCACTGGAAGGCGGCTTCGACCTGGGCGGAACGCATGTGCGACTGGGCCGCATCCTGCACGCGGATCGTCGTCAACAGCTCCCAGGGACTTCACCGCGCGAGCGCTCTGCTCGAAATCGACCCCGATCAATTCCTGCTGGTTCCCAACGGCTTCAGCCCCGAGTTCGCACCACGGGAGGTTGATCGCGCGGCGCATTGGCGACGCCACCTCGTCGAACGCCCGCGCGGATGGGCTCCCGGCGGCGCCCCCGGGAGCGTCGAGTACGAAGACGCTGAGATCCCAGGACCTCAGGTGACGACGCTGCTCAGCGTCGGCCGCTTCACCGAGGTCAAGCGGCTGCCGCTGCTCATCGAGGCATTCGTCGCCGCGCGCGCAGGCTTCCACGTGGACACGGTCCTGGTTCTGCTGGGCGGATTTCCACGCGAGTGGGAAGGCGAGCATCCGCTCGAGACGATCGCGCGGACCGGAGCCGAGGACGTCTTTCTCGCCGGCTGGCATCCGCACGACTCGCTGCCTGAGTTCCTCGGCGCCAGCGACGTGCTGGTGCACCCGTCGGTCAACGAGCAGTTCGGACAGGTCGTGGTCGAGGCCATGGCCTGCGGCCTACCCCCGATCGCCGTCGACCGCGGCGGCCCGGCCGACATCATCGACAGCGGCGAGACCGGATGGCTCATCCCGCCCGACGACCTTGGAGCCCTGGTCGAGGCGATGCACGCATCCGTAAACGACGGCGCCGAGCGCCGGCGCCGAGGCGCGGCGGCCCGAGTCGAGGCGGTTGCCGCCTACGACTGGGGACCGATCGGCAACCGGCTTGCCGAGCTCGTGCGCGATACCGCTTCGCAATACGTCGCGCGCGCCTGACCCTCGCGAGATGTCATGCGCGGGTGGTCATCCCTGAAGGAGGCCATCGATGAGGTCGTGGACGACTTCCTGAACGTCCGCCCGCTCGCTGGCGGGGTCATCGGCGCTGGCGATGCTCAGGGCGGCTTCATCGAGGGCGCCGATCAAGATCGTCGCCAGGGGGCGAACCGGCTGAGCCTTCAAATGCCCGGACTGGATCGCGGCACTGAGCAGCTGCTCGGTCATGCCAAGGCCGTAATGCTGAGAGAACTCGCGGAAGCGAGCCCACCCGAGGACGCTCGGCGCATCGAGCAAGACCAGTTGGCGGACCTCGGGCTCGCTTGCGATCTCCAGCCACGCGTCCGCGGCGACGTGGAGCGCCTCGGCCGGTGTCTTGGGCTCGGCAGTTGAAACGGCGGCGGTAAGCCGCTCGATCACCTCGGCCTCAACGGCCTCGAGGACAGCGATGAAAAGCGCCGGCTTGTCGGCGTATTGGTGGTACATCGCACCGCGGGTCACCCCCGCGCGCGCGGCGATCTCCGGGGTGCCGACCTCGCCGTAGCCGCGTTCACCCCAGAGCCGGCGAGCGGCTCTTTTGAGGGCCTCCTGGGTCGCGGCCGATCGCTCAGCTTGGGTCGGGCTCATTTCCGTACAGGTTGTTGGTATCTTACGTGCAGGCTGTACGTATTCTATACCAGGAGGTCGCTATGCCAGCCATCACCCTCAGCGCCGGAACGATCCACTATGAGACGTCCGGGCCGGCCGACGGTCGCCCGCTCCTCTTCATTCACGGCTATGCCATGGGCGGATCGCTTTGGCGTGGGCTGACCGACCGGCTCGCGGCGCGGGGCTTCGCCTGCGTCGCGCCGACATGGCCGCTCGGCGCCCACACCGAGGCGATGCACGAAACCACTGAGTTGACGATGGAGGGCCTCGCGGAGATCAGCGCTGAGTTCGTCGAGGCGCTCGACCTGGAGGATGTCGTTCTCATCGGCAACGATACGGGCGGCGCGATTGCGCAGATCCTGGCCACCACCGCCCCCGAACGACTTGGGGCGCTCGTCCTCACCGGTTGCGACGCCTTCGAGCACTTCCCGCCGCCGATTCTCAAGCCGTTCATCGTCGCGGCCAAGCTCCCGGGAGCTTTCCGCCTGGCGCTGCAGCCACTGCGGACCCGTCTCGGGCGCCAGCGCGCCTATGGGGAACTGGCGCACGGCGACATTGACGAGCTGGCCGCGGAGTGGGTCAAGCCGGCCCTGAGCAACAGGGGCGTCCGAACCGACCTTCGCCGCCTTACCGCATCACTTAACCAAGAGTCGATGCTTCGCGCCGCCGAGGGCCTGCCCGACTTCCGGAAGCCGGCGCTCGTCGCCTGGTCGGCTGACGATGCCTTCTTCCCGCTCGAAGACGGGCAGCGGCTGGCGGCCACGCTTCCGGAGGCTCGCCTCGAGGTGATCTCAAATTCAAAGACGTTCTCGATGATCGACCAACCGGACCGGCTCGCCGAGCTGATCTCCGCCTTCGTCGGTTCCAGCAAGGCAGCCGTGCCGGCAAAAAGCAGTGCCGCGTGATGTCCGCCAATCCCGGCCCGACCGCGCCGAGCCGCCCGAGCGAGAAGGGGTCGACGCAGCGACCTCGCTGGCGCCTCTTGGCGACCGCCGGTGCCATCGGGCTGGTGGTTGTGGCGACCTTGGGGTTCGTCGGCTTCGCTCTCTCTGGCGGACTCGACAAGACCACCTCGAAGCAGGTCGCGGGGCCCGGCACCCAGGTCGTCCGGGTCGCGCTCGTGGACGCTGTCGTCGGGTTTGACGTCACTCCTGATGTGCTCAAGGTCGCTCGCGGCACCCATGTCGTACTCAAGGTCGTCAACAAGGGCGACGAGGACCACGACCTCGCAGTCGAGGGCGGCGCGAGGACGAGAATGCTCAGTCCTGGCGAGTCGGATCGCCTCGACCTTGGCACGGTGACCGACGGCCTGGACTTGTGGTGCACCGTACCCGGGCACAAGCTCGCGGGCATGACGCTCGATGTCCACGTCATCGACCCGCCCCTATCAACCGCGGGGAAAGGAGGCTGAGGCGATGAAGACACTGCTTGGCCATCGCGTTCGCGGTCGCGATCCCGCTGCTGGCCGCCCTGATCGTGGTCAACCGCCAGGGGCTCAGGACGGCTCTGGCGACGGGCACAATGCGTGAACTGGTCCGACGGCGCCGGAACTGGCGCGTAGTCTCGCGGCGATGAAACCCGGTTGGCTGATGAAGCGGTTGTTCAGGGCACCGGTGGCGATCTACTCCGCACGGGCAGGCTGGCTGCTGGGCCACCGCTTTCTGCTGCTCACGCATCGCGGGCGTCGCACCGGTCGCGTGTATCGCACGATGCTCGAGGTCATTGCGTGGGACGAGGCGGCTCAGGAGGCTGTCGTGATGTCCGGGTTTGGACGGGAGTCTCAGTGGTACCGAAACGTTCTGGCCGCGGATCCGATCGAGGTGCAGATCGCTCGACTTCAATTCGCTCCTCGCGCCCGCCAGCTCGATGCGGACGAGGCCACCCGCGCGCTGGCCGGCTACGAACAGCGACATCGGATCGCCACGCCGGTCCTCCGCGCGCTCCTCTCGAAGGTCGCGGGCATTCGGTATGACGGCTCCGAATCCGCCCGCCGCCGGCTCATCGAGGTGAACCCACTCGTCGCGTTTCGGCCGCGCGACTGAGGACCCCAGAGTGCCAGGCCGCACCTGATCCAGCCGCCCCCGGGCCAACCATCGTCGGTTAGGGTGGCGGTGGTCGATCCGCGGCGTCCGCTAGGTCCAGCGGCTTGCGACGGCTTCTGTCCAGGACCGCCGGAGTCGTTCTGCCGTCACTTGCGCCCGATCCCAGCGCTCTTCCCAATCGAGCACTGCGGCGGTTCAGCGCAGCCCAGCTAAGCGATCTCGAACCGCTTCTTCTCCGGGCTTGGGTCGGTGCCGCCCGGGCCGAGGGCGCGGACCGCAAAGCTGTACGTGCCCGGCTTCAGGTGCTTGTAGGTCTGCGGCGATTCGCAGTCCTTGAACTTCGCGGGCTTGTGGGCGTGCTTTCGCTTCAGCTTGCACTCAAAGCCGGTGGCTTGCCCGACCGCCTCGAACTTGAACTTCGCCTTTGCGTGCTTGGCCTTGAGCTTCGCCTTGGTGATCGTCGTCTCCGGCGGGCTCGGCGGCAGGGATGGCGGGACCGGCGGGGTCGTGGATGCGATCGTCACCTGCCGGCTCGCCACGGCGGTTGAAGCGCCGTTGCAGGAGGCGGTCTGGCCGGTGAACACCAGCGCGCTCGAGCAGTCCTCGCCGTCGGTCACCGTCAGCGTCGCGGTGTAGGTGGCGGCGGCGGCGTAGGCGTGGGCGGTGTCGGTCGGCGAGCTCGCCGTCGTGCCGTGGCCGTCGCCGAAGTCCCAGGCGTAGGTGGCGATCTGGCCGTCGGCATCCGAGGAGCCCGAGGCGTCGAAGACGGTCGGCGAGCCGGGCGGCGCCGCGGTGGCGGCGAAGGCGGCGACCGGCGCCTGGTCGGGGGTGATCGCGATCGCGTAGGGGAAGGTACCGACCGTGATCGCCGTCCCCGCCGTGTTGGTGGCGGTGTCGATCCGGGTGACGGTGTTGGAGGTTGCGTTGGCGACGTAGGCGGCGCTGCCATCGGGGGTGATCGCGATCCCGATGGGGCCGTTGCCGACCGCGATCGCCGTCCCCGCCGTGTTGGTAGCGGTGGCGATCGGGGTGACGGTGTTGGAGATGTCGTTGGCGACGTAGGCGGTGCTGCCATCCGGGGTGATCGCGATCCCGATGGGGCCGTTGCCGACCGCGATCGGCGTCCCCGCCGTGTTGGTGGCGGTGGCGATCGGGGTGACGTTGTTGGAGTTTTCGTTGGCGACGTAGGCGGTGGTGCCGTCCGGGGTGATCGCGATCTCTTGGGGGAACGTCCCGACCGCGATCGGCGTCCCCGCGGTGTTGGTGGCGGTGGCGATCGGGGTGACGTTGTTGGAGTTTTCGTTGGCGACGTAGGCCGCCTTGCCGTCGGGGGTGATCGCGATCCCAACGGGCAAGCTCCCGACCGCGATCGGCGTCCCCGCCGTGTTGGTGGCGGTGGCGATCGGGGTGACGTTGTTGGAGCCTTTGTTGGCGACGTAGGCCGCCTTGCCGTCGGGGGTGATCGCGATCCCGATGGGGCCGGTCCCGACCGGGATCGGCGTCCCCGCCGTGTTGGTGGCGGTGGCGATCGGGGTGACGTTATTGGAGCTGAAGTTGGCGACGTAGGCGGTCTTGCCGTCCGGTGTGATCGCGATCGCTTCGGGACCACTCCCGACCGAGATCGGCGTCCCCGCGGTGTTGGTCGCGGTCGCGATTGGGGTCACGTTGGCAGAGTTTGAGTTGGCGACGTAGGCGGTCCGCGCCGGCGCCGGCGCCGGCGCGCCGAGGGCGGTGAGGGCGACCGCGCTCAGGGCGAGAGCGATGGCCCATGGTCGCCGAGGGCCTGTCCGAGACGCCGCGGACCCCGCCGCGACCCCGCCTCTGTCTAGCCCACGCGTCCCCGCGGGGGCCCTCCCGGTCATGTTCGCAACCTAACACTGATATGCAAGGAGCGGTCTCGGCGCCAACGGGACAGATGCAAAGACGCCTCGCCTGTAATGGGCCGGGCAGGGATCGAACCTGCGCCCTACGGATTATGAGTTTTCGGAATCCGTATGACCTCGGTTCTGTCTGGCTTGTTCAAGCCACGTGAGTTCGCTCAGAAGTCCTTGGAATTCCGCATTTCGGGATACGGTTCGGGATACGGTCACCTCACGGCCCGCGCCGCTCTGTGTCCCGCGCCACCGGGCGACCGCGAGCCGGTCAGCAGCTTGTCACTTAGAGCGACACGAGTTCGCGCTTCGGCCGCTTCTCGCTGCCGAAGTCGAATCCGATTACCGCGTGACCATCAAGCGCCTCGCCAAGGCGCTTTAGGGTCTTGGCGGTCGTCGCGTGCTGGCCGCTCTCGATCCGCGAGACCGTCGAACCGGTCGTGCCCATCCGGTCCGCCAGATCCTCCTGAGAAAGGCCCAGCTCGGCGCGGCGCATGATCACGATTCGGGCGAGTTGCTCGAAACCGGCGAGGCGGTCGTGCTCAGTGCGAAATGCAGGGCTGTCTCGCCGCTCGCGTTCGATGTCCGCGGCGACGCGTCCGCCGATTGGGCTCACGCCCGCTTTGGTTCGCTTACTCACGTCTCGTACCTTAGCAATTTTGCTAACCCCGGCCCCCGAGGTCGGGCTCCTCAGGGCGCATCATGTCCAGCTGCACGGGGCGGCCGGCGTGGCACAGCGTCCATCCGCCGCTTAAAGTCCTCCCATCGATCTCGAGCCACTCTGATCTCGGCTTCCGGCGCCTTCTTCGTCTTCTTGCGGAAGATGTGGAGCAGCACGATCAGACGCTCGGAGCGTCGATACAGCACTCGATATAGATCCGACCCCACGTGGCATCGAAGCTCGCGCAACTCGCCTTCGATCTGCGAGCTGTGAGGAAAGGGCAGGTGGGGAACGGCGTCGGTCAGCAGGTTGAGGCGATCGATCTGGTTGAGCAGGACAGCCCGGCGCCGGTCGTCCAGACCGTCGATGAACTGCCTGACGGGCTCCGAGCCCTCAGCGGTTCGGTAGTAGCAAGCCTGAAGTCCACGGCTGGCCATCAGACTGATCCTCGATCCCGCCCTGACTGACCCGGCTGATCCGTCGTTGAGACGAGGCCAGCGGAGCGCTGGACCACGCCCGAAAGTCGTGCCGCGGCATCGTCGGCCGGGACGTGGTGCACATACACCATCGTCGTCTGGATGTCCGCGTGGCCCATGTAGGCCTTCACGTCGGACAGAGGGAATACCTGGACTGCGAGCGTTCCGAACGAGTGCCGCAGGTCGTGGAAACGGATTCGCTTCAGGCCGGCTCGGTCGAGCGCCCGATAGAAGCGGCGTCTGAGCTTTGAATCATCCAGCGGGTTGCCGACGGAGTTCGGGAACACGAGCTCCTCAGAGCCCGTGAACCGCTCCCGGCGGCTGAGACCATCTAAGACCCGTGCTACGTCGTCGATCAGCGGCACGCTTCGGACCCGACCGGACTTCGGCAGGCCCACGGCGCCGTGTGTGAACGAACGTCGCACGTGCACGAGCCGTTTCGCGAAGTCGACATCGACCCACCGAAGCGCGAGCAGCTCACCGAGGCGAAGTCCGGTGAACGCTGCCGTGAGGTAGAGCGCCGCATCCTGCTCGGACTCCGCCGCCCGCGTTACGGCAGCGACCTCGTCCGGCGTGAGTACGTCGAAGTCTCCAGACCGTCTGACTGGCTGACGCTCAACCGCCGCCGCCGGATTGGTGGGTAGGCCGTAGACGCGCTGTGCGCGACGAAAGATCCCGTGGAGAAGCACAAGGAACTTGTTGATCGTTCGATCGCTCAATCTCCCCTCGGCGACCAGGCGAGCACGAAACCCGTCGACCCAGCTCACAGTGATCTCTTCAAGCGCTGTGTCTCCGAACTCCGGGAGGAGGTTGTGGCGGACCACGTTTCGATAGTCCTCGATCGTCGACGGGCGGCGCTTACGGTCGTGTTCGACGTATCGCAACCACTCAGCAGCGGCGTCCGCGAAGCTCGCTCCGCTCACGACCGCGCCGGGAAGCTGCCCACGTCGGGCATCGGTCAGGATGGCCTCGAGTTCGTGCTCCGCGGTGCGACGCGTGTATTGGCCGGCGGGCGGCCGTCCACGGCCGGACCAAGCCGGCCCGAGGCGCTTCATCCGCTGCCGGCCGTCGGCGAGCCGGTACTTGACGTAGTACTGAGCTCCACGCTTGCGCTGAATCAGCTCAACGTGGCCGCTGACCTGCGCCGGACGCGCTCGATCACCCATCGAGGCCAACGATGCCGTGTTATTCGGACGCCACGTCGATCGAGCCCGTCGAACCACGGGGCGCTCCCTTCTTCAGGCTGATCCAGCGCTCGATATCGCCGTCATCGAACCGCCGGTATCGACCGCACCGGACCGACGGCAGATCGCCCTCCCTCGCCGCCCGGTACACCCACGACGTCTGAGCCAGACCGACTTCCGCGGAGACTGAGTTAGGTGGTTCCTTGTTTCATTGAGAGGGGGATCTTCAAAGGCTCTGGGGCAACGTAGCGTTGCTCGAACTCGACCGGCGGGATGTCGCCGAGCGACTCGTGCAGGCGGTCGTCGTTGAACCAGCTGATCCACTTGACGATCGCGAGCTCGAGCTGTGAGTTGGTGCGCCAGACGCGATCTCTGATCAGCTCGGTCTTGAGGGTGTCGACGAAGCTCTCGGCCATCGCGTTGTCATAGGCGTCGCCGACCGAGCCGACCGAGGCCAAAACGCCGTTGTCGGTGAGCTCCTGGGTGAAGTCGGCGGAGGTGTATTGACTGCCGCGATCGGAGTGATGAACGAGGGCGACGTCGGCTCCGCGCCGGCGGGTTCCCAGGGCCATCCGCAGCGCGTCCAAAACCAAGTCGGTGCGCATGTGACTCGCGACTTGCCAGCCGACGACTCTGCGCGAAAAGACGTCAACGACAAAGGCGAAGAAGACGACGCCCTGCCATGAGCGCAGGTAGGTGATGTCGGCGACCCAGAGGCGGTCGGGCGCGGCGGCGGCGAAGTCGCGCTCGACGAGGTCGGGGCGGCGGTGTGCGTCGCGGTCGGGTTTGGTCGTGCGCCAGGGCCTGGCTCGGCGCTTGGCGCCCTGGATCGCGTTTGCCTTCATCAGGCGCTGGACGGTGCAGCGCGCGAGCCCCTGCTCGCCGGCGCGCAAGAGCGCCTTCCAGGTTCGCCGGTAGCCGTAGGCCTCGTAGTTTTCGGCGTGGGTGCGCCGGATCAGCTCGAGCAGGCGCTCGTCCTCTTTGGCGCGCTGTGATTGCTTGCCCTTGGCGCGCTCGTAGTAGGCAGACGCCGAGACTCCGAGGACCCTGCAGATCGGCTCGACCCCGAAGCGCTCGCGGTGGGCGTCGACGTAGGCGCTCACTTCGGCCGGTCCTGGTCGAGCTCGCGGGCGAAAAAAAGGCTCGCGGACTTGAGGATCTCGTTGGCGCGGCGAAGCTCGTAGTTCTCTGACTCGAGCTCTTTGATGCGCTCGCGCTCTGAGGTCGTCAGGCCGGTGCGCTTGCCCGCGTCGGCCTCGGCCTGGCGGACTCGCTTTCGAAGCGCCTCGGGGTGAATGGAGAGGTCGCGCGCGACCTGGGCGATCGGGCGCTCGGACTCAAAGACGAGCCGGACTCCTCGGTCGAGCAGCTCGGTCGGGTACTTGCGTGGTCTTGGCATCGGCTCGGAGACTTGCCTTTCCCCAGGACGTAATCCTGGCGTCTGGGTCTCCGTGAAACCCGGCCTGGCTCACTTACCTCGCTGCCGTGTGCATGCGTCTTCGGGCTGGATCGACGATCCATAGGTACGTCCACACCTCTGTCCGCGATAGCTTCGCGTGATGGGACGAGCGCGTTTCTCAGGGCCTTGTGCCTTGCTGGCAGCCGTTTTTGGGTTGCTGACCGCGACGGGCGCGAACGCGGCCACGCCTGTGTCTCCTCCTGGTGGATCGACCACGACCTCCACTCCATCGTTCTCGTGGCAGCTCGGCGTGGGCGAACGCTCTTCCACGCTTGAGATCTCGCCCAACCCGGCGCCGGGCCAATTCGGTCGTTTCGCCGACGACGAGGACCGGCGCCTGGAGTTCCTTCAGGACCCGCAGACGAACTTCACGGTTGGCGACTCCGAGCCGCTATTCGCCGGCACTTGGTATTGGCATCTCGAAACTGAGGATCAGGACTACAACAGCTACTTCACGCCGACGCTTTCATTTCAGGTGCCGGATGAGCCGCCGACTCTCAGTGAGGTCAAGGTCAACTCCTACGAGTGCCTGAAGCAAATCGACCTCACGTTCGATCACTCTGACAACAGCCGCGACCAGTTCGTGCGCTGGCAGCTCGACTTCCTTCGCCACCGCAAGTCAGGCCGAGTCGCTCGGATCGTCGGATCGACGAACGAGGAGTTCGGAACCAGCGAGACGCTCGGTATCCCGCACAAGCTCAAGGTCGGTAAGCGCTACTGGACCCGGCTTCGGATCATCGATCCGGCGGGCCACCGGGTGACTTCGAAGCCGCGGCCACTTCGACTACGAGGCTGCTGACGGCCCCGCTTGGGTGAGCCGGGCCTACGACGTCCGGCAGGCGTTTCGTGCCGGCAACGCGCGCCGAGAGAGAGTCACTCCTCGAGCGGCAAGAAGCTGGCGAGCTCCGCGATCTGATCAAGACTGGACGATTGGTCGCGCCGCATCTGCTGAGGCGACGGGCCCGGGTCCACGGGTTCCACCGTCTGCTCCTCGGTCGCTTTCGGCAGCTTCGGTGCCTTCTGTCTCGGCGGCTGCAGGTCTTGGACGAGATCGCCGTAGAAGTCCATCAGCTGGCGGCGCGTCTCGGTCACAAACGAACCTTCTGTGCGACCCCGCTTCTTGCCCATCGGGCGTGAGAGGGCCACGGAGAATAAGCGCGGTTCCCGACGCGGATCATCGGCGAGCAACAGCTTCTCGGGCTCGTCACGACAGTCGCGTAGGAGTTCGGAGGTGGTGCCCTTGCGACCGGGGAACCGTACGTCGACACGGAGCTCCGCCGGCGCGTCTTCGAGCTGTCGCAGCAGCCATTTGATCCGGGTGAGCGGTCGCCCATCTGTCGGGGCGTCGATCTCGACGCCCGTCGTCACACGGCTGTTGCGAAGGTTCGCCTCGAGCGATAACGGCCCCACCGCTCCTGGAATGTGAAGCGTTCCCTCCAACAGGCCCTCGGCAACCAACTTCTTCGTCGAATCAGCGACGCGGTCTGAGGCGGACTTCCCGCGGGCGCGAGCCGGGCGCACGGTCACGCCGAGGTCTTGGCTGAGGTTCAGTCCGAGGTACTGGACGAACTGCTCCCACTTGGCCGCGGTGGCCTTTGCCTCCGGATCGCTCGTCCGCAGCGTTTCCATTTTTGCGGCATCGCGCACCTTCGCCCAGCTCTCCCCCATGCCCTCGGAGCCGCTCGCCCCCGACCTCGGATCGTCGAGGTACCGAATCAGCTCATTCAGGATCCACGCCTGGTCAGGATCCTGAATCCCACGGAACCGGTGTTGAAGGATCGCCTCGGTGAGGACCCGCCACCAGGACATGTGGCGAAGCGTGAGGCGGCCGACTTTGACGCGACTGACCTTGAACGGAAGCTCAGTGGGATCGGTCCGAATCTCATTCGAGATCGTCAATCAGACCGTCGAAGCCGTGCGCGCGAGCCATCGCGAGATAGCGCTCGACCTGATCTCCGCCCAGCGTCGCTTTGCTGGTCTTCACCTCGACAAGGCAGGACCAACGCGTACTCCCGCGCTCAACGATGATCGCGCCGTCGGGAATGTGGGTTTGGCCGTCGGCGTCCTTGAGCCTCACCTCCGTAAAGGTCGAGATGGAGCCCTTCGGCGCTTTCAAGTCAGCGAGCAACGCGTGCCCGAAATCAGGGACCGCGGGAAGGACGGCGAGCAGTGCCGACGTTGCTCGCCGCTCCTGGTCGTCCTGGCCACGTATCCCGGCTGTGGGGATTAGCCGCGCCGGCTCCCAATCACGCTCGGGCCCTTCCTCTTTGCGCCTCGGCACTCCTCCTCCTTCGGTCGATCACCGGTCTGGAAGACTCGACCTTAGTTCGTGTTGGGGGCCGTGCCTACCTGCTTTTGCGATTCGCGCGAACCGAGAGTCAGGCCGTCGCGGCGCGAACGCGCATCACGCGCGGAATCCGCTACTCCTTCGGGCGTGGCCGACCCTGATCTCGACGGACTGCTCGCGGAGCAGATTGCCTATTACCGCGCTCGCGCTCCTGAGTACGAGGTCGGCGCGCTTGACCTGCCTGGCGGGGAGCTGGATGCTGCTCTCGACACTTTTCACCCTTCCGGCGACGTACTCGAGCTCGCCTGCGGCCCCGGTGGATGGACGATGCAGCTCCTGCGCTACGCGGAGACGATCACCGCCGTTGACGCCTCTCCAGAGATGCTTGACCTGGCCGCACGTCGGATCGAGCACGACCGGCGCGTGCGGTTCGTAACCGCCGATCTCTTCCGCTGGCGCCCCGACGACACCTACGACGTCGTTTTTTTCGGCTTCTGGCTCTCGCATGTCCCGCTCGAGCGTTTCGAGTCGTTCTGGTCGCTCGTTGCCGATTGCCTGCGTCCGAACGGACGGGTGTTCTTCGCCGACGACGCCTACATCACCCCCGACGAGCTAATCGAGGGCGACGGATCGACCACTATCCGCCGCCGACTGGCGGACGGCTCAGCGTTCCGCGCGATCAAGGTCCCGCACACGCCGGCTGGTCTCGAGCGACGCCTCGCCGACCTCGGCTGGGAGATCCACGTCCACCAGACCTCGGGGCCATTTTTCTGGGGCACCGGACACGCCTCCCGATGAGCAAGCCCGTCTACAGCTTCGATCCGGATGCCGAGCCCGACTCGGCGTTCCTCCCCGGCCACCTCGCGCACCTCGTGGTCGGCAACCGCGGACGCCTGCTTGACGCTCGGCGAACGCCGATCAGCGTCGTCGAGGTAGCGCCCGAGCGCGGCTCGTTCGTGGTCCGTGTCGAGGCCTTCGAGGACGCAGGGGCTCACTGGGAGCTCTCGCTCGAAGAGGTCGCGCGCTTTCAGTTCGCGCGCGAAGCCGCGGGTGCGACCGACCGTGAGCTCGACGCGCTCGAGCGCAGTCGCGCTCGCTTCGATCGCGAGCTGATCATCGAATGCGACGACGCCGTGCGCCGCGAGTCACTACGTGCGCTCGCCGACCGGCGCACACAGGCCCGTGTCTGGTTAGACGGCAAGGCCGGCGGGCTCGAGGTGAACGTCGATACTCAGATCGAGTCGCGCGAAGGCCACGCCGACCTGTACGGGCTCCTCGAAGGATTCATCGCCGAGCGGCGGCTGACGAAGCTTGAGCGCGATTTCACCGATGCGTTCGTGACCAACCCACGAGCCGGCGAGGCGGTCAAGGGCCACGCGATCGTCCTGGCCGAGCTCGGCCTCGTTCCGTACCGAGGCCAGGCGCCGCGCGATTCGCAGCTGTTCGCGGCCGACTGGTCGCGCGCGCGTCGCTCGGACCACCTCCTCTGGCGGCTCGCGTTCACACAGGAGGTGTGGAACCGATTCGGTGGCCGCGATCGTGCCGTCTATCGCGCGGCCGCAAGCGACGGCCCGCTGCTCAACAGCCGTTCGAGCGCGTTCGTGTCCGCGACCTTGTCTCAGGAGGTCGCCGAATCCCACTTCGATGGCGGGCCGACGACCCGCTTCGCCACCCTCGCGCGCCGGCCCGTACCGATCGACCGCTTGTTGATGACATTTCTCGAGACCGACGCGATGAATCGTCGGTTTCATGAGGCCGAAGCCGTGCTCATCGGTGATCCCGTCGCCGACGCGTTCTAGCCGTCATTAAGCTCCGGCCGCAGTGCGTGACCGGTGCTGCCCCTGGCCGCGCAGAGCAAGAGCGCCCGTGGACTGGCTACGGCGCCGCCGACGGACTGAAGGACCAAAACGAAACCGGGGAGCGCTCGGAATCCATATTGCGCTTCACCGCTACGGCTGAAAGTGATGCCCTCGGCCAGAAAGTAGGCGGTGTTGCCGATCGCCGCCAGCCGGGCGAAGCGCCAAACGCGGATCGGGCTTCGGTAGCCGTTCGAGCGGTTGACGCGCTTGGTCAGACCGCCGCTCACCATGCTCCAACGATCCGCTCCGGGATCGAACAGCGCGACCTGTCCACAGTAGAAGGCGAGCATCGATCGCCCGACGGTGGTGCTGTCGGGATAGCACTCACCGGGCTCAAGCGGCATCCGTCTCTTCGCGCTCCAGCGGTTACGGCCCGGGTCGTAGCTTTGAGCGCGGGTGAGGTAGTCATAGGCGATCATCCGCCGACCGACCCATTGCGCGGTGTCTGCCTGCGGCGAGAGACCGGAGTCGGGAAGCCTCCTCCACGTGTCGCTGTGGGGCTCGTAGGCAATCGCGACGGCCGTCCGGCTCGAGGACCGGTTTCGCCGATCGAGGCGTGAGCCGAAGGCGATCACCTCCGCCCCCGTCCACACGAGACTGACCGAGTTGAGGCTAAGCGGAGCATCGGCGAGCTTGCGCCAGGTATTCGCGGCGGGGTCATACGCCGCGCCGGGTCCCCTCCGCTTACCGCCGCCCCAGACGACCAGCTCAGAGCCGGTCCAAACCAACTCGTCGCCCTTGGCGCCCGCCGGTGCCGGCGGGAGCCTGCGCCAGCGCTCGGAGTGGGGCTCATAGGCAAGGCCGCGAAGGTCGCCAGCCTTGCCCGTCCCGAGGAAGATCGCCTCATCACCAGTCCATGCACCCGTTCCGATCAGGGCGATCGGGGCTGGCGGGATCTCCCGCCACTCATTGGACGAGGGATCGAACGCGAAGGCATCCCGGGTGGGGTCGCACTCGTCGCGTGGCTTGGGCGCACAGCCGCCGAAGGCGAGGACCTCGTCGTCCGTCGCGACCAGCGCCAGTCGGTCGCGCACCTCAGCCGGGACGGGCAGTTTCTCCCAGCCTCTCGCTCGTGCCTCTGCGCCGTGGTGTCGATCAGCTTGCCCGTCTTCGCCGCATCCGCCAGCAACCACGCCAGCGACCAACGCCACTCCAACTAGCGCCAGCAGTCGTGGTGGGAATCCTCGGGCACACGAACGTCGCACAACTACCCATACGTTGCTCGGTGGGTCTCAGGTCCCCGAGCTACCCCTCATCGCGCGAAGCGAGAGCGTGGGTCAAGTCGCTCTGACGAGTTGACGATTTACGACGCCGCCTCGCTCGCTGCGTCAGTCGGCTCGTCAAGCCTCTTGCGTCCGCGTTCGGGACAATGGGCCCATGACAAACATCCACGAGCTGGAGAAGAAGTGGCGGGCAGCCGCAGAAACCCAGGCAGAGGCAAAGCGTGAGTTCGACGCCACGGTTCGTCAGATGCAAGGCACTGGCGTTCAGGTCGCCAATGAACCGGCCGTGCGCATCGCGGCGTCAAATCTCGCGAAAGCGGTGACGGCATGGCGCGCGGCCTTGGACAGCTTCTCTCGCCGCAATCGAGGCACTTGCGAGCGACGAGTCGGCGGGTTGAGCCTTTGACGACCGATTAGGAAGTCGATAGGCGATCGGTCGTCGCGCGAAGCGGCAGCGACTCCACCAAAAGTCCGGACCTGGCGCGAACTCTCGAAGCAGCGAACGTAAGGATCGCGCTCCTCTCATTGACTGGCCTTGACGCCGCGCGGAGTCTCCGCGAGGATGGCCACGGTCGACTGGGGAGTTGGAGGTGCCGGAGGATGACGTGGGGTGCTAACCGTGGCCTGACGCTCGGCCCGTCTGACCTGTCCACCGCCGTGGTTCTTGGGACGGTGGTGCTGTCGAGATCGGTCGCGGTCGCAATTACGGCCGTCGTCTTGGCCCTGTCAACGATGGGAGCCGACAGTTGCGGCTCGTCCGACAGCGGAGGAGGCCGCTCCGGGAATGCCTCTTCGGATGGACCGTTCACCTCGGCGAAGATCGCGGGCAAATGCCCAGCGGCGCTTCAGGCGCACACGCCGTTTCGCTTCAAAGCTGTGGTGGACAACACTGGAACGGACGATTGGCCGACGACCTACTTCGACTTCTCCGATCTGAGCCATTTCGCCCTGATCTCGATCACGGACGACACGGGTCACAAGGGCAAGAACCTCAACGTCCCAACGGACTTCGCGACCTACGCCTTCGGCCCGCTGAAGGCTGGGAGTTCAAAGATGATCACGGCCCTCATGTCGCCGAACGCCGCCGGCAACCAAGACATTCAGATCAGCGCGTGGGGCGACCAGCCAGGTGGTGATGGCATTCCGCCGGACAGCGCAAAGCTCGTCGGCTGCAAGGGGATCCCGATTGTCCCGTGAGGGACGGCCGGGTTGCTGGTTGGCAGTGGTGCTCGGATTCACGCACAGGACAGGCTCTTCGCTCTGGCGTGCGAAGAGGGCGTCGCTGCGTCGGGCCAGGCTCGTGGGTGGTATTGCTGTCGCTGCAGTCGGACTCGCAAGCTGCGGCGGTGGAGGTGTCGCTATGAGCACCGTTACCGTCACGAGCGCCGGCGAAGCCGCTACGACAAGCGATCCTGACGCTACCCAACTCGCGAACTCGCTTGAGCGCGCCAGTACGGTGCTGCTCATCAAGTGCGCAAAGATCGACGCTGGCCCGGTACCAGGCGCCGCCGGCAGGTTCGGGGTCGGGGCGACCCCAGCGGACATCCGACGCATCGAGGCCCAAGTGGGCGCTGCCGTCGATGAACTCGTTCGCGACTACGGCGCCTTCGACGATCCGACCGCCGCCCTCCCCCCGCCTAGCAAAGGTGGAACCGCCGAGGACCTCATGCGTACGGCGCTGATTGTGCTTCGTCAGGGCTGCGGAGATAACGCTTCCAAGTGGTCGATCCAGATAACGCGCGCCTTGGACCGGCGTTAGAGAGCAAGGGGGTATCCGGTTAGCTGCCCTTCATCGCGCGAAGCGGCAGCGCTAAACGAACTCAAACGACGTGTCGCGTCGCATGGAACCGGTTCGCTGTTTGTGACCCTTCCACTGGCCCTGCTTACCTGTCTCGGCAGTGTCAGAGACGGCCAAAGTTCCGACCACACGCGAGGCGCTTGATCAGCTCGCCGAGGACCAGGTCGCGGCGTTCGATGAGCTGCTTGACCATTGCAACCTGCAGTACGACGACGCCAACGCTGACAGTGGCGGGGTCGTTCTCGTGGGCTGGAACCCGACGCGGTGGTCCGAGCTTCCGGCAGAAGCACAGCGTTACGTAGGTCAAGCAAAGCAGGCTTACAACCGTTTCGCCGAACTTGGCTCGCGGGCCGTCGAGGCAAGCGCTTCGGATCGCAGTAAGTCCTTCGAGCGCGCCGGCAACGTTCTCGAGCGGGTCATCGCTCAGGACGGCTCGTTCAGCGGTGCTCCTGCGGATTCCATCGACGGTATCCGCGAGGTTGTTCGTAGAGCGGTCGCTAAGCAGCTCGAGGTAATCGAGCATCTGCCCAGCTCCCACGGCGATGGTGGCCAGTTCCTCGTCCCAGACACCAACGCACTGCTCGCAAAGCCTGATCTCGAACTCTGGTCGCCGCCAGCCGGACAGTGGACGGTTGTTCTTGTGCCTCAGGTCGTGCGAGAGCTCGACGCCCTGAAGCAGCGGGAACACTTGCGCGAGAAGGCGACTGGGGTGATTCGTCGCGTGAAGGAATACGCGCGCCGCAGCGACACCTTCTCCGGTGTGCCGATCGCCGACCGGTTGACGCTGCAAGAGGTGGCCATCGACCCCGAGATGGATAAGGCGCCGAGCTGGCTGCGATCCGAGCAGCCCGACGACCAACTCCTAGCCAGTGTGCTTGAGCTCGCCTGGGCCGACCTACAGGCGCGCGTCGTTCTGGCGACACGCGATCGCAACCTGCAAAACAAGGCTCGGTTCGCTCGCGTTAGCTACCTCGACGTCGACGACGACCTCTAGGCGCGGGGCGATGCGAATCTTCGTTGATGAGAGCGGCGACTTCGGCTTCCCTGAGGATCGCTTCGATGCCTATGCGATTGCGGCGATCACGGTGCCAGAGTCCGAGGCCGAAAGAGTCGATTCAGGTCTACCGCCTAAAGATTCAGCTCGGCGTCTCCGAGCTTCACGCTCGTGACTTCAGCGACACCGAGCTGCAAGAAGTCTGCCGCGCGCTCGCTGCACTTCCGATCGGTGCCGCCTGCACTTTGACCGACACCTACCTGATTCCACCCTCCGCGATTCTCCAATGGCGGCTCGATCAGGCCGGGGAACTGGCAACCGCTTGGGGGCGCTCCGAAGCCAAGGCCTCAGGTGATGAGGCGTTCCGAGAGGAGTACGAGAAGCTCCTCGGTTGGATCGGGCACGAGAGCCGCATCTCCAACAACGAGTTCATCGAGTTTGGCGCCCTGATGCCTCAGGTCGTCGCTGACGGTGTGCAGGCTGCGCTCGTCCACTACCGCCGCCTGGAGTGGGTCCTGACCTGAATCGCTTCGAGTTCATCTTTGACGCCAAGCTCGCGGGCCGCGCCAGCAAGGCCGAGCGATACCTCGAGCGCACCCTGCCCGGGATCATGCACTCCGACCGCCGCTTCGGCTTGACCTCTCCAATCGAGTGGCGCGACCACCCGGAGCATCCATTCCTCAAGACATTTCTGCGAGACGATGGCTTCGTGGATCTGCGCAAGATTCTGGTTGGCACGATGCGGGGCGAAGATTCAGTCGACTGCGCGGGGCTGCAAATCGCCGATGTGGTTGCGCACGCTCTGCGACGGGCAGCGCTCGCAGTAGCTGGCTCCGCGGCCGCCGCCGGCTGGGAAGAACTCGAGCCCGTTGTGGTTCCGGTGGAGGTTCGACCCGGGGTCCCCAGCGTGGTTCGCTTCTTTGCCATCCGCGATTACTTCGCCTCCGAGGTCGCCCAGTATGAGCACCTTCACTAGTCCGCGAAACGCCTTCGTTTGCGCATCGATTGCTCGCAGTAACACTCTTCGCACAGACCTGCCCGCTGTCGCCTTCGCGTGCGAGCAACAGCGAAGGGCCATCGCGAACCGTGCGGGCCCTCGAAATGCAATTTCCTCGGCGTTCTCGGGATATATCCGGGATACGGTCCTCGCTGACCTGATGTCGATCAGCGACGATTCCGCTTACTGAAGCGGTTTTAGAAGTGGGCCGGGCAGGGATCGAACCTGCGCCCTACGGATTATGAGTCCGCTGCTCTACCAACTGAGCTACCGGCCCGGATGACGCGAGTATGGCTTCGGCGGCGCGATCCGCGCCCCTTCCGGCGCATCGGGCGGGCCAGTGACCGTCGCGGGGATCAGCTGATGAGCTCGATCACGCCGCGGATCACGAGCAGGCTGCCGATGATCGAGGTGCCGTAGAGCGCCATGCGGCGACCGTTGCGGGAGATCATGGCCTTGAACCGATCCACCCGAGCCGGAGTCGTCTCCGGCGCGACTATGTAGGCCGCCGTCGGGAGTTCCAGCAGGATCAACATGATCAGGTTGACCACGACCACCATCGCGACGGTCACCGCGTTGCTCGCCTCCTCCCCGGCCAGGTGCCCGAGCGACGCGAGATAGGACGCTCCGGGCAGGGTGAGCAGGGCTCCGACGACGAATGCATCTCGCGCGGACCCTCGACTCAAAAAGCGCTGCCATCGGGGCGGCTCACTCGGCCCCTTGGCCGCTTTCTTCTGTGCCCGGCGCTCGCTGACACTGCGGTCGCGGCCCGTCGCAACCACGTAGGCGATCGCCAGGAAGATCCCGCCGATCGCGAAGTCCGCGGCCGGGCTCAGCGAGTTCTGGGTGGTGTCGACGATGCTCGTGTCCTGGAGCTTGAAAACGATCAGGAGCCCGAGCGTGATGCTCGTCATGAGCGCACCGGCGAGATAGCCGATGAGCAATGGCTTCGGCTCGGGAAGGAGCAGGATCACCGTCGTGACCGCGAGGAGCGTCGGGTTGAACGCGGCCGCGCACGCAAAGAGCAGGACCGTTCCCATTAGGGGATTAACGCATCGGCGTCGGTCGGTGACGTCACGCGACCGGAATGAATCCGCGCGCCGCGGTCACTCGTATCCCCCTCCTGAGGGTCCAAGAACAGGAGAACCAGATGACCGGAATCAAAGCTCGCGGCGCGCTCGCGCTCGCCACCTGCCTCGTCGCGGCGACGGCGCTTGCCGCCTGCGGCAACAGCGACAACTCGACCAGCACCGCCGCGGCGGCGTCGACGAGCACGCCGACGAGCACCCCCGCAAGCAGCGGTGGCTCGGGCGACACCGTGAACGTCGCCGACAGTGGCCTCGGCCAGATCCTCGTCGACTCGAACGGAATGACGATCTATCTCTTTGACAAGGACACGTCGGGCGACGCCTCGACCTGCACGGGCACCTGCGCCCAGGCATGGCCGCCGGTGACCAGCAAGGGGATGGCGACCGCCGGCTCCGGAATCGACGCATCGATGCTGACGACGTTCAAGCGCGACGATGGCACCACCCAGGTCGCCCTCAATGGTCACCCGCTCTACCTCTACGCTGGCGACACCGCCCCCGGCGACACGAGCGGCAACGGCCTCGACCAGTTCGGCGCCGAGTGGTACGCGATGACCTCGGCGGGCGAATCCGTCGACGAAGGGTCGGGGGGCGACTCCGGCTCCACGACAGACTCGAGCACCACCACCAGCTCGAGCGGCGGATACAGCTACTAGGCCCGCCTTCGGGACCCGGCGGCGTTTGCGGGCGCCGTCGGGCCACCCCGACCGCTGTGGGGCAAGATCCCGTGGTGGTTGACCCGTTCTGAGTCGGAGATCGCGCGCCGACGCCGCGAGCGCAGGCTCGAGGAGCGTGCACGCCGCGCCCGCGCGCGCCGCCGCAATGCGCTGATTGCGACGACCATCGCCGTTGCCGTCGTCGGCATCGCGCTGCTGAGCCATCGAGGGCGCGACCGTGGAAGTGCCGAGAACACCTCTGCGGTCTCGGCGCTGATCGACTCCGGCACGGCGGCGGCCACCGTGCCCACGGTGAGGCACTTCGACGGCCCCGTGCCGATCCTGATGTACCACGGGATCTCGCCGCCCCCGGCCGGCAACCCCAACCCGGGTCTCTTCGTGCCTGAGGACGAGTTCGAGGAGCAGGTCCAGTGGCTCTACGAACAGGGGTATCACGCGGTGACGCTCGAGGATGTCTTCGCGGCCTGGCACGACGACAAGCCGATCGCCGCCAAGCCGGTCGTCATCTCATTCGACGACGGCCTTCGCAGCCAGTACGAGGGGGCGCGGCCGATCCTCACCCGGCTCGGTTGGCCGGCCGTGCTCAACCTGGAGATCGACAACGTCCGCGACGGCGAGCTGACCGAGAGCATGGTGGGCGACCTGATCCACGAGGGCTGGGAGATCGACTCGCACACGTTGACGCATCCCGACCTCACCTCGGTCGACCCCACCCGTCTCACCCGGGAGGTGTCCGGCTCACGCGATTGGCTGCAGCGGCACTTCGACATCCCGGTCGACTTCTTCTGCTATCCGGCCGGCAAGTACGACGACGCGGCGATCGTGGCGGTGCGGGCGGCGGGCTATGAGGGGGCGACGACCACCGAAGAGGGACTCGCCGGACCTCACGATGACCCGTTCACGCTCCGTCGCGTCCGCGTGGATCCGGCCGACGCAATCGACGGGCTCGCGGCAAAGCTCGCGACTGGCTGAATCAGCGGTCGGCGACTGCCCAGACGACGGCGCCGGTGAGCGCCGACACGGCGAGCACGGACGGCCAGGCGCCGATCCGCCTGCCGAGCGGATGCGATCCGACGAACGCCGCGAGGTAGGTGCCGCCGAGCGCGAGCGCCGTGCCGTAACCGCGGCGGCGGTTCCACTCCTGGGCGCACCAGCCCCCCGCCAGCGCCATCGGGATGCCGCCGAGCGGGCGCACGGTTGTGTACCGCGCGACCGCGAAGCCGGCGATCAATGAGCCGGCGGCGACCGGAGCTGTTGGGATCTTTTCGGGTTCCATCAAAGAAGAACTATGAACCGAGGAGACAGCTGATGACACGTGCGTACCCGACTCCGTCCATGTTGATCGCGCTCATCGCCCTGGTCTTTGCGATGACCGGCGCCGCCGCCGCGCTGCCGGGCCACAAGACCGTCAAGGGCGATGACATCGCAAACAACTCCGTAGCGGCGCGCGCAATCAAGACGCAGGCGGTGGGCACGACCGAGATCGCCGACGGCGCCGTGATTGGCTCGAAGATCGCGGCCGGGGCGATCACGGCCGACAAGCTCACCGACGCGTCGATCAGCTCCACCAAGATCGTCGACGGAGCCGTCACCGAGCCGAAGATCCTCGACGACGCCGTCACGCGCCAGAAGATCAAGGCGAGCGCGGTGACCGGCCCGAAGGTGCAGGACCTCACCTACGAGCCGCTCGCCCTCGCGAACGGGTTCGCCGCCGCCTCCGGCTTCGCCGCGCCCAGCTTCTCCCAGGACGTGGAGGGCGAGATCCACCTGCGCGGTGCCGCAAGCCAGGCCGCCGGCACGGGCGGATCGCTCGGGACCCTACCCGCGGGCGACCTGCCCGCCGCCACGGTCTTCGTGCCCACGGTGTGCGGGACGACGACCGTGCCGGTGAGCGCCGCGGCGGTCATCGGCACCGATGGTTCGGTCACGGTCACGGCGACCGACCCGACCAAGCAGACCGCGTGCGAGGACACCGGCGCGGCGTCGCTCGACGGCATCAGCTTTCCTGCGGGCGGTTGAGCCAGACCCGGATCGCTGTCGTCGGTCATTGCGAGTGGACGGAGTTCGCGCGCGTCGCGCGTGTGCCCGCGGCCGGTGAGATCGTCCAGGCGGCCGAGGCCTGGCAGGCGGTCGCAGGCGGGGCCGCCGTCGCAGCGGTCCAGGTCGCCAAGCTGACCGGCGGCTGTCTCTTCCTCACGGCCCTCGGCGACGACGAGCTCGGCCACCGCGCCGCACGCGATCTGGAGGCGATGGGCGTCGAGGTGGCGGCCGCGTGGCGGCCGGAGCCGCAGCGGCGCGCCTTCGTCTTCCTCGATGACGCCGGCGAGCGCACGATCACGACGATCGGCGCGCGGGCGGCGCCGGGCGGCGGCGACGAGCTGCCGTGGGAGCGGCTTGCTGATGCAGGCGGCGTGTACTTCACCGCCGGAGATCCCGGGGCGCTACGCGCGTCACGTGCGGCGGGGGCGCTTGTCGCGACCGTGCGCGCCGGGGCCGTGCTCAGCGAAGCAGGGGTCGAGCTCGACGCGCTCGTGCGCAGCGCCCACGACGAGGGTGAGCGCTATCGCGCCGGCGACCTCAGGCCACCGCCCCGCGCGATCGTGGCTACCAACGGCGCCTCGGGCGGGCGGATCGAGACCGCCGACGGCGAGGCGACCGACTGGACCGCCGCGCCGCTGCCAGGCGAGTTCGTCGACGTCCACGGCGCCGGCGACTCGTTCGCGGCGGGCCTCACGGTCGGGCTCGGCGAGGGCATGACCCTTGCCGACGCCGTCGCTCTCGCCGTTCGGTGCGGAGCGGCCGTCGTTACCGGCCGGGGACCGTATGAGGGGCAGCTGTCACGCGGCCGCGGATCAGGTCGCTCGCCTTCTCGGCGACCATGATCGTCGGCGCGTTCGTGTTGCCGCCTGGGATCACCGGCAAGATCGAAGCGTCGACGACCCGCAGACCCTCGAGCCCGTGGACGCGCAGCTCGAGTCGACGACGGCGTCGTCGGGACTCGTCGCTCATCCGGCAGGTTCCGACCGGGTGGTAGATCAGCTCCACCGCTCGCGCAGCGCCGCCTCCAGGTCCTCGCGGCCCTGCGACGCCCGCGCCGGGCTTGAGCTCGCGGACGACGACGTCGGCGAGCGGCGACTTCGAGGCGATCTCGCGCGCAAGCTCCATCCCGGCGACCATCGAGGCGACGTCGTCGGGCTCGGAGAGCGAGTTGGTGAGGATCCGCGGCTTTGCCGTGCGGGTCGGCGGACCGCAGCCAGACCTCTCCCGCGCGCCTTCGGGCTCACCAGCACCGGCGCGATCGTCATCGCGTGGCCGTCGAACTCCTCGGCGCCGTGGTCCTCGAAGTAGAGGGCGCCCATGTGGAACTGGATGTCGGCTGCCGGCAGGCCCGGGCGGCGTGCGGACGAAGGCGACGATCTCCGCGGCGGTCGAGGTGAGCGGCCCGGTGCGGCGCAGCAGCCACTCGGCGAGGTTGTCGCGGGCTGTCGGCGCCGTAGAGGGTGCCGCCCTCCGAGACCTCCCACAGCATCGTCAGATACGGGTGATCCTGGAGGTTGCTGCCCACGCCGGGAAGCTCGTGGCGGGCCTCGACGCCCGGCGGCGGCCAGCCGTGGCGCGGGCCGATACCCGAGAGCTGGAGGATCTGCGGCGAGCCGATCGCGCCCGCGCTGAGGATGACCTCTCGCCCGGCTCGTGCGACCTGCTCGCCGCCGCGCTTGTCGCGGTAGCGAACGCCGACGCCCGCTTGCCGTCGAGCTCCACGGCGAGCACGGTCGCCTCGGTGACACGTCGAGGTTCGGCCGCTTGATGCGCCGGACGCAGGAAGCGCGTCGGCGGCGCTCCAGCGCCGCCCTCCCTTCTGGTGACCTGGAACATCGAGCGCCGTCCTGCTCGGGGCCGTTGTAGTCGGCGATGCGCGGGATCCCGGCCGCCGCGCATGCTTCGAGAGATCGGCGGTTGAGCTGCCGCGGCGAGCGCTGCTCCTCGACCCGCAACTCGCCACCGGCGCCGTGAAACTCCGAGCGCGCCGCGGACGTTGTCCTCGGAGCGCAGGAAGTACGGCAGCACATCGCTCCAGCCCCATCCTGGCGCTCCCTGCTCGTCCCAGAGGTCGTAGTCGAGCGGGCGACCGCGCACGTAGAGCATCGCGTTCATCGAGCTCGACCCGCCGAGCGCCTTGCCGCGCGGGATGAACAGCGAGCGGCCGTCGACCGCGGGCTCCGGCTCGGTCGCGAAGTCCCAGTCGAGGTTGGTGTGGAACTGGTTCGCGAAGGCCGCGGGGATCTTGATGTTCGGGTGGCGGTCGCGACCGCCTGCCTCGATCAGCAGCACGCGCGTCCGCCGTCCTCGGTCAGCCGGTTGGCGAGCACGCAGCCCGCCGAGCCGGCGCCGACGATGACGTAGTCGTGATCGCTCATTCCTCCGCGGCCCTTTCAGCATCCACATCGGCCGCGTCGGCGCCCGTGGCGGTGGTCATCGCGCTGCCGATCCCACCGGAGGTCGCGCGGCGGGTCAGCCGCGGCATCGTGATGCGCGCGACAGCCGCCGCGCTGTAGTAGCGGGGCACGTAGCGCTCGGCCTTGCCGCCTGGGCCCGCGTCCATGATCGCCTCGGCGACGGCGTCCGTATCGGAGACGAGCCACCGCGTCGTCGCCTTCGCCCGCAGCTCCTCGGCGGGAAAACCCTCGGTCTGGACAAAGCCGGGGAGCACCATTCCAACGTGGACGCCATGGGCCTTCTCCTCGGCGTGAAGCGCGTCCGTCCACCCGACCAAGGCGAACTTGCTCGCCGAGTAGGCGCCGGCGCCTGGGCGTGCCACCCGGCCGGCCGTGCTCGCGACGTTGACGATGGCGCTGGGCGTTGAGTCGCGAAGCAGCGGCAGCAGCGCCTCGGTCAGGCGCACCACGGCGTCGAAGTTGAGCTCCATCGTGCGCTTGACGTTGGCCCAGCCCTTCTCGGCGAACGTGCCACGCCAGGATGCGCCGGCGTTGTTGACGAGCAGGGTCAGCCGCCCGCCGCGCTCCTGCACGTGTGCGCGGACACGGTCGGGCGCGTCATCGTCGGTCAGGTCGGTTGCCACGTAAGAGGCGCCGGGCCCCAGCTCCTCGGCAAGCGCGCGCAAGCGATCCTCCCGGCGGGCGACCACGACGACCTGCCGCTGCGGGTCGCGCGCGAGGCGGCGAGCGGTGGCCTCGCCGATACCGCTCGAGGCGCCGGTGACGACCGCGATTGACCCCTGATCGCTCATCGCTGCAACCTACTGCGCCGCCGCGCCGGGCTCCCCCAGCCCGGTGTCGAACGGCCCGCTCGGCGGTTTCGACGCATGGCGATAGGGCACCTGAGTGCGGGGACGTAGCCTCGGGTATGAGAATCGGCAGCTCGATGCAGGAAGAAGTCCCAGCCACCAACCCGTCCGCGCCGCCCTCGCGGCTCGTCGGCGACTCGCGCGAGTACACGCCGACGCCGGGCTTCGCCGACGAGCTCTTCGCCTCGCACGGGACGCCCCGTGAGCACGCCGAGGATCTGGTCTCGACGCTCGACGGGATGGGCCGGCTCACGCTCGTCGACCTGGGCCGCCGCCGCGACGAGATCTTCCGCCAGCAGGGGATCACCTTCGCGATCGTCGATCCCGACGGGTCCTCGACCCAGGATCGGCCGTTTCCGCTCGACCTGGTGCCCGCGGATCATCCCGGCCGCGGAGTGGGAGCACGATCGAGCGCGGCCTCGCCCAGCGCCTGCGCGCGCTGAACGCCTTCATCGACGACGTCTACCACGGGCGCGAGATCGTGCGCGAGCGGATCGTGCCTTGGGAGCTCGTGCTCGGCTCGCCGCAGTTTCGCCGCGCCGTGCACGGCGTGCGCCCGCCCGGCGGGATCTACTGCCACGTCGCCGGCTGCGACCTCGTGCGCGACGCCGACGGGTCCTGGCGCGTGCTCGAGGACAACTGCCGCACGCCGTCGGGGATCTCCTACGTGCTCGAGAACCGGCTGGCGATGACGCGCCTGGCGCCCGAGCTCTTTCACCGGCTACCGCGTGCGGCCGTCGACCACTACCCGCAGCTCCTGCTGAGCGCGCTGCGCGAGATCGCGCCCGCGCCGGGGCGCGACCCGACCGTCGTCGTCTGGACGCCTGGGCCGGCGAACAGCGCCTACTTCGAGCACTCGTTCCTGGCCCGCCAGATGGGCGTCGAGCTGGTCGAGGCCGGCGACCTCGTCGTGCGCGACGACATCGTCTACATGCGCACCACCGAGGGACTCGCGCGCGTCGACGCGATCTACCGCCGCCTCGACGACGACTTCATCGACCCGCTCGAGTTCAGGCCGGACTCGCTGCTCGGCGTCCCGGGCCTGATCCGCGCCTACCGCGCGGGCACGGTTGCGCTGGCCAACGCGGTCGGCACCGGCGTCGCCGACGACAAGGCGGTCTACGCCTACGTGCCCGAGATGATCCGCTACTACCTCGGCGAGGAGCCGCTGCTCGACAACGTCGAGACCTACCTGCTGCGCGATCCCGAGCAGCTGCGAGTACGTGCTCGACCGGCTCGACACGCTGGTCGTCAAGCCCACGGCGAGTCCGGCGGCAAGGGCGTGTACATCGGCCCGCGGGCAAGCGACGAGGAGACGGCGCGCCAGCGCGAGCTGGTCCAGGCCGCGCCCGAGCGCTGGATCGCGCCAGGAGATGGTCTCGCTGTCGACGACGCCGACCGTGACGGCCGGCGGCGAGCTCGTGCCGCGCCACGTCGACCTGCGCCCGTTTGCCGTCTACGGCTCGGAGCTGCGGATCATCCCGGGCGGCCTGACGCGCGTCGCGCTCGCGGAGGGCGAGATGATCGTCAACTCCTCGCGCGGTGGCGGCTCCAAGGACACGTGGGTGCTCGTCCGAAGGCGGTCCGGAGGCGGTGCCGACCTCGGCAGCGAGCGGCGGGCGGCTGCTGCCCGAGATGCCGGCGATCCCGCACTCGACCTGGACCGGGCCAGGAGAGCAACAGCAACAGCACAGGACGCGCGCTCCGCGCACGGTCGGGGCTTCTGATGCTCGCGCGGATCGCCCACGAGCTGTACTGGATCGGCCGCTACGTGGCGCGCGCCGACGACACGGCGCGAATGCTCGACGGCCTCTTTCGCGCGAGCCTGCAGTCGCCCGGCGGTCCCGACGGCTCGAACCTGCCGTGGGAAGCGGTGATGGCCGCGCTGGGCGCCGGACCGGAGGACGCCGGCGATGCCGGTCGGCACCGACACCGCGGTGCGGACGCTGACCCTCGACGCCGACAGCCCCGCCTCGGTCACCGCCTGCGTCGAGCGCGCGCGCGAGGGCACGCGGCGCGTGCGCGACGTTGTCTCGCGCGAGATGTGGCAGTCGCTCAACACGCTGTATCTGGAGCTCGACACGTCCGACCTCGGCTCGGCGCTTCGCACCGGGCCCGTACTCGGTCTACTCATACGTGCGCGAGCGCTGCGCGCTGTGGTGGGGCCTCGCCGACGAGACGATGCTGCGCGACCAGGCCTACGCGTTCCTCTACGCCGGCCGCCACGCCGAGGGCGCGAGCATGATGCTGCGGATGCTGCGCGTCTCGATCGTGCCGTCGCTGGGCGAGCGACCGGCCGAGGGCGGTCCGGCGGCGGCGCTGCTGCAGGCGATCGGCGGGCTCGAGGCGTTTCGGCGCTCGGTGCCCGGCCCCGCCGACGCCTATCCGGTCGCCCGCTTCTTGCTGTTCGAGCGCGAGCTATCCGCACTCGGTCGCCGCCGCGCTCGAGCTGCTGCACGCACGGCTCACCGACGCCGATCCGAGCTATCGCACGTCGCCGCCGCTGCTGCGCCTCGCGCGCCTGCGCGCGGAGCTGGAGTTCCACCACGGGCGCCGCTGCGGGGTCGAGCCCGGCGAGCGGCTGGCCGAGCTGCTCGAGCAGGTCGGCGACGAGCTCTCGGAGGCCGACGTCGAGATCGAGAAGCGCTACTTCGGCGGCGCCGCGGCCCAGCCGCACGTGGTGGCGCGATGAAATTCCAGATCACCTACTGGACGGGCTATGAGTACTCCGAGCCCGTGCGCGACAACCTCAACGTGCTGCGCGTCAAGCCGGCGACGACGCGCCACCAGACGGTCGAGGACTTCAGCTTCCGGGTCGAGCCCGAGGCGCGGCTGCACCAGTACCGCGACTACTTCGGCTCGGAGGTGATCGAGTTCGGCGTCACCGAGCCGCACGAGCGGCTCGGGATCGAGGCGAAGATGCGGGTCACGACGGTCGAGCAGGAGGTCGATCCGAACGAGCCGTGGTCAGCAATCGAGTCCGAGGACTACCGCGCCGACGCGGGCGAGTTCCTGCTGTCGAGAACGACCGTCGTCCCGGAGCAACGGTCGCTTCGGGCGAGATCGCACGGCGGTCCGCGGCGAGACGCCGCTGCAGACGCTGCTCGCGGTCGCCGACGCGATCCCGGAGCGGTTCGAGTACCGGGCGGGTGCGACCTTCGTCGGCTCGACCGTCGACGACCTGCTCGCCGGCGGCGCGGGCGTCTGCCAGGACTTCGTCCACCTCGGCGCGATGATCCTGCGCAGCCATGGGATCGGCGCGCGCTACGTCTCCGGCTACCTGTTCGCGGCCTCGCGCGGACGGCGGCGAGGAGTCGGTCGAGGTGCAGACCCACGCCTGGCTCGAGGGGCTGATGCCCGACGCGGACGGCACCGCGGCGCTGGATCGGGGTCGATCCGACCAACCGCGGGCGCGCCGGCGCGACCCACGTGAAGATCGGCCACGGCCGCAGCTATCAGGACGTGCCGCCGATCCGCGGCGTCTACCGGGGCGAGGCCGAGGCCGCGCTCAGCGCCGGCGTCGAGATGCGACGCCTCAACGGGTCGGCGACCTAGCTTGCGCTCGCTCGCTGGGCTTAGGAGACTTTGTCGAGCGCCTGTTGAGCTCGTCGACGCTGAACGCGCCCTCGATCCGGGTCGAGATCGTGCCGTCGGAGTTGATCACGAACAGCCAGGGCTCGGTGTCGCAGGTGGTAGGCGGCGAAGCTGCGGTGCGCGGCCCTTGTTCGGGTTGTTGTCCTGGTCAGATCTCCTCGTGGATGTAGGCGGCGTCGTTGGGGCGCTCGCTCTTGACCTGCTCGGCGACGTCGACGACCGGGTCCGCAGACGCGGCTCTGACACAGCGCCGGGCGTTGCGAAGACCAGAACGACGGGCTTCTTGCCGACGACGTCGGCGAAGTCGGTGTCGTGCATCGTGTCCGGCGGGATGCGGGTGTCGATTTTCTTGATGTCGCCGACGTCGTCGACCGTGGGCGTGTGGATCGACGGGCGCCTTGTCGCCGACCGCGGGGATCGGGTCGTCGGTGTTCGCGCACGCATGCTGGGCATGCGGGTGGCCTCGGTCTTGCCCTCGCGTTGACGACGGCGACACGCGCCATTCGCCGGGCTGCTCAAGTTGAGGTCGTGAACGTAGACGGCCTTGGCGGCGTCCGGGTCAGTCGACGGTCGTCTGCGAGGTGAAGGCGGGCTCGGTAGCGAGGCTCTCGCGCTGCGCCGGGAACGGGCCCTCGGCCTTGCCGGTGGCCCCGTGAGCGATGTAGATCGCGGCGTCGACCGGTCGGCGTGGTGCCGTCGACGTTGAAGACCCGAAGGCGAGGCGGTTGCTTGCCCGACGTGAAGTCCTGACCGGCGGGCGAGACGACGAGATCGTCGGCCGGCGTGGTGTTCGCGAGGAAGATCTTCGAGGGTGCCCCGTTGGCCGCGGGAAAGGTCGACGCATGCGGCGGCGAGCTGGATCGAGCGGTCGACGGGTCGCTCGCCGCCGCCGCAGCCGGCGACGATCAACGCGGTAAGGGCCGCGAAAGCGATCGCGACTAGTCTTGAAACGGTCCAGTCCCACCGCCGCCAGCTTAGTGAGGACGGCTAACGCGAGGCTAAGCGGGCTCGAGCCGGCCCCCGATAGGGTGGCGCGCCCGGGTCGTCGACTAGTCGAAGGAGGAACTCGAGTGGCGGAACGTGCAGCGCTGGTGACGGGCGGTTCGAGCGGGATCGGTCTGGCGATCGCGCGCGCTCTGGTCGAGGACGGCTACGACGTGACGATTTCCGGCCGGCGCCCGGAGAAGCTCGAGGAGGCGGCAGCGGGGCTGCGCGCCGATGGCTTCGAGGACGTGCACGCGATGGCGGCGATGATGACCGACGAGGAGCAGGTCGTCGCTCTTTTCGCCGCGCACAGGGAGAAGTTCGGGCGGCTCGACGTGCTCGTCAACAACGCGGGCGTGGGGATCGGCGAGGTGATGTCGGAGATCACCGCCAAGAAGCTCGACATCCAGCTCGGGACGAACCTGCGCGGTCTGATTCTGGCCACGCGCGAGGGGTTGCCGATGCTCAAGGAGGCGGGTGCCGAGCACGGGAAGGCGCTGATCGTCAATACGGCTTCGATCGCAGGCAAGAAGGGCCAGGGGTGGCTGTCTGTCTACTCGGCCACCAAGGCCGGCGTCGTCGGCTTCAGCCAGGCAACCCAGCAGGAGCACGAGAACGACGGGATTCAGGTGACGGCGCTGTGCCCCGGGTTCGTCGACACGCCGATGACCGAGTTCGTCAAGGAGCAGGTACCGGCCGAGAAGATGATCCGGCCGGAGGACATCGCCGAGTCGGTGCGGTTCCTGCTGAAGACGTCGCAGTACTGCCTGGTGCCGGAGATCGTCTTCCAGCGCCCGGGCGAAATTATTTAGCGCCGGCCCCTTCCTCGCTTAGAGGTGTGATGTCGGCCGAGGGAGCGCCGTCGCTCACGCGGCTCCCTGGACTTCCGCTTCCACGCGAGGCTGTCGCGCAAAGCCACTCGACCGAGAACACCGTCTCGACGAGGTGTACGTCGGGCGAGACGTCGTCATAAAGGCTTCCCGTCATTACTGAGGCCGTGTCGTTCGCTGGGAGGTGTTCCCGACAGGGCTGCGGCAGTCGAGGCCGCCGGGTTGGAGTAGCGCGTAGACGCCGCTGCGCGCTCGCGACTGATGGCTCCGGCCTCCCGCATTGCGCGACGAGGAGCACAGCCGCGTGTCGCTCGCTGCTCCGTTGGCGTGCTGCCGGCATCGCGGGCTTGTGGCGTCTGAGACCGCGCTTGGGGTGTCCGCTGCCGGGTACCGGCGAACTAGTGAACGCCGCCGAGGAACTTCTGCGACTAGAGCGCGAGGGCTGGGAGGCGCTATCGACCAGGGCAGCGGTCGGGGCCTCTTTCGTTACGACGAGCATTGGGTTCACCGGTCTCGCGGTGACGGCCGCCCGGCGCCGGCGTCGGTAGTTCGTGACGCTTCGCGCCGTGCAACGGCGGCTCGAAGTGAGCGGATCTGTCGTGACGGTCAACTACGTCGATACCCACGCCCCAGAAGCGGCGCTACCCGTTGTGCTGGTTCACGGCCTGGGGGGCCGATGGCAGCACTGGGCTGGGGTGATCCCCACGATCAGCGCCCGGCGGCGCGTGTTGGCGCTTGACCTTCCCGGCTTCGGCGGCAGCTCCGCCCTTCCGAAGGGAGAGCTCGGTCTGCCGATGCTGGCCGACGTAATCGCGGCGCTAACCCGGGAGCTCTCACTCAAGCGGGTGATCTTCGTCGGTCACTCGTTCGGCGGGCTGGTCGGCGTCACGTTCGCGACACGCCACCGCGAGCTGACGGAACGGTTGGTCCTGGTAGGTGCGACCCTTCAGAGCTTCCAGCGGACGCTGGCCGGAAGCCTTCGGCCTTGGTTCACCAGGCCGCGGACGGCCCTCGCCAGCGTCGCGGAGCTCGGCTATACCGCCCTGCCTGTGCCCAAGCCCCTACGGGGTCCAATCGCTCGCTCGCGTTTCCTGCGTCTGCTCGCGCTGTGGCCGTTCGTGCTCGCGCCAGAACGGTTGAGTGCCGAAGACGCCCGGCTGCTCATCGACGGTGCCGGCTCCCGGGGCGTGGTTCCCACGGCTCGTGCGATCGGCCGCGCTCGCGGCTGGGAGCGCGTCGCGGTGGATGTACCCGTAGCGCTGATCAACGCCGACCACGACCGCATTGCTCCGCTCGCCGACCTACGCACATACGCGGGTCGCGTCGACAAGGTCCTCGTGGTCAAGGACTCCGGTCACTTGCCCATGATCGAGCGCCGCGAGGCTTTCCTCGCTGCGCTGAGCGACGCCGGCGTGTAACGCCTTCGCTCCGCCCGCATTGGATGCACGCTGCGTCGCTGGCGCAGCACCCGAGTGCCAGGAATCGGCTGGGCGGTCACACAAGAGAGATCTCGAGAGAATCAGAAAAGCTCGCGAGACGGCTGCCGAGAGTTAGTGCCTCGAGGACACCAGCCTCGACAGTTGCCAATCTCAGCCTACGTAGCGCTTCCGCTCAGCGCGAGGAGCGAGCGCGATTTGTGTGGCGCGGCGCGGCGTGTGATCCGTAAGGCTCAGGGGGATGGCGGAGACTGCCGCACGCGCCACGCCCGAGGAGATCCAACGAAGGGCGATCGAGGAGGAGTCCGACCACCGGCGTCTGATCGAGTCCGCCGCCGACGGCAAGCGACTCAGCGGTCTGATGCGGCCAATGTTCGCCTTCGCGACGCCTCCGGGGCATGGCGTCCTGACCACGACGGGCCGCAAGAGCGCCAAGCGGCGCGAGAAGGTAATCCGCGCCATCCGGCGAGGCGACAAGGCCTTCGCAGTGATGCTGCGCCCGCCTGCGCTGGCCAAGCAGCGACCGGAGGCGGTCGCGGCGTGGGTTCACAACATCCGCGCGGACCCACGGGTCACGCTGCGGCTGGGACGTTGCACTTTCGCCGGAACGGCACGCGAGATCGTCGACCAGATTGAGCTCGAGGCCGCGCGCGTGGCGCTCTGCGAATCGGTACACGCGGTCGATTACGGCGAATGCCTGTTGCATCTCAAGGGGATCCCGACGCCCGGCAAGATCCGCAAGATGCACCGATACTGGTTCGAGACCGGTATTCCGGTTGTGATCGATCTACGGTTAGGGCCCGCGCCCACCTAAGGTCGCTCTCACGAAGGTACGGTTTCGCGACCGAGGCGGGCCGGGCCGGTTGCGCCGACCAAGGGCGCTGCTCCTTCGCGCGAGGACCAGCGGCGCGGCGCCGACAGGGTTCACGCGAAGGAGTCACGACGAGCGACCCGTCGCCGACGCCTCCTGCGCATTGAAGGCGGCGGTCTCTCGCGAGATACTGCGCGGGCGATGTCGCAGGAGAGTCTCGAAGATTTCATCCGCCGGGGATACGCGAGGTTCAACCAAGCCGAACGAGAGCCTGTTGACGAGCAAGAGCTCGCGTCTCTGGATATCTGGCATCTCGATGGCGTGTATGTGAACTCCGCCAGCGACCCTGACCCTGCGATTCACCGGGGCATCGAGGCGGTGAGGAGGCAGATAGGTCAATGGGTCGAGGCCTATCCCGACCTGCAGGTGGAGCCGCTTGAGATCCAGACCAACGGCGATCGGGCGTTCGTCTGGGTCCGTTTCGCGGGTCACGGTGCGGAAAGCGGGATTCCACTCGCCATGGAGATGGCTCACGTCAATACGGTCAAGGGAGGCAAGCTCCACCGCATCGAGGAGTACCAGGAGCGGGCCGAAGGCCTCAAAGCCACCGGGCTGTCGGAGTAGCGGCCGCTACTTGACATTCGACTCCTCTTCATAAGACGACGAGGAGCCGCCGGGTCCTCAGGCAGCCCGCTCCTCCAATGCGCGACGAGGAGCAGCCCGAGGCGCTCGTCCCCACACGCGGTGGTAGGTTGCGAGCATGAGCGTGAGGGCCCCGTGGGAACGCGTGGGCTAGCCACGGGCGGCGTCGCGGGAGGATCCGCGACGGCTCGGAGAGGCGCTCGGCGGCCATGGGCCATAGTCCTCGCGGTGAGCGCCGTCGTGCTCGCCGCCCTTGGCGCGCCGGCGCCGGCGCCGGCGCGGATCGCCTACGTCGCCAACTTCGGCTCCAACAACGTCACCCCGATCGACGCCGCCAGCAACACCCCGGGAACGCCGATTGCGGTCGGGAACGCCCCCGCCGCGATCGCGATCACCCCCGACGGCAGGATGGCCTACGTCGCCAACTTCGCCTCAAGCAACGTCACCCCGATCGACGCCGCCAGCAACACCCCGGGAACGCCGATTGCGGTCGGCGCGAACCCCGAGGCGATCGCGATCACCCCCGACGGCACCACCGCCTACGTCGCCAACTCCAACTCCAACAACGTCACCCCGATCGCCACGGCCACCAACACTGCGGGGACGCCGGTCGCGGTCGGCGCCGGCCCCACCGCGATCGCGATCACCCCGGACGGCAGCACCGCCTACGTCGCCAACGCAGGCTCCAAGAACGTCACCCCGATCGACACCGCCACCAACACCGCGCGGACGCCGATCGCGGTCGGGAACGGCCCCGAGGCGATCGCGATCACCCCCGACGGCAGGACCGCCTACGTCGCCAACTACGCCTCCAACACCGTCACCCCGATTGCCACCGCCACCAACACCGCGGGGACGCCGATCGCTGTCGGCAGCGCCCCCGCCGGGATCGCGATCACCCCCGACGGCACCACCGCCTACGTCGCCAACCAAAATTCCAACACCGTCACCCCGATCAGCACCACCGCCAACACCGCGGGAGCACCGATCGCGGTCGGCACCGGCCCCCATGGGATCGCGATCGCCCCGGACGCCAAGACCGCCTTCGTCGCCAACTTCAACTCCAACACCGTCACCCCGATCGCCACCGCCACCAACACCGCGGGGACGGTGATCGTGGTCGGCACCAACCCCTTCGCGGTCGCCGTCACCCCCGACCAGGTGCCGGTCGCCGCCTTCGACGCGATCGCGGCGCCACCCGGCTCGCTGACCGGCTTCGACGCCTCGGGATCCGCCGATCCCGACGGCCAGATCGCCACCTACGCCTGGGATTTCGGGGACGGCGGCAGCGCGACGACGAGCTCGCCGACCGATACCGCCCACACCTACGTCGCGGCCGGCACCTACACCGCGACGCTGACGGTCACGGACGGCGAGGGCTGCTCGAGCGCGCTGGTGTTCACCGGCCAAACCGCCTCCTGCAACGGCGCGCCGAGCGCCGTGGCGAGCCGGCAGGTGACGATCGCATCCCCGGAACCGCCGACCCCGCCGACCCCGCCGGACACGAAGATCACCAAGGCGAAGGTCCGCGCCGAGCACAGGAAGGCGAAGTTTGGATTCGAGGCGCTTGGGTCGGCCACTGCCTTTCAGTGCGAGCTGAAGCGAAAGCACGCGCACCACAAGACCAAGTTCAAGGACTGTGACTCGCCAAAGACCTACAAGCACCTGAGGCCGGGCAAGTACAAGTTTAAGGTCCGCGCCGTCGGCTCCGGCGGCACCGACCCGAGCCCGGCGAAGAAGCGGTTCAAGATCGCCTAGTCCCGATGGCTTGTGAGCGCCGCATGGCGGGTATCTCACAGCTGATGAGAATCGGGCCACGCTGGTCGAGACGACGACGGGTCGGCGACAGGACGGTGACCGGCGTCTCGCTATTGGCGATGCTCTGTTCGGCGGGAATCGTCGGTTGCTCGCATGGCGATGGGACCGGCTCGAGTGCCGCCACGACACATAGCGCGCCCTCGCCCCCGGTCCGGGTGGATGTGCAGCGTCGTCCTGTCGGCGCCGGTCTGAGCGGGGCGCTCTACGCGCCGCAGCGCCGATCGACACCGCCCGCCGTTGTCTTGCTGGGCGGCTCGGACGGCCAATCGCCCACGGCCGCGGCCAGAGCACTCGCCCAATCGGGTCACGAGGCGCTTGCGCTTGCCTACTTCGGCGCTCCCCAGACCCCGTCGAGCTTGTGCGGCGTGCCGATCGAGTACTTCGCCCACGCGGTCTCATGGCTGAGCGACAGGGCCGATTCGGCCGTGGTCGTAATCGGAATCTCGCGCGGCAGCGAGGCGGCGATCCTGCTCGCCGCGGACCGCCCGCAGGATCTAGCCGGTGTGGTCGCGGTCGCTCCAACGGCCGCAGTCGAGGCCGGTGTCTGCCGGAGCGATGGCGGCGGAGCGGCCTGGACGCTAGATGGTCGTGCGATCCCTCATCTCCCGCCTTACAACTTCGCCGAGGCGCCGCCGATCGAGCGCCGATTCCGCCTGCCCGTTGATCGGCTCGGAGTGCCGCTGCTCGCGATCGGTGCTGGGGCCGATCAGGTGTGGCCCTCGGGCGACTACGCCGCCGAGCTCGGCAGGACGGCGAGCTCGGCCGCGCGAGCCGGACCGGGCCGGGTGCTGGCATTCCCTCACGCTGGCCACGGCATTGGTTGCTTTGCGCCCGAGTGCAGCGGCAGGACGTCGCTCGACGGGCGACCACTCGGCGGCACTCGGGCTGCAAACGAGAGGGCTCAGGATCAGACGCTCATGGCAATCGTTTCGTTCCTGGACGCTCTTCGCTCGAGTTGACGCGGGTTCCCTCGCGGTTGGGCAGTGTGCGATTGGTCACTGACCCTCGCTGGTGTCACAAGGTCAAGTCGGTGGAGGCCGCGGGAGACAGCCGGTGGCCGGTCGCCCATAAGCCGGTCCTGCTGCGAGCGCCGATGGAGCTGGCGCTCGAACAGCTGGAGGTCGAACCGCCAACACGGCTCAAGCTTCGCGAGGAAGACGAAGCCTCGACGTTCAACGTCGAGTAGCGACTCGAAGCGGTAGGGACGGGCGCTCGATTCGCCCAGGTCAGCGAGTTCGAGTGGAAGCAGCTGCCGCAGGTGCTCCACGGCACCTTCGCCTGGGGCGTGCGTCGGGATGTGACGGAGGTGACGCCGACCGCGGCCACACGCCGTCCCCGAGATAACCTCAGGACAATGTTCGGGCGAAATTGGGAGCGCGTCGACGGGAAGATCCTGGCCGAGGGGCTTCACACTCGCCGGCTTTCCTCAAACGGCCAGTGGTACACGCGGATGAAGTACGTCGTCGAGTATCAGCTGCCGGGCGCCGGCGTTGAGCGGGTAGAGCTGAAGGAGACCGAGAGGTTCGGCGCCAAGGTCATGAAGAGCCTGACCAGGGACTCAACCGCACCGCTGCTCGTCGACCGCAAGTCGGGGAAGGTCCGCTTCGACACGGACGACCCACGGATCAACCTGAAGGCTCAGACTGCGCGGAGCAAGCAGCGAGACGACGATGAGTTCGAGCAGGCGCTCGAGGGCTGAGCGCGATCGGGCGGCGTTGCCGGAGGGCGGGCCGAGTCACCGTCAGCGGCTCGCTCTCCCATTGCGTGAGAGGCGGGAGTGAGGATCAGTGCGAGCCTGCTTCGCCGGGTCATACCTCTAAGCGAGGAAGGGGCGGGCCCGGGCTAGGTGCGGCTGAGTTCGCGCTCGGTCGCCGAGAGCAGGTCGCGCTTAGGCGTCTTGCGGCGAGCTTTGATCGTCTCGCGGCTGACCTCGATCGGCGCGTCGACGGGCTCCGGCACCGCGAGCGGCGCGGGCACCTCGACGTGGCCGGCGCGCTGGCGCCGCTCGGAGCGGATCTGGGCCGCCAGTTCCGCGATCGAGAGGTGGTCGAGCGAGGTGTCCTCGTTGAGGCTGATCTCAAGAAGGGAGCGCAGCTTGGCGACCTCGCGGCGGGTTGCGCGGCGAGGGCGGCGCGGGTTCGTGTAGTCGTCCCAGGCGCGCGCGAAGGCGGCGACGTCGGTGCGCCCGCCGTTACGGTGCGCGGCGAGCATCGGGCAGATCCCGCCCGACTTCGGGTCGACATAGGCGCCGACGATGATCCGGTTCGTCGCGATGCCGCTCAGCATCGCCTGCTTCGTCCGGCGCGGAAGCCGGTCGACGGCGATGCGAAGTCGGCGCGCGGGATCGCCTGAGGGACGTCTCACGTGAACAATGGTCGGCCAGATGAGGTGGCGGGTCAAATCGCGCAACGGCGCCGGAAAGCGATCTTGCAGGGTGATGGTCGCCGCCTTCGGCGATGCGGGGCACGCATTTCCGGCGATCGGGCTGGCGCGGGCGCTGCACGACCGCGGTGCCGACGTGCTGGTCGAGACGTGGGAACGGTGGCGCGAGCCGGTCGAGGAGATGGGGGTCAGGTTCACCGCCGCCGAGGAGTACACGACGTTCCCGCCGCGCACGCCCGGCGATGGCGATGGCGAGCCGACCGCGGCGGATGCTGCGCTGGCGCTGCTGCCGCTCATGGAAGAGGAGCGGTTCGACGTTGTCGTCAGCGACATCCTCACCCTGGCGCCAGCGTTCGCGGCGGAACGGGCGGGGCTGACCCGGGCGACGCTGATTCCGCACATCTATCCCGTGCAGGAGCCGGGCTTGCCCTTCTTCGCCGTGGGCGCGCTGGCGCCGCGGACAGCGGTCGGCCGCGCGATGTGGCGGCGGGCGCAGCCGGTGCTGGAGCGCGGGCTTGAACGGGGCCGCGACGAGATGAATGTGTCACGGGCGGTTGTCGGCCTCGAGCCGATCGACCGGCTCCATGGTGGGATCTCGGAAGAGCTGGCGATCGTGGCGACGTTTCCGCAGCTCGAGTATCCACGAGCGTGGCCGGCTCATGTCCATGTGACCGGGCCGTTCGGGTTCGAGCTGCCCTATCCGGACATCGAGCTGCCGGCGGGTGACGACCCGCTGGTGCTCATCGCGGCATCAACCGCGCAGGATCCCGACTGCCGGCTGATCCGCGTCGCGCTCGAGGCGCTGGCCGACGAGCCGGTGAGGGTGATCGCGACGACGAACGGGCACTTCCCGCCCGAGCCGCTGCCCACGCCCCCGGCGAACGCGCGGGTGGTCGACTGGCTGTCGTACTCGCAGGTGCTGTCGGCTGCCGACCTGGTGATCTGTCACGGCGGGCACGGGACCGTCGCGCGGGTACTGGGCGCCGGAGTGCCGCTGGTCTGCGTGCCCGCCCTCGGCGACATGACCGAGACCGGAGCGCGGGTGGCATGGTCGGGCGCCGGAGTCATGCTGCCGTGGCGGCTGCTGGGCGCGGCGTCGTTGCGGCTGGCCGCTCGCAAGGCGCTGGCGGAGCCCTCACACGCCACGCGAGCTGCCGAGATCGGCCGATGGGCGACGGGGCACGACGGGGCCGGGCGGGCGGCCGAACTCGTCGAGGAGCTGGCGCTCTCCTGACATGAAAAAGGCCCGCTCAGCGGGCCAAACACGAACTCCGGGGGTGGGACTCGAACCCACACGCCCTCTCGGGCAACAGATTAACAGTCTGCCGCGGCTGCCAATTTCGCCACCCCGGATCACGTTATGCCACTTCGTCAAGACGGAGTGGATTTGCGTTGCGGCCAGTCTAGGACAAGCTCACCACCCCGGCTTCGACCATCGCATGGCAGCTTGCGCAGAGAAGCACGCACTTGGCAGCCTCCTCTCGAGCTCGCGCAATCGACAGAGTGATCCCCTTGTGACCGATCCCGAACTCCTTCTGGCTCGGGTCGACATGGTGAAACTGAAGTGCGGACGGGTGTTCGTCGAAACCGCAGCGCGCGCAGCAGCCGCCAGCCTCTGCAACGAGTATCTCTTTGACCTTCCGGCGCCGGCGCATGACCGCTTCGATGTTGCATCGGCCGCAGCGGTGCCGACCGCTGGGAAACGCTAGGAACTCCGTCTCGCCGTGGTGCGGACACACTCCGGTGAAACGTTTCCTTCCATCAGCGAGCGCCGTCACAGCCTCTGCCTGGTTACCGTGATGCCGCGCCACCTTCAGGCCATACCGCTGTAGCCAATGACGGACGGTCGACATGCTTCGGTCGAGTTCGTCAGCCATCTGCTGGAGCGTTGCGCCTCGCGCGATGAGCGACTCGAGCCGGTGTCGCTCGATGCCACCGCGGCCCGCGAACTTGCGACGACCGTTGGGGGTCAGGCCATGCTTCTTGACCCAATATCCGACGGTCGATGGATCGCGATTCATAAGCGCGGCAATCTCACCAAGCGACAACCCCCTCTTCAGCCAGCCCGCCAATAGCTCTCGATCCATACTTGGATTCTCGTTTGCGCACCGGACGGAAAAGCGAACATGTGTTCGCACACGCGCCCCACACGATGGGCGCGATATCGACGCCGCTACCCAAGCTCGCGAGGTCCGCGGCGCCTCGGCGCTACCGTCGTTGCCATGAACCTCAACCTTCCCGAATCGCCCGCGCAGCGCCGGGCCGCCATCGCCGCGATCGCCGTCGCGCTGCCAATCGTTGCCATCGCCGAGACCGACCTGTACCGGCGGCCCGCGGACCAGGTGCGCGGCAACAAGCGCCTGTGGCAGCTGGCCTGCCTGAACGCGGTGCCCGCGCTGATCTATCTGCGCTGGGGCCGCCGCTAGCCCTGCGAGCGCGCGATGCGCTCGGTGAGGTCGGCGCGGCTAGCGCTGGAGCTCGACCGGCAGGCGGTCCGCCGTTCGTCCGGCCGCAGCGATCTCATCGTCGAGTCGCGCGAGCTCGAGCTCCAAGAAGCTGAGGTCCATCGCCTCGACGCTCGCCGGCTCCTCATCGGCGCGCATGAACTGTCAGGTAGGCGACAGGAGCAGCCTCGTCATCGCGCGCGACAGGTCCTGCCATCGGGTCGTCAAGGTGGTTGCGCAACCAGTCGCGTGCCCGCGCCGCGACCGGGCTGTGAGAAGTGCGCGTCGGTCGAGCTTCGCAAGGCACGCCTCCCCCTCAGCCGGAAGCTTGACGCACATCGCCAGCAGCCCAGCTCTCCACGCTCACGCGCATTCAACGCCCGCTCGGCGCTCATCCGCCGCCGGCTCTTGCCCGGCTCCGCAGCGCTCGGCCTTGGCGTGCGGCGCCGCTCCCGGCCGCGGCCCGCCGCGCGACCAGCCCCGGGTCGGCATCGAGCCGCGAAGCCACCTCACGCATCAGCTCCTCGCGCGTGATCGAGTCGGGCATCGCGCCGATCACCTCGACGACCTCGTCCAGCGCCCGGTCCCGCCCCGACGGCGTGCTCAGATCCGCGTCGTCAAGCAGCGTGTGAGCGTGGAAGACCGGCAGGTCCTCCGCCGCCTCGAGCGCCGCCCGAAACGCGTTCGCGCTCGCCCCATCCCCGCCCGCGAGCAGGTCGGCCGGATCCTTGCCCTCCGGCATCCGCGCGACCCGCAGCCGCATCCGCGCCCCACCAACCCGCTGCGCTCTCAGCATCGCCTCGCGCCCGGCCCGGTCGGCATCCAGCGCCAGCACCGCCTCGTTCGCGTACGCCGACAGGAGCTTCACCTGCTCGGGCGTGATCGCCGTCCCCATGATCGCCACGGCATCACGAATCCCCGCCTGGTGGCACGCGATCACGTCCGTATAGCCCTCGACCACGATCGCCCTCTCGGTCTTGACGATCTGCGGCCGCGCCCGATCGATCCCGTAGAGCGTGCGCCGTTTCGAGTACAGCTCACCCTCCGGCGAGTTGACGTACTTCGGCTTCTGATCGGGCAGCAGCGCCCGTGCCCCGAACCCCTGCACGCGCCCGCGCGCATCGCGGATCGGGAAGATGATCCGCGACCGGAACCGGTCGTAGGGACCCTTGCTCTTCTGGCTGCGCAGTATCAGCCCCGCCGCCTCGAGCTCCTCCGTCGAATACCCGGCCTGCTGGCCGCGTAAGAGAATCGTGTCCCACGTTCCCGGCGCGCAGCCGACGCCGAACTCTCCGAGCACCTCCGGCGCCAGCCCGCGCTCCTTCAGATACCCGCGCGCGCGCTTTGCCTGTGGCGCGTCGCGCAGGAACGTCTCGTAGAAGTGCGCCGTGCGCTCCAGCAGCTCGCTCAGGCGGCCCCGCTTGCGGCGCAGCTCCTCTGCGCGCGGATCCTCCGCCTCGCGCTCGAGCTCGACGCCGTACCGGTCGGCCAGCGCCTCGACCGCATCGGGAAACGCCAGCCCCTCCTTCTCCTCGACGAACTTGATGACGTCACCGCCAACCCCGCAGCCGAAGCAGTGGTAAAGCTTCTCCGTCGGATCGACCGAGAAGCTGCCCGTGCGCTCGTCGTGAAACGGGCACAGCCCGCTGTAGCGCGTGCCGGACCGCTTGAGGTCGGTGTACGCCGAGATCACCTCGACGATGTCCGACGCCTCCTTGACGCGCTCGACCGAGCCGGGCGTGAACAGCGCCATCAGAGTTTCCCGAACGTGGTCATCGCGTAACGGTCGGTCATCCCGGCGATGTAGTCGGTCACCCGCTGTAGGTCGTCGCCGGCCACGTCGTCGCCGGGAATCCGCGACGGGGCCTCGAGGTAATGCTCGAACAGACCGTGGATCGTGCGGTAGACGTTGTCGTGCTCGCTGCGCGCCACATCGCCCAGGTACACGTTCTGGAACATGAACTTGCGCAGGCGCAGCATCGCCCCGCCGATCTCCTCCGACTGCGCGATGTCTCCCCGCTGTGACGACGTCGCGACGATGTCGCGAACGAGCGTGTCGATGCGCGCCGCACCGGTCGGCCCGAGCAACTCGATCTCCCGTAGCGGCAGGGCCGACTCGTCAAGCACTCCGGCCCGCACGGCATCGTCGATGTCGTGGTTGATGTAGGCCACACGGTCGACCAACCGCACGATTCGCCCCTCCATCGTCGCTGGATGCTCCGACCCGGTGTGCCGCAGGATCCCGTCGCGCACGGGCTCGGTGAGGTTGAGCCCTCGCCCGCCGCGCTCGAGCAGTTCGACCACGCGGAGCGAGTGCTCGTTGTGCCTGAAGCCGGGCGCGCCGTGAGCCTTCAAGACCTCGTCAAGCGCCTCCTCGCCGATGTGCCCGAAGGGCGGATGGCCGAGGTCATGGCCCAATCCGATCGCCTCGGTCAGGTCCTCGTTGAGCCCGAGCGCCCGGGCGACCGTGCGCGCGATGAAGCATGTCTCGAGCGTGTGCGTGAGCCGCGTGCGGTAGTGATCGCCCTCAGGCGCGATGAAAACCTGCGTCTTGTGCTTGAGCCGCCGAAACGCCTTCGCGTGCGCGATGCGGTCGCGGTCGCGCTGAAACGGCGTGCGCACCGGACTGTCGTCCTCGGGCACCACCCGCACCGCCGGATAGGACCGCGTCGCGCCCGGCGCCAGGAACTCCTCCTCCCAGGCGCGCACGCGCTGCTCGAACGATCCCGAGGCCAACTGCGACTGGATTGCGGTGCCTTCCACTTAGGTCAGGAGGATAGGCGCGGGTCGGCCTCTTCCCCACGACGCAGAACCAGCACGGTGAGCCAGATCGCGAGCAGGAAGATCGGCAGCCCCATCGCCGTTCGCGCGATGCCGAGCGCGAGCAGAGCGCCGGCGAAGTACAGAGGCAGCTGCACCGCCAGCCGCAGCGTGAACACGCCCACCCAGATCCAGCTGGCGCGCGAATAGCGGCGCACCTTCGCCGGATCGCGATGCCACGCCATCCCCTCGCCACCGAGCGGTCCCAGGATCACCCCAAGCAGCGGCCAGCGCACCGCGATCGAGATCAGATACGCCAGCGCGTATCCCGCGTTGAGCAGCAGCCCGGGCAGAAAGAAGTCCTCCGCCTTGCCAGTCTTCGACGCGATGAAAGCCGCCAGCGCCACCCCTGCGAAGCCGGCGAGCGCGAACTGCAGGCTCTCCTTGCGCAGCAGCCGGAAGACGGTGATGAGCGCACCGATGCCAACCGCCACCCACGCGGCCGACGAGATCTCGTTGCCGTTGAACGTGTAGACGAGGACGAAGGCGAGGGCGGGCGCGCTCGAGTCGGCGATCCCCTGCGGGCCGCCCAGCGCCTCGAGCAACTCGTGTCTGATCGCGCGGGCTCGACTCCCTCCATGCGAGGGAGCTTAGGTCGGGCTAGGCGCCGTTTACGCCGCTGCGCGCAGCTGGACGGAGGCGTGATGCTCAACCGTCTCGGAGATCGCGCGCTCGACCTGGCGCAGCGTCCGCTCGCCGCCGCTCGGCGCCTGCGCCAGCGGACGCCCGAGCGCCTCCACCATGAACGTGTGGGCATCGCCCGAGAAGGCAAAGCCCTCGCGCTCGCACGCCGAGCACACCACGCCACCCGCAGCGCCCGAGAAGCCGCTGAGACCATCCGGCTCACCGCAGCGCGCGCAGGCCGCCAGCTCCGGCGCGAAGCCCGTCGCCAGCGCCAGCTTGATCCGGAAGGCGAGCGCAGTGGCAAGGCCGGCGGCCCCGTCGCCGCTGCCATCTCCGTTCAGCGACTCCGAGCCGTCGAGGATCGACAGATAGCGGCATAGAAGGTTGTAGGCGCCCGGATTCGGCTCCTCCGCATCGCACAGACGCAGGACCGCGTCGCACGCGCGGGCCGCCGCGCCCAGCGCGGCACCGTCATCGCGCAGGTTCGGGTAGCCGTTGATCGTGTGCGCGGCCGTCACCGTGCAGAGATCGCTGCGCCCCTCGTAGAGGATGAGGTCGAGGCGGAAGAACGGCTCGAGCCTCCCGCCGAAGCGCGAGCGCGGCTTGCGCACCCCCTTGGCGATCGCGCTGATCCGCCCCCTCGAAGCGCTGAACAGATGCAGGATCCGATCGGCCTCGCCGTAGCGAATGCTTCGCAACACGATCGCTTCCGTCTTGAACTTGCCCGGCAAGGTCACGGAAGTGTCTCCGCCCCGGCGGACGTCTAAGCGGCGCTGTGCGCCACCGAATCGCGGATCGCCGCCGCGGTCACCGTCGCCGCCAGCGCGCCGACGCCGAGGGCGATCAGCCGCTCCGGGGTCATCAACGCGTCGGGCGCAGCCGGGATGTCCTCGAGCGAGCCCGACGCCAAGCAGAAGACCACGTCGCCATCCACGTCGGAGAAGACCGGATCGACGGCCCGCGCCAAGCCGGCGCTCGCCATCCGCGCGACGCGGCTACAGCTGGGCTTGTCGAGCGGCGCATCGGTCATGACGCACACCAGCGTCGTGTTTCGCGGCTCCACTAGGGAGGCGCCGGGTGGCGTGGAGAGCGCCGCGATCTCCTCCGCCGTGCGCCCGCCGTCGGTCATGCCGCCGAGGACCTCGCCATCCGCGCCGATCACGTCGCCAAACGCGTTGACGACGGCGAGCGCCGCCACGGTGTGTCCGGTCCCGGTCCGCGCGCACGCGTACCCAATGCCGGCCCGCGTCGCGTGCTGGCGGCCGTGCAGCTTGCCGACCGAGGCCCCGGTTCCAGCACCCAACGGCCCGCGCTCGGGCACGCCGCCAACCGCCGCCTCGCACGCGGCCTCGCCGGCCGCCGCGTCGGGCCGCGCTGCGGGATCGCCCGCGGCCAGGTCGTAGATGATCGCCGCGGGCACGATCGGCACCAGCCCTGCCGGCGTCTCGTAGCCCAGCCCGTTGCGCTCACACCATCGCATCACGCCGTCGGCGGCCGCAAGCCCGTAGGCGCTGCCGCCGGCGAGCGAAACCGCCGTCACCTCCGCGGTCGCCGCGAACGGTCCGACCGCGTCGGTCTCGCGCGTCCCGGGCCCGCCCCCGCGAACGTCGACGCCCCCGCGCGAGCCGGGCGGCGCGATCACGGCGGTGCAGCCGGTGACACCGACCGCATCGGTCCAGTGACCGATGCGAAAGCCGTCGGGCGGCGCCGCGGCCTCGCTCATCGCTTCGCCCGCCTCCGCGGCCGGCGCCGCAGTCGCACCTGACAGTCCGGGCAGAAGTAGGTGGACCGCCCGCCGACGACGATGCGCCGGATCGTGCCGCCGCAACGCAGGCAGTCCTCGCCCTCGCGCGTATGAACGAGGAACTCGTCCTGCATCGACCCCCGCTCACCGCGCGCGTCGCGGTAGTCGTCGATCGACGAGCCCCCGTTGGCAAGCCCCGCCTCGAGCGCCCCGACGATCCCGTCGACGAGCTCCTCGGCATGCTCGAGCCGCATCGACCCCGCCGGCGAGAGCGGATGCAGGTGCGCCCGCCACAGCGCCTCGTCCGCGTAGATGTTCCCGATCCCGGCGACCATCGCCTGGTTGAGCAAGAACGACTTCAGCGGCGCCGTCCGCCCGGCCGCGACCGCCAGCAGATGCTCCGGAGTGAGTCCATCCTCGAGCGGCTCGACCCCGAGCCGCGAGGCGAAATACCCGTCGATCTCGCCGGGCTCGAGCACCTCGCCGTGGCCGAACCGCCGCGGGTCCGTGAACCACAGCTCGGTGCCGTCGTCGAGCAACATCCGCGCGCGCAGATGCCGCGCGCTCGCGTCCGCCTCATACAGGCGCGCCATCCCGAGCCGACCGACGGGCTCGTCGGCGTCCGCCTCGCGTATCAACAGGTTCCCCGTCATCCGCAGGTGCATCACCAGCGCCGAGCCATCGTCGAGCGTCAGCACCAGGTACTTGCCCCGCCGGCCGACATCGTCGATCCGCCGCCCGGCCAGGCGCTCCTCGACGCGCGCCGGGAGCACCGGCCGCGTCCAGCGTTCGTCGAGCACCTCAGCCTCGCTGATCGTGCGCCCGGCGACCTCCGGCTCCAGCTGGCGGCGAATGGTTTCGACCTCGGGCAGCTCAGGCATGACGTCAATCATTGCTATCAACCCGCGATGGAGATCGTCGACGCCCAGCCCGAGCACCTCGACGGGATCGCGCGGATCTACCGCCATTACGTGGAGAACACGCCGATCACGTTCGACCTGATCGACCCCGACCCGGCCTACTGGCGCCAGCTTCTCAGCGCGATGGATCCGGAGAGGGGCTACTTCTTCATCGTCGCCCTCGACGACGATGGCCTCGTGGGTTACGCCTACAGCCGCCAGTTCCGAGAGCGGGCGGCGTACGACTCGACCTGCGAGACCTCGATCTACGTCGCCCCTGACGCGCAGGGCAGGGGCATCGGCAAGGCCCTCTACGGCCGGCTGATCGAGCTGCTCCAGGCCTCGCCGCTGCGCCTGGCCGTGGGCGGCATGACCGAGCCGAACCCGGCAAGCGCCGCGCTGCACGAGTCGCTCGGCTTCACCAGGGTCGGCACCTTCGAGGGCGTCGGCATCAAGTTCGACAGGCCGTGGGACGTCACCTGGTATCAGCGCCCGCTGGTCTGACTCTCTTGAGCGGTCCTGGTGGATGGGAGTAGCTTGTGCTCTATGGCGCTAGCTCCAGGCGTGAGAGCAGTACAAGGGGTCCTCGACGCATCTGAAGCCGTTGACCTCGAGATGTACCTCCCCCACGTGACGGAGGACGTTGTGATCCACCCCCCGGGCTTCGTCATCGGGCCGAACGAGATCCGCGGCCACGATGGGATCGGGACCGGCCTGGAGACCCTCAGGGAAATGCTCGGTCCCGAGCGGGTGCTGCGCATGGGCGAGCGCCGTTACTTCCTCGATCAAGCGGATGAGACGAAGGTGCTGGTGCTCCTCGAGATCACGATCGCCAACGAGAGAACCGGCGAGTCGTTCGGGACCCAGGGGTCGATGCTCTGCACGCTGACGGGCGACAGGGTCTCGAGAATCGAGTCGTACACAACCCGCCAGGCCGGGTTGGATCAGCTCAAGGAGCCAGTCGAGGTCAGGCAGTAGCCCGCGGGTGGGCCTTGAAGTAGACCTCTTTGATGCGCTCGCGCGAGAGGTGCGTGTAGAGCTGGGTCGTCGCGACGTCGGCGTGGCCGAGCATCTCCTGGACCGACCGGAGATCGCATCCGCCTGAGAGCAGGTGCGTCGCGAACGTGTGGCGCAGGGTGTGCGGGCTCATCTTGCCCTCGAGCCCGGCGGCCTTCGCGTGGCGCTGGATGATCTTGTAGAGACCCTGGCGCGTCAGCGCGCCGCCGCGGAAGTTCACGAAGAGCTTGCGCTCGAGTCGCTCGCCCACGAGCTCCGGCCGCCCGCCGCGCAGGTAGCGCTCGATCGCCCGCGCGGCCTCGCGCCCGAGCGGGACGATCCGCTCCTTGGAGCCCTTGCCGTGCGGGCCGGACGAAGCCGCGGCGCATGTCGACGTCGCCGATCTCGAGGCCGATCGCCTCCGAAGCCCGCAGCCCGCAGCCGTACATGATCTCGAGCAGCGCCCGATCACGGAGGCTGATCGCGTCGGCGTCCTTGGCGCTCTCCAACAGCTTCATCACCTGCGCCTGGCTGAGCACGTGCGGAAGCTTGCGGCTCTTCTGCGGCGGCGTCAGCGTCGCCGTGGGGTCGTCGTCGATCAGCTCCTCGCGGCGCAGGTGCCGGTAGAAGGAACGCAGACAGGCCGTCTTGCGACTGATCGTCGCCGGCGAGCAGGGTGCGCGCCCGCCGTTTCCATCCTCGTCCGCCGCGACACCGGTCGCGAGGTCGGCGAGAAAGTCGGCGACGTCGCCGCGCTCTACCTCGGTCGCATCACGCCCGCGCTGCTTTAGGAAGGCGCCGAACTGCAGCAGGTCGGTGCGGTAGGCGTCCAGCGTGTTGCGCGCCAGGCCGCGCTCGAACTCGAGATGGGCGATGAAGTCGAGCACGAGCGCCTCGAACCTCGCGTCGGTCGCGGGCTCGGTCGGTTTGGGAACGGCGATCGCCATGCCGCCAGTTTCTCCCGCGCGGCCCCCGCACCTGCCGGTGCAACGCGCCTACCGCAGACGGTCTCTGAGGATGAGCAGACCGATCAGCGACTTCGCGTCGGCGCACTCGTCGATCGCTCCGTCGAGGTCGGCGAGCGGCCAGCGGACGATCTCGATCCGCTCGTCGGGATCGGGCTCGTGGTCAGCGACCTCCTGGAGGCCGGTGCGCGAAGAAGACCGTCACCTCCTCCTCGGCGAAGCCCGGCGACGTGTAGAAGCGCTTGAGCTCGGTCCACTCGCGCGGCGCTTCTGCCCGATCTCCTCGTCGAGCTCGCGCTGCGCGCACTCCAGGTGCGACTCGCCCTCCACGTCGAGCTTGCCGGCGGGCAGCTCGAGCAGCGCCGGATACATCCACAGCCTCGCGCGGCTGGCGGACCAGCCAGACGTCGCGTCGTCGTAGGCGGAACGATCGCGACGGCACCCGGGTGCACGGCGATCTCGCGGTCGGCGTCGCTCGCCGTCGTCGTAGCGAAACTCGTCGATCCGCACGTCGATGATCCGGCCCTCATAGACCGTCTTCGAGTTGATTCGCTTCACGGGCGTGCCCTACCCGTCCGACGGCCGCCGCCAACGCGCGGCCCGGCGGCAAGCGGGCGCCGCGAAGAACAGCGGGTCGTCGGCGATCGGCCGTCCCCATCGTCTCGCCGGCAGGCCGCTCGCCGCATAGCCGTCGAGGTCGATCGGCCTCGACCGCGAGGTCGTGGCGGCCGGTGCAGATCTCGATCAGGTCGTCCAGCGCCGCCTGCGCCGAGCCGCCGCTCGGCGCCGCCTCGTCGCCCAGCAGCGGCCAGCCCTCGAGCTCGGCCTCCGGAACCGGAACCCGGACCGGGCGCAAGCAGCAGTTCGAGCACCGACGGCCGTGTGGTGGCTGAGCCCGCGGTGGCGCTCGCGGCAGTCCGAGCTGGACATCCGCGGGCAGAGCATCGTCGGCAGGCCGAGCGCAAGCGCGGCGTGGGCGCGCATCGAGAGCCGCCATGCCCCCGTGGCCCAGCCGCGTCGCCGAGCCGAGAATGCCCGGGCCGGGGCCGACGACGATCGCCTCCCAGCCCAGGCGCCGAGCGGCGGCGTCGAGGCCGCCGACCAGGCTGATCGCCTCATGCTCGCCGCCGTAGGCGGCGCCCGGCGGTGACGTGGCCGCAGAGCAGGCCGCGCTCGCGCAGCTCGCGAACGTCGCGCGAGAGCGAGCCCGGCAGGGCCGCGCCGGCGCCCTGGAGGAAGCCGAGCGCGCAGGCCGGGCCGCGCCTGCGCCGCCGCCCACGCGAGCGGCGCGAGGTGGCCGTGCAGCGAGATGACCACCGTCGGCGGCTTCGGCCCCAGCTCCGGATCTCCGCGTGCTCTGATCTCGACCGGATCGACCGGATGCTGCAGCGACGTGTAGTTGAGCTTGGTGACGTGGATGCCCTCCGCGCCGCGCCGAGCAGGCCGCGGCTGAGGTTCACGTGGACGAGGTCGAAGCCCGCCCGAGCCGAGCCCGAGATCGCGGGCCTGTGTGTTGACGACGACCTCATCGCCGACCTCGCACCTCGCCGACGAGTCGCGACATCAGCCCACGCCGGGCGCATGCTCGCCGCCGACCTCGACCGTGAGCGGGTCGACGGAGACGACGGTCCCGCGGCGCAGCTTCAGCACTCGCTCGGCCTCCTCGGCACCCGCGAGCTCGACGATCGCCTCGCACACGCCGAGCATCTCGCTCAGCGCCGAGCCGCGCCGACGCTCTCGGCTGGGCGTGTGGTTGTCGGTCGGTCCCGTTGGCCAGGAGCACGCGCGTCGAACCCGCGCGCGATGAGCGCGTTCGCGTCGCTGCCGCCGCCGGTCGCCACCTCGCGCGGCTCGATCCCGCGCTGCTCCAGGGCGGCGCGCGCGAGCCGCGACGCGCCGGCGAGCTCGAGCGGCTGGCGATAGCCGCGAAAGACCTCGTCGACGTCGACGTCGACGTCGCAGCCGTGCTCGCTCGCGCGCCCAGGTGCAGGCGTCGATGATCGCCGCCGTCGCGGCCGCGACCTTTCGCTCGTCGAGCGAGCGCGCCTCGCACTCGACCCGGCAGGCGCCGGCAACCACGTTGGAGGCCACACCGCCGGCGATCACGCCGACGTTCGCGGTGGTCATCGGTCGAGGCGGCCGAGCTCCATCGCGCGCGATCGCCGCGGCTGCCGCCTCGATCGCGGAGTGACCGTCCTCGGGCCGGATCCCCGCGTGCGCCTCGACGCCCTCGAACTCGGCGACGATTCGCTGGTAGGTCGGGCGCGGCGGTGATCACCTCCCCGATCGGCGTCGCGTGGTCGAGCACGAAGCCGTACGGCGAGACGCAGCGACCGAGGTCGAGCTCCTTTGCCCCGCGCAGCCCGTCCTCCTCGGCGACCGTGAACACCAGCTCCATCCCGGCCGCCGCGCGGAGCGCCGTGACAGCGGAGCCGCGAGCTCGACCAGCACGGCACCGCCGCCTTGTTGTCAGCCCCGAGGATCGTCTCGCCGCGGCTGCGAAAGATGCCGTCGACGAGGTCGACCTCGATCCGACCTGGCTCGGGCACCGTGTCGAGGTGGGCGAAGAACGCGACCCACTGCTCCCCGCGTCCCCGGGACGCGGGCGATCAGGTTGCCGGCGCCGGCACGAGCCGGCTCGGCGGCGCCGTCCTCGGCGACCTCGATCCCGAGCTCGCGCAGCTCGGCGAGCACGTCATCGGCCACCGCGCGCTCCGAGCCGGTCGGGCTCGGCGTCTCGCACAGGCGGACGAAGCGGTCGCGCAGGCGCTCGTCGCTCACAGCGGCCGCCGATTCGGCAGCGAGCTCGCGCGTTCGGCGCCGATGAAGTTGCGTATCCGCAGCGAGCCGCCCTCGCGCAGATCCGACAGCCAGCTCGCAGCGCTGGTCGAGATCGATCCGCTATTGCGTCCGCGCGCGACGATCGCTGCCGTGGGCGATGTAGGTGTCGGGCGCGAGCCGGCGCATCTCGTCGATGTCGAGCTCCCAGGATTCGAACTGCTCGTCGATCTCGCTCGATCCAGGCGCATCAGTCCGGTCCGGCCCGAGTAGACGTCGTCGTCAGGGCCGAGTGGACCTCGATCCGAGGATCGACATCCACGCAACTCGCGCCTCGCGCTCGCCCTCATTCCAGCGCCGCCAGAGGTCGCGGATCAGCTCCTCGCCCTCGTCCACGGCCCGGAGGCTAGGGCAGGTGTGCGCGCTACCGGCCGCGCGCCGTGCGGACGTGCGCCTGCCAGAACTGCGTACAGCACGTCTTCTTCGACAAGAGCCTGCCTCGATTCCGTCGCTCGGCTGGGCGCCTCGGTGGCCCGCTGCGCAACGTCTCGCCGGCGACCTGCGGGCCGAATGGCTGCGCGCACGTCGAGGCTGGCCGCAAGCAACGGCTGGTCGACGGGCCGCCAGCTTCTGCTTCTCTCCGGGCTGGCCCATACGGCGGTCGACGATGACCCCGGCCACTGGCAGCTTTCGGTCTGCCGGCGCGGCGAAGCCGATGGCGGCTGATCGAGCTCGGCGAGCTGGGCCGCGATCGAGCCGAGTGACCGGAGCGAGGATGGCCGGGCGTTCGACCTGCTGTCGGCGCGCGCGAGCCGGTCAGACGGCCAAGCCGACGGCCATGGTCACGCGGGAATCGCGGAGTCCACATGTTCATCGATCGCGGGGCGCGAACAGATGGCGAAGCGAGCCGTGTCGCACCATCCTCGAGGCACCTGCGCCACGAAATCGGCCAGTACTGCCGCGGGGTCGCCATCGCTCGTAGCCGAAGCGGTCCGACTGCACCGTCGATGGAGTCTTCGGCGATGAGCCGCCGACTCGGCGTCGACCTCGACCGAAATTCGAGTCTGCGCCGCCGGCTGACTCGGGAGGCCGGCTCAGCGCCTACGCGACGATCCCCGGGCGCGAAGGGCGGAGACGATCGCCCTTGCCGGCACTCGCGACGCGCTGGACCGCCGCCGCCTAAAGGTCGCGTCGACGGGCCGGCCGCTCCCGCGCGCGCGGTCTCGACTCCAGCCGCGACGACGAGCCGGTCACCGGGTCGATACGGACTGCCCGGATGACTGGCTGCCGCAGACCTGCGCGCTCGTCGATCACCGGTGGCTGGGGAGCTCGGATCTATCCGTTCGTACTTCGCCGCCGGTGACGACCAAGTCGCCTTCATCGTCGAGATCTGTGCGCGGCTGGATCGGCTCAGGCATCGCGGCGGGCGCGCAACGTCGGCGACGTCCGACTGCTCGGAGAGCTCGTTCTCCTCGGTCGCAGGACTTTCGCCGCGCTCGGCGGCGAGGCGTCGAGGCGGCGCCGACGAACTCGCGGAAGAGCGGCTCCGGGCCGGTTCGGGCGCGAGTTGAACTCGGGGTGAAACTGCGAGGCGACGAAGAACGGGTGGTCCGGCAGCTCGACGATCTCGACCAGTCGCTCGTCGGGCGAGGTGCCGCCGCAGACCAGGCCCTCGTCCTCGAGCCGGCGGCGCAGCTGGTTGTTGACCTCATAGCGGTGGCGGTGGCGCTTGTAGATCACGGCCTCGCCGAAGATCTCGCGCGCGCGCGTGCCGTCGTGAAGCTTTACCGGGTCGGCGCCAAGGCGCATCGTCCCGCCCATGTCCGAGACCTCCTTCTGCTCCGGCAGCAGGTCGACGACCGGGTACGGGGTCTCGGGGTCGAACTCGGTCGAGTTGGCGCCCTCCATCCCGGCGACGTGGCGGGCGAACTCGGCGACAGCGATCTGCATCCCGAGGCAGATGCCCAGGTAGCGGGATGCCGCGCTCGCGCGCGATCCGCGTCGCCTCGATCTTGCCCTCGATCCCGCGCTCGCCGAACCCGCCGGGAATCAGGATCCCGTCGGCCCACTCGGCGATCTGCTCGGGATCGAAGTCCTCGGAGTCGACGAGCTGGACCTCGACGTTGGTGCCGTGGTGATAGCCGCCGTGGGTGAGCGCCTCGATCACCGACTTGTAGGCGTCGGCGAGCTGCACGTACTTGCCGACCAGCGCGATCCGCGTCGTGCCCTCGCAGGCGTCGGCGCGCCGCATCAGCGCCTCCCACTCCTCGAGCTGGGGCGCGGGAGCGTCGATCGCGAAGTGGTCGAGGACGAGATCGTCGACGCCCTCCGCCCGGTAGACGAGCGGGACCTTGTAGATGTTGTCGACGTCGCGGGCCGAGATGACCGCCTCCTCGTGCACCGAGCGCGAACAGCGCGATCTTCTTGCGGATCTCGCGATCGAGCCCCTGCTCGGACCGGCACAAGCAGCGCGTGCGGCTGGATGCCGATCCGCCGCAGCTCGTTGACCGAGTGCTGGGTCGGCTTCGTCTTGAGCTCGCCCGCGTGACCGATGTACGGCACCAGCGTGAGGTGCAGGAACATGCACCGCTTCGGGCCGAGCTCCGAGTAGAGCTGGCGGATCGCCTCGAGGAACGGCAGCGACTCGATGTCGCCGACGGTGCCGCCGATCTCGGTGATCACGAAGTCGACCGCCTGGCACTCGGCGACGATCAGGATCCGCTGCTTGATCTCGTCGGTGATGTGCGGGATCACCTGGACGGTCGCGCCGAGGTAGTCGCCGCGACGCTCGCGCGGATCACCGAGTTGTAGACCGCGCCCGGCGGTGACGTTCGAGGCGCGCGAGGTGTTGTGATCGGTGAACCGCTCGTAGTGGCCGAGATCGAGGTCGGTCTCGGCGCCGTCCTCGGTGACGAAGACCTCGCCGTGCTGGAACGGGCTCATCGTCCCCGGGTCGACGTTGATGTACGGGATCGAACTTCTGGAGCTGGACCCGGAACCCGCGGCTGACGAGCAGGCGGCCGATCGAAGCAGCGGCGATTCCCTTGCCGAGCGAGGAGACGACGCCGCCGGTGACGAAGATGAAGCGCGTTTCGCCCGGCTTCATCGCGTTGATCGCCCCGACTCACTCTGCCGAGCGAGTCTAGCCAGCGCAGTGGCGGAATCGAGTCGATCGATTTCGAGATCGACCGAAACTCCCCGAAGATCGTGAGCGCCAGCGACGATCGCAAGCGCGATCCAGCGGCCTGTGTCGCCCGAGGGTGACCAGCATCGAGATCCCGGCCAGCGCGCCGACAGGTTCGAGCCCGTGTCGCCGAGCATCGCGCGCTCGCGCAGCGTGTAGGCGGCGCCGACCACCACCGGGCCGATGAAGACGCCGAGCAGGTCGAGCGGCGCCGTCGGTCCAGGCGCCGAGGCAGAGCCCGGCGAGCAGCAGCGCCGAAGCACTTCTCAACCCGACCCGGGCCGCAGGTCGAGGAGGTTGAAGAGGTTCGTCGCCAACAACAGCAGGGCGAGGTCGGCCACGTAGTCGATGCCCTGGCGGCCCGCGGCCCGAGGTCGACGTAGGCGGCGAGCGCGAAGGCGCCGACGGCCTTGATCGGCACCGGTCGAGAACTGCTCCGCGACAGACCGCGGCGGCATGACCGCGCCAGCCGCGGGCCGTGTCGGCGGCCGACGCCGCGCCCGAGCGCGTCATCGAGCAGGCCGAGCAGCGCGACGCCGAGGACGTAGACGATCCACTGGCGCAGGCCCGGGTCGAGCAGGTCCAGGTCGGCGCGATCGTCGAGCACCGCCAGCGGCGCGAGCGCGATCAGCGAGCAGGCGAGCAGCGGCGCGCCCGCCGGGAAGGCGAGGCTGGCGCCCGGCGTAGTTGACGCGCGCCAGCCCTTGGCGCAGCATGTCGGCGAGCCACGGGCCCAGCGCGACCGCGGCGACCAGCGCCGAGACGATCAGGCCAGAGACCAAGCATCAGCCCTGCTTGCCCGCGGAGGGCTGGTTCGCATGGCCGCCCTGCGACCGGCCGCCCTGCGCGAGAGCAGATCCGGCAGGAGCCCGTCGGCCGTGTCCTTGACGCCGAAGTTGCCCTCGGCGCCGGCGAGCGCGTAGACGAGGGCCACGCTTGCCCGGCGAGCTGGTCGACGTTGTCGACGCTCGCGGCACCATGATCGAGTCGAAGAAGCCGATCGAGCTCGGGATCGCGTCCGTGGGCGCTCGGCGCCGACCAGGCGACCGTGGTGGCGCCCGGGAGTCGCCGGAAGGCGTTCTGATGCCCTCGATCAGTCCCGTCCTCGATCAGGCCCGAGTGGCCGCGGCGCGTCGCGGATCCAGGCCATCGCCGCCGGCTGCGCGCGACGATCACGACCCGTCGACCCCCCGGGTCGCCCGCTGTAGCGCTCGAGAACATCGCCGACGCAGGGCGTCGAACCGCGAGCTGCCGCGCACCAGCGCCTGGCCGGTGAGCCTTCGCCCAGCGCCCGTCAGCTGCGTCCTCGTCGCGCTTCGCCAGAGCTGGCGCGCTTGCCGGCGAGCATGCTCGTCGATCGCGCCGAGGTCCGGGGCCTCGCGCACGACCGCGATCTCGCGCGAGCGGCGCGCCGGCCGGCTCGAGGGCCGTCGCGACGTTCTCGGCCAGCGGTCGGTCGAGCCCGCCGAAGCGCGACGATCGCGATCTGGCTCGCCGCGCAGCGGCCGGCGACGACCGCGGGGAACACCGCCGAGCTCGAACGTGCGCTCGGCGTCGCAAGCTGCGACTGGAGGTCGTCGATCTGCGCGTCTTGCGCGTCGAGGTCCGAGTGCAGGCTGCGCTCGAGATCGTCGGCCGTTCCGTTGACGAGGTCGGAGCCGAAGCCGACGCCGATCAGGATCGCCGACGGCGAGCGCGAGGAAGACCGCGGCCAGCGAGGCCGCGTGATAGCGCGCCGAGTAACCCATCACGGCTCACGAGGCGCCTCACAGCGGCGCACCTCCGCTTCGCATTTCATGCTCCGCGATCACAGTTCCTGATCTTGAGCCAGACGAGGTCGAAGAACTCGCGCAGCGCCGGCGAGCTGGCGATGATGATCACGATCAGCACCAGCGACGATCGCCACGAACGCCCACATGTGCCAGCCGCGAACGCCCGGGTTGTAGAGGCGGCTCACGCCCTTGGCATCGACCAGCGTCTCGCCGATCCGCAGCCGGGTCAGGAACGTGGACGACATGCCCGGCGCGGTTCTTGTCGAGGAACTCCGTCAGGTTGAAGTGGGCGCCGACGGAGACGATCAGCTCGGCGCCGTTCTCGTGGGCGAGCAGCATCGCGACGTCCTGGCTCGTCCCGATCGCCGGGGCGACCACGCGGGTCGAGCCCGAGGCGCTGCAACCGCTCGAGGCCCGGGTGCGCCCGCCGTCCGCGTAGGCGTGGACGACGACCTCGGCCCCGCAGGTGAGCGCCGCGTCGGTCGCCGAGTCCATGTCGCCGAGGATCATGTCCGGCCTGAAGCCCTCCGCGATGATCGCGTCGGCGCCGCCGTCGACGCCGACGAGCACGGGGTGGGTGTCCTCGATGTAGGCGCGCAGCGTGTCGCAGGTCGCGCGTAGGTCGTGCCGCGGACGACGATCAGCGCGTGGCGGTTGCGGAAGTTGGTGCGCACCGGCGGGAAGCCGAGCCGGCCGAGCAGCAGCTCGCCCTCGTCGCTGGACGTGGTCGATCGTGTTGCGCGCGAACTCCGACGAGCGCCTCGTTGATGCGCTCGCGCTGGCGCTCGAGCTGCTGGGTCGCGTGTCGACCCCGATCACGGTCCCGGTCGGCGAGCACGCGCGCCGTTGACGCGGATCTCGCCCGCCGCTGAGCACGAGCTCGTCGCCGTCGCGCAGCTCCTCGAACAACGGCGCGGCCGGGGCGTCGACGAGCGGGATCCCCGCCCGGGCGAGGATCAGCGGGCCCGCGGTTCGGGATAGCGGTCGGTCGAGGAGCGCGAGCAGTTGACCACCGCGGCCGACACCGCTCGCCGCGAGGTCCTCGGCCGCGATCCGGTCGAGGTCGGCGTGGTCGATCACGCGATGTCGCCCGGGCGCAGGCGCTTGACCAGGTCCTTGGTCTTGCGGTCGAGCCGCGCCGGGCCGACGATCGGCGGGGTCTCGCGGTCGGCTCGCAGCTGGATCTCGGGCCCGCGCAGCAACGCGCGCGCCCGGCTTCGCAGAGCCATGCCCCGATTATGCGGACTACGTGACGCTCAGGCGGCCTTCAGCAGGCGTTTCGCATGCGTGCTGGCCGCGGCGTCGTCGCTGTCGGCGCCGAGCATCCGCACGATCTCGGCGACGAGCTCGTCGCCCGACACCCGTTCCACGGTCGCCGTCGTCGCGCCATCCGCGGCCGCCTTCGAGATCCGAAAGTGCGTCGCGGCGAGCGAGGCCACCTGCGGCAGGTGGGTGATGCAGAGCACCTGGCGTCCGGCTGCGAGGTCCCGCAGCCGCTCGCCGACGGCGCGGGCGGTGTTGCCGCCGATGCCGGCGTCGATCTCGTCGAACACCAGGGTCAGGCCGCCGTCGCGCGTTGCCGAGGCCGGTCAGCGCGAGCATGATCCGTGAGAGCTCGCCGCCCGACGCGGCGTCCTTCAGCGGCGAGAGTCGGCATCCCCGGATTGGTCGCCACCATCAACTCGACCGTCTCGGCTCCGTTCGGCCCGAAGCCGCCCGGATGCGGCTCGAGCGTTCGCCTCGAGGCGTCGCGCCGTCCATCGCGAGCTCGGCGAGCTCGGCCGCCACCCGCTCGCCAAGCGCGATCGGCCGCCGTCACGGCGCCCGGCCGTGAGCTCGTCCGCGAGCTTCGCGCGCTTGCCCTCCGCCTTCGCCAGCGCGCGCTCGAGCTCGGCGACACGCTCCTCGGCGTTCGCGAGCCGCTCGATCTCGGCGCGGCAGTGCTCGGCGTGAGCCAGCACCGCCTCGACGCGTGCCGCCGTGCTTTCGCTTCAGCCGGTCGATCGCCGCCAGCCGCTCCTCGAGCGCCTGCAGGCGCTCCGGATCGGCCTCGATCGCCGTCGAGATATGACCGGACGATCGCCGCCGACGTCGGCGAGTTCGAGCGCCGCGGCCCGCAGGCGCTCGGCGAGCGCGTCGAGCTCGGCGTCGACGCCCGCGACGCCGGCGAGCCCCGACTCGGCCGCCGCCGAGCGCGTCCCGCGCCCCGCCCGCATCCTCGTCGCGCCGTGATCGCGGCAAGGGCGCCAGCCGGCCGCCGCGCGCAGGCCTTCGGCGTGGCGCAGACGCGCCGCGATCGGCCTCCAGCTCCGCCTCCTCGGCCGGCTCGGGCGCCGTCGCCTCGATCTCCTCGAGCTCGAAGCGCATCAGATCGAGATCGCGCTCGCGCGAGCCCTCGCGCTCGCGCAGCTCGGCCAGCTCGCCCGCCAGTCGCCGACACCGCCGCGTGGGCCTCGCGGTAGCGCGCTCGCAGCTCGAGGTGCTCGGCGCCGGCGAACCCGTCGAGGATCTCGAGCTGCGCCGAAGCGAGCGTGAGCTTGCGGTGCTCGTGCTGGCCGTAGAAGGCGAGCAGGCGAGCGCCGAGCAGCTGCAGATCCGCGGCCGTGGCCGCGCGGCCGGCGACGAAGGCGCTCGTGCGGCCCGACGTGCCGATCCGCCGCCCGAGCACGACCTCGTCTGCATCGGCCGGAAGGCGCTCGGCGATCTCGGCCAGCTCCGGGTCGTCGCGCAAGCCCTGCGGGCAGGTCGAAGACGCCCTCGACCCACGCCTCCTCGGCGCCCGGGCGGACGATCTGCGGGCCGCGCACGACCCCCGGTGAGCAGGTCGAGCGCGTGAGCCAGCACGGTCTTGCCGGCGCCGGTCTCGCCGGTGATCGCGTTGAGGCCCTCGCCAAGGCGCAGCTCGGCGCGCTCGATCAGCAGCAGGTTCTCGATCCGCAGCTCGCGCAGCACTCCGCCCGTTCTAGCGGCGGGCGCCGACGGATTCGCTGTGCTGAAACCAGGCACCTCAACGGCGGCGCACCTTCCGCTCCGCCTCGGAGGCCGCTCTCAGCTGGCGGCGAGCGGCTCCGGCTCGCTCTCGGCCGCGGGCGGAGGCGCCGCCGGGGCGTCGTGGCCGATCGCCGCGACGTCCTTGCGACGGATCAGCAGCCACGAGGCGAGCGAGCCCGGCGAAGCGCGATCGCGGCGCCGACGACGAGGATCTCGTTGAAGGCGCTGACGAATGCCGTGTCGGCGGCGTGCAATCGCCTGCGCCTGAAATGCGGCGGCGCGGCCTGCACGGCCGTGTGCGCGGCTCCCGACGAGACGGCGTCGGCGAAGGAGCGCCGGCGCGTTGCGGCAGCAGTTCGCCGAGCTTTGACTCGATCCGCGCCTGGAAGATTGCTCCGAGCGCCGCGATGCCGGTCGCGATGCCGACCTGGCGGAAGGTGCTGTTGATGCCCGACGCCATGCCGGCTCGCGCCGGCTCGACGACGCCGATCGCGACCGAGGCGACGCCTGGGTTGGTCATGCCGACGCCGATGCCGGTGAGGATGAATCCGGGCAGCAGGCCGGTCCAGCTGTCGCCGACCTCGATCCCGTGCTGGAGGAAGCAGCCCGAGCCCGACGAGGATCATCCCGGTGCCCATGAGCCGGCCCGCCGGGATCCGGTGCAGCGTCTCGGCCGGCGATCGGGGCGACGAAGAACGAGAGCAGGGTCGTCGGCAGGAAGCGCAGACCGGCCTCGAAGCGGCGAGTAGCTGCAGGACGTCCTGGATGTAGAGCGTCAGGTAGAGGAACATCGCGAACATCCCTGCCGAGAGCGCGAAGGCGACGATCGAGACGCCGCGTGAACGCCGGCTTTCGGAACAGCGACAGGTCGAGCATCGCGTTCTCGCGGTGGCTCTCGATGCACGAGAAAGGCGAGCATCAGCGCGACGCGCGCCGCCCAGCGAGGCGACGATCATCGGCGCTGCCCCAACCCTCGGGGTTGCCGCGGATGAGCCCGAAGATCAGCAGGAACAGCGAGGCCGAGAACGTGACGACGCCGGCCCAGTCGATCGGCTGGGGGTCGGTCGCCTTGACGTTGGCGAGCTTCGTCTCGGTGAGGACGATCGCGCGCGATCCCGATCGGCACGTTGACGAAGAAGATCCACTCCCAGCCGAGGCCCTCGGTGATGAGACCTGCCGAGCAGCGGCCCGATGGCCACGGCGCCGCCGACCGTGGCGCCCCAGATGCCGATCGCGTTGGCGCGCTCGCGGCCCTCGAACTCCTGCGCGATCAGCGCCAGCGCGGTCGCGAACATCGCCGCGGCGCCCGCGCCCTGAACGCCGCGGGCGAAGTTGAGGACCGTCGGGTCGCCGGAGAGCCCGCAGGCGAACGACGCGGCCGTGAACAGCGCGAACCCGAAGCTGAAGACGCGCCGGCGGCCGATCCGGTCGCCGACCGAGCCGGCGACGAGCAGGAACGACGCCAGGGTCAGCGCGTAAGCGTCGATGACCCATTGCAGGCTCGAGAAGCTCGCGCCGAGGTCGCTCTGGATGTCCGGCAGCGCGACGTTGACGATCGTGACGTCGATCAGGAGCATGAAGGTCGCGACGCAGACCGCCAGCAAGCGTCCACCACTTGCGTTCCATTCCGTTAGCCTCCTAACCGTCAGTCCCCAGGATCGTCAGCAACACTGACGTTCAGGGTTGTAGCATATCCACGTTATGTCACCTTCGCCTCCCACCCTCATTGGCCGAACGCGTCGGATTTCTCGTCGCCCGCGCCCACTGGATCTTCCACGACCAGCGCCCAGGCCGTCCTCGGCCGAAACCGGCCGGCCGCTTGGCGATCAAGCACTTCGGCGCGCTCTCGGTGATCGCCGACGAGGGTCCTCTCTCCCAGCAGCAACTTGGCGAGCGGATGCAGGTCGACCGGACCACGATGGTCGCGGTGATCGACGAGCTCGAGCGAACCGGCATGGTCACCCGCCAGCGCAATCCCAGCGACCGGCGCGCGTATGCGCTCGAGGCCACCGCGGCCGGCCGGGAGTGGTCGGAGCACGCGCTCGTGAAGCTCCTCGAGGTCCAGGACGAGCTGCTCTCCCCTCTCGACGCGCGGGAGCGTGAGCAGCTGACGGAGCTGCTCCAGCGGCTGCTAGTGGGCCAGCCGTCCGAACTTGTCGCGGATCCGCCGGTAGAAGTTCGCCCCGGGTAGCTGCGCCAGCCGGCCAACGCCCTCGCGGAAGCGAATCTCCATCCCGGCACCGCTGGCGAGCTCGCCGACGTGCTCGCCGTCGAGCACGACCTCGACCGGGTCGCGACCCGCCGCGTTGGTGACCTCGAGGACGTCGTCCGGCGCAACCACGAGCGGGCGGGCCGTGAGCGTGTGCGGAGCGATGAAGCTGACGACGTAGCCCTTCACGCCCCAGGCGAGGATCGGCCCGCCGTTGGCGAGGTTGTAGCCCGTGGAACCGGCCGGTGTCGCGGCAACGAGCCCGTCGCAGCGAACGTGTCCGACCTCCTTGCCGCCCAGCCGGTAGGAGAGCTCGGCGACCCGGCCCTGATGGCGGCGGATCAGCGAGACGTCGTTGAGAGCCGGCGAGTACTCGCCCTGCGTCCCGGCGTCGAGACCGGGCATCGCGATGACCTCGAAGTCACCGCCGAAGGCCGCGGCCAGGCCCTGTTCGAGCTCGGCGCGCTCGACCGCGGCGAGGAAGCCGACGGTGCCGTAGTTCACCCCGAAGACGGGCACAGCGGTATCCGCGTAGCGACGCAGCGCCGGTGAGGATCGTGCCGTCGCCGCCCAAAACCAGGCAGAGGTCGGGCGCGTCGAGCTCGCCGGCCGGGAGCAGGCGTTCGCCGAGCTCCGCGTGCTTGGCGCGCTCGGCGTCGCTGCCGTAGAGCCGGCATCCGGCCGCCTCGGCGGCGTCGAGGGCGCGTCGACAAGCGCCGCCTGAGTCTGCTCCGGCTGGGTGTGGGTGAGCACGACGCACGTCTGTGGCTTGCCGGCGTTCACGGCTCGACCCCGCGATCGCGTCGTCGAGGTCGGCAATCGATTCGCCGATCCGGCTCAGGTGGATGAAGGTCTCGCGATTTCCCTTCGGGCCCGGCAAGTCCCGAGGAGGCAAGTCCAAGCACCGCAAGGCCGGCATCCTCGGCGGCGCGTGCGACGGTCGCGATCGCCTCGCGGCGGTCGGCCGCCTCGCGCACGACTCCCCCCTTGACCCGGCCGCGCCCGAGCTCGAACTGCGGCTTGACCATCGCGAGCAGCTCGCCGTCGGGGGCGATGCAGTCGGCGATCGCGGGGATGATCTTGGTCAGCGAGATGAACGAGACGTCGATCGTCGCGAGGGCCGGGACGAACGCGAGATCCGTGTAGACGAGCTCGCGCGCGTTGCGGTTCTCGATCACGATCACCCGCTCGTCGTTTCGCAGACCCCAGTCGAGCTGGCCGTTGGCGACGTCCAGCGCGATCACCCGGCGGGCGCCGCGCTTGAGCAGGCAGTCGGTGAAGCCGCCCGTCGAGGCCCCGACGTCGAGACAGTCCAGGCCGCCGACGTCGATCGCGAGCGTGTCGAGCGCGTTCTCGAGCTTGACGCCTCCGCGGGAGACGAAGCGCGGCTGCTCGACCATCAGTCAGCTCGGCGTCGTCGGCGACGAGCTGGCTCGGCTTCAGCGCGATCGGGCCGTCGCGGCCCGAGGCGCACGCGGCCGGCGCGCACGGACTCAGCCGCGCTCGTGCGCGAGGAGGCGAGACCGCGCTCGGCCAGCAACGAGTCGATCCGTTGCCTGCTCATGCGGCGGACGGTAGCGCCCGACCGGTCGGAATAGGATCGGCGCCATGAAGCTTTCAATCGCGCTCTCAGCCGTAGTTGCCCTGATCGCCGCGGGGAGCGCCGGAGCTGCACCTCCCCATCCGGAGGTCGGCAACTTCGTCACCCTTCACCTCGGCCCGACCGTCGGCCAGTTCCGCGGAGCCGTCCATGGCCAGGTCCTGGATTGCATCGCCGACCGCAAGGTGCGCATCGTGCGGGTCTCGGGCAATGACACGCGGGTCGGGGTCGGCTTCACCGACGACCGCGGCCACTTCAGCATCCAGACCACCGAGACGAGCGGCGACTGGATCGCCAAGGTCAAGCGCCTCGACATCGGCCACGGCTACCACTGCGCCGGCGCCCAGTCAGGCATCCAGTCAGCGGGCTAGGCCGCTGACCTACGAGGAGAAGGTCGACGCCGTACGGCGCGCCTGGGCGGCGTTCGAGAGAGGCGATCTCGCCGCCGTCCTCGCGTTGTACGAGCCGGACTGCGAGTGGGATATGACCCACTACGAGGGCTGGCCCGAAACGCAGGTGTATCGCGGCAGGGACGGGCTGCGCGAGTTCCTCTCGATGTGGTTCGAGCCGTGGGATGAGTTCCACCTCGAGATCACCGAGACGCATGACCTCCCCGGTGAGCGCGTCTACGTCGAGGGTCGCAACAGGGGGCGTGGCCGCGCGAGCGGCATCGTCGTCGAACTGCCGCCGATCGGACAGTTCACCGAGTTTCGCAACGGCCAAATGCTGCGCGCCATCAACTACTCGAACGTCGAGGAGGCCCGCGCGGAGGCTGAGCGGATCAGGGCCGAAGCGGGCGCCTGATCGCCCAAATCGAAACGCCCGGCAACCGTGCCGGGCGTCTCGGGGTACAGGGAGGAGAGATACGTATGTTGTTTGTCTATGGGAGGGCGATCGACGTATTCAGGCGCCGCGTGGTTGGCTGAACCGCGTTACCGCAGTCAGCGCAACCTGGGCCGCGCCAACGCCGATCAGAAAGATCGGTGCGTACCACTCACCCGTCACCAGCCCAATCGCCACGCCGCTGATCACCGCAAACGCGGCGACGGCGTAGTCGAAGCCGGCGTGCGCCGAGATCGGAACGTTCGGCTGTGGCGCCTCAGCCTGGGTGGCCAGGCCGAGCAGGAGCGCTCCGACCAGGACCGTGGCGATCGTCGCCGCCGGACCGAAGTCGAGCACGAACGGCGCGACCATGATCGCGGGGGCCGCGAGCATCTCGAGTGCGCCGTGGACGGAGAGTGGAATGCCTCTCATGACTCTCTCCACGATACGAACGTATGTGCGATTTGAGTGTGACGGGGATCACATTGCCCCCACTCTCACGAATCTCTAACCAGAGACCGGATCGCTCACGCCCAGGGCGCTGCGCACGCGCTCGGCGACTGCGGCGCCGGTGAGGCCGACCTCCTCGCGCAGTAGCGCCGGCTTGCCGTGGGTCACGTAGCGGTCGGGCAGGCCGATGCGCAGGATGCGAGCGCGGTCCGCGCCCTCGAAGGCGTCCTCGAGGTGCTCGAGCACAGCTGAGCCGAAGCCGCCGGCGAGCACGTTCTCCTCGATCGTCACGACGAGGTCGTGCTCGGCTGCCAGGCGCTCGATCAGCGCCTCGTCGAGCGGCTTGGCGAAGCGGGCGTCGGCGACGGTCACGGCGAGGTCGTGCTCGGCGAGCAGCGCGGCGGCATCGAGCGCGACGCTGACGCCGTAGCCGTAGCCGAGAAGCGCCACCCTCTCCCCCTCCTTCAGCACTTCGCCGGTCCCGATCGGGATCTCGCGCGCGCGGTCGGGAAGCGGCACGCCCTCCGCGGTCCCACGCGGATAGCGGAAGGCGATCGGCCCGTCCTCGTGGGCGATCGCCGTGCGCAGCATGTGGCAGAGCATTGCCTCGTCACGCGGCGCCATCACGACGATGTTCGGCAGCGAGCGCAGGTAGGAGATGTCGAAGGCACCGTGGTGGGTCGGCCCGTCGTCGCCGACGAGCCCGGCGCGGTCCATCGCGAAGACGACGTTGAGCTTCTGCAGGCAGACGTCGTGGACGATCTGGTCGTAGGCGCGCTGCAGGAAGGTCGAGTAGATGGCGCAGACGGGCTTGGCGCCCTGCAGGGCGAGGCCGGCGGCGAAGAGAACGGCGTCCTGCTCGGCGATGCCGACGTCGTAGTACTGCTCGGGGCACTCCTTCTCGAGCTCGGTCAGCCCGGTCCCCCCCGCCATCGCCGCGGTGATGCCGATCACCCGCGCGTCGCGCTTGGCCTCGACGACGAGCGCGTCGCCGAACACGGCCGTGTAGGCGGGCGGCGGCTTCTGGCGCCTCCTCGGGGCGGCTGCCCTCGACCATCTCGGGCCGCGCGACCGGGGCCTTGGCCGCGGGCTTTTTCGGAGCTGGAGCAGCAGTCGAAGACTGCGCCTGTCCGCGAACGATCGAGCCGGGCTTCGCGGCGTGCCACTTCTCCATCCCCTCGAGCCCGCCCTCCTCGGCCGGCTCGAAGCCCTTGCCCTTGACGGTGTGGATATGGACGACGACCGGGCGATCGGCCTCCAGCGCCGCCTCGAGGTTGCGTCGAAGGAGGGCGACGTCGTGGCCGTCAAACGGGCCCATGTAGGCGAGGTCGAGCTCCTCGAAGAGCAGGCCTGGCGCGGCGTAGGCCTTGATGGCCGACTTGATCTCGGGGCCGATCCGCCGATCTGGCGACCGAGCCCGAGCGGCAGCTTGGTCAGCCGGTCCTCGACCTCCTCGCGGGCGTGGTAGAGGCGCGGGTTGGCGCGCAGGCGCTGGAACGAGCGCGAGAGGGCGCCGACGTTCGGCGAGATCGACATGCCGTTGTCGTTTAGGACGATCACGATCGGCGTCTGCAGGCCGCCGGCGTTGTGCAGCGCCTCGAAGGCGACGCCGCCGGTGAGCGCCCCGTCGCCGATCACGGCGACGACCTTGCCGTCCTCGCCGATCCCGTGGCGCATCGCCTCCTTGAGGCCCACCGCGTAGCCGATCGAGGTCGACGCGTGGCCTGCGCCCATGATGTCGTGCTCGGACTCGAAGACCGAGCAGAACGGCGCTAGGCCGCCGTACTGGCGGATCGTCTCGAGGCGATCCGCGCGCCCGGTGAGCACCTTGTGCGGGTAGGCCTGGTGGCCGACGTCCCAGAGGATCTTGTCGCGCGGGGAGTCGAGCAGCGCGTGCAGCACCGTGGTGAGCTCGCAGGTGCCGAGGTTGGCCCCGAAGTGGCCGCCGATCTCGCCGATCGTGTCGATGATCAGCTCGCGGACCTCCTGGGCGACCTGAGCGAGTTGCTCGTCGGAGAGGTGGCTCAGGTCCTCGGGGCCGGAGATCGCTTCGAGCAGGCGCGGGGCCGACTCTGGGCTGGGCTTGGATTCAGACGTCATGACGGCCGCCAATTGTCGCAGGCGACCGGCCGAGATCAGTCGTCACCGCCCCCGGAGGAATCGTCGCCCGAACCGCCAGGACTGGAGCCCGAGTCGTCGCCGGTCGTCGATGTCGAGGTCGGCGTCGTCACGCTTGTGGTGGCCGTCGTGGTCGTTGTCGCCGCGGTTGTGGTGTTGCCGTCGCCACCGCCATCACCGTGATTGCCCCCGTTCCCCCCGCGGCTGGGATGGGGGGCCAGGCTCTCCCCCGCGCTCAGCGGCTCGGATGCCAGGCCGATGCGCTGACTCGTCAGGTGGCTGGCGACGATCCCGACCGCGACCGCGACCGCGAGCCCAGCGAGTGCGAGCAGCACCCAGCGGACCGTCGGCGATTGCGCCAGTGCACTCATCGGTCGTTCCTCGGGTCACGCAGCGACCTTCGTCGGCAATTCGAGCCGCGCCTGGGCACCGCCCTCAGCGCGGTTTTGGATCGTCACCGATCCGCCCCACTGCGCCGCGAGTTCGCGCGCGATGGGCAGCCCGAGACCCGTTCCCTCGGCGCCCTGCTTGCCGGCGCGGCCGCGGTAAAAGCGCTCGAGCACGGCCTCCTCTTCGCCCAGGCTCAAGGCCCGGCCCCGAGTCGAGGACGTCGATCCCGCCCGGGTCGTCGGCAATCGTGATCTCACCGCCCGCCGGTGAGTAGACCACCGCGTTCTCCACCAGGGCATCGAGAGCGCGGTCGAGGTCTGGGCTCGCGCAGGAACGTGGTTGCGCCAGGGCTGTCTGAGCGGCGGGCAATCCGCAGGCCCTTGGCGTCGGCGGCCTTGCGCCCAGCGCTGCGCGGCGCGATCACGGCGTCGGCGAGCTCGATCCGCTCGGCGGGAAGCTCGTGCTCTCCGGCGCGGCTGAGGACGAGCAGCTCCTGGACGATCGCCGCGAGCCTGTCGACCTCGTGCATCGCCGCGTCGGCGGCGCGCCGGCCGTCCTCGTCGATGGACGTCCTCGTGCAGCTCCTCGAGCTGCAGGCGCAGGCCGGTCAGCGGCGTGCGCAGCTGATGCGAGGCGTCGGCGACGAAATCACGCTGGCTTTCAGCAGCCGGCCGAGCCGTGCGGTCATCTCGTTGAAGGTGCGCGCGAGCGATCGCTGCTCGCTGCTGCCCTCGACAGGCGCGACCGCATCGAGGTCGCCGTCCGAGACCCGCTCGGCCGCCTGAGCAAGACGGTCGATCGGCCGCGCGATCCGCCGTGCGATCAGGGCTCCTGCGGCAACGCCAAGCGCGAGGACGACCAGGCCGAGGAGCGCGATGGCCGCCAGGGAGCGGTTGACGGCGTGATTGACGGCCTCGACGCCCTGAGTCACGCGCACGGCGCCGACCGGAGCGCCGCGGTTGAGAACCGGCACGGCCGTCGCAAGGATGTCGGCGTTGAGGGTGTCGCTGTGGCGGTTGGCCTGATAGCCGTTGCCGGCGAGCGCGGCGGCGATCTCGGGCCGGTCGGCGTAGCTGACGCCGAGCTCCGCGCCGCCGGCGCTGTCGGCGAGCACGCGCCCCGCACCATCGACCACGATCACACGCCCGCGCACCGATTGCGCCGAGGAGTCGACCAGGCGCTGGAGCGCGCCGCGATTGCGGCGCCCGAGCAGCTCGGCTGAGCTGGCCGCCACCACGTCCGCCTGGCTGCGCGCCTGGGCGCGAACCTCGGCATCGACCCGATCGCGAAGGCTGAAGGCAAGCGGGACACCGAAGGCGATCACCGCGAGCAGCAGCACGTACGCGACGGCGAGCAGGAGGGTTCGTCTGAGGGTTATCGGTCCTCGGTCTCCGCCGCGGCGAATCGAAAGCCGACCCCGCGGACCGTCTCGATGTGGCGTGGCGCCGACGGATCGTCGCCGAGCTTGCGTCGTAGCGATCCGATGTGGACGTCGAGCGTCTTCGTCGAACCGAACCAGTTGACGTCCCAGACCCTCGACATCAGGTCCTCACGGGTGACGACCTTCCCCGCGTGGCGAGCGAGCTCGGCAAGCAGGTCGAACTCCTTGCGCGTCAGGCTCAGCTCCTCGCCGTCGAGCCGGGCGATCCGGGCGGCGACGTCGAGCTCGAGCGGACCGACGGTGAACGCGGGCTCGAACGGCTGGGCGGCCCCCCGGCTTCGGCGCAGGACCGCTCGAATCCGGGAGATCACCTCGGCGCCGCTGAACGGCTTCACGACGTAGTCGTCCGCGCCCATCTCGAGCCCCACCACTCGATCGAGCTCGGTGCCGCGCGCGGTCAGCATCACGATCGGCACGTCCGAGTCGCGCCGCAACGCGCGGCAGACGTCCCGGCCGTCGCCGTCGGGCAGATTGAGATCGAGCAGGACGAGGTCGGGTTCGACCCGCCCGGCAAGCTCGAGCGCCTCGGCTGCCGTCCGCGCGACGATCGCCTCGAAGCCCTCCCGCTCGAGCGCGCGCGAGAACGGGGACGAGATCGCGTCCTCGTCTTCGACGAAGAGAATCACACCGCTCTTACCCGCAGCCATGGGCCCACTGTAGAGCCGATTTCGGCCGCTCCGCCAGGCGGCCCGAAAGGTTGTCCAAGTCTTTACCTGCGCCTTGGCCGCCGTTTGCACGGCCCTCCTCAGAATCGCCGTCAGATGCTTCGACCGACCGAAAGGGACGCCACGTGAACTCCATCGCAAGCAAGATCGCTGCCGCAGCCACCATCCTCGGCATCGGCGGCCTCGGGGGCTACGCCCTCGCCTCGAACCCCGCCGCCACGACCTCGACGGACCCGACCCCGGCCACGGCGCACGTCAAGCCGAAGGTCCACACGAAGGTGATTCACCACACGATCCACGTGCGGCCGCATCCAAAGACGACGACCACGGGCGCACCGCCCTCCCCGGCGACAGCCGCGCCCCGCACGTCCTCGGCCTCGGTTACGAGCTCGGCGCCGGCTGCCGCGCCGCCCGCGCCCGCACCCGCCCCGGCGCCGGCCCCTGCCGCGACCGCCTCCACGGTCGCCGTCAGTAACCCGCCCGTCAGCACCCACACGAGTGGCGCGGGCGGCAGCACCGGCAGCTCGAGCTCCTACTCCGATGACGGTGGCGGCGAGAACGAGGGATCTGAGGGCGCCGATGACTGAGCCGCGCACTGATCTCACCCGACCTGGCCCGCCGCCGAACGGGACCGCAGAAGGCCGCCGTCGTGGCCAAGCGCAAGCCGCGGATGCTCCCGACCGCGCTGGCCTCGCTCGCCTGCTTTCTCGTCGCCTTCGAGTTCCTCTCATTCCAACTGACGTCCGGCAACGATCCCGCTCTCGGCGCAACCACGGTCGCCGCGGTCGCGCCCAAGCGACCCGTGGTCATCGATCGCAGGGTGATCCGCACGCGGGTCGTGCACCTGCCGGCGAAGGTGCAGCCCGTCACCTCGACGGCCGCGTCGACGGCGAGTGCGCCTGCAAGCACGGCCACGAGCTCGGCAGCGGTCGCTGCACCCGCCGCGGCTCCCGCCGCGGCCCCAGCACCGGCTCCGGCTCCGGCGCCCGCTCCTGCCCCCGCACCGACCGTGACGAGCACGTCATGAGTGGCTGCGATCTCAGCTTCAGGGCGATGGGCTCCGACGTCCGTCTGATCGTCGGCGACCCGGCGCCGGGAGCTCCCGGCGCCGAGGAGGCTGCCGCCGAGGCGCGTGAGTTCATCGAACGCTTCGAGGACTGCGCCTCGCGATTTCGGCCCGACAGCGAGCTGTGCGCGCTCAATCGCGATCCGAACGAGTCGGTCGCGGCGTCACCGCTGCTGCGAGACGTCGTTCGGGCCGGCGTGTGGGCCGCACGCCGAACGGGCGGCCTGGTCGACCCGACACTGCTCAGCGAGCTCGAGGCCGTCGGATATCGCGAGTCGCGCGAGGGGGTGCGGCCGGCCTCGCTGCGCGAGGCGCTCATGTTCGCGCCCACCCGAGCGCCCGCGCGGCCGAACCTCGCCGCGCACTGGGCGCAGATCGAGGTCGACGAGGTCTTCGGGGTGATCCGCAGGCCACCGGGCGTGAGGATCGACAGCGGTGGCGTCGGCAAGGGCCTCGTCGCCGACCTGCTGGCCGAACGCCTCGGCCGCTACAGCCGCTACGTCGTCGATTGTGGTGGCGACCTGCGAGTCGGCGGCTTCGACATCGACCGCGGATCGTTCGAGGTCCTCGCCGAGCATCCGCTCACCGGCGAGCTCGGGCAGCGCCTGTTGCTCGACGGGGGCGCCGTTGCGACCTCGGGCCTCGACGTGCGCGTCTGGAAACGCGAAGACGGGCGCTTCGCCCATCACCTGCTCGACCCGTCGACCGGGCAGCCCGCCTGGACCGGTCTCGTCGGCGCCACGGCGCTCGGCGGCACTGCCCTCGAGGCCGAGACGCTCTCGAAGGCTGCGCTGCTGCTCGGCGCCGAGGGCGCCCGGAGCGTGCTGGCCCGCGGCGGCGGTCTCATCGTCCACGAGGACGGCGAGGTCGAAACGATCGGGCCGGTCAACGCCAAGCCACGCTTCACGATTTCGGTGCCGGCCTCGGTGCTCCAGGGACAGGTGGCGGCATGAGTCCGGCGCTTCACGACCACATCTGGTGGCTCGCCAGCCGCGCCTCGGGCCTTGTCGCCCTCGGCCTGGTGACGATTTCGGTCGGCCTCGGGCTGACGATGGCCGGGCGCCTCATGCGCAAGCCGGGACGGGGCCGCATCCTCACCGCGATCCACGAGCAGACCGCCCTCGCCGCCCTCGTCGCGATCGCGGTGCACGGAGTCACCCTGCTCGGCGACGCCTTCCTCAACCCCGGCATCGCAGGGATCAGCATCCCCGGCGCAATGAGCTACCGGCCCGTCTGGACCGGACTCGGCATCGCCGGCGGCTACCTGGCGGCGATCCTCGGCCTCACCTTCTACATCCGCAAGCAGGTCGGGCCGCGCCTGTGGCGCAAGGCACACCGCTTCACGGTGGTCGTCTACGCGCTCGCCGTCGCCCACACGCTCGGCGCCGGCACCGACGCGAGCACCCCATGGATGCGGTGGTGGCTGCTGCTGACCGCCCCGCCGATCGCCGTCCTCTTCGCGATCCGGCTGGCGACGCCGTGGCGCAACCGCAAGAAGGCGGGCGCCCGCGAGCGGCGACCGCAGGCGCCGCGGCCGTCGGCCACCCCCGAGCTCGAAGGGGGTCGCGCATGACCGGCATGGACGGCGTGCTGATAATCGGCGGGGGCCTCGCGGCCCAGCGCTGCGCGGAGACGCTTCGAAAGCGCGGCTACGAGGAGCCGATCCGAATCGTGTGCGCGGAGGACGAGCTGCCGTACGACCGGCCGCCGCTCTCGAAGGGCGTGCTCGCCGGCGAGATCGAGCCCGAAGCCGTCCGTTTTCGCGAGCCGTCCTGGTACGCGGACAACGCTGTCGAGCTGATCCTCGGCCAGCGGGCGACGGGGTTGGACGCGGCGCAGAGGTCGGTCGAGCTCGCGGACGGCCGCCGGCTCGATTACGAGGATCTGGTCATCGCAACGGGTGCCGCGCCGCGCTCGCTGCCGCAGCTGCAGGGCTTCGAGAACGCGATCTCGCTCCGCGGACTCGACGACACGCGCCGGTTGCGGGCGGAGCTCGTCCCGGGCTCGCACCTGGTGATCGTCGGCGCCGGATTCATCGGCCAGGAGGTCGCTGCGACCGCGCTGGGCCTGGGCGTACAGGTGACGGTTGTCGAAGCGCTCGAGCTGCCGCTCGGCGGATTGCTCGGCGAGGATGTGGGGCGCTGGCTGGTGTCGATGCACCGCGACGAGGGCGTTCGCGTGCTGCTCTCCGCCCGCCTCGTCGGCGTCTCAGGCAACGGCCGTGTCGAGCGCCTCGAGCTCGAGAGCGGCGAGCTGCTTGATTGCGATGCGGTGGTCGTCGGCGTCGGCGTCGCCCCGGCCACCGACTGGCTGCGTGGGAACTGGGCTCGAGCTCGACGGGGTGCGAACCGACGCGGAGGGCCGGACTTCCCTCCCCCACATCTACGCCGCGGGCGACGCCGCGCGCCCATTCGACCCGCGGCTTGCCGCACACGCGCGCACCGAGCACTGGGATGCGGCCAGCCGCCAGGGTGCGGCCGTCGCCCGGGCGATCCTTGGCGAATCGCCGGTGACCGCGCCCCCACCCAGCTTCTGGAGCGACCAGTACGGGACCCGGATTCAGTACGCCGGCCACGCGGCTGGCGCCGACGAGATCACGGTCAGCGGCAGCCCCGCGGATCGCGACTTCGCCGTGCTGTACCGCCGCGCGGGGCGCCCGGTGGCCGGCCTCGCGGTCAACCGGCCGCGTGACCTCGCAGCGATGCGCAGGCTCATCGACCTTCCGACCGAGCACGACAACGACGAGACAAAGGAGAACGTGCCATGACCTACCTACCCACCATCGACGAGTTCGCCTGCAGCGCCCACGGAGACTGCGTCGCGATCGCCCCGGGCGTCTTCGCGCTGGATGACACAGCCGTCGTGATCGGCACCGGCACCGACGAGGAGATACTCGCCGCCGCCGAGGCCTGCCCTCCCTGGCGATCACCGTGACGGACTCCGAAACGGGCGAGGTGATATTCCCATGAGATGAGACCGCGGACCCGCAGGAGGCCGCGGGCGCTCAGCGCTGCCGGGTCCGGATGAAGTCGGTGATCAGCGCCAGATCCGCGGTCTCGCCCTCGACCTCGGCCAGCGCGGCGCGCGCATTGTCGTGCGACTCGGCCGCGAGCTCGCGGGCGCGCTCCAGGCCGAACAGGCTCACGTAGGTGACCTTGCCGTGGCGCTCGTCCGAGCCGTGAGGCTTGCCGAGCTGCTCGTCCGAGCCGGTGACGTCGAGGATGTCGTCCACGATCTGAAAGAGCACGCCGAGCTCGGCGGAGAAGCGGCGATATGGCTCGAGGCGTGACTGTCGTCGAGACCGGCAATCAACAGCGGCACGAGGACGCTCGCGCCGATCAGACGCCCGGTCTTGAGCGAGTGCAGGTGGCGCAGGCCCTCGGCGTCGAGATCTTCGCCCGCGGTCACGTCCACGTACTGGCCGCCGACCATGCCGCCCACGCCCGTCGCTCGCGCGAGCTCGCCAAGCGCCGCCAGCACGCCGAGCGGGGTCGCCCTTCTGGCGCTGGCAGAAGAGGCGATCGCCTCGGCGAACAGGCCGTCACCGGCGAGGATCGCAACGTCCTCGCCGTGGACGACGTGCGAGGTGGGCCGTCCGCGGCGCAGCTCGTCGTCGTCCATCGCCGGCAGGTCGTCGTGGATCAGCGAGTACGTATGGATGAGCTCGATCGCGGCAGCTGCCGGCAGCACCTCAACCGGGTCGCCTCCCGCCGAGCGCGCTGCGGCGAGACACAGGACCGGGCGGATCCGCTTACCGCCGGCGAGCAGCGAGTAGCGCATCGCCTCGTCGAGCCCGTCGGTTGCGCCCAGGTCCGAGAAGCGCAAGCGCCTCCAGGTAGTCCTCGACCTGGCTCGCGCAGGTCTTCGGGGTAATCGCGTCGCTCACGGCCACCGCGGTGGCCGCGCTCAGCCGGCGTCGGCTTCGGCCTCGCGCTCGGCGCGGTCGATCTCATTGCCGGCGCGGCTGACCAGCTCGGCCGCCTCGCGCGCAAGCGTTGCCGCCTGCTCGTCGCCGAGCTCGGGATCGCGCAGCTTCTCGGCGATCGTGCGTTCAGCTGGGCGGCGATTTCGCGGACCTCGGCGGCGGCGTCGTCTGAGCTCACTTCGCGGCCTCGTGGGTTTCCGGCAGCTCGCGGGCGGCGGAGCCGAGGATGCCGTTGACGAAGACGGGGCGTCAGCGCCGCAGAACTCGCGGGCGAGGTTGACCGCCTCGTCGATTGCGACCTCGACGCGGCAGCCCGTCGTGCATCTCGTGCAGGGCGACGCGCATGATCGAGCGCTCCAGCGCCGCGATGCGATCGAGGTCCCAGCCGCGCGAGAGCGTCCGCGATCTTCGCGTCGAGCTCGGCCAGCTCGGCGTCGGTGCCCTCGGCCAACTCGCGCGTGAATGGTTTCGCAGCCCTCGAGCAGCTCACCGAGGTGGCTGCCCGGTCACATCACGCTGATACAGCGCAAAGACGGCATCACGACTCTGGTCGGACCTACGCACGCGATCGGAGCGTACGCGGCGCCCTGCGCGACCGCCGAAAGGCGAATTGCGCCCGAGGGCCGGGACTCAGCCGCCATTCGCCCTGGGGCCCCGTCATTGACCAGGAGGTTGGCGAGCTTCGTTGGGGCCAGGACGGCGTCGAGCCAGTGGACGCGCAGCACCTGTTCGCCGTGGCTTCGAGCAGCGACTGCCGCTCGCGGTCATCCGCGCGGGCGAGCGGGTCGCGTGTGCCACGCGGTGCTGTCGACCTCGAGGATCAGTCGCTGCGCCGGCCAGCGAAGGTCCGGGATCACCGGCGGCCGCCAATCAGGAGCGGCTCGTTGACATCGGGCGCGCGATATCGGCGGCTAGGACGATGTCGAGAACGTCGCTCTCCCGATCGCTCTTCGTCGGCGCCGCGCCCAGGCGGACCGCTTCGCGAAGCGTGGCCGATCCTCGTTGCCTGGGGTAGCGCTCGAGCACCAGCCCGAACTGCCTAATCGTGACCTTGCCCGTGCCGAGTGCGCAGCCGAATGGCCCGGCGCGTGCGGCGTGCGTCCACAACCGATGCGAGATCCAGCAGCGAACGAGCAGGTGAGGTGACCGGGAATGCCGAGGTGCTCGCGGCGATGTCGATCGGGATCGAGGTAGCTGCGCGCGGTGCACGTGCATGCCGCGCGGGTCGCGATGAGAGCCCGTGGCCACGGTCACATCCGGGATCCGTCGAGCCGATCGACGAATCCGAACAGCTCGTTGGCGGCGTAGTGACTCAACAACGCCGTTGGGCCGCATGCGATCACCGCCGCGAGCATGCGCCCCTCCCAGGGCGGCGCTCGCGTGGCCGACGGCCCAAACGCCCGGATACAGCTGGTGAAGGTGCCCTCGCTCGCGTCGCCGCGTGATCGAGCTCCGCGACAGGCCACAATGCGAGCAGGTCCGCGGTCGAGACCACCCCGAACTGCCGGCCGGCGAGCTCCGCGACAGCCGGATCGGCGCGAAAGGCGGATCGCTCGCGGCCCTCGGGAGCTATACGCCTTTCGCCGTGCATGGAGCGCACGGTGGCGCGGCTGCGGCGCGCTTGTGGTGCGCTGCGTGTGCCAGGGTGTGGCGGGGGTGTGGCGGGAGCTGTACGCGTTAGCGCGGGAGACGTACTCGCCGGAGCGGGTGTCGACGCGGATGCGCTCGCCCTCGTTGACGAAGAGTGGGACCTGGACGACGACGCCGGATTCGAGCGTTGCCGGCTTGGTGCCGCCGCCCGAGGCGGTGTCGCCCTTGAGGCCGGGGTCAGTCTGCGAGACGGTCATGTCGATCGCGCTCGCGATCTGGATGCCGGACGGGCGCTCGTCGACGAGCAGCAACTCGACCTCGTCGTTGGGCACGACCCACTGCATCTCGTCGGCGATCCCCTCGCGCTGGATCTCCGTCTGGTCGTACGTCTCGGTGTCCATGAAGACGGCCGCGTCGCCGGAGTCGTAGAGGTACTGCATGCGCCGCGTCTCGGTGCGCACCGGGCGGAACTTCTCGCCGGCGCGAAACGTCTTGTCGACCACGTTGCCGTCCTCGGCACGCTTGAGCTTGGTGCGCACGAAGGCGCCGCCCTTGCCCGGCTTGACGTGCTGGAACTCCATGATCCGGTAGATCGTTCCGTCGACCTCGATATGGGTCCCGTTCTTGAACTGGTTGGTCGAGATCACGGCGCCGGAGGGTAGCGACGACGTCTGATCTGGATCGCTCAGCCGGCGACCCAGGCCTTCGCGTCCTCGAGCTCTGCCTCGGAGAAGAGCTTCGCCTCGCCCGGGCATCATCCACGCGAAGGCGCTGAACGTCTTGCGCAGCCACTCGACGTCCGTCACGAACGCGGTTCGCCGCCAGGATTTCCAGTGACCCACGCCGAGCTCTGCCCCGGCCTTCATGTCGGCCCACATGCCGCTGGGTGTCTCGCTGAAGTCGTCCGCGGCGAGGTACAGCGAGCGGATCTCCTCGCCCGCGTCGACCTTCTCGCGCAGCGCGGGGACGAAAACCTCGCGGTAGTCCTCTGCTCGCACCGGCCCCGTCAGTCGCCAGCCGAGCGTTCCTTCAGGCATTCCTTCGATCGGTTCGAACATGGCCCCAACGTACCACCGCTACATTCGCCGGCCCGATGCGAACCTTCGCCTGCCAGAACTGCGGTCAGCTCGTCTTTTTCGAGAACTCGACCTGCCTCAACTGCGAGGCGAAGCTCGGGTTCAAGGCTGACGACAACGAGCTGATCACGCTGCTCGACGTCGGCGACGACGCCCAGCTCGACCGCTTTGACGGCGAGCCCGGGTCGTTCTTTCGGTGCAAGAACGCCGGGCTCGTGCGGTGCAACTGGCTCGTGGCCGACCAGGGCGAGCTCTGCGTGAGTTGCGGGCTCACCCGCACGCGGCCCGGCGATGACGACACGGATGGCATCGCGCGCCTGATCGCGGCCGAGGCGGCCAAGCGCCACCTGCTCTTCGAGCTGCACGAGCTCGACCTGCCGCTCGAGGGCCTCTCCTTCGACCTGCTCTCAAGCGAGGACCGGCCGGTGACAACCGGGCATTCGAGCGGCGTCATCACCCTCGACCTCGCGGAATCCGACGACGCGCGGCGAGAGCAGCGCCGGCTGGAGCTGCGCGAGCCCTACCGCACGCTCCTCGGGCATATGCGCCACGAGATCGGCCACTTCTACTTCCCGATCCTCACCGACACGGATGAGAAGCTCGCGAGGGCCCGCGAGGTGTTCGGCGACGAGTCGACGAATTACACCGAGGCTCTCGAGCGCCACTACGCGGAGGGCCCGCCGGACGATTGGAGCTCGTCCTACGTGAGCGCCTACGCGACGATGCACCCCTCCGAGGACTGGGCCGAGACCTTCTCCCACTATCTCCACATCCGCGACACGCTGCAGACGGCGGCCGAGTACCGCGTTCAGGTCGGCGGACCCGACGCGGTCGCGCGCGTCAAGCCCACCACCGATCTGCGCTCGACGCCCCGCGAGGGGAACCTGCCGTTCGCGGAGCTCCTCAGCGAGTGGTTGCCACTGACCTACGCGCTCAACGCCCTCAACCGGAGCATGGGCCACGACGACCTCTACCCCTTTGTGCTGCCGCCCCCCGTCGTCGAAAAGCTCGGCCTCGTCGACGGGCTCGTCAGAGAAAGGTCCTTACCCCTTTCGGGCTAGGGTGAGGACAAATGCCAGAGATCCCCGAAACCCTGAAGCAGCTGTTGAGCACGCCCGGACCGTCGGGCTACGAGGCGAAGGCCGCCGCGGTCTGGCGCGAGGCCGCGTCGTTTGCCGAGATCGAGACCGACAAGCTCGGCTCGTCGATCGCCCGCGTAGCCGGGAGCAACGCCGACGCGCTCGTCGCCGTCGTCGGCCACATCGACGAGATCGGCCTGGCGATCACCCACGTTGACGAGAAGGGCTTCGCCTGGTTCACCACCGTCGGCGGCTGGGACCCGCAGATTCTCGTCGGCCAGCGAGTCGCGGTCGACACCAAGGACGGCCCGGTGCCCGGCGTCATCGGCCGCAAGCCAATCCACCTGCTCAAGGACGAGCAGCGCAAGAAGGTCGTCGAGATCGAGGGGCTTCACATCGACATCGGCGCCGCTGACCGCGACGAGGCGCTGGGCATGGTGCGCATCGGCGACTCGGTCGTGATCGACGCCGAGCCCCTGCGGCTCGCCGGCGATCGTCTCGCCTCGCGCTCGATGGACAACCGCCTCGGCTCCTACGTCGCGCTCGAGTACGCGCGCCGCTGTCATGAGCGCGGCGGCCACGCGGTCAGCGTCGCCGGGGTCGCAGCGGTTCAGGAGGAGATCGGGATCAACGGCGCGCAGACCTCGGCCTACCTGCTGCGAGCCGACGATCGCCATCGTCGTCGACGTCACCCACGCCACCGACGCTCCCGGCATCGACGAGAAGGAGAACGGCAGCCATCCACTCGGCTCCGGGCCGGTGATCGGCCGCGGCGCGACCCTCGCGCCGAAGGTCTTCGAGCTGCTCATCGAAACCGCCGAGCGCGAGGGCATGGAGTACACGATCGAGACTTCGGGCCGGCGCACCGCGACCGACGCCGACGCGTACCAGATCTCCCGTGCCGGAATCCCGACCGGGCTGGTCTCGATCCCGCTGCGCTACATGCACTCGCCGGTCGAGCTCGTCGACCTGCGTGACGTCGAGGCGACGATCGAGCTGCTCGTCGCCTTCGCCTCGGGGCTCGACCCCGAGGTCGACCTCTCGCGCTGATCGCGCAGCGCGTTCGCGCCGCCGGCTACAGCAGGTCTTCCTTGAGCGTGTAGGTGGCGACGATCTCGCCCTCGTCGAGGATGTGGCCCTCCATCGCGGAGCGCACGTCGTCGAGGGTGAAGTCGTCGCCGAGCTCGAGGCTCGGGGTGTCGAGCGCGTAGACCACGAAGTGGTAGTGGTGCAGGCGCTCGTCGTTCCACGGCGGGAACGGCCCGTCGTAGCCGCCGTAGGTGCCCTGCATGTCGGGGTCGTCAGCGAGGAAGTCCGTGTAGCCGTTGACGCCGGTGACGCCGTGCTCGGTCTCGCCGGTCGGCTTGCCGCCGACGACGATCTCGGTCGAGCCCGCGCCCTCCGGAAGCTCGGTCACATCGGGCGCGATGTCGACGAGCAGCCAGTGCGGGAAGTCGGCGCGCTTGTCGCTCTCGGCAAGCGTCGTCTCCTCGGAGTTGACGTCGGAGGCGTCGGCCGGCACGTCGGGGTCGAAGACGATCACCGCGAACGACTCCGTCCCATCGGGATGGCCGGACCAGCGCAGATGTGGGCTGCGATTGCCGCCCTCAGCCGCCGCCTTGCCCTCGCCGTCGGGCACGCCGAAGGCGTGTTCGTCGGGAACGCGCTCCTCGTGTGTGATGGTGTCGGATTCGACTTTGATCGCCATGCTCATTCCTTCGTTCGTCTCGAAGTTCGCCTACCCGTCAGCCGACGATGCGAAGCGTCTTTTCGAGCCCGGTGAGAATGCGCGGCTCGGCGTCGGTGACGACGACCAGGTCCTCGATGCGGATCCCGAAGCTGCCCGGGCACGTAGACGCCCGGCTCGACCGTGACGATCTCGTCGGCCTCGAGCACGTCGTCGGAGCTCTGGGCCAGGCGCGGCGCCTCGTGGACCTCGAGCCCGACGCCGTGACCGAGACCGTGGCCGAAGTGGTCGCCGTGCCCTCCCTGGCGGATCACATCCCGCGCGGCCTCGATCGGCATCAACGCCGCTGACCCCGGCGCGCGATCGCCGCGAGCCCCGCGAGCTGCGCGGCGAGGACGAGCTCGTAGGCCTCCCGGGCCTCGCCGTCGATCTCGCCGGCGGCAAAGGTCCGGGTGCAGTCCGAGCAGTAGCCGTCGACCATCGCGCCCATGTCCCAAACGACCAGCTCGCCGACACCGATCTCGTGGTCGGACGGCTCGGCGTGCGGAAGGGCGCCGTTCGGGCCGGCCGCGACGATCGCGTCGAACGACGGCTCGCCGCCCAGCTCGCGAATGCGGGCGTGCGCCGCGCGCGCCACGTCTCTCTCGGTCCGCCCGGCAAGGCCCTGCGGCCAGCGACCGACTCGTACGCCTCGTCGGCAAGCCGAGCGGCCTCGGTGATCGTCTCGATCTCGGTCGGCGTCCTTGCGGCGGCGCAGCCCCTCCACCAGCGCCGGACGTGGCGACTAGCTCGACGCCCTCGGGCAGCTCGGCCTCGAGCTTTGCGAGGTTGGCGACGCTCGTGGCGGCGTCGTCGTAGCCGACACGGCCGCGCAGCTGCGAGGCGAGCTCGGGCAGCATCCGCGCGCCCGCGATGACGCGGTCGAAGCTGGGCTCGACCTGCTTGGCGGCGCGCTCGTCGTAACGAAAGTCGGTGATGAAGGTGCGCGCGTCGGGGCCGATGACCACCATCGAGCTGGTGCCGGTAAAGCCCGTGAGCCAGCGCGTGTTGGCGGCCGCGTCCGGACCCGAGTCTCCCGGCCGCACCAGGTCGGCGACGATCAGCAGGTCGAGGCCCTCCTCGGCGACGCGAGCGGCGAGCCGGTCGGCGCGGTCCGCTGGGACGGTCACTTTTGTAATTCCCCCTTCAGCATCGTGAGCGCGTCGTTGTAGCCGTCGGCGCCGCGGCCCGAGATGACCCCGATCACGAGCCCGTCGAGCACCGACTGGCGGCGCCAGACCTCGCGCGACTTGACGTCGGAGAGATGGACCTCGACCGCCGGCACACCGGAGATCTCAAGCGCGTCGCGAATCGCCCAGCTGTAGTGGGTCCACGCGCCGGGGTTGAGGATCGCGGCGTCGGCAACGTCGTTGAGGCGATGCAGCCGCTCGACGTACTCGGCCTCGCTGTTGGTCTGAAAGATCGCCACGGTGAGGCCCAGCTCCGCCGCGAAGCGCCGGATCTCCTGCTCGAGCTTGTCGAGCGTCAGGTCGCCGTAGTGCTCGCGGGGTCGCCTGCCGAGCATGTCGAGGTTGACGCCGTTCAGGATCTCGATCCGGTTGTGGGACCGCGAGCTCACGAGCTGTCCGTAGAGGTTGTCCACCGCCCGGCTCACCGCTATCCCCCCTGACCAGGTGGCCGGTGGGTCACATCCCCGGCTGCCCGGCAGAGCACGAAGGGCGACCCCATCGGCCGTGCGCTTCTTGTCACGCTCGATCGCCTCCGCCACCGCCGCGGGCGGAACCGAGGGGTCGAGGCGCGTCGGCAGGCCGAAGCGGGTCAGGATCGACTCGACCTCGTCGCGCAACTCCGGGGCCTCGGAGAGCTCGAGCGCGGCGAGGAGCCCCAGGCCAACCGCCTCGCCGTGGCGATAGCGCCCGTAGCCGAGTCGCCGTCTCGATCGCGTGTCCCACCGTATGACCGAGGTTGAGAACCTGGCGCAGGCCACCATCGCGCTCGTCGGCGGCGACCACTGCCAGCTTCGTGCGAACGCACGCGTAGATCAGGGGGTCGAGCAGTCGAATCTCGAGCGAGTCGAGCCCGCGAACGCGGTCCCAGAGCCCGCCGCCGGCGATCAGCGCCGTCTTCAGCACCTCGACAAAGCCGGCCGTCAGCTCAGCCTGCGGCAGGGTCACGAGGGCCTCGGGGTCGGCGAGCACGGCCGCAGGCAGGTGGTAGGCGCCCACGTAGTTCTTGGCCTCGGGCAGGTCGACACCGGTCTTGCCGCCGTACGCGGAGTCGACCTGGGCGACCAGCGTCGTCGGCACCTGCACCACCGGGATCCCGCGCTGGTAGACCGCTGCACAGAACCCGGCCAGGTCGCCGACCACGCCGCCACCGAGAGCGATGAGGTGGTCTGAGCGCGTCGCGCCGAGCTGCGCGAGCTCACGCAGGATCCGCTCGACTTCCGCAAGCGACTTCGACGGCTCACCCGGGACCACCTCGAGCATCGCCTCCACCGGCCCGGCCGCGTTGCCATAGAGCGTCCCGACCGTCGCGTCGGTGACCATGAACGCGCGGCCGGGGCCACGCAGCCTGCCGAGGTTCAGCAGCTCCCGGCCGACGTAGGCGGGATAGCCGCCGGACGCGCTCTGTGCCCATGCCATCCGCGTCCCGACCGGCATCGTGCGCAGCGCGATCAGCGAATCGAGGGCGCGCTCGACGACCGAGCGGTGTCCTGGGACGATCGCGTCGGCGACGGACTCGTAGAGCGGCGCGCGCTGCGCGTGCAGCGCCAAGAAGCGGTCACGGTCCTGGGCGAGCGGCCGCTCGGAGCCCTCGACCCGGCCCCACGCCGTCTCGGCGTCGATATCGAGCCAGGCGACGGCGTGGCCGCGCAGCGCCTCGCGAACCTCGGCAGATGCGATCGCGCCGCCGCCGAGAGCGACGGCGTCGACCTCGTCGTGGGCGAGGAGGGCGCGGACGAGCTCCGATTCGCGCCGGCGGAACTCGATCTCGCCCTTCGAGGCGAAGAAGGCGGCGATCGGCTGGCCGAGGCGCCGCTCGAGCTCGCGGTCGGCGTCGACCGTGCGCAGGCCGGCGCGGCGCGCTGCCAGCGCGGCCTTCGACTTGCCCGCCCCCATGAACCCGATGAAGACGAGCTTGCGCTCGGGTGAACCGCCTAGCGCCGCCAATCGATCCGCTCCCGATACGCCTTCACGGCGGCGAGAACGTCGTCGATGTGGTCGCCGCCGAACTTCTCGCGGTAGCAACGTGCAAGCACCAGCGCGACCATCGCCTCGCCCACGACCCCCGCCGCCGGGACCACCGTCGAGTCGGTGCGTTCGCGCATCGCCTGCGCGGGCTCCTTGGTCTCGGTGTCGACCGAGCGCAGGGGCTTGGTCAGCGTGGAGATCGGCTTCAGCGCCGCCCTCACGACAAGCGGCTCGCCGTTCGACATCCCGCCCTCGACGCCGCCGGCGCGGTTGGTCTCGCGGTAGTAGCCGCGCTCGGTGTTCCAGAAGATCTCGTCGTGTGACTCCGACCCCGGCGACGCGGCAACCTCCCAGGCCTCGCCGACCGACACGCCCTTGACCGCCTGGATCGAGACCACGGCGTGAGCGAGGCGGCCGTCGAGCTTCTCATCCCACGCGACGTGCGACCCAAGACCCGGGACGAGCCCGAAGGCGCGCACCTCGAAGATGCCGCCGAGGCTCTCGTTCGCCTTTCGCAGCCGGTTGATCTCCTCGATCATCTCCGCCTCGGCCTTCGGGTCGAGGCAGCGCACCGGCGAGTCGTCGACGTTGGCAAAGCTCTCCGGCGTCAGCTCGCCGAGCTCCGTCGCCTCGACCGAGGCAATTCGCAACACGTGGCTGTGGACGCTGACGCCGAGCGCGCCGAGGAACTCCTTCGCGATCGCGCCGGCGGCGACCCGCGCCGCGGTCTCGCGGGCGCTCGCACGCTCGAGCACGTTGCGGACGTCGGTGAAGCCGTACTTCTGCGAGCCGACAAGGTCGGCATGACCCGGGCGCGGCAGGTGCGACTCCTCGACCTCGGCCTCGACCGGCCACGGGTTCATCCGCTCCTCCCAGTTCGCGTAGTCGCGGTTGGCGACCAGGATCGCGATCGGGCTGCCGAGCGTGAGGCCGTGGCGCACGCCCGAGCGGATCTCGACGGCGTCGCGCTCGATCTTCATGCGCCCGCCGCGGCCGTGACCGAGCTGGCGGCGCGCCATCTCGCGGTCGATCCGGTCGCGGTCGAGCTCGAGCCCGGCGGGCAGGCCCTCGACGATCGCGGTCAGCCCAGGGCCGTGCGACTCGCCCGCGGTTGTGAAACGCAGCGCCATTGCGGCGCCAAATCTAGAGACGGGACTGCGGTTCAGCCCTGCGGCTGGGTGCCGCCGGTGTCGGCGTTGCCGTCCTGGCTGCCGCTGTTGCCGCCGCCGCCCGACCCATTGCCGGAGTTGTTGTCCTGGTTCGAGGCGTCCGTCGGGTCCTTGATCTCGACGATGTGTGTGTCGCGGACCTTCAGGCGATAGGTCTTGTCGGCGTAGCGGATGTAACGCTGCTCGCCCGGCTTGAGCGTCAGGAACTGGCACGGGTCGGGCTTGTGCGGAGCGCACGTGCCGTCGCCGTCGAGGACCGCGGACTGGCTGGTGAGCGCGAAGACCGCGCTCTCGCTGCGACCGCTCCCGGTCAGGCCGACGAAGGCGGCGATCGGAGCCGCGTCGTCGGGCAGGAAGGTCAGGTACTTGACGTTGTCGATGTCCTTGCCCTTGCCGATCGGCCCGATGGTGACGTCCACGCGGCCGGCGAAGAAGCGGATCTCGGGCTGCGTCGGTTGCGTCGGCGTCGTGGTGTCCGGCGTCGTCGTGGTCGGCGTGCCGCTCGAGACGTCGGTGCTCGTCGAGCCGCCGCCGCTCGGAGTCGAGCTGCCGGCAGGGGGCGAAGAGGTCGTGTCGGTCGAAGTGGTGTCCGTCGAGGTCGTACCGGCGGACCCGCCGCCACCGTTGCCGGAGCCGGAGCCGCCGGGCGTCTCAACCTTGATGTTGACCGCGAACGGGTTCTTGGACTTCAGCTTGGCGAGCCGCTTCTTGTACTCGCGGACCGGAACGCTGTCATCGACGAGGACGGCCGCGGTCGCCGCCGACGTGCCAGCGGTTGTGGGTACGGTGGTCGGCGCCGGCGCGGGTTCGGTGGGCTTGGCGAGCAGAACCGGGACCGCTATGAGCGCGGCGATCAGGGCAGCGACCGGCAGCAGCAGATGGCGATCGCGCAGGTCGCGGTAAAGGTCGTTGAGGAAGCGGGGGGCCTTGACGTTCACTGTCCCACCACCGCGGGCTGGACGGGCGCAGTCGCCGAGGGCGTCGCGGCCGGCGTCGCAAGCGGCCCGGTCGAGGTCGCACCACCGGTCGTGCCCTGGTCGGCCGGCGAGAGATAGCTCGTGGTCTGAACCGAAGCAGAGAGCGAATTCTTGTTGCTGTCGACCGGCGTCAGCGAGAACCCGTCGATCGTCAACAGCCGGCCGTCAACCGAGACCCGATCGCCGTTGATGTCGACCATGTTGTCGATCCGCCCGAAGAAATCGGCGATGTCAAAGAAGCTGCCTTCGAACTGAAGCTCGTACGGCATGATCGGGAGGCCAGCCGCGCCGACGGAAGCGCCGATCGGGAGCAGCGACGCGCTCGCCTCGGTTGCGGTCCCGGTTGTCGGAGCCGCCGAAACTGGGGCCGCGCCGCCACCGCCGCCGCCGCTCAGCGTGATGCTCTGGAACTTCACGTCAGAGTCGCTCGAGAGGGTCTGCAGCTGCGTCAGGAGGCTCGGGGTGTCCGCGTCGACTGGCACGGCCTTGCCGAGCGTGATCAGCTGGTGGTAGTTGCTCTCGAAGTCCTTTTTCGACGCCGTTGCGGTCGCCGCGGTCGCCTCGTCCTGGCTGACCTGCGCCTGGAGGGCCGCGACCTGATCTGACAGGTCGGAAGCCTCTTGGCGCTTGGGCGCCAGGAGCACGAACCAGAAGGCCGCGAGAAGGCCGACGGACACGAGCCCGATCAACAGCATGCGGTCGGTTGCCTTCACTTGCCCACCCCCACGGTGTTCGCGCGATCAGTTGCCCTACGGGTCTGTTGGTTCGCCGAGTTGACGGCGTTCGCCTGCTCGCCCTGGGTCTGCGCAACGCCGCCATCGTTCGATGACGCCGTCGGCGCCGGGGTCGTGGTCGGCGTCGTCGTTGCGGCGGCAGGTGTCGCGGCTGACGTTGAATCGGTCGCCGCTACCGGCACGGCGTCGAAGGCGACCGTGATCTGGAAGTCGGCCACGCCGGTGCGGGCGTCACAACCCGTTGCGCCCGAGTCCGGGCTGGTCGGCGCCGCGGCGGTGCCCGAGTCGGTTGTGCCGAGCGCCGAGCTCTGCATTCCGACCCGCGTGACGCCGTCGATGTCGCGCAGCGAGGCGAGAAAGCGTGCTGTGCCCTCCTGGCCCTGAGCGCAGCCGCTGATCTCAAGAGTCGGTCCGGTCGTATCGGATGCTCCGCCGGTCGGGGCGGCCGCCGTGCTCGAGGCAGCGGTAGCCGTGCCGGTCAGCGACTCCAGGGTCACGTCCTCGGGAATTACGAGCGCGAGCTCCTGGAGCACACGATCCCAGTCAAAGCGGCTCTTGGCCAGCGTCGAGACCGTGGCGTTGCGAGCGCTCGTAAGCGATGCGAAGTCCTGGTATGGCGCAAGGCTCGCCGCCGCCTGCTGGGCGCTGGCCTGGCGCGCCTGCAGCTGCGCGAGCTCTGTGCGGTTGTCGTTGATCTTGTTGTTCGTGAGGACAAGCGCGGTCACGATGACAAGCGCCACGGCGAGCACGCCGACAATCACGTAAGAGAGCGCGCCAACGCGGAGCGGTGCGTTGTCGCCGCGCCGCTCCTCCGGCGGGGTCAAATTCAGCGGGCGCATGGCGCTACTCCTCCAGGCCCAGGCCGTAGGACAGGGTCAGCCGGCCGGCGGCCGCGCCTGCGGCGGTTGAGAGCGGGCCCGGGATTGCGGCGTCAAGCGGAAGCGCCAGCTGAAGTCGGAGCTGGTCGACGAGACCCGGAATCGCAACGCCCGAGCCGGTGACCACAACGCTCGAGACCGGAGTCGAATCCTCGAGAGTGGCGTAGTACTCGAGCGAGCGGCGCAGCTCGTCGCCAAGGCGAGCGGCGCCGGCTGCGAGCGCATCGCGGGTGTTCGCGACGATCTGGGCATCCCCCTCGATCTCCTCGATCGGGGTGGAAAGGCCCACGTGCATGAGCCACTGGCGAGCGTGGTCGAGCGTCAGTCCGCTCTTCTCGGAGAGGCTCTGGGCGATGCCTTCAGTGCCAAAGCTGAGGACGCGGCTGAAAATGCAGCAGGAGCCGCGAGCGAACGCGAGGTTCGTGATGTCGCCGAGGTTGCAGTAAAGCCGCCCCTCGAGGTTCGCGGGGTCGAAACCCGTCGTCGGATCGGGCGGCAGTGACTGCACGCTCTCGAGCGCGCTCCCGTCAGGGCTGACGGCGCCGGGCCGACTCAGGGCGCGGATCAGCGCGAAAGCGGAGTGGTCGATTCCCACGAGGCGCAGGCCGGCGCGCTTCACGGCCTCGACGGCCGGAGCGAGCATCTCGCGGCGCGCTGCCACGGCGACGACCTCCATCATCTCGTTCGGTGTACCGTCGGGATTCGGCGGCGAAGGCACGATCTGCCAATCGAGGACGGCTCGGTCCAGCGGCATGGGAATGTGGTCCTGAGCCGCGAAGCGCACGGCGGCGTCGAGCTCGTCCCCGTTTCCGAGGCGCGGAAGGCGCAGCGTGCGAACGGCGACCTGCTGATTCGCGATGCCGAGACGCACATCACGTGGAAGCTTGCGCTCGGCGAAGAGGCGCTTGATCGTCTCGCCGAGCTGGCCGGCATCCTGGACCTCGCCGTCGCGCACGACGCCGGTGTCGAGCGGTGCGAGGCCGAAGCCTGAGACCGCGACTCCGCCGTTTACGCGGAGCTCGGTTGCGGCGATGCTGCTCGACTCGACGTCGAGGCCAACGACGCCCTTGACGCCCTTGGTCTTCGCGCGGCCGCCGGCCTTACTGCCGCGGCCCGTAAAGCTCGGCAGCTTGACCTCAGTGTTCTTCAGCGTCGCCCAATCCATTAGATGCCTTCCGAAAAGAGCATCGACCGGACGCACGCAGGACTTGAGTGTTGAATCGAAGCGCGTGGGCGCGAAGTTGCGCGGGCCCTAGCCGCTGCCGAAGGTGTCCAGATACCAGTCGACGAGGTCGTCGCCGAACCAGAGCCCGATCACGCCTCCCAAAGCCAGAAACGGGCCGAACGGAACGGCGCTCTTGCGCGCCGCCGAACCCTGTCGAGCAATCATCACCACGCCGACGACCGCTCCGGCCGCGAACCCTATGAATAGCGCCGGCGCGATCGCGCGTCCCAGATAGATCGCCATCATCGCGACGAGCTTGACGTCGCCCATTCCCATTCCGCGGGGATAGGCGATGGCCACGAGCAGCAGCGCCCCGCCGGCGATTCCCAGCGCAAGTGCACGCTGGCCCAGGTCGCCGAGGTCGAACGCGAGCACGATCACGATCCCGGCCACCGCGCCGAAGCCGACGATCGCGTTCGGGATGATCCGCAACTCGAGGTCGGTCAGCGTGACTGCCATCAGCACGGTGCAGAGCGTCAGGCCCAACAACAGCTGGCCGGCGTCGTCGGTGCCCAACGCGAGCACCGTCCCCGCCCAGAGCACGCCCAGGGTGGCCTCGGTGAGCGGGTAACGAGCCGAGATCGGCGCCCCGCAGTGGCGACAACGGCCGCGCAGCAACAGCCAGGAGACGATCGGGATGTTGTCGCGAGCCGTGATCGTCTCCCCGCAGTGCGGACACCGCGAACGGCCGGTGACCCATCCGCCCTCCCTGCGCGGGACGCGGTGGGCGATGACCGTTACGAAGCTGCCCAGCAGAGCCCCGAGCACGAACGCAAGCACCACGACGCCAACCATCGCTGCGGCACCCTAGCTTCGACTGAGGCGGCCGAACGCGATCAGCAGGTGATCGACGGGTCCGAGCTGCCGGGAAAGCAACTCGTCTCGCGGACGACCCGCCACGCGGAGGACGCGAGATCGAACAGGAAGGGCGGCTGGAGAACGGCGAGCCGGTCGTCGTACTCGTAGTCCTTGAGGTAGCCGGAGTTGACGTTGGAGCCAGAACCGGTGCCCACCGTGCCACGGAAGATCTGGGCGATCGCGCCGTTGACGTTGAGGTGGCCGCTGATCGGGCTGCCGCAGTCGTAGTTGTCGACGATGAAGGAGTGCTGAAGAGCGAGGATGGCAGCGTCGATCTGCACATCGGACAGGGTGTACGAGGAGATGTTCGAGTCATACCCGCAGTTGCTGGGACCGATCTGCGAGCGGTTCACCCCGTGCTCGACCCGGATGAAGTTGTTGGCGACCAGACCGGCGACCGCCGAGCCGTTGAGGTCCGTCGTCAGGTCATCCTTGATGATGATGTCGTTCGTGGCCGCGATCGTGAACGAGGTCGTGTAGTTCCCGGAGATGTGCACGTTCCCGCACGGCGACGAGTTGGTGTACGGGCCCGAGCCGTTGAAGTACGGCGTGTACGTCGACGAGCAGCCACTGGCGTTGCCCACGTAGATGATCGGGTACGTCGACAGGCTCACGGTGTTCGTCACGCCGTTGTTCTTGATCGAAGCATTGGTCCCCGTGATCGTGATGTCGGTCCTGCCGGTGTAGGTCTTCCCGTAGGTCTGCGCGTATGGCAACAGGTTCGTGTTGTCCGACGGCGGATCGATGGTCGCCGCGCCCGCCTGCGGGTTGCCGGCGGCGCCGTTGAAGGTCGGGGTGCCCCAGCAGTTCCCCCACTTCACGGCGCCGTGACCGACCGGGTCGTTCTTGTCCACGGGAGCCGCCGAGGCCATGACGTCGTTCGTGCCGGCGCGTCCGAAGATCGGCGACCCGCAGATGTAGTACTGGTCCTGCGTGTAGAGCGGGCCGTTGATCGAGTCGCCGGAGACCCACTGGATGACGCCGCACTTCGACGGACGGCCGTCGCGGATGAAGGCCGCGCAGACCTGATAGCTGGACGGGTCGCTGTAGGTGTTTGGGTCGAGCGTCTCGTACTTGGAGTAGTAGAGATAGTCGAGCGGGCTCTGGCGGCGAAACTGGGCGATGAGCGTCCGCGTAACCGCGGGAGAGCCCGCCGTGCCGGTGAACTTCATCCGGAACGTTCCCGTGGTGTTGTCGATGAGCGTCGAAACCGGGTTCGCCTGGCACTGCGCCTGAGTCACCCCTGCGGCCAGCACCGGCGTGTACGCGTAGGTCGCGCCGCTTGAGCCCGGAAGCGTCGTTGTCGCCTGCTGGGGGCAGGTCTGCCAGAGCTCGGTGTTCTTGTTCAGCTGGAAGAGGAAGGCGCTGAGCCCGGCGCGCGCGGCGTAGTACGCGCGCTTGCCGTCGGTGTCGTGCTTGGAGTTGCCGATGTCGCCGTTGGCCGCGACGAACGCCGCTCCGATGAGCAGCGTGACGACCATCAGCACCATCATCGCGAGGATCATCGTGAAGCCACCCTCGTCGCCGAGGCGGTTCGTCGCGGCTCGGCGGGCCGCGAGCAGGCGGAGGCCGATCACCCGCATGGCGCCGGTATGTCCTGGTTGTTGTCGCTCGGAATCGGCGTGATCCGCAGCGTGACCACATCGCTGACGGTCGTGGCGGAATCGGAGATGGCCGCGTTCGTCCCGAGCTTCCCGTCGGCGTTCACGTAGAGCTTGATCCCGACGGCGGCGGCGGACTGCGCGCCATTCGTATCTGAACTGAGCGGGGTCGCAAGGGCCGTCGGCGAGTTCGCCGGAATGGTCCCGGCCGGCACCGCGCCACCCGTGCTCGTCCTCACGCCTGGGGGCAGCGTCGAGGTGCCGTCGAGCAGCATGATGTACGGATCCCCGGCAGCGTCCAGATACTGAGCTCCCGAGGCATTCGTGGCAACGCCATACGGGTAGTAGGTGAAGAGACCGCTTGAGCCCGACGCGGGCGTCACGTTGGTAAGCAGCGTGCGGCTGCTCGTGGCGGTGGGTCCCGGGGTCCAGTTGGGGGCAGAGCCCACCGCCGGATACGTGGTGTCCACAAGCGAGGTGCCCGTGAGCGCGATCTTGTGAAACTCCGGCGTGACCGTCGCGGCGCTGCCGTACTTGCTGACGAAGACGAGACTCGACGAGGTGCTGCCTCGGTAGATCGGAGTGACTTCATCGGCGACGCAGGCCGAGTGCAGGCGGGACTCGATCGTCTCGATCGCGCTGCGCGCCTGCTGGGTCGCGTTGACCTTGGCGAAGACGCGTGTGCTCTGGTGCAACGCCAGGTCCTGAAACGCGAACAGGGCCATGGCCGTGACCGTCGCGATGATGATCGTGACCAGGAGCTCGATCAACGTCAGCCCCGACTCTTCGGCACGCAGGCGGGAAGCGATGAACTGCACGGAGCCCATCAGCAGAACCCGGTCCCGGTGGACGTGTTCATATCGATCTGCACCGAGTTGGCGCTCGTGAAGCTCGAGTTGCTGACAGTTCCGGTCTTCTTCCTGAAGTTCGAACTGCTCGAGCTCGAGCCGGTCCTGTACTGGTAGTCGACGCAGACCGTGTAGCCCGTGTTGTACGGCTGCGCCGGCTGCGCGAGGGAGCCCACGTTCGGGTCCACCGAGGAGGCGACGTTCGGGTAGTAATTGTCACCGCAGGAATCGGTCAGCTTGATGTGGGCCGGCACGATCTTCGTGCTCGTGTTCGGATAGGTCGCGACCACCTTCATGACGGGCTCGGCGACCACAACCGACGCGGGATTGGCGCCCGGCGAGACCGTCGCGAAGCTTTGGTTCGCCGCGGGCGGCTGATTCGCGGCGCAGTTGCCGCCGTAGACGTTGTAATTGCCGGTGTAGTTGGTACCCGTGGTCCCGATGATGTACGGGAAGATCGTCTGCGGCGTCGTCAGCGACAGGTTGTTGTCGCTTGACGGATCGAAGATCGCCGCGGTCGTCCCCATGTTGCCGTTGATCCACGAGATCGCCGGCGCCGAGCCCGTGTAATTGGTGGTTACACCACTGACGACGGTCTTGCCCTGGAAGGTCGCGGTGATCTTGCCGGGCTGCGCCAGCCGCACGGTGATGTTCGTGGTCGTACCGGCGGTCGTGGTGATCTGGTTCGTCGTCGGAGTGACCCCGGTCTTGTCCAGGTAGCCGCTGAGGCTCGAGGTGACGGTGTAGGTCCCCACCGGGAGCGAGCCAAAGATCACGCATCCGGTGGTGTCGGTCGTGCCGGTGCGCACGACACCATTGGTGTCGTCGTCGGCGCCGGTCGCCGTGACGGTCACGTTCGGCAGTGCGAGCGCGCTCTGATCCTGTGCCTGGACGACAAGCGAGCCGCCGATTCGCGGAGTGATCAAGCTTGTCTCGGTGACGGACAGCGGACGGACGGCGTTCCAGCTGACGGTCGAGGTCACCTTCGCGTAGTCCGCCGAGGCGGCGGTGGACGCGCAGCTGTCGGTGCCGCCCGACGCGCTCTGGTACTTGCTGGTGGAGACCACCTGGTACTGCGTGTTGTCCAGCGTCACCGTCCGGGGGGTCTGGCTCAACGTCGCCAGTTGATCGGCGGACATGCCGCGCATCCGCTCCTGATCGGCCTGGGCGATCTGCGTCGCCTGCGCGGTGCGGCGCTGGTCGGCGGTGGTTCGCCCGATGGCGTCAAAAGCGACGAACGACGTGGCGATCAGTCCGACCAGCAGGATGCTGACGAGGACCTCGACGAGCGTCAGGCCGTCCTCCCGCAGGAGGTCGTGGCGGCGAAATGTTTTCAGAGTGGGGCGATCCATCGCGGTTTCCTACGCCTGGGATCGGCAGAAACGCGGCGCCGCTTGAGTTTTGAACCCGTGCGTGGAGCCCTCGGGACCCCACGCACGAGCGAGGCGCGTCGTCGTCTCAGTTCCAGCTGCCGGTCCCGCTGACGACGTTCGAGCAGCCGCCGGCGCTGCTACCCGTGGCCACCGTGCACGGATACGAAAGCGTGCCGTCGGAGTTTCGGGTGATGCTGAACGAGTTGTTGGTCGTCTTGGCGACGTACGTGACCGTGTACGTGGTCGTGCCGAGGTTGGTCGGCTGCTTGGCACACGGGCCGACCGGAGTCGAAGCGCAGACCGCAGCGGTCGCCGGGACGGTCGGCTCGATCGCGTGCAGCTTGTCGAGCGTCGCACCGGTGAAGCCACCGCCGTTGTCGGTCGAGTACGTCTCGATCGCGGTCTGCATGGTGCGGACCGCTTCCTTGGCGCTGGCGTCCGTGGCCTTGCTTCGCTGGTTGAAGAACGCCGGGATGGCGATCGCGGCCAGCAGGCCGATGATGAGCATCACGACCAGGAGCTCGACGAGGGTGAAACCCGATTCGCTCTCAGTGCGTGCACGCAGGTGCTTGATCATGTGATTGGCCCTCCCCCGAGCCTGATTGCCTTTACGGAAGAGGGGGCGGCCGAGGCCGCCCCCCTCATCCGACTTGCTAAACGAGGCTGGATCGCTGCCTAGTTCCAGCTACCGGTACCGCTCACGACGTTGGCGCAACCGCCGGCGTCGCTACCCGAAGCCACCGTGCACGGATACGAAAGCGTGCCGTCGGAGGCGCGGGTGATGCTGTAGCTGTTGTTGGTCGTCTTGGCGACGTACGTGACCGTGTACGTGGTCGTGGCGAGGTTGGTCGGCTGCTTGGCACACGGGCCGACCGGAGTCGACGCGCAGACCGAAGCCGTGGCCGGAACCGTCGGCTCGATCGCGTGCAGCTTGTCGAGCGTCGCACCGGTGTAGCCACCGCCGTTGTCGGTCGAGTACGTCTCGATCGCGGTCTGCATGGTGCGGACCGCTTCCTTGGCGCTGGCGTCGTTCGCCTTGTTGCGCTGGTTGAAGAACGCCGGGATGGCGATCGCAGCCAGCAGGCCGATGATGAGCATCACGACCAGGAGCTCGACGAGGGTGAAACCCGATTCGCTTTGAGCCCTAGCGCGGAGCTTTTCGATCATTGAGGTACCTCCTGGTACATCGATGTCCTACTTGCGCCAGAGCCCCGGGCAGTTGCCGGCGGAATCCCCTCTTAACTGTCGAACCCCGGCGGTAGCCCGGCTGACTCTCATGAGCCCCGTGGCTTTGCGCCTCCGCCTCGCAGCGGATTTGCCTTTATCGCCAAGGCACTGGCCTTTCACGCGCAGCTATCGGCCCGTATCCGGGCGAGCTTTAACTCTGAATAGGGGCTGCCCCTCATCTTGGACGGATGTACCCCCTATGAGCGTCCAGCTGGCGCCCGCGGGCGCCCGTAAGCTCAGTGCATGGCCGCCCGGCGCCTGATCCTCGCAATGCTCGTACTGCTCGTGCTGTCGAGCATCGCCGCGGCGCTCATCCCCGTCGACCGCAGCAAGCTCAGTGATTCGTCGACCTCGACGACAACCCCGGCGACCCCCCCGCAGGGCAGGCTGATCACCCAGCGCGTCGCGACGACCGCACGCAAACCGCCGATCATCCACATGCAGGTGGGCGACGAACTGCGGCTGACCGTCACGTCGCCGGTGCCGAACATGGTCGAGATCCCGGCGTTCGGGGAGCTCGAGAACGTCGACCCGGATCTGCCCGCGCAGTTCGACCTGCTCGCGTTCGATGCGGGCAGCTTTGCGGTCCGGCTCGTCGACCCACCGGGCCTCGTCGCGCGCATTGACGTCGCGGGCGACTGAATAGGATCAACGCCCGTGGGTGAGCTGAAGCTCGGTTACAACACCGGCTACTGGGCCAAGGGCCCGCCGCCAGGCGTCGTGGAGGCGATCGCTGAGGCCGACAGCCTCGGCGTGGACTCGATCTGGTGCGCGGAGGCGTACGGCTCGGACGCGCTCACCCCGCTGGCCTGGTGGGGCTCGCAGACCAAGAACGTGCGCCTCGGCACCGGGATCATGCAGATGTCGGCTCGCCAGCCGGCGGCGACGGCGATGGCGGCGATGACGCTCGACCACCTCTCCGGCGGTCGCATGATCCTGGGCATCGGCGCCTCCGGCCCGCAGGTCGTCGAGGGCTGGTACGGGATGCCGTTCGCAAAGCCACTCGCCCGCACGCGCGAGTACATCGCGATCCTGCGCGACATCTGGAAGCGCGAGGGCCCGGTCACCGCCGACGGCCCCGCCTACCCCCTCCCCCTTCCTGACGGCACCGGCCTGGGTAAGCCGCTGAAGTCGTCGATCCACCCCCTCCGAGAGGACATCCCCATCTTTCTCGCCGCCGAGGGGCCGAAGAACATCGCCATGGGCGCTGAGATCTGCGACGGCTGGATGGCGATGCTGCTCTCGCCGTACCATCAGGACATCTACACCGAGTCGCTGCGCGAGGGCTTCGCCCGCGAGGGGGCGCGCCGCACCGCCGAGGACTTCGAGGTCACGGCGATGGTGCCGATGGTGATCTCCGACGACGTCGAGGGCGCCGCCGACGCGCTACGCCACTACTACGCCCTGTACTTCGGCGGGATGGGCGCAAAGGGCAAGAACTTCCACGCGAACGTGCCGATCCGAATGGGCTACGGCGACATGGTCGAGGCGGTCCAGGACCTCTACCTCTCTGGCAAGAAGGACGAGGCGGCCGCCGCCATCCCCTTCGATCTCATCGAGCAGATGTCGCTGATCGGGCCCGAGGACAAGATCCGCAACGACCTGGAGGCGTGGCGCGACTCGTTCGTGACGACGCTGCTGGTGGCCGGCGACGTCGGCACCCTGCGCACCGCGGCGCAGCTCGTCCTGGGCTGAGCGCTAGTAGCGGCTCGGTGACCGGCGGCCGATGCGCCCGCTCTGCGACCAGGAGCTCAGGTCGATGAGGAACGCGAGGCCGACGATGAACCAGTCGAAACCGTGCACGTCACGCCCGGAGCTCCACATCACGGCGTAGGCGAGCGTCGTCCACGGCAGCACGAAGAACCCGAGCAGCGGCACCCACCAGCTGTCAAACGCCCGGTCGAGGAGATCGCCGAACAGCCACAGCGCGAACAGCGCGAGGCGCGGCGAGAAGAACGCGAGCAGGACGACGAAACAACCCATCGCGGTGAAACCTACTCGTGTTGGTCGCCAGACGGGCGCTCCGGGACGCTCGTGCCGACGCGGAGCCGCGCAAGGCAGGTAAGTGCGGGTCCCGTTTGCAGTGCGTCACCCTGCGCGCAAATTCGGGGCGCTTTCGCCCTCCGCACGCAGGTCGGTGTCCCTGGCTCCGTGCTATACGGCGGAACGAGGGACACCCTCCCTGGTGCGGGCGGGCGGCGTCGGCGATTTGTGACCTCGCGCGCGCGTCCCGTACTCCTCCCCCACGCTGCCCTGCCCTGCACCTACTCGTGTTTACGAGTGATCCACATCGCGGGGTTCGCGCGAAGTAGGGTCGAAACGGCGGGTGTTACTCACAAGGAGGTACGAAAGTGGCAGTCGCAATCGTGATGGACTGGGACGAGGGCACGCTCGAGCAGTACGACGAGGTCATCGGAAAGATGGGCTTCGAGCCGAACGGCGTCGGCGCACCCAACGCCCTATTTCACTGGGCCGCCAAGAGCGGTGACGGCATTCGCGTCGTCGATGTCTGGGAGTCGCGCGAAGCGTTCGACGCGTTCGCCCAGGACCAGATCGGCCCGCTCACCGCGCAGGCCGGGTTGGCGGAGCCGAAGATGGCGTTCTTCGACGTCCACAACACGCTGACTGGGCCCTAGGCAGCGAGTCGCTCGGGTCGGAGCACGAGCACTTCGCCCGCGGCTGATTCCAGCGCCCAGGCGACGTCGTCCGGCTCAAAGCCGTCGGACGCGCTCGTCCGGGCGGGAATCACAAGCGCGTCGAAGTGCTCGTGCGCGAGCGCCTCGGCGAGCGCGTGCCGTGCCGTTCGGCCGCGCTCGATCCGCGAGTCGACCGACACGCCTGCCTTCGCAGCCCGCTGTTCGACCAGCTCCAGCAGCGCCAGGGCGCCGTCGCATTCGCGGCCCAGGGGCGCCTCGAGGGCGAGCGCCTTCGGCACGATCGCCAGATAGCAGGGAATCAGCGTTGCGTTCTGAGCGCGAGCGAGGCGCAGCGTCGCCTCGAGTGCCGGCTCGGACAGCACCGAGCCCAGAAATGGAAAGAGAATCCGACGGTTCACCGTTCACGCTCCTCGAGTAGGGATCGGTCGGCGACGACCCGCACGTCGACGCCGGGAAGCTTGCGAATGAGCCGCTCGACCATCGACTCGCGCAGGCGGCCCAGGCCCCTGCGAACTCGAGGCTGGCCGATCAGCACGTAGGTCGTCCCCCGTTCGCCCGCCACGGCGGCGGCGACCGCGGCGACGTCGTCGCCCTCCTCAACGAGCAGCCGCGCGCCGAGGACGTTGGCCAGGCGGTTGAGCGCGCCGAGCTGTTCGCGCTCGTCGGCCGAGGGCTCGGATCCGGGCGGGGCCACGTAGAGCAGGTCGAGCTCTGCGCCCAATCTCTGTGCCGATCGCCAGGCACGGCGCACCAGCCGCTGCGAGGTCGCGCGAGGCCGGACCAGCGCCAGCGCACGCTCGGCGACGGCCTGCGGTGCTGCCTCGATGACCTGCTCGCGCGTGCCGAGGGGCTCCTGCTCGCTGCGCCCGGCGCGCGCGCGCTGCTCGACCTCCTCCGCCGTCTGGCGTAGTGCGATCTCGCGCAGCACAGCCAGGTTCTCGATCTTGAAGAAGTTGTTGAGCGACGCCTCGATCCGCTCTCGCGGGTAGATCTTGCCCTCGCGAAGGCGCTCGATCAGCGCCTCCGGAGTGAGGTCGATGAGCACGACCTCGTCGGCAGCGGTGAGCACCGTGTCCGGGAACGTCTCGCGCACCCGCACCCCGGTGAGCTCGGCGATGCGGTCGTTGAGGCTCTCGAGGTGTTGGACGTTGACGGTCGAGAAGACGTCGATGCCGGCGGCGAGGACGTCGTCGATGTCCTCGTAGCGCTTCGGGTGCTCAAGCCCGGGGGCGTTCGTGTGCGCGAGTTCGTCGATGAGCGCCAGGTCGGGTGCCCGCTGGAAGATCGCCGGCAGGTCCATCTCGGCAACCGACGTCTCCCGATACGGCACCGTTCGCCGCGGCAGCTGCTCGAGCCCGCGCGCCTGCGCCTCGGTTTCGGCTCGTTCGTGCGGCTCCAGGTAGGCGAGGAGCACGTCGCGGCCGGCGCTGCGCTCCGCCTGGCCCTCCTGCAGCATGCGGTAGGTCTTCCCCACCCCGGCCGCCATCCCCAGGAAGATCTTGTAGTGGCCGCGGCCCGATCTCACCATGGTCGGGCTAGGCCCCCAGCAGGTTGTGGACGATGAGGTCCACGAGCTTGATGCCGATGAACGGCGCCACCAGCCCGCCGAGCCCGTAGATCAGCATGTTGCGCCGGAGCATCGCCACGGCGCCGATCGCCCGGTAGCGCACGCCGCGCAGTGCGAGCGGAACCAGCATCGGAATTACGAGGGCGTTGAAGACGATCGCGGAGATGATCGCCGACTCGGGCGTGCCGAGGTTCATGACGTTGAGCTTGTCGAGCGGGCCAGAGGCCGAGCCCGCCGCGTAGGTGGCGGCGAAGATCGCCGGCAGGATCGCGAAGTACTTGGCGACGTCGTTGGCAACCGAGAAGGTCGTCAGCGCGCCGCGCGTGATCAGCAGCTGCTTGCCGATCTCAACGATCTCGATGAGCTTCGTTGGATTCGAGTCGAGGTCGACCATGTTCCCCGCCTCGCGGGCGGCCTGGGTACCGGTGTTCATCGCGACGCCGACGTCGGCCTGAGCCAGGGCCGGGGCGTCGTTGGTGCCGTCACCGGTCATCGCGACGAGCCTTCCCTCGGCCTGCTCCTCGCGGATCAGTTCGAGCTTGCGCTCCGGCGTGGCCTCGGCGAGGAAGTCGTCGACACCCGACTCGTTGGCGATCTTCTCCGCCGTGAGCGGGTTGTCGCCGGTCACCATCACCGTGCGGATGCCCATCGCGCGCAACTGGTTGAAGCGGCTGCGCATGCCCTCCTTGACCACGTCCTTGAGGTAGACGACTCCGAGCACCTGCGAGTCGCGCGCCACGGCCAGCGGCGTGCCGCCCTCCCGTGCGACCCGATCGGTCGTCTCGCGCAGCTCCTGAGGAGGCTGTCCGCCCGCCTCCTCGACGAGTTGGAGGATTGCCTCACCGGCGCCCTTGCGGATGCGCGAGCCGTCGAGGTCCACACCGCTCATCCGGGTCTCCGCGGTGAACGGGATGAAGTTCGCGTGCGCGGCGAGCTCGTGCTCGCGGATGCCGTACTGCTTGGCGAGCACCACGATCGAGCGGCCCTCGGGCGTCTCATCCGCGAGCGACGCGTACTGCGCCGCCTCGGCGAGCTCGAGCTCCCCCACGCCCGGCATCGGGATGAACTCCGTCGCCTGGCGGTTGCCGAGCGTGATCGTGCCCGTCTTGTCGAGCAGCAGGACGTCGACGTCGCCTGAGGCCTCGACGGCGCGGCCGGAGAGGGCGAGCACATTGCGGCGGACCAGCCGGTCCATGCCGGCGATCCCGATTGCCGACAGCAGCGCCCCGATCGTCGTCGGGATCAGCGCCACAAGCAGGGCGATCAACGTTGCGAGCGACACCCGGGTGCCGGCGAAATCCGCGATCGGTTGCAGGGTGACGACGACCGCGAGGAACACGAGGGTGAGCCCGGCGAGCAGGATCCCCAGCGCGATCTCGTTCGGCGTCTTGCGCCGCGAGGCCCCCTCGACCAGCGCGATCATCCGGTCGAGGAACGATTGCCCGGGCTCCTGGGTGATCTCGACGACGATGCGGTCCGACAGCACGCGCGTGCCCCCCGTGACGGCCGAGCGGTCGCCGCCAGCCTCTCGAATGACCGGCGCCGACTCGCCCGTGACCGCCGACTCGTCGACCGATGCGATGCCCTCGATGATCGTGCCGTCACCGGGCACCAGCTCGCCCGCCTCGACCACGACGACGTCGCCGCGGGCGAGCTCGGCCGCGTTCTTCGTCCCCCCGTCGCGCAGCCGCGCGACGGTCTCGGTGCGCATTGCGCGCAGCGCGTCGGCCTGCGCCTTGCCGCGGCCCTCGGCCAGCGCCTCGGCGACGTTGCCGAAGACGACCGTGAGCCAAAGCCAGACGGAGACGACGCCCGTGAACCATGCGGGCTCGTCGCCGCCACCGAGCGGCGAGCCGCCGAAGACCTGGATCAAGAAGCCGATCGTGGTGAACACGGCGCCGACCTCGACCACGAACATCACCGGGTTGTGGATCATCCAGCGCGGGTCGAGCTTGCGCACGCTCGCGAGGAAGGCCGCCGCGATCATCCTCGGGGCGAGCAAGCTCTCGGAGCGGTTCACGGCGCCTCCTCGTCGAGGTCGAGGTTGAGCTGGAGCACGTTCACGCCCGGCTCGCCGAGGAAGCCGAGCGCGCGACCGGACGTGTTGTCGTCGATCAGCTGGTTGACCCGCTCGAGAGGGATCTGCCTCACGCTCGCGATCCGGTGCGCCTGGATGCGGGCGTTGGCCTGCGAGATCTGCGGGTCGACGCCTGACGCCGAGGTCGTCACCGCGTCGACGGGCACGTCGGCCGCGGTCAGGCCTGAATCGTAAGGACGCTCCAGGGCCAGGTAGGCCTCGATGCGCCTGTGGATCTCGCCCGCGAGCTTCGCGTCGTTGGGGCCGAGGTTGTTGAAGTAGGTGACGTCCGCGCTGTAGCCGGTGGCCGACGGCCGGCTCTGGAAGTAGCGCCTGTCGCCGCCGAAGTCCTGGCCGATCAGTTTCGAGCCGACCAGCCGGCCGTCGCTTTCGATGCGGCTGCCGTCCGCCTGCGAGCCGAAGACGCCCTGCGAGATGCCGGTCACCACGAGCGGATAGACGAGCCCGAAGAGCACCGTCGTGACGACGATCGCGATGGCCGAGGCGACGAGGTCCCGCTTCATCAGAACAGCTGTGGGGTCAGGCTCTGGACCACGGGTCCGAGCAGGAGGGCGGGGAAGAACGTGAGCGCGCCGACGATGATCACGACGGCGAGCAGCAGCACGACGAAGGTCGGCGTGTCGGTGCGGAAGGTCCCCGGACCGGCGGGGACGACGCGCTTGCCGGCAAGCGAGCCGCCGATGGCGAGCGCCGCGAGCATGACCGGGAAGCGGCCGGCCAGGATCGCGATGCCGCCGGTGATATCGGCGAAGGTGATGCCGTAGGAGCCGGCGTTGCCGGGGGCGTTCGGCTGGACGAACCCCGTGTAGCCGGCGAAGGCCGAGCCGTTGTTGTTCGTCTGCGAAACGAAGGCGTAGAGCGTCTCGGCAAAGCCCTGCGGCCCGGGGTTGAAGATCGACGGGCGCCCGTAGTCGGTCGCGAGAGCGAGCGCCGTCAGGCCGAGGACGAACAGCGGCATCACGAGCACCCCGATGAGCACCAGCTTGATCTCGCGCGCCTCGATCTTCTTGCCGAGGTACTCCGGCGTTCGCCCGACCATCAGGCCCGCGATGAACACCGTCAGCACGACAAAGAGCAGCATCCCGTAGAGGCCCGATCCCACCCCGCCGAAGATCACCTCGCCGGTCATCATGTTCGCGAGGGGCACGGCTCCACCGAGGCCGGTGAACGAGTCGTGCGCCGAGTTGACTGAGCCGTTTGACGCATCGGTCGTGACGGAGGCCCACAGCGCGCTCGTGGCGATCCCGTTGCGCTGCTCCTTGCCCTCGAGGTTGCCGCCCGTGCTCCCGTCGGTCGACGTGAGCTCCAACCCTGCGTGGCGCTCCGCCGGCGAGCCGTGCTGCTCGGCGCCGTAGGCGACGAACATGCCAGCGACCGCAAGGACGCCCATCGCCGCATAGAGGGCCCAGCCCTGGCGGCGGCTGCGCACCATGCGGCCGAAGGTGAAGACCAGCCCGGCGGGGATCAGGAGGATGAAGATCATCTCGACGAAGTTCGAGAACGCCGTGGGGTTCTCGAACGGGAAGGCGGAGTTGACGCCGAAGAAGCCACCGCCGTTGGTGCCGAGCTGCTTGATCGAGACCTGCGAGGCGACGGGGCCGAGCGCGAGCGTCTGCGTCTGGCCGCCGACCGTGTGCACGTCGGTGGAGCCGCTGAGCGTCTGAATCACGCCCTGCGAGACGAGGATCAGCGCCCCGACAAACGCCAGTGGAAGCAGGATGTAGAGCAGCGTCCGCGTGGTGTCCTGCCAGAAGTTGCCGAGGCTCGTCCCGGCCCTCGAGCGGATGCCCCGGATCACGGCGATCAGCACCGCCATCCCGACCGCCGCCGAGACGAAGTTCTGGACGGCCAGACCTGCCATCTGCGACAGGTACGACATCGTGGTCTCGCCGCCATAGAACTGCCAGTTCGTGTTGGTGACGAACGAGCTGACCGTGTTGAACGTCACGTCCCACGGCGCCGCGCCAAATCCCCGCGGGTTGAGCGGGAGCCCGCCCTGGGCTCGCAGCAGGACGTAGAGGACGACGAAGAAGGCAAGGCTGAAGACGATCACCGAGCGGGCGTAGGCCTTCCAGTCCTGCTCGGCGCGCGCGGAGCTTCCGAGCATCCGGTAGATGAGCCGCTCGAGCGGCCCGAGCACGCGGTCAAGCAGGACGCGGTCGCCCTCATAGACCCGCGCCATGTACGCGCCGAGCGGGACCGCGAGCGCGGTCAGCACGGCCACGTAGAAGGCGAGCTGCAGGACACCGTTGGCGGTCATCGGCTCAGAGCTCCTCGCCGCGGAAGATCGCGTAGATCAGGTAGAGCCCCAGCAGCACGGAGACGACGAGCGCGACGATCTCGGCGGCGCTCATATCCGGTCGATCCCCTCGATCAGCGCCAGCATCAGCGCGAAGAAGACGACGGCGATGAGGATTGAGATTGCGTCCATGCCAACAGCGTGCGTCCGCCGGCGTCAAGCTCCCGTCAAGATCGCGGGACCCGGGATCAAGATGTTGTGAAGACGGCTCTGGCCGGTTTCAGGCGGCCGCGAAGCGGTAGCCGACGCCCGGATCGGTGAGGATCAGGCTCGGCTTTCCGGGCTCAGGCTCGATCTTTCGCCGCAGGTTCGCGACGTGAGCGCGCAGCACCTGCGTGTCGTCCTGAAAGCCGGGCCCCCAGACGTCGCGCAGCAGCGCACGATGGGTGAGCAGGCGTCCGCGGTCGCGCACGAGGTGGCGAAGCAGGTCGTACTCGATCGGGGTGAGGTGGATCTCGGCGCCATCGCGGCTCACGCGGCGGGCCGCGAAGTCGATGCGCAGCCCATCGACCTCGACCGCCGGCTCCTCGGGGGCGGGCGTCGCCCGGCGAAGAGCTGCCCGCAGCCGCGCGATCAGCTCGTCTGAGCCGAACGGCTTGGTCACGTAGTCGTCGGCCCCGACGTCAAGCGCCCGCACCTTCTCGCGCTCGTCGCCGACGGCCGACAGCACGAGGATCGGCATCGAGCTCCACTCGCGGATGGAGCGGCAGACCTCCACCCCGTCGCCGTCGGGCAGCACGAGGTCGATGATCGCGGCGTCCGGCGGATGGACGGCGACCGAATCGAGCGCCTCCTCGGCCGTGAGCGCCGGGACCACCTCGAAGCCGGCGTCGCCGAGGATCACCCGAAGCGCGCGCAGGATCTGCTCCTCGTCGTCGCAGATGAGGACCCGCGGACGCGGGGTCAAGAGCCGCACCACCGGCAGCCTGATCGTGAACGTGGCGCCCTGGCCGGGCAGCGATTGCGCGCGCAGGCTGCCGCCGTTGGCCTCGACGAAGCCGCGCGCGATCGCGAGGCCCAGCCCGCTGCCGCCCGAGCCACTGCCGTCGGCGGTGTGAAAGGGCTCAAAGATGCGATCGAGCTCAGCCGCCGGGATTCCGGGTCCGTGGTCGGAGACGCGAATCATCGCGTCGCCGCCGATCGTGCCGACGTTGACCGCCACCGGCTGGCCGCCCGAGTAGCGCAGCGAGTTGTCGACGATGTTGGCGAGCGCGCGCTCGACCTGGGCTGCGTCGACGTTGACCGTGCCCGGCTCGTCCTCGTAGATCACCTCGACAGCGCCGTCGGCGCCGGACCCCGGTTCGATCGCCGCCTCGATCAGCTCGCGCACCGATTGCGGCTCGGCGTGCGGCTCGAGCTGCCCCGCCTGGAGGCGGCTCAGGTCCAGCAGGTCGTCGACCAGCTCGGTGAGGCGTGCCGCCTCGGTGGCGATCACCGACACGAGCTCACGCCGCTGCTCGTCGTCGAGCGTCCTCGAGTTGAGACCGCCCGCGGAGGCGGTGATCGCGGTCAGCGGCGAGCGCAGGTCGTGCGAGACAGATCGCAGCAGCGCGGTCTTGACCACGTTCGCGCGTCGCAGGGCCTGCGTCTCGATGACCTGCGCCTCGAGCCCCTCGCGCCGCCGCGCGGCCGTCAGCAGCGTTTCGAGGCCCGGAACGATGCGCCGCTCGAGGACGTCGATGATCCCGGGATCGGTCTCGCGCGGAATCGCCAGCGTCGCCGCGCGGCTGCCCTCGATCACCACCGGCAGCGCCCGCCGGCGCTGATCGCTGTCCGTCCACCCCAGCTCAACCTCGACCCATGGGAGCCCGAAGGCCTGCGCGATGCGCTGGCCGACGACCGGGAGCGAGTCGCTGGGCTCACCGCCGCCGAGGAGGATTCGCGCCATCTCGGCCGTGAGGTCTGCCTCGCTGCGGCGCCGAACGGCCTCCTCGGCGCGGGTCCGAGCCGAGTCGGCGAGCGTCGAGGTCACGACCGCGGCCACCACGAACACAGCGAGCGCCACCCAGTTCTGCTCGTCGGCGATCGTGAAGCGGCCCGTGGGCGGCAGGTGAAAGAAGTTGAACGCGAGCGCGCTCAGTAGCGCCGTGGCCGCCCCCATCCACAGCCCCCAGTACGACGAGACCAGCAGCACCGGCAGCAGGTAGAGCACCCCGGCCGAAGCGACCGGCATCACCTCGCGCAGTCCGAAGATCGCAGCCCGTGACGACCGCGACGCTGCCGACGCCGCTAGAACGCCGGTTGCAAGATGCTGTCGACGCCCGGGAGTCATCGGCCGAATCTAGCCCGGTCCCCCACAAAAGGGGAGCCCCGGCTAGCGGATCTTGTCGTAGAGGCTGAAGATCGGCAGGTACATCGAGATGACGATGAACCCGACGACGACGCCGACGACGGTGATCATGATCGGCTCGATCAGCGAGGTCAGTGCCTTGACCTTCGCATCGACCTCGGCGTCGTAGAAGTCAGCGATCTTCTCGAGCATCTGCTCGAGCTGACCGGATTCCTCACCGACGGCGACCATGTGAGAGACCATCGGCGGGAAGACCTTGTTCTCCTCGAGTGGGCGGGCAATCGAGCCGCCGTTCTTGACCGACGTGTAGACGTCGTCCATCGCCTTCTCGATGACCGCGTTGCCGGCGGTCTGCCCGGAGATCTCGACGGCCTGGAGGATCGGCACGCCAGAGCTGACGGCGCCCGAGAACGTACGTGACCAGCGCGCAAGCGCAACCTTCTGGACGACGTCGCCGACCTTTGCCGGTATGCGCAGCTTGAAACGATCCCACGCGAGGCGGCCCTTCTCGGTCTTCTTCCACCGGACAAACACGTAGCCCAGGGCGACGATTACCGGGACGACGATGTACCAGCCCTGGGTCACGGCGTCCGAGATCCCGATGGTGATCTGCGTGGGCAGCGGCAGCGTCGCGTCGCTTCCGTTCTCCTTGGAGATCTCCTCGAAGATTCCGACGAACACGGGGACGACAAAGGCCACGACGACGACCATCACGATGAGCGCGACGCCGAAGACGACGGCGGGATACATCATCGCCGACTTCACCTGACGCTTGAGGGCGTCGAGCTTCTCGAGCTGGATGGCGACGCGGTCGAGCGATTGCTCGAGGCGTCCTGCGCCTTCCCCGGCCGCGACCATCGAGCGGTACAGCGGCGAGAAGACGCCGGGCTGGCGGTTCATCGCAGCGTGCAGCGAGCTGCCCGCTTCGACGTCGGCGCGAAGCGAAGCGATAGCCGGCTTGAGCATCGGGTCCTCGGTCTGGTCCTCGAGCGTGTAGAGCGAACGGAGCATTGGCATGCCCGATCCGATCAGCGTCGCGAACTGGCGCGAGAACACCGAGAGCTCTCGCATGCTCACGCTCTTAAAGCGCTGGATGATCGACTCGAGCTTGAACGCCTCGTGGCGCTCGGAGATGTCGAGGACGATCAGGCCGCGCTGGCGAAGCTGGTCGGCCACCTGCGACTTCGAAGGCGCCTCGAGCTCGCCGCGGGAGGGAACCCCGGCGAGGTCGACCGCACGGAAGGTGAAAAGTCCCATATTCCGGCGCCCCTAGCCGGTCGCGGCGGGCATCTGGGCCATCGCGGCGCCGTTGCCGGGAGTCCCGACGGTGCCGAGCAGGCGGCGCAGCTCCTCGGGCACGGCGGCCCGCTGCTCGGCCACCGCACGCGTGATCTTGCCGGTCCGCACGAGCGCCGCCAGGTTGGCGTCCATCGTCTGCATCCCGACGGAGCCGGAGGTCTGAAGGGCTGAGTAGATCTGGTGCGTCTTGCCCTCGCGAATCAGGTTGCGGATCGCCGGGGTTGGGATCAGGATCTCGGTCGCGCACGCGCGGCCCCGACCGTCCTGGGTCGGGATCAGCTGCTGGGTGACCACGCCCTGGAGCGCGATCGAAAGCTGCATGCGCACCTGGTGCTGCTGGTGCGGCGGAAAGACGTCGATGATGCGATCGACCGTCTGCGCGGTCGACTGCGTGTGCAGCGTGGCGAAAACGAGGTGGCCGGTCTCAGCTGCGGTCAGCGCGGTCGAGATCGTCTCGAGGTCGCGCATCTCGCCCACGAGGATCACGTCGGGGTCCTCGCGGAGCGCCCCGCGGAGGGCCGATGCGAAGTCGGTGGCGTCGGCGCCGATCTCGCGCTGGTTGACGATGCAGTTCTTGTGGCGGTGCAGGAACTCGATCGGATCCTCGATCGTGAGGATGTGGTCCTGCCGCTCGTTGTTGATCATGTCGACCATCGAGGCGAGCGTCGTCGACTTGCCCGAGCCGGTGGGCCCGGTGACGAGGACGAACCCACGCGGCTTACGCGTGAACTCAGCCATGACCGGTGGCAGGCCCAGTGAGTTCAGATCCTGGATCTCGCTCGGGATCAGACGGAAGGCCGCGCTGATGGCGCCGCGCTGAAAGAAGACGTTGACGCGAAACCGGGCCAGTCCCGGGATCGAGTACGCCAGGTCGAGCTGGCGTTCGTTCTCAAAGCGCTTGCGCTGAGAGTCGTTTAGGACCGAGTACACGATCTCGCGTGTGTCCTGCTGAGTGAGCTTCTCGAAGTTCTCCATCGGCGTGATTTGCCCGCGAAGGCGCATTGCCGGAGGGACGCCCGGTGAGAGGTGGACGTCTGAGGCGTTCTCCCCAACCATCTGGCTGAGGACTGTGGCGAAGTCGATGCTCATGGTCGGAAGATCGTCAGGCGTGCGGTAAAGCTTGAGCGGCGCACGATTACGAGGACACTCGTGCAACTTCGGCTATGGATGTGATCCCTGCGCGAACCTTGGCCAGCCCGTCCTCACGCAGGGTGACCATGCCCTCCGCACGCGCGACCTCGGTGATCTCGGCCTCGGAGCTACCCTCGATCGTCATCTCCTTGAGGCGCTCGCTCATCGCCATGACGGAGTACAGGCCGATCCGCCCGCGATACCCGGTCTGCGTGCAGCGGCTGCAGCCGACGGGCTCATAGGCCTCCATGTCGCCGCCGACCCGAAAGCCCGCGTCGACGAGCGCCTGGTGCGGAATCACGGTGCGCTTCTTGCATTGCGTGCACAGCTGCCGCGCAAGGCGTTGCGCGACGACGCACTCGAGCGCCGAGGCTGTGAGGAAGCTCTCGATTCCCATCTTCGCGAGACGGCTGAGCGTGCCGGGCGCGTCGTTGGTGTGAAGCGTCGACAGAACCATGTGGCCGGTTAGCGCCGACTCGATCGCGATTCGCGCCGTCTCGGCGTCGCGAATCTCGCCGACCATGATCACGTCGGGGTCGGCGCGGAGGATCGAGCGCAGCCCGGTCGCGAACTCGAGGCCGGCCTTGCGGTTGACGTTCATCTGGGTGACGCCGTCGATGCGGTACTCGACCGGGTCCTCGATCGTGATGATGTTGCGCTCGACCCCGTTGAGCTCGGTCAGAGCCGCGTACAGGGACGTTGACTTACCGGAGCCGGTCGGCCCCGTCACGAGCACGGCGCCGTGGGACCGGTTGATGGCGGTCTGGAAGACCGCATGGCTTTCGGGGCTCATACCGAGCTCGTCGAGCGAGCGCAGCGCCTGCTCCTTGTCAAGGATTCGGATGGTCGCGCCCTCGCCGCGCTGTGTCGGCAGGGTCACGACTCGGAGATCGACCTTGCGGCCCTCGACGTTGACGCTGACGCGGCCGTCCTGCGGGATCCGCTTCTCGGCGATGTCGAGCTCGCTCATGATCTTGATGCGCGAGACGACGCCCGAGACCATGCGCTTTGGCACGCGTGCCGCCTCGTGGAGAACGCCATCGACGCGGAAGCGGACCCGCATGTCGTCGTCGCCCGGCTCGAAATGGATGTCGGAGGCGCCCTCGGTCGCGGCCTGGCCAAGGATCGAGTAGACGAGCTTGATTACCGGGGCGTCGTCGGCCGACTCGCGCAGCTCGCCGAGATCGCCGAGCTCGAGGTCCTCGTCCTCGTCGACCGCCTCGGTGACCGCGCTCTCGAGCGAGTTGAGCCGGCGGATCAGTGCGTCGACATCCTCGGCGGGGGCAACGGCAACCCGGCAGTTGAGGCCGGTGATCATGTGGATGTCATCGATCGCGAGAACGTTCGCGGGATCGACGATCGCCACGAGCAGAGTCTTGGAATCGACGTAGCCCACCGGGACCGCCTGGTACCGGCGCGCGGCGGCGACCGACAGCAGGTTGGCAGCTCCCATGTCGACGTGGAAGACATTGAGGTCGAGATGGTCGAGCCCGTAGCGCTCGGCGATTGCGCGCGCGAGCTGGTCGCTGTCGATCAGGCTCTGGTCGACGAGCATCTCATCCGGCGAGCGCCCGGCGATCCGCGCCTCTTGGATGACGGCGTCGACCCGGTCACGGGTTGCGTAGCCGAGCTCGACGATCACGTCTGTCAGGAACATCGCCGAGTTGCCTCGGCCCAGGGGCGCGGTCAGGCCGGGGATCCCGTCCACGCTCTCGGCGGCTTGCGCGTCGAGCATTTGTGCCGGCGCCTCAGCGCCGGCGGGTACCGCCTGGAGATGTCCTGCAGTTCTCTCTGTTGCCATCCGGTCGATTCGAGCCCGCCGCCCTGCGCATCGTTTCCAGCGGCGGCTCGATGCCGGTCCAGATTCGAAGCGAGGCGGCTCCTTGGCGGACCAGGACCTCGAGCCCATCGACCACGCGCGCCCCGCTCGCTCGTGCTTGGGCGGCGAGGGCGGTGTCATGGGACCCATAGACCAGGTCCACCACCGTTGTTCTTGCACTGATCGAATCGGCATCCACGGGATGTGCCTTTAGGTCTGCGGGCACAGCCGCATGCGTGGCGGCCTGCTGGAGACCCACGGTTGTGGCGTTGATAACCAGGTCGTAAGGACCTATATCGAGTTGCCCTTCGCCCGCCGCCAGGTGCTCAACCCCCAGCTCCGAGGCCAGATCCGCGGCCTTTGCCGCCGTGCGGTTCCAGATCTCGACCGCTGCGCCTGCGTTATGTAGCGCCCAGATCGCCGCCCTCGCCGAACCCCCCGCACCGAGAACGAGCGCCCGCATTCCCGCAACCGGTGTCTCGATTGCATCGAGGATTCCCGCCGCGTCCGTGTTCTCGGCCGCGATTCCCCCCTCGGTGAAGGTGAGCGTGTTGGCCGCGCCGATCGCCCTCGCAGCCTCACTCGCGGAGTCGGCGACTGCCAGGGCCGCGAGCTTGTGCGGCACGGTGACGTTGACCCCCGCGAAGCCGCGCGCGGGCAGGCCGCGGACCAGTTCGTCGAACTCCCCTGGGGTTACCTCGATTGCCTCATACGACCACTCGCCGGCCAGGCCGAGCTCGGCGAGGGCAGCCGTGTGCATCGCGGGTGAGCGCGAGTGCGAGACCGGATAGCCGAGGACGGCGAGCTTCGGCATCGGCCTCAGCAGTTGGTTGGCGAGCCGCCCTGCTCCTGCAGCGCCTGCTGGTAGGCGGCCTCGGCCTGCTCGAACTCCTGCTCGCTGGAGGTGAAGACATGCTCGCCGCACGTCCCCGGCTTGACGACGAAGTAAAAGAGGTCGCCCTTCGCCGGGTTCGCGGCCGCCTCGAGCGATGCGAGGCCGGGATTGCCGATCGGCGTCGGCGGCAGGCCGGTGTGGATCCGCGTGTTGTACGGCTCGTCCTGGGCGAGCTCTGACTCGGTCAGCTGCTCGTCGTAGTTCTGCAGGTAGTAGCGGAGCGTCGCGTCGATCCCGAGCGGGGTCCCATCGTGCAGGCGGTTGTAGATGACCTCCGCGACCAGCTTGCGCTCCTTCGCCACCTGAACCTCGCGCTCGATCATCGACGCGATCTTCACGACGTCGTAGTCGGTGAGGTTCTTCGACTTCGCGTAGGACATGTCGACCTGCGAGATGTTCTGCTCGAAGGCGTCGAGCTGGCGCGAGATCAGGTCCTTGACCGTGGGGTGCTTGGGAAGCTCGTACGTCGCCGGGAAGAGGAAGCCCTCCAGGTTCGGCGGGTTGTCGGCGCCGTACTTGGCCGGGTCGAAGCCCTTGAAGCTCTTGCTCGCCTCCTCGTAGTCGCCCTTGAGCTTCGCCCTCTTCGCGAGGTCGGCGATCTGGTGGCGGTCGAGCCCCTCCGGGAATCGTGAGAGTTCGAGGTGTCGGCAGCCGCGGATGGCTTTGGCGCGGTCGTTGGCATCCGAGCCGCCGCCGATCGAGCGCCGATGATCTTGGTTGCGCCGAGGATCAGCAGCGCCGCGACGCCGAGCGACGACCACGGCGGCAATGATGCGGCGGATCAGAGAGCGCGTCGTGGTGCGCGCCGGGGGGCGACGGAAGGAGGCGGCGGGGCTGCGTCGGCGCGGCGGGGCCTGCCGGCGGAGGCGTGGCGGCGGCGGCGCGGCCGGCGGCGGCGCGGCGGACTCCTGGCTCGTCGGCCGACGGCTTGACCGTCGGCGGCGGCTCAGGCTCGAGCCCGGCCTGGCGCCGCGCGGCCGCGGTGACCGGCTCCGGGGTCAGACCCCTTGAGTCGGGGTACTGCAGGGGTCTGACCCTTGGCCTGCTGGACCTTCTCGCCGATCGAGCCTTGCTGCTCGCGGCGGCGCGCCTCGCGCTCGGCCCGGCGTCGCTCGCGCTCGAGGTCCTCCTCGGTCTTCGCGAACGGGTCGTGCCAGTCGGACATCACTAGGTCCGGCCCCCGAATCTCGCCCGGCATCTCCTCCGCTTCGCGTCCGGGGATGGCGGGGTCCGCTGCGGGTCGGGCTTGTAGATACGACTCGAGAGGTGGGCGGCGGCAAGTGCGTCGGATGGTGCCGAGGCGCCGCCGCGAGCGCTCGCCTCGGCCATCCGCGTGGTCAGCCGCTCGTCGTAGGTCTCGACCGCGACCGACACCGCCGCCTCGACCTCGGCCGCGAAGGCGCGCGCCGCGGCCGCCTGCTCGCGCTCGGAGCCGTCGAGCGAGACCGGTAGCCCGACCACGATCAGCTCGGCACCCTCGGCCTCAGCGGCGCGCGCGGCCTCGACGGCATCGGGTGGCGAGATCACGCCGAGCGGCCGGACGATCGTGCCGCTCGGATCACAGATCGCGGTGCCGACGCGCACATCGCCGTGGTCGATCGCCATAACCCGCATCAGCGGAACCCTACGAGAGAGCCCGGTGGATCGCCTGACGAGCGGTCTCAAGGGCCTCATCGAGCTTGCTCGCGTCGCGGCCGCCAGCCTGGGCGACCTCGGGCCGCCCTCCCCCGCCGCCACCGACCAGCACGGCCGCCTCGCGGATCACCTCGACGGCGTTCGCACCCTTCGCCACCGCGCTGGAGCTGAAGCTCGCGACCAGGGCGACCTTGCCGTCGCCGGCTGCGCCAAGGACGCGGCCGCGTCGCCCTGCTTCTGCTTGATCTGATCGGCGAGGTCGAGCAGACGATGCTGGTCGCCCTGCCCGCGGCTCGCGATCACGGTCGATGCCATTGACGGTCTCCCCCGCCTCGCTCGATCTCCATCGCGGTGTCGCCGGCCTGCTGGCGGTCCATCTCCGCGACCTTCGCCTCGAGCTCCGCGAGCCGTTCCGCGCGCCCTGCGCGCCGCTGCGACCGGGTCGCGCGACGAGCCGAGCAGGCCGCCGGCCTCGGCCAGCTGATCGCTGCGCCGGCGGTAGTGGTCGATCGCCTCGGGCCCGGTGAGCGCCTCGATGCGGCGCACGTTCGCCGCGCTCGAGCCCTCCGAGACGATCGCGACGATCCCCACCTCCCCGGTGTTCGCGACGTGCGTGCCACCGCACAGCTCGCGCGAGACCTCGTCGACCTCGACCATCCGGACCCAGTCGCCGTACTTCTCGCCGAAGAGCGCCATCGCGCCCAGCGCCTCCGCCTCGCTCCTCGCCATCTCCATCGCGCGCCACCGAGTAGCTCGCCTTGACCCAGTCGTTGACTCGGTCCTCGACCGCGCGCACCTCGTCGGGCCCAAGCGGCGCACCGTGGGTGAAGTCGAAGCGCAGCTTGTCCGGGCGCACGGCCGAGCCCGCCTGGCGCACATGGGTGCCGAGCCGCTCGCGCAGGGCCGCGTGGAGCAGGTGCGTCGCGGTGTGGTTGCGCATGGTGGCGTGGCGGACGTACGGGTCGACGCGCGCTTCGGCCGCGTCGCCCGGCGTCGCTCGTTGCTCGCCGCTCGCCGCGCGGATCGCCTGGTCGTCGCCGACGCGGTAGACGTCCTCGACGCGCAGCTCGGCGCCGTCGACGACGATCACTCCGCTGTCGGCGACCTGGCCGCCGCCCTCGGCGTAGAAGGGGCTCTCCTCGAGCTTGAGGAGCTGGGCTCCGTTGTCGAGCTGCTCGGCCGCGACGATGCTCGTCCTGGCGGCAAGCTCGGAGTAGCCGACGAACTCGGTCTTGGGCGCTGCCGACGTGAAGCTGATCACCTTCTGGTGGCGGTCGGGCGCCTCGGCCGCGCCCGATCGCGCCCGCGTCGCGCTGCGCCTCCATCAGCGCCTCGAAGCCGTCGTCGTCGACCGCGAGGCCCTGCTCGGCGAGCAGCTCTTTCGTCAGGTCATACGGGAAGCCGTAGGTGTCGTGCAGGCGAAACGCATCCTCGGCGTCGATCCAGGATGTGCTCGACGACTTCGCGTCGGCGATCAGCCGGTTGAGCAGCTCCGTGCCGCGGTCGAGGGTGTGCCCGAAGCTCTCCTCCTCGTCGTTGACCCAGCGCATGATCGTGTCGCGCTCCGCCTCGAGGTGCGGATAGGCGCCGCCCATCAGCTCGATGACCCGCTCCGCGAAGCCCCCGAACCACGGCGCCTCCAGACCGAGAACGCGGCCCTGCTGGATCGCGCGGCGCATGATCCGCCGCAGGACGTAGCCGCGCTCCTCGTTGGAGGGCACGACGCCGTCGGCGATCAGGTTGACCGCTCCGCGGCTGTGGTCGGCGACGATCCGCATCGCGCGGGTGATGCGGTCGTCGGACCCGTACTCGGCTCCCGACAGCTCCTGGGCCAGGCCGATCAGCGGCGTGAAGGCGTCGGTGTCGAAGACCGAGTCGACCCCCTGCTGAATCACCGCCATGCGCTCGAGCCCGAGCCCGGTGTCGATGTTGCGCTGCGGCAGGTCGGTGAGCGAGCCGTCCGCGCCCAGCTCGTAGGTCATGAAGACGTGGTTCCAGTACTCGAGGTAGCGATCGGTGTCATCGCCGGGACGCAGATCGTCGGAGCCGAACTCACGACCGCGGTCGATGTACATCTCCGAGCACGGCCCGCATGGCCCGGTCGGGCCCGCCTGCCAGAAATTGTCGGCGGCGGGCAGGCGCACGATGCGCTCGTCGGGCACTCCGATCTCGCGCCAGATCTCGATCGCCTCCTCGTCGGGGCCGAGTCCGAGCGTCTCGTCGCCCTCGAACACGGTCACCCAGATGCGCTCGGCGTCGAAGCCGAAGTCACCGGTCGAGAGCTCCCAGCCGAAGTTCAGCGACTCTCGCTTGAAGTAGTCGCCGACCGAGAAGTTGCCGAGCATCTCGAAGAAGGTGAGGTGGCGCTTGGTGGTGCCGACGACCTCGATGTCGACGGTGCGGAAGGTCCGCTGCGAGGAGGTCAGCCGCCGCGCCGGCGGCTCCTCGCGGCCCTCGAAGTAGGGCTTGAACTGCTGCATTCCCGCCACGGTGAGCAACGTCGAGGTGTCGTCGGGCGCCGGGAACAAGCGACGATGACGGCACGCGGCGGTGGTCGCGCTCTGAGAAGAACGACAGGAATGTCTCGCGGATTTCGTCAGACCTCATCGGCACGCCAGTCTAGGTGGGCCCTGTGCTGCTTCGTCGTGGCCGCCGGCCTCCTTGCGGGGTCACCGGCCCCGGCTCATGCGGCGAACCCCTGCCCGGCCCAGACGCACTACGACTGGATGGGCTCCTCGGTCTCCGAGACGTCTCCATCCCGTCACTTACACAGCCGAACGGGATCACCTCCTACGACGGCACGATCCTCGCGCCGGCCGACGGCGCGGCCTTCCCAGGTGCCCGCCCCGTCGTTCTCATCCAGCACGGCCTTGGCGGCAACCAGTGCGCCAACTGGTGGACGGCGCAGGACGTCGCCGGCCACGGCTACGTGGCGATGGTGTGGACCGCCCCCCAGGGCTCGAGCCCGACGGACGCGTTCGCCAACGCCGTCGATGCGATGCGCTCCGCCCTCGCCTTCACCCGCACCGCTGCGAACCCGTACTCAGCCCAGACGGACGCCGGCAACGTCGCGCTGGCCGGTCACTCGCTCGGCTCGATCGTGGCCGGTTACGTCCAGCAGGATCCGGATCCCGGGATCCACGCGCTGATCGCGCTCGACACCCTGCGCCGCTGGCTCAATGGCGATCCGGGCGGCGCGGTCTTCGAGTGCACCGCGGCGCAGAACGTCGAGATCACCCCGCGCGTCCCGGCGCTCGGGTTCGCCAAGGACCAGCCCTGCGATGCGCGTCCCGACTACGCCCCGCTCGATCTCAAGCTCGCCGGTTTCCTGCACTGGCGCGAGGCCGGCATGCCGGCGATGGAGCTCGACATGGCCGGCTACAACCACCTCGACTTCGCCACGCCCGGCAGCGAGGACAAGCACCGGGTCCTCTCCTACTTCATCGGGGCCTGGCTCGACCGCTGGTTACAGGACGACGGGTCCGCGGACCAACGGCTGCTCGCCGACACTGTTCTCGGCATGCCGACAGCCTCTCTGCTGAGCACCCAGTTTCACTCCGGCGCCTTCCTCCCCGGCAAGGTCGACAGCACCGACTACCGCGCGTACCTGAGCGACACGAAGGCGCCGAACACCAAGCGCAGGGGCGGGCCGCAGGGCTCGATCGGCCGCGATCGCGCACGTCGAGGGAGTGCGGTTTCGCTTCACGGCCAACGATCCCGACGCGACGTTCGAGTGCCGGCTGGACGAGGGCAAGTGGAAGCGCTGCGGCTCGCCCAAGCACGTCGGACGGGCGGAGCTGAAGCCCGGGGCTCACGAGTTCGAGGTGCGTGCAACGGACCCGCGCGGCAACGTCGAGAGCAAGCCCGCGATCTGGCGCTTTCGCGTGACCGGCTAGGCCTAGGCGATCGTCGCGCGGCCGACCACGAGGTCGCCGTCGAGCAGGCACGCGGTCTGGCCCGGCGCGATTCCGTAGGCCGGCTCGGCCAGCTCCAGCTCGAGCTCATCGTGAGAACCGGCGCGCGACAGCTCGGCAGCTCGCAGGCGAGCGCGCGGGAGTGGTAGCGCAGGCGCACGCGGTCCACGCGCCCGCCCGGCCGGTGCAGGGTCGCCGCGCGCACGCGCACGCGCTCGGTCGCAAGCTCGTCGCGCGGAGCCGACCGTGACCCGGTTGGACCCGGCGTCGGTGGCGAGCACGTAGAGCGGCTCGGAGTTGCCGATCCCGAGCCCGCGCCGCTGGCCGACGGTGAAGTGGTGGTGGCCCGAGTGCTCGCCGAGGCGCGGCCGTCGCTGCCGACGATCTGGCCCGGGCGGTCGCCCAGCCCGGCGTGGCGCTCTAGAAACGAGCGCTTGCCCTCGCCGGCGAGAAAGCACAGGTCCTGGCTCTCGGCCTTGGCGGCGACGGTGAGACCCGCGGCGGCGGCGCGCTCGCGGACCTCGCTCTTGCGCAGATCCGAGAGCGGGAAGCGCAGGCGGGCGATTGAGCCGGGACGAAGCCCCGAGAGCATGTAGCTCTGGTCCTTCGCGGGGTCGGCGGCGGCGCTCAGCAGCGGACCCTCGCCGTCGTCGACGAGGCGCGCGTAATGACCGGTCACCAGGGAGCTGGCGCCGACGCGGTCGGCGAGCTCGAGCATGGCGTCGATCCGCACGTCGCCGTTGCAGATCACGCACGGGTTCGGGGTGGTGCCGGCGCGATAGCCGTCGACGAATGCGCCCACGACCTCGGCGCGGAAGCGCTCCTCGAGGTCGAGCGTCAGGTGCGGGATGCCGAGCTGATGCGCGACGCCGCGCGCACCGAGGACGGCAAGGGGCGAGCAGCAGCTCTTCGCGGCGTCCGTGCGCTGGTCGGCCCAGAGCTTGACGGTGACGGCCACGACCTCCGCCCCGCGCTCGCGCTCGCACAGCGCAGCGACGGCCGAGTCGACGCCGCCGCTGAGCGCCACGAGGACGCGCTCGCCTTCCGCGGGCGGTGCCGCCATCCGGCGGCCTGACGCCGCGAGCGCGGCGAGCGCCCGGTGCAGCGCGTCGGCGGCGAGCTCGGCGCCGTGGCGGCCCTGCGCGCTCAGCCCGCCGAGCTCAGCGGCGATGTCGTCGGCCCCGATCGCCGCTGCGGCGAGGGGCGAGATGCCATCGACCAGCGCTGCGGTTGCAGCCGCGGCGGCGCGGGCGCTCGCGCAGCCCTCGTGGCGAAGGTCACGGCCTCGATCACCGTGTCGCCCACGGTCAGCGAGATCCGCACGAGATCGCCGCAGGCGGCACCGCCCGCCGCGCCGTCGAAGCCGCCGTCCAGCGGCTCGCCTGCGTGCTTGAGGTCGCCCGCGTAGAGCTCGAAAGCCTCGCTGTCCGTGCCGGCGGCCATGCCGCCGAGGCTACCTGCTAGTTCGGGTAGTACGGGAGGTTCGTGCGGCCCTTGTAGAGGGCGTCCTCGACCATCTGCAGCACGCTGTCCGGACCGCGGAAGCCGTACTCGATCGTCGCGGTCGGCGTCGGACCCTGCGTGAGCTTCTTCGGACGCAGGACCACGAGCGCCGGGGTCTGCTGCAGGTCGACGCCCTGGGCGATGCGCGAGTAATCCCCAACGTCCTTGGACTTGACAACGAAGAGCGTTGTGTCCGGGCGCTTGTTCAGACCCGCGACAACCGCCTTCAGCTTCTGGTCGTCGAGGCCGTTGTCGTCGACGATGAGCAGGACGACGACCTTGCCGCTGTCGTACGCGTCGACGACATCCTTCGGCAGCCCCGGCCCCGGCCTGAAGTCGCTGGTGGCCGGAACCGGAGTCGCCGGTGTGGTCGGCGCCCCCGGTGTCGCCGGCACGGTGCCGGTGGCGGTCGGCGCCGCCGCGCCGGTCGCGTCGGTCGGCGCCGCCGTCGTCGGAGCTGGCGTCGCCGCCTGGTCTGAGCTGCCCCCCATCCTGGTGATCAGGAGGAAGCCAACGATCAGCGCGAGGACGCCAAGGACACCAACCTGCGGCCATCGGGTTGTCGTTGAGCTTCTCCCTCATGCCACGACCCCCAAGCCGTGAGCAAAAGTCAAGGGCCCCAACTTGCCGGTACCACTCGGCCTGTGAACCTGACGGATCAGGTGGGTGCCTGCCGGCGCTACAACCAGTGCGCTACCGGACGATGGCTCCCAAGGCAATTGTGTTGGCTCACAATGTGAGCGGCTAACGAACAAGTTCGGGCCCTTTCAAGACGGTATCAGCCTCCACTTGTTCGGCCGCCGGACCGCGAGGCTTTAGGCCCGGGCGCGACGAAGCGCTGGTGCAACGGAGATCGCAAGGGCCAGAGCGCCCAGGATCAGGAGCACCAGGGGCCAGCCGACGGCGTGACCTGACGGGCTCTTGTCGTCGAGGTCAAACCCGACCTGGCCCACGAACAGCAGCAGACCCAGGGCTCCGGCGTAGGTCGTCCCACGGACGCCGACGCGAACGCCATGGGCCAGCACGGCGAGTGATGCGATGAGCAGTTCGAGATCCCAGAAAAGGCTTGAGTGCGGAAGCGCGGAAAATCCCTGCTGATCCGCGCTGGCGAGCGCTGGGGTGATGATGCTTGAGGGATTGAGGAGGATGAGGGCGGTGAACCCTCCGGCGACGACAAGGGCGATGGCTGCCGCGGTGCCCACGTCGGAGGCCGAGCCATCCGAGCGGCGCATCGATACGGCGCCGGCGATTGCGAGCAGGATGAGGCCGATGACGACGAGGAGCCACTGAGTCGTGCGCATGTGCGCGCCGAGGCCGTCGCTCAGGATCTCGTCCCAAACCGACAGCCACGCGATGATCAGCGCGACCGACCCGAGCAGGCAGCTGTAGCGCACTCCCGAGCCGACGCCCGCGACGAAGGCCAGCACACCGGTCAGGCCGAAGATCCAGGCCGTGTTCCACGACGAAGCTGAATCGCCGCCGACCCAGTTCAAGAATTCGAGCAGCGCCAGCGGGATGAGCAGCAGTCCGAAGACCGTGAACGCCGACTGCCAGGCCGTCGGGCGCACGTGACCCCGAGCACCCAGGACGCCACCGCCGTAGAGCAAGACCGCCGGCACGCCGAGCGTCAGGAACAGCGCACCTGACCCCCATGCATCCGGAAACGAGCCGCGCCTGATCGCGAGCACGAGGCAGCCGACCCCGAACAGAACGCCGCCTAACAGCCGCATGGTCCCGTGGTCGTCGCCTGCGAGCGCGCGCCTCACGAGCGCCGAAACTAGCCGCGGCGGCGGACGCTGAGACCGAGCTCGCGCAGCTGCTGCTCGTCTACCGGCGCGGGAGCGCCTGTGAGCGGGTCCGCGCCCGAGGCCGCCTTCGGGAAGGCGATCACGTCGCGGATCGAATCTGCGTGGATCAGGCGCTGGACCCAGCGGTCGATGCCGTAGGCGATTCCGCCGAGCGGCGGCGAGCCGTAGCGCTGCGCCTCGAGCAGGAAGCCGAACCGCTCCTCCGCCTCGGCGCGGTCCATGCCGATCGCCTCGAGCGCCTGCAGCTGCGTCTCGCGGTCGGAGATACGGATCGACCCGCCACCGAGCTCCTGACCGTTCCAGACGATGTCGTAGGCGAGCGCGCGCGCCTCCCCCGGCTTGGCCGGGTCGAAGTCGCCGTCGGGAGCCGTGAAGGGGTGATGCAGCGCGTTCCAGCGGCCCTCCTCCTCGCTGTAGCCGAACATCGGCCACTCGGTGACCCAGCAGAACTCCTCCGCAGCCGGGTCGATGAGCTCGAAGCGCTCGGCGAGGTCCTGGCGCAGGTGGCCGAGCACCTCGTTCGCCGTATCGACCTCGTCGGCGACGATCAGCAGCAGGTCGCCCTCCTCGGCGCCGAGCCGCTCGTTGAGCGCCGAGAGCTCGGCGGCCGAGAGGAACTTCGCGGTCGGCGAGCGCCACCCCTCGCCCTCGCGGAAGGCCCAGACCAGGCCCTTCGCCCCGAGCTCCTGGGCGCGCGCGATGAAGCCGTCGAGCACCGAGCGCGGCGCCTCCTGGGCGCCGGCGTTGATCCCCTTGATCGCGCCGCCGGAGTCGGCGACGCCGCGAAAGACCTTGAACTCGGTCTCGGCCAGCAGGTCGGTGAGGTCGGCGAGCTCGAGGCCGAAGCGCAGATCGGGCCGGTCGGTGCCGTACCGGGCCATCGCGTCATCGAACGTGATCCGTCGCAGCGGCAGCTCGATCTTGGGCCCGCCGACCTGCTCGAACACCGACGGCGAGCAGCCGCTCGTTGAGGTCGAGCACGTCCTCGACCCCGACGAACGCCATCTCGAGGTCGAGCTGGGTGAAGTCGGGCTGGCGGTCGGCGCGCTGATCCTCGTCGCGAAAGCAGCGGACGATCTGGTAGTAGCGCTCGAAGCCGGCGATCATCAGCAGCTGCTTGAAGAGCTGCGGCGACTGCGGCAGCGCGTAGAACGAGCCCGGCTCGCGGCGCGACGGGACGATGAAGTCGCGCGCGCCCTCCGGGGTCGAGCGGGTCAGCATCGGCGTCTCGATATCGAGAAAGCCCTCGCCGCTGAGGAACGCCCGGATCGCCGCGGTGACCTGGTGGCGCATGACGATCGCGCGCGCCATGCGATCCCGGCGCAGGTCGAGGTAGCGGTGGCGCAGGCGCGTCTCCTCGCCAACCTCCCCCGAGAAGCCCTCGATCTCAAACGGCGGCGTCTCTGATTTCGAGAGCAGCGTCGCTGCGGCGATGCGGACCTCGAACTCGCCGGTCGGCAGATCGGGGTTGACGGTCTCGGCGTCGCGGCGCACGACTTTGCCGGCGACGCTGAGCACGTCCTCGCCGCGCAGGCGGTGAGCCAGCTCGAACGCCTCGCCGGAGTCCTCGGGGTGAAAGACGAGCTGGACCAGGCCCGTGCGATCGCGCAGGTCGATGAAGACGAGCCCGCCGTGGTCACGCCGGCGGTGGACCCAGCCCGCGAGCCGGACATCGGCGTCGACGCGCTCGTCGAGGACCTGGCCGCACCAGATGTCGCGGTAGTCGTTGGCGCGCAGCGCCGGGAAGTCGGGGGTCATGCAGGCCTCATGGAACCATCAGCTCGTCGGCGACGCGCCCGAGCTCGAGGGCGTGCTGCTCTCCGGAGGTCATGTCGCGGATCTGGGCGGTCCCGTCCTCGTCGATGACGACAGCCTTGCGGGCCCCAACCCGGTCGGCCTGCTTCATCTGGCCCTTGACCGAGCGCTCGCCGAGGTCGAGCTCGGCGCGAAGGCCCGCGCCGCGCAGCTCGCGCACGAGCGCGAACGCTCGCTCGCGCTGTGAGTCGGGCGCGACGATGAACGCGTCGGCCCGCACCTCCGGGGCCTGCTCGTCGAGGGCCATCACGATCCGCTCGACCCCCGCGGCCCAGCCGCAACCGGGCGCCGCCGGACCGCCGACGGCCTCCACGAGCCCGTCGTAGCGCCCGCCCGCGCCGACCGTGCGCGAGTGGGCCTCGAGCACGTCGGTCTCGAACTCGAAGACGGTGCGGGTGTAGAAGTCGAGGCCGCGCACGAGCGTGCCGTCGACCTCGTAGTCGACGCCGCAGACGTCGAGCAGGCGCCGCACCTCGGCGAAGTGCTGCTCGTCGGAATCATCGAGGCGCTCGACGATCTGCGGGGCCTCGGCCATCACCGCGATCGTGGCGTCGTCCTTGGAGTCGAACGCGCGCAGCGGGTTCTCCTCGAAGCGCTCCTGGACGTCCTTGGAGAGATCGGCGCGGTGAGCCCTCAGGAAGGCCAGCAGCTCCTCGCGGTACTCCGCTCGAGACGCCGCGCTTCCGAGGCTCGACAGGCGCAGCCGCACGGATGGCACGCCGAGCTGGCGGTAGATCTGATCGAGCAGGACGATCGCGTCGGCGTCGACGAGCGGCGAGTCGGAGCCGATCGCCTCGATCCCGACCTGGTTGAACTCGCGAAAGCGACCGGCCTGCGGGCGCTCGTGGCGAAAGAACGGCCCCCAGTACCAGAGCTTCACCGGCTGCGCGAGCGTCTGCATTCCGTGCTCGACGTAAGCGCGGCAGATCGCGGCGGTTCCCTCCGGGCGCAGTGTGAGCGACCGCCCGCCCTGGTCGGTGAAGGTGAACATCTCCTTCTTGACGACGTCCGTCCCCTCGCCGACGCCGCGCGCGAACAGCTCGGTGTCCTCGAAGGCCGGCGTCTCGATCCGCCCGTAGCCCGCGGCCTCGCACAGCGTCACGGCGACCTCGAAGAGCCGGCGGCGGGCGAGCTCGTCGGCGGGCAGGATGTCGAAGGTCCCGCGAGGGGCCTGAAAGCGCTCTGCCACGGCGTGAACCTAGCCGGTCAGAGCCGAGAGGAACGGATTGGTCGCGCGCTCGGCGCCGAGCGTCGTGATCCCCATGTGGCCGGGGTAGACCGTCGTCTCCTCGGGATAGGTCTCGACGAGGCCGCGGATGCTCTCGAGCAGGGTCGGCCAGTCGCCGCCGGGGAGGTCGACGCGCCCCACCGAGCCCTGAAAGAGAACGTCGCCGGAAAAGACGGCGCTCTCAGAGGGGATCGCATAGGTGACGTGGCCGGGGCTGTGCCCGGGGGTGAAGATGACCTCGATCTCCATCCCGGCGAGCTCGAGCTTCTCGCCGCCCGCAACCTGCTCGTCGGCTTCGTAGCTCTCAAACGGGCCGAAGCCCGGCCAGGGCACGTAGCTCATGATGTCGGCGAGCACCGGCACCTCGATCACGGGGCAGTAGACGGGCGCTCCCGTAGCCGCGGCCACCGGCGCGACCGCGCCGATGTGGTCGAAGTGACAGTGGGTGACGAGGATCGCGTCGATCCCGACGCCGAGCTCGTCGACCGCGTAAAGGATGCGCTCGGCCTCATCGCCCGGGTCGACGATCACCGCGCGTTCGGCGCCGTCGCGGCGCGCGATGTAGCAGTTCTCGGCTACCTGACCGACGGTGAACGAGCGCACGTCCATGCGCCGAGATTAGCGCCGCTGCCGTTAGGCGCCGCCGCCGCGGCGCTCCTGCTTGGCCGCGGCTCGCGCGGCCTGAAGCTGGCGCATCCGCCGCCGCCAGAAGAAGGTGTCGACGTAGAAGCCGAGCGGGACGTAGATGAGCAGCAGCACGGCCGAGAGACCGAGCGCCGCGCCGGCCGGCCGCTTGAACGCGAGCCAGAAGAGCAGGAAGAAGATCGCCGAGCCGAACAGGCCGCGCATGAACGCGCTGCGCCAGGTCGGCTGGATGTCACGGCGGTCGACCGCGCCCTTTTGCTTGCCGCGGGTGGACTGCTTCTGGCGCGCCCGAGCGCGCGCCTCCTCGCGGGTGCGCGGACGGCCGCGCGGGCCTCGGGTATCGAGCCCGCCGCCCTGAGTTCCGCGGTGCTTGCGCCGACGTCGCTTTCTCGCCTGCTGAGCCACGGCGGGAAACTTAGCCAACAGAAAGCGACCGCGCACAGCTCCTTTCAGGAGTCATAACCATGCGGCGCCCGCAGGTCGGGCCCGCTCGCGGGGGAACAGCGGGGCATGCTTCAACATCGACGATGGCCGGTGGCGCTCGTGGCAGGGGGCGCCGCGAGCGTCCTGCTCTGGCTTCACCCCCAGCCCGCCCACGCCTCCTACCCCCACACCGTCGTCTCCGGCGAGACGCTCTCGGGCATCGCCGCCGCCAATGGGATGAGCACGGACACGCTCGCCTCGTTCAACGGGATTTCCTCCGGCGCCTTCGTGATCATCGGCCAGACGGTCAACATCCCCAGCTCCACCGAGCTGGGGACCACGTCCGCGTCGACCTCGACCACCACGTCGACCGCCGTCGACACCACCTCCGGCCCGCCGGCGACGGTCGCGCCCTACTGGGTCAGCCAGATCTACTCCCCGCTTGGCGCGGCCTACCTGGCGTCCAGCGCGGCCGCCAACTGGGAGGCAATGCGACAGGCGGGCCTTGCGACCTACGGCATCGACATCTATCCAGCCGGCCCGCTCTCGGCCTTTCGTACCTACGAGCAGCAGAGCTACCTCTACAACCTCTATCTCCAGGGACTGGGCGCCCCGGCCAACCCGCCTGGCACCTCCTCTCACGAGTACGGCACCGCCGTCGACCTGGCGAGCCCGGAGATGCGCACCGTCGTCGACAACCTCGGCGCCACCTACGGCTGGGGCAAGATCCACGGCCCCGACGAGTGGTGGCACGTGGACTACTACGGCGGCTGAGGACAGGCTGAGGGGTCAGACCCCTTCATATGGATTTAACAATCGGATCGGCCCGCAAAGGGCCGCCAATCGGGCGTTGCGCGTTAAGGGGTCTGACCCCTGGTGCGGCGCTCGAGGATGTGGCGGTCCGGGTCGAAGTTGCGGAGCGGGACGTCGTCGGGTAGTCCGCGCAGTGCGGCCTCTGGGAGGAGCCCGACGACCTCGCCCGCGACTGGCTTCGCGCCGCTCGCCGCCGCGAGCTCTCGCACCTTCTCGATCACCCGCCCGAGCGGGACGGCGACCGGGTCATGGATGTTCGTCGAGACCTGGGCGACACCATCGAGATCGACGCCGATCGCGCGCACGCTCGGGATGCCTCCGCCTGACTCGCGAAGGCCGACCGCGACCTGGCGGGCGATCTCAGCGTCGGAGGTGTCGAGCTCGACGTTGAACGCCGCCAGCGGCCGCCGAGCCGTCACAAGTGAGGCACCGCCGCGTGGATGTGGCATCGCTGGCCCGAGGTCAGGCGCAACATCGCCCGAGTGCATGCGCTCGGTCAGCGTCGCGAGGCCCCCGCGGCGAAAGAACGCGCGCTCGCCGCGGATCGGATCGGAGGCCAACTCGCCGTAAAGGAAGACGGGGATGCCGAGGTCGGCGATCGCCAGCGCCGCCTCGAGCGCGAGGTCGCGAGCCGCGGAGTGCTGGTTGTCGTCCAGCCAGAGAACCGGCGCGACGTCGAGCGCGCCGATGCACGGGTGCTCGCCCTCGTGAACGGACATGTCGATGTGCTCGAGCGCCGCGCGCGCGCCCGAGGCGAGAGCGGCGGGCAGGTCGCTGGCGGTCGCCTCGAGCGTGAGGACCGTGCGGTTGTGAACCGGATCCGTATGACGATCCAGGACGGTGGCGGGCGCGAAGGCGGCTGTGATCGCTGCGATCGCGTCAGCGTCACGGCCCTCGGAGAAGTTGGGTACGGCGATCATTTCGACCAGCGCGCGATCAGCCGACAAGCAGCTCGCCGTCGCGGACGAGCTCAGTGCCGTCAACCGCCACCGTGGGGCGCATGACGACGCAATCGAGATGGACCGGGACCTGAACCGTTCCCCCAATTGCCGCCGACGCGCCGAAGGCGATGTGGCAGGTGCCGAGGAGCTTCTCGTCCTCGATCACGTTGCCGGTCAGCTTCGCCTTCTCGTTCGTGCCGATACCGAGCTCCGCAACGTTGCGGCCACCGTCTCCGCCGACCGCCAGCAGCTCGAGCAGGCTCGCGCCCATCTCGCCGCTCGCGTCGGTGAGCAGACCGCCCGCGACGGTCATCTCGACCGGCTCGTCGACGATTCCCAGCGTCGCGATCGAACCGTCGACCACGAGCTTGCCCGCCGCGGTTCCCTCCACGGGCGCGATGAAGCCCTCGCCGCACGGCAGGTTCCCGAAGGCGCCGGGCGCAGTCAGATCCCCGGCGTCGGGGATCCCGGTGCGGCCCTCGATGGAGAAGCGCAGGTCGGAGCCCTCCGCGGAGGTAATGCGAACCTCCGAGGCGTCGGTGAGAGCCGTTGCGATCGCCTCGCCCTTACGGCGCAGGCCCTCGACGTCGGCGCTCATGACGCGCGCGAGCAGTTCCTCGGTGACGCCCGGCAGCGTCGCTATCCGCACGCCGCGCTCGCTCGCCTCGCGCCGCGCGGCCGTGTGGGACAGCGACTGGACGGTCGGGCAGAGGACGACGTCGGCGGCTGCCATCGCGGCCGCGATCGAAGCGGGTGGCTCGGCGGCGTGAGAGGCGCGCTCCGTCATCAGAGCGGTGACCGCGTCGGCGCCGGCCCGCCCGGCCTCGCCGCGCAGCCGCTCGCCGAGGCCGATCGTCGCCGGGTTGCAGACGACGAGCAGCTCCTCGCCCTCGCGCACGCCCATGCAGTCGACGACAACGGCATGCACCGCTTGCTCGAGGTCGCTCATGCAGTCAAGCTAGCGAGCCGCGCCGCGTACGCGACGCAGCGGTTCATCCAAGCCAGGTACCGATCTGCTCGAGCGGCGCCGAGAGGTCGTTCTGCGAATCCGCCATGACTAGTGGTGGCGGTGCTTGCGGACGACCTTGAACTTCCACGTCGCCGGGGTTTGGTCGGTATTGCCAGCGGCGTCGCTTGCTGCGACGGTGACGACGTGCTTGCCTCGCTTGAGGTGCCTGAGCCGCAACGGGCTGGCGCAGTTGGCGAGCTCCTTCGCGTCGAGCGAGCAGGCGAACACGGCGCCCGGCTCAGACGAGAACTCGAAGCTCGCCTTGCGCTTGCGCAGCTTCGCCTTCGGGCCCTTCCCCTTGAGCGTGTCGGGCGCGGTGGTGTCGGGGTTGCCCTGGGGGTCGGTCGGATCGGTCGGATCGGTGGGATCGGTCGGATCGACGGGGGCCGGCTGGTACTCATAGGCGCCCTGATCGCGGATCGCGCCGGCGACCGCGTCACCGTCGACCGGTCGCGGCGCCTTGAGGATGTCCTCGGTGAGCAGCCCAGCGGACGGGTCGCCGGAGTCGATCGAGGGCGATCCCGGCTGCAGCGAGAAGTCGCTCGCCGAGGTGAACAGCGGGTCAGTGTCGATGTTGCCCGTCGAGACCGCGACGGTTCCGTCGCCGGTTGATGTCTCCGTACCGGTGAAATGCACGTTCGAGTACGCGATCGCGACGCTCGCGTTTCCGTCGGGCGAGGCGGCCGGTGCCTCGCGCAGGTATGCGCCTGCGTAACCCCGCAGGATCGAGTCGCGGACGTTGACCGCCGAACTGCCCGGACTTGCCGGCCGTCGCCTGGGCGACGATCGCGGTGGAATTGCCACCCGAGTTCACCGCGGTCACCTGATCGAGATTGATATCGGCCGCGGCGGAACTGCTTGCAAGCGCATAGAAGCCGGAGGCGCCGGCCGTCTGGACAACCGAGTTCTCGACCGAGGTCGTCCCCGCGCTGGCCTGGACGGGGGTCTGGCCGCTGCTGACGACCCTGGACCGGCGCATGGTGAGGATGCCGGTGGCGCCGTTGTTGCTGAGCGCCGCACCGGTCGGATGATCGATGAACGAGTCTTCGATCGCCACCGTGCCGCTGCCGGGGCCGACGCGGACGGCGGTTCCGATTGAGCCGGCCCCGGCGCCGCTGATCGTGCCGTTTCGGTACACGCCACCGCTCCCGATCCAGCTCGGCAGTGCGTCCGAACCCGGGTTGAAGCTCTGAATGTCGACGTGGTCGAAGGTGTCGCCGCTCACCTGCGCGCCAGCCCCGGCATTGTCGGGCATCGAGGCCGGGATCACCAGGGTGAAGTCGCGCAGCGTGATCTGGCGGCCGTTGCCGCCCGAAGCGAGGTTGAGGACGAAGGCGTTCTGGTTGGTCGAGGAGGTGACCTTGGTCGCCGGGCCAACCCCCTGGACGAGCAGCGGATCGCTGCCGGATGGGTTGATCGTGTCCGGATCGATGACCGTCGTGCCCGCAATCAGAACGGTGTCGGCGACCCCATCGGTTGCATCGGTGGACATCGCCGTCTCGAGGCTTGCCTGGGCGACGTTGGTGCCGTCATTTGGACAATCGGCGTGAAAGGTCGGAACGCAGAAGGTCGTCGCATTGGCGTTGCTCACGCCAAGCACGGCGATTGCAACGGCGAATACGAAGAGGCTGATGACGGTCTTGAACATGGGCTCCATCCGTGGGTAGGTGACAAGGACAGATTCGCCTCCCGGGCGCGTTCTCACATCAGGGGAACCCCCGGTCCACCCCCTGAACTTCGACTCAGGGGTCAGGCGCTTTCGGGGTGCGGGCTTCCGCTCAGGGACCGAGTTAGTCGCGCATGCGGCCGCGCTCGACCGCCTGGGCGACGGCCACGCGGGATGAGACGCCGAGCTTTGCGAAGACGTTTCGCAGGTGCGATTCGACCGTCTTCTCGGAGAGGAACAACCGCTCGGCGATCTCGCGGTTGGTGAGCTGCTGGGCGACGAGGTCGGCGACCTCGCGCTCGCGCCCGCTGAGGCCGTCGAGCTCGCCTCCCGAGGCGATAGCCGGCGTCGCCGTCGACGGCTCGGGACCGCGCCGGCGGGTACGGCGGCCGAGGCGGCGCATCTCGCGCGCGGCCTCGGCGCGCAGGTTCTCGGCCCCGAGCCGTGCGAGCGACTCCTCCGCCTGGGCGAGGACGGCCGCGGCCTCACTGCGGCGGTTCGCGGCCACGAGCACGCGACCGAGCAGGGTGCGCGAGCGCTCCGCCCAGATCAGCGCATCCGCGTCCTCGGCAGCCGCGATCGCGCCGAGGGCGGCCTCTCTCGGCGGCGTCGAAATTCCCCTTCGTCTCCTCGAGGAGACCGCGGCAAAAGCCGACGGCAGCCTCGAGGCTGCGCAGCCCGAAGCCGCCGGCGTGGCCCTCCGCCTCGGTCGACGATCGCCTCGGCGCGCTCGAGGTCGGGCTCGTCGAGAGCCGCGCGGGTGAGTAGCTCCCAGGCCGACTGGCGGTCGCCGATCGGGACGAAGAGGAGGTCCTCTCCCCCGCACCCCTCATACAGCGCCGCGACGGCGGCAGCGTGGTCGCCCTCCGCGGACAACAGCGCCGCGCGCTGGTAGCCCATCCAGATCTCGCGCATCGGCTGCGGCGGCATCCGGTCGCCGACCGCGATCGCCTCGTCGAACGTCGCGCGGGCGCGCAGCGGGTCGCCGGCGCGCACGAAGGCGGCGCTCGCCATCCACAGCGACCACCACAGATAGCGAGGGCTCGGGTGCAGCCGGGCGGCCTCGACGGCCTCGTCGGCGCGCGCCATCGACGCCCCCGCCCGGCCGCCGCGGATAAGCGCCTCCACCGGCTCGGAGCGCAGGGTGAGCAGGTGACGGACGCTGCCGATGCGCCGCGCGATCACCAGCCCGCGCTCGAAGTGGTCGACACCCTCGAGGTAGCGGTCGAGATGGATCGCCGCCCAGCCAAGCGAGTAGAAGGCATCGAGGTCGCGCTCGAACTCGCCGTCGGGGAGAGCGCGCGCTGTGGCCACCGCCTGCTCGTAGACGTCGGTCGCGACGCTTGACGTCGCCGCTGGAGGCCTCGGCCTCGGCGAAGGCGGCCTGGACGGCGACCAGGATCGGCGTGCTGCCGGCCTCCTGCGCGGCCTCGACGGCCGCCTGCCCGCTCGCGATCGCACCCTCGACGTCGCCCGACCAGCGCTTCAGGTAGAGCAGCCGCAGCTGAATCTGGGCGCGGATCTCGGGCCGCTCGGCGGCCGGCACGCGGCGACCTTCTCCAGGCGGGCGATCGCCGCCCACGGGCGCCCCTGCCACTGATCGATCTCGGCGAGGTCGATCAGCAGGGCCGCGTCGACCTCCTCGCCCGCGAGGCCGATCGCCTCATCCATCACGCTCTGCGCCTCGTCGAGATGGCCACCCGCGAGCAGCGCCCGCCCCAACTCGCCCAGTAACTCGATTCGCAGCGCGACATCGCCGTCGGGAACGAGCCCGATCGCGGTGCGCAGCCAATGCGCGGCCGACATCGGCGCGCGGGTGAGCGTGCGGCCGGCGGCCTCGCGCAGCAGCTCGATCGAGGCGCCATCGCCGGGCTCGGCCGACGCGCGCGACATGGTGGGCGCGAGCGACCGGGTCGGCCCCCTGGGACTCGAGCTCCGCGGCCGCCCGGCCGTGGGCGGAGAGGCGCCAGCCCTCGCCGGAGCCCTCGTACACGGCGCGGCGCAGCAGCGGATGGCGAAAGACGAAGTGCCCGGGGGTCGCGACCGAGCGGACAAGACCGGCGCTGATCGCGCCATCGATCAGCTCCAGCGAGCGGTCCTGCTCGACGCCCGAGATCCGCGCGGCGAGCGCGAGGCGGAACGGCTCGCCGGCGACAGCGGCGCCGTCGAGCAGCCGCCGCGTGTCCGGATCGAGCGCGCGCAGCTCCTCCGCGAGCGACGCGGCGATCGCCGCAGGGACGCGGAAGCCGCCCTCGAGCACCTCGTCGTCGGTCGTCGAGTCCTCGATTGCCTCGATCGCCGAGCTCCGACGCGCGGCCGAGCTGTTCTAGGTAGAAGGGGTTGCCGCCCGCGGCGTCGAGGACCGTGTCGCGCCGGCCCGCCGCGACCTGATCGGAGAGGAGCTCGGCCGCGTCCTCGCGCGCGAGCGGCCCGAGCTCGATCACGTGCGAGGCGCTGTCGGGGCCGCCGGCGGCAAGTGCGTCGTGAAGCTGGGCCACGGTGCGCTGCCGGCGGTAGGCGCAGGCGATCAGCGTCGGCTGCGCGGGCGGGCGGCGCGCGAGCGACAGCAGCAGCTCGAGCGAGGCCTCGTCCGCCCAGTGCAGGTCGTCGAGCACGAGCACCAGCCCACGCGTTGCCGCGAGGCCATCGAGCAGGCTCGAGACCGCCCGATGGGCCAGGTGGCGCTCGACCGCGGCCTCAGGCTCACCGGGCGCGCGCAGGCTCGAGAAGATCGCCCCGAGCTCGGCGCGGTGGCGCACGCCCATCCGGTCGAGACGCGATTCGTCGATGGTGGCGAGGTAGGCGTCGAGGGCGTCGACAAATACCGAGAACGGCACCTCGCGCTCGAACTCGGCGGCACGGCCGGCCAGGACGAGGTGACCCGCCTCCTCACCGCGGGCAACCAGCGTGCGCAGAAGCGCGGTCTTGCCGATCCCCGGCTCCCCCGCGATGCCGATCAGCGCGGAGCGCTTGTCCTGAAGGCGTTCGAGGGCGGCGTCCACCGCCTCGAGCTCGGCCCCCGGCCAATGAGTTGCAGCGAGTCGACCGCCAAGTCAAATCACAAGCTGACCCCGCGCGAGTCATCGGCCTGCATGGCGGGTCATTCCCAGAGCGGAACGGGTTCGTCGCCTCGGCGGTTTTGCGATCGCGATGCAGATGGCAGGGCGCAACGCGGTCACCCGCGGCTGGATCACCGTCGCGCATCGGCAGGCGGATCCGCCGCTCAACGCCGTTCTTACGTCGCTACGGGCGCGACCTGCTCGGCCTTTTCGCGCTCGGCCTTGGCGGCGTCGCGCAGCGCCTAGAACATGACGACCTGGCCGGCGGCGCCCCAACTGCCCTCGGCGACCTCGCGGTGGATGACGAACACCCGCAGGCCCTCCTCCTCCGGGATATCGGCCGCCTCGCGCACGTGCGCGGTCGCCGACTCGACGAACTCGGCGCGGCGCCGATCCGACAGCGCGCCCTCTGGCGTCGTCGCCTCGACCTTGAAAATCGGCTTGGACGACCGGCTTGCCCGCCGTGAACACGTGCTCGGCCGGAAGCTCATGCACGAAGATCCACGTGACGTCGCGGAAGAACTGGGTGTCGGGGGCACGCTCGGCGGCAAGCAGGTCGCCCATCAGGTTCTCGACGAGCTCCTCGCGGGTGGCGTCGTCGATCGCTCCAGCGGGATAGGTGACGTCGATGAGCGGCAAAGGGTCCTCCTTGAACGCGGCCGGGGGCTGGTCAAGGAGGACCCTACTCCGTGCGAGAACGCGCTTGGTTAGCTCGGGAGCGTCGACGTGCCGGGGTCGCTACCGCCGGACGGAGGCGTGCCAGCGGCGGCATCTGCGGCGGGGGCGGCATCCGGAGCCGGAGCGGCCGCGAGCGGGCGCTTCAGCGGCGGGCGCCGGTGCGGCAGCGGCAACCGAAGCACCGAGCTTGAAGATGCCCGTGTTCTCCTCGTCGTCGCGGACCTTCTCGAACTTGCCGGCCTTGCGCGCCTGCGTGAACGGAATCTTCACGTCGGACTTCTCGACGCCGAGCGCGTCGGCGATGTCCTGGCGGTTGAACTCTTCCTTGCCGAGCTTCTGCGCGGCCTCCACGACTTGGTCCTCTGTGATCTCAGCCATCTGTGCCTTTCATCGTTTCTTCGAAGCTACCCGTCCATCGTGCCAGGCACGCGTCAATTGCAACGCGCTCGAACGGCCGCAGGCCTCTCGGGACGTCGAGTTCGAGTGGATCCTCGGCGAACGACGGCGCGAGCCCGGTCAACTCTTCCACGATCGCAAGGTTGCAGAACGGCAGGTGGTCGAGGCTGTACCCGCCCTCCAGGATCGCCGCGAGCGGCAGGTTCGCGGCCTTCGCCCGCGCCGTCAGCGCTCGGAAGCCCTCGGTGGTGACGCTCATCCGGCCGAGTGGATCACCCGCGGCAGGGTCCTGGCCCGCGGACACGAGGAGTAGCTCGGGCTCAAACCCGGCCAGCGCCGGCGCCACGAGGTCATCCCACGCGGCGAGATAGCCGTCGTCGCCCGTGCCCGCCGGAAGCGGGACGTTGTACGACGCGGCGCCGATATCCGTCGCCGCACCGCGTCCCATCGGATACAGGTCGTCCTGGTGAAGGGAGATGAACAGCACCGACGGGTCCTCCCAGAACACCGTCTCCGTCCCGTTGCCGTGATGGACGTCCCAGTCAACGATGGCGATCCGCCCGACCCCATGTTCCTCTTGGGCGTGCCGCGCCGCGACCGCCACGTTGTTGAACAAGCAGAAGCCCATGGCCTCGTCCTGGGATGAGTGGTGCCCGGGCGGGCGGACGAGGGCGAAGCCGTTGTCGGCCTGGCCGCTTGCGACCGCGTCGACCAGTTCGATCGTGTTCCCGGCCGCCAGCAGCGCCGGCTCCCAGGAGTCGGGCCCGATTCTCGCTTCAGGACCGACCCACGCGTATTCGCCCTTCGCACAGGCAGCCTCGAGCGCATCGATCAGCCGGGGCGTGTGGACGAGCTCGAGCTCGTCGCGGGCTGCCGCGCGCGATTCGACTCTTGTGAGGTGCTCCAAGACGCCAGCACCCTCGAACACCGCCATCGTCCGCTCGAGACGCGCCGCCTGCTCGACATGAGGCACGTCGATCCACCCAGCAGCCCGCTCGTCGAGCACCATCGACCCGTTGTCATGGGCCAGACATCGCTCATCAAACGCAAAGGCCGTTGCCACGCCCCGCAACCTATCCGGGCACCCGAAATCGACCCCTCCCGTCGCTACGATCCGCACCCCCGCCGGAGTAGCTCAGCTGGTTAGAGCAGCGGAATCATAATCCGCGTGTCGGGGGTTCGAGTCCCTCCTCCGGCATCGCAAGATACCGCTCTATCAAGCGGTGTTGCCCTGCTCTCTTGTCGACGCACACGCCGGACGGCTCTTCGGGTCAACGCCTTGGTCAACCTGGGGCAGCGCGGCTGCAATCCAGGACCTACCGTTAGCCGCCCATCGCGCTAGCGTCGAGGCACCGGGCAAGGAAACCCGCTTTGCATCGACGCGCGTAGGCGCGCTTTTTCAGCCAGCGCTGTTCGTGCGCCTAAGAGGTCTCTAATCCTCCCGACACCCGCTGCTTATGGTGACCGTCCACCCTCAAGGGATGCATGACAGGCCGCCCACGCCCAGAGAGTTGTCCCGAAATCGCGACGCGAGACTGGGAACCCTGATCCGGCTGCGCGGCTGGATTGCAGTCGGATGCGTCGTGCTGATCAGTGGCTTCGCCGCGTTCGTCGCCCAGGCCAGGCCCGGTAAGGCGACCAGCGTCGCCACCGGAACCGATCCGCAACGGACGGGACCGAAGGCGCGCTTCGCCCAGGCTCCGCTGAACTCCGTGCCGAGTTCGGCGGCTACTCCCGGGATCGCGCCACCTCCCGAGGCCCCGGTTCCGGCCACCCCCGCGCCGGCGCCCGCGCCGCCGCCCGTCGTCTCGGGCGGCTCTTGAGCACCGTTGCAACCGAATCGTTTCGGGCGCTCGGGACCGGCGTCGCGATCTTCGTCACCGAGCCCGCGAGCCTGGAGCGTGCTAGGGCGATTCTCGACCGCGAGCTGGAGGCGATCGATCTCGCGTGCAGCCGCTTCCGGCCCGACTCAGAGCTCGCCGAAGTAAACCGGGCCGGCGGCCGCTCCGTCCTCGTCTCCGATCTCTTCCTCGAAGCCATAGCCACCGCGCTCCGCGTCGCGGAGGCGACCGGCGGCGCGGTCGACCCGACGGTCGGCACCGCCCTGAGAATGATCGGCTACGACCGCGACTTTGCGCAGATCGGCTCCCGGGGTTTTGCGCCCGAACGCGTGCGGGCAACCTGCGCCGTCGGGTGGCGAACTGTCGACGTCGACCTCGACCGGTCCTCGGTTCAGGTGCCGTCCGGCGTCGAGCTCGACCTCGGTGCGACCGCCAAGGCTTTGACCGCCGACCGCGCCGCCGGGCGCGTTCACGCCGAGATCGGCGGCGGCGTTCTCGTCAACCTCGGCGGCGACCTCTCGATCGCCGGCGATCCACCGGCCGGCGGGTGGCTGATCCGGGTGACCGACGATCACGCGGCCAAGCCGACCGATCCCGGGCAGACGATCGGCGTGTTTGCGGGCGGACTCGCCACGTCGAGCACGACCGTCCGCCGGTGGCGGGATGCCTCCGGCTCCTCGCATCACATCGTTGATCCGCAAACCGGAGAGTCGGCGCGTGAAGTTTGGCGAACCGTCAGCGTTGCGGCGGGGTCCTGCGTCGACGCCAACGCCGCGAGCACCGCGGCGATCGTTCGCGGGGAGCCGGCTCTCCATTGGCTCGATGAGCGTCGTCTGCCCAGCCGGCTGGTCCGAGCATCCGGGGAGGTCGTGCTGCTCGGCGGTTGGCCCGAGGGGGATCAGCGATGAGCCTGCCGCTCGCTAGCGGCCCGAGCGCGTACTGGTACACAACGCGCGGTGCCGGGGCGGTGGCGCTGCTGCTGCTCACGGCGAGCCTCGTAATGGGGATCGTCGACTTCTCCCGCTGGCAGTCGGAGCGCTGGCCCCGATTCATGATCGATGGCATCCACCGCTCGCTTTCGCTGTTCGCCGTCGTGGTGGTCGCGATCCACGTCCTCACCACCGTGCTTGATGGCTTCACTCAAATCGGCTTCCGTGACGCGATCGTGCCGTTTGCCTCCAGCTACAGGCCGATCTGGGTTGGCGCCGGGGCGCTCGCCCTCGACCTCCTGCTCGCGCTCATCGTGACCAGCCTGCTCAGGCGCCGGGTCGGCTACAGGGCATGGCGTGCGGTCCACTGGGCCTCCTATGCCTGCTGGCCGCTGGCGCTGGTCCACGGCCTCGGCTCGGGCACAGACGCGTCCCTGGTCTGGATGCTCGCGATCAGCGCCGCCTGCCTCGCCGTCGTCGTGGTCGCGGTCGGCTGGCGGATCGCCACCGCCTGGCCGAGCGGCGACGGGCGGCGTGCCCTCGGTATGAGCGCGATCGCAACGACGCTGGTGGCGATGGTGATCTGGCTCGTAAGCGGGCCGCTGGGCTCTAACTGGGCCGCGCGGGCAGGTACCCCGGCCGCGCTGCTCACCGCCTCTACCAGCGGATCGACGACTGGGGGAAAGTCGAACCAGGTTGTGGCATCCACGCTGCCCTTCCCCTTCTCGTCCGGGCTGACCGGCGTCATTCGCCAGCACGAGCTCAGCGGTGCGGGCCTGGTCGTCATCGACATCCGAGCCGTGCTCCACGGCTCGTTGCCCGGCACCCTCGAGATCCAGGTTCAAGGTCAACCGCTGGTCGGTGGCGGCGTCTCGATGACGAACAGCGAGGTCTCGATCGGCCCACCCGGGCAGCCCCTGCTCTACCAGGGCCGCCTGCGGTCTCTGCAGGGGACTCGTTTGCTCGCTTCGGTCTCCAACGGCAATAAGTCCGCGAGCCTCGACGTTCGGCTTTCGATCGATCAAACGACCCACCGGCTGACTGGCACCGTCAGCGGGCAACCGACCGGCGGCGGGGCCCTCTGATGAGCGATGGTGCGGTGCTACCGCGGCTGCTGTCGGGCTGGAGCTCGGACGACTCGACACCGCTGAACGAGCACCTGGAGCTGCACGGGGAAGTGGCGATTCCGGGCAAGGGCCGTGTGGCTGAGCTGATCGAGATGGTCGAGCGAAGCGGCCTCCGCGGCCGCGGTGGATCCGGCTTCCCGGTCGCGGCGAAGATCCGTGCGGTGGACGCGAGGCCGCGGCGGAAGCGGCGCGTGGTCGTGGCGAACGGCGCTGAGGGCGAGCCTGCGAGTTCGAAGGACGCCTCCCTGCTCGCGCACGGGCCCCACCTTGTACTCGACGGTATTGCCGTGGGGGCGGCTGCTGTGAATGCCGACGACGCGTTCGTCTGCGTCAAGGCCGGTGCCGAACAGGCCATTCGCGCCGTCAAGCGCGCAATTGGCGAACGCGCCGGCGCGGACCGGGTGACTCCAAGCTTGGTCGAGGTCCCGAGCGACTACCTCGCCGGCGAGGAGAGCGCTTTGATCAACTACCTGAACACGGGGGCGGTGCTGCCCACGTTCGTTCCGCCGAGACCCTTCGAGCGCGGCGTTGCAGGTCGCCCGACCCTGGTACACAACGTCGAGACGCTGGCCCACCTGGCCTTGGTCGCGCGCCACGGTGCCGAGTGGTTCCGAGGGGTGGGGTCCGAGGAGGATCCGGGTTCGATCCTGATCACGGTCTCCGGCGCGGTCAGAGCTCCGGGCCTATACGAGGTACCCGGCGGGCTGTCCCTCGGCTCCCTCGTCGACCAAATCGGCGGGTACGCCGAGCCCGTCCAGGCCCTGCTCGTCGGCGGGTATTCCGGCTCGTGGTTCACCCATCAGTCCGGGGCGGATCTTCGACTCGGACACGCCGCGATGCAGACTGCCGGCGGCACGCTCGGACCGGGCCTCGTTACGGCGCTATCCAGTCGCGCCTGCGGAGTTGCCGAGACGGCACGGATCGCCCGCTATCTGGCCGATCACTCGGCCGGCCAGTGCGGTCCGTGCGCATTTGGGATGCCCGCGATCGCTAACGCCCTGGAGGAGATCGCTGACGGCACCGCCGCGCTTGGCACCCGACGATGGGTCGAGTACTGGGGGGGCCAGGTGACCGGCCGGGGTGCATGTCATCACCCCGATGGCGCGGTTCGTATGGTGGCGAGCGCGCTCCGGGTCTTCGGTGAGGACATCGCACGGCATGAGCGCGGCGAGCCGTGCACGGCTTTGGCATCTGAGCGGGAGATGCAGGCGCTCACGCCCGGGCCCGGGGGCATCGGGCGATGACGACCGTTCGCGTCAACCCGATCGCATGCGAGGCCCACGGCCTCTGCGCGGAGCTCTTGCCGGAGCGGATAACCCTCGACGAGTGGGGCTATCCCATCATCGATCAGGCGCCGATCCCAGCAGATCTGTACGACCACGCCCGGCGTGCCGCCGCCGCCTGTCCGACCTTGGCCCTGATGCTCGAATCGACGCGGTCCAGGGACGTGAAGCGCGGCGGATGAGGCGCGAAGGTGGCGAGACCGCCGCGAAGGTGGACCTAGGCACGAATCCGGACTAGCCGCAACCCTCCGGGACCGCGGGCGCCGCATCGACGGCCGGCAGGCCCTACTAACTATCCGTTCACGACCGACTCGAAGGCCTGTGTGATGGTCTGCTCCTGCTTGCCCGAGATTGTCGGCGCGGAGTCGCATTTCGCGGTGAACTGCGCGTCGGGGAAGATCAGCTGGTTCTTGGCCAGGCTCGGGTCGTCCTTCAGGAGGACCTCCTTGGTGCCCGCGACCGGAGAGACGTAGTTGACGTACTTCTCGATCTGGGCCTGATTAACCGGGTCGTAGACGTAGTTCATGAACGCCTCGGCCGCGGTCGGGTTCGGCGCTCCGATCGGGATCACCATGTTGTCCGACCAGAGCATGCAGCCCTCTTCCGGCATCCGGAACTCGATGTTCGGGTTGTCGGCCTGCAGCTGGACGGCGTCGCCCGACCAGCCGATCACAGCGGTCGCATCGCCCGCGGTCAGGTCGCGGGCGTAGTCGTTGCCGGTAAAGCGGCGGATCTGGCCGGAGTCGGCGGCGTCTCCGATCTTCTGGATCGCCGCGAGCCAGTCGTCCTCGGTCGCCTTCGAGAGGTCGACGCCCATGCACTTCATCACCAGCGGCACGGTGTCGCGCATCTCGGTGAGCATCTCGACCTTGCCCTTGTACTGCGGGTCGAAGAGATCGCAGATCGAGTTCACGTCAGGCGCGAGGTCCTTGCGCACGACCAGCCCGGTCATCCCCGTCTGCCACGGCATCGAGAAGTCGCGGTTGGGGTCAAACGGCGGATGCGCGAGGCTCGGAACCAGGTGGTCGTAGTTGTTCGGCATCGCCGTCTTGTCGAAGTTCTGCAGGTAGCCGAGCTCGTGCATCTTGTTGGCCATCCAGTCGGTGACCACGAAGATCGAGCGCCCGCCCGACTCGCCCTGGTCGAGCTGTGGCTGGACCTTGCCGAAGAACTCGGCGTTGTCGTTGACGTCCTCGATGTACTTGACCGACACGCCGGTCTTGTCCTCGAAGTCGGGGATCGTCTGCTTGTCGATGTAGAGCGGCCAGTTGGAGATCGTCAGCTCGCCGGTCGGCTTGCCGCTGGCGACGACGGCCGGGGCGCCAGCCGTTGCGCCGTCGGTCCCACTGTCACCGCCGCTGCTGTCGCTCCCGCAGGCCGAAATCGCCAATGTCCCGACGAGTGCCGCGAGCGCCATGCAAATCCGTAGCGCCACCCCTTTACCGTGCATTGCCCGAGCCTAACCGAACCGAGAAACCGATGCCCTCGACCTCCTACCGGTACGGCTACGTTGGCGCGCGCTTAGCGGCGGTTCTTGTCCGGCGGCCTGTGGAGCGGATCCTTGCGAGCGCCCCGGCGGCCCTGGCGCAGCCCGTACATCACCTGCCCGGCAAGGGCGGCGTCGACGGCGCCGAGTCCGGCCGCGAGAATTGCTGGATGCATCGGAGTCCTCCTTCGAACTTCCGGTTGAACCAGGGATGATCCACCGAATGCTTCAGGGGATCTAAAGATGCAGACCGTGGGCGCCGGATTGCGAAACGCCGCACGCGTCATTGCGCTCGGCCTGCTTGGCTGGCTCGCCCTGGCCACCGCGACCTGGCTGCGCTACGGCCATGCTCGCCCCCGCGCGCACGACGGCGAGGATCGCCTCGACGCGTTCATCCCTGATCCCGAGGTTGATGAGTCCCACCAAACGCGCGTCCGTGCGGGGCCGGAGACGGCGCTCGAGATGGCGAAGGCACTCGACCTGCAGCGTTCGCCGCTGGTCTGGCTGATCTTCACGCTGCGGACGCTGCCAGGTCGCCTTCGAGGCGAATCGGTCCGGTGGGAATCCCCTGGATTGGTCGAGGAGACCAGGGGGATCGGCTGGGGCGTGCTCGCGGATGAGCCCGGGCAGCTCTACATCGCCGGCGCCGTCGCCCAGCCCTGGCAGGCCGATGTGGAGTTCCGCGCGCTGCCGCCCGAGGATTTCGAGGCCTTCGACGAACCGGGCTACGCGAAGATCGTGTGGACGCTCGAGGCCGACGAGGTGCCGGGAGAGGGCTCCACCGTGCGGAGCCGGACCCGCGTGAAGACGACGGATTCGACCTCGAGGCGGCTCTTCCGGCGCTACTGGGCGGTGTTCTCGCCGGGGATCTTGCTGATCCGGTACGAGGCGCTGCGGCTGCTGCGCCGTGAGGCTGATCGACTTGCCTCTACCCAACCGCCGCGCCGATGAGGCTGCCCACGCCGAACGTGAGGGCGGCGGCGGCAACGCCGATCACCAACTGACGCATTCCGGAGAAGAGCACGCCCCGGCCGGTCATCAGCGTGGTCGCAGCGCCGAGCGCGAACAACGCCGTGGCGCTGAGCGCAATGCTGATCAGGATGGCGACCGTCCCCGACGTGAAGATGAACGGGGAGACGGGGATGATCGCCCCGATTGAGAACAGGCCGAACGAGGTGATCGCCGCCGTCCACGGTGAGCCGCCGAGCTCGCCGGGATCGATCCCGAGCTCCTCGCGCACGAGCGTGTCCAGCGCCTGGGAGCGATCGCTGAGCAGCTGGTCGGCGAGCCGGTCGGCCGCATCGGGGTCCAGGCCCTTCGCGCGGTAGATCAGCGCCAGCTCCTCGCGCTCCTCGTCGGGGATGCGCTCCAGCTCGGCCGACTCGATCGCGATCTGGCGCTCCTGCAGCTCGCGCGAGCTCTGCACCGAGATCCATTCCCCGAGCGCCATCGACCCCGCGCCGGCGAGGAGACCGGCGAGGCCCGTGATGAGGATCGCGTCGGCTGCGAGCGATGCGCCCGCGACGCCCATCACGAGGCTGAAGTTCGAGAGCAGGCCGTCGTTGGCGCCGAGGACGGCTGCGCGCAGGGCGTTTCCGCCGATGGCGCGGTGGCGACCCTCCAGCCGTGCGATTGCGCCGCCCTCCGCCCCGTCGCTCAGCGTTCGCAGCAGGCGCGCGTGCGAGCGCTCGTCGGCCGCCATCCGCTCGGCTCCGGGCGTCGCGTCGTACCGCCCGCGGTCGACCTCCTCCTGGTCGGTCAGCGACGGCAGGATGAACTGCGCCCCGAAGCGGCGCGCCAGCCAGACCAGCGTCCTGGCGCGACGGCTCGGGCCGATCGCGTCGAGGTCAGCCCCCTCGCCGCCGGTCCGCGCGACCCACGCCTCGGCGTGACGCCTCTCCGTGGCCGCCAAACGCCCGTAGAGCTCCGCGACGGAGTCGGACTCCTCCAGCTCGGCCAGCGCGCCGTAGATGTAGGCGCTGTCGAGCTCGTCCTGGATGAAGCGGGTTTCGGTGTCAGCGGTCGTGGCGACGGCCCTATCTTCGCCAACGCCTCAGGAGCGCAGGCGCTCGACCTCTCGCTGGATCTCATCCTCGCTCGGCGGCTTGTTGCCGTAGACGTCCCAGGCGTTTGCGGCGACCCCGATTCCCCAGCCGAGGATCGGAAAGATCGGCCAGAACTGCGTCTCCATCAGATGACGACCTCCTCCATCCAGTGAGATTTCGCGTTGCTGGGCGCCGCTTCGACACCGCGCGGCACGACCATCACCGGGCAGGTCGCCGTGTTGATGACCCTTTGCGCGATGCCGCCAAGCAGCACCCGGCGGACTGGCCCGTAGCCGCGTGAGCCGATCACGAGGAGGTCGAGCTTTGCGCCCTCCTTCGCGAGCTCCTCCTCGGGCTGACCGAGCGCGATGACCGACGAGCTGCTGATGCCCTGCGGCACGCGCTTGAGTCCGGCGGCGATCGTCTCGTCGAAGTAGCTGTCCAGGCTGGAGTTCTTGTTGACCGCAATCAGTCGCAGGTCGCCGCCCACCTGGCGTGCCGTCTCGATGGCGACGTCCAGCGCCAGGTCGGACTCGCGCTGGCCGTCGTAGGCGACGCCGATGTGTTGCACGCTGTGATCGCGCTCCTTCGCGTATCCGCGCGGGGCGACCGCGATCGCACACGATGCCCCCGATAGGAGGCGGTCCGCCGTCGACCCCGGCAGAACGGTGGCGATGCCGGCGCGGTGGGTCGAGCCGACGACCACGACGTCCGGCTTCTCGACCTCGGCGATCTGGTCGAGCGCGGCCGGAGCGGATCCAGCCCCGGGGACCTGCTTGAAGTCGGAGTCGCCGATCTGCTCGGCGACCTCGTCGAACATCCGCCGGAAGTAGTGATTGCGCTCCTCGTTGAGCTGTTCGAGGTTGAGATCGCCCCAGTACGGCTCGATCTCGTCGATCGGAGAGACGATCAGGTGGGCCCTCGTCGCCGTGCGCAGGTCAGCCGCCAGGGACAGAGCGTCCTTGGCCTCGTCGCTGCCGTCGTAGCCGATGACGATCGTCTTCATCACAGGTCCTCACGGTAAGCACGCGGACTCGACCAGCCATCGGGAGCAGGCACCCGGTCTTCCTCCGTAGCGGATACCGAGCCCGGGTCAGCCGCGAAGGTCGCGCCGCTCGAAGAGCACCAGCGCCGCGGACATGAGGGCGGCCGTGGCCGCCGCGAGCACGAGCAGATGCCCGATGTCCACCCCGGTCCCGATCGGGTCGGACCCGGCGTAGTAGTAGAAGGGCGAGAGGTACTTCAGCCAGTCCAGGGCATCGACGAGCGGAGCGAACCCGTTGATCAGAAACGCCAGGATGCCAATGGCCGAGGCCGCCCCCACGGCAACCCCCTTACGGCCTGTCGCAGCGGCCGCGGCCAGGGCCACGGCTCCCATCGTCAGGCCGAAGAAGACGAGGTGAATAGCGAGCGCGGCCAGATGGCCAAGGGTCACACCCCCACCGCCGATCGCCACGCCGACCACCAGCCCCACGAAGGTCCCGAGGGCGATCAGCAGCACGCCGCCGGCGACCGCCGCCGCCTTGGCCGCGATCAGCTGTCCCCTCGTCACCGGGTGGGCGAGCACCAGCGCGAGGATGCGGTCCTCCTCCTCGCCCGCGGTCAGGCTCGCGGCCGCGGAGATCGCCACCCCCGCGATGACCAGCGGCCCGTAGACGGCCCCGACCTCGCTGCGCATCCAGCCGGCGAGGGTGCCGTAGTCGGCGCCGCCGAGCAGCTCGGTCACGCCCTGAGGGAGGTTGAGCTTGCCGATCGAGCCGCCGACGGCGGGAAACAGCGCACCGACCATGACGATCACCGCCGTCATCCCGACCGCCGTCACCAGCGCCGAGACCAGTCGCAGGCGCAGGGCCAACCGGAGGGTCGGAGCGCTCACCGCGGCTGCTCCCGGTAGTAGCCGAGGAAGATCTCCTCGAGATCGTCCTCGCGCGTGCGAATCGCTCGGACCTCATACGCGGCGATCGCCTTGATCACGGGATCCACGGAGCCCTCGTACGACACGATCAGGCGCGATTGCTCGGTGGCGACGGCGCGCACGCCCGGCAGGGCTCTGAGCGCGTCAGCTGAGGGCGCGTCGCCGTCGAAGTCGATCTCGAGCTTGCGCACGGCGACGGCGCGCAGGCGCTCGAGGGAGTCGGTGACCACCAGGCGGCCCTGGCGCAGGATCGCCACGCGATGGGCCACGCGCTCGACCTCCGAGAGCGTGTGCGAGGAGAGAAAGACCGTTCGCCCCTCGGCGGTGATCTCGCCGAGCAACGAGTGAAAGCTCTGCTGGACGAGCGGATCGAGGCCAGCGATCGGCTCGTCGAGGATGAGGAGCTCGGGCTCGTGCATGAAGGCCTGGATCAGCCCGAGCTTCTGGCGATTGCCCGTTGAGAGCTCGTGGATCGGGCGGTCGAGCTCAGCGTTGAAGCGCTCCGCGAGCCCGTCTCGCAGCCGCTGGTCCACCCCACCCCTGAGCTCGGCGAGGTAATCGAGCATGGCCACTCCCGTGAGCTTCGGATACATGGAGAAGTCGCCCGGCAGATAGCCGACACGGCGCCTGATCTCGAGGCTGTCCGCGCGGCTGTCGAGGCCGAGGATCTCGGCGGAACCGGCCGTGGCGCGGATCAGGTCCACGAGCAACCGCATCGTCGTGGACTTGCCGGCTCCGTTCGGTCCGAGGAAGCCGAAGATCTCGCCGGCCTTGATCTCGAGGTCGAGGTCGAAGAGGCCGTTGCCGGCGCCGTAGTCCTTGGTCAGACCGCTGGTGCGGATCGCGGGCGCACCGCTCACCCGGCGAGCCTACGCCACTGCTCTCGATTCAAGGCGTGCTCGGCCGAGAGGGTGAGGTCCAGCCGCTCGGCGACCGCCAGCCACCGCAGGGCGCCCTGATAGTCACCGAGCCGCGCGTCGGCCTCGGCCGCGTGCAGAGCCAGCTCGGTCGCCTCGCGATGGTCGGCGACGTCCTCGGGAGCCGCCTCCTCGAGGTCGACCAGCGCCGGATCAGGCTGGTTGGTGGCGCTGGCCCTCGAGGCGACGTACGGGGTGAGGTAGCGCCCGGCCACCTTGCCCGGCGGCCACCAGAGAGGCGCCTCGCTCGCCGCCGTGGCGAGCCCCTCCCCGCGACGCAGGTACAGGGGCCCGTCAGCCGTCAGCAACGCCGCCCGCAGCTGAGGCCGGAAGGGTTCGCTCTCGATCTCGGGGTCGAGCTCGTGGGCGATGGCCGCGGCGACCACATCGGCCTCCTGTGCGGCCAGGCCGCCCTGCTTGATCGGAAACCAGCTCGCATCGCCCGCGACGTAGACGCCGGGCGCCTGCTGGACCCGCATCCTCGAGTCGGTATCGATGAAGCCGTGAGGGCCCTGCGCCAGGCCCGGGATGCCCTGCACCTCGTAGGCGGGCAGGGCGATCACGTGATCGCCCGCGATCAGTCCGCCGTCCATGGTCGCCAGTCCGCCCTCGACAACTCGCGCCGGGGCTCGCGTGTGGAACTCGACCGCGTTTTCGGCGAGTAGTTCTGCGATGCGGTCGCTGACCGCGGCGCCGAACACGTCGAGCGGGCGCCGCTCGGGCGTGACGATATGCACCGGGGCGCCAGCCGCCCCGATGTCCGCCAGGTGCGCCGCCGCCATCAGCGCGAGCTCATAGGCCGGCAGCGACCAGTGGACGGTCGCCGGCACAGCGAGGATCAGGCCGCGGCTCTCACCGCCGGCCAGTTTGAGAGTGGCCTCTCGCACGAATGGATTGCTGACCGGGCCGGCGTAGGTCTCGGCGCCCGGGACTGCGGCGATCGCCCTGGCGCCGACCGCGACAACGAGGTCGTCGTAGGGGATCTCCGCGCCGGCGGTGGTACCGACCGTGCGCGCACCGGGATTCACGGAAGCCAGGGCGTCACGGCGATGAACCGCGCCCGCGCCCTCGACGAGCTCTCCGAGGTCAAACCGCGCGACCTCCCCCATGCTGAACGGCTCCGCCACCGCGAACTGCCGGTAGGTGAACTCCGTCTCCGGGGCCAGGACCTCGACGCGGACCCTCTCGCCGAGGAGGTCGCGCAGCGCCAACATGGCCTCGAGACCGGCAACTCCGCCGCCGGCGATCACGACCCGCTTGCGCTCGCTCATGCCACGCCCACCGCTGCGGCGATCATGCGGTCCTCCGCCTCCTTGGAGACCATGTCGAGCAGACCGCCGACCAGGACGTGCGCGCCGGAGCCCACGCCGATCGTCCAGTAGCGACGCAGCCACTTACGAGCGTGATCATCGGTTCCCTGCGTTCGCATGGTGCCCGTGAGCAGCGTTCGCTCCTCGGCCAGCGCGGTCACGCGCAGGTCGTAGACGGTCTTGGCCCAGCCCGGCTCGGAGAACTCGTAGAAGTCGTCGGCGGTGACCTCCGTGTATTCGATCGCCGGCTTCCAGAACTTGCCGACCAGGCCGAGTGCGAGTTCGCGCTCCGGCACCTGCCCCAGCTCGATCCAGCCGCCCTGATCGGCCGGGAGGTCGTGGAGATCGCACAGCTTGAGCTCGTCCGGCCTCTGCGGAAGCTCCTGGTGGTGAAGCACCCGAGTCGCAAGCTCCGGCAGGAGGCGGATGAAGCCGAGCGCAGCCACCATCGGCCGCCCGGACGCGACCTTCATCAGATCCGCCTCGAGCAGGGCCGTCCAGGTGCTGTGCGCATCGGCGTCGACCGTGCAGGCGACGGTGTCCGAGATCTCGTAGACGGGGAGGTACTCCTCGAGGAGGTCGCGCGTCTCAAACACCGCTCGCCACCTCCGTGATCGGCTTCTGGGCGCCGAGCAGTTGGTCGGCAAAGATTCGCGAGCCTCGGGCGCGCGCCGCCGCGAAGGCCTCCACGTCCGGCTCAGGCGAGGAGTCAACGGGCTCCGGCGGATCGCCGATCGGCCCGAGCGAAAAGACGTAGACGTCACGGCCCTCCGGCTCCTCGGCGAGCTGGTCGAGGAGCCCGCGAGCGGGCTTTAGCCACTTGCCCATGTAGATCGGGCTCCCGATGACAACCGCGTCATCCGGTGCGATCGCGTCCGCCGCGCCATCGGCGTCGCACGCCGTCGCGGCCAGCCCGCGCTCCACGAGGCGGTTCGCGATCGCCTGCCCGACCTCAGCCGTGCTGCCGTGCCTGCTCGAGGTGATGACGTGAACGTTCATCGCGGCCTCGCGGCGTGCTCGTTCATGGCATCCACCCTGAAGCGGACCGCCCACGCCGGCCACGGTGCTGCCCACGCAAACGGCCTACGTGGTCGGCACGGAGCACGGGCGGACCTCAGACACCAAGCGCGAGGCTGAGCGCGAACATGGCGCCGCCGCCCAGCAGCGCGCCCACGAGCGCCCGCCCGCGATCCAGCCCGAGCGCGTCGGGCATGACCTCGAAGCACACGAGGGCCAGCATGGCGCCGCCAGCGAATGCGAACGACACCGGCAAGAGCGATTGGACCTGTTCGGTGACCAGGTAGGCGATCGCCGCTCCGACCGGCTGCGGAGCGCTCGTGCCCACCGCAGCCCAGAACTGCCGCCCGGCCGAATACCCGGCCGCCTGCATCGGGATCGCAATGCTGGTCCCCTCGGGAATGTTCTGTACGGCGATGGCGATGAAGATGAACGTCGCCAGGCCCTCGGTCGTCGAGGCGTAGGCGCTCCCGAGCGCCAGGCCCTCAGGCAGGCTGTGCACGAAGAGGACGGCGAACACGAGAATCGACGTCCGCCGTTCTCGATCCCTGGCGGCGCGAACGACGATCGCCTCGCCCTCGTGGTGTCTTCCCAAGAGCGCCCAGCGCGCAAGGAGCAGGAACGCGACCCCGGCCACGAGGCCCCCCGAAACTGACGCCGGGCTCCCGTCGTCGAGCGCCGGCGCCAGGAGCCCGGCCAGCGCGGCCACGGCCATGACCCCGCCCGCGATTCCGAGCATGAACGGTCGCAGCGCCTCGGCTCGCTCTCGCAACAAGAACACGGGGATGGCCCCCAGCCCCGTCGCGAAAACGGTCGCCGTGGCGGCAAGCAGGAGCTCGAGCATGCCTCCTTCGTACTGGGCTCAGAGCAGCGGGGACTCCGTAATCAGTACTGAGCGCGTCGGGCGGCGCTCACGGAGGCGGTGTCTCGGCAGGAAGAAGAGTCTTATGACTAGGGTGAGCACGTGACCAACGACAGCGGCAGCGACGGGACAATCACGGTCGTCATCGCCGACGACCATGAGCTCGTCCGCGACGGAATCCGCATGGTCCTGGAGGCCGAGGCCGACATCAAGGTCGTGGCCCAGGCTTCCGACGCCGAGTCCGCCGCCCGTTACGTCCTGGGCCACAAGCCCACGATCCTCGTCCTCGACCTCAGCATGCCTGGCCGGCCCAGCCTCGAGCTGATGCCCCAGATCGCCGAGAACTCGCCTGAAACGGCGGTGATCGTAGTAACCATGCAAAACGAGCCGGCATTCGCCAAGCAGGCGCTGCAGTCGGGCGCCAGGGGCTTCGTCATCAAGCAGTCGGCTGCCGCCGAGCTCGTGCAGGCGGTGCGAGCCGTCCTGGCCGGTGAGACCTACATCAATCCAAGTCTCGGGGCGCGCATGGCCGCCGCCCCGGATCCGCCTTCGGGCCCGCCCGACGATCTGACCCCGCGCGAGGTTGAGGTCCTGGGCCTGATCGCACTCGGCTACATGAACCCCGAGATCGCCGACCAGCTGGTCCTGAGCGTCCGTACCGTCGAGACGCATCGGGCCAACATTCAGCGCAAGACCGGACTTTCGACGCGGGCGGAGCTCGTCGCGTACGCGATGGAGAACAGCCTCGTGAAGCGCTGAGCGTGGAGCGCTAGTACCAGCCGCGAAGCGCCGGCGTGCTGTGCCACTCGTGCGGCAGCGAAACCTCGACGTCAAGAGGCACCACGGGCGGCTCGAGATCCTCGCGGACGCCCATGTTGGCCAGCCAGGCAGACAGATATCGGCCCGCCACCTTGTGCGGCGGCCACCAGAGGTAATCCAGCGAGGCCTGTCCCTCGCCCTGGCCACCGGTGAGGCCGTGCTTGAGGTTGAGCGACTCGGCACCGGTGATCAGCTGCCCTCGCAGCACCGGCTTGAAGGGCGTCGGCTCGATGTCCGCGCCGAGCTCCGCGGCGATGTGCTCCGCGGCGGCGTCGGCTTGCTGAGTCGCAAGCCCGCCCTGCTTGACCGGAAAGTTGGCGCCGTCACCGGCGGCGTAGACATTGGCGGAACCCTCAACCCGCCCGAACTCGTCGATCGGGATGAAGCCGTGCGGGTCGGCGGGCAGGCCCTCGATGCTCGCCCCGATGATCGTCGGCAGAGCAATGACAACGCTGCCGTCGACGGAGACCCCCTGCGGGGCGATATGCAGATGCCCACCGTCGTCCTCGACGACGGTGACGCCGGTCTCCAGCGAGATCTTGCGCGCGACGAAGAGATCGGCCACGGCGTTACTGGCGACCGTTCCGAAGACCGATAGAGCCGCGGGCTCGGGCGTGAGGAGGCGCATACGAAGGTCGCCCATGCCGAGTTCCTCGCTGCGTCTGCGACACAGCAGCGCGAACTCATAGAGGGGCAGCGACCAAGTGGTCGCCGGGGGGACGATCAGCGTCAACGTCTGGCGGAAGTCGGCCCAGGCCTTGTGGATGAGGTCGTCGATGGGGATGTCCGTCCGGTTGCTCCAGAAGGTCTCGGCCTGCGTGTAGGCGGGAAGCGGCCGGCCGCCGATGCAGACGAGCAGGTAGTCGTAGGCGATCGCCTCGTCGCTCGTCGTAAACGCGATGTGGTCGGTCACGTCGACCCGGCTCAGGGCACCCTTGAGGAAGTCGGCCCCGAGCTCGGCCAGCGCGGGTTCGAGCTCGTGCGTCTGGGCGGGCTCGTGCGTGAACGGCTCGGCGACGGTCAGCGGACGGTAGAGGAAGTCGAGGTCGGGCGCGAGAACCGAGACGTGCGCCCGCTCGCCGACCAGGTCGCGCAGCGCCAACACAGCCTCGAGGCCCGCGATGCCGCCTCCGGCGATGAGGATCTCTGGGCGTTCGCTCATGACTACCCAGCGACCCTACGAGAGCAGGCCGCAGGCGCCATCCGCGCCCGGTGCCGAACCCGCCTACGTAGTCGGCTCGGAGACATGCACGGCCGGCAGTGTGGCGCTCACACGCGTGCCGCCCTGGGGCGAGGACGCGATCGTCAGCTCTCCCCCCGTAGCGCCACCCGCTCGCGCATCCCCACCACGCCGAAGCCGCCGTTGGGCGTGCCTTCAAAGCCGTGGCCGTTGTCCTCGACCGCGATCGTCAGCCGCCCCTCGGTTTCCTCGATCTTGATCCGCGCCTGCGTCGCGTCGGCGTGCTTGACGACGTTCGTCAATGACTCCTGCACGAGGCGGTAGACGGTCGACTCCAACTCCGGGTCAAGGCGAGATGTCGCTCGGCCTCCGTCGTAAGCGAGGTCGAGGTCGAGGTCGAGATCCAATCCGCTGCGCGAGCTCACCCTCTCGATCAGGGTCTCGACCGCGGCCGCGACGCCCAGCTGGTCGAGGCTGGCCGGTCGGAGCTCTGTGATCAGGCCCTGGAGGCCGGCGATGACCTGCTCGACCTGCGCGCTCGAACGCTCGAGCGCACCTCGCATCGCGGCCGGGTCGTCGCCGGCGAGCGCGCTCGCAAGCGTGACGTTGAGCGCTCCGAGCTCCTGCAGGGTTTCGTCGTGAAGCTCACGCGCCCAGCGCTGGCGCTCGCGCTCGGAATAGGCGATCGAGAGGCTGACCCGCTCGTCGTCGAGAGCGCGGGCCGCATAGATCCTCGTAGCGGCACTCGTGCCGAAGGACTCGAGCGCGAGCACGTCGTCGGTGCTGAACGGGTGCTCGGGGTCAAGGCGATCAAAGAAGGCGAGCACGCCGAGATCGGTGCCACGAGCGCGCAGGGGAACGATGACGCCGCTGCCGCCACCGGGATTGACCTCATCAAAACGCACGGCCACATCCGCCGTGATCAGCTGCCCACGCCCCGCGCGCAGGACCCCCTGTGAGATTGAGCCCTGCGCCGGCGTCACGCGGCCGAGGATCTCGGGTGCTACTTCTCCCGCGGCCGCGACAAGGTGGAGATCGTCGCCCTCGAGCAGCAGCAGAATGGCGGTGCGAGCCTCCGCGAGCGAGCGGCCGCGCTTGACGACCAGCTCGATAACGCGGTCGTAATCGCCCCGTCCCACCATCTCGCGATTGAGCGAAGCCGTCTCCTCCAGGCCGCGCATCGCGTTCTCGATCTTGCGGCGATCACGCAGGCTCTGCGCGTGCGCCCGAGCATTGTCGATTGCCACGGCAGCCAACTCGGCCAAGATCACCAGGACGTGCTCGTCGACCGCGTCGAACTCCGTCCCGTCCTCCTTCTCCGTGAGGTAGAGGTTGCCGTAGACCGCGTCGCCGATGCGGACCGGAACCCCGAGGAACGTCTCCATCGGCGGGTGCTCCGCGGGGAATCCGTAGGAGCGCGGGTGATCGCTGATCCGCGTCAGGCGCAGCGGCTTTGGATTGCGAATCAACTCGCCGAGGATGCCGTGCCCTCTCGGCAGCGGCCCGATGCGCCGACGCGTCTCCTCGTCGATCCCGACGGTCAGAAACCGCGCCAATTCGCTGCCGTCCTCGTCGAGAACGCCCACCGCCGCGTAGCGCGCGCCGGTGAGCGTGCGCGCCGCCTCGAGGACACGCATCAATACGGCGTCAGGATCACGCTCCCCGACTAGCGATCGCCCAACGTCGAGCAACTGCTCGAGCTTGTTGGCGTCGACATTGACTGGATCCATCCAAGTGTCCTCTTGGCGAGCCTACAGCGCCCAACTCGGTAGGGACTACCGAGGCGTTAACGGCCTTTGTGCGGATGTTTGACCCATCGCCCACCCGTAATTTCGAGCGCACCTTGGACACCGAGAGCAGGGAGAGAAAGATGCAGCGCGAGATCATTCTGGGGTACGACCCCGAGCACGGCGGAGCCGACGTTCTGCAGTTCGGGCGTATCGCCGCCGAGGTTCTCGCCTCCAAGCCGCTGGTCTTCACCGCGCTGCCCTGGCCCCAGCTGATGGTCGGCCTCAAAGACGTGGAGGGCGAGCTGGAGAACGAGATGGCCGAGCGCTTTCGCCTCATCGCGGACGAGATGGCCGATCTCGAGGTCGAAACCCGCGTTGTCGCGAGCGGCAGTCCGGCCTCCGCCCTTCACGACGTGGCGGAGAAGGATTCGTCGCGCCTGATCGTCGTCGGTTCCGCGCACCGCGGCCCTGTCGGCCGCACCCTTGCCGGGAGCGTCGGTGAGTCGTTGCTGCACGGCGCCGGCTGCGCAGTGGCGATCGTCCCACGCGGCTATGCAGGGCGAGACGACACGCGCCTGCACCGGATCGCCATCGCCTTCGACGGTTCACCGGAATCCTGGGTTGCGCTGGAGACGGCGATCGGGCTCGCCGAGCGCTGCCACGGATTGGTCACCGTGCTCACCGTGGCGGACTACCCACGTTACGGCTACGCGGTGGCGTGGACCCTGCTGACGGAGGGCGAGCTTCGCGACGCCGAACGCCAGGACAAGGAACGGCTGCTCAGCCTGGCCGTCAGCCGCATCCCCGAGCGCTACGAAGCCGACAGCCGCGTCCTCACGGGCGAGCCGACCGACCTGCTCAGCCTGGCGAGCGGCGAGTTCGACCTTCTGCTCACCGGATCGCGAAGCTGGGGGCCGCTCAAGCGCACCATGCTCGGCAGCACCACGCGCAAGCTGATCCGCTCCTCGGCCTGCCCCGTGCTGGTTGTCCCGCGAGGTGCTGGGGTGGATCCGCTCGGTGTTCGCGAGGCTCACGGCGCCACCCAGATGGCGCTTGACGCCGCTTGAGAAGGATCGAGCGCATCGGGGCAGACCATGGCTATGAACGACAGCTCAAGCCCGGTGATCGTCGCTGGCTGGGACGGTCGCCCAAGCGGCGTCGATGCCCTGGTTCTGGCCCGGCTTCTGGCCCTGCCGCTCGCTGCGGACGTCGAGGTCGTCCATGTGGATACGGGCGAGCCGACGGACCGCGACGCCGAAGCCGATCTCGAGCAGATCTTCGGCTCCAGCGGCGTTGTCGCCGCCCTCCATCGGACCGAGGCCGAATCGCCCCTCTCCGTTTTCGAATCCATGGCAGCCAGCGCTGCAACGCGCATCCTGGTTGTGGGCTCGACGCACCGGGGCGGGTGGGGTCGCGCGCAACCCGGGGCCGTGTCCGAGCGGCTGCTCGGCGATGTTCCCACCCCGGTGGCGATCGCCCCGCGGGGCTTCTCCGAACGCCCCGAGGCCTCCGAGGACGACTCGTACCTGCGGGTCATCGAGGTCGGGCTCGATTTCTCGCCCAGCTCACTTCGCGCGCTCGATCTCGCCACTGAGCTGGCGGGAGCGGCCTCGGCGACCATGCGGGTCGTCGCCGTCGATCAGCCTCTTCCCTACAACCAGCAGGGCGCCGCGCGCGGCCATGTGGCGGGCACGTCGGCGCAGCCCGAACTGCGCGATCAGCTGGCCGAGGCAATCCGCGAGCTCCCGTCCGAGCTTCGCGCGCTGGCCATCGAGGAGCGCTCGACTCAGCCGGCCCACATCCTCACCACGCGGGCCGAGCAGGGTGTCGATCTCCTGGTCATCGGCTCGCGGGCCCACCGACGGCTTGGACAGATGCTCGGCAGCACCGCGGCGTCGGTCGTGCGCACCGCGCCGTGCCCGGTCCTCGTCGCACCGCCTGCCTGAGCTCCGGGCTCAGTACCTAGCAAGACGCGTGGCAGCGACGGATGGCGGGGCTGGCGGCCGACCATAGGCTCGGTCGACGATGCCGCTGATCATCTGTCCAAACTGCGGTGAGGACACGCTGACGTTGACGGGCTGGGCCGCCGCCGACCATTGCCCGTACTGCGGAGAACCGCTGGCGACCCGCCGGGCGGACGCGCCGCCCGTGCGCAGGTTCGAGGTAGTGGACCTCAACCCGCCCCGAGCCACCGTCGTCCGCAGCGTTCGCGACCGTTGATCCAAAGCCGGTCCCAACATGGGTGAGTACCTCCTCGCCTTCGCGGTCATCTTCGCGATCAACCTGCTGCCCGCGTTCGGCCCGCCCACCTGGTCGGTCCTGGTCCTGTTCACGCTCAACTCCGACCTCTCGCCACCCGCGATCGTCATCGGTGGCGCGGTCGCCGCAGCCTCAGGGCGCTTCGTCCTGGCAACGACAAGCCGGCACCTGCGCTTCCGTTTCAGCCAGGAACGGCGCGAGAGCCTGGAAGCGCTGAGCGAAACGCTGAGCGGCAACCGCGGCCGCGCACTGGCAGGCCTCGGCCTGTTCGCCCTCTCCCCCGTTCCGTCCGCCCAGCTCTTCATCGCGGCCGGCCTGCTTGATGTGCGTCTGGTGCCGTTGACGGCTGCGTTCTTTGCAGGGCGCCTCGTCTCCTACTCGCTCTACGTCGGCGCCGCAACGGCCGCCGAAGCGAGCCTTGGGACGGTCATCACGGACTCCCTGACCTCACCCCTGGGCATCGCGCTCCAGCTGCTGATGCTGGCCGGGCTGATCCTGCTGGTGCGAACGGACTGGCCTAGATGGCTCGCGAAGCGGGCGGCTCGACGCCGGCCACCTGGGCCGGGCGCCCGTGCTCAGCCTCTTCATCCGGGACCGCGGCCCGACGCGGGGTGATCAGGACGGCGCAGGGAGCACGTTCGACGACCTCGTGCGCGGTGCTGCCCAGGAGGACTCGGCCAGGCGGGCCGTAGCCGCGTGAACCGAGAACGATGAGGTCGTTGACCCCCGCGGCGCCGATGATGGCGGTCGCCGGATCCTCTGGATCGTCGGCCGCAATTCGGCGCAACGGCGCGCCGGAACCGGCCGTGACCCGCTGGGCCAGTTGCAGCGCCAGGTCGGCCTCGGCTGAACCATCGTGGGCCAGTACGACGTTCTCGAACGGCGCCCGCAGGCAATAGCCCGTCGGCGCGATCGCCACCGGGCAGGGGCCAGCCGAGAGCATGCGCCCACCGAGACCGTCAAAGCGGTGGTGGCCGCGCCAGTCGTGGCGCCGGGCTCCGATCACGAGTGCCGACGCCTCGTGCGCCTCGCAGAGGTCATGCAGCTCGCGTGCCGGGCTGCGGCTGGAGATCACCCGGGTCTCAACCTCGAGCCCGTCGAGTGCCTTGCGCGCCTCGCGTACAAGCCGCCCTTCCTCGGTTCCCGAGACCGGGGCATCCGTGAGAACCGACAGCACTTCGACCGGGCGATCCAGCGCCTCGGCAAGCCGGCGCGCGAGCACCAATGCATCGCGCCCGCCCTCGCTGCCGTCATAGCCGACAACGATCGGTCTTTGCAGGCTCATTGCCTTGCGAGGCTAGGACGGTCACATCCCAGGCTCATCCGGGTCAACTACGGAACCGCTCCAGTGTCCAGCGCCGATCCGGAGCAGGCATAGCCGACTAGGCTCGCCCCATGAATGCGAACACCAACGCCGGCTCGCCAATCGAGGCCCAGTTGGGCGAGAAGACGATCTCGGCATACGCCACCACCGGAATCCTCAGTTGCACCCCCGACGCGCCCCTGGCCGAAGTTGCCGGGCTCATGGCCCGCAACCGAGTGCATGCGATCGTCGTCGCGGACGATCGGGCTCCCGAACCGCCGGTGATCTCAGATCTCGACCTCGTCAGCGCTCTGGCCAGCAGCCACTTCGACGAACTCAGCGCCCGCGACATCGCCGGCACCGAGGCGATCACCGTCTTCGAGGACGAGACGCTCGGGCGTGCGGCGCAGCTGCTGTCAGACCATCGCGTCTCGCACGTGATCGTGCGCAACGACCGCCGGGCGCCGGTCGGCATCGTCTCGACGTGGGACATCGCCGCTGCGGTCGCCGAGAGCGATTAGGCGCGCTGCTCCGACGACGAGCGGCGGCACGGTCATCGCCGCGAGCAGGACGATGAACCAGGCCGACCTGGCGTCGGTTCCAGATCCAATTGTGTGGACGAGCGCCAGGGCGTAGGCGAGCAGGGTCCAGCGATGCATCCGCCGCCAGGCGGCAACGCCGATCCACCGCCGGGCGTAGTAGCTCAGGCCCAGGACGAGGCTCATCCACGCGCCGATGATCCCGAGGCCGGTCCAAATGGGCTGCGAGCGGAAGCGCAAACGGCAGGGCGATCCCGGCCAGCCCGGGTCGCAGATACGAATCACCGAGGAGCAGAACCCCATGGAGAACGATGGCGCCGAGAGCGGTGAGGGTCACCGCCTCGTGGAGGGTCTTCACGCGCGCCGCGGCTCCCGGCCGACTCGCAAACCGCCCGGAAAGCAGGAGTCCGAGCGTCACCGCTCCCGATACCAGCACCATCGCCACGATCCCGGCGGCTCGGCTCGAAAGCCAGAAGACGTGCTGGCTGGGATCCGTGTAGGAGCCGCCGTTCATGCGGCCGCGGCCTCTTGGCTCTGCGCCGGCCTGACTGGCCCGAAATCGCTGCGCGTGCCGTCGTCGGCGAAGACCACGCCGCCCCATCGTTCCAGCCACCGCTCGGCGCCATCCGGGCCCGACAGCAGGGCCGCCTTCGCCAGGACCTCGGCCTCGAGCGCCGTGGGCGCGACCGCCGTCACCTGCACCAGCCCTGTCCAGGCCGGCACGGCACGGCCGGGATCGATGACGTGATGGCCGTAGCGCCCCCGGTCCCTCCAGAGACGGCGGTTGATGCCGCTCGTGGCGATCGCTCCGGTCGTCAGCGCGAACCTGTTCGCGACATCGCCGTCGAATGGATCGGTGACCTCGATGACGCGCGCCAGAGCCGCGGTGCCGCCAAGCCTGATGTCCCCGCCGCAGTCAACGGCAAAGGACGAAAATCCCGCGAGGCCTCCCGCCGCCAGATCGGCCGCGTGACCCTTGGTAATTCCACCGCTGTCGAACATCAGGCCCACCGGTCGCCGCACCGTCGCTGCCTCGATGTCGATCGTGACCGCCTCCCACGGCGACGGTTGACGCGCCCGTGCCGGCCGTCGCTTCGGCGCCATGGCGAGCGCCTCCGACAGTGCGACCGAGATCTCCGGTCGGGCCATGGACGTCGCGTAGCCGGCCGCCTCAACCGCACCCGCGACGGTCGCGTCCACCAACCCGTCGGAGCGCCCATGTGCCCACCGCGCGGCGAGGAGGAACCCGAGCAGCGTCGGAGACACCGCGACGGTCTCTGCCTGCGATGCGTTGAGGAGCGAGAGCTCGCTTTCGGGCTCAAATCGCGACAGCAGCCGCTGCTGGTGACGCAGCAGGGCCTCGGCCGAAAGCGCCGCCAGCGCGACCTCACCCTGATCGTCCGCCGAGGGCCCGATGAGGATCCGAACGCGGGAGCCGAAGACATCCACGCGGCGCTCGTACTCGCTGACGAGAGTCTGCGCAGCGTTCATGAGGTCGTGGTCTGGACGGGAGCGGGCTGGACGGGAGCCGGCGCCGTCGGCACCTGCACCTGCGGCTGGGTGGCCGGCGGCAGCGGCACTTGGACCGGCGCCTGGACAGGGGCTTGGACCGGAGAGTCCTCGGTTGTGGTCGCGCGGCTCTGGCCGGTCGTGGTCGCGCGGCTCTGGCGAGCGATCTTCGGCCCGAGCGCGGGATCGGCGCCGGCGGCCATGCGCACCGAGAGCAGCGTGATGAACAGCACGGTCAGCAGGACGCTGAGGCCGACTGACCAGCGAAGCGCATCGCCCCGCGCGAGTCGCGGAACCCGGTTCCGACTCACCGACGCCATCCGTCGCTCAAACCCTCGCCTTCGTATTCACGGCATCGAGGGTTGCCCCGTCGACTCAGTGGGACCTAAGGCGCTTGTTAGAGCCTCCTTAGAGTTCCTGAGAAACCCACGCGTCGCGCCTACGATCGCCTCATGAGGCTCTTGATCGTCGAGGACGAGGCCGGAATCGCGCGTTTCTTGGAGAGCGCGCTACGTGCCGAGGGGTTCGCCACCGAGGTGGCCCGGGACGGCGAGTCCGGCGAGGCGCTCGCGGTCAGCGGCGACTTCGACCTGATCCTCCTCGACGTGATGCTGCCCCGGCGAAGCGGCCTCGACGTCCTGGCCGCCATCCGCCGGTCGCGGCCTGAGGTCCCGGTGATCATGCTGACCGCGCTCGGCGAGAAGGAGGACGTCATCGCCGGGCTCGACGAGGGCGCGGACGATTACGTGACCAAGCCGTTCGACCTCGACGAGCTCCTGGCCCGCATCCGGGCACAGTTGCGCCGCCCGGCGCAACGCGACCCCACGCGCCTACAGGCGGCGGACATCGAGGTCAACCTCCACACACGCGACGTTGCGCGCGCGGGTCAAAGCGTTCACCTAACCGCTCGGGAGTTCGAGCTGCTCGTCTACTTGATGCGCCACCCCAACCAGGTCCTTTCGCGCGAACAGATCCTCAACGCGGTCTGGGGCTATGACTTCGACCCGGGCACGAACGTGCTCAGCGTCTACATCAACTACCTGCGCAAGAAGCTGACGGTGGATGACAGCCCGCCGCCGATCGAAACGGTGCGCTCGGCCGGCTTTCGCCTGGTGAGCCGCGATGGCTAACCGCCTCTGGCCGCAGGGCCTTCGCGGGCGCCTGGTCCTGGCAATCGTGCTCGTCGTAACCGCGGTGCTCGGCGCGAGCTTCTTCTTCCTGCATGAGCGGACCGGCTCGGAGCTGCGCTCGCGCATCGACGACCAGCTGGCGGCCGACCTCAACGAGTTCGAGAACTCCCCGGCGGCCCGGTCGCTATCCGAGAACCAGCTCGCACGGCGTTCGCGCCAGTACGTAAACGATCAGGCCTACCACCCCGACTCGCGCATCTTCGCGATCGAGATCGGCTCAGGCCCGAGGGTCGTCACCAACAGCGAGGAGCTGATCGAGGTTGAGCTGGGCGAGGGCGAGGGCGGCGGCGGGGGCGCACACGACGGCGCTGCCGCCACATCCGGCGGGCTGCTCTCCGCCCCCGCCGGCCTCGCCACGGTCAGCGCCGGAGGCGATTCGAAGGTGCGCGTGCTGACGGAGCCGATCACGTCCGGTGGCCGCCAGCTGGGGACGTTCCGCGTCGCCCAATCGCTGAGCCAGGTGACCGTCGCCCAGGACAGCCTCAGCAGCACCTTCCTGGTCGTCGGCGGGATCGCGCTGCTGCTCTTGCTCGCGGCGGCGGCCTGGATCGCAACGCTTGTGGCCCGCCCGCTCAATCGTGTGGCGCGCTTCGCCGCCGAGCTCGACTCGGGCGATCTCGACCAGCGCCTCGAGCCGGAGGGCGGCTCCGCCGAGGTCCAAAGCCTCACCGAGTCGTTCAACCACATGCTCGACCGCCTCCAGGGCGCCTTCGACCGTGAGCGAGAGTTCGTGGCCGATGCCTCGCATGAGCTGCGCACCCCGATCACCGTCGCCCAGGGCGAGCTCGATCTCCTGCGCCGCGAGCTCGGACCCGACGAGGCCGGACGCCTGGACGCCATCCGGCGTGAGCTGCGCCGGATGGAGGGGTTGATCGGGGAGATGCTCACCCTCGCGCGTGAGGACGCCGGCTCCTCGATGGACGTGCGCGAGGTGGCCGTCGAGGACATCCTGGACGACACTCGCCGAGATCTGCCCCTGCTCGGCCCACGCAAATACGAGGTCAACGAGCTCGCCGGAACGATCCGCGCGGACCCGGACCGCGTGGCGCAGGTCGTGCGCAATCTGGCCCGCAACGCCGTCGCTCACACCAGCGCGAACGGCACGGTCGCGGTACGCGCCGTGGCGGACGGCGAGCGGCTGCGGATCTCAGTCGAAGACGACGGGCCGGGGATCGCGCCCGACGAGGCCGAACACCTCTTCGAGCGTTTCTATCGCTCGCCGGAGTCGCGGTCCCGTGACCGCAATGGCTCTGGCCTCGGACTTGCGATCGCAAAGGCGATCGTCAAAGCCCACGGCGGCCGGATCTGGGCCGAGGCTTCGACGAACGCCGGTGCGCGCGTGGTGTTCGAGCTACCGGGCTACAGCCCCGGCCGCTAGCTCAGCTCAGAAGACGATGAGCACGGCGAGGAGGGCCACGGACGAGGCCACCAGGGCGATGGTCGCGGCGGTCGCAAAGCGAGCCGTCCGGCCCAGAGCGTGGGCGCCCATCAACGACGAATCCGACGCGAGGGCCCGAATGAACGGCAGGATCGCCAGCAGCAACACCGCGTTCAACGCCTGGCTCAGGTAGAGCAGCGGCACGATCGGCACCCCGGGCAGAGCGACCAGGAGCGCGGCGGCCGCGAGCAGGACGCCGTAGGCGATGTAGAAGACCTTGGCGTCGGCGAACGGGAGGTCGAGATTTGCCTTGACGCCCCGGGCCTCGGCAACCGAGTAGGCGGTCGAGAGGGGCACGATGGCGATGGCCAGCAGCGCGGCGCCGACAAACCCGGCGGCGAAGAGATCGCTCGCCGCACTGCCCGCCAGGGGCTCGAGCGCGACCGCGGCATCGCGAGCGTTGTCGACGTGCAGGCCGTGCTTGTGCAGGGTCGCCGCGCACGCGACGACCACGAACAGTCCGATGATGCCGGTCAGCACGGCGCCGCTCACGACATCGACGCGCTCGTAACCGAGGTCCTTCGGCTTCAGTTGCTTGTTCACCGCGTAGGACTGGATGAAGGCAATGCCCCATGGCGCCAGGGTCGTCCCGATCGTCGCCACGATCACCAAAATCGCGTCGCGCCCGCCCGGCACCACCGGTATGACGGCGCCCTTCGCCGCCTGCCCCCAGGCCGGGTGTGAGAGGAAGCCCGCCGCGATGTAGGTGACGAAGATCGTGCTCAGCGCCAGCAGCACGTGCTCGATGCGGTGGAAGCTGCCACGCAGGACGAGGAGGCCGACGACGAGCGCGGAGGCCGGAATCGCGACCCCGCGGCCGACGCCGGTCAGCAGCTGAGCGCCGGCGGCCAGGCCCGCGAACTCGGCGCAGAGCGTGCCGAAGTTGGCGACCACGAGTGCGGTGACGACAAAGTGAGCGGTCTTCGACCCGCGACGCTCGCGCAGAAGCGACATCAGGCCCTTGCCGGTCACAACCCCGGTGCGCACCGCCACCTCGTGAAAAGTGATCAGAGCGACCGTCGATACCAGCAGGACCCAGATCAGCTCATAGCCGTAATCGGCGCCGAGGACCGAGTAGGTCGTGATCCCCGGCGGGTCGTCGTCAGACAGCCCGGCGAGGAGACCCGGTCCCAACACAGCCACAAGCGCCGCGACCCCGCCCACGTGCCGAGCGCGCAGCCCCCGCACCCGCTCGTGGACATGCCGGCCGACGAAGTGGCGCCTCACCGAAGCATTCTCCCCGAGGCTGCGGCGACCGGCCGACGGCCTTCGGCACGTAGCGCATTGGGCAGTGACTACGGAGGGCGGCCAGGGCGCGCGGTGGAACCATCGGCACATGCTCGAGACAGGTGCGATGCCGCTCACAAACTCAGCGGATAACCGCCTTTCCATGCAGTGGTGGCGTGCGGCCAACTACCTGACCGCCGCCCAGATCTATCTGCAGGCCAACCCGCTTCTGCGTGAGCCGCTGCGACCGGAGCACATCAAGCCGCGACCGCTGGGCCACTGGGGAACGGGCCCGGGACTCAACCTCATCTACACGCACCTCAACGCCCTCATTCGCCGGACCACCCAGGACGTGCTCTTCGTCGCCGGACCTGGTCACGGCGGCGCCGCGGTGGTCGCCAACCTCTGGCTCGAGGGGACCTACTCCGAGGTCTATCCCGAGATCACGCAGGATGAGGCCGGCCTGCTGCGGCTGGTGCGCCAATTCTCGACCCCTGGCGGAATCGCGAGTCACGTTGGCGCCGCGACTCCAGGGGCGATTCACGAGGGAGGTGAGCTCGGCTACTCCCTCGCGCACGCCTTCGGGGCCGCCTTCGACAATCCCGACCTGCTGGTCGCGTGCGTCGTCGGCGACGGCGAGGCGGAGACTGCCCCGCTCGAGGGCTCCTGGAAGTCGACGCACTTCCTGAACCCCGCTCGTGACGGCGCCGTCCTGCCGATCCTGCACGTCAACGAAAACACGACCTCAGGCCCGACCATCCTCGGACGGGCGAGCGACACCGAGATCGGCCATCTCCTTCGCGCCCACGGCTATCACCCACGCTTCGTCGAGGGCGATGAGATCCTGGCCGTTCACATGCACCTCGACATCGTCCTCGACGAGGTGCAGCGCGAGATCGCCGAAATTCAGCAGGATGCCCGCGCCGGGAGGAGCTCCGGGCGCCCGACGTGGCCGGCCATCGTGCTTCGAACCGTGAAGGGGTGGACCGGTCCGCACGAGGTGGACGGCAGGCTGATCGAGGGCACGTCCCGCGCTCATCAGGTGCCAATCCCCACGGTGCGCGAGGACCCGGCTCACCTGGCCTCGCTCGAGCGGTGGCTTCGTGCCTACAAGCCCGAGGAGCTGTTCGACGAGGGTGGGCGCCTGCGCGCGGAAATCGCTGCCGAAGCGCCGACGGGCCCGAAGCGCATGGGGATGATCGCCGCTGCCAACGGCGGCCGACTGGCGCGCGACCTTGAGCTGCGCGACCTGGCCAACTACGGCGTCGAGATCCCCCAGCGGGGGCAGACGGCGGTTGAGAACACCGCGCCGCTCGAACGCATGCTCCGCGACGTCATCGCCGACAACCCGGATCGCTTCCGCCTCTTCTGCCCGGACGAGACGAATCCGAACCGCCTCGGTGCGGTCTTCGATGTCACCACCCGTTGCCTGATGGACGCCGAGCCGAGCGACGGGCGCATCTCGCCCGACGGGCGCGTGATGGAGGTTCTCTCCGAGCACCTGTGCGAGGGCTGGCTCGAGGGCTACACCCTGACGGGCCGCCACGGCCTCTTTGCGACGTATGAGGCCTTCGCCATGGCCACCGCCTCGATGACGATCCAGCACGCCAAGTGGCTGGAGGAGGCCCAGGATGTCTCGTGGCGAGCGCCGGTGCCCTCGGTGAACGTCCTCCTCACGTCGACCTGCTGGCGCAACGACCACGGCGGCTTCTCACAGCAGGGGCCGGGCCTGATCGACTCGATGCTCGCTCATCGAGGCAGCGTTGCCCGGGTCTATCTCCCGGCCGACGCGAACACCCTGCTGACGGTCGCAGAGCATTGCCTTGAAAGCCGCAACCACGTGAACCTGATCGTCGCCGACCAGCAGTCGCACCCGCAGTACCTCGACCTTGCCGAAGCCCGCCAGCACGTCAAGGCCGGAGCCTCGATCTGGTCCTGGGCCAGCACGGCCGGCCCCGACGAGGAGCCCGACATCGTCCTGGCCTCGATCGGCGACGTGCCGACCCAGGAGGCACTCGCGGCGGCGGCGATTCTGCGTGAGCACCTACCGGTGCTCAACGTCCGCTTCGTCAACGTCGTGGATCTGATGCGCCTCGCCCCCCTCGACATCCATCCCCACGGTCTCTCCGCCTTCGCCTTCGATCAGCTCTTCGGCCACAGCTCCCACGTGATCGTCGCCTTCCACGGCTACGCACGCGCCCTCCACCAGGTTCTCCACGGGCGCGCGCACCCCGACCGCTTCCACGTCCGCGGGTACGAGCAGCAGGGCGCGACCACCACACCGTTCGACATGACCGTCCTCAACCGGGTGAGCCGCTACCACCTCGTCCAGGACGCTCTCTCCCGCAGCAAGCGCCGGCCGGCCGGGTCGGGTGACCTGATCCGCCACTGCGGCGAAATGCTCCAGCGCCACCACGCCTACATCCGCGAGAACTTCGAGGACATGCCCGAGGTGCGCGACTGGGCCTGGACCGCCTGAACCTCGGCGTCACACCTCCAGCCGCGTCTCCTCCAGGTCGAGCTCATGCTCCACGCGCCGCATGACCTCGACGCTGATCTCGCGGTTGTTTCGCAGCGTCACGAGCGCGTCGCGCTGGGCCGCGTAGATCTCATGCATCAGCCGCTGGTATTGGAGCGACCGCGCCTCCAGAGCGCCGTCGCCGTCCTCGTCGGGGATCTTGCCCGCGCGGATCTTGAAACGGCGCTGGCGGAACTCGTAGAGCTGGCGCGTGCGCGCGATCGTGTCGTCGTTGGTCCACTCCTCGGCCTCGAGCTCCTCGACCCGTTCCAGCGCCGCGCGCGCGATGGTCAGCCGGGCGCGAAGCTCCTCGCGTTCCTCCTCCTCGCCGTCGTCGATGACGCCGAGACGGCGGATCAGCCACGGAAGCGTCAGGCCCTCCCCCACCACCGTCACCAGGATCAGGCTGAACGTGATCAGCTGGATCAGCTCGCGGCCCGGCAGCGGCGCGCCCGCGTCGGTGTGCAGGGGGAGCGCCAGCGCGGCGGCGAGCGAGACCGCGCCGCGCATCCCCGACCAGCCGCTCACGAACCGCATTCGCCAGCTCACCCGGCGAGCGAGCTGCGACGGCCGGCGGTCGAGCGTGCGGATCACAGCCGTCATCGCAAAGGTCCAGAGGAACCGGGCTCCGATCACCGCGGCGCAGACCGCGGCCGCGTAGCCGACCACCTCACCGGCCGGGCTGCCGCTGAGGCCCTCGACGATCACCGGCAGCTGCAGGCCGATGAGGATGAAGAGCGTGGCGTTTAGCAGGAACGTGAGGATCGACCACATCGCGTAGCCCTGCATGCGGCTCTCGGGCGTGGCGATCTCGGGAGCCCGAAAGCCGATGTAGACGCCGGCGGTGACGACCGCAAGGACGCCGGAGAAGCCCAGCTCGCTGGCTGGGATGAAGGCGCCGTAGGCGCTGAAGAGGGAGATCGTCAGCTCGGTGTTGACGTCGGTCACCCGCTTGCGGATCTCGGCGATCACGAACCCGACGACGAGTCCGATGGCGACGCCACCCCCGACGTCGACCAGGAACTCGCCGAAGGTGTGGCTGGCTGAGACGCTCCCGCCGATCGCCGCGGCTACCGCGACCTTGTAGGCGACAAGCGCGGTCGCGTCGTTGAAGAGGCTCTCGCCCTCGAGGACGTTCACCATCCGCCGCGGCGCCCCGACGCGGCGCATGATCGCCGTCGCGGCCGCGGGGTCGGTCGGCGAGACGATGGCGCCGAGCACGAACGACATCGCCCACGGCAGTCCGATGAGCTCGTGGGCGATGACCGCGACGATCACGGCGGTGGCAAGGACCAGCCCGATCGCGTTCAAGGCGATCACCCGAGCGTCGTTGCGAAGGCTGCGCAGGTCGGAGAAGAACGCGGACGAGTAGAGAAGTGGCGGCAGGAAGACGAGCAGGACGAGCTCCGGGTCGAGCTCGACGTCGGGGATCCCTGGAATCAGGCCGATCGCCAGCCCGCCGACGACCAGCGGGATCGGGTACGGGACGTCGAGCCAGTTCGCGATGGCGTTCAGGCCCGCCGCCGAGATGAACAGCGCGGCGAGAAAGATCTGAAGGTCGCCCACGCGTGGATTTTCGCTGCTGGGAGTCGCTAAGGCCGCCGGGTAGCCTCGGTGGGTGCCGAGCGACGACAGCCGACTGGATCTCGTGGTCGGTTGCACCTTCGGCCTGTCCGTCCTCAACCCCACCTCGACGGTCCTTCAGGTCGCACCTTCGGCCCAGGTCGACGTACAGATGTGTGAGGAGAGCTGGTCGACGGGCCATACGCCCCATCACACCTACCTCGACTCCTACGGCAACCGCTGCGAGCGGCTGCTGCTCCCGGCGGGCGCGTCGACCATCACATACCGCGCGCAGCTCCTCCACACCGAGCCTGACGACCCTGATCCGCCCGTAGGAGCGCCCGAAACGGCGCCGGCAAACCTGCCCGACGAGACGCTCCCGTTCTTGATGCCGAGCCGCTTCTGCCTACCCGACGAGCTCGGCTCTGAGGCATGGGACCGCTTCGGCGAGGTACCCGGCGGGGGCGCGCGGGTGCAGGCGGTCGTCGACTTCGTTCACGAGCTGATCGAGTTCGTGCCGGGCTCCTCGAATCCATGGACGACGGCCGCCGATGTCTTTCGCGCGCGCCAGGGCGTCTGCCGTGACTACGCGCACCTCGCGATCAGCCTCTGCCGCGCGCTGAACATTCCCTCGCGCTACGTCTTCGGCTACATCTCAGACGTCGGGGCACCAGAGCCGGTGGAGCCGATGGACTTCGCCGCCTGGTTTGAGGCCTGGCTCGACGGCGAGTGGTACACCTTCGACCCGCGAAACAACCGGCGGCGCACGGGTCGGGTGATCGTGGGACGCGGCCGGGATGCGGCGGACGTCGCTCTGATCACCTCGTTCGGCTCGGTCACGCTGACCGAGTTCGAGGTCGTCGCGACTGAGCGCCCAGCGCCGGGCTGAGCTACTGGACGCGGCTCAGGTGAGCCGGAAGTGCGCGGTGTTGTCCTCGTCGTCGCGGACCTTCTCCACGCGACCGGCCTTGCGGGCACGCACGAAGGCCTGCTTGAGCTCGGGCTTCTCGACGCCGAGCTTGCCGGCGATGTCGCCGCGCGTGAACTCATCCTGACCGAGCCCCTGGGCGGCCTCGACCAACTGATCTTCGGTAACGGTCAACTGCATCGTTCTCCTTGTTGGTTAGTTGTGCCCCGGCACGGTACGTGCCCTGCGCAACCTGGTCTCAGCGCGCAGGCGATCGCGATCGAGATCGCGAAGTCGCGCGGGACTGGTGGCGCTGGGCCCGTATGTCTTCGCCTTGTAGAGCTGGTAGCGCTCGCGGGCGTGGCGGGCTGCAGCTTCGAGGAGGACGAGCTCCTGATCGTCGCTCATATGAGCTCCTTCCGGGTAACCGACGGTAGCAGGGGCAAGCCGCTGCAGCCCTGGCTGCACGGTCGTGGTCTCCAATGCCGCGAGTAGACTCCTTGCTACCGCCGGTTGGGTCTTCACTCCTTGGTCCTGTCGCAGAACCCGGTCACCGAAGGGGTAAGGAAGGGGCACGGAGAGATGCCCGATCCCAGTCCCGACGCCGAGCCGCAGTCGTCGACATCCCAGGCCTGCGACCAGATTGGTCGCGCCGTCGGAGCCCTCTGGCAGCGCCGTGCCGGCGTCCGCCCCGCAAGCGTTAAGACGGAGTTCGTCAACGACGTCGTGCGCTGCACGATCGACCGCGGTGCCGAGCCCGACGCCGACGCCGAGCCCGCCAGCTCCGATCCGCTCGGAGACCTTGGCTATCAGCGCCTCGCGCAGGTCGCCGTCTCCGAGGCCACCGGCCGAACCGTCACCGGATTTGTCGCCAAGCGCGTCAAGGACGGGG
>CAWCNF010000002.1:0-54175 GCA_963796815.1 uncultured Solirubrobacterales bacterium
TACGTCCTGATCCTGGTGCTGTTCGGGCTGCTCGTCTACTTCACGTCGAAGTGGGCGGTGTTCGACGCGAACGCGCTGAAGGACAACAGCCTCAACCACCGCCCGCTGATCGAGTCCCAGCAGGTTCCGCGCGGGAGCATCACCACCTCGGACGGTGTGCTGATCGCCGAGTCCAAACCGCAGGGCGGTGGCGCGCATCCGATTTACGTCCGCGACTACCCGCAGGGTTCGCTGTTCGGCAATCCGGTCGGCTACAGCTTCGTAAACATCACCCAGAGTGGGATCGAACGCTCTGAGAATGACCTCCTAACGGGGAACAAGAACGAGTTCGCGACGATCGTCGATCAGCTCGGCAACAACGAGCCGAAGGGCGCCGACCTCACGCTCACCCTCGATGCCCATGCACAGCAGCTCGCGACGCGGCCTGCTTCAAAGCGCGATCGCGAGCACGCCCGGCGCTCGCGGCTACGGCGGCTCGGTCGTTGCGATCGAGCCAGCGACCGGCGCGGTCAAGGTGATGGCCTCCGTGCCCGGATCGACCGAATCCCGTGAAGGATCCAAATGTCTACAAGCAGCTCTCGAGGGAGGGGACATCACAACCCCGCTCTTTAACCGCCCGACCCAGGGCGGCTACGAGCCCGGCTCGACGATGAAGGTTGTGACCGCTGCCGCCGCACTCGACTCAGGCAAGTTCATGCCCGACTCCGTCCTGAGCGGCCGTAGCCCGCAGGAGATCGGCGGCGTGGACCTGTCCAACGCCGGCGGCGAGCAGTTCGGGGACATCGACATGGACACGGCTCTCACGCACTCGGTGAACACGTATTTCGGGCAGGTTGGGGAAAAGCTGGGGACCGCGACGATGTTCGAGTACATGAACCGCTTCGGGTTCAACAAGGACCCCGCCCTCGACTTCCCAGACGACGAGATGCTTCCGAGCGGCGTCTACTCCGAGGGGCACCTGCTCGACGAGGGTGACGCGATCGACATCGGCCGCGTTGCGATCGGCCAGGAGCGGCTGCTGGTGACGCCGACGCAGATGGCGGAGGTGGCGGCGACCATCGCCAACGGCGGCAATCTCATGAAGCCGACCTTCCTTCAGGAGGCGAAGGATCCTGACGGTCGCACGATCAACCACCTCGACCCCAGCGTGGAGTCGGAGGTGGTCTCCTCGGACACCGCCAGTGAACTCACGGACATGATGACCCACGTCACGGAGGAGGGAACGGCCGCCGGCCTGACCGTCCAGGGCGCTTCCTTTGCGGGCAAGACCGGCACCGCCGAGATCGACATCCAGAACGGCGTCAACAGGCCGTGGTTCATCGGGTTTGCCCCTGCGCAGGATCCGAAGATCGCGATCGCTGTGATGCTCGAGCGCTGCGACGGCTGCTTCGGCGGCGAGGTCGCCGGGCCGATCGCGACCCAGGTCATGGAGGACCTCCTCAACTGATGGCATTCGAGCAGGGGCAGCGCATCGCGGATCGCTACGTGCTCGTCGCTCGTCTGGGCAGCGGTGGCATGGCCGATGTCTGGCTCGCCGACGACACGATGCTCGAGCGCAAGGTCGCGCTGAAGTTCCTGCACGAGCGGTTTGCGCAGGACGACCAGTTCGTCGAGCGCTTCCGTCAGCGAGGCGCAGTCAGCTGCCGGGATGCAGCACCAGAACATCGTCGGCGTCTACGACCGCGGCGAGGCCGACGGGCGCAACTTCATCGCCATGGAATACGTCGAGGGCGCGTCGCTCAAGGACCTGATCACGCGCGGGCTCTCGATCGGTGAGGCGCTCGAGATCATCCGCCAGGTCCTCGCCGGGACCAAGTTCGCCCACGAGCACGGCATCGTCCACCGCGACTTAAAGCCGCAGAACGTCCTCGTCGATCGCGAGGGACGCGCACGGGTGGCGGACTTCGGCATCGCGCGCGCCGGCGCCTCGGAGATCACCCAGACCGGTTCGGTCCTCGGGACGGCGCAGTACCTCTCGCCCGAGCAGGCCCAGGGCCTGGCGGTCACCAACACCTCGGATCTCTACTCGATCGGCGTGATGCTCTACGAGGCCCTCACGGCCCAGGTGCCGTTCGAGGCCGAGACGCCGGTGGCGGTCGCGCTCAAGCAGATCTCCGAGCAGCCCCAGCCGCCGTCGTACATCAACCCGCAGGTGACGCCCGCGCTCGACGCGGTCGTGCTCAAGTCGCTCGCCAAGGACCCGGCCTTCCGCTTCCAGACGGCTGACGAGTTCCGCGCCGCGATCGACGCCGCCGAGCTCGATCCGACGACGCCCGCGGCCCTCGGCGCGACCGCCGCCGCCGCGATCGACGAGATGGACATCGACGCGCTGATCGCCGAGGACGACGCCCGCCGCCGCCGCAATCGCAACATCATCATCGCCGCGCTCGTCCTGCTGCTGATCGCGGGCGGCATCCTCGCCTTCGCGCTCACGCGCACCAGTCGGCTCAACGTCCCCCACGTGATCGACCAGCAGCTCGGCCAGGCGAAGGCCGAGCTCGAGAGCGACGGCTTCAGGGTCTCCACCTCGCACGTCGAAAGCTGTGACCCGGTGGGCACCGTGACCGAGCAGCAACCGCCCGCGGGCAGCGAGGCAGACGAGGGCTCGCTCGTCGTGCTGACCGTCAGCGACGGCCACAGGTGCTGATCCCGAAGCTGAAGAACACGCCCGTCGACGATGCGACCAAGCAGCTCACCGACAAGCAGCTGAACGTCAAGACCGAGGACACGCCGTCGCGGACCGTGGACGAGGGCAACGTCGTCAGGACCCTGCCCGAGGAGGGCACCAGGGTCGACTGCAACTCGACCGTGACGCTCTTCGTCTCCAAGGGCGCGAACACGATCGACGTCCCGAGCGTGGTCGGCGAGCAGCGCGATACCGCCGCGTCAGACCTGCGCAAGCTCGGGCTCATCGTCCGCACCGAGACCCGCGACGCCGACGAGCCCGAGGGCCAGGTGATCTCCCAGGATCCCGCCGCCGGTGCCGCAGGCGTCGTGCGCGGCGACACGATCACGCTCACGGTGTCAAACGGTGAGGGCTCGCTGACCGTGCCGAGCGTGGTCGGCCTCACGGCGGACGCGGCGCGCTCGCAGCTGACCTCGGTCGGTCTCAACCCGGACGTGGTCTCGCAGGACACCGACCAGCAGGCTCAGGACGGGCGCGTGCTCGATCAGGCGCCGGAGAGCGGCACCCGCGCCCATTCCGGCGACACGGTGACGATCGTGGTCGCCCACTTCGTCGAACCCAGCACCTCGACAACCACGACGTCGACCACCTCGACAACCTCCACAACGACTACAACTGGCCCATGAAGGTGGCGGTGATTCGCGGCGGGCGCTCGTCGGAGCACGATGTCTCGCTGCGGTCGGGGGCCTCCGTCGGGGCGGGGCTGCGCGAGGCCGGCCATGAGGTGATCGACGTCCTGATCGACCGCGACGGGCGCTGGAGCGCCGACGGGGCCCCGGTCGAGATGCGCCCGGGGGAGGGCCTGCTGGGCGTCGACGTCGCCTTTCCCGTCCTGCACGGCCCGTTTGGGGAGGACGGCACCGTCCAGGGGCTGCTTGAGTCCCTCGACGTCGCCTACGCCGGCCCCAGCGTGCTCGCCGCGGCCGTGGCGATGGACAAGATCATCTGCAAGCGCCTGCTCGCGTGGCTCGGCCTGCCGCAGATCGAGTTCGTCGAGGTCGGCGCGGAGGGCTGGCGCGAGCACGCGGCCGCGATGGCGCGCCCGCTCTGGGTCAAGCCGTCGAGGCTGGGCTCGAGCGTTGGGATCTCACGGGTGATGAGCCCGGAGAACGAGCTCGACGAGGCGATCGCCCTCGCGGTCGAGCACGACCCGCGCGTGATCATCGAGGCCAACGCCGACGGCCGCGAGGTCGAGTGCTCGGTGATCGGCAACTCCGGCATCGGCGCGTCCTCGTCCGTCGAGACGTCGCTGCCCGGGGAGATCGTCGCCAAGGCGTCGGATTGGTATGACTTCACCGCGAAGTACGAGGAGGGCGGAATGGAGCTGATCGTGCCCGCCCCGATCGGCGACGACGGTGTGGAGCGCGTCCGCGAGCTCGCGGCCCGGGTCTTTGAGGCGATCGGCGGCACCGGCCTCGCGCGCTGCGACTTCTTCGTGCGCGCCGACGGCGACATCCTCGTCAACGAGATCAACACGATCCCCGGATTCACCGAGACGAGCGTGTTCGGCAAGCTCTTCGAGGCGACCGGGCTCGCGTATCCGGATCTCTGCTCGCGCCTGGTCGAGCTCGCGGTCCAGCGCCACGAGGTCGAGCGCGGCTACCGGTTCTAGTCGGCGCTGAGACTGACCTCGTCGAGCTGGACGCTGTACTCGCCGGGCGCGCCCGTGAGATCAGTGATCCAGATCAGGTAGTAACGCGAGGGCTTCGGGACGGTGAGCTCGACCTGCTGGTTCTCGCTCGCGTTGGAGATCTCGCCGACCGGCTGGCCCCACCCCTGCAGGGTCGTCGGGGGCCCGCTGGGGGCGGCGTAGACCTGCCCGCTCCAGCCCCCCTTTTCGGAGGTGATCGAGAGTGACGTGCCGGTCACCGCGTCGCCGGCGTCGACGATCAGCCCAACGCCGGGCTTGTTCGCCGCGTCCTGCACGCTCGCTGCCGTCGTATACGTCTCCGTCGGCCAGCCCGTGTCGGGCTTGCCGTCGATGGCCAGGGCGACGTCCTCCGAATGCTCGACGCCGTCGCCGTCGGGATCGAAGTCCTTGGCCGCGGTCAGCTCGACCTCCTGGCCCGTGGGCGTCGTCGAGCCGCCTCCGCCGCCGGTGTGCTGCTTGTCCTTGCCGCTGATCGCAGCGATCAGCAGCGCGGCTGCGGTCGCGGCGAGCACCAGGAGGATCCCGGCGATTGAAACCCGCCGCGGCGTGATCATTCGCCCCCGCTGCGAGACCGAGTCGAGGACCGTCGTGACCTCGCCCGTCGAGCGGCCGGCGCGCGCGACCTCGACCTCGAGGGCTCGCTCGAGGTCATCGAGCATCTCGTTCATGTCGCCGTAGCGCTTGTCCGGCTTCTTCTCGGTCGCATGCTCGACGACGACGGCGAGCGCCGAGGAGACGTCGCGGCGGCGGCGCTGGACGTCGGGCATCTTCTCGTTGACGTGCTTCATCGCAACGCCGACGACCGTGTCGGCCTTGAACGGGACCTGGCCGGTGAGCATCTCGTAGAGGACGACGCCGAGCGAGTAGATGTCCGAGCGCGCGTCGACCGGCTGGCCCATCGCCTGCTCGGGCGAGACGTAATCGGTTGTGCCGAGAACGCGTCCGGTCTTCGTCAGGCCGTCCTGTTCGAGCTCGCGGGCGATGCCGAAGTCGGTGACCTTCGCGCGCCCCTCGGAGTCGATGAGAACGTTCTGGGGCTTGACGTCGCGGTGGACGAGGCGCCGCGCGTGAGCGGCGGCCAGGCCGCGGCCGACCTCGATCGCATACGCGGCTGACTCATCGAGCGGCAGCCCGCCGGGGTGGGCGTCGATTCGGTGCTTGAGCGTCTCGCCGTCGATGTACTCGAAGACGATGTACGGGCGCCCTGAGTCCTCGCCGGCGTCGATCACCGAGACGACGTTGGGGTGTGAGAGCTGAGCCACCGAGCGCGCCTCGCGCCGGAAGCGCTCGATCTGGTCGGGCTGGTCGGAGATCTCGCGGTGCAGGACCTTCGCCGCGACCCAGCGCTCGAGGGTCTCGTCGCGCGCCAGGTAGACGGTCGACATGCCGCCGCTGCCGAGCTTCGACTCGAGCCGATAGCGACCCGAGAGCACGGTCCCGGTCAACGCTCCGGGGGATCCTGTCGTCGCTTCGCTCATAGCCAGACTATTTTCAACCCTCGATCGCACCGGGGGTTTCATCCAGCCCCCTACTTGCATGATGACCATCGAGCTTCGCGCCTACACCGACCCAACCAGCGAGCTGTCCTGGGCCGCCGAGCCGCAGCTGCGCCGGCTGCTGTGGGAGCTTGGCGACCAGATCACCGTGCGCTGGGTCATGACGGGCGTAGCGCGCACCCTGGAGCCCGCCGATCACCAGCGCCTCCTCGCCGCCTGGCTCGATGTGGCGGCCGAGTCGGGGATGCCCGTCGACCCGCGGCTTTGGCTTGAGAATCCGATTGCCTCAAGCTACCCGGCGTGCCAGGCGCTCATCGCGGCGCGCGAGCAGGGGCCCGACGCGGCGGGCCGTTATCTGCGCCGCCTGCGCGAGGCGTTGTTCTGCGAGCGCAAGCGCATCGACCACGCCGACGCGCTGGTCGCCGAGGCCGGCCCGGCGGGTATCGACCGCGAGCGCTTCACCGTCGACCTGCGCTCACACGCGATCACCGAGGCCTTCGGCGCCGATCTCGACGAGGTCCGCGCGGGCGGTGAACCCATCCCGACGCCCAGCTATGCGTTTGTGGGCGCCGACGACGAACGTCACGAGCTGCGCGGTCCGCAGACCTACGAGGCGCTGCTCGCCGCGGCGGTGGCGACCGGAGCCACCGCCCGGCAGGACGCCGCGACGCCAGACGCAGCACGCCTGATCACCCACTTCGGCCGCATCGCAACCGTGGAGATCGCCGCGATCACGGCCCGCCCCCGCCCCGTCCTCGAGGCCGAGCTCTGGACCCTGGCACGCGAATGGCGCATCAAACCGGTCAACGTCCTGACCGGAACCCTCTGGGAACCCTCCTAAAGGGGTCAGACCCCTTAACGGTTCTCAACAGTTGTCACGGAAGTGTGTCGTCGTCTCAGGCGACGCCGCGGACCAGTTCAACCAGCTGGGGGTCGGCCTTTTCGGGTGACCCCGAGTCGAACGGTGGCTCGGGGTCGTACTCGATTCCGAGCTGGATGCCCTTGGCGAGGTCGTCCCCGTACTCGAGCGCGGTCAGCGCCAGCGCCATGTCGATGCCAGCCGACACGCCGGCCGCGGTGACGAACTTGCCGTCGACCACGACGCGCTCGGCCACCACCTCCGCGCCGAACCGCTCGAGCTCGTGGCGGTAGGCCCAGTGGCTTGTCGCGCGCTTTCCCTCCAGGAGCCCCGCGGCGCCGAGAACGAGCGACCCGGTGCAGACCGAGGTCGTCCACTTCGAGGTCGCATCGACCGCCCGCAGCCAGTCGAGGACCTCCTCGTCCTCGAGCAGGGGCCGGTTGCCCTCCCCGCCCGGGACCAGGACGATGTCCGGGTCGGTGACATCCGCGAGCGCCGCGTCCGCAATGACGCCCAGGGCGCCGGTGTCGGTGCGCTTCGTGCCGGCCTCCTTGGCGACGAACTGCAGATCGGCTTCAGGTAGCCGCGAGAGGACTTCGTAGGGGCCGATCGCGTCGAGCGCGGTGAGCTTGTCGAAGATGAGGATGGCGATTTTCATGCCGCCATCCTTGCCGCGTTCGAGCCTGAGGACAAGAGGCAGAAATGCCTATGTGCGCTAGATTCCTGCCAATGGCACACCGATTGGCGCTGCTCTGCCTCGAGCCCGTCGTCGCGTTCGATCTCTCGACACCCGCCGAGGTCTTCTCGCTGGCGTGGAGCCGCCACGAGCCGCTCTACGTGACGACAACCTGTGCGGTGAAGGCAGGTGCGGTGCCGACGACAAGCGGGTTCTCGATCGAGGCCGTGGCTGGTCTGGGCGCGATCGACGACGCCGACACGGTCCTCGTTCCCGGCTACCGCGGACTGGAGGCGCCCCCGGATGCCGCGCTCGAGGCGCTCCGCTCGGCGGCGGCCCGCGGTGCGCGGATCGCGTCGATCTGCACCGGCGCGTTCGCGCTCGCCCACGCCGGCCTACTTGACGGTCGCCGAGCGACGACACATTGGTTCGCCGCGCCTGAGCTAGCCCGCCGGTTCCCGGCGATCGACGTCGACCCTGACGCGCTGTACATCGAGGACGGCCCGGTGGTGACCTCCGCGGGGCTTTCCGCCGGCATCGACCTCTGCCTGCACCTCGTCCGCTCAGACCACGGCGAGCGCATCGGCGCGCAGGTCGCCCGGGCCATGGTCGCCTCCCCCCACCGAGACGGCGGCCAGGCTCAGTTCATCGAGCGCCCGCTACCGGGCCCGGTGAGCGGCAGCTCGCTCGAGCCCGTGCGGCGCTGGGCGCTCGACCACCTCGCCGAACCGCTCGATGTGCCGACGATGGCCGCTCGCGCCAGGGTCAGTCCGCGGACCTTCGCCCGCCGCTTCGTCGCGGAGACCGGGACGACCCCGTTGAAGTGGCTCAACGCCCAGCGCGCCCTCGAGGCCCGTCGGCTGCTCGAGCACACCGACCTGTCGGTCGAGCAGGTCGCCAGCCGAGCCGGGTTCGGGTCGGCGCCGTCCCTGCGCGAGCACTTCCGGCGCGCAACAGAGACGACACCGACCGCCTACCGGCGGGCGTTTGCCGTTACTTGAACTTGGCCTGGTAGTTGAACGTGTAGACGCCGTCGGCGAAGGAGCCGTCGAACTTTCCCTTGAACGTGTGGCCGGCGTAGGCGCCCGTGCCCTTCGTGAGATCGACGACACCGTTGCTGATCGTGCTCGTCCCGTCCGCGTTGAACGTCTGATCGGCCGACCCGACTCCGGCCATCGAGCCCTTGGTCGTGTAGAGGGTGACCTTCTGCGCGTCAACGTGGATGGTGCCGGCGTCGGCCGTGACCTTGGTGACGTAGACGATGGCGCCCGTGCCGAGCACCTTGTCCTTGAAGTCGCCGGCGACGAAGATGTCGTCGCCCTCCTGGTGCGTGACCCCGGCGTAGACGACGCCGCTGGTGGACCGGGCCTTGCCCTTGGCGAGCGCCGAGCTGCCGACGCCGAACGCGAGCACCGCGATCAACGAGAGCAGCAGCGGAACTCGGAGCCGCAGGGCCGAGTTGTTCGTGCGCATTGAGGACCTCCGTGTCGTTGTGTACCCCTCGCGCCGACCCTAACCGCAGGGGGCGCGGGATCAAAACGGAGCCGCCGAGACCCGGGCGACCACCGTGCACCAGCGATCCGTGAGAGGGTGGGTGAAAGCCCAAACCGAGGAGGAGCAGATGTCAGAGGAGAGCGTCTACCGCGTCACCGAGGTCGTCGGGGTCAGCGCGGACTCATGGGAGCAGGCGGCGAAGAACGCCGTCGAGACGGTCGGTCAATCGGTCCGCGACCTGCGTGTCGCCGAGGTCGTGCGCGAGGACGTGACGATCGAGGACGGCAAGATCAGCGGTTTCCGCGTCCGCCTGGGCGTCTCGTTCAAGTACGAGAAGGAGTAGCGCCGCCGGCGCGACAAGTCCGACGCCGACGGCCTAGCGAGGACCCCCGAAGGTGCCCACCTCGAGCACCTTGCCGTCGGCGTCAAACGCGGTGACGATCACTGACGCAACGATCGCACTGCCAACCAACGGCTGATCCTTCGGGAGGCCGCCGCTCGGCATGAAGGCCACGAACTCGCCGCCGGTCCACTCGGTACCGAGCGCCTTGGCGACCTGGTCGTCGATCAGTCCGTAGCTCCCGCTCGCGGTGACGCGCTTGCCGAATGAGTCCAGGTAGGTGACCGCGACGTCGGCGACGTTCGCCTTGGTCTCACCGGTGACGACAACGTCCGACTTGCCGCCGAGCTGAGGGCGTCCGGTCACGCCTGCGACGTGCAGCGTCTCTCGGCGCTCGTCTCCCCAGCAGACCCCGACGCGCTCATCGCCCTCCGCCGCTCCCGCAAACGCCGCGAGCGCGTACGGATCGCCGCCGGGGGTGTCGCCGGCACCGATGAGCAGGGTTGGCCCAACCGGCGGAAGGCGGTCCTCGGCATGACTCAGAGTGGCCTGGCTCGCCAGGACCTGGTCCGGCGTCATCCTCGAGAGCGCGTCCGCCGCCGTCGCCGGCGGCGCTGGAGTGGGGGGCGCCGGCTGGGGAGGGACCGGCCCGCCGGCAACCAGCGGCGGATCGGCGATCACCTGGACGTACCGAAGGGCCATCGCGGTCGAGAGCGTCACCGGTGCGAGGGCCTTCCCGTCCGCGCCGAGCGCGGTGACCTCGATGCCCGCCAGCCGCCGGCGTGCCTCCTTCTCCGAAAGCAGAGGGGTGCCGTCGCCGAGAAATCCTTCGGGGAGCGTCGCGAAGTAGGCCGCCGCCCCGTGCTCCGCACCAAGCGACCGGGCCTGCTCGTCAGTGAGCGTGGCGAAATCCACCGGGAGGGTCTGACGATCGCCACCAGCGTCGAGGTAGCTGACGCTCACGCCACTGGCACCGGTCGCGACGAGCCCGCTCAGCTCAACCCTGTGGCCGGGCGCGAACCTCGCAGGAGTGACTGAGATTCCAGGCGTCGCCGCGCCAACCCTCTCGACCTGGCTGAGCGACTCACCTGTGAGACACGGGCCGAACGCACTCCGCGATAGCGGGATGTCGACGCTGAAGCAGACGTCGCCGCGCTTCTGCCCCAGCAGCCCCACGCCGATCGACCCAAACCAGCTCGGCGATCTCCTCTGCCGTGTAGTCGAGGAGGTGGCGCAGAACCACCGCGGCCCACGTCTCGGGAGCCAGGGCGGCCAGCGCCCGCTCGAGGTCGCTCGACAGGGCCACGCGATCCGGCGGATCCACGGCCCAAGCGGGCGCGCCAGATCGAACCCATCGAGGCCGCGAACCGCGCGCAGGAGCGCATCCTGAGCGGCCTCCTCAGCCCCCTCGCGACTCTGTAACAGCAGGTAGGCCACGCGTAGGCGTCGGGCCAGTACGTCGTGACGAGGGACCCGATCGCCTTGGTGTCGCCGTCCCTCGCAGCGGTGACCAACGAGCGATCGCTCGACCGTGGAGTCGCCAGGACGGACAGCATTCACTGACTAATACGCCGCGCGGCCCCTCGGCGTTGCGCGACCTACGCGACCCTCTGACGTACCTGGGTCCTCAGCGAAGCTTGCGCTTCAGTTTGATCGTCTTCGTCTGAACGTTCGCGGTGCCGCCGGTCGGCGTGAAGGTGATCGCCACCTTCACCTTTACCTTGCCCGTTCGCTTGAGCTTCTTCTTGGTCTTGGCGTTGGGCTTGACCGCGAGATCGACGACGCCTGGGCCGGTGACCGGCCTCGAGGCCGGGCCGCGCGCCGGGCGCTGGGCGACAACCTTGGGCCCCGTGAGCGTCAGGTCTCCAGCACCTGGGACCGTGACGGGCTCGATCGCGGTGCCCTTGTTCTTGTTCAGCTGCGGCTTGCCGATCGTGATCGCGTTGTCCGGCGGCGGCGGAGGGGCGCTGACGTCGGTGCCCTGGATGACGAAGTCCTGGTCTGGATTCGTCCCGGTCCAGCACGCCGTCCGCGCCGTCCAGACGTTCTGAGGACAGCTCTGCCCAACCGGGACGTTGGCAACCCACTGCGCGGGATCGCCGCTTTGGACGGTGCGGGTCGTCCAGGTCCAGAAGCTAGTCGTGGTCGCGCCCTTGAGTTGGACGGTGAGCCAGTAGTGGCCGGGGCTGAGGACCGGAGCCCCGAAGACCGGGACGGCATAGTTGGGTCCGCCCGTAGCCGTGTCCGCCTGGTTGAGGAGCTCCCGCCCGGGGTGACCGGAGTCATCCGCGTAGATGTAGACGTTGACCGTTTCGGAAGTGGCCATGTAGAAGGCACCGGCGACATCGATCTCGTTGATCGACCAGCTCTGTCCGTCGGGGACCGTGAAGTCGTCGGCGGTGCGGTCGCCCCCGCCGCCGCCGAGGTCGTTGGAGGGCGAGAAGTTCGGGTCGGCGGGGTTGGTCGTCGCTGCGCCGGCGTTGTCGCTCTGGTCGTACAGAACCGCCGCACCCGCCCAGGCCGGCACCACGAGCAGACCGGCCATCGCAGCCGCCAGCGCGATGCTACGTCGAACCGCCGCCATATCAGCCTCCTACAGTGGAACGCCTCCCCGCGAACGGCAGTCTATGCCCGCTCGACAACCCCCGCCCGGTCGGTGACCGTTCCGATCCGCTTCGCGGCCGGGTAGTGGGCGCGCAGCAGTTCGAGCGCGGCGTCCTCGTCGTCCGCCGCGACGACGCAGATGAAGCCGCAGCCCATGTTGAAGACCTCGTACATCTCGTCCTCCTCGACATCGCCCAGCTCGGCGATGAGGTCGAAGACCGGCGGGACCTCGAGCGGATCGCTGATCTCATAGCCGACCGGGGCGGCGAGGCGGGTGAGGTTGTTGAGGCCGTCGCCCGTGATGTGGGCGAGCCCGCGAACGTCGACCGGCGAGCGCAGCAGCTCCAGGATCGGCCGCACGTAGATCGCGGTCGGCTCGAGCAGCACGTCGCCGAGCGGCCGGCCGAGGCGGTCGTCGTCGAGGTCGACCTGGGAGAAGAGGACCCTGCGCGCGAGCGTGTAGCCGTTGGAGTGAAGGCCGGTCGAGGGCAGGCCGATCAGGATGTCGCCCGGCTCAACGCGGCCCCCGTCGACGATCGCGTCGAGGTTCACGAGGCCGATCGCGCTGCCGGTGAGCTCGGTGCCCGAGACGATGTCGCCCACCTGGGCGATCTCGCCGCCGGGGATCTCGACGCCGGAAAGCTCCGCACCCCGGCGCAGCCCGATGCCGATCGCACCGCACACCTCGGGGTTGGCCTCGCGGCAGAGGATGAAATCGAGGAGGGCGATCGGCTCGGCACCGACGCAGATCAGGTCGTTGACGTTCATCGCGATGCAATCGATCCCGATCGTCGTGAAGTCGCCCATCCGCTCGGCGACGAGCATCTTCGTCCCGACCCCGTCGGTGCCGAAGGCGACGCCGAGCTCGTCGGTCACGCGCAGCACGCTGGCGTAGTGGTGCGGCAACGGCACCACCCGCGACGGCTGGCCGGTGTCGATCAGCTTCAGGCTGCGGACGAGCGCCTCGACAGCGGCGTCTGCCCCGCGCTGGCTGACACCGGCGGCGGCGTAGGCGTCTTGGTCGCTGCTCACCGGCCCATTCTGACCGTGACCACGGTCGCGAGGGCGAGCCGGTAGGCCGCGTACGGCCACAGGGCCCGGTCGCGCTCGACGAGGCCGATCAGGCGCTGCGATGCCAGGGTCGACACGAACGACGCCGCGACTCCGACGCCGATCGCCCCGGCGAGCTCCGGCGAGACGCCCCGCTTTCGCAGCCGCACACCCTTCAGAACCGTGGCGCCCACGATCACCGGCAGGGCCACCATGCGCGAGAGCAGGTTGGCCTGCTCGCGGTCGAAGCGACGCGCCCGCGCGGCCGTGAGCGTCGCCCCGTTGCGCGAGACGCCCGGGATCAGCGCCGCCGCCTGGGCGAGTCCCAGAACGAACCCGTCGATCGGGCCGGCATCGCCCCGCCCCCGATCCTGCGGACGGGTATCCGCCGCGACCATCGCGACCGATCCGAGGGCAAGGCCGGCCGCGATCGACCGCGGTCCTCCCAGGTGAGACTCGATCTGGCGCTCGAGCGTGTAGCCGGCCACGGCAGGCGGCAGAAACGAGAGCGCGATCAGCGCCGCCCGGCGGGCGTCGAACGCGGCGAATTCCTCCGCGATTCGCCGCCGCTGCCCGATCAGCAGCGCGGCCGCGGTCCCGGCGTGCAGGGCGACCTCAAAGCTCTTGCGGGCCTCGGGGTCGATCGCGTCCCAATCCCAGCCGGCGAGGCGTGGCACGATCGATAGGTGCGCGGAGCTCGAGACCGGGAGCAGCTCCGTCGGCCCCTGGATCACTCCGAGAGCCGCCGCGCGGGCAGGCGTTAACGAGGCCGCCTCGGCGGGCTGGCCCACCTACCCCTCGACCGCGGGCCGGGGACCCCGGCGGCGGCGGACGATCAGGTAGATGATCCCGGCGACGATCGCCACGGCGATGAAGTAGTCGAGGTACTCGAGGTTGTGGCGCCAGTCCTCCCAGTTGTCGCCGACCTCGCGCCCGATCAGGGCCAGCCCGGTCACCCACGGGATGCAGCCGATCGTCGTCAGCACGATGAAGCGCCAGAACGGCATCCGCGCGACGCCGGCGGGGAGCGAGATGAACGTGCGGATGATCGGCAGGCACCGAGCCACGAGAACGGTGATGTCGCCGTGGCGGTCAAACCACCGATCGGCCTGAGCCAGGTGCTTTCGGTTGATGTGGATGAACCGGTTGCGGTCGAGCAGCTCGATGCGCCCGTAATAGCCGGCCCAGTAGGCGATCGAGGAGCCGACTACGTTGCCGGCGACACCCGCGAAGATCACCGCGAAAAGGGTCATGTCCCCGGTTGAGACGTTGAAGCCGGCGAAGAGCATGATCGCCTCGCTGGGGATCGGGATGCAGGCGCTCTCGAGGATCATCAGCAGGAAGACGCCGATCGCACCGACGGAGTCGATGAAATCGGTCGCGGCGTTGACGATCGGCTCGGTGATCGACGCAAGCGGAAGCGCCTGCAGGAGGCTGAGCGGGTCCATGCGGACGGGACACGTTACCCATCAACAGCCGTCTTCCCGCCGTAGACTCGTCGCGGATGTCGCGAGTGACCGACCCCGTCTATCGCCGCCGCGTCCTCGAGTTCGTCGCCGACGCTGTGCTGGCGGCGATCGCGTTCGGACTCGCCTTCGTTCTGCGATTCCTGGACGACGGCGGCCACCTCCCGGAGCGCTACCAGACCATGCTCTTCGGGTCGCTGGCGTTCGTCGCGATCGGCAAGAGCATCGTGCTCGAGCTGCTCGGCCAGCACCAGCAGTGGTGGCGCTACTTCCGGCTGACGGACCTGTGGCCGCTGATCCGCTCGCTCTTCATCGCGACGGTGGTGATGGTCCTGGTCTTCGTCCTCGCGAAGCCGTACTCGGACAGCCTGCCGCGGTCGGTGATCATTCTCGACTTCATCCTCTGCTGCGGCTTGCTCGGCGGCGCCAGGCTCGTACGCCGCTCGCTCGCCGAGCGTCCGGAGCGCAGGCGCAGTGGCCGACGCGCTCGCGAGGTTCTCGTCGTGGGCGCCGGCTCAGGCGGCCAGATGGTCGTGCGCGAGCTGAAGCTGAATCCGAATCTCGACGCGCGCGCGGTCGGCTTCATCGACGACGACCCGCGCAAGCGGGGGATGCGGACCGAGGGCCTCAAGGTCCTCGGGACCACGAACGAGATCGGCACCGTGCTCGACCGCCACAGCCCCGACGAGGTCGTGATCGCAATCCCGTCGGCGCCGGGCACTCTCCGCGCCAAGGTTGTGACGGAATGTCGTGAGCGCGACATCGAGGTGCGCACCCTGCCGACGGTCTTCGAGCTGCTTCGCGGCGGCGTCCAGCTCACGCGTCAGCTGCGCGAGGTGCGCGTCGAGGATGTCCTCGGTCGCGACCCGGTGGTGATGGAGCTCGACCGTGTCGGCGCTTACCTCGAGGACAAGCGCGTGCTCGTCACGGGAGCGGGCGGCTCGATCGGCTCCGAGCTCGTGCGCCAGATCGCCCGCGTGCACCCACGGCTGCTGATCCTCCTCGACCACGCCGAGGACAACCTCTTCGACATCGACCGTGAGATGACCGCGCAATGGCACTTCACACGGGTCGAGTCGGTGCTCGCCGACTGTCGCGAGGGCGACCGGATGCTCGAGGTGATGCAGCGCTTCAAGCCGGAGGTCGTCTTCCACGCCGCCGCCTACAAGCACGTGCCGCTGATGGAGGCAAACCCGCTCGAGGCGTTGCGCAACAACGCGATCGCGACGCAGGTGACCGCAAAGACAGCGGCGGCCGCCGGCGCCCAGCGCTTCGTCCTGATCTCGACCGACAAGGCGGTGAACCCGCGCACGGTGATGGGCGCGACCAAGGCGATGGCCGAGTGGGTCGTGCAGGCGGCGAGCGGACGTCACCCGCAGACCCGCTTCACGATCGTGCGCTTCGGCAACGTCCTCGCTTCCTCGGGCAGCGTCGTGCCGATCTTCCGCGAGCAGATCGAGCAGGGCGGGCCGGTGACGGTCACGCACCAGGACATGACGCGCTACTTCATGACGATCCCGGAGGCCGTCCAGCTCGTGATCCAGGCGGGGGACCTCGGCGCGGGGGCGGGCGAGGTGTTCGTCCTCGAGATGGGCGAGCCGGTGCGGATCCTCGATCTCGCCCGCAACATGATCACGCTCGCGGGCTACGACCCCGACGTGGACATCGCGATCGAGATCGTCGGGGTCCGGGCCGGGGAGAAGCTGCACGAGGAGCTCTTCAACGCCGATGAGCGCCCTCAGGCGACGAGCGCCGAGCGAATTGTCCGCGCCGTCCGCGAGGCGCCGCTCGATCCGGACTGGGTTGAGGTGACGGTCAAGCGCCTCGAGACCCTGGTTGCCTCCGGCGACGAGGCGGGGCTGGCTGACAACGTGGTCGAACTGATGAGCGAGGGTGGCGGCCCAGCGCGTCACCCCGCCCTCTGATCGGCAAGACTCCCCGGATTCAATGACCGACCTGATCGATCGGATCGGGCCCTACGTTGGCGTCGCCGCGTTTCTGGGGCTCGCCTTCCTCGCGTTCCTTGTCATCCAGCAGGCTCGCGAGGTTCGCCGCCTGCGCGACTGGGCCGGCAGAGCTCCCGAGCGCGCTCGGGATGCGACCGATGCCGCGGTCGCGCTAGCCGAGGCGAAGGGCGAGGAGCCGCCCGAGGTCGAGGTCGAGGAGCCCGACCCGAGCCGGTTCGGCCTCTGGTGGCAGGGCGTCCGTGACTGGCTTTCGGCGCGCGCCACCGAGGTCGACCGCCGCCTGCCGGTGTCACCCGTGTACCTGTTCGCCGTGATCGCGGCCGTGATCATCGCCGTCGGCGTGCTGACGAGCGGCTTCGGCCTCTTCGGAGGCGGCGACACTGGCGCCGGGGGTAAGGGCAAGGGCGCCAAGCCCGAGAAGGTCGAGGTCGCCGTCCTGAACGCAACCCAGGTCGAGGACACCGTGACGGGCCAGCCGATCGCCGGGGTGCGCGGCCTTGCCGACCTCGTCGCCAAGAAGGTTGTGCGCCCAGCGGGCTTCAAGATCGGGGTCAAGGACGATGCGCCGTCGGGCCTCGAGCAGACAGTGATCATGTTCATGCCGGGCGCCGAGTCCGACGCGAACAGGCTCGCCGCGGGGGTCGAGAAGAAGCTCGGGCAGACGGAGGTCGAAGCGATGACGCCCGAGGTCTCCGACGTCGTCAAGAAGGCGCCACTCGCGATCGTGATCGGGGCTGACGACGCGGACTTCGGTGGTCTCGACACGACCTCCACCGACACCACGACCTCCGGCTGACGCCGCGAGCCGCCGTGGATATCTCCCAGATATTCGACACGGTCACGGGCTTCGTCGCCGTGGGCGCGGCGCTTGGGATCATCATGCTGATCCCGCTCTACCTCTCCCAGCGCCGCGACGTCGAGCGCCTGCGCGAGTGGGCGGAGCGCGAGCCCGAATACGCGAGCGAGGACCTCGCGCACAGCGAGCAGCGGCTCGACGAGGCTGAGACCGAGCTCGAACGCGTCCTCGGCACGGGTGCCGAGCAGGCCACCGAGGTGCGCCAGCCCGCCACCGGCGAGACGCCGATTCCCGCCGCCACGCGGGTCACCCACGACCGTCCGGCGCTCGAGCGGATCACGATGGAGCGCGCCGCCCTTGCGCCACACCCGCGCTGGCGCCGCTTCGTCAACACCGTGACCCAGCCGCGGGTCCTCGTGGCCATCGGCCTCGCGGCGCTCGTTCTCGGGGGCGCGGCGATCCTCGTCTCCCAGCAGCTGCTGTCCAACGACGAGGGGCCCGCGAGCTCCCACGTCGCGCGAATCAATCCCGCCGACGTCACGGTCGCCGTCCTCAACGGCACATCGGTCAACGGTCTGGCCGGAAAGGTCGGATCCGATATCGAGGCCAGCGGTTACACGCTCGGGGCGATCACGAACACGACGCCGGACTACAAGAAGACGGTCGTCATGTACGCCGACAAGCAGAAGCCGGCGGCGCAGAAGGTCGCCGCCGACATCGGCGTCAAGGACGTGGAGGAGCTCGACCGGGATCTGCGTAACGACGTGGGCGACGCCGACGTCGTCGTGATCGCGGGCGAGGACCGGGCCTAGCTTTTGGACCGCAGGGTCTCGCTGAGCACGGCGCTCTTCTTCGCGCTGCTCGCCGCGACCCTCGTGACGGCGATCCTCGTCGTTCGCGCGCGGACCCCCGACCTCGTGCTCGAGGTGACGTCCCCGCCGGCGAACGCCAACGTCATGTTCAGCCCGATCGGCGGGCCGCCGCCCCATCAGGTGGAGCTCACGTTCTTCGTGCGTGAGGCCGACGAGCACGCGCTGGTGGCGATCGTCGACAGCCACGAGCAGATCGTCCGCACGCTCGATTCCGACGTCGCCCTGAAGGAGCGCGATCCCGTCACCTATGTCTGGGACGGCAGGACCGATGCGGGCGACTTCGCTGTCGCGGGGCGCTACCGGCTGGAGGTCGACCTGCCCAGCGCGGACCGCGAGATGATCTGGCCTCGCCGCTTCACCGTCGTGGAGAGCCCGCCCGAGCCGTGAACGCCTCGGTCGCGGAGATGATCGGCATGCTCGCCGCGACAGGTGCTGCCGCGGCAGGGATCGCCCTGCCGGACCGGCGCGGCCGCACCGTGGCGTTGCTCGTGGCCATCGTCGCGGCCCCGGTCCTCGTCGGCGCCGACGTCTGGAACGAGCCCCGGGTGGCCGACTTCCGCGGCGAGCCGACGCACGTCGTCGTCGCGCTCGTGGCCGCCTCGATCGCCCTGGCCGCCCTGACCATCGCGATCCGCCGCCGTCCCGAGGTGCTGCCGATCGCCGCGGTCGCGATGCTGCCGATCCGCGTCCCGATCGAGATCGGCGGCGAGACCGCGAACCTGCTGGCCCCGCTGTACCTCGTGATCGCGGCGGGCGTGCTCGCGCGCTCGCTCGGAGACCGCGAGGCCGCAGGCCGCAGGCCGCAGGCCGCAGATGCGTGGGTCACACGCCTGCGGTGGGTGCTGGCCGCGGGGTTGGTCCTCTACGCGGTTCAGGCGGCGTACTCCGAGGACGTCTCCAATGCCGTCGAGAACATCGGTTTCTTCCTTGCCCCGTTCGCCGTTCTCTTCTGCCTGCTGAGCGAGATCGAGTGGTCGGCCGCGCTGCTTCGCAAGGTGCTGGTGGCGATCGGCGTCGTGGCGGTGGGCTGCTCGGTGATCGCGATCTACCAGTACTTCGCCCGCGACCTGTTCCTGAACCCGGAGCTCTTCGACGCGAACCAGCTGCACGTCTACTTCCGCGCCAACTCGATCTTCTTCGACCCCAACATCCTCGGCCGCTACCTGGCGCTGGCGATCACCGCATACGGCGCGTTCATCGCCTGGGGTGCGCCGCGCCGCCAGCTCTACGCCGCCGTCGCCATCTGTGCGGTCTCGCTTGTGGGCCTTGCGTTCAGCTACTCGATCACCAGCTTCGGGTCGCTCCTCGCCGGTTTGGGCGTGATCGCGATCCTGCGCTGGGGCACGCGCGGCCTCGCGGCGGCTGCGGCGTTTGGCGTGGTGGGGCTGATCGCGCTGCTGCTCGCGGGAGGCACGCCACACAGCGACATCGAGGACGTCCGCAGCATCGACGCCGGCCACAGCAGCCTGATCAAGGGTGGCCTCGATCTGGCTCGGGACAGGCCCCTCTACGGCTGGGGATCCGGATCGTTCGGCCGCGCCTTCTACGAGCGCATCGAGCGCGCGCGCACCACGGTCTCGCACTCGGAGCCGATCACGGTGGCCGCCGAGCAGGGCGCGGTCGGGCTCCTGGTTTACCTGGCGCTGCTGGTCAGCGCCTTCGTCACGCTCCTCGGCGCAGGGGCCCGGGGATCGCCGGCGCGGTCGCTGGTGGCCGCCTGCTTCGTCGTGATGTTCGTCGACAGCCTCGGCTACACCGGGTTCACCACGGACCCCGCGACGTGGGCGCTCCTGGGAGTTGGGATCGCCTTGCGTCCCGCTTCGCGCCCACTGTGAACTGAGTCGTGTCCGAGTATCTGCGCCGGCTGGCGACGACGGGCGCGGCGTACACCGCGTCGAGCGTCATCTCGAAGCTGATCGCGGTCTTTTTGCTGCCCGTCTACACCGGGGCGCTCTCGCCGGCCGATTACGGTGCCGCGGAGGTGATCCTGGCCTCAGTCGTCGCGATCTCGATCGTCGTGCGGCTCGGGCTGATCGAGTCCCTGCTGCGCTTCTACTACCTGCCCGACGTGGACCGCCCGGAGGTGGTCCGCACGGGTTTCGCCGCCCTGTTTTGGTCCACGACGTTGATCGCCGCGATCTGCCTGCCGCTCGCTGGCCCGATCTCCCAACTGATGCTCGACCACACCGATGCCCAGCTCGGCCGTCTCGCCGTCCTCGGCCTCTGGACGCTCACGCTGTGGGAGTACGCGCTGACGCTCCTGCGCGTCGACGAGCGCGCCGGCGCCTACTTCGCCCTGACGGCTCTCAACGTGCTGGCGACGATCCCGGTCACCGTCTTCTTCGTCGTCGTCCGCGACGACGGCGCCGCCGGGATCCTGATCGGAACCTTCGCCACGGGGGCTGCGTTCCTGCTCTGGCAGCTGTGGCGTGAGCGACGGCGGCTGGCGCTGCGCTTCCGCACGGCCCTGCTGCGCCGGATGCTCCGCTTCGGCCTGCCGACGATGCCCGCCGAGCTCACGCTCTACTCGCTCAACTTCATCGACCGGATCCTGATCGTCCGGCTGGCCGGTCTCGCCGAGGCGGGGCTGTACGCCCTCGCGATCAAGTTCGCTCAGGGCATCAACGTCCTCGCGCGCGGCTTCCAGCTCGCCTTCCCGCCTCTCGCGTACTCGATCGCCGACGACGACGAGGCCCGCCGCGCGTACTCGCTGATCCTCACCTGGTTCGCGGCTGTCTGCGCGTTTGCCGTCGCCGGCCTGTGGCTGCTTGCGCGGTGGATCGTCGACCTGCTCGCCGCGCCGGAGTACTTCTCCTCGTTTGAGGCGATCGGCCTGCTCGCGACCGGCGTCGCCCTCTACGCGCTCTACCTCGTCCTCGTCGTCATCCTCGGGCGCACGGGCCGGACCGAGTTCAACCTGCCGGCGACGCTCGCCGGCACGGTGGTCAACGTCGTGCTCAACCTGATCCTGATCCCGTCGCACGGGATCGTCGGCGCCGGGATCGCGCTCGTCGCCTCGTACGCGGTCATCCTCGTGCTCATGTACATGCTCACCCAGCGGCTGTTTCCGGTGCCGTATGAGTGGGGCCGGCTGGCGCTGTTGGTCGGCGTCACCGCGGCGACCGTCGCGGGTGGCGAGCTGCTCCTGCCCGACCACGGCTTCGTCGGGTTCGCGCTGAGGACGCTGCTGTGGTTCGCGCTACCGCTGATCCTCCTGGCGTGCGGGTTCCTCACGCGCTCCGAACGCGACGGCCTTCGCGCGATGCTGAACCCGGCTGCCATTCGTGAGCGGCTGCGGGCGCTCGGCGAGGAATCGTCCGAGCCCCATGCGCCCGAGTCCGAGGCGGGCTATTCCGCCGAGGTCTACGAGGCCGTGCGCCGTGACGAGGATCACCTCTAGGCGACTCGTCGTTCAGCTGCGCCGCGACCGCGCGGCGTTGTAGGCCTCGGCGGCCTCGCGCATCCCCTCGCCGCCGGTGGGCCGCAGCGCCTGGCGGGCGTGCAGGAGGTAGAGCCCAGGGTCGCGTCCGGGGAGGACGAGCGCGCCGAGCGCGCGCAGGAGATACGGCCACGCGAGCAGCGGGCGCGCGGCAAGTGCGGCCAGCGCGCCGTGGTGCTTTCGCAGGTAGCGATCGCGGCCGCGGTGAAACTCCACGATCCGCCGGCGCTGGGAGCCGAGATCGCTGGCGAGCTGCTCGTGGTGAACGACCTCGGCGCCGGGGACGTAGAGGATGAGCCCACCCGCGTCACGCAGGCGCTTGCAGAAATCCGTCTCGTCCGAGTAGACGAAGAAGTCGGGATCGAGGTAATCGACATCACGGGCCGCCTCGCGCCGGACGAGCAGCGCCGCCGACTGCACCCATCCGACCTCGCGCGTCGTTGGACCGCGCGATTGCACGACGAGAGCGCGGTGAAGGAACACGGCCCCGGCGAGCGTCGTGACGAGGCCAGGGAGCCGCCAGGCGCAGGGCTGTGGTTCGCCCTCGGGGTTGAGCAGCTGCGCGCCGGCGACGACCGCGCGCGGTTCGGCGCGAAGCGCGGCGACCAGCGCCTCCACCGCTCCCGGCCGCAGCTCGGAGTCCTCGTTGAGCAGCAGGCAGAGCTCGCCCCGCGCCTCGCCGAGCAGCAGGCTGTCGAGCGTGGCCTTGCCGTCCCGCTGGTCGGATCGGATGAGGCGCACGTCGAGCCCAGCCGCCTCGGAGCCTGAGATCCAGGTCTCCACCGCCGCCGCCGAACCGTCGTCGGAGCAGTTGTCGACGACGAGGATCTCGCTCGTCACATCCCGCGGGGCGTGCGCCGCGATCGAGCGCAGGCAGGCGAGCAGGAGCTCGCGCCCATTTGTGTTCACGACGCAATAGCTGAGCTCCACCGGAAGAATCGTCCACGATGCGTGTCCAGATCGTCGACCCGCCGGCGTTCACGCCGCCATACGACCGCGCCCTGTGCGCGGCGCTCGCGGCCGCGGGGGCCGACGTGGAGCTCGTCACGAGCCACTTCGAGTACGGGCCGGTAGCCGCCGCGGACGGCTACAGCGTCAACGAGCTCTTCTACCGGCGCTCGGCCTCCCGAGGGCTGCAGAGCCGAGGCCGGAGGGGCCTGCGCCTGGCCGAGCACGTACCTGGGATGCGTCGCCTGCGAACACACGCCGCGGCCGCCGACGTCGTTCACATGCAGTGGCTGAGCGTCCCGGACGTTGACCGCTTCCTCCTGCCGCCTCGACCGCGCGCGTTCACCGTCCATTACCCGCTGCCACGATCGAGCCTTGCCCGCCGGCGCCAGCGGGCGCTGCTCTCGAGGATGGATGCGCTTGTCGCGCATTCCGAGTACGGCGCGGCCGAGCTGCGCGATCTGGTTGGCGACCCGGCCCGGGTCCACACGATCCCGCACGGCGCGTTCGAGCACCTCACCCACCAGGACGAGGAGGTCCCGCTTCCGGGCGAGCTCGCCGACGTCGAGGGTCCGGTGGTCCTGTGTTTCGGTCTGATCCGCCCGTACAAGGGCGTCGACGTGATCCTCGAGGCGTTTGCGGAGATCGAGGGGGCCGAGCTGTGGATCGTCGGGATGCCGCGGATGGACATCACCCTGCTGGAGCGCCTCGCCGAGCGGTGCAAGGCCACGGTCCGCTTTGTCCCGCGCTTCGTCACCGATCGCGAGATTCCGGCCTACTTTCGCCGTGCGGACATCGTCGCGCTGCCTTACCGCGCGATCGAGCAGTCCGGCGTGCTGTACACGGCCCTCGCCTTCGGCAACGCGATCGTGGCCAGCTCGGTCGGCGGCTTCACCGAGATCGGCGAGCGCGACGGGGCGCTGCGGCTGGTCGCGCCGGGCGACAGCGCCGCGCTGCGCGAAGCGCTCGTGGAGCTGCTGGGCGATGAGGGGGAGCGCTCGGCGCTGGCCGCCGCTGCCGCGAACGCTGCCGCGACCACGTACGCCTGGGATCGCATCGCGGCGCAGACGCTCGACATGTACCGGGGGCTCGTGGGCCAGTGATCGTCGTCGCGATCATCTTCTGGCTGAGCGTTGCCGCGATCCTCTGGACACACCTCGGCTACCCGCTGGCGCTCTGGCTGCTCACCCGCCGCCGCGACCTGCAGCAAACGTCCGTGACACGGACGCTTGCCGCATCTCGCGAGGAGCTGCCGCGGGTTTCGTTGATCATCGCCGCGCATGACGAGGAGGCAGTGATCGCTGCGAAGGTGGCCAATGCCCTGGCGCTCGATTACCCCCGGGAGCTCCTCGAGGTCATCGTCGCGTCCGACGGCTCGACGGACCGCACCGTCGAGCTCGCGCGCGCGGCGGGCGCCGACCAGGTCCTCGACCTCGAGCGCGGCGGCAAGCTGCTGACGCAGAACGCCGGCGCCGCCTCGGCGAAGGGCGACGTCTTCACGTTCAGCGACGCAAACGCGACCTGGCATCCGGACGCACTCAGGCGTCTTGCCGCCTCCTTCACTGATTCGGATATCGGGTACGCGTGCGGGCAGGTGCGCTTCATCTCCCAGGGCGGGTCGAATGAAGAGGGCGTGTACTGGAAGTTGGAGCTCGCGATGCGCGACATGGAATCCCGGCTCGCCGGCATCACCGCCGGCAACGGCGCGATCTACGCGGTCCGCAGGTCGGCCTACGTCGCGCTCGGGCCCGCGTCGAGCCACGACCTGGTCCTCCCGTTCCTGCTGCACAAGCGGGGCATGCGCTCCGTCTACGTCGCCGACGCGATCGCCGAGGAGAAGATGGTCGCGTCGAACGAGGGCGAGTTCGCGCGCAAGCGCCGAATGATGCGCGGGATCTACGACGAGGTCGTCGGCGACGGGATGATCTCGCCGCGCGGCTACCGGCCGCTGTACGCGTTCGAGATCTTCAGCCACCGGCTGCTGCGCTACGCGACGCCCTTTCTGCACCTGATCGCGCTGGGGACGAACGTGGCGCTCCTGGGGGATGGATGGGTCTACACAGCGACGTTGATCGGCCAGCTGGCGTTGCTGGCCGCAGCGGCCCTCGCGCCGGTCCTACGGCTGCGCGCGTTGCGCCTCGCGCAGTACTACGTGCTCACGACCGCGTCGATCGCCCTCGGCCTGTTCGACCGGATCCGCTTCGGCGAGCCCGGGGCGTGGGAGCAGGCGGAGGGGACACGGTGAGACGACCGCAGACCGCAGACGGCAGACCGCAGAGGGCTGCCTCGCGCCGCCCGATCTACTGATCGCCGCGCTGGGACTCGTGATCACCGCCCCTCTGCTCGCGGTCGCCGGGGTCGCGATCAAGCTCGACTCCCGCGGGCCGGTTCTGTACCTCGCGCGGCGCGCCGGCCGCGACGGCGACGAGTTCGACCTCTACAAGCTGCGCACGATGCACACCGGCAACGACCCGGTCGGGGTCGGCACGCCCGTATACGCCGACGATCCGCGCGTCACCCGCGTTGGCGGCTTTCTGCGCCGCTTCTCGCTTGACGAGTTACCGAACCTCGTCAACGTCCTGCGCGGCGAGATGGCGATCGTCGGCCCAAGGCCGACCCTCATGGCACAGGTCGAGGCGTACACGGCGCACCAGCGCCGCCGCCTCGAGGTCAAGCCGGGGCTGACCGGCTGGGCGCAGGTCAACGGCCGCGCCGGGATTCCATGGGAGGAGCGGATCGAGCTGGACGTCTGGTACGTCGAGCACCGCTCGCTCGGCCTCGACCTGCGGATCCTCGGGCGCACCGCGCGCCTGCTGCTGACCGGGCACGGGCTCTACGGGTAACGTCGCGACGATGGCCAAGGCAGAGGTGATCCTGCGCGACTTTCGACCCGACGACGCGCAGGCCGTCCACATGTGGTTCAACGACGAGCGGGTCACCGCCGACCTGGTCGGCAGCCGTGACTCCTTCACGCTCGACGATGCCAGCGGCTGGGTGGAGCGGGCGATGGATACCTCGAGCGACCGCAAGTGGGCGATCACGATCGACGGCGACGACACGGCTGTGGGCTTCGTGGCCCTGTTCGGGCTCGGCCGCCAGCTGGGCCCCGAGCTCGCGGTGCTGATCGGCGACCCCTCGGCCTGGGGCAAGGGCGTCGCGCGGGAGGCCGAGCGCCAGGCATGCAACCTCGCCTTCGACGAGTACGAGGCCCATCGGATCCACGCCGAGATCCCGGCCACCAACGAGGCGGCTCAGAAGGTCGTGACGTTCCTCGGCTTCCAGCTCGAGGGCGTGATGCGGGCCGCGATCAGACGCGGCGACGAACGCGTGGACAACCAGGTCTGGGGCCTGCTGCCAGAGGACTTCACCGGGTGGAATCAGCCCCGCAACTAGCCGTCGCGGAGTTGCTCTCCGACGGCGGCGCGGCGGCGCTGAGCGACGATCTCTTCCGCAGCGCCGCCTACCTCGAGGCCGAGGGCACCACCCACACGCTGCGGATCAGCTTCGACGCAGGCGAGTCGCTGGTGCCGCTGATCGTGCGATCGATCGAAGGATCTGACACTGCCGATGCGATCTCCCCCTACGGCTACCCGGGCGGGCTCGTGTCCGGGAAGGCACCGGAGGCTGGCGAGGTGGACTGGAGCCAGACCGGCCTCGTCAGCATCTTCGGCCGCGAGCGGCTCGGCGCGCCGCCCTGGCTCGCGAAGCCCTCGCGCCGCGGGCGGGTGCACCTTCACGACCCGGCGAGGCCGCGGCAGCTGCGCGGTCGCCTGGCCGAGCAGGTGCGGGCCAGCGAACGCGACGGCTGGAAGGTCGAGACTCTCGCCGGGCCGCAGTCGCCGCCCGCCGACCGTGCCGCCTTTGCGGCCGCCTACGAGCAGACGATGCACCGGGCTGGGGCAGCCGAGCGCTACTTCTTCGCTTCCTCGTACTTCGATGCGGTGCTGTCGTTCGAGCGCAGCTGGCTGCTGATCGGTCGCCGCGAGGGCGATGTCGGGGCGGCCGCGATCGCCGCGGTCAGCGACGGCCTCCTGCACTACTTCCTCGGCGGCACCGCTGACGCGGCCCGGTCGGCCTCGCCGTTTAAGAACGTCGTCGTGGGCATGCTCGACCTCGCCGACGAGCTCGGTCTCGCCCTCAACCTCGGGGGCGGCATCCGGCCGGGCGACGGGCTCGACGAGTTCAAGCGCGGCTTCGCCAACGCCGAGCTCGACTTCTTCACCCAGGAGGTCGTCTGCGACCCGGTCACCTACGCCGAGCTCAGCGGCGACCGCGAGGCCGGGGACTTCTTCCCCGCCTACCGCGCGCCCTGAGGCCTAGCCGTGGCCGGGTGAGACGCCGCCACCCGGTGGGTCCGTCGGCGTTGGGTCCGTCGGGTCGGTTGGCGTGGGCGCGGGGCCGCCGAACTCCTCGATCCGCGCCTCGACCATGCGCCGGATCCCGCGGACGTCTGCCTCGAGCTCGTCGCCCGGACAGGCGGTGAGCCCGACGTCGCGGTGTCCGATGACCTTGTTGAGCCGCACCTTGCGACCCGCCGGGTAACGGCTGAGGCTTCCGCCTGCTGAGGTCAGCGTGGTCTTGCCCGCCGCCGTGAGCCCGTGCACGGCCAGCTTCCAGGCGAGGAAGTTGACGATCGATGCCTTCGCCTCGGCCGTGATCGGCTCATCGGTGAAGTCTCCGATCGAGGAGATGCTCGTCGTCTGCGCGTTGAAGCCCTGCGCGTGCGCGCCGACGATCGCGTTCTTGAGGCCGCCGGCGCGGCCGGCGTAAAGCGTCCCGAAGCGGTCGACGAGGGCGTTGTAGCCGATGTCGTTCCAGCCGTTGGCGTTGCGGTGATAGCGGCAGATGCCAAGGACGATCGAGGGCGCCTCCTCGGCCGTGTAGTTGTTCGACGTCGCCGTGTGGTGGATCACCGCGGCCTTGACCGTGCCGGTCACCGGACTCGTGCGGGGTTTGCATCCGCCCTTGGCGAGCGTCGCGCCCCACTCCGCTCGGCTGACGACCTGCGGGCGCGTGGGCACTGCGTCAGCCTCGGAGCCGCCGATGACGGTGGTCGCCGTGATGAACGCTGAGTTGATCGCCTCGCGCGCCTTGGTCAGCAGGCCGTTGGCCGGCGTCGTCGTCCCCGAGACGTTGACGTAGTGGATCCTTCCCTTCGGGCGGAAGCCGCGGGTGCGCAGCTGCAGCTCGTCGGCGCCACCGAAGTACACGGGGTTGCCGTCCTCGGTCTCGACCCACTCGCTCCACTCGCCGCCGTCCGGGCGGGCGCGCATCTCGTAGGTGCGGCGCTCGCCGGCCAGGCCCGCGAAGTCGAAGTGCGCCGGCGCGTAGAGCTTGTCCGAGACGAAGCTGACCGGCCCCTTGCCCGCGCCGCGCAGGGGCCGCTCGAGCTTGCCTGCGGGCACGCCCGCCTTGGCCGTGACGCCGGCGAGCGGCTGCTCGAAGTCGACGCCGCCAGGCATGTAGCGCTGGGTCGACAGGGCCGGGGCGGCCACGTACGCGCAGCCGAGCAGGACCGCTGTCACCAGCAGGTATCGGAGCGTTGCTCGCACCACTCTTCCCAACACGTTGCCGGGTCGAAGGATTCGGCCTGCCCGCAGCGCCCCGCCTGCAGGCGGGTGTGCACTGATCTCAGCCGGTTCTCAGCCCGCGAACTCGATCGGCACGGGCTCGGGGCCGTGCCCGAGGTACGTATCGCGGAAGTCGCGAATTGCGTCAAGGGTCGCCGCGCCCTTGTACGTCTTGCACCCCATCAGCTGCGTCCAGGCCGTGGTCGCGATCTCGTATGGCATGTCGGGGTTCGGGAACAGCAGCATCCCTGGAGGCGCCTCGTCGAAGATGCCCTTGAGCGCGAGCTGGTCTGCGTCGGACAGGTCGGGTGAGTACTGGATCTCGATCCGGCCGTGCTCGAGCGAGTGCAGGAACCGCACCGGCTGGGGGAACTCCGAGTACGCGCCGTCGGCCTGCTGAAGCGGCGGCACGATGTGGTTGCCGGAGGTCGGCGGGTTCGTGCCGTAATGCGGCACCGGGTCGGAGGGCTTGATGTGGGTGTTGCCCTCGTCCTTGAGGTTCAGCTGCAGGTCGCAGCCGGCGGCCTTTGCCGCGGCCTGCAGGTCGCCCTGCTGAAGGGGCGGCGGCGGCGTGCCCTGGCGCTCGTCGGGCGCGACCCCGTTGACGGAGCCGCTCTGCGGCTCGATGTGCGCGGTCGCCGGGAAGTCCTGGGCGTTGACGCTGTTGTCGCTGCTCCCGCCCGCGAGGACGAGAACCAGCCCGACCACCACAACAAGGGTGATCACGCCCGCGCCAACGTAGGTCAGCATCAGACGGCGGCGCTGCGAATCAGACGCTGCCTTTTCGGCGGCCAGCCGCTCTGCGCGGCGCTTTTCGCGTTCGGACTTACTGGACATCGGCCGCTCAGCCTAGCGACGGTGCCTTTTCGGTTTCATAAACCTCGTTGACGAAGTCGGCGAGCTCGTTGTCGAGGCGCCCGGGCTGTAGGCGCCATTCGAGGATCGAGTCGGCGTTGACGAGCCGGGCCCTGGGCATCTCCGAGACGAGCATGTCGGAGTCGATGAACGGGTGCAGCGGGTCGGAGGGGTGGCCGATTACGAGGGCGGGCACCCCGATCAGCTCCCGCTCTGCGTGCGGCGGCGCGGTGCGCCCGAACAGCAGTCCCTCGAGGACGGCCTCGGACGCCTCCGGCGGGCGCCGCGTCCAATCGAGCAGGAGGTCGACCAGGAATCGCGATCGCGGGATGCGGCCCGTGACCTCGGCGACCATCCGCAGCACCGGCTTGCCAAAGCGCAGGCTCACCAAAACGGGCAGGAAGATCAGGCCGGCGGCGACCAGTGCGTTGTCGAGCACCGGCATCTCGATGAACAGCCCGCGCGCGGCCTTCGGGTGGCGCACCGCAAGCTCGAGCGTGGCGTTGGCGCCCAGCGACGTGCCGCCGACGACGGGGCGGTCGAGCTTGAGCTCATCGATCAGCGCCGCGAGCTGGTCGCCGTACGCCGGCATCGAGTACTCGCGCTTGTCGTACGGCATGTCCGAGGCACCGTGACCGAGCAGGTCGATCGTGATCACCCGGATCCCGCGCTTCGCCATCTCCGGTCCCACGTGGTCGTACATGTGGCGGTTCATGAGCAGACCGTGGGCGAGCACGAGCGTGCGCTCGCCCTCGCCGAACTCCGCGTAGGCGATTCGATGCCCGTCGTAGACGAAACTGCCCTCGCGCATCGTGGGAGAAAGTCTAGGTGTACGTCCGAACGGCTTCGCTCGGCTCCGCCCGCTCCCATGGGCGCGAGGCGTGCAGCGCGGCGAGGACCGCGCGAGTTCCGGAAGCCCGGTTGAGGGCGATGAAGTGGATTCCGGGCGCCCCTGCGGCAAGCAGCTCCTCGCACTGCCGGGCCGCATAGGCGACGCCGAGGAGCCGCTCCGCCTCCTCGTCACCCCCCAGGGACTGCATCGCGGCCGACAGGTCGGTTGGGATATCCGCGTCGCAGAGCTTGCAGATGCGCTCAACCTGACCGAAGGTCGAGATCGGGATGACGGCGGGGATGATCGGCACCTCGATGCCGATCTCGCGCGCGGAGGCGACGAAATCGAAGTAGACCCCGTTGTCGAAGAAGAGCTGGGTGATCAGGAATCGCGCGCCGGCATCGACCTTCGTCTTGAGGTAACCGAGGTCGGTCTGCAGGTCCGGGGCCTCGGGGTGGACCTCGGGGAAGCAGGCGCCGCCGAGCGTGAAGTCGTAGTCGGCGCCGATGAACTCGATCAGCTCGGTGGCGCTCGAGAGGCCATCTTCAGCTGGCGTGAAGTTCTTCTCCCCGCGAGGCGGGTCGCCTCGTAGGGCCATGACGTTCTCGATTCCGGCTTCGTGGAACCGATCGAGCAGGCGGCGCAGACCGTCGCGCGTCTCGCCGACGCAGCTCAGGTGCGCCATCGCCTCGAGGCCGAACTCGTCCTTCATCCGCGCGACCATCTCCACGGTGCCGTCTCTGGTCGAGCCGCCAGCCCCGTACGTGACCGACACGTAGTCCGGCTCGAGCGGCTTCAGCGTGCGCACCGTCTCGAGCAGCATCTTGTGCCCCTCCTCCGTCTTCGGCGGGAAGAACTCGACCGAAAAGACGGGCCGTTGACTTGCCAGAAGCTCGTCGATGCGCATGGTCGGGGATGGTAGAGCGCATACACTCGACGTCATGCAGTCCGACTCTCAGTCGGATCTCGTAATTGAGCTCGACCGTGTCGGTAAGCGCTTCGGGCGTGCGGTCGTGCTCGAGGACGTCAGCCTCCAGGTCCCGCGGGGCCAGACGACGGTCCTGCTCGGCCCCTCAGGCGCCGGCAAGACGGTGACGATCAGCCACGTCGTCGGCCTGATCCACCCCGACCGCGGCACGGTCACCGTGCAGGGCCGCAACCTGGCCCGTATCGACGACGCCGAGCTCAACTTGCTGCGCCAGGAGATAGCGGTCGTCCTGCAGGGCACGCTCCCGTTCACCTGCGGGCTGTTCTTCTCCCTCACGGTTTTCGAGAACGTCGCCTTCCCGCTGCGCCAGCGGCGCCGGTGGTCGGAGGAGCTCGTCCGCGAGACGACCCTGTCGTACCTCGGGATGGTCGGTCTGCGCGACCGCGCCGAGTCGATGCCAGACGAGCTCTCCGCGGGGATGTGCAAGCGCGTCGCGATCGCGCGGGCACTCGCGCTCGAGCCGCAGCTGCTGATCATCGACGACTTCGACTCCGGGATCGACGGCGTGCGGCTGAAGCTGCTCTGCCAGATGCTCACCGACTACGCGGCCGACAGCGGCGCCACGCTGTTGGTCTCGACCCACAGCATGGCCGCGGCGCGGATGATCGCCGACCGCATCGCCGTGATCCACGAGGGCCGCGTTGTCTCCTCCGGCCCGGCGGCCGAGCAGCTCGAGTCGACCGAGCCGCTCGTCCACCAGCTCGTCACGGGCTCGACCGAGGGCCCGATCACGCTGCGCGACGTCTGAGGCGACCCGATGGAGGCACGGGTGGCCACGGCGCGTGACCTCGACGCCGCGTCGGAGGTGCTCGCCGGCGCCTTCGAGCACGACCCGCTCTGGTCCTGGGCGCTCCCCGACCGCGATGCGATCTCGGTGTGGTGGCGCCTGTATCTGGAGAGCGCGCTGCGGGCACCCGAGGTGCTCACGCTGCTCGAACGTTTCGAGTGCGCCCACCCCCACGACCCGCCCCACTACTCTCGAGTCGACCAACCCGGCCAACGGTCCTCGCTATGAGAGCGTTGGCTTCAGGCCGTTCGGCGGCTTCGAGCGCCCCGACGGGGAGCTCACCGTGACGACCATGTGGCGCGAGGGCTGAAGGGCCCGGCCTTGGCGTTCGCGGTTCCGTGGGACCGGGTCTTGCTGGGTGGGGAGGCGGTGAGGTGTTACGTGGGCCGCGCTTTGCGACGGTTCCGGCGGACCTCACACAGCTCCCCGCGCCGGCGCCCCGAGCGCGCACGAAGGTCGCGCAAACGTCGAGGAACACAATTCCGCCCACCCCTACCCAGCAAAAACCCGGCTGGCATCAGGACCAGCGCCGGCTCAGCCGGTGCGGTGCGTGATCTTCGCTGTGGCCTGCGCCGTCGGCTTGACGCCGACGTAGTCGACGTCGACGTTCGCCGGTCGCGTCGCGCAGAAGGCCACGATCTGCGCGACATCCTCGGCGACGAGCGGCTCGAGACCCTTGTAGGTCGCGTCCGCACGCTCGCGGTCGCCTTGGAAGCGCACCAACGCGAACTCGGTCTCGACGAGCCCGGGCGCGATCTCGGTAACGCGGATGCCGTCGGCGAGCAGCTCAAGCCGCAGCGTCTGGGCGAGCGCGTGGACCGCGTGCTTGGCGGCCGTGTAGCCACCGCCGCCGACGTAGGTCTCGACGCCGGCGACCGAGCCGATGATCTGTATTGCCGCCGCATCGGCGCGCCGCAGCGCCGGCAGCAGCGCCCTGGTGACACGTGCGACCCCGAGGACGTTGGACTCCCACATCTCGGTCCAGTTGTCGTCGTCGAACTCCGCAACGGGCTCCAGCCCGAGCGCGCCGCCGGCGCTGTGCACGACGAGGTCGAGCCGGTCGATCGAGCCGGCGAGCTCATCGATGGAGGCCTGATCGGTGACGTCGAGCCGCGCGGCCCGGCCGCCGGCCTCCGCCGCCAGCGCCTCGAGGCGCTCGAGCCGCCGAGCCGCGGCGATCGTCTCGAAGCCCGCGTCAGCGAGCGCACGGACACTCGCCGCGCCGATCCCGCTGGAGGCGCCGGTTACGAGCGCGAGGGGCCGTTCGTCATCCACGAACGCGAGGCTATAACGCCGCCCGCCTCCCGAACTGTCCGTTCTGGGTACCGCTGAGCGCTACTGAGGCCGGACAGTTCGGGGAAGGCGCCGGCGGCTACCGCCCGACGCGCTCCACGCTCTCGGCCTGCGCGCGGATGTCGGCGCCGCAGAATGGGACCTTGTTCCACCTCTTCTTGGAGAAGGCCTTCGTGTAGTCGTATGAGTGCGGCGACTTCTGGTTCTCGGACTCGCTGTACGTGACGAAGCTGAGCTCGCGGACCGGGCAGCCGTGCCGTGCCCAGGTCATGGCGGCGATGAAGCTGGAGCCGTGGGGGACGTCGGGGTACCCGGACTTCGGGTTCCAGGTGACGTTGATCGCGTTGAAGTCGCCGAGCGTGCCGGGGCCGCCGTGGATCGGGATGCGCTTGCCGCCGCGCGTGTCGTACTGGAACTGGCGCAGCGTGCCGTCGAGCGGGATGCCCGCGCCGGCGAGGTCGTTGATCGCGTCGCCCAGCGCGCGGCCGACGAGTGGGCTGTCCGTGTTGAGGCCGCGCGGCGTGTTGACGGGGTCGGCCGGGTCGAAGGGGACGTCGAAGATCTGCTCCGAGCCGGGGGCCTGGCCGCTCGAGACGCCGGTCGGCACCGACTGGAAGTTGCCCAGCAGTCGGGAGACGAAGCGGCGGAAGAGGATTGCGCCCTTGGAGTCGAGGTCGTCGTGCCCGTCCCAGTTGGCGAGCACGGGACAGGCGGCGGTGACGTCGACAGGACCGGCGCTTGACGTCACGACAGGGTTCGCGTTGCAGAAGTCGACCAGCTCGTCACGCCAGAGCTCGCCCGCGTACTGGCGGTTGCCGAGGGCCACCTTTGCCAGGTTGCGCAGGGTGAACTTCTTGCCGGGCAGGCCGTCGGTGCCGGCGATCCGCTGCTGGATCATCGTCAGCCCGAGCCGGGTGCGAAGCGATCGCGCCGTCTGCTCGTCGCCGATCACCCGCGCGTAGCCGGTCAGCGGCTGCTCGGGGTTGGTGAGCCAGTGGCTGTCGTTGCCGTTCTCGACGTAGTCGCGGCGGAAGAGGGTCGGGATCTTGCTGGGCCCGAAGATCCCGGGGACGACCGCATCGGGATCGGTATCCCAGCCGCATTCAGAGCGCGAGCCGTCGAGCACCGGGATCCCGGTGAGCGGGAACACCGCCAGCCCGAGGGCGCCCGAGCACCCCGTCGCCTTCGAGTCGGGGACGTTCGGGATCGCGCCGTCCATCGAGTAGTAGGCGTTGCCCTTGCGGTCGGCGGCGATGCTGTTGACCCACGGGATGCCCTGGATCGTGCGCTCGATGCGGTCGTAGTCCTTGACGGACTTCGCCCGGTCGGTCTCGAGGAAGTGGTTGAGGTAGCGGAAGTTCTCGTAGTTGACGTCGCCGAGCGCATAACCCTGCGTCGGCGTCCACGGGAACAACGGCAGGCCGAGGATGGAGGTGAACATCGGCCCGTACTCGGTCTCATAGAGCGTGCGAGAGACGTCCTTCAGGCTGCCGTCGGGCTGCAGCGCCTTCACGGTCAGATCGACCGGTGTCATCGCCTTGACCTGCCCGTCGACGATGTAGGAGTGCGGGTCGCCGGGGACCAGCGTCAGCTGAAACGGCGTGAAGCGCCAAGCCGAGGCGACGGTGTGCGACCACGCGAGGTTGCGGTTCTGGCCGATCAGCACCGCCGGGACGCCGTAAAGCGACCCACCGGTGACGTTGAGCTTGCCCGGGATCGTGGCCTGGGCCTGGTAGAGCCGCTCGGCGCCGTCCCATGGGAAGTGGGGGTTGCCGAGGACCATGCCCGCGCCGCTGCGCGTCGCCTGGCTGCCGAGCCCGATCGCGTTGGAGCCGATGTCGAGTGGGAAGAAATCCTTGGCCTGGCCGGTCTCGAGCTGCGTCAGCGCGTCCTGCTGCTCGGCGTTTGCCGAGGGCACGTCGGCCGCCGGCGCGGCGGCGCCGATGCCGGTGATCGCGGCGCCGGAGCTCGCGAGGCTGCCGAGCTCGTGGAAGCGGCGGTAGACGTCGACCTTGGTGATCGGGCGGACCCAGGCCGCGCCACGGCAGCGCGGGTCGGGGATGTGGTTGACCCCCGTGTCGCGCAGGTAGGCGTTGTAGCCGGCGACGTAGCCGCTCACGACCTTCCGCAGCGCGGGCTCAGGACCCTCGGGCGGAGGCCGGCTCATGAGGTCCTCGACGATCCCCGACGCGTTGATGCGGGCGAAGTAGAAGTCGGAGTCGAGGTTGTCGTTGACCGCGCCGTTGCCCGAGAACTTCCAGGTGGCGTCCGGGCCGAAGTAGCGCGAGCGCTCGCCCGCGACCGTCACGTACGAGTCGGCGATCGTGCAGATGTTGTCCTGCGCGAAGGCGTACGCATAGCCAAAGCCCAGCCCCTGCCACGTCTTCGCCTTGATGTGTGGGACGCCGTACCTGGTGCGCGTAATCGTCGCCGTGAACTTCGACGGCTTCGCCTCCGCAATCGCCGGCGCGAGCAACGCAACCAGAACGAGACCGACTGTCCCCAGGCGCTTCAAGACGGCAGCACCTTATCCGCGCCCGAGCGGGCACACGCCGGTTGGCGCCTAGGCGTGCCCGAAGCTCACGCGCGGCAGCAGGCGGCCAAGCCAGGCGGGTCGCCACCAGGCCCAGCGGCCGGCGAGCCGGAGGAGGACTGGGACCAACAGCAGCCGGATCAGCAGCGCGTCAAGCAGCACCGCGACGCCGAGAATCACGCCCATCTCCTTCGGCGGCAAGGGGCCGGAGAGCGCGAAGGTAAAGAACACGGCGACCATGACGCCGGCCGCCGCGAAGATCACGCGGCCCGAGTGCGCAAGGCCTCCAACCATCGCCTCATGGGGGTTGTGCGAGCGCTCCCAATGCTCGCGCGCCGAGCTCAGCAGGAAGACGCTGTAGTCCATCGCGATCGCGAAAACCATCGCGAAGAAGAACACCGGGGCCCACGCGTCGAGAAAGCCCTGCGGCTCGAATCCGAGGGGCCCGCTGAGATGCCCGTCCTGGAAGACGAGCTTGCCGACGCCGAACGCGGCCCCGGTAGCGAGCAGGTTCGTCGCGACGCCGAGCAGCGCGACCAGCGGCGCCTGTAGGGCGACCAGCAGGAGCACAAAGCCGAGCCCGAGGACGACGCCGATCACCAGGGGTGTCTTTGCCTTCAGGGTTGTTTCGAGGTCGTGGTTCTCGGCAACGGCGCCACCGACGAGGACGGCGTCCGGCAATTCGGAGCGAAGCCGGTCGATCGTCGCGCCCGTTGCGGGCGCCGACGGGTCACTCCGCGGGATCGCTCGAATCAGCGCCGACTGCCCGGAGGCGCTTGGCTGCGCAGGGGTCACCGCGGCGATCCCCGGGTCGGCAGCGGCGGTGGCGCTCACGGCGCGCATCTGCGCGCTCGGGCCGACGAGATCGATCGCCCCGGGGGCGCCGGGTCCGAAGGCGCTCTGGACCTCGGCGTAGCCGACCCGCGACGTGTCCCCGCTCGGCACGACCTTGATCGAGGGCATTCCGGTGTCGAGCGAGAGGACGGGCACCGCCAGCAGGGCGAGCACGACCACCGCGGGGATCCCGTAGAGCAGCGGGCGCCGCCACAGGCGCTCGCCCCAGGCGGCAAACCGCGCCGACCGGTGCTCCCCCGACCGCACCCACGGCAGCGAGAGGTTGTCCACCCGGGGCCCCAGCTTGGCAAGCACCGCTGGCAGCAGTGTCAGCGTCGCCGCCATCACGAAGAGGACCGCGAGCATGATCCCGAGGCTCATCGACCGGAACGCTGGGCTCGGTACCAGCATTACGGCGGTGAGCGAGATCAGCACGGTCATGCCCGAGAAGAGCACGGCCTTGCCGGCGGTGTCCATCGTCACGGCAACGGCGTCGACGGCCGACAACCGCGAGCCGAAGAAGGCGCCGCGAAAGCGGTGGACGACAAACAGCGCGTAGTCGATCCCGAGCGCCAGTGCGAACATCAGCGCGAAGTTCATCGCCCAGATCGAGATGTCGGTGATCTGAGCGCCGAGGAAGAGGATCCCGGCCGCGCTGAGCAAGCCGAGGATCGTCAGCAGCAGGGGCAGGCCGGCGGCGACGAGCGAGCCGAAAGCCAGGAGGAGGATGGCGAGCGTCACGGGCCACGAGATCAGCTCGGACTTCAGCATCGCGTCCTTGTTGGCCTGATTGAAGTCCGACCACATCCCGGAGGCGCCCGTGAGGTTGACCGACACGGCGCCGGTGCCGAGCGCTGCGAGCGGAGCCTTGAGATCGTCGGCGGCGCGAACCATCGTGTTGCTGTCGGCGGCCGCACCGGCCTGGACGATGGCGGTCTTCGCGTCAGCGGAGATCGACACTCCCGGCTTCGGAGGCACGACGGTGCGCACGCGAGCGTCGCGGCGCAGGGTGCGCTCGACCTCCGCGACCACGGCGTTGAACGCCGGATCGTTGGCGGTCAGGCTGTCGGAGCTGACGACGACCATGAGCGCGCTGCTCGAGAGGCCGCCGAACTGGCTGTCGACGACGTTCCTGGCGGCGACCGACTCCGAGCCGGTCGCGTGCCAGCCGGCGCCCGAGAGCGCCTGCTCGACGCGGGGTGCGAAGACGGCCATCGCGATCGCGATCGCGACCCAGACGAGGGCGACCGCGCGAAAGTGGGTCGCGGTCCACCGCCCGAGTCGCCCGACAGGCCCGACGGCGGCGCTCATCGCTCGGCTCCGCAAGGACGCGGCCAATGGGAAGGGCGGGCGTCAGTGAGTCGAGAGTTCATGATTCACAACTATACAACAGTAAACGGGTAAATGCACCTAAGTTGTATATCCTCTAGGCATGCGCCTCCCATCCCCGCTTCCACCTCCCCTTGTCGACCACATCGCCTCGCGGTTCAAGGCACTTTCGGACCCGAAGCGAATCGAGATCCTCGATCGTCTTCGCGGCGGTGAGCACTCCGTCTCGGAGCTGGTCAAGGAGGTGGGCGGCAGCCAGCAGAACATCTCCAAGCACCTGGCGACGCTCCATGCCGATGGCATCGTCGGCCGGCGCAAGGTCGGCACGAGCGTGCTCTACCGGATCGAGGACGAGACGGTTCTCGACCTCTGCGAACACGTCTGCGGCAGCCTCGAGCGCCGCGCCACTGAGCTTCGCGAGCTGATCGAAGCCGGCTAGCGCGGAGCGTTTTTCCGCAGATTGCGGGATTGTGGTGTGTGCCCCCCTTGACGAGCCCTCGAAGGCGAAATAGATTCGCCCCAGCGGTTCGGGAGAGAGGAAGACGGAGACGGAAGCTAAGTCTCCGGGCCTCTTGAAGGAGACTCGCGAAGCTTTGATCACGCGAAGGCTACGTGTGAGGCAGGCAGCGCAGTCCCCCCCGGATCGCTTTTTTATTTGCGGGTTCACAAGTCGGTCCGGCACCCGCTCTACCTTCTCCGGTGCGGCACAGCATTTCGCCGCCGGCTTCGTGTTGGCCTGCCGCCGCGAGCCGAGCGACCGGGGCGCACGGGAGCGCGCGCGCCGAGGTGGACCCCGGAGGCACCTTCGGCATAGCCCGCCCGCTCCCAACCTTTCTCAAACAAAAAAAGAACCGAGCCAATACATCCACGGGCTTCGCGGACGCGTACCATCCTCTTGATGGCCACGGTTCCGGATTTCGATCCCTCCGCCGTAGCCGAGGTGGGCGAGCGCCTGCGGGCAAACGTGCAGCGGGCGGTCAAGGTTGGTGACGGTGTCGTCCGCGATGTTCTCGTCGCGCTGTTGGCCGAGGGTCACCTGCTCATCGAGGACTACCCGGGCGTCGGCAAGACAGCGCTCGCGCGTGCGCTCGCGCGCTCGATCGACGCCGAGTACGCCCGCGTCCAGTGCACGGCCGACCTCCTGCCGGCTGACATCGTCGGCACCAACGTCTTCAACCAGCGCGAGAGCCGCTTCGAATTTCACCCGGGGCCGGTGTTCGCCAACGTCGTGCTCGTCGATGAGATCAACCGCAGCTCGCCGAAGACCCAGTCGGGCCTGCTCGAGTGCATGCAGGAGCGCCACGTCACGATCGACGGCCACCAGCACGAGCTCGCGCGGCCCTTCATGGTCATCGCGACCCAGAACCCGGCCGAGTACGAGGGCACCTATCCGCTGCCCGAGGCGCAGCTCGACCGCTTCATGGTCCGCGCATCGCTGGGCTATCCGTCGGCCACCGACGAGGCGGAGATGCTCGAGCAGCACGCCGCGCACGACCGCGTTCAGGACCTCGCGGCGGTGACCGACGTGCCGACGGTTCGCGCCGCGCAGGCCGCCGTCTCGGCGCTTCACGGCAGCGAGGCGCTGCGCCGCTACGTGGTCGCCATCGGCGAGGCGACCCGCACCGACACCCGGGTTGAGCTCGGCGCGAGCCCGCGAGCGACGCTGATGCTCTTCCGCGCGGCCAAGGCCTTCGCCGCGCTCGATGGGCGCGATCACGTGCTCCCCGATGACGTTCAGGCGCTGGCGCCCGCCGTGCTCGCGCACCGCCTCCTGCTTGCGCCGGAGGCGGCCCAGGGCGATGCCGCCTCGGTGATCAGCGACGCGCTCGAGCGCGTCCCGGCGCTCTGAGTTCGGGCGATGCCCGGGGCGCTGACCGCAGTCGGCCTCGGCGTCGCCCTGATCTTCGCCGGACTCGGGTTCGGCGCGCCCTCGCTGCTCGTTCCTGGCGTCGGGCTGTCCCTGATGGGCGCCGTGTCGTTCGCGTGGGTGGAGCTCGCGACGCCGACGCGGCTCGTTCGCGGGGCGGGGCCGACGCGGATCGTCGAAGGTGAGCCGTTCGAGCTGCGCATCGACGCGATCGGCGCCCGCGTTCCGCCGCCCACGGCCGAGCTGACCGACGCCGTCCTGCGCCGGCCGCTGACGCTCGGGCCGCGGTGGAATGGCAAGGTCGGCACCACGGTCTGGATCCGCGGGCGGGGTAGGCGCCAGCTCACGCCGGCAAGGCTTGAGGTTCGCGACCCGCTCGGGCTGCGCGTGCGCTCGGTGGAGAGTGAGCACCCGGGCGAGTTGCTCGTGTTGCCGCGGATCGAGCCGGTCGCGCTCTCGGGAGCGGGCGCCGGCGGAATCCGAGCGAGCACCGTCGCCGGGATGGAGGAGGGCGCGGCGACGCGTCAGCTCGACGCTCGTGCCATGGAGCTGGAGGTCGACGGCCTGCGCGCCTACCGCGAGGGCACGCCGGCGTCGCGCATCCACTGGCCGGCGGTCGCACGGACCGGTGAGCTGATCGAGCGGCAGCTGATCAGCGGCGCCGAGTCGGCTCCCCTGGTAGCCCTCGACGCGAGTCGACCCGCCAGCGACGGAGCCCTCGACGCCGCGGTGCGAGCGGCCGGCTCCCTCTGCGTGCATCTGGCCGAGCGCGGCGGCTGTGCCGTTCTACTCAGCGGTCAGCAGCGGGCTGTCGAGGTCGAGGCCGACCTGCGCGCCTGGCCCGGCCTGCACGCGCGCCTGGCGATCATCGGTCCCTCGAACGCGCCGCCCATGCTCTCCCGCGTCCTTCGCTCCGGCACCGTCTTCTGGGTCACCGCCCACGACCGGCCGGCGATCCCGCCGGCGCTTCGCGGAGGCGGTGCCGCCGGGCGCTTCCTCGTGACCCCCGTCGAGGGCCCTGCTCCAGGCGCCGCGTTCACGGTCGCGGGATGCGCCGGCTGGCGGATCGGCGCCAGGTCGCGGGCCGTGGAGCGCGCGGCATGAGTGCTGCGTCGGCGAGCCTCGGTCGCCTCTCGCTCCCAGCGGGGCGGGCAAAGCGCTCGAAGGCGGCGACCGGAGCGCCGTCGGCAGCCGTCGAGATCGCCCTGTTCGCCGCGATCGCGTTCATCGGTCTCGCCCAGTGGTCCCGGCTGGTCTTTCACTCGCCGATGATCAAGCTCCTGTTCTCGCTGGCGGTGATCTGCGCGGGCGCACGCCTGCTGCTCGCGGTCCGGGCGGGCTCCGACCGAGGGCCCGGCGCGACCCTCCTCGCGACGGCCATCGCCCTGGCCACCTTCTGCGGCGCCCTGATCGTCGCCGGGCTGCCGGCACGCCTGCTGTTGCCGGCCCATTGGGGCGAGCTGTTCACAAATGTCGGCGATGGCCTTCGTGGGATCGAGGATGCCACCGTCCCGTACGAAGGCACGAACACGTGGGTGGCGATCGATCTGACGCTCGGCGGAGCGGCGATCACGGCGATCGCAGCCGCGGTTGCCTTCTGGCCGGCGCAACGGCGCGACCGCCGCCGCGTCCTCGCGCTGATCCTGCTGCTCGCCAGCTACACGATCCCGATCATCCTCTACACGCCGGGCGGCGAGCTGTTCTGGGGGCTGCTGCTGCTGGTGCTCTCGGCGGCGTGGCTCTGGATCAGCCGCCTGCGCGGCGCTCGCCGCAACCTCGCTCTCGCGGTCGCCCTCGGCGCCGGGGTGCTCGCGCTTCCCGTTGCGGCACGCGCCGGCCACGACCCGGTGCTCGACTACCGCAACTGGGACTGGTTCGGCGCCTCGGCCTCCGTCTCGTTTAACTGGGACCACACATACGGTCCGCTTCAGTGGCCCAACAACGGCGCGACGATGTTCACCGTCGAGGCAGATCGGCCGCTGTACTGGAAGGCGAGCGTGCTCGATCGCTTCGACGGCGTGGTGTGGCAGCGCGCGGAGCAGGGCGATGCGACCGCCGCCGCCGAGCGCAACGCTCGGCAGAGCATCCCGGGCAACGGCCTCAACCAGCTGCACCCCGGCTGGGTGCAGAACGCCCGGTTTCAGATCAAGGGCCTGCAGACGAGCCTGGTGATCGGCGCCGGCGAGCCGCTGTCGGTTGGCAACAACGTTGCGTTCAACTCGAGTCCCGACGGCACGCTCGTGCATCCGGGCGGCGCGCTCGAGGGCTCGACCAGCTACTCGATCGTCACCTACGCCCCGGACCCGACGGTCGAGCAGCTCCAAGAGGCGCCGCCGCGCTATCCGGCGAGCCGCTTCGGCGACCTGACGCTGCTGGGGATCCCGCCGACCGAGACGGCCCCGCCCGAAACGCTCGCGATGCCGCTCTGGGGTACGCACGCTCCGCTGATCGACCGGCGCGTGCTCAGGTCGCCCTACGGCGACGTCTACCGGCTCGCCCGGGCCTGGACCGCCCAGGCGACGACCCCGTACCAGGCGGTCACCGCAATCGAGAGCCAGCTGCGCCGCAACTACACCTACACGCCCGACGTGCCCAATCACCGCTACCCGCTGGACTCGTTCCTCTTCGAGGACAAGGCCGGTTACTGCCAGCAGTTCGCCGGCTCGATGGCGCTGATGCTGCGGATGGTGGGGATCCCGACGCGGGTCGTCTCGGGCTTCGCACCCGGCAGCCCGAACAGCCAGGACGGTTCCTACGTCGTTCACGACTTCGATGCGCACTCCTGGGTGGAGGTCTACTTCCGCGGGCTCGGCTGGGTCACGTTCGACCCGACGCCGGCGGCGGCTCCGGCTCAGTCGCAGACGGGCACGATCGGCAGCCCCGAGCGCCGCGGTAATGCACTGACCACCGATGGTGCGAGCGGGATTTCAGGCGGTTCCCACGACTCGGCGGCGCCCGGGTCGGTCAGCAGCGCGGCAGCCGGTCAGGACTCCGGCGTCCCGGCCGGGCTGGTCGTGCTCGCCATCCTGCTCCTCGGCGGGGTTGCGGGCATCGTCGTCTACCGGCACCGAGGCCGGATCGAGGGCGATCGCTCGGACGCGATGGTCGCCGAACTGCGCAGAGCGCTTGACCGCGTCGGCTGGCATCTGGTTCCAGGGACGACCCTGCTAGAGGTCGAGCGGCGCGTCTCGGCGGCCGGCCGCGAGCCGGTCGCACGCTACGCAGCCATGCTGCGCGACCACCGCTACGCCGGCGACCGGGCGCCGATGCCGAGCGAGGAACAGCGCCGGGCGATGCGGCGTTCGCTGATCGCAGGCGGTCCGCTGCGACGCTGGCGCGCGTGGCTACTGGTCCCGCCGGGCGGCCCGCGGCCTCAGCGTTGAGCGCCGGCCGCTCATTCGAGGGCGTGCTGGAGACCTCGCTCTACCACGACGCCGCCGACACCGAAGCTGTCGAGCGGTTCTACGGCGAGACGCTCGGGCTGGAGGCGGTGTCGCGCTGGCCGGGCGGAGTTGCCTACCGGGTCGGGCCGGGAGTCCTGCTGCTGTTCGAGCGCGAGGGCCTCGCCGAGCGCGACTCGCCGATCGCCGCTCACGGCACGGTTGGCCCGGGCCACGCCTGCCTCGTCGTCGCCGGCGGGGCCCCGTACGGCGAGTGGCGGGAGCGCGTCGCTGCTGCCGGGGTGGAGATCACCCATGAGCACGAGTGGGGCGACCGCTACCGGTCGTTTTACTTCAACGACCCGGCTGGCAACCTGCTCGAGATCGCCGATGGCGACCTCTGGCCGCCGGGATGACTGATTAGCCTGACGGCCGTGACCGACCGAGCCCTCTCCGAGCGCGAGCTCAACCGCGCGGTGCTCGCGCGCCAGCTGTTGCTCGAGCGCCCCAAGGTCTCGATCCCGAAGACGCTCGAGCGGATCGGTGGCATTCAGGCGCAGTACGCGCCATCCATGTACGTCGGTCTGTGGACGCGGCTCGACGGGCTCGATCGCGAGGCGCTGACGCGCTCACTCGAGAAACGCTCGGTCGTCCAGGGCACCCTGCTGCGCTCGACGATCCACCTGGTGACGCCGCGCGACTGGTGGGTTTGGTCGGCCGCGACACGGGAGCGCCGGCGCGAGGACTGGCTGCGCACCCGCAAGGGCGTGGCGACGGCGAAGGAGCTCGCGGGGATCGCCCGCAAGGTGCGAGCGCGGATCGGCGACGGCTCGATCGCGCGCAAGGAGCTGCAGGAGATGGTCGGCAAGGGCCCGCAGGGCATCAGCGCGATCAACGCCTGGCTCGATCTCGTCCGGGTGCCCCCGTCAGGCACGTGGGACCGTCGCCGCGCCGACGAGTTCGCGCTCGCCGGCGAGTGGATCGGCCCCGATCCCAAGCCCGGCAAGGGAGAGGCGACGGCCGCCCTGGTGGAGAGCTACCTCCGCGGCTTCGGGCCCGCGACGGCGAATGAGATCGCCGACTGGGCGGGCCTGCCCGTCGGCGCCATCAGGACGGCGCTCTCCGGTCTCGAGCTGCGCCGCTTTCGCGCCGACGACGGGGCCGAGCTGGTCGATCTGCCGCGCCTACCGTTGCCCGACGCCGAGACGCCGGCACCCCCGCGGCTGCTGCCGGTCTGGGACGCGATCACGCTCGCGCATGCCCGTCGCGGCCAGCTGCTTCCCGAGGAGCACCGCTCGAAGGTGTTCAGCACGAAGACGCCGCAGTCGATCAACACGTTCATGGTCGACGGTCAGATCGCCGGTGGGTGGAAGCTCGAGAAGGGGAAGGTCAAGCTGGATCCGTTCGTGCGCCTCGACAAGGCGGCGCGCCGCCAGCTCGAGCAGGAGGGCGAGCGCCTCGCCGAGTTCGCTGCCTGACGGATGGCGGCGCCGGCTGGTCGGCGCCGCGCTTGGAACCGTGATCGTCTGGGTCATGGCCGCGGTCGTGTTCGCGCGACCGGCCGAGGGGCCGCTGGTGCAGGTCGCGACGACCGGCAACAACTCGGAGCTGGTCAAGACGCTTCCGATCACCAGCCGCACCGGCTCGAGCCCGCGGGTGGTGATGTCGATGGGGCCGCGCACGCTGCCGTCGCTCGCCGCCGGCGACCGGCTCGAGGTGACGGCGGAGTTTCAGGTGACCGACAACTGCAACTACCGAAGCGCGCGGTGCGTCGGGCGGATCTACCACTACGACCCGCGCGTGCGGGCGCGGCTGGTGCTTGCCGCCAGCGCCTCCGCCACCGGCGGCGCAGGAACTCTGCAGCTCGGCCACTACGAGCGCGAGACCTGCACGCAGCACAAGCCCAACCGCGAGCACCACTGCGTGCTCGTCTTCACCGGTTCGCGGCTGGACCTCACCGACCCCGCCGCCCTGCCCTGCGAGCTCGACGCGTGCCACCTCAACCTCGTCGCCGATGCCCACGAGGAGCAGGCGCGCCACGGCGACCTGATCATGGTCGGGGGCCAGCGCCCGAACGGCCACATCCCTCAGGACCGGGGCCGGATCAACGTGGTGCGCTATCGCGACGCCGTGCCCGGCGACTTTCGCGCCGAGACGACGACCACCCGCCTGCGCACCCGCCTGCGCCCGAACTTCCACCGCCGCGTTGTCTACTCGCGCCGCCTCGACGGCCTGCGCGACGGCGAGCAGCTCGCGATCGGCGCACAGATCACGCTCGACATCTCACATCTGCGCTACGCGCTGCGCGACAGCACGCGGCTGATCCTCGCCGACTCGCCCAGGGCAACCCGGTCGAGCGCCTTCGTGAAGAACGTCGCGCTCGGCCGCGGCGAGATCGCCGAGAACAACGGATCCAACTGCACCCAGGACGAGCGCCTCTGCGTCAGCCGCAAGGTCGGCGTGCTGGAGATGCGCCGCGACGCCGTCAACGGCGCCGGCAGGCCGGTGCCGCTCTACGTCAACCTCGTCACCGTCGTCGGACCGAAAGCGGCGAAGGCCAAACCCAAGGACCGCGTGATCGTGCGCCGCCGCGGTGCGATCGACGTCACGCGGTTCCCACCGCGCGTCAACGGCTGAGGCTCAGTCCTCGGTCCACCAGTCGGGCTCGAGCTCGCCGTCGCCGTCCTCGGGCCGCTCACCGCCGACCGCGATCATCTCGAGGCCGTCCGGCCCGGCCTGGAAGCCGCGCATGGCGTCGGGCGAAACGCGAACGACGTCCCACTGGCGCAGGTCGAAGATCTCGTCCTCGACCTTCATCCGCCCCGAGCCGCCGATGACCACGTAGGCCTCCTCCTGCACCTTGTGGCGGTGGCCGAAGGGAGCGCGGAAGTTGGGGCCATAGTGGAAGTAGCTGACGCCGATCTGCTCCGCATCCAGGGCCGAGCGGGCGAACCGCGCCTCGATCTCGTAGCCCTCGCGGTCAGCCGCCGCGTCGATGATGTCGTCCTTGAAGTTCTTGTGGGTGAAGGAGGCCATGGCCGGATGTCTGCCTTTCGTGGGAGGTGGCGCCGAGGCTGATAGTGGCAAGTACGGTGCCCCGGTGAGGTGCCGTCTCCTCTGCGCACTGACTCTGATGTGGGTCCTGGCATCTGCCGGCCCGGCGGCGGCGGCGCCCGGCGCCCGGTGCACGTACCCGGCGCAGCGGGCGGCGGGCGTGACCGTCTGCGAGAGCGCCACCGGGACGCAGGGCATGGAGCCGATGCTCGCGGTCAACAGCCGCGGGACGATGTTCATGGGCATGGCCACCGACAAGGGCCTCTACGAGCAGCCGGGCGAGCTCACCGGCACCGCCGAGAACGCGCTCCTGCGCAGCCGCGACGACGGAAAGACCTGGAGGCGTCTCCCGTTGCCAGGCGCCATCAACGCCTCCGAGGGCTTCCCGTACATCGACTCGCGCACCGATCGCCTCTTCGTCACGTCGCTGTCGGTGGACACGACCCGCTGCGGCCAGCCCGTGATCTACAGCGACGACGAGGGCAAGCACTGGACTGAGGCGGCCGCCCGCCCGGGTTGCTCGCCCGCCACGGAGGGCGACTGGCCGAAGATCTTCTCCGGCCCGCACCGCGGCGGCGCGCCCAAGGGCGCCTATCCCGACGCGGTCTATGAGTGCAACTTCATCCCGAACGATCTCGTCGCCGCGTCGATCGGCTGCTGGCGCTCAGACGACGGGGGCGACCACTTCGGCTTTGCGGGCTTCCTTCCGACCCTCAACGGCGCCTGCACGGCCGGCGGCGAGCAGGGTGGGACCGGCGCCACGATCGTTCATGGCAGTGGCCGCGTTCTCTCCAACGGGATCGCCGTGGTCCCACTGACGGTGTGCGGCAAGCCGATGGTCGTCCGCAGCCGCGACGAGGGCCAGACCTGGACCGCGGTCTCGACCGGCGATGACAGCCTCGGGCTCGACGACATCGTTTCGGGCGATGAGGGGCTGATCCTCGGGATCACTGATCACGTGTGGTCCGAGAACCTCGCTGTCGACGATCACGACAACCTGTTCTTCGCCTACCTCGCCGACGGCGGCGTGCGCTTGGCGACGTCGCGCGACGGCGGGCGGTCCTGGCGCCTCGTCGGATTCATCTCCGCGCCGGAGATCCGCCGGGCGATCGTGGTCTCAGTGACGGCGCGCGGGCGTGGCGAGATCGCGCTCACCTACTACGGCACCGCCGACCAGGGCGATGCGCTCGGTGCATCCGGGATGAACTGGCGCGCCTGGATGACGCACAGCGCCAACGCGCTCGCCGCGCATCCGGTCTTCGAGTCCGCGGTAACGTCCCCCGAGTCGGCGCCGACCATGGACGAGTCGATGCCGGGCTGCTGCACGACCGAGCAGACCTTTCTGGAGTACACGGGCGTCGTGTTCACAGGGCGACGCCAGGTTCGCGGTGCGTTCACGCGCTGGACGGGCAAGCACCTTCCCGAGCTCGTGCTCGGCAAGATGCGCCTACCACGGTGATGCGAGCGGTCGCCTGCAAGAACGCGGAACTCGAGGTCGTCGAGCGGTCGGAGCCGGTCCCCGGGCCCGGACAGGTCCGCATTGAGGTGCTCCGCTGCGGCATCTGCGGCTCCGACCTGCACGCCCGCCACGGGATCGACGAGTGGGCGGACCTTGCGGCGCGAGCGGGGTACGACCGATTCGGCCGATCCGACCAGGAACTCGTCTTCGGCCACGAGTTCTCGGGGCGCGTGGCAGAGCACGGGCCGAAGTGCCGCCGGTCGACGGCGGCCGGGACGCCGGTGGTCGCGCTGCCCCTCCTGCGCGGTCGCAACGGGGTCGACGGCGTTGGTCTCTCGGAGCACGCGCCCGGCGCCTACGCCGAGCAGATGCTCGTGGAGGAGTCGCTGATGATGGCCGTGCCGAACGGCCTCGGCGCCGACGTTGCCGCCCTCACCGAGCCGATGGCGGTGGCCTGGCACGCGGTGCGCCGCGGCGAGGTCGGCAAGCGGACGGTCGCGGTCGTCATCGGGTGTGGGCCGATCGGCCTCGGCGTGATCCTCATGCTGAAGGCGAAAGGTGTACGAACGGTCGTCGCAAGCGACTTCTCACCTGCGCGACGCCGCCTCGCTGCCGCGTGCGGCGCCGACGTTGTGATCGATCCGGCCGAGTCGTCTCCGTTTGACGCCGCCGACCGCCCCGGCCACCTCAACGACATCCCGTCCGCCCTCGAGCTCGCGGTCGGCACGCGCGAGAAGCTCGAGCGGCTGCCGTTCGGCTGGTGGCACGCCTGGCGCCTGGGCGAGGCGCTCGGTGCCGCGCCGAAGCATCCGGTCATCTTCGAGTGCGTCGGGGTCCCGGGGGTGATCGACGGCGTCATCGACGGCGCGCCCCTGTTCTCGCGCGTGGTCGTCGTCGGCGTCTGCGTGGGGCCTGACCGGTTCACGCCGGCGATGGCGGTCAACAAGGAGATCGAGCTGCGCTTCGTCATCGGCTACACGCCGCTGGAGTTCCGCGACACGCTGCACATGCTCGCCGAGGGCAAGGTGGACCCGCGTCCCCTGATCACGGGCACGGTCGGGCTCGACGGAGTCGATCAGGCCTTCAGCGATCTCGGCGACCCCGAGGTCCACGCAAAGATCCTGATCGACCCGAAGGGGTAGCCCGCCGGAGCCGTGGCGATGGCGTCGGCCCCAGAAGTGAGGATTCGGGGTGCGGGCAATGTCGCGTGACATTCCGGGACCAACCGAAGGTCGCATCGAGGGCCGGCGAGTCGTGATCACCGGTGCCACTTCGGGCATCGGCAAAGCGGCCGCCCTCGAGCTCGCTGGCCGGGGGGCCAGCGTCGTGATCGTCTGTCGCAACCGGGCCAAAGGCGAGCGCACGGCTATGGAGATCGAACAGGCCACCCCGGGGGCCTCGGCCACCGTTGTGGAGGCCGACCTCGCCGATCTCGCCAGCGTGCGCACCGCCGCGCAAGAGCTCCGTGACCGCTGCGACAGGATCGACGTCCTCGTCAACAACGCCGGCGTCCACGCGGTCGCCCCCCGCATGACTACCGACGGGTTCGACCAGATGCTCGCCTCCAACTACCTCGGTCCGTTCTTGCTCACTAACCTGGTTCTCGATCGGGTCACGGCGGCGCCGAGGGCCAGGGTCATCGTCGTTGCCTCTGAGGCCCATCGGCTCGCGGGGCGACTTGACCCGGAGCATTTCGAGGACCTCGGCGACTACGGCCAGCTCCGCTCCTTTCGCGCCTACGGCCGAACCAAGCTTCTCGACATCCTCTTCGCCGAGGAGCTCGCACGCCGCCTCGCGGGCACGGGCATCGCCGCCAACAGCCTCGATCCTGGAACCGTCGCCACGAACCTCTACGGCCAGATGGGCGCCAGCCGTGCCGTCGCGCGAATTCCAATCGTGCGCACCCCGGAGCAGGGCGCGCGCATGACCGTGCGCCTTGCCAGCGACCCCACTCTCGCCGGCGTCTCGGGCCGCTACTTCACCTCGTTCCCGGGCCTCGGCCTCCTTCCCCCAGCACGAGCACGCCGCAACGCAGACCTCAAGCGCCGCATCTGGGAACGGACCGCCGCATTGGTCGAGCTCGGCACCTGACGCAGCCCCAGTCTCCTCGCCCGCCTACTTCAGCACGACCTTCACCTTGGACGAGGTCGCGATGGTCGCCCCGGTCGAGTCGTGTGCGACGGCGCGGAAGATCGACTTCTCCTTGATCTTCACCCGCTTTCGGGCCTTGCAGGCATCGTTGGCCGCCACGGCCGATCCCACGTCGTCGAATGCCGAGCCGTCCTTGCGCTGGAAGCTGACCGAGTCGCCGTCATCACACTTCTCCAGCTTGGCGGTGAGGGTCGCCTTCTTGCCCTCCTTGATCTTGACCGGGTCGACCTTCAGGTCAAGCGATCCGCCGCCGCTCGCCGGCGGCGGGGACGACGGTGGTGGGGACGACGGTGGTTCTGGGGAGGTCGGTGGTTCTGGGGATGATGGCGGGGAGCCGAGATTGATTACCTGGATGCTGTGGTCCAGCGGCGTCCCGGCGTAGAGCTTTCCGTCGACGATGTCCAGCTGCGTGAAATAGGACCGCGAATCGCTGGCGTACGGGACCCCGGGATCACAGGTGCCGATGCCGACGCCACAGGTCTCAAACTCGTCGGCGCCGGTGAGCACCCCGAAGCCGTAGGAGCGTTCGTAGTCGCCCGTGGGGCTGAACTCGTCGAGGCGGCCGTTGGGCGGGTTCGAGATCACCAGACGACCCGTGTCCGGGATGCGGCGGATCGAGGCTGGGCTGCTGAGCTGGCCCGCCGCCGATCCAGGGCCGCTTCCGAAGCTGCTGATCGTGTAGCCGCTCAACGAGATGCCGACGTGCGTGACCTTATTGCCGTTGTACTCCGTGACGAAGAAGCCATTGTCCCCGTCCGGTGCCGTGTCGGTCGCGTAGTTGAAAGCTCCGCCTCCGATGCCGCAGCCCGGCGGAGCGGGCGGGCTGTCGACATGACAGACCTCGACCGTCCCGCCTCCGGTCCCGGGGCGGTAGAACGTCTGCGGATAGAACGACGGCGCGGTGACATCGTTGAGGTCGAGGACCCCCACCGTGCCCGTCTGACCGAGCGCGACAGTGCCGGTGCCGTCGGAGCCGACGCGCAGGAACGCCTGGTTGTAGCCCAATCGGTTGGTGGTGTCGCCATCGCTCGACACGAGGCCGGGATTGGTCGTGCCGGACGGACCGTCGACTCGAAAGGAGTAGATCGACGGCGTCTGGACGATGTAGACCCGGTTGTTCGCATAGCCGATCGACTGTGGGTGGTCGTAGCCGCCGTTGAACGAGATGTTGAAAGAAGCCAGGATCGAGCCGTTCTGACCGTCGAGATGTGCGATCACGCCGGTGGTGCTGGAGGTGGAATACGTGGTCCAAACCGAGCCGTCTTGAGCGACGGTGTACGGCTTGGCCGAATCGACCGGGACCTCGCGCTCGATCGTTATGGCAGCTTCGGCTTGGGAGGTCCCGCAAATGAGAACCGCGGCCAGCGCCGCGACCAGGCTGGGGAAAGGACGCATCTGCCCGAGTGTCCAGCGACCCAGGCGCAGCGTCCATCCCCTAAGAGGGTGGACGAGCCACCCCCCCGCGCCGCGGCGAGCCTAAACGCCGACGTGCTCCCGGAGCGTCAAGTCGTGGTCGGCGGCGAGCATCTCGGCGGCCTTCTCGCCGATCATGATCACGGCGGCGTTGGTGTTTCCGCTGACGACGTCGGGCATCACCGAGGCGTCCGCGACCCGCAGGCCGGCCACGCCCTTCACCCGCAGCCGGTCGTCGACGACGTCTCCGATCCGGCAGGTGCTAGTCAGGTGGTAGACGGTCGCGGAGTAATGCCGAGCCAGATCGATGATCAGCTCATCGCTTGGCGTGTCACCCGGCTCGTGCCCGTGCGCGGCGGCAAGCGCCGGCGGCACGTACATCGGGCCGAGGGCGTCGGGGTCGGGCCAGTGAGCGACGACGTCGAGCGCCTTACGCACGACGGACACCATGACCTCGAGGTCGTGCGGGTCGCCGTAGTAGTTCATGCGGATATCCGGCGCGTCGCCCGGGTCGGGGCTGCTGAGCACGATTTCGCCCCGGCTGTGAGGTTTCACCGGGTTGGCCAGCACGATCACGCTCTCGGCGTCGGGGCCGAGGGCGACGTCCGGGTCGGCGAAGTACTCCGCCGGGTCGATACGAAGGCAGTCGCGCCAAAGGTCGGGGTTGTAGCCGCAGACGAAGAACCCGAGCTGGGCGTCATGCGTGTGCTCGTCGCCGAGGCCGGTCGAGTACCAGGCGCACGCCTCGTAGAGGGATGACGACGCGAGCCCCTGGCCGGTCGTTGCCCACTCCGTGACGCGGCGCTCGGCCTCCGCCCGAAGCGCCTCCAGCTCCGGGTCGAGGCCAGCGTCGTCGGCCGGGTCGGCCGGGAGCGGTCCAGCCGGGGCGCGCAGCGCATCGGGTCCCAGCGACATGCCGAGCTCCGTCATCGACACGCCGATCCCCGGGGCGGGGAACACGAGTGCGAGCTGAAGATGGTCTTGGAGATGCTTGCCGACGTCGGGCGAGTCGAGACGGCACGTGATCCCGAGAGCCTCGAGCTCGTCTTTCGGGCCGATTCCCGACAGCAGAAGGAGCTGCGGTGACCCGACCGCGCCGGCGCTGACCACGATGTCCCTCGTCGCGTGGACGACCGCCGACTCGCCGGACTCGGTGCGGTACTCAACTCCGGTGGCCCGCGGTCCCTCGGGGGCGTCCTCGAGAACGATCGCAGCCGCGTGCGCCCCGCAGATCACGTCGAGATTCGCGCGCTGCTCGGCCTCACCCTCCAAGAACGCGTGGTACGTGCTGGCCCGCTTGCCGTCTCGAGTATTCGTTTGCAGCAACGAGACGACGCCGTCCGGGCCTTCTCGGTCGCGGCCGTTGTAGTCACCCATCGGGATGCCGGCCGCGATCGCAGCGTCAACGAACTGGCGGGAGCCTTCAAGCACCGGGCCCCGCACCGATACGCCCAGCGGTCCCTCGGTGTTGTGGGCGTCGAAGTCGACGACGATGTCGCCGCTCGGCGCCAGCCCCTCGCTCTTGCGGAAATACGGAAGCAGCTCGTCGTAGGCCCAGCCGGCGGCCCCGCTGTCGGACCATGCGTCGAAGTCGCCGGGATGGCCGCGCACGTACGCCATGTAGTTGATCCCCGACGAGCCCCCCAGCATCCTGCCGCGGGGGACCATCATCCTGCGATCGCGCAGCCCCTGGCCCGCCTCCCCGGGATCAGCCGTGTACATCCAGTCGGTTTCGGGGTTCACCTGGAGCGAGGCGCATGCCGCCGGCATCGCCTCGGCCTCCGGGGGCCGGTCGCCCGCCTCCAGCAGTGCCACGCGGCACTCCGGATCCTCCGACAACCGAGCGGCGATCACCGCCCCTGCCGAACCACCGCCGACGACCACAACGTCGTACGCCTCACCCATGTGGGGGACCATATCCGCTCTCGCGGGGCCTCCCACCGACCTCAGTCGGGCGAGACCTTGATGGTCGAGTCGACGGTGGTGACATTGCCGCCGCGGTCGGTCGCCGCGACGCGCAGACGCACCTTGACCGCCTTCTTCGGCGTGCCGACCGCGCTCTTGGACGGCTTGACCCTCAGGACCCTCTTGGACGCCGAGGTCGGAAAGCTCTTGTGAAACAACTCCACGGGTACCGCCGCGAGCGTTGCCTTCTTCGAGGTACCCGACAGCGTGACGTCGATCGCCGCCGGCTCGTCGGGCGTGACCTGGATCGAGAAGCCCTTGAGGAAGCTCTTGAGTCCAGCTTCCTCGGGACCTTCGCGACGGTGACCTCCGGCTTGCGCGTGTCGGGGGGCGCCGTGATCGTGGTCCCGGGCAACGTGACCGTCGGTCCGGGGACCTCGATCGTCTGCGGCGGCAGTGTGTCGATGTCGAGGGACCAGCCGCCGACGATCTCGCCGGCGTCGTTGGAGGCGGGGTCGTTGACGAAGAGCTTCCACTCGCCGTTGGGGTCCGTACCCGAGAACGTCGAGAGCGCGGTGCCGTACGGTCCGACGGGCGCGGGCGCGGGGAAGGTCGGCTGCGAGGCGAAGTTGCGTGGCGCAAAGACGCCCGAGACGAACTGGCCCTGCATCGTCTCGCCGCCGTCGGCGAAGGTCATCACGGCGCCGGTCGCCGACATCGGGGCGCCGCCGGGTGGCCTGGCGCTCGCCACGAGCAGCGCGCTCTGGCCCTGCGGGCCGACGAGCAACGCGTCGACGTCGGAACTCTTCGCGTGGAACACGCCGTTGAGGCGGGCCCGGACGCCGGTGACGGTGCCGGAAAGGCCGCTGACGTCGATCGTCGAGGGATACGGGGAGGCTGGGCCCTGCGTGCCCGTACCCGGGACGGCGATCCGCGCCGGCGCTCCGAACGCCGGCGGGTCGACCGCAGTCGTGATCCGGCCGATCTTGCCGGTTCCCTCCTCGGTGAACCACAGATTGCCGTCGGTGCCGGTGGCGATCTCGAACGGGTCCGCGGTCCCGATGATCTGCCCGCCGCCGAGCTCGGTGGGGACACTCTCGTCCTTGTTGACGTGCCCGATCAGGTTGTGGCCGGTCTCCGCAAACCACATGTTCCCGTCGGGCCCGCTCGTGATCCCGCGCGGCTGGAGCCCCGCGATCGGAGCGAGGTTGCTGTCCGCCGTCTGGGGAGTCGAATCCGATCCGCTCGCTGGTGAAGTCCGTGAACCACATGGACGCCAGGGTATCGGGCGCAAGCTCGGTCGGATCGTCGCCTGCGATGACGCCGACGGCTGTCTCGGTGATCGTCGGCGTGATGCCCGTCGTCGCGCTCCCGAGCGCGCCGCGGTTCGCGTCGGCGAACCAGACCTTGCCGTCGGGCCCCTCAGCGACGCCGATGGGTCCCGGCGCCGGCGCCGCGCCCGGGATCGTGAACTCGCTGATCGTGCCGCTCGGCGTGATCCGGCCGAGCTTGCCGATGCTGTTCTCGGCGAACCACATGTTGCCGTCGGGACCCTGCGCGATGCCCTGTAGGCCTGCGTTC
>CAWCNF010000003.1:0-198999 GCA_963796815.1 uncultured Solirubrobacterales bacterium
ACCGCCGTGGTGGCGGCATTCGGCGGGCGCGCTGCGCGTGCGACAACTCGGTCCGTCGGCGCGCCTGCTCAGCGCCGGCGCCCTCGCGAGCGCCAGCTACTGGATCGTCCATACGTCCGGTGGACTGGTTGGCGGTGGTTGTATACACCGCCGGCCCACGGCCCCTGTGCTCGCCCTCCTCGGCTCGGGCCGCGGCGCCGTCGATTCGCGCCGTTGGCCGGCGCAGCACGCGCGGCTGGCGAATCGGGGCTGACTGGGGGCCTCCGGCGGCGCTCTGGGGCTTGAGCCTCGCGGCCGCCTCCGCCCCCTGGCCGATCGCTACGTCAACGCCGCCACGGAGGGGGCTGGGAGACCGACCGGCAGAGCGCGATCGCCGACCTCAACCACGCCCACGACCTCAACCGCTTCGACGACTTCCCGCTGCTGCTCAAGGGCCTGTATCGTTATCGGCAGACCGGCGACACCGAGGGCGCCCTCACGACCTACCGCGAGGCCGCCGACCTGCGTCCCGAGGAGTGCGCCATCCACTACCTGATCGCCGAGACTCAAGGCTCGACGCCAACCCTGGCCTGGCGCAGAACGAGATCCGCGTGGCGCTCGAGCTCAACCCGCTCGACCCCCAGGTCCGCCGGCTCGCCATGAAGCTTGGGGATCCCCGAGAGTCAGCTCGCGCCGCTGCCCGGCAGCTGAACCCGTTCGCCTCGGCGCTTGTCCTGGCTCGAGGCCGGGTTGGGCAGTAGGGGGTGCACGGCACGGGTGCTTCGCGAGGTTCGCCGCGTCTTTCGTGCGCTCCGTCGCGGCAGAGTGTCCCTCGTGCCAGCCTATAGGCGGGAGCGAGGGACACCCTTGCCGGCTGGGCGGTTGCGGGGTCGCGGGTCGCGTGAGGATCTGGGTGCCGTCCGTGCGCCCAGGGCGTCCGCGTTCCACCACGTTCCTGCACCGCCCTGCCACCGCGGAGTGCCTGGACGAACTGATGCCACCAGGGTGTGGTCAAGTGCGAAGTCCATGGGCCGAGAGCCCCGCGAAGTGTGCAGGCGCTGGCTCGAGCCACCGCGCTTGGTGCTGACTCCCTCGCTGCCCCGTCCCGCCACGGCGCACGGCGCGGGTCGCGGCGTTCTCAGCTAGCGCGAGGCGCCGATGGAGGCCGCGCTGCAGGGCGAGGGCGACGGCCCTGGGCTCGCTCCGCGCTCCCAGCTTTGCCTTCGCCGTGCGATGTGGCTCTGGACCGTCGCCGGCGAGAGCGCGAGCCGCGCCGCGATCTGCTCGTCGGTGGCGCCATCGGCAAGCAGGTCGAGGACCTCGCGCTCGCGCGGGAGGGGTCGTCCCGCGGCGCCGGAACCGGCCGTGGCCGCTGGAATCGCCTCGGTCGCCACTCCGAACGCGATCAGGTGGCGCCCGGGCAAGCTTTGGCGTCACGGTCATCGGACCTCAATCGACGCCGGCGGTCCGAGAGCGTAGATGCCGCTGTGGCCGCCGTTTCTCCGAGCCGCCGCCCAGTGCGCGGCCAGACGCTCACGCGAGGCCGGCTCGAAGAACTGGCCGAGCGCGTGGTCGATCACGTCGGCCCGGCTCGCCCCGAGCAGACCGGCAGGCCCCGAGGCTGGCCTCCACGCACACACCGTCGTCGTCGACCACGAGCAGCGCCTGGAGCCTGCCCGCGACGGCTTCCGACGCCGTTGCCGCTGGTGTCGGCGACCGAGGTCTCAGCCACTCGTCTGCTCGCCGATTAGGAAGCGCTCCCCAGGTGCGCGGAGCGCGCGGTGGGCATCGCGGAAGACCTCGACTCCGGTCTCCGCGAGGATCAGCGCGTCGGCAACATCGAACGGCGCTTGATGTAGAAGAGGTCGTGGCACAGCTTCCAGGCGGTGCCGATGTCGGAGCCGGCGTAGCCCAGCGCAACGCGGCCCAGCCGGCGATCCCCGGCTTGACGAGCTGGCGGCGGGTGTAGTGCGGGAACCGGCGCTCGAGCTCGGAAACCATCTCGGGGCGCTCGGGACGGGGCCCAACAGGGTCATGTCGCCGCGCAGCACGTTCCAGAGCTGCGGATCTCTCGACGTGCGTGCGCCGAAGGATGCGACCGATCCGGTGACGCGCTGGTCGCCCACCTCGGACCATTGTGGGCCGTTGGCCTCGGCATCCGTGCGCATCGTCCGCAGCTTGAGGATCTCGAAGCTGTCGCCGAACTCACCGAGCCGGCGCTGGCGGTAGAAGACCGGACCACGGTCGTTGACCTTGACCGCGATCGCGGCAATCGCGAGCACGGGCAGGAAGCAGAGCGCGATGATGCTGCCGAAGACGAGGTCGAACGCGCGCTTCGAATCGGCCCGGAGGCGCGGAAGCGCGGATGCATGATGTAGCGGTACCAGCGCGGCATCGATCATCCCCACCGGGACGTCGAGGACCTCCTCGTAGAGCTGGTTGGCCGCGATCAGGCGGACCGGCAGGTCGACGCACTCATCGGCGACCCGCGCGAAGACGTCCTCCCCGCCGAGGACGGCGGGATCGATCGGCTTCGGGCCGAGGACGATCAGGTCGATCCGCTCGCCGATCACCTCGGCGCGCAGACGCTCGAGGTCGCCGAGCCACCGCATCTCGCGGTACTCGCCGGGGCCACGCGAGTCGATCCAGCCGACGACGTTGTAGGTGCCGACCTTGGCGGCCGCCAGCTCGGCTGCGAAGTCGGCCGCGAACTCGCGCGGGCCGATGACGGCCACCCGCGCCTGCAGGCCGCCCTCCAGCCGGGCCTTGATCCAGCCGCCAGCCCGGTCACCAGCCAGGCGCCCAGGATCGCCGCCTCGTAATCGAAGAAGGGAATGAGTTCTGGCCAGCCGCCAGGCCCACCAGCCAGGCGGCGACGACTCCCACCACGGGAACCGCCAGCGACAGGATGAGGCGGCTTGCGGGCATCAGGTTGAGCGGCAGCCCCGACCGGCCGGCCAGGGTCGACGCGATCAGGACGCACGCGAACACGATCAGCCCGTCGCCGGGCCGGCGCGTGTGTGAGAGGCGATCAGCCCCGCGGCCAGCGAGGGTGCCAGCCGCAGGGCACAGAGATCGATCATGCGCTGCGCCTCCAGCGCGCGCAGCCCACGACGGGAGGCGCGGCTCGCTGCAGCGAGCCTCGCCATGTTCCCGTCTCGATCTCCGCTATCGCCATTACCTACGCCGGTTCCGCTCCCCGAAACGCGCGCGCCGCAGGCCGAGGCCGGCGAGCAGCAGGAACGCGGCGACGCCACCGAGAGCGGCGACATCGAGGCCGGTGAACGGCAGGCCACCCTTAGGGGGCGTGCAGTCGTTCGTCGTCGAGCTGTCGCTGTTCGAGCAGCTCGGCGGCGGGGTCGAGGCGGCGAACCGCCCGGGAGACCTGCTGAAGGACGTTGTGGTACTGATCGGACGTCGGATCGATCGTCTGCGCGCTTGCGAGTGCGGGCAGAGCGGCGAACACGCCGACCGCGAGAACCACCGCGAGAATGCGACGGAAGCTGTTGTTGCTGGAGATAGTGATCACCTTCCTAGGATTGTTGTGCCCTTTCCCCCCGGCCGCCGAATCACCTTCCGGTGATGGTCGCCGGGCCCATCCCCAGTACCCATTAATCGGTACCAGGTGTCACCAGTGTTAGACCTGGGGGCTGCCCCGTCAAATGGGATGGGGGCGAAATACCAGGAAACGGAACCTGCATTACCTCAAACCGGGTAGTGGTACATTCGCGCGGTGGGCATGATTCAGCCACGGGACGAGAGCCGAGTACCGCTCACCAAGCGGGAACGAGAGATCCTCAGCCTACTGGCCGAGGGGCTCAGCGGCGCTCAGATCGCCGGTGAACTGGTCCTGTCCCCCGAAACCGTGCGCACCCACGTGCGTAACGCGATGGCCAAACTGGGCGCCTCGACGCGGTCACAGGCCGTTGCGCTGGCACTGAAATCAAACGAGATCACGCCCGAGACGTACGCCGCGCCCCCGCCCGAGCGGCCGCCCTCTCCCCGCGCCAGCCAAGCGATCCGACGGCCGGGCTCACGGCGATGATCGAGGGTCTCGTTGGCCTCTCGGACGACGTCGATGGCGGCGGGGTCTATCTCGCCAGGAGGACGGTCTCTCGTTGCGCAGGGTCGCGATCGCGTCGGGCCCTGACGGTGAGGTCGTGCTCGAGGACGTCGTCGCGCTCGGGGATGGGCCGCTCGGCCGAGCCGCGCTCGAACGGCGCGCACAACTGCTTCAGGACACGAGCTCCGGCGATGGCCGGGGCGCCCTGATCGCCGCCCCGATGGTCGGTGGCGGGCGCCTGCTCGGCGTCATCGCCCTGCGCCCGCGCTCGAGCCGGCCCACCGGGCGCAGCGAGATGCTGCTACTGCAGGCCTTCGCCAACCGCGTCGCCGAGGTCGTCCTCGACGGCGCGGACGTCGAGGACCGACTCGCTCGGCGATGGACCGGTTCTCGGCCTCCTGGTCGGTCGGCCCGCGGATCGCCTGAAGGCCCAAGGGCCCAGGCCCAGCGCCTAACCCTGTGGATCGAGCGCCCGTAGCGAGGCTTCGAGCTCGGTGTCCATCGGCGCCACCGCGTCAACGGCGCAGAGCTCGAGCACGCGCCGCATCGGCGAATCCGCCGGCACCACCAGGCGCAGCGCCTGGCGGCGGGCGGCGAGCCTACGGCCCAGCTCGAAGACCGTGTGGATCCCGGCGCTGTCGAGATAGCTCGTCTCGGAGAGATCGAGGACGAGCGCGCTCGCGGTGCTCGGCAGCCTGTTGGCCAGGGCGAGTCGCAGGTCGGACGAGTTGGAGCCGTCGACCTCGCCGATGATCGAGGCGACCAGTACCGGCCCGTGCTCCGCGAAAGCGAAATCGGCGAGCTGGCTCATCCCAGCTCCTGCGGCGGGTCGGCGTGAAGCACGCGCTTCATCTTGACGATCGTTCCGGCGCGTCCGCGATCGATGTCGACCTCGTCCATCAGCTGCTCGATCAGCATCAGCCCCCGGCCCCGCGAGCGGCGCGTGGCGGCCGCCAGGCACCGAAGTCGCGGACGCGGACCTCAAGGCCGTCGTCGAGGCGCCGTGCCTCGACGACGTAGGAGGCCTCGCCCGGCGGGTAGGCGTGCGCAACCGCGTTGGCGCAGGCCTCGCCCACGGCAACAAGGGTCTCGTAGATCTCGGTGTCACTGGCCCCGACCGCCCGCAGCCAGCGCGTCAGCGCGCGGCGCATCTGGGCGAGCGACTCGGGCTCCGCCTTCAGCGTCATCTCGGTCCGCTCGAGCGAGATGGGCACGACGCGGATCGCGAGCAGGGCGACGTCGTCGCGGGGCGCGATGCCGCCGAACCGCTCCTGGAGCAGGACGCCACAGAGCTCGTCGGGGCCGCCGTGCACCCCGCGGGCAAACTCGCGAAGCCACTCCAGCCCCTCGTTGAGCGAGGTCTGCGGGCGCTCGACCAGGCCATCGGTGTAGAGCAGGACGGTGGAGCCGGCGACGAGCGGGATCGTCGTCTCCTCGTAGGTGGGGTACGGGACCACGCCGAGCGGGCTCCCCGCGGGGCCCTCGGCGTAGTAGGCCTCGCCGTCGGGGGTGATGACCAGCGGCGGCGGATGCCCCGCGGTCGCAAGCCGCAACCGGCCCTGGTCGGATCCAGCACGCCATACATCAGCGTCGCCATGGGCCCGCCTGATACCTCCCGCGCAAAGCCGTTCATCCGCTCGAGCACGAGCGAGGGGCGCAGGCCCTCGAGGGCGTAGGCGCGCAGCGCGTTCTGCAGGCGCGCCATCCGCGCCGCCGCGTCAAGGCCGTGCCCAACGACATCGCCGATCGCGATCGCCGCATGGCCGTCGCGAAGTGGGACGGCGTCGTACCAGTCGCCACCCACCTGCGCGTCGGCGGCGCCCGGCAGATCGCGCGCCGCGAGCTCGATCCCGGGCAGGTCCGGAAGCCGGTCGGGCAGGAGGCTGCGTTGAAGCGTCTCGGCGATCTCGGCAGCGTGCTCGACCTCGACCGCGGCGCGGCGCAGGCCCTCCATCGCCGCGCCGATGATCACGTCGTTTGCGTCGCCCTCCGGCGGCGACCCTCCCCCCTGTCAGGCGATGATGTCTGCTCTGAGGCCACCTCGGCCGAGTGTAGACCGGAACTCGCCCAGGTCTTGGATAGTTGGAACCAGCACGCAACGACCGCCCAAACGGATACGGTGCGTGCTGCGTGGACGACTTGCACGGAAGTCAGATCGCGCGCTCGCCAGGCGAAAGCGACTCACTTGCCAAGGACTGGCTGGTGCGGATGATCGAGCGCACCCCGCTCGCCGACGTTGGCGAGCTGCCGCTCAACGTCTTCACCGAGCAAGCGCCCAGACTTGTCGACGCGATCCTGGACGAGCTGCCGCGCGTCTCGACGGGCGGCGATTACGAGATGGGCACGGAGCTGCACGAGCAGGCGGTCGCCTTCGCGCGCCTGCGCGAGGGCGCCGGGGCACCGGCGCGCATTCCGCGCGACCTTGCGGCCCTGCACGCGATCCTGATCGAGTCGCTGCGCCGCAGGGGCGAGCAGCAGCCCGGCGACTTCGCGCGCGACGTCACCGCCCTGGCGGAGCTCTTCGGCGCGATCGAGGCCGCGATCGCCGCCGCTCGGGTCGGGGTGTCTTTGGAGCCCAGCGCCACGCTCGACGAGGACCCCCTGACCGGGCTCCCGGGCTCGCGCAGCTTCGACGAGCGCCTCCGCGTGCTGCTCGCCGAGCAGCGTCGCTACGGAACCGACTTCGCGCTCGCGCTGCTCGACGTCGACGGCCTCTCCAAGGTCAATGACGCCTATGGCCGGGCCGGAGGTGACCGGATGCTGAACGCGGTCGCAGCCGTTCTGCGCCGGCAGGTGCGCGAGGTCGACCAGGTCTTCCGGCTCGAGGAGGACGAGTTCGCGATCCTCGCTCCGCACACGCGCGCGGAGACGCTCGTGCCCCTTGCCGACCGCGTCGCCGACCTGATCTCGCGTTCCCAGGTCCACGACGGGCCGCGGATCGCGGTCGCCACCGGCATCGTGGATTGCCCCACCGACGGCCTCAACGCCGAGCGGCTGCTCGAGAGCGCCGCCGAGGCGACCTACGCCGCGAAGGCCTCGGGCGTCACGGTCGGTCGCAGCCCGAACGCGGACCCTCCCACCGTTCTGCAAGATCCGTAGCGGCCGGGCCGCAAACCTTGTAAGAGCTGGCAGAACCTGCTGAGATCCTGCGCGGCCCAACCCCAGTGGAGGGCCGTGGAGGGACTTGAGATGAGTGGGATCAGGATCAATGCAGCCGCGGAGATGCTCGGTGTCAGCGCGAGCACGCTGCGCAGCTGGGAGCGTCGCCTCGGGTATCCGAACCCGCACCGCACGCCCGGCAACCACCGCCTGTATCTGCTCGACGAGGTCGAGGCACTGCGCGATGCGCTGCGCGAGACGCACAACATCTCCAGCGCCGTCGAGGTCGCCCGTCTGCGCGGTCGCGGCCCCGCCTCCTCCCCGCGCCTCGTCTCCACGTTCGAGACCTTCGACGAGGCCGAGGCCGATCGCGAGCTCGAGGAGAGCCTTGCGGTCCGCTCGGTTGAACGCACAGTTTCTGAGGTTCTGCTGCCGGCGCTGGAGCTGGCGGCGCAGCGCCCGAACGGCGAAGCCGAGCTCGAATACGCATGCCGCTGGGCAACCGGTTGGCTGCATCGTGCCCGGCGCCTTGCCCCCGGCGCGACGCGCGCCGAGGGCGTGCTGTTGCTCGACTCCGGCTCCCCGCTCGGTGTTGAGTCGGTCCAGGTCCAGGCGCTTGAGCTCTTCCTGCGCCGGGCCGGGCTGCGGGTGCTGCTGCTTTCCACCGGACTCGCCGAGGGCCGCTTCCGCAGCGCCCTGCGCGCCCTGAACCCGCGCGCGGTCGTGATCTGCGGTTCCGAAGCTCGCCTCGACGTGCTCTCAGAGCCGCTGCGCGCCCTGCGCAGCTCCGATGCCAGCGCCCGCCTCTACGGCTACCGCGCCGCGCGTCTGGTCGCCGGGCGCGACGGCGTCCCGTCCCTTGGCCAGGACCCGGCCGAGGCGACGGACGAGCTGCTCACCGCGCTGTCTTAGCGCCGCCGTACGGCTACCTCTTTCCGCCGCGCGCCGCTGGTGATTGACGGATCCGGACCCCTCCCGGGGTGAAAATCCGGCGATCGCCGGATTTTGCCGGGCCGGGAGCAGCCCTCTCTCAACCTGTTGCAAGTTTTGTCGCTTTTCGTAGGACTTGTGCAGTCCTGTGCAGATTCCGTCCAACGAACTTGTGCATCCCTTACGCACCTGCCGATAACCCCTTGTGGAGGGGCTCGGGTACGGCTACCAACCCCTCCTGACGGTTCCAAGTTTGTCGCGTTTTGCGGCAGATCAGAAAGCCGGGGAAGGGAATATGGAAGCAGCGCAGAGATTTCTCAACGTCAGCGAGGCCGCCGGCTTTTTGGGGGTGAGCGCCGCCTCGCTGCGCAAGTGGTCCGACGACGGGCTCGTTCCCGTCTACCGAACCCCTGGTGGTCAGCGGCGCTACGCGCCCGGTGACCTCGAGGAGTTCCTCGCGTCCATGCGTCAGCCCTCGGGCGCGCGGCCCGCGGTGCCGCGATACGGACGCAACGCCGGATCGACAACCGGCTGAGGCACAGCCAAACACCCACCGTCAACCCGCCCGCCCGCCGATGAAGCCAAGACCGACCAGATCGGTGATCTGCCTGGAAGCAGTCGGCCTGCTCGCCGCGATCGCGCTCGCGATCCTCGTCGGTGACCATGCCAATTGGGATTTCGCCCTGCTCGGCGTCCTCGTCGCCCTGGGCACGACCAGCGACCTGCTTCGGATCGAGGTTCGCTCGAACGGGATGGTGGTTTCCGCGAGCTTCCTGGCGGTCATCCTCGCCGCCGTCTTCTTGGGCCCGACTCCGGCGGCGCTCGCCGGGATCGCGACAATCCTCTTCGGCTGGCTGCGCGACCGCTACAAGCCGAGCTTCCTGCTGACGAACGTCGTGACGTACGCGTGGTTCCCCCTGATCACCGGCATGGTGTTCCGCGGGGTCAGCGAGGGCGCCAACCTCGCCCCCGGTAGCGCCCTCTTCTATCTGCTCATCTTCGCGACGTTCGTCCTCGGGCTCGCGATCGACTTCGTCCTCATCGCCGGCTACCTCTCCTACGTGGATCGCTCGCGGTTTCGCAGCCGGGTGCGCACAGCGCTGGTGCCGATCCTCCCCTCCGAGCTCGCCTCAGCCCTCCTCACCGTTGCCATCGCCGCCGCCTACGTAACCCTCGGCATCGCCGCTCTTGCGATGTTCGGTGCCGTCATCCTGGTCTTCCAGTACTTGGTCGGCGCCCTGCTCGTGTCCCAGGAACGGGCCGAGGAGCTCGAGCTGCGAGCCCGCCAGCTCGCCGGCTTCCAGGTCGCCCTCCTGTCCGCGCTGCTTCGCACGCTCGACCTTCGCGACCGCATGACCGCCCGCCACAGCGCCGCCGTCGCTCGCTACGCCCGTGAGATCGCCGCGCAGGCCGGCTTCTCGGACGAGGACCAGGAGCTGGTCCACTCCGCAGCCCTGCTGCACGACATCGGCAAGTTCGTGCTCCCAGACAACGTCCTCAAGTCCGGCCGGCGCCGCCTCACCGACGAGGAGTGGGAAGCGATCAAGACCCATCCCGCCGAGGGCGCGCGGATCGTGTCTCAGATCGACGGCTACCAGCCGATCGGCGAGATCATCCTCGCCCACCACGAGCGCATCGACGGCAAGGGCTACCCGCACGGCCTGGCCGGCGAGGAGATCCCCCCGCTCGCGCGGATCATCTCCGTCGCTGACACCTACGACGTCATGACCGCGCGCGACACCTACCGCGACCCGGTCCCGTCGCAGGAGGCCCTGATCGAGCTGCGCCGCGTTGCGGGGACCCAGCTCGACGAGGACTTCGTCGAGGCCTTCATCGAGGTCCTCGACGGCAAGGACCTCGCCTACCGCCACGGCGAGGACGCCGACTTCGAGGCCGAGCTCGCGCTCGACAAGCGCATCCACGACTACGTCCGCCAGACGCCGGCCGTCGGGGAGGCGCTGCGCTAACCGCGCGCCGCACAGAACTTCCGCTCCAACCCATCCCGGAAGAACCCAAGAAGGACGAAAGCCGCCGGTCCCCTGCACGGGCCCGGCGGCTTTCAACGTTCCAATTAGTGGCTAGTACTTAGCCGCAGCGGTAACCCATTTGATCCTCCAACCCGATCGTTTCCCATCCGTGCGAACTCACGGAAGTCTCCAAAAGCCGTGCAAGCTTGTCAAACCCTCCACAAACTTGCAACTCGGGTCTGGATCTTGCAACTTTCCTGCAACTTGCCGGGTAATTTTCCGCGCGCATGGCCTCCGCGCTCCGCCCCCTCCGCCTCCCGGGCTTCCCGAACCTCAGCGCCGCCTACCTGGTCAACGAGCTGGGAAACTGGCTCGGCGAGATCGCGCTCGCGATCCTCGTCTACGACCAGACGGGCAGCCCGATGGCGACCGCGGCCCTCTTCTGCGGCATGCACTTCGCCCCCGCGTTCTTGGGCCCGCCGCTGGTCGCGCGCGTCGAGGGCCTCCCGGCCTCGCTGAGCCTGCCGCTGCTCTACGCGGCCGAGGCGGTCGCGTTCGGGATCCTCGCGCTGCTGGTCGACCAGTTCGCCCTGGCCTTCGTCCTGATCATCGCCACGTTCGACGGCTCGATCGCCTCCGCAGCGCGCGCGCTCACCCGCGCCGCCGCCGCCGCGGTGCTCACCCCGGCCGGGCAGCTGCGCGAGGGCAACGCGCTGCTCAACGTCGCCTTCACGGTCGGCTCGGCCGGCGGGCCGGCACTGGCGGGCCTGGTGGTCGCGGGCGCCGGCATCCAGACCGCGTTGATCGCCGACGCGATCTCGTTCCTCGCCGTGGCCGGCGTGCTCGCGGTGGCGCCGCTGCGCGACCCGGAGCCGGACGAGCCCGGCGTGTCCTGGGACGAGCGACTGCGCCGCGGCATCTCGTACGTACGTGGCCACCGCGCGCTCAGGAGCCTGCTCATCGCCCAGGCGTGCGCGTTCATCTTCTTCGCCCTGGTCATCCCCATCGAGGTTGTGTTCGCCGTGGACACGCTCGACGCGGGCGATGCCGGGTACGGGATCCTGCTCGCCAGCTGGGGCGTGGGAATGCTGGTCGGGAGCTTCCTCTTCGCCGCCCTCGGCAGGGTCGAGCTGCGGCTGCTGCTCATCTGCTCGACGCTGGCGATCGGCGCCGCCTACCTCGGCACCTCGATCGCGCCCACCCTCGCCGTCGCCTGTGCCGCCTCGGTGGTCGGCGGTGTCGGCAACGGGGTCCAATGGATCGCGCTGGTGACCACGGTCCAGCAGCTGACGCGGTCCGTCTACCAGGCGCGCGTCCTCTCGCTGCTCGAGGCGCTCGCGAGCGCCATGCCGGGCGTTGGTTTCCTGCTCGGCGGCGCGATCGCCGCGATCTTCAGTCCCCGCCTCAGCTACGCCGTCGCCGGCGCCGGCGTGATCATCGTGCTGCTCCTGGCCGCCAGCGCCCTGCGCGGCATCGACTGGAAATCCGAGATCGAGCAGGGCTCCGATCCAGAGGACCAGGGCGACGGTGCAAGCGACGCTGCATCCGATGCAATTTCCATTGCAGACGAAGGAGCTTCGCGCACGGTGCTCACGAATTCCTAACGAACCGCTAGGCTCACGCCTCGCCGAATTCCCTGCAAATCGCCGGAGAACCCGGCTTGGTTGAGGGAATCGGGGGACCCAAAGATGGACGGCTTGCTCTTCGCCGTCCGGGGCGAATCGCGCTCTGCGGAGCCGTAGCGCCTGCCCAGGCGCGAGCCCGACAGCTAACCCCGTAGGCGCCCGTTCGCATGGGCACCGCCAACGAAAACCACCCACCGCCCCTGCCCGCCGCCTGCTCGCGGCCATCTTCGCCTGCGCGGCGCTCGCCATGACGATGGACGCCGCCCAGTCGGGCGCGCAGTCGATCGACGAGCTGCACGCCAAGATCGACGCCGCCAAGCAGGAGGCGCAGTCGCTCGGCTCTCAGATCCAGTCGGCCAGCGACGAGCTCGCCTCCGCCCAGCAGCAGGCGATCGACGCCGCGCAGCGCGAGGCCGAGCTCAACTCCGTACTCGCCAAGGGCGAGGCAAAGGAGCGCCGCCTCGAGGCAGCCGTGGCCGCTTCCCAGCAGCGACCTCGCCGCCGCCCGACACCAGCTGACCCGCTCCCGCCACGCCCTCTCGCAGCGCCTCGTCGAGATCTACCGCAGCGGGATGCCCGACGAAACGACCCTGATCCTCGAATCCGACGGCTTGGACGACCTCGCGACGCGAGCCGAGTACCTGAAACGCATCGAGGAGGCCGACGCCTCGCTCGTCAACCGCGTGCGCGCCACCCGCGACGACGTCTCCGACCGGCTCGCGGCGGTTCAGGACGCCCAGCAGCGCGCTTCTGACCACAACGATCGCGGTCGCGGCGGCTCGCGACGAGATCGCCGCCGTGCGCGCTCAGGCCGAGGCGCAGGCCGCGCACCTGTCCGACCTGCGCGCCCAGCGCCAGGCCGCGATCGAGACCCTGCAGTCGAAGATGGGCGAGCTGGACCAAGGAGGTCCAGCGCCTGGAGCGGATCTCAGAGCGCCAGGCCCAGGGCGAGGTGCAGCAGTGGTTCGGCGACTGGGCGATCCCCTACGCGATCGTCATGTGCGAGTCCGGCGGCAACTTCACCGCCGTCAACCCGTCTTCGGGCGCCGGTGGCGCCTACCAGATCCTCCCCTCGACCTGGCACCTCTACGGCGGCCACGGCCTGCCCCAGGACGCCTCCCCGGCCGAGCAGTCGCGCATCGCGGCGATGATCTGGGCCGACTCGGGCGCATCCGCCTGGGAGTGCGCCCAGTAACGAGGCGCCTTGCGCTCAGCCCTCTGGAGGCTGACGGCGCGCGACGAGGAACCCGCCCGCGACCGCGAGCAGGGCGACGGTTGCCGCGCCGGCCAGCTTGATCTGCCGACCGTAAATCAGCCATGCGGCGCGAATGACCAGCCGCCCAACAAGTTCGTAAAAAGCTCTCGCCATCAGGTCTCCTTCGAGTCGTCTACCCCATCATCACGGGAGCGAATCCGGTGGGCCAAGCGGCTCTGCAGCGTGAACAGCTCGATGAAGCCGGGGCTGGCCTCCTGGCTGAACTGGCCGCCGGACTCGCCGAATGAGGCGAGGCTCTGGTCGTAGAGCGCGTACGGCGACGATCGGGCCACGACCGTCGCCGAGCCCTTGAAGAGCTTCACGGCCACCTCCCCGGTCACGTACTCGTTCGCCGACTCCATGTATGCGTCGAGGTCTGAGCGCAGCGGCTCGAGCCAGAGGCCGGCGTAGCAGAGGTAGGCCCAGCGATCCTCCAGCATGCGCTTGAAGTTGTTCTGGTGGATCGTCGAGACGAGCTTTTCGAGCTCGCGGTGGGCGGCGAGGATGATCGCGGCCGCCGGCACCTCGTAGATGTCGCGGACCTTGAGGCCCACGATCCGGTCCTCGATGTGATCGACGATGCCGACCCCGTGGCGCGCGCCGATCTCACCGGCGCGCTCGATCAGCTCGACGAGCCCGAGCCGCTCGCCGTCGATCGAGACCGGGCAACCGGCCTCGAAGCCGACCCGCACGAGCTGTGACTCGTCGGGTGCCTCCTCGGGACGGGTCACGAGCCGGAAGATGTCATCGGCCGGTGGTTCGGACAGATCCTCGATCGTGCGGCCCTCCGACGAGCGACCCCAGAGGTTGTCGTCGATGGAGTACGGCGAGACCTCGGTGCCACCCTTGATCGGGATCGCGTGCTCGCGGGCGTAGGCGATCTCCTCCTCGCGGCCCATCTTCCACTCGCGCACGGGCGCGATGATCTTCAGCTCCGGGTCGAGCGTCGCGATCGTCGCCTCGATCCGAACCTGGTCGTTGCCCTTGCCGGTGCAGCCATGGGCGATCGTGTCGCAGCCCTGTTCGCGGGCGTGCTCGACGGCGAGCTTGGCGATCAGCGGCCGGGCGAGCGCCGTGAACAGCGGGTAGCCGCCGCCGTAGAGCGCGTTCGCCTTGATCGAGGGCAGGACGTACTCGCGCGCGAACTCCTCGCGCGCGTCGGCGCGGATCGCCTCGATCGCCCCCATCTGCTGTGCCTTGCCGACGACGACGTCCCAGTCCTCGCCCGGCTGACCCAGGTCGACGGTGAGCGTGACCACCTCCGCGTCGTAGCGCTCCTGGATCCAGTGGAGCATCACGGAGGTGTCGAGCCCGCCGGAATAGAGCAGCAGAACGCGGCCGACCTGGTCGGGATCGGCGAGATAGGAGGCGATTCGCGGGGTCGAGTCGGGCGTCATCGGCGGCGGAGTCTACGGGCGCGTCGGGGCGATCAGCCATGATTTCTCGTCGTGCGCAACCGGATTCTGAGAATTGCCTCGGTGACCCTGATCACCGCCGGGCTCGTGATCGGCCTCGACGTCGGCATGACGCTCGCCTACAAGGAGCCCCTGTCCACGATCTATGGCTCGATCCAGCAGGGCAAGGCCGAGGACGACCTGAAGGCGCTGGAGGGCGAGTTCCCCTCTCCCGAGGACCTGCAGGCGGTCGAGCACGCGGGCGACGTCGACGCTCGGGTGAAGGCGCTGGCTGAGCGCTTCGGCTCGCAGGTGCATACTGGGCAGGGGATCGGGCGGATCATCGTCCCGAGCGTCGGCATCGACTACGTCGTCGTCCAGGGCACCGACACCGCCAGCCTGCAGAAGGGCCCGGGTCACTATCCCGACACGGCGTTCCCCGGCGAGGGCAAGACGATCGGGATCGCCGGCCACCGGACGACCTACCTCGCCCCGTTCCACGACATCAACGAGATCGCCGACGGCGCCGAGATCCGGCTCGAGATGCCGTACGGAACCTTCACCTACACGGTCCAAAAGCACGAGATCGTCGACCCGAGCGAGGTCCAGATCGTCGACAACGTCGGCTACGAACGCCTCGTGATGACCGCCTGTCACCCGCTCTACAGCGCCGCCCAACGCTGGGCGGTCTTCGCGAAGCTCACCGACGTGAGCCTCTTCGCCACCTCAGCGAAGAAATGGCAGGACCCCTGAGCTCCTGAGGCAAGCGGTTCCGCGGAACCGCGAACGCCGGGCTCGGCTCGAAGACCCTAGGAGCCCAGAATTTCGTTGAGGACCTGGTGGGAGTCCACGCCCGGGAAGTCGGACTCGAGCACGCGGGCGATCTCCTCGCGGGTGTTGCCCGCGATCGCCATCTGCGTGGCGCGCAGCATCGCCTCGGCGCTGTCGTCGCCACTCGGCTCGTCGTCCTCTGAGACCGCGGTGCCCTGATAGGCGGCGAGCCTGACGGGCTCCTCCGGCTCGTCCTCGGCAACGGTCTCTTCCTCGAACTCGATCTCCTCGACCTCTTCCTCAACCACCGACTCGGGCTCAGCCTCTGGCTCAGGCTCCGGCTCCGGCTCCGGCTCCGAGACGCGCTCCGGCATCGGCGTGAAGCCGGGCTCGGGGCGGAACTCCGGCTTGGCGACCGGGGTCGCGGCGAGCTCGAGCTCGGGGATATCGGCCGAGCGGTTGATCGCCGAGCGGTCGGAGTCTCAGCGCCTGGCGGGCCTCGTCGATGACAGTATCGAGGTTCGTCAGCATCGCCTCGGCCTGGCGGCGGAAGCGTTCGGCGCTCTCGACCAGGGTGTCGGTCATCCGGTCCAGCGCGCCGCTGCGCTCGTCAACCACCCGGTCGATCTCGCGCTGCTGGGCGGCGACATAGTTACGGGCCTGCGTCTCGGCATCCGTGCGGATGTCGAGCGCCACCTGCTCGGCGGCGGTGATGATCTCGCTGATCCGCTCCGTCGCCTGGCTCACCGAGCGCTTCAGGTCGGACGAGGAGCCGACCCCGGGGGTGGGCTGGAACGAGGGACTGGGACTCTGCATGCTCATTGCACTCCTGACCGACGGTTGCCGAAGATATCGTCGAGGGCCTGGCTGGCGTCAATGACGCCGAACTGGATCCGCAGGCGGTGCTCGATCTCGGCGCGACTGGAGCCGGCGATCGCCATCTGCGTGGCGATCAGGCGGACGCCCTCGGAGGTGCCACCTGATGCGGAAACGGGGACTGGCGTGTCGGGAAAGTCTTGTGGGAGCGGCGCGTCGGCGACGTCGGCGCCGGCCGAAGACTCGGTCGCCGGTACCGTGCGTTGGCTCCAGCGTCGGCTCCGGCTCAATTGACACTGGCGCCGGGGCCGGTGCCGGTGCCGGGGTGAGCCCACGCTGCTTCGGCGGCGGCACGCTCGGCGGCGCCTCGGTGATCGTCGACTCGCGGCCCTCGCGCTGGGCGATGAGCTTCGCGCTGCGGGTGACCAGCGACGCGAGGCGCTCGCAGTCGTTGCGGATCTCGGCCGTGCGATCGACGAGGGCATCGGCGACGCTGGCGGTCAACTCAGTCTTGCTCGAGCCCTCCTGAGCGCGCAGGGCCTGGGCAGCTTGGGCGACGTTGTCGGCCGCACGCTGGGCCGCGGCATCGAGGTCCCGGATCTGCTGCGCGATCACGTCGAGGGGCGCCTGGGGCGCCGCGGGCTGGGATCGGGCGCGGCGAGAACCGCGGGATCGCCGTGGGAATCGGATTTCTGGCATGCCTTGAGTCATCTTGCCATCGTTCGCACGCTGATCGCAAACACCTTCCTGTGGCGCAATTCGCGTCTCAGTAACCATCGGCCCCGAGGCCGCCGAACTCGAGGAAGCGCGCGACGCTGGCCGTCTCGGTCTCGACCGTATGTCTGGCGGCGTAGTCTAGACCGGCCAAGATGAGGCGGCGCCGTTCCGATTCGTCCTCGGCTATTTGGCCAAGTGCGGCTGGCCGCGGCGGACGGCGTCTCCGGGCTCGACCAGCAGGGCCGCATCCCCCACCGCCTCCCGGATTCCGCCGACGTCGGTCGCCACCACCGGTAACCCCGCGGCGAAGGCCTCCAGCAGCACCTGCGGAAGGCCCTCGGTCCAAGAGATGTGCAGCAGCGCGTGGCTGGATCGGTAGAGCGCGTTGAGCTCCGTCCCGAACGAGATGTAGCCGCGCAGCTCGGCACGATCGCGAAACCCCGAGCGCCATCGAGCCGCTCGCGAAGCGGGCCCTCCAGCGCGCCCTCCCCGCAGACGACCAGGCGCCAGTGCGGCTCCTCGCGGTTGATCGCCGCGAGGACGTCGGCGAGCAGCAGCGGGTTCTTCTCCGTCTCCAGGCGCCCGACGCTCAGCGCGGTCAGCTCGTCGCCGTAATCAGCGGGAAGCGCCGTTGCCGCGTCGACGACTTCCGCCGCTGAGATCAGCGAGACGACGATCTCCAGAACCGCGGGCGAATGCGCGTACCGCCGCGCCACGGCAGGCCCGACGGCCACCACCGGCATGCGCCGCGCCAGCCGGCGCCAGGCGGCCTCCATGAGCTGCGCAAGGAGCTGAAAGTGCGGCTTGCCCGGGTGTCGGGTCCGCATGTACTCGAGGCTGTCCTGGCGCACGCCGAGCACCACGCGCTTGCCGCGTCGGCGGGCGACGCGAGCGAAGATCAGCGCCAGCGGATGGGGGCCGAGCAGCCAGACGACATCGACGTCGTCGAGGGCGCTGCGGAACGTCGCGGACCGATTCGCGCATCGCCCGCATCGCCTCGAGTGGCCTTGCGAGCGTCGAGTAGAAGGGCAGCGCGACGAAGTCGACCTGCCCTCCGATCGGGTAGCGCGCTCGCTCGCCCCCGGGGTCGAGGCGGCCGAGGACGACGAGCCGATCGCAGTGTCGCGGCGAGCCTGGCGACGAAGAGCGCGAAGGCGCGATCGGCGTGGATTTCGCCGCCCGACTGGTGGTACGTGTAATCGGTGTAGACCGCCACCCGCATTGCGGCGCGAATGTAGACGACGTCGCAGCCGCCACCCCCGCTGTCACAATCACCGTACTCGTGGAGAACGGCACTTCCCCTCAGCGACCGTGCCAGCGATTGGATTCAGCCACCCGACGAACAGGGCGGCTTCGGCCGGTATATCGAGACGCTGCGCGAGAGGCTCTGGATCGTCGTACGTGCCCCGGTGGTCGGACCATGGTCATCGCGATCGCCTACGTCGCCACCGCGACAAAGGAGTACGAGGCCGAGGCGGACCTGCTCGTGATTCCCGTCTCCCAGGACGCCGTCGCCGCTACGTCGGCCCTGCCGCTGATTCAGGAGTCGGGCGACCCCACTCGCGCGGTCGAGACGGCGGCGCGCCTGGTGACGAACATCGACGTCGCGGGCGCGCGTCCAAGCGGACCTGCGGGCTCGACATCACGCCGCGAAATCTCCTGGAGGAGGTCTCGGCCGAGCCGGTCGCGCAGAGCAACATCGTCGCGATCTCCGGCAACCGCGACCTCGCCGGAAGGCCGCGCAGGCGCTGGCGAATTCGTTCGCTCGACCAGACCGTAACCGAGCAGACGCAGCAGCTTCACGCGGCGATCGACAGGGTGCTCCCGGGCCTGCAGGCGCGCGCCGAGAACGAGACGCCGTCGAGGCAGCCGCGCAGGTCAACTCGTTGACTGCGACCGTCAGCGACCTGAAGAGCCTGCGAGAGGGACGGACCCGAGCCTCGTCGTCGAGACGCGAGGCTGACGTACCGACATCGCCGAGCGCGCCGCGGCCCGCACTGAGCCTTGCCGCCGGGCTCATCGGCGGTCTCATCATTGGCATCGGGGGCGCCTTTGGAGCCCAGGCGCTGGATCCGCGTCTGCGACGCGAGGAGCAGCTGCGCCGGCTCTATCGCATCCCGATACTGGCGCGGATTCCGAAGGAGAAGAACCGCGGCGCCAAGCCGCTTGCGGCCCACCGACCTGTCGCCACCGACGGCGGAGGCGTATCGAACACTCAGGGGACTGCTCGGGGCCTCGCGAAGCCGCACCGGCGGACGCTCAAGGACGATCCTCGTTACCGGCTCGTCGCCGTCTGAGGGCAAGAGCACCACGGCCATCAACCTCGCGTCCTCGCTCGCCGCGGCGGGTCACAGTGTCATCCTCATCGAGGCCGACCTCCGCCGCCCGGCGATCTCAGGCGCCCTCGGGCTCAACCCACGTCATGGCGTCGTTAGCGTGCTGATTCAGAGCGTTCCATTGGCCGACGCCCTCGTCCCGTACTCCAACTTCGGCCCAAGCTTGAACCTGCTCCTAGCCGACGGCGAGGGCGGCTGGATCTCCGAGCTCTTCGCGCTCCCGGCGGCGCGGGAGATGCTCCGCGAGGCCAGCGAACTCGCCGACTACGTGATCATCGACTCGCCGCCGCTGACGGACGTGATCGACGCGCTTCCGCTCGCGTCCTACGCCGACAGCGTCCTGATCGTCAGTCGCATCGGCAAGACGGACCTCAAGAAGCTTTCCCAGCTCGGCGAGCTGCTTGCGGAGAACGGGATCCGGCCGGTTGGATTCGCCGTCGTCGGAACCGCCCGTCCGAAACGCAGCGGCTACCACTATTACGCCGATAAGCGGCCGCCGGCGGCCCGTCAGCGGATCAGCGCCAGCCGCCGCTCCGGCACCTAACGCCCAGGACCATGGCGGTCCGGCTCGACGTGCCGCGATGGGTCATCCCCGCCGCCTTCATCCTGCTCGCGACAGCGACGGGCGGCCTCGCCGGCATCAACCCCCAGCTGGCGATCGGCGCCACCCTCGGCATCGCGTTCATCCTGGTCGCGTTCGGGAGCCTCGCCGCGGGCCTCACGGCGTTCACGTTCATCTCATTCCTGGAGTTCGCGCTGCCCGCCGGCGCGGCCAGCCTCACCAAGGGGGCGGGGCTGCTGCTCGCCCTCGCCTGGCTCGCCCGTGTCGCGACCAACCGCGGCGACGAGCGGATCTACATGCGCGATTACCCCGGCGCGACCTACCTGCTGCTGGCCTTTCTCGGCTGGGGGGCGCTCAGCGTCTCGTGGAGCGAGACGACGTCCGGGACGCTCACCGACCTCTCGCGCTACCTCCTCAACTTCAGCCTCCTCGTGATCACCTACACCGCGATCCACAAGCGCGAGCAGGTGATCGCGCTCCTGCTCGCCTGGATCGCCGGCACAGCGTTCACCGCCGCCTACGGCCTGGTGTCGAACCCGACATCCACGGCGGACGCCCGCCTCGAGAGCACCGTCGGCAACGCCAACGTGCTCGCGACGATCCTCGTGGCCGGGATGGTCCTCGCGATCGCGATCGCCCTGGTCTCGAAGCGCTCGCCGCTGCTCCGCCTCGCCGCGACCGGCACCGCCGCGCTGGCGATGTTCAGCTTCGTCTTCACCGGTTCAAGAAGCGGCGTGCTCGCCCTGGGGGCCGCGGTTGTCGCCGCCGTCCTATTCGCCGGGCCGCGGTACCGGATGCAGGCGCTCGGCGGAGCAATCGTCCTCGGCATCACGGCGCTCGTCTTCTTCGCTGCCTTCGCGCCAACGGAGATCAAGGACCGGATCGCGCAGACGGTCCCGGGCCAGGTCCCCGACACCGAGGGCCGTTCGACGATCTGGCAGGTCGGATGGCGGATGGCCAAGGACAACCCGGTTCGCGGGGTCGGGCTCGGGAGCTTCCAGACGTCCTCGATCCACTACGTGCTCGAGCCGGGAACACTCGAGCGCGCGGATCAGATCATCGACACGCCGAAGGTCGCCCACAACATCTACCTGCAGGCCCTCGCCGAGCTCGGCGTGATCGGGCTCGGGATGTTCTGCGCGATCCTGTTCTTCCCCGTCTGGTGCGCGCTGCGGGCGGCACGCAACTTCCTCGCAAGCGGCGATCAAAGAATGGAGATCATCGCTCGGGCCCTGGCCGTCGCGCTGGTCAGCTTCCTGGTCGCCGACTTCTTCGCCTCGGAGCAGTTCAACAAGCTGCTCTGGCTGCTTCTCGCGCTCGGACCGGTTCTCCTGTCGATCTCCGTCCGCGAGCCGAGGGATCCGGCGACCGCCTGACGCTCAGGTCGTCGCCTCGAGCCAGAGCCGCTCGTAGAGCTCACCGACGCGAGCGGCGGTCCCCTCGATGTCGAATTCGGTGCGCCGGCGTTCGCGCGCCGCCGCACCCATCCTCTCGGCGCGGTCGCGGTCTGAGAGCAGGTCCACCACGGCCCCGGCCAAGGCCGCGGGGTCGCGCGGCGCCACGAGGAGCCCATGGACGCCGCTTTCGATCAGGTCGGGTGTGCCGCCGACGCGGGTGGCCGCGATCGGAAGCCCTGCGTCCATGGCCTCCATCACCGCCAGGGAGGTGCCCTCGAAGTCTGAGCACGAGATCCAGACGTCCAGCGATGCGAGCACGTCGGCGACATCGCTGCGCAGGCCGGCAAAGCGAACCGCGTCGGTCACGCCGAGCTGCGCGCACATGGCCTCCAGCTTCGCGCGCTCAGGGCCGTCGCCCGCGATTAGAACAACGACGTCCGTGAAGCGTTCGCGAATCGCCGGCACGGCCTCGATGAGGACCTCGAGCGCCTTCTGCGGGCGCAGCATGCAGACGGTCCCAACCACGAGCGCGCCGGGTGCGATCCCGAGCTCCGCACGCACGTCGGCGCCCTCCGTTTGCTCGGGCGGGCGAATCGCGTTGACGAGCAGCTCGACCTTGCCGGGCTCGATGCGCTCGATCTCGATCATGCGCCTGCGGTCCTCGCTCGAAACGGCGAAGAACCGGTCGGCGCGGCGCCCGATCAGCGCGCGATCGAGGAACTTGCGGACCGGCTGGCCCTCATACGACCAGGTCTGCTCGTGGGCGATGAATACCGGCGGGCGCCCGACGACGTCGAGCACCGCGCCCCAGACATTCGAGCCGAACTTGTGCGCGTGCATGACGTCGACCTGGCCGGATCGAAGCCGCTTCAGCAGCGGGCGCCACGCGCGGATGTTGGCCGCCGAGTCGCGCTCGAGGCCGAGGAACTCCACCCCGGCGGCCTCGAGCTCGGCAACCGCGGCGAGGGCGTCCGGCGGGTTCGAGCCTCCGCATCCCACCGCGTGACGCAGAGGGTCCGCTCGAAGCGCTGCGGATCGAGGTACTCCGTGAGATCCCGTGCGAGACGTTCACCGCCGCCCGTGATGCCGATCGAATCGATCAGCTCGACTACCCGCAGGCGCCGCCCCGCGGGCAGTGGCTCAGACGAGTCGCTCACGGTCGGTGCGCACACGGCGCACCAGCGGCGAGACCTTCGTGCGAAAGCGCGAGAGCGTGTCGGCGTGGTAGACGCCCACGCGGGGCCAGCGCAGCGGCTCGGGCCGGTGCGGCCGCGACGGCAGCGTGCACGCGGTCTCATAACCGGCCGCGCGCGCGGCGGCGACGACCCGCGCGTTGTGATCGCCATACGGGTAGGCGATGGAGCGACACTCACGCCCGAGGTGCTCGCTGCAGATCAGCCGCGAGCGCTCGAGCTCGGAGGCGAGCTCGTCGTCGTCGAGGGTGGTCAGGCGGGGATGGGTGTGGGTGTGCGAGCCGATCTCCCAGCCTGCGTCCTGAAGCTGGCCGACCTGCTCCCAGCTCATCGGCTTCATCTCGGGCTCGAACTCACCGCCGATCCACTGGTCCACGCCCTCCCAGCTCATCGCGTCACTGCCCGGGAACGCGGTCACCACGTAGACGGTCCCGGTCATGCCGAGCTCGGTCATGAGCGGGAACGCGAGCTCGAACACCGACAGGAACGCATCGTCGAACGTCACGGCCACCGCCTTGCCGTGGGTGCCCGCGACAAGCTCGCTGAATTCGACGCTGCGGTACCCGTGCCCAGCCAGGAAGCGCAGCTGCGACTCGAACGCCGACGGCTTCGCCGAAAGTGCCGCCGGCCATCGCTCCGAGATGGCGTGGTAGCAGAGGGCGAGCCGGTCGGCCATCAGCCAAGGCTCCCCCGCGGCCCCCACGGGACTCTCTGCGCGAGGAGCGCGTTGCGCGGGATGACCAGACGAAACGCCGCCTTGCGGGCGAAGGCGAGCGCGCGCAGGCGCCGGGAGCGCATGTAGGACTCGAACCGATCGGCGACCCGGATGAACTCGGGATCCGGAACGATCCGGGCCATCGCCCGCAGCTGCGTCGCATGCAGCACGTGGTAGGCGGAGCTGGAGATATTCGCAATCGGGAACGGATAGAGGTCATAGCGCGACCAGTTGCCGAGGTCCCAGCGGTGCAGGTTCGCGGCCAGGGTGGCCGTCCCGGTCTCGAACGTGGCACGGGCGGCCGCGTCGTCGAGCGCGATCGCCACGTCATGACATCCCCAGAGCGCGAAGATGCCCCCGTTCAGGACGTAGGACGGGGTCGCCGTGGGGTATTCCTCGAGAAACAGGCCGTCGCCGAGCGGCGCCTGCAGGCCGCCCGCTGAGACCGGCACGGTGAGCAGCCGCAGCGCCCGCAGCGCCGCCTCCGCGTAGCGGTCGTCGCCCAGCTCCTGGTGGACGCGCACGAGCAGGCTCGCGCCCTCGCCCTGTCCCATCGCCGAGGCCCAGGGCGGGTCGATTCGGTAGGTGTGGGGCATCGCATCGCGCTGAAGCCAGGCGCCGTCGAGAGGACCGCCCCGCTGCTGGTCGTTGACGAGGTGCTCCGCGCCGAGGCTTGCCGCCTCGAGCCACGCCTCGCCCTCGCCGGCCAGGAAGCGCTCGTAGCAGCCGAGTCCCCATTGGGCGACCGCGACGTGAATCTGGGGTTGGTCCGGGCGCATCCATGGAGGCGGCCACTCCGGCGTCTCGGTCTTGATCGTGAAGTCGATGTAGTAGCCACCCAGCGTCGCCTCGCGGATGTGCCGGCCGATGCCGGGGGCAAAGTTGCGCGCGGAGCTCAGCCTGCCCGGGTTGCCGGGGGCCGAGTGCTTGGACCGCTGCAGCGCCGGGTCGCCGAAGACGCCGCCGTCGTCGCTCTGATCACTCATCTTCTGGGCCATCGGCGGTCGCCACTCGTCGCCTTAGCGTAGACGCTCACCCGCGCGCCAAAGAAGCGGTCGCGGCGATGATTACCCTCCACGATCCCCCATGCGGATCCTCCTGATCAGCCAGTACTTCACCCCCGAGGTGACGGCGGCCCGCGTGCGGCTGCACGCATTCGCCCAGGGCCTCGCCGAGCGCGGTCACGACGTCGAGGTCGTCTGCGAGCTCCCCAACCACCCCGAGGGGGTCGTCCACGACGGCTACCGCCGGCGCGCCGTCGTTCACCGCGAGTTCGACGGCTTTCGCGTCAGTTACGTCTACGTGAGCGCGAGCCCGAAGAAGACGTTCGCCAGGCGCATCGCCCTCTACGGGTCATTCGCGGCGAGCGCCACGATCGTGGCCTCCGCAATGCGTCGTCCCGACGTGATCTTCGTGTCCTCTCCCCCGCTCCCCGCCGCGGCCGCGGCCGCCGCCGCCGCCAAGCGCCACCGCGTCCCGTGGGTCTTCGACGTGCGCGACCTGTGGCCCGAGGCCGCGGTTGTCCTCGGCGAGCTCAACAACCCCCGAGCCATCCGCGCCGCGGAGCGACTCGAGCACCGCCTCTATGAGAGCGCAGCCGCGATCACGACCGTCACCGAGTCGTTTAGGCGCAGCATCGCCCGCCACCTCGACGACGACACCAAGATCCACCTGATCCCGAACGGGACCACCCGCGCGTGGCTCGCCGCGGGTGAACGCGAGCCCGACCGTGCGGGCTGCGGGCTCGCCGCGGACCGCTTCGCCTGGCTCTACGCCGGCAACCTCGGCATCGCCCAGGGCCTCGAAACGGCGATCGACGCAGCGGCGGAACTCGGCGACGGCTTTGAGCTGACGCTTCTCGGCGGAGGTCCGGTTCGCGCTGAGCTCGAGGCTCGGGCGGCGAGTCTGCCCGCGGGCATCGTTCGCTTCGTCGACCCGGTCCAGCCCGAGGAGGCCGCCCGCTACATGCGCGCCGCCGACGCCCTGCTCGTGCCCCTTGCCGACCGGCCGGAGCTCGCCCAGTTCGTCCCCTCGAAGCTGTTCGACTGTGCCGCCGTGGGCAGGCCGATGATCGTCGCCGCCCGGGGCGAGGCGCCGCGGATTGCCGAGGACGCCGATGCCGCCCTCGTCGTGGCGCCCGGCGACGCCCAGGCGCTGGCCGCCGCGGTCCGCCGGCTGCGCGACGAACCCGACCTCTCAGACCGCCTCGCCGCCAGCGCCAGGCGTCTTGCGGGGCTCTACCTTCGCGAAAATCAGGTGCTCGCCCTGGAACGCGTGCTCGAGAGCGTCGCGGTCAAAACCTCCCACAAGGCGTAATCCGGAATTCCGGATTCAACTAAGGCTAAGGTCTGCCGATTAGTTCTTCAGGCATGAATTTGCGAGTTGGAATCGACCTCACTTCGGTCGACGCAGTGCGGGAATCGATCGAGCAGCACGCCGATCGCTACCTCGAGCGCGTCTACACCGAGACCGAGCTGCACGACTGCGGCGCCCCCGGCGATATCGACGCCGAGCGGCTCGCTTCGCGCTTCGCCGTCAAGGAGGCGGCGATGAAGTGTTTGCGCCCCGCCCCGGACGATGCGGTGCCGTGGAGCACGATCGAGGTTCATCGCGATGAGATCGGCACGATCGAGCTCGAGCTCAGTGGCCGCGCGGCTGAACTGGCCGCCGACGCCGGGATCAGCGGGTTCGAGGCGAGCCTCTCCCACGAGAACGAGTTCGCCGCAGCCGTCGTGATCGCCGAAATGGCGGAGGCCAACTGATGGTCGAGGAAGTGCGCAAGATCGTCGGCGAGAACGCAAGGCTCTCGGTCGACGTTGCGAGCCTCGAGCCCCAGAGCGATCTTTACGAGGCCGGGATGACGTCCCACGCGAGCGTCAACGTGATGCTCGCGATCGAGGACGCATTCGACATCGAGTTCCCCGATCGCATGCTCAAGCGCGATGTCTTCGAGAGCATCTCCGCGATCACCGCGGCGCTAGAGGAGCTGAAGGAAGAGGACGGTGGTTGAATTGAGTAGCGCAATCGCAAGCCAGCAGGACTTTCTGAGCGCCGTCGAGCGGATCGCCGACGAGGTCGCGGCTCCGAATGCCGACGACGTCGACCGCCAGGCGCGCTTCCCCAGCGAGGCGATCGACGCGCTGCGTGAGCAGGGCGCGCTCTCGGCCTTCGTGCCGGTCGAGTACGGCGGTGGCGGTGTCGACTTCGAGACCCTGGCGGCGGCGTGCTTCACGCTCGGGCGCCGCTGCGGCGCCACCGCGATGGTCTTCGCGATGCACCAGATCCAGGTCGTCACGATCGTCCACCACCTCGAGGGCTCGCCATGGTTCGAGGACTACCTGCGCGAGCTCAGCGCCGATCAGCGCCTGATCGCTTCGGTGACCTCCGAGGTGGGCACCGGTGGCGACATGAGCCGCTCGGTCGCCGGCCTGACGCCCGCGGGCGAGGGCCTCCTCAGCTTCGAGAAGCAGGCGCCCACTGTCTCCTACGGCCAGCACGCCGATGACCTTCTCGTGACGCTGCGCCGCACCGCCGAGGCCGAGCCAGGCGACCAGGTCGTGGCGCTCGCGCGCAAGGATCAGACGACGCTCGAGCAGAACGGCACCTGGGACCCGCTGGGGATGCGCGGTACGTGCAGCCCCGGCTTCGTGGTCCGCGCCGAGATTCCCGCGGAGCAGGTGATCGCCGCGCCGTTCTCGACGGTCATGCCGACCTCGATGGTCCCCGTCTCGCACATCCTGTGGTCGCACCTGTGGCTCGGAATCGCGACCGAGGCCTTCGAGCGCGCGCGGGCGTTCGTGCGCGCGGCCGCCAAGCGCAAGCCCGGTGAGCCGCTCCCGGCCGCCACCCGGCTCTCGCATCTGCTCTCCGAGCTGGCCCCGCTGCGCGCCGAGGTCCAGCTGGCGCTGCGCGAGTACTGCGAGGCGTTGGAGACCGACCGCGAGCGGCTGCTCACGATGGGCTCGGTGATGCGCTTCAACAACCTCAAGCTCTCCGCGTCAGAGCAGGCGCCGCGCGTCTGCCAGGGGGCGCTCGAGGTCTGCGGGATCATGGGCTTTAAGAACGACACTCCGTTCAGCGTCGGCCGGCATCTGCGCGACACCATGTCCGCCGTGCTGATGGTCGCCAACGAGCGCATCCACCAGACCAACGCGAACCTGCTGCTGATCGCCAAGGAGGTCTAAGGGCCTTGGCCGAGTTCAGGCCGGCGACCCCGGACCAGGAGGAGCTGAGGCAGAGCCTGCTTGACGCCGGCCTGCTGATCGATACCGGCGTGCTGGGCGTCTACGGGCGCGGGCGCGATTTCGAGGCGATCCGCCGCGCGGTCAACGACGTCGTCACCCGCGCCGCGGAGCCCGACGGCGCCGAGCCCCTGCGCTTCCCACCGGTGCTACCGCGCCACCAGTTCGAGAAGAGCGGCTACCTGTCGTCGTTCCCGCACCTCGCCGGGACGATCTTCGACTTCGAGGGCGACGAGGAGGCCGCCCGGGCCCAGGACGAGCGCGCGACCGCACACTCCGACTGGAGCGAGTTCCAGACGATGAGTGAGCTCGTCCTGACCCCGGCTGCGTGCTACCCGGTCTACCCCGCGATCGCCGCGCGCGGGCCGCTGCCGCCAGGCGGACTGGTGATCGACGCCGGCGACTCCTACGTCTTTCGCTCCGAGCCGTCGGGCGACCCGGCACGACTGCAGATGTTTCACCAGCGCGAGATCGTGCGGATCGGCGAGCCCGAGGTGGTCGCCGAGTGGCGCAACACCTGGCGCGACCGGGCGATGGAGCTGTTGCGCGGCCTCGGCCTGGCCGCCGAGTACGACGTCGCGAGCGACCCGTTCTTCGGGCGCAGCGGCCGCATGATGGCCGCCAGCCAGCGCCAGCAGGAGCTCAAGTTCGAGATCCAGGTGCAGATCGCCGGTCCCGAGCCGACCGCGGTGGCGTCCTTCAACTACCACCAGGTCCACTTCGGTGAGGCCTACGGGATCGAGCTCTCAAGCGGCGAGGTCGCGCACACCTCGTGCCTGGGGTTCGGTCTCGAGCGGATCTCGTTGGCGCTTCTGAACACCCACGGGCTCGACCCGGCCGGTTGGCCCGCCGACGTGCGCGCAAAGCTTTTCGAGGCATGACCGCGAAGACCGAGGAAGCGACGGGAATGGCCAGCCTGCTCGGGCTCGACCCCCAGACGTACGTCCCGCATTCGATCCACACGCCGGGCGGGCGCACCTACACCGAGACCAACTGCTACTCGGACATCCTCATCGAGCTCATCCACGCGCGGGGCGACGAGCCGCTCGCGGCAGCCGGGTTCACCGTGCGCATGGACTTCGAGGGCGACCAGTGGACCTTCTTCAAGCCGCCGCCCGAGGATCTCGAGGCGCTGTTCGGGATCGATATCCACGAGATGCAGCCCTACCGCCCCCTCCCCCAGCAGATCGCCGAGCAGATTCAGGCCGGCCGGACGCTGATCGTCGAGCTGGACTCCTGGTATCTGCCCGACACGGCGGCAACGAGCTACCGCTCCGAGCACGTCAAGACGTCGGTGGTCGCCGAGGCGATCGATCCCGAGGCCCGGAGCCTCGCTACTTCCACAACACCAGCCTGCACGCGCTCGAAGGCGAGGACTACCGAGGGCGTGTTCCGGCTCGGGCGCCCCTTCTCCGACGACGTTCTGCCCCCCTACACCGAGCTCGTGCGCTTCGACGCGGGGGCGCGCCTCGACGGCGACGAGCTGCGCGCCGCCTCGCGGGAGCTGCTGCGCGGCCACCTCGACCGCCTGCCTCAGACCAACCCGTTCGAGCGCTTCGGCGAACAGCTCGCAGCGGAGCTCCCGGCGCTGCTGGAGGGCGATGCTCAGGACTACCACGACTACGCCTTCGCGACCGTCCGCATGTTCGGCTCGGCCTTCGAGATCACCGGGTCGTACGTCGACTGGCTGCTGGGTGCGGACGGCGAGGCGATCGCCGCCAACTTCGGGCGCATCGTCGACACGTCGAAGGTGCTCTCGCTGCGGCTCGCGCGCCGGCGCGAGTTCGACCCCTCGCCGATGATCGGCGAGCTCGCGGAGGCCTGGAACGAGGCGATGACCGCGCTCGAGGCAGCGGTCTAAAGCCATGAAGGCGTCGGGCTCGGCGCCGCGATCTCCACGACGGCGCCCTGTCGATCGCGCTCGATCAGGGCTGGGAGCTGGCCCGAGCCGAATCCGGAGACGACCCCATCCCCGCTTCCGTCCCGGGCACCGCTGCCGGCGCGCTGCGAGACGCCGGGCTCTGGCAGCAGGGCGATCCGCTGGACTTCGACGCCGAGGACTGGTGGTTTCGGACCCATTTCGCCCGTCCCGATGCGCAGGCCGACGAGGTGGTCCTCGAACTTGACGGCATCGCCACGGTCGCCGAGGTGCTGCTGAACGGCCAGCCGCTGCTCGAGTCCGACTCGATGTTCGCCGGCCACGCGGTCGACGTCACCGACGCGCTCGGGGGCCGAGAACGAGCTCGTCATCCACTGCAGGCCGCTCGCCCCGCTCCTGGGCGAGCGCCGCCGCCCGCGGGCCCGCTGGCGCACCCGCGTGGTCGCCGAGCAGAACCTGCGCTTCTTCCGCACCTCGCTTCTCGGACGAGCGCCGGGGTTCGCACCGGGCCCGGCGCCCGTCGGACCGTGGCGGCCGGTCCGCCTGCGCGCCCGCCGGGGCCTCGTCCTCGATCGCGTGCGGCTGCGCTCGAGCCTGCGCGGAGATGCGGGAGTCGTCGAGGCGGAGATTGCGATGCGGACCCTCAGCGGGCCAGCTCCCGGAGCGCTCGAGCTCGAGCTCAGCGGCCCAACCGGCACCCACCGGGCGGCGCTGGCCATCGATGGCGACCGCGCGTCGGGGCGGCTAGAGGTGCCGGACGTGGCGCGCTGGTGGCCGCACACGCACGGTGACCCCGCCCTATACGAGGCGCGGCTGATCGCCGACGGTCGCGCCCGCGATGCCGGCCGGCTCGGCTTTCGCACGGTCGCGCCCGGCTCCGAAGGGCACGAGATCGACGCCGACGGGCTCGACCTGCGCATCAACGGCGTTTCGGTCTTCGCCCGCGGCGCCGTCTGGACGCCCGTCGACGCCATCGGCCTCGCTCCGACCGACGCCGAGCTGCGGTCGGCGCTCGAGGCTGCGCGCGACGCCGGCATGAACATCGTCCGCGTCGTCGGCACCGGTGCCTACGAGAGCCCGGCGTTTCACGACCTGTGCGACGAGCTCGGGATGCTCGTCTGGCAGGACTTCATGTTCGCCAACTTCGACTACCCGGTCGCCGACGAGGGCTTCCGGGCGACCGTCGAGGCGGAGGCGGCAGCGGTCCTCGACGACCTCGCCGCCCGCCCCAGCCTCGCCGTGCTGTGCGGCAACAGCGAGGTCGAACAGCAGGCGGCGATGCTGGGCCTGAAGCCGGAGGCTGGACGCGGCGAGCTGTTCGCGGAGATCCTGCCCGCCGCGATCGCGGCCGCCGCCGCCGACGCTCCCTACGTTCCCTCCGCGCCCTGCGGCGGCGATCTGCCCTTCCGCACCGACCACGGCGTCGCCAACTACTTCGGCGTCGGCGCCTACCGGCGGCCGCTCAGCGACGCGCGCACGGCCGCCGTGCGGTTCGCGTCCGAGTGCCTCGCGTTCGCCAACGTCCCCGACGAGGAGGGAGTCGCCCGCGCGCTGCGCGACGGTCCGCTTGCGCCCGGGCACGATCCCCGCTGGAAGGCGGGCGTCCCGCGCGACGCTGGCGCCGGCTGGGACTTCGAGGACGTGCGCGACCACTACCTGCGTCTGCTCTTCGGCGTCGACCCGGTCGAGTTGCGCTGGACCGACCCCGAGCGCTACCTGGAGCTCTCGCGAGCCGTCTCGGGCGAGGTGATGGCGGAGGTCTTCGGCGAGTGGCGCCGCGCCGGCTCACCGTGCGGCGGCGGCATCGTCCTCTGGATGCGCGACCTCTGCGCCGGCGCCGGTTGGGGTCTGGTCGACGAGCTCGGGCACCCGAAGGTCGCCTACCACCATCTGCGCCGCGCGCTCGCGCCCGTCTGCGCGTGGACGACCGACGAGGGCCTGGACGGGATCACGGCGCACATCGCCAACGACCGCGCCGAGCCGATCGCGGGCACGCTTCGCGTCGCGGTCTACCGCGGGGAGCAGCGATTGGAGGAGGTCGCCGAGGAGATCGTGGTCGGCGCGCACTCGGTGGAGGACCGCGATCTCGAGGCGATGCTCGGCCGCTTCTTCGACCTCACCTGGGCCTACCGCTTCGGTCCTCCCGCACAGGACCTGGTCGCGGTCTCGCTGATCGGCGACGACGGCCTGCGATCGCAGGCGTTCCGATTCCCGGCCGGACGCCCGCTGGACCAACGCTCCGCCGCGAGCCTGGGCCTCGAGGCCGTGCTGCGCGAGGATGGTGACGCCATGCGCCTCGACGTCAGCTCCCGAGCGTTCGCCTACGGCGTGCGGATTCACGCGCCGGGCCTCGATCCCGACGACGACGCCTTCTCGGTTGAGCCGGGCGGCACGCGCAGCATCAGGCTGCGCCCGCGCGGCGACACGACCTCGCCGGAGGTCGCGCTCACGGCGCTGAACCTCGCGGGCCGGGTGCGCGTCGCCACCGCGACGACTGGATGAGCGTTCCCGCGCAACGGGGGGTCGGCATCCCCATCGCGGACGGCGTCGTCTTCGGGCTGATCCACGACTCCGATCCCGCCTCGCCCCCCGGAGCCGCGGTGCTGCTGGTGCCGCCGTTCGGCTGGGAGGACATGTGCTCGTATCGCAGCCGGCGCGTCTGGGCCCAGAGCCTGGCCGCCGCCGGCATGCCGACGCTTAGGATCGACCTGCCGGCGACCGGGGAGAGCTCCGGCTCACCCCGCGACGGCGGGCAATTCGGGCGCTGGACCGAGGCGGTCACGGCCGCAGCGGCATGGCTGCGAGAGCGGACGGGCGCCCCACGGCTGGTGGCGATCGGAATCGGTCTCGGTGGCCTCGTGTCAGCTCAGGCAGCGGCCAGCGGAGCGCCCATCGACGAACTGGTGCTCTGGGCCGTCAACTCGCGGGGCAAGCGCCTGCTCCGCGAGCTGCGCGCGTTCGCGAGCCTCAACTCCGACGTCGACCCCGACGACCTCCCCGAGCGCACCGACCTCGACCTCCCACCGGCGCAGCCCGACGGCAGCCTCGCGGTCGGCGGCTTCTTGATCGAGGCAGCGACGGTAGCCGAGCTTGACGCGCTGGATCTCGCGAGCGCATCCTTCGAGGGCACCTCGGTACGCCGAGCGCTGTTGCTCGGTCGCGACGGGATCGAGCCCGACGCGCGCCTGTCCGAGGGGCTCGAGCGCGCCGGGATCGCGGTCTCAGTCGTCTCGGGCGATGGGTACAACGCCATGATGAATCACCCCCAACAGGCCCAGCCGCCCCTGGCCGTGTTCGAGCGGGTGGGCGGGTGGCTGGCCGAGGGCGAGGCTGATGACGCGCCTGTTCGCCCTCTCGCTGTCGCCGAGGGGGCGGACTCCTACGAGGTACGCCAAGCGGGCACCACGATCCAGGAGACGCCGCTTGCGCTGCCGCTCGACTTCGGGGACCTCTACGGCGTGATGGCGCGGTCAGAAGCGGCAGCCGACTCGGGGCTTACCGCGATCCTCCTCAACGCCGGCGCCCTGCGCCGAATCGGCCCTGGGCGACTCTGGGTCGAGCTCTCGCGTGACTGGGCCGCGCGTGGCATCCCCACGCTGCGACTCGATCTCGAGGGCCTGGGCGACGCCGACGGACCTGCGAGCCCCTACGCGGACACCGCAGACCTTTACTCACAGCACCTCGTCGATCAGACGCTTGCCGCAATCGATCAGCTCGCCGAGCGCGGCATCGGTTCGCGCTACATCCTCAGCGGTCTCTGCTCCGGGGCATTTTGGTCGTTTCACGCGGCGCTCGAGGATCCGCGAGTCGCGGCGGCTCTGCTGCTTAACCCGCGAGCGCTCTACTTCGATACGCGCCTCGACGAGGTGCGTGACGCGCGCAAGGCCCGTGGAGCCGCAAGTGCCGGCGCGCTGAAGCGTGTCGCAAGCGGCCAGATCAAGCCATCGCGAGCCGCGGAGCTGATTGGTGCAGCGGCAAAGGCCCCGTTCCGCGCCCGCGCGGATCACGCCGCTCACGAAGCCAGGCGGACGAAGATCGACGCTGCTCTCGGAGAGCTCGCGCAGACCGACAAGCGGATCCTCTTCCTGTTCGGCGACGACGAGCCGCTCTACGACGAGATGCTCGCCGATGGCCAGACCGAGGTCATCGAGCGGGCCCCGAACATGCGCCTCGAGCGCATCCCGGGCCGCGACCACAGCTTCCGCCCGATCGACTCGCAGCGGCACGTCAAAGCGGTGCTCGATCGTGCCATCGACGCCGAACTCACCCCTCAGCCCGGTCGTTGAACGGCGGCGCGCATTCGCGTCGCAATCCAGTGCAATTCGGTGCAACGACGTGCCACGAGTCGCGATGGCCGCGACAAGATACGCCGTGCAGGCGCCGAGCAGGCCCAGGACCCATTGGAGCGCCGTTAGATCGGAGGTCCCGACCGCGAGCAGGACCAGCGCCGCGACAGCCGCTGACACCATTGCGCTCAGCGCCGCGCGTCCGAGCGGCCGAACCGAGAATGCAAGGATCTGAGCGCAGATCCGCAGGTGCGCTAGGACGTAGATTCCGTAGGCGACGTCGACGCTGATCGCGGCTCCGTAAATTCCGACGGCGTGCACGAGCACGATCGTTGCGACAACGTGCAGCACGAGGCAAAAGACCGTGATCGGAACGCGGCGGCGCGCCTCACCCAGGTAGTTGACGCTGACCGATACAAGGGGACCGAGGCCACTCAGAAGCACGAGCCCCGATAGGGCGCGGACAACCGGCACCGAACCCTCGTACCCGGCGCCGAGGACGAGGCTGACGATCGGCTCGGCCCAGACGAGCAGGAAGGCAGCCATCAACGCTTGCAGCAGGATGAGGAGACGCAGGCCGGTGAGCAGCGCACTGGTGTCCGGATCCTCACCCTGACGGCGCGCGAGGCGCGGCGAGATCGCATTAGAGATTGCAACGCCGGGATAGCCCAGAAGCACGACCAGCTTGATTGGCGCGCCGTAGATGCCCGCGGCAGTAGTGCCCGCAATGATCCCGACGAGGAGGATGTCGACCTGTGTAAAGACGGCGTAGGCGCTGTCGACGATCGCTAGGGCCCCGGCGTAGCCGGCAAGCCGTCGAGCCGTCGGGCCACCGCGGCGGGCGCGGACCTCGGTGCGACCCAGGAAACGCAGGAGAAGCAGCGAGCCAACAATCGCGCCCACCGTGTAGCCAACCGCGCGCCCGGCCATCGCCGCCGTCGCGGTGCCGGCGATCGCGACCAGGCCGATCGTCGCAATCGCTTCGATGCTCGCCTCCGCGAGGATCAAGAAGAACGATCCGGATACGCGCCCGAGCGCCACGAAGACGTTCGAGAACAGGTAGACCAGGCTCTGGCCGAAGAGCGCGATCGCGACGGCCCGCAGCGGCCAAACGAGGTCGGGCTGGTCGTAGAGCGACGCGATCGGCTCCGCGAGCACAATCACCAGCACGGACATCAGGACGCCCAGCGCGAGCTTCATCCGCAGGGCCTTGAACAGCACGGCAGCCACCGCGCGGTGGTCGCCGCGATGCTCGGCGACGAAGCGAGCCGTCGAAGGCGTTATCCCGAAGTCGGTCGGGAGCAGGGCGAGGCTGGCGAAACCGACCGCCAGAGCGACGATCCCATACCCATCAGGGTCGAGAGCTCGGACCAGATAGAGGGTGATCAGAGCGGTGAAACCCGCCGTAACGATGTTCGCCGCAAAGGCGAGGCCGGCGTTTCGCGTGATCGATGCCGTGCCACCCTGGCGGACGCCTGATGACGAGGCGCTCACTGCCCCGGCAGCCTAGATGAGTGCTGAGACGGTTCCAGGCGGCGCGCCGCTCGGGCGCCGAACTAGCCCGCGACCTGGACGTTGTCGACGTCGACCGAGCAGCCCGAGGGAGGCGGGCAGGAGATCGAGGGGTTGTGGTAGATGCCGGCGCGCAGGTGATCGGGGATCGTGTCGCCGGGGCCATAGCCGTCGGAGGTGCCGTTAGGGCCGTCGGTCTCCTTCAGCATCGTCGGGACATGAAGTAGCGGGGACTGCTCGCCGGCATCGGTGGAGTCGCCGTCGCCGTTGAGGTCGACGTAGAGCTTGATCGACCCGACGTTGGGATCGGGAGAGTAGTTGACGTCAAAGGCGTAGCGGATCCACTTGTCTGAGACCGGCGCGGGCGTGCTCCAGATCTCATGCCAGCTGTTGATCAGATGCAGGCGCCCGTTGTAGATGTCGAGCTCGAGGACGGGCCCGCCGCCGCCGTTGTCGGCAGGCTGGGCCTGCTTCATCTGAACAACTGCCTGCCAGGAGTTGACCGACGCCGAGAAGTTGTCGGGATAGCGCTCGGAGAGGAAGGTCACTGAATGATCGCCTTCCTTGTAGAGCGCGAAGGTGCCCGAAGTCTGCTTGCCGCGGTTCTCGCCGTAGCGCGAGGTGTTGTGGCCGAGCTCGCAGCGCTCGCCCCAGAAGTCGTCGCCGTCGAGGACCGAGAGGCTTCGATATGAGCTGTTGTCCTGGGGGCTGCCGTCGGCCTGCGGGGCGCTGTCGCCGCCGCCGTTGACGAACTGATAACGCGAGCTGTTCGCGCAGTCGATCGAGCCCCAGAGGCCCGCCATAGGGTCGCTGGCCGAGGCGGTGTCGCTACGAAGAACGTTGCAACCGGCCCCAGTCATCGTGGTCGGATCGACGCTGCAATTACCCGAGGGGCTCGGGGCGACAGGTTCGGAGGGAGTGGTTGTGCTCACCGGCGCTGTCGTAGTGGTGGTATTCGCCGGCGTGGTCGCGGGTGTTGGCGTCGGGTCGGTCGAGATAGGGTCGGACGAGCCACGAAGCTCCAGCACGAGCGCGACCGCGCGGCTGCGCGGTGGCTTGGGGACGGTAATGGTCGTGGAGGAGCTGATCGCTCGGCGGACCCTAGCCACCGGGACGAGCCGCCTAACGTAGTGCCCATCCCTCCTGAGTCTCGCCTTGGCCGCGTCGATCTTGGCGCCCTCCAGCGGAGCGGGGCGGAACGTCGCTGTATGCCTGGTCTGGGCCACCGGCTGGAAGCGCTTCGAAGCGTTCGCGCCCTGGGCTCCGGCTGGCAATACGGCGATCGCCGCGACAGCGAAAAATCCCGCAAGAAGTCTGTACGCACCCCGAGGGTGGTTCCAAGAAGGCATCCGATTGCTCCTGTTGGCGGCCGAGCTGCCTTCCCGTGTTGAAGGCCTCTGGCTTTGCGTCCCCGCCTCGCGACGGGTTTGCCTTTGTCTGAGAAGCAGTCCCCTCGTTGGGTGCCTGCTGTGTACTACTCAGATCGTCCCCGGAAGGGATTCGCTGAGTCTTGTCCAGTTTTCTGGACCGATGTCCGAATCTGGCTCTTCTCAGCCCTTCGGGGCAACCACCTGGACGTCGTCCACATCGACCGCGCAACCGCCGGGCGGCGCGCAGGGAGCGTCGGGACTGGTGTAAATCCCGACGCGAAGGTGGTCCGGAATCGGATCCCCGGGCGCGTACCCGTCGCTCGTACCATTCGGGCCGTCGGTTTCAGCGAGCATCGTCGGCAGTCGCAGGAGCGGCGACTGCTCGCCACGATCCAAAGCGTCGCCGTCGCTGTTGCGATCGACATAGAGCTTCAGCCGGCCGGTGTCGGCGCTCGTGGAGTAGCGCACATCGAGCGCGTAACGAATCCAGTGGTTCTTAACGGGGGCGCGGGTCGACCACACCTGCTGCCAGCGGTTTATGAGGCGCAGGCGCCCACGATCGATGTCGAGCTCGAGGATCGGTCCACCGCCGCCGTTGTCGGCAGGCTGAGCCTGCTTCATCTGCATCACCGCCTGCCAAACGCCCGCGTCACGCGAGAAGGTCTTTGGATAGCGCTCGGACACGAACGTGATCCGGTGTTGGCCGTCGCGGTAGAGGTCAAACGTGCCATTGGTTTGCCCGGCGCGATTCACGCCGAAGGTCGAGCTGTTGCGGCCCAGCTCGCAGCGCTGGCCGAAGAACTGATCGCCGCTGATGACGCGCAGCCGTCGGTAGGCGTCGTTGTGCTGTCTGGCACCTGTGGCCGTTCGACCACGGTCCCCGTTGCCCCTCATGTACTCGTAGCGTGTCGCCGCAGCGCACTCGATGCTTCCCCAGAGACCGGCGATCGGATCGGCTTTGCCCGCCGTATCGCTTCGGCTGATCCGGCATCCGCTGGCCAAGATCGTCGTCGGATCAACCTTGCACCGTGTCGAGCCGTCCGGGCGCGCCGCGTCCGCCTGGTTGACCATCATCTGGCTCCGCACCTTCTCGGATGCCGAGGTGATTGGGCCTGCCAGGATGCCAATAGCGGCCACACCGGCCGCCAGCAGACTGAAGAACGCGCGGCTCACTGATAGAGAGCGTAGACCGTGGCTCCTGCCGGCTTGGGAACTCGTGTCGCTTAGCCCGCGACCTGGACGTTGTCGACGTCGACCGAGCAGCCCGAGGGAGGCGGGCAGGAGATCGAGGGGTTGTGGTAGATGCCGGCGCGCAGGTGATCGGGGATCGTGTCGCCGGGGCCATAGCCGTCGGAGGTGCCGTTAGGGCCGTCGGTCTCCTTCAGCATGGTCGGGACATGAAGTAGCGGGGACTGCTCGCCGGCGTCGATGGAGTCGCCGTCGCCGTTGAGGTCGACGTAGAGCTGGACCGAGCCGACGTCGGGGTCGGGAGAGTAGTTGACGTCAAAGGCGTAGCGGATCCACTTGTCTGAGACCGGCGCGGGCGTGCTCCACGATCTCATGCCAGCTGTTGATGCAGGTGCAGGCGCCCGTCGTAGAGCTGCAGCTCGAGCACGGGCCCGCCGCCGCCGTTGTCGGCAGGCTGGGCCTGCTTCATCTGAACAACTGTCTGCCAGGAGTTGACCGACGCCGAGAAGTTGTCGGGATAGCGCTCGGAGAAGAAGGTCACCGGTGATCGCCGTCCTCGTAGAGCGCGAAGGTGCCCGAGGTCTGCTTGGCGGCGGTTCTCGCCGTAGACGCGAGGTGTTGCGGCCGAGCTCGCAGCGCTCGCCGCAGAAGTCGTCGCCGTCGAGGACCGAGTCAGCTGTCGAAATGAGCCTCGTTGCCCTGCGGGCTGCCGTCGGCCTGCGGGGCGGGGTCGCCGCCGAACGTTGACGTAACTGATAGCGCGAGCTGTTGGCGCACTCGATCGAGCCCCAGAGGCCATCGGTCGGCGTCGGTTGCAGCGGCGGTGTCGTCCGAAACATGTTGCAGGCGCTGCCGGTCATCGTCGCGGGGTCGACCTGGCAGTTACCGGATGGGCTTGGATTGGTCGGCTCCGGGTCGGTCACACCGTCGCCGTGATGATGGCCGTGGGGCGGGCTGGTCACGAGCTCGAGGTGGCCACCGTCGACGTTGGGAGGCTTGGGCACCGAGAAGAAGGCGCGGTGCGCGAGCGCGTGGCGGACGCGGGCTGTCCCGACATCGCGATGTACCGGCTTCTGGCCGTGGCGCGTGTCCGCATGCAGGCGGGCGCTGGCGCTCTCGAGGCTGGTCGGGTTGACCTTTGGGAGCTTGAAGATCAGGCTGTGCGCGGTCTCGACCGTCGGTGCGACCGAGGTCGTCTTGGCGTCCGCTGACGAGACGCCTGCGAACGCGGTGACGGCGACTGCGGCGAGGGCTGCGATGCCTGCACGAGCGCGCTTGGACTGGCTGTTTCTCTGATACCGGGGCACGGCCCGGATATCGGTGGGGTTCGACCACGAACCGAGCTAAACCTCAACCCAATGGGATATCCGTCCAGCCCCCAGGCGTCTCCCCGGGGTGGCGCCTACTGACTCTCGAGGCCCCCGCTCGTCTCGGTCGTCGTCGTGGTCGACGTCGTGCTCGTCGTCTCCGTGATGGTCGATGTCTCGGGCACGGTCGACGTGGTTGTCGTGGTCGTGCTCGGCTGCGTCGTCGTGGAGGTGGTGCTGGTCGGCTCAGTCGTCGTGGTCGAGGACGTCGACGACGACGTGCTGGTCGAGGATGTGGTCGCGTCGTTGCCGTTGTCGGAGGCGACCACAGCCAGCGCGACGCCGAGGCCGACCACGACGGCGACCAGGATCGCGATCAGCGCCTTCATGCCCCCGCTCATCCCCTGCTTCGGCGGCTCGCCGGGCGGCTGGCCGTAGCGATCGTTGTAGTCGCGCACGTCCATCCGGCGTGTCGGGTCCTCTGACATCGGCGCCGAGTCTAGGAAATGACGCCCGACGAGAATTTCGAGCGCCCGGTCGACATCGTCCGGCTCGATCACCAGCGGCGGCAGCAGGCGGAGCATGCGCTCGCCGGGGACGTTGATCACGAGGCCGTCGTCGAGCGCGCGGGCGCCGATGCGCGGCGGCGTCGAGGCCGTCGGCCAGCGTGAGGCCCACCATCAGCCCGCGGCCGCGCACCTCCTCCACCGCGTCGATCTGCCTCGAGTCCGTCCCGCAGGCGCTTGCCGAGATCGCCACACACGCGCCAGCAGCGCCTCGTCGTCGATCACCGTCGAGCGCGGCCAGCGCGGCAGCGGCGGTGATCGGGGCGCCTGCGAAGGTGGAGCCGTGGTCGCCTCGCGTGAAGACCTCCGAGAGTTCCGGCGTCGTCACCACGGCGCCGACCGGCAGACCGCCGCCGAGCGCCTTCGCCGCCGTCATGCACGTCGGGCTCGACCTCAAGCTGCTCGTAGGCCCACAGCGTCCCGGTCCGGCCCATCCCGCACTGGACCTCGTCGAACACCAGCGCCGCGCCCACCGCGTCGCACGCCTCCCGCGCGGCGACCAGCACCTCGTCAGCGATCGGAAAGATCCCCGCCTCGCCCTGGATCGGCTCGATCATCACCGCGGCCGTGCTCTCGCCGACGGCGGCGCGCAGCGCGTCGGGATCGTCGCGGGGGACCGCGACGAAGCCCTGGGGCAGCGGGCCGAAGAGGTCCTCGCGCGCGAGCTTTGGCGTCGCCGCCAGCGCCCCGAGCGTGCGGCCGTGAAAGGCGCCCTCGAGCGTGACGATCTCGGGCCTGCTCGATCCCGGCCAGGTGCGCGCGCTTGCGGACGAGCTTGATGGCGCACTCGCTCGCCTCGGCGCCCGAGTTGCAGAAGAAGACGCGCCCGCCCAGGCTCGACTCGGCGAGGCGCGCGGCGAGGCGCATGCCCGGCTCCGTGTAGAAGAGGTTCGAGGAGCCGGCGAGCCTGGCTGCCTGTTCGGTGATCGCCGCGACGATGTCGGGGTGGCAATGACCCGCGTTGTGGACCGAGAGCCCGGCGAAGAAGTCGAGGTACTCCTTGCCGTCCGACGTCCCAGAGCCGCGCCCCCTCGCCGCGCACGAACTCCACCGGGGCGCGCGCGTAGGTGTCCATCACGTAGCGCTGCTCGAGCGCCTTCAGCTCCTCGAGGGCACCCCGTCTCAGCGGGTTTGTTCACGGCGTCACCATCGTTCCGATGCCGGCGTCCGTGAACAGCTCCAGCAGGAGGCTGTGCGGGCGGCGGCCGTCGATGATGTGGGCCGAGCCGGCGCCACCGCGGACCGCGCCGACGCAGGCGCGAGCTTGGGCCGCATCCCGCCGGAGACCTTGGCGAGCGCCCGCTCGACCTCGTCGACGGTCGCGCGCGAGATCAGCGACGCCTCGTCGCCGGCGTCGGCCAGCCAGCCCTCGACATCGGTGAGGAAGATCGCCTTGTAGGCGTCGCAGGGCCGCCGCGACCTCGCCGGCGGCCGTGTCGGCGTTGACGTTGTAGGAGTTGCCCTCGCGTCGACGCCGACCGAGGCGATCACCGGGATGTAGTCCTCGGCGATGTGGTTGAGCACGTCGACCTGCGACGCGCGCGATCTCGCCGACGAAGCCGAGCTCGTCCGCCTTTGCATGCGGGCGGATCTGGAAGAGGTCGCCGTCCTCGCCGGAGAGCCCGACCGCCGGTTGGCCGTGGCGGTTGAGCCGCATGACGATGTCGGAGTTGACCTTTCCGAGCAGCACCATCTTCGCGATCTCGACCGTCTCCGGATCGGAGACGCGCACACCCTCGACGAAGCGCACCTCCATGCCGAGGCGCTCCATGTAGGCGGTGATGTCCGGGCCGCCGCCGTGGACGATCACGGGGTTCAGCCCGACGTACTTGAGCAGCACGACGTCGGTGGCGAAGTCCTCGCGCAGGGCCTCGTCGCGCATCGCCGCGCCGCCGTACTTGATCACCACCGTCATCCCGTGGAACTCGCGGATGTACGGCAGCGCCTCGAGGAGGGTCTCAACGTTCGCTGTCATGTCGTGTACTCGGCGTTGATTCGGACGTACTCGTAGGTGAGATCGGAGAAGTAAAGATGGGCTGAGTCGTCGCCGCGGCCGAGCCGGACGCCGATCTCGGCCTCCTGCTCGTCGCCGCCGAGCGCGTCGGCATCGATCTCGGTCCGGGCCCAGCTCGTCGAGCTCCTCGCCGGCGAGCGCCATGCCCGCGGCCTGCGCGATCCGGCCCCAGTTCGGGTCGTGGCCGAATAGCGCGGTCTTGACCAGCGGCGAGTTGCCGATCGCGCGGGCGACGCGCTCGGCCTCGTCGACGCTCGCAGCCTCGGTCACCTCGATCCGCCCCACGCGCGTGGCGCCCTCGCCGTCGGCGACGATCTCGAGCGCCAGTTGCAGCAGCACCGCGTCGAGCAGCCCCTCGGGCAGCGGCGCCCCGGCGGCGCCGGTCGCCTGCAGCAGGACGGTGTCGTTGGTGCGACATCTGGCCGTCGACCGAGATGCGCTCGAACGAGCCTCCACGGCGCGGCGCAGCTCGGCCTCGGGATCGGCGATCTGCGGCGTCGGTCTGCACGAAGCAGAGCATGGTCGCGAAGCCCGGCTGCATCATCCCCGCTCCCTTGGCCTGCGCGGACATGGTCACGCCTCCGGCGCGCACGGTGCACGCCTTCGGGAGCCGAGTCGGTGGTCATGATCGCCTCGGCGAACTCGGCGCCGCCGTCGGCCGCAGAGCCTCTCCGCCGGCTCGCGCCGATCCCGGCGACCACGTCATCGATCGCAAGCGGCACGCCGATCACACCGGTCTCGGCGACCGCCACCGAACGCGGCTTCGACTCCGGCCGCCGTCGCGGCCGCCGCCTGCATCGCCAGCGCGTCCGCGTAGCCCTGCTCGCCCGTCGCGGCGTTGGCATTGCCCGAGTTGACGACCGCGGCCCGGACCGCGCCGGCGTCGCACTCCTCACGACAGACGCGGATCGGGCGCCGCGGCGGCGGCGTTTCGTGTCAAGAGCAGCGCCGAGCTGACGTCGGGCGCCTCGCAGACGAGCAGGCCGACGTCGGTCGCGCCGCCGCCCTTGAGCCCGCAGGCGACCCCGGCCGCGCGGAACCCGGGCGCAAGCGTCGTCGGGTCGAGTTCGTCGACGCCGTCGGCGACGGCGACCCAGCGGGAGCGAAAGAACGTCATCGAGAATCAGGCGCCTCAACGGCGGCGCGCCTCGGCTTCGCTTCGCTCCGCCTCACAGTCCGGCGCCCTCATCGAGCCCGAGCATGAGGTTGAGGTTCTGGATCGCCTGGCCCGCGGCACCCTTCCAGAGGTTGTCGATCGCTGCGAAGATGACGGCCCGGTTCTCGCCGAGCGACACGGCATGAATCCGGCACAGGTTCGGAGTCGCGAACGTCGCGCAACCCGGGCGGCGAATCAACGACCTCAACGAAACGCTCACCCGCATAGCGCTCGGCATAAATCTCAGCGACGTTTGTTAAGGGGTCTGACCCCTCCACGTAGCAAGTCGCCAGCAGCCCCTGGTCAATTGGCAGCAAATGCGGGACAAACGTGACGGGCAGACGTGAAGGGGTCTGACCCCGGAGGCGGGATAGCTCCTGTTCGATCTCCGGCAGGTGGCGGTGGCCGTCGACCGCGTAGGGCATGAAGTTCTCGGTCAGGTTGACCAGCGAGAGGCGCTCGCCGCCGTCGCGGCCGGCGCCGGAGACGCCCGACTTCGCGTCGATCACGACCGACCTGAGCAGACCGCGCTCCGCCAAAGGGGCGAGCGCGAGCAAAGCGGCGGTCGGATAGCAGCCGGGGTTGGCGACCAGCTCGGCGGTCCTGATGCGCTCACGGTCGAGCTCGGTGAGCCCGTAGACGGCGTTGTCGAGCAGCTCGGGCTCGCCGTGCGGCGCGTACCAGCGCTCATAGATCGCCGCGTCGACCAGCCGGAAGTCGGCCGAGAGGTCGACGACGGTCAGGCCCATGCCCGCGCATCTCGGCCACCACCGGCGTCGCGGCCTTGTGCGGATAGGCGATGATCGCGGCGTCGACGTCCTCCAACAGCGCCAGGTCGAGCTCGGTGAGCTCGATCGGGCAGCGGTAGCGGGGGTAGAGCTCGTTGAGCCGCTTGCCGGTCTCGCTGCGCGAGGTCGCCGCGAAGAGCTCGAGGTCCGGGTGGTTGTGGACGAGCTCGGTCGCAAGCGCGCCGGCGTAGCCGGTGGCCCCGGCGACGACGACCTGGTGCTTGTCGGTGCTCTCAGGCACGCAGCGACCCCCCGAGCTGGTCGGCGAGCGCCGCCGCGATCCGCTCGCGAATCGCCGCTACCTCCTCGTCGGTCAGGGTCCTGTCGGCCGCGCGGAACTCGAGCCGCAGCGCGAGGCTCTTTCGGCCATCGCCGACCTGCTCGCCGCGATAGAGGTCGAAGACAGCAATCGAGCGCAGCAGCTCGCCACCTGCCTCGGCCACGACCGCCCGCACCCGCGCCGCCTCCGATGGCCTCGTCGACGACGACCGCGATGTCCTGCTCGACCGCCGGGTAGGTGATGACGTCCTCGTACTGCTCGGCGCCGGTCGGCGAGGCGTCGACCAGCCGGGCGAGGTCGACCTCAAAGGCAAACGCCGACTCGAGATCCCAGGTACGGCACACGAGTGGGTGGACCTCGCCGATCCAGCCCGCCGGCTCGCCGTCGACGAGCACTCGCCCGGAGCGACCGGGGCTGAGAAACGGCTCGGTGGCGGGCTCGACGTCGACCGCGCAGCCAAGACCGGCGGCGATTCCCTCGAGCGTGCCCTTGAGCGCATAGAAGTCCGGCTCGACCGTGGCGCCCCTCCACCCCGCGCCCGGCAGCGGCACCGGTCGCCAGGCAGGCGAGCCGCCACGGCTCATACGCGGGCGCCGGGCGCTCGCCGGGGAAGGTGCCGCCGAGGACCGTCTTGCCGATGCGTTCGCCCTCGCGCAGATAGGCGCGCCCCGACTCGTACAGCGCGACGCCGCCGGCGCCGTGCGCGCGGTTGTAGCGAGCGGCGTCGAGGAGGCCGCCGAGCAAAGTCGTGCGCAGCGCCGAGTGCTCACTCGAAAGCGGGTTGGAGATGCGAATCGTCTGCCCGCGCGGATCGTCCTCGCCGATGCGCAGTCGGGCGGGCATGCCGGGATCGGTGAGGCTCAGCGTGACGATCCCGTCGAAGCCGAAATCGCGCGCGAGGTCCTCGGCGCGCCGGCGCAGGCGCTGCTCGCGGCTCAAACGGCCAACTTCGGTCACCGCCGGAAGCGTCGATGGCAGATGGTCCGCGTAGCCGTGGATCCGCCCAACCTCCTCGACGAGATCGACCTCCCGGGTCACGTCGTAATGGCGGTGGAGCGGCACCGTGGCCTCGAGGTCGCCGTCCACGCCGACCTCGAACTCGAGCCGGCGCAGGTAGGTGACCTGGTCGTCGAACGGGATCGCCAGCCCGAGCAGCTTCTCGGCGCGGCCCTGGCGCAGGCGCAGGCGATGGGCCTCCGGGATCTCGCCGGTGACGTCGATCGTCCCCGGTACCAGGCGCGCGCCGCACAGCTCGACCATCAGCTTGGACGCGAGCCGCTGCCCGCGCAGCGCGAGGTCGGGGTGCAGTCTGCTTCTCGTTGCGGTTGGACGCGTCGGAGCGCAGGCCGAGCTTGCGCGACGTGCGCAGGATGTTGACGCCGATCCCAGGTCGCGGCCTCCAGCAGCACGCGGGTGGTCTCGTCGCTCACCTCCGAGACGAGGCCGCCCATGATCCCCGCGACGCCCGTGGGCCCGTTGCGGTCGCAGACGAGGACCGCGTCGGTGTCGAAGGTGCGCTCGTTGCCGTCGAGCGTCGTCATCTTCTCGCCATCGGTCGCGGTCCGGACGATGATCTGGCCGTCGGGGACCTTGTCGAGGTCGAAGGCGTGAAGCGGCTGGGCGGTCAGCAGCATCACGTAGTTGGTGATGTCGACCACGTTGTTGATCGGCCTCATCCCCGCGCCAGTCAGGCGCGCCTTCAGCCACGGTGGCGACGGGCCGATCTTCACGTCGGTGAACACGCGCGCGCTGAAGCGCGGGCAGAGATCGGGCACCTCGACGGTGACCGACGCGTAGTCGGTGACCGTGCCCTCCCCGGTCGCCTCGGCATCGCCGTCCCAGGGCGGCGGCGCCAGCTCGGCGCCGGTGACGGCATGCAGCTCGCGGGCGACCCCGTAGACGCCGAAGCAGTCGACGCGGTTGGACGTCGGCTCGAGCTCGATCACCGGCTCCGAGACCGGGAGGATCTCGGAGAGCGGAGTGCCGGGCGCGGGGTCAGACCTCTGGTCTGACCCCTCACTGATCACCAGGATCCCATCCTGGTCGTCTCCGATCTCCAGCTCGCGCTCGGACAGGATCATCCCGTTCGACTCGACACCGCGGAGCTTGGCCTTCTTCAGCTTCTCGCCGCCGGGCATCCGCGCGCCGGGAGTGACCACGGCGACGGTCTGGCCCGCGGCGACGTTCGGCGCGCCGCAGACGATCGTCTGCGGCGACTCCGCGCCGATGTCGACCTCGCAGACGCGCAGGCGGTCGGCGTTGGGGTGCTGCTCGGCGCTCAGGACCTTGCCGACGAAGAACCCGTCCGCGCTCGGCGCGCCCGCGTGCGAGATCCGCTCGAGCTCGATCGAGTGCATCGACAGCTGGTCGCCGATCTCCTCGGGCGTGAGCCCGGGATCGCAGTAGGCGGTCAGCCAGGAGTACGGCACCTTCATCGGAACTGCCTCACCACGCGGACGTCGTTTTCGAAGAACTTGCGCAGGTCCGGGATCGCGTGCTTGAGCATCGCAATGCGCTCGATCCCCATCCCGAACGCGAAGCCCTGCACCTTCTCCGGGTCATAGCCGTTCGCGCGCACGAAGCCGAAGACGTTCGGGTCGACCATCCCCGAGCCGAGGATCTCGATCCACCCCACGCCCTTGCACAGCGGGTCACGGGAGCCGTCGGGCAGCTGGCCCGTGCCCCCGCAGCGAAAGCAGGAGACGTCGACCTCGACGCTCGGTTCGGTGAACGGAAAGAACCCGGGCCGGAACCGGGTCTCGCGCTCCGGGCCGAAGATCGCGCGGGCGACCGCGTCGAGCGTCCCCTTGAGGTCGGCCAGCGTGATGTCGTCGCCGATCGCAAGGCCCTCGACCTGGTGGAAGATCGGGCTGTGGGTCGCGTCGAACGGGTCGGAGCGATAGCAGCGCCCCGGGCAGATGATCATGATCGGCGGCGGCTGGCTCTCCATCGAGCGCACCTGCATCGGCGAGGTGTGGGTGCGCAGGACGACGTCCTCCGGCCCCGGCGGCGAGCCCATCGATCTCGACGCTCGCCGCGAGCGTGGCCGGGTCGACGTAGAAGGTGTCCTGCGCCATCCGCGCCGGGTGGCCCGGCGGGTGGTTGAGGGCGGTGAAGTTGTAGTAGTCGAGCTCGACCTCGGGCCCCTCCATCACGCGGTAGCCGAGACCGACGAAGACGTCCTCGATCTCGCGCTGGGTGCGGATCAGCAGGTTCTGGGCCGCGCCCGATGCCGGCGGGGCACCGGGCATCGTCACGTCGATCGCGCCCGCCGCGAGCGAGCTCTCCAGCTCCGCAGCCTCGAGGTCGCCCTCGCGGGCCTCCAGCTCGGCCTCCAGCGCCTTGCGCGCCGCGTTGGCGCCGGACCCGACCGGTCCGCGATCCTCGGCGGGCCAGCTCGGAGATCCCGCGCAGGATCGCCGTCAGCTCGGAGTTGCGACCGAGGTAGCGGACCCGCACCTCCTCGAGCGCGGCGGTATCCGCCGCCGCGGCAATCGCCGCCGAGGCCTCCGCGCGCAGGCTGTCGATCCTTTCGAGCATCAGGCGGCCGCCGACGATATCCGTCCCAGCGCGACGGCCACGGCCGCCGCGACGTTCAGCGACTCGACCCCTTCGCGCAGCGGGATCGTCCACAGCCGGTCGCAGCGCGCCGCGAGCTCATCAGGGAGCCCGGCCCGCTCGCCGCCGACCATCAGCGCGCCCGCGGGCCCGTCGTCCGGGGTCTGACCCCCATGCGCCACGAGACCGACAATCGGTGCCTGCAACCCGGGAGGGGTCTGACCCGCCTTTAGAAATCGGCATCCGGAAGATCGAACCCATGCTCGCCCGGACCGCCTTCGGCCCGTACGGATCCGCGCATCCGGGGCCGAGGACGACCGAACCGCCGACGAGCGCGTCGGCGGTGCGAACGATCGTGCCGACGTTTCCGGGGTCGCCGACCTCGTGCAGATAGATGTGAAAGCCGCCCGCCGGCTGCGCTTCGCGAAGTGGATAGACGCCGATCACCCGCGTCCCCGAGCCGAGCGTCGACACCGCGTCGAGCAGCTCCTGCTCGACGTCCACACCCGCCCGCAGCACGAACTCCGGCGCCCAGGCCGCGGCCTCGGCGGCGGCGACCAGGTCCTCGCCCTCGGCGACGAACAGCCCCTCGCGCTCGCGATGCTTGCGCTCGGCGAGCTTGCGGATGAGCTTGAGCTTGTCGTTGTCCTTGCTGGTGATCATTCGAATCCGGCCATAAAAAAGGGCGCCTGGAGGGGCGCCCGGTGAAGTCTGATGCGGCGAACCTAAATCAGGCCGCCACGGCCTCCCGGGCTTGCTCGGCAAATCGGCGGAACGCCTCGGGATCGCGCACGGCGATGTCCGCGAGCATCTTGCGGTTGACCTCGATACCGGCCTCGGAGAGGCCGTGGATGAACTCCGAGTAGCTCATGCCCTCGCGCCGCGCAGCGGCGTTGATGCGGATGATCCAGAGCTTGCGCATCTCGCGCTTGCGCACCCGGCGGTCGCGGTAGGCGTACTGGCCCGACCGCATGACCTGCTCGTTCGCGAAGCGGTAGCTGGAGTGCTTGCGGCCGAAGTAGCCCTTGGCCTGCTTGAGGACCTTCTTGCTTGCGCCGCTTGCGGGCGACGGCGTTGGTCGCGCGGCTCACTTGCCCCCCTTGCTTCCGCCGAGGAGCTTGCGCACCGTCTTGTCGTCGCTCTTGGCGATGTCGACCGGCTTGGCCATGCGCCGCTTGCGCTTCGGCGACTTCTTCTCGAGGATGTGGCTCGAGTACGCGCGACGGCCACGGAGCTTGCCGCGTGGCGGTCTTGCGGAAGCGCTTCTTCGCGCCGCTATGCGTCTTCATCTTCGGCATGGCAGCGGCCTATTGAAGCAGACTCCGATCGCGGCGGCCGGAGGCCGGCGCGGAGGTGCGCCGCCGTTGAGGCGCTTTATTCAGGAGCCGCCCGGCGGCCCGACCCAGCCGCCTAGCCGGTGGCAGAAGCGGCTTCGCCGCCGGCCTCGGCCGGGGCCTGCGCCTCGGTGGCCGCGGGAGCGGGCTCGGGAGCCGCCGGAGCCGGCTCGGAAGCGCCTTCAGCCGCAGCCGGGTCGCCGTCCGACTCGCCCCGTTCACGCTGACGCTCCTCGCGAGCCTTGACGGCGATCGCCGTCGACGGCGCGAGCATCATGTGCATGTTGCGGCCCTCCTGCTGAGGCGCCGACTCGATGACCGCGATGTCGCCGAGGTCCTCGAAGAGACGCTCGAGCAGTGCGCGGCCGCGCTCGGGGTGGGCCTGCTCGCGACCGCGGAACATGATCGTGACCTTGACCTTGTCCTGGTGGTGGAGGAAGCGCTCGACGTGGCCCTTCTTCGTGTTGTAGTCGTGGTCGGCGATCTTCGGGCGCAGCTTGATCTCGCGCACGTTGACCTGCTGCTGGTGCTTGCGGGCGGCCTTGGCCTTCTGCTCCTGCTCGTACTTGTACTTCGAGTAATCGAGCAGACGGGCGACCGGCGGGCGCGAGTTGGGCGCCACCTCGACCAGGTCGAGATCGCGCTCCTGCGCCATCGCCAGCGCCTGATCGGTCTTGGTGACGCCGATCTGGCTGCCGTCCTCGTCGACCAGGCGGACCTCGGGAACGCGGATGCGTTCGTTGATCCGGGTCTGGTCACGCTCCGGAGGCTGGCGGTCGAAACGCCTCGGAACCGGCACTAGATATTCACGCTGGGCGGGAGCGTCAAGCTTCCTGCTCGGAGGAGGGGCAGCGGACGAGAGAAGGGAGCACGGGTGCGGGCGCGAACAAGGACTAGCGGCGCCGCAAGATCTGAGTGCTCTCCATCGCCCGGGAGTATAGAGCCACCGCGGCGGCTCACGGGGGCGATTTCTCATTACCGCACATCAACTACCCATTTTGTGGTAGTGTCGTGTCCTCGCGGGGAACCTCCGTGCATCCAACTCCGCGGAAACAGGGACGTATTTGGGATCTACGCGGCTCGGTCCATTACCCCCGGACCGGGTCGCGATTTCCCTTTTGAAAGGCCTTACGAAGCCGAGACGAGCGCGGGGATCTCGCCCACGGCCACCGTCCCGAGGTCGCCCTGCTCGTGCGAGCGCACCGACGCGGCGCCGGCGCCCTGCTCGCGCTCGCCGACGACGAGCATGAACGGGCACCTTCGCGAGCTCCGCGTCGCGGATCTTGCGCCCGACCGACTCGGTGCGGTCATCGACGCGAACGCGCACGCCCGGCGTCGCCAAGCTCGGCAGCGGATCGACTCGGCGTAATCGTTGAACTGAGTCGGAGACCGGGAGGATCGCTGCCTGCACCGGCGCGAGCCACGCGGGGAAGCGGCCGCCGTAGTGCTCGATCAGGATCCCGATGAAGCGCTCCATCGACCCCAGCAGCGCGCGGTGGATCATCACCGGCGGTGTGGTCGGCGTTGTCCTCGCCCTGGTAGGCGAGCTCGAAGCGCGCCGGCATCTGGAAGTCGAGCTGGCAGGTGCCGAGCTGCCAGGAGCGGCCGAGCGCATCGGTGACGTGGAAGTCGATCTTCGGCCCGTAGAAGGTGCCCTCCCCCGGGCTGATGTCGTACGTCGCGCTGCTGGCGCTCGAGCGCCTCGCGCAGGCCTGCGGTCGCGCGCTCCCACTGCTCGTCGGTGCCGATCGACTTCTCCGGACGCGTCGAGAGCTCGACGCGAACCTGGTCGAAGCCGAAGCGCGCGTAGAGCTCGTCGATCGCCTCGCAGATCGAGTCGACCTCGTCGGGCACCTGGTCGAGCGTGCAGTAGACGTGGGCGTCGTCCTGAGTGAACGCGCGCACCCGCAGCAGGCCGTGCAGGACGCCCTCGCGCTCGTAGCGCGAGACGTCGCCGAACTCCGCGAGCCGCAAGCGGCAGGTCGCGGTAGGAGTGGCGGTCGGAGCCGAACACCAGGCACGCGCCCGGGCAGTTCATCGGCTTCAGCGCGTAGTGACGCTCGTCGCCCTCGCGCTCAGGAGGGTCGACGAAGTACATGTTCTCGCGGTAGTTGTCCCAGTGGCCGGAGCGGTGCCAGAGCTCCACGTCGAGCACCCGCGGCGTCTTGATCTCGGCGTAGCCGCGCTTGGCGAGCTGCTCGCGCACCTCGCGCTCGACCAGGCGCCAGAGCACCGTCCCGTTCGGCAGCCAGAACGGCATCCCGGGCGACTCCTCGCGCAGCCGGAAGAGGTCGAGCTCGGGGCCCAGCCGGCGGTGGTCGTTTTCGCGCGCGAGCTCGAGCAGCTCGAGGTGGTGGTCGAGGTCGGCCTGCGAGTGAAAGGCCGTGCCGTAGATGCGGGTCAGCATCGTGCGGTTCTCGTCGCCGCGCCAGTACGCGCCGGCGATCGAGTTCAGCTTGAACGCCTTGATCCGACCGGTCGACGGTGCGTGCGGGCCGCGGCAAAGATCGGTGAAGGGGCCGTTGCGATACAGCGACACGGTCTCGACGCCCTGGTCGCGCACGAGGTCCTCGAATCAGCTCGACCTTGTAGGGCTGGTCCTCGGCAGCCGAAGCGCTCGATCGCGCCCTGGACCGAGAGTTCGCTGCGCTCGAACGGCTCGTCGGCCGCGATGTGCTCGCGCATCGCGGCCTCGATGCGCTCGAGGTCGGCCTCGGTCGGGCGCTCGCCCTCCGGAAACTCGAAGTCGTAGTAGAAGCCGTTTTCGATCGGCGGGTCCGATCGAGACCTTGGTCCCGGGCCAGAGGTCGACGACCGCCGTCGGCCATCACGTGGGCGGCGTCGTGGCGGATCAGCCAGAGCGCGTCGTCGGCGTCGTCGCCCTTGCTCTTCGCCGTGACGATCGAGATCGTCGCGCCGTCGGGGAGCGTCGGCGACGAGGTCGCGAAGCTCGCCGTCGACCTTGATCCCGAGGGCGTCCTTGGCCAGGCGCGGCCCGATCGCCGCGGCGGCGTCGGCGCCGGTGGCGCCGTCCGGCAGCTCCAGCGGGCTGCCGTCGGGCAGGTTGACGGTCACGGGGGACACGGCCCGGATGCTATTGGCCGTCGGATCCTGGATCGGCCCGGGCGCTGTCGGGCACCAGGGTGCACGGCCCCGGCCCGCGCGCGGAGTCGTTGGTGTCGATCGACTCCGGCACCAGCGCGCCGTCCTCGACGGCGATCATCACGGTCGCGGCGGCGCCGGCCGGCAACGTCCCCCCGGCCCGGCGGCCGATGCGGGCACGATGCACAGCCGGTGGCCTCGCAGCTCCCATGAGAGGTAGTCGATGCCGTGCTCGTCGGCGAGCACGTCGTCGGGGGCGAGGACGATGATCGACCCGTCCGGCAGGTTCGCGCGCAGCTCCGCCAGCTGGGGCGTATAGGCGGTCGGGCCCACGGGGCCGTTTGCCAGCGCGAGCGCGGCCGAACCGCCGGCCGCCGCGAGGAACGCGATGCTCGCCAGAGCCGGGAGCCGCGACCAGAGCAGGCCGCAGACCGAGACGGCGGCGACCAGCGGCGCCAGCAACACCAGCGCCTTGGCCTCCTGGTAGGGGGTGCCGCCGATGAGCGAGTACAGCCAGAGCACCGCCGCCGCGCCGACGGCCGCCGGCAGCGCCAGCCGCCGCTGGCGCCAGAACCAAGAGAGCCCGTAGACGAGCGCGGCCGCGCCGATCAAAGCGCCCGCGTAGAAGAAGAGCGCGGGCACGGCGCCGTCGCCCGGCTCGATCCGGAAGTCGCCCGACGGCCAGATGCCGAGCGCCTCCAGCGGCGAGAGCCGGTTGAACAGGTTGCCGAGGCCGGCGCCGACCGGGTTGAACGTCTCGAAGTTGGCGAAGTCGGCCATCCGCCCGATCTCGGGCGCGATCACGGCGATCGCAACGCCGCCGGCGATCAGCGCCGGGAGCGCGGCCCCGCGCACCGCCGACCGCGCGCCGCCGCCAACTTGCCGTCATAGGCGGCCCGGAGCAGCTCGACCGCGACCCACGCAGCCAGCGCGGCACCCAGCCAGACGACCCCGGGGAAGCTGTAGGCGTAGGCGACGCCGGCGATGAGCACGGCGAGCGGAACCGCCCGCAGGCGCCGCGGGCCGTCGCGATCGGAGCTCCACCCCGTCGCAATCTGGTCGATGCCGACGGCAAACGCCAGCAGGAAGAGCGCGGCGATCGTCTCCTTGAACGCGCCCTGGGTGAGGTAGGACGCGGCCAGGTAGGCGAACCCGATGACCAGCGCGCCGGCGATCCGCCGCCACGGGGCAAGTCGCTCCAGGAGTCCGAGGCCGAGCAGGCACGCGGCAACCGCCGTCGCCAGCATCAGCCCGTCGAAGGCATGCACCGTGTTGGGCCCGAGCTGCGAGACCGCGATCACGATCGAGTGCGGCCCGAGCGGGTAGCCGCCGGCGACCAGCCGCTCGCTCAGCCCATCCGCGAGGCGGTCGACCGCGAACAGGTGCTGTGACATGTCGGGGTTGAGGCTCGGTGCCGAGGATCCCGAAGCGGCCCTCGACGATGAACGGCAGCGACGCGATGACGACCGCGCACAGCTCAAGCGGTAAGCCGCGGCGCAGCGCGCCCCCCAGCCCCTCGACGAAGGTGAAGACGACGAACCCGGCGATGACGGTGATCAGCGTCAGGGCGACGAGCGCCGCGGTGCCGTGGGCCGGCAGCCGCACGGTCCACCACGCGAGCGGGCAGAGCGCGGCCAGCCCCACCGCCGGCGACAGCCGCGTCCACCGCCGCCGGCCACACGCGATGAAGATCGCCTGGCCGATCAGGGTGGCCGACCCGAGGATCGCCAGAAAGCTCGCGTAGGTCGCCACCGCCCCGGACACGGCGGCGAGCATATGGCGCTCCGCGGGCGTCCTGCCGACACGCGGTCCTCAGCCGTCGCGCGGTATGTTGCAAGCGAGAGAGAGGCTGCGGTACCAAAGGCGGGACCGCTCGAATTCGGAGGGAACCGGCTTGCTACGACGTCTCGTGTTGACGGCCGCCACCGCGGTGGCGCTGACCTCATCCACCGCTGCTTTTGCGGCCACCGACTACTCGGACACGGCGCTCAACATCATCCCGTCCGGCCAGTACCCCGGCATCCCGATCGCCGCCCGAGGCTGCGACAGCAGGCGCAGATGTACGACGGGCTCACGCCGCTCTTCGACAACGTCTCGACGTCCGACCTCACGAAGTACTTCAAGTCCGAGAAGCTCGGCGTCGATACCGCCACGCCGAGCGACCATCGAGACCGTCCCCCGCGCGGGCGTGACGATCGAGCGCGACTCCTTCAACGTTCCGCACGTCACCGCGCCTACGCACGACGATGGCGTCTGGGCGGCCGGCTGGATCGCCGCCGAGGACCGCGGCCTGCTCCTCTCTCAGGCGCGTTACAACTCGCGTGTCGCCGCGATCGACGCACCCGGGCTCGACGCTCTCAACCTGATCACCAACCTCAAGAGCTTCGTCCCGAGTCAGCAGACCGAGGACGAGATCGCCAAGCAGACCGATCAGCTGGTAGGCCGCCGGCCCCGAGGGCGTGGCCGTGCTGCACGACATCGACACCTTCATCAGCGGGATCAACGACTACTTCGCGGCGAACAGCCCCTCGACCGCGCCATTTACCCGCAACGACATCTACGCGCTGAACGCGCTGAAGGGTCAGTTCGTCGGCCAGGGCGGCGGCGATGAGGCTCGCCGCTCGGAGTTCCTTGGCGCCCTCGAGCAGAAGTACGGCACGAAGAAGGGCTTCAGCCTCTTCAACGACCTGCGCCAGTTCAAGAACCCCGAGACGCCGACGTCGGTCGACGGCAAGTTCCCCTACGGCTCGATTCCGAAGAAGGCGCCGGGAAGCGTCGTCCTCGACCCGAACAGCTTCGTCTCGACCCCGGCGGTCGCGAACGCGAAGCTCGCCCAGCAGGCGGCACCGCCGACCGAGCCCAGGCACGCTTCGAACACGCTCATGATCAGCGCCAAGAAGTCCACCGACCACGAACCGCTGATGGTCGGCGGCCCGCAGATCGGCTACTTCTACCCCGGCCTCACCTACGAGATCGACATGAACGCCGGCGACCTGCAGTGGCGCGGCGCGACGTCGGCCCCGTTCCCCGGCTATCAGCTGATCGGCCGCGGCGAGGACTTCGCGGACACGCTCACCTCGGCGTCCGGCGACATCATCGACCAGTACGTCGAGAAGCTCTGTGGCGGCAGCGACACCAAGTACGAGTACAACGGGCAGTGCCTCGACATGGGCAGCTTCGACGCCGGCACGCTGGACGGCAACCCGGTCACGTTCAAGACCACCGTCCACGGTCCGGTCGTCGGCTACGCAACCGTCAAGGGCGAAAAGGTCGCGATCTCGCAGAAGCGCTCGTCCTACGGCAAGGACGCGCTCGACCTGCTCTACAACCGCCGCCTGTCCAACGGCCAGGTCTCACAGCGCCCAGTCGTTCATGGACGCCGCGGCGCTGACCCCGCAGACGTTCAACTCGTTCTACATCGACGACAAGAACATCGCGATGTACACGGCGGGCCTCCTTCCGATCCGCCCGAAGACGGTCGACCCCGGCCTGCCGGCCTGGGGCACCGGACAGTACGAGTGGACCGGCTTCCTCTCGCAGGCCGGTCATCCGCAGGGGATCGACCCGAAGGACGGGACGATCACCAACTGGAACCAGACGGCGGCCAAGGGCTTTTCCGCCGCCGACAACGAGTGGGGCCACAACGGCTCGGTTGAGCGCGTCGACCTGCTCAACAAGAACCTCGACCGCCTCGCCAACAAGAAGGGCAAGTGGGATCTCGCCTCGGTCACCTCCGCGATGAACGCGGCGGCGACCCAGGACGTGCGCGCGATCGACACCGTGCCGCTGCTCGCGCAGCTGCTCGATGGCTCGAAGGCGCCCAACGCCCAGGCGAAGAAGATGCTGAAGGCTCTTGTCGCCTGGAACAAGCACGGCGGCAGCCGCCTCGACAAGAACGGCGACGGCCTGATCGACGATCCGGGCGCCGCGGTGATCGACGGCTCGTGGGACAACATCGCCAACGCGTTCATGAAGCCGCAGCTCAGCCCCAGCCCTGGAGGACCAGCTCGACGACGCTGTTCAGCCGCTTCGATCAGCCGCCGGGCGGCCAGTACGACGGCTGGTATCAGTACTTCGACCGCGACGTTCGCGAGCTGCTCGGCGACAAGGTCAAGCAACCGTTCGAGAACGCCTACTGCGGCAAGGGCAAGCTCAACAAGTGCCAGAAGTCGATCTGGAAGGCGCTCGCCAAGTCCGGCAAGGCGATCCAGGCCGAGCAGGGTTCCAGCAACCCGAAGAAGTGGCACTCCGACGCGAACGCGGAGCGGATCAAGTTCGGCCCGCTATCGCTGACGACGATGCGCTACACGAACCGCCCGAGCGGGATCCAGCAGGTGATCTCGTTCAGCGGCCACCGTTAGAAAACGAACAGCCACCCCGCGGGGTCAGACCCAGTCCTTCGGGCGACAAGCCCGGCGAGAGAGGGGTCTGACCCCACGTGGCGGCGTAAGTGGGCACAGCTGGGACGAAATCGCCGTCCTAGGCGCCGCGCAGCGCCCTGCTACCGATCGCGCTATTCAGTCGACGGCCCTGAACGAGATCCCGCTCAGGTCGATGAATCTGGTCCCTGTGCCGTCCGAGTTTCTGACGTCGGCGTTTGGCTGCCCGTTCCCGCTCGCACCACGGATGAGACAGACCCGGTTCGTCGTGTAAGCGATCGCGGGTGTAAAGGCGGGCACCGAGACGCACACCTGTCCCACCGGCACATAACCCGCGGGCAGCGTGAAGAGGGTCGATCCTAAACCGGCAGTGACCGTCCCCTGGAGGTGAACCCGGCCCATTCCGTCCTTGTAGAAGCCGGCCGGGGGAACACCCGACTCGTTCGAACCGCTCACGAACGCCGGCTCGCCGGGGGCACCGACGAGGTGGACCGCCTCCGGCGCGGCGAGAGCGGGATTCGGGTAGGTACCGGTCAGCGCTCCGCCCGCCGCCGCGCCATTGAACTGCGCATCGCTGCCCGCAGGACCCGCAGGACCCGCAGGACCCGTCTGACCGGCTGGACCAACCTGCCCCTGCTGATCGAACGTGATTGAACGCTCACCGTTCTTGCATCTCGGCTTCGCTACAACGCGTAGCACGCCCTTCTCGCTCCCCCGCTTGTCGAAGCAGGCATGGATCTCGCCGCCCTCGCCAGGGATCGAGGCGGCGACACCGAGACCGGTCATCGCGAAGACAAGGGACGCGAACGCCATGACCGCCGCAGTGGGTGGCCTCCCGATCCTGACCTGTCCCATCGTGGAGAACCTATGACAACGCCAGCGTGATGTCCAGTGGGCACAGCTGGGCTCGAACCAGCGACCTCCGCCTTGTCGAGGCGGCGCTCTCCCAACTGAGCTATGCGCCCGGGGTACGAGAGCGGCGAGTTTAGATCACTGAGTGGCCTCGAAGGCCTTGCGAACCGTGTCCGGGTAGCGGAACAGCGAGTCGTAGGTGACCTTCGGGATCTCGTAGCCGAGGTTCTCCAGCAAGGCCTGACGTCTCGAGGGTCGTCAGGTCATGCGGCTTCGGCCGGCCGCTGCCGCCGGCGGCGCACGGCACCGCCGCGATCGCGGCCGGGTCCGGGAGCTCGGGCGGGTCGAAGTCGCGCTTGGAGAAGTCGAAGCTGCGGCCGATGTTCGAGGCGTAGCGGTGGCGCTTGTTGAGGAAGCCGAGCCCGTAGCGGTAGGAGATCAGCTTCAGGATCGACTCGTGGGTGCAGGTCATGTGGCTGACGTTGCCCGCGCTTCGCGCGCCCGCGTGTACGGCGAGATCGCAACCGCCGGGATCCGGAAGCCCGTCAGCGACCAATCGTTTTCGGGGTCGGCCTGGTTCTCGCGGTCGTCGGGCACGTGATGCGGCGCGACGTGGTCGAAGAATCCGCCCCACTCGTCGTAGTTGATGAACAGGGCGCCGCGCTGTACTGGGGCGACTCGATGAACGCGTGGGCGACGTCGGACATGAACGCCTGGCCCGAGGCGCACGTCGCCGTGGGGATGCTCGTCGGCCGAGATCCCGTCGCCGCCACCCCCATCGCGAAACGGCGGGTCGATGAAGTCGATCTGCGGCAGCGTCCCGGCCGCGGCGTCGGTGTAGAACTGCGACGCCGGGCGCACCCATGACAGCCCGCGCTGGCCGTAGAGCGCCGGGAACGGCAGGTCGGAGACGTAGTAGCCGATCGACGAGGCCGCGGCTCTGCGCGCGGTCGAGGATCGTCTCCCACTGAAAGCCCGCCGTCTGGTCGGTCTGCGGCGGGAACACATTCGACTTCTGCCCGCCGTTCTGCGCCGCCAGCTGGTAGTGGCGGTTGGGATACGTCGAGGCCATGATCGAGCAGAAGTAGCGGTCGTAGAGCTGGTAGGCGTCGGCCACATGCGGGATGAACCCGAGGTCCTCCTTGAGGTAGTAGCCGAGCGCGTACTCATCGGAGCCGGTGCCGTCGTCGTTGCCGCTGTAGAAGCCGTCGAGCTTGCCGCCGTTGTACTGGTAGCGCCCGCCGTCCCAGCCGTGGTCGGGGTCGCGGAACCCGCACCCCTGGAAGTCGGGCGTGAGCTGGTGGGTCGGGAACATCTGCGTGGCGTCGAGGTTCGGATAGCTGAGCCCGGCGTTGCGGCCGTCGGCCCGCGGGTGCCAGCCGAAGTAGTGGTCGAACGACCGGTTTTCCATCATCAGCACGACGAACGTGTCGATCGGCAGGTTGCGCGGCTTCGGGAAGTGCGTGCGGCTGCGCCTTGCCGCCTCGGCGACCAGCGTGTCGGTCGGCAGCAGCCCGCGCCATCCCGGCGGCGCCGGCCAGCGCCGCGGTTCGCGCGAGAAAGTCGCGGCGGCGCAGGAACCCGTCGCGGTCGACGCTCTCGAGGCGCTCGGCCTCGTCGCCGTCGGCCAGCTCGCCCCGAGCGAGTCGATCCGAGTGGTCGTCGGTCGCCCCATCACGGTTCGCGCACCTCCTCGCAGTCATAGACGCCGTCCTCGTTCGCGTCGACGATCGCGACGTCGTTGCCGGCGCCGCAGTTGATCTCGTCGTTGCCGCCGTCGCGGGCGTAGATCACGTCATCGCCGGGCGCCGAGAGCTGGACGCCGTCGCGCATGTTGAACTCGTCGCGCCCGGGGCCGCCGCGCAGCTTGTCGTTGCCCTTGCCGCCGATGAGGACGTCGGATCCCCGGCCGCCGATGAGCGTGTCGTCGCCGCCGAGCCCCTTCAGGACATCGGCCCGCTTGGTCCCGACGAGGCGGTCGGCGCCGCTTGTTGCGTGCGGCCCGGCGGCCGGCGGCGACCGTCGCCACAGCGGCGCAGACCGCGTGCCGCCGACAATGCCCAGCTCGCACGCTCCTGCCCAACGCCTGCATCCTCAACGCCGACCCTACTGCCGCGAGCAGCGGCGATGTTGCAGTTGCGTTATCCGGCCGGGGCTCCGGCTCGACGACGAGGGTCAGCCCGTCGACCGCCTGGATGCGCACGCGGCGTCCCCCTCCGCCACCGGGGCGGCCGACGCGCGTTCCAGATCTCGCCGCGGACTCGTACCCGTCCCGCAGGGTCGAGCGGCCCGATCGCCTCTGCCTGCTCGCCGACCATCCCCTCCGCGCCGGTGGTCACCCGGTAGCGACGCAGGAACTTGATCCAGAGGAAGACCTCGACGACCTCGATCAACGCGGCGATACACGAGGATCACCACCCGCCACGGATCCGGGAGGAAGAACAGCCCGGCGATCGCGAGCGCGAGGAGCATCGCCACCCATGATGGCGCGAACGGCGCGCGGCGCCGTCTAATAACGATGCGTTACGATATATCGCGTTATATACCGATATAGGAGCACGGAATGCACCGACATGACACCCGACACATCTCATCCCAACGACATTCGCGCCGAGTACGCGCGCAGCCGCTCGCGCGGCCGTGGCGGACCCGCGGGCCAGGCGCGGCGACGTTCGCGCCGCCATCCTCGCCCTGCTCACCGACCGGCCGATGCACGGCTACGAGATGATCCAGGAGCTCGAGGAGCGCACCGGCGGCGCCTGGAGTCCGAGCGCGGGCTCGATCTACCCCACGCTGCAGCTGCTCGAGGACGAGGGCCTCATCGAGGGCACCGAGACCGAGGGCAAGCGGCGCTTCACGCTCACCGATGCCGGCCGCGAGCAGGCCGCCAAGCACGAGGGTGCACCCCCGTGGGAGCAGGTCACCAGCGGAGTTGGCGCCGAGGGGGTCAGCCTCAAGCGCTCGCTCTCAGGCCTAAACCACGCCGTGGCGACGGGATTCCGCGCCGCGGACCCGGAGCAGCAGAAGCGCGTCGCTGAGATCCTCGACGACGCGCGGCGCAAGATCTACGGCCTGCTCGCCGAGCAGGACTAGTTCGCAGAACGACACTCGGGGCACAGGCCCCGCAGCACGACGTCGTGGTCGCCGACCCGGTAGTCGAGCTCGCGCGATAGCCGCGCTATCGCCCGCTCGAGTGCCGGGTCGTCGAACGCCGTGACCTCGCTGCACGCCTCGCAGACGAGGTGATGGTGATGGCTATCGCCGTCCGGGAGCGCCGGCTCGTAGCGCGCCGGATCGGTACCCATGTCCAGGCGCTGCACGAGGCGCATCCGCGCGAGCAACTCGAGCGTGCGGTAGACGGTGGCGATCCCCACCTGCTTGCCATCGGCGCTGAGGCGGTCGGAGATCTCGCGCGCACTGAGCACGCAGCGCTGGCGTCCGAGGAGCTCCACCACAGCCGCCCGCGGGGCGCTCGAACGGTGACCGGCGCGATGCAGTTCGGCGTGGGCGAGATCGATCCAGCGCTTGGCCGGCGGCGACGGGGTGTTGGCTCTGCGGGACTTCGTGGCGCTCATCGTTGACGCAATCGAGACTCGTTTTCATTATAAGTCGCAGCCGCCATGGACGCCATCGATGCACTTCAGCTCCCGTTCATGCAACGAGCGACCGTCGAGATCGTCCTCCTGGCGCCGCTCGCCGGGCTCCTGGGCGCCCAGATCGTCCTCCGCCAGCTCGCCTTCTACACGCACGGCGTCGGCACCGCGACCTTCCCGGGCCTCGTCGTCGCTGGGCCTGCGGGGGTCTCCCCCCTGCTCTGCGCCGCCGCCGTGGCCCTCGCGTTCGGGATCGGGCTCGAACAGCTCTCGCGCCGCGCGCGACTCGCATTCGACGCCGCCACCGCGCTGTTGCTGGTCGCGCTGCTCGCGATCGGCATCGTCCTCGCCAGCGACGTCTTCGACTCCGGCTCCAGCGTCGATCAGCTGCTCTTCGGGAGCCTCCTCGCGATCGGCAACGACGAGCTGGTGGCGACCGCGATCGTGCTCGCGATCGCCGTCGCGGCCGCGGCGCGGTTTCGCCGTTCGTGGCTGGCGGGCGGGTTCGAGTCGGCCTCGAGCCGCGCGCTCGGCCTCCCCGTCGCGACCGCCGACTGGGTCCTCGTCGCGTTGATCGCGATCGCCGTCGTGGCGTCGCTTGACGCGATCGGCGCGCTGCTCGTCGGCTCGATCCTCGTGATCCCCGCCGCGACCGCCCGGTTGTTTGCGACCAGCGTCCGCACGCTCGAGCTGACGGCCGCGGCGATCGCCCTGGCCGAGGGCTTCGCCGGCCTGCTCATCGCCTACCAGCTCGACGTGCCGCCGGGCGCGACGATCGCCACCCTCGGCGGGGTTGTATTTGCGCTCGCGGCGGTGTGGACGCGCGCCGTCCCGCGCGCCGCGGGAGCGGGCACATGACGGCGGCGCCGCTCCTGCGGGTCGCGGCCCTCGAGGGCGGCTACGCCCCCGGGCGCCCGGCGATCTCCGGCCTTGATTTCAGCGTCGCCCGAGGCGAGATCGTCACGGTCCTCGGCCCCAACGGGGGCGGCAAGACCACCCTCTTCCGCGCGCTGCTAGGCGAGCTCCCCGAGCGCCGGGGCACCGTCGAGGCCGCCGGCGCGGTCGCCTACGTGCCGCAGACCGAGCGCGCCCGGCTCGATTACCCGGTCAGCGCGCTCGACGTCGCCCTGATGGGCACCTACGCCAACGTGCCGTGGTACCGGCGGGTCGGCCGAGAGCAGCGCGACCGCGCCGAGGCCGCGCTCGCGCGGGTCGGCCTTTCTGACCAGGCGGCATCGCCGTTCGGCGCGCTGTCGGGCGGCCAGCGCCAGCGCGTCCTGATCGCCAGAGCCCTCGCCCAGCAGGCGCCGATCCTGCTCCTAGACGAGCCGCTCAGCGGCGTCGACGCCCCGTCGGCCGAGCGCGTGCTGAGCGTCCTCGGCGAGCTTCGCAGTGAGGGGCGCGCGGTGCTCGTCGCCACCCACGACATCGCCCAGGCGCGCCGCTTCGACCACGTCCTCTGCCTGAACAACTCGCAGGTCGCGTTTGGCTCGCCCGCCGAGACCCTGATACCGGCGACGCTCAAGGCCACCTACGGGTCGGAGCTGATCGTCCTCGACGGCGGCGCGCAGGCGGTCGTCGTCGCGCACCACGAGCACTGAGGCCATGTTCGACGCGATCACCGACCCCTTCTCCGGCTCAATCGGCACGCACGCGCTGATCGCCGTGATCCTTCTTTCGCTCACGTGTGGCCCGCTGGGCGTGTGGATCCTGCTCTACCGCCAGAGCTACGCGGCCGAGTCGATCGCCCACGCGGCGCTCCCGGGCCTGGTGCTCGCAGCGCTCACGACCATCCCGCTGGTGATCGGCGCCGGCGTCGGGCTGCTCGTCGCCGCGCTCTCGGTCGCCGTCGCCGGACGCCTGCGCGGGGTCGGCGCCGACCTCGCCGTCGCTGTCGTCGTCACCTCGCTGCTGGGCCTCGGCACGCTCCTCGCCCTCTCCCCCGACGTGCCGCCTCGCCTCGGCGAGCTCCTCTTCGGCGACCCGCTGAGCGTCACCGACGGCGATCTGATCGCGTCCGCAACGCTGGCGGTCGTCGTTCTCGCCGCGCTCGGCGCGCTGCATCGACCGCTGGCACTGGCCGGATTCGACGCCCAGAGCGCCCGCAGTCTCGGCGCGAGCCCGGCCGCGATCGAGACGGCGCTCCTCGCGGTCCTGGCGCTGACGACGCTCGTCGCGATCCAGACCCTGGGCAACCTGCTTGTCGTCGCGGCGCTGATCGCACCCGGCGCCGCAGCGCTTCGCGTCACGCGGGGCCTGCGGGCCGCGCTCGTCCTCGGCGCGGCGCTCGCCCTCGTTGGCGGCATCGGCGGCCTGTACGCGAGCTACTACCTCGACATCGCCGCCGGGGCCGCAATCGCACTCGCGGCGATCTCCGTCTTCTGCCTCACGCTGCCGTTCCGGCGCGGGTCGGGCGGACGCCCGGCGCCGGCGAGATCACCCGTCGAGGCGCTCGCGGCAGGGCGGTGAGCTCAGCGTGGTCGCGGACCCAGCCGCGTCTTGCTGGGTGGGGGTGGGCGGGGTCGGGATTTCGCGACCCTCGCCGCGCCTTTCGTGCGCCCAACTTGCCGAACGTCGCTGAGACCCCCCTATATGACGGACTCCGCGACGTTCGGCGTGGGTGACCCCCGCAGCGTCACGCTTTCGCGCGGAACCCGCGCCCCCGGCGCCGAGCTCTCGCTCCCTCACTGCTTGACCCGGCCCCGCGGCGCAACCAACGCCTCGGAGGAACGCGACCGAACGATCAGCCCGTCAGCTTGACCTTCAGCGGCGCGTCATCGTTGAGGTAGAGCCAGTCGCGGCCGTTGCGGGTGCGGCCCTTGATGCGGCCGTCCGCGTTGACGAGAACCGCGGTGATGCGCTCGTACTTGCTTGGGTCGTCGAGCGTCACGGTCGCCTTGCCGCCCTTCTTCAGGTAGCGCAGGGCCGTGGTCGTCGTACCCGTGTCGTCGTCACGGGCGACGAGCGCCACACCGGCCCGCACCTTGCCGGAGTCGAGCGAGAGCGTGAGGCTCGGGGCCGCGTTCGCGTTGACGTTGAAGAGGCGATAGGCGGTGTGGTCGAGGACGACCTTCTGGGTTGCCGGGCTCGGCGCCAGACTGCCCTCCCGCTGGATGTCCGGATAGCTCGCCGCGTCGGGGAAGCCCGGGTTCGTGCGCCACTCGGCCGTCGCGGCGGCGAATCGCGCGAACGTCTTGCCGAAGCTCGAGCCGCCGTGCTTGCGAAGCGACTTGTCCATCGCCTCAACCGCGAAGTCCTCCGGGCTCGTCTTCGTCCCGTTCTTCCAGGTCCCGAGGATCGTCTGCGGCCCGAGGCCCTCGACGGAGTCGATGAAGTGCTGGAAGGTCGCCAGGCCGTAGATACGCAGGCCCTTGCCGCCCTCGAACTTCGTGATCGGCACCCCCGGCGTGCGCGCGAAGGTATTGAGGTAGTTGACGTAGTCGTTGTCGTTCGGGAAGACGTTGTCCTCCGACCAGGTCGCGGTCGACTCGAAGAGCCAGCTGTCCAGCGCCGCGTCGATACCGAACTGCAGCACGTGGTTGTACTCGTGCGCGATCGTGACCTCGAGGGGAATCTGCGGGTCGTCATAGCCGAATTCCGCGGGCGAGAAATCGTTGTCCATGACGAGGAACGCGTAGCACTTGCGCTTGCAGCCCTGACTGGGGTCCGGGGCCGAGTATCCGAAGAGGCCATCGCCGCCGACGTCGACGAGGTAGATGTCGGTGAGGGCGCTGCCGCCGAGCTTGCCATCCGATCGTGGCGCTGGCCAGCCGAGCTGGCCGTTTTCGACCGCGTAGGAGGTCTCTGCAGCCGTATCGATCTTCTCGACGTAATCGGGCACCCCGATCACGCCCGAGACGTCCGTGAGGTCGGGTGCGTCGCCCGTCGTCGTCACGTAGTGCACGCAGAAATGGGCGGTGCAGTACGGCGCCGCCTCGGGCGCGCGGTACGCGTTCTTGTAGGGATCTCGGGAATCGGTCGGGCGCGCGAGCAGATCGAGCGCGTGCTGGCGCCTGTCGCCGTGAAGGCGCGGGAGCGCCATGTGGAGGTCACGCAACGCCAGCGTCGGGTCGGCGTCCGCCCCGCGATGGGCCCACGAACCGCCGGCCGGATCGAGCGCACGATTGGCAGCGTGCAACGCGGCGCGTGGCGACTTCCACTCCGAAGCCTGAGCGCCGGCGGCGAAGAAGGCGGCACCGACCACCGTCGTGCTAATAATGCGAATGATTCTCGATATGGCCATCTCTCGGAACTCTACCGGTGTCAACACCGCCCTGGCCCTCGTCGTTGCGGTGGTGCTCGGCGTTGCCGGCTGCGGCGATAGCCCTGGTGACGGGCGCCTGGCGGTGAGCGCGACGACCACACAGGTGGCCGACCTCGTGCGGAACGTGGCCGGCGACCGGGCGAGCGTCGATGGGATTCTGGCCCCCAATTCGGACCCGCACGAGTACGAGCCTCGTCCGAGTGATGCGGCGGGCCTCGCCGACGCCGATGTCGTCTTTCGCTCCGGCGGTGACGTGGACCTGTGGCTCGACCAGATCCTCGAGAGCTCGGGGTCCGACGCCCCGGTCGTCTCGCTGATCGACTCGGCGGCAACGCTGCCCGCGGCCGACGGGTCTCAGACCGACCCGCATTGGTGGCAGGACCCGCGCAACGCGATCGCCGCGGTGGCGACGGTCCGCGACGAGCTCGACAGCATCGACCCGGCCGATCGCAGCGCCTTCGACGCGAACGCCCGCCGCTACACCGCCACGCTGCGCGATCTCGATCGCCAGATCGCGGCCTGCGTCGATGCGATCCCGCCCGACGAGCGCCAGCTCGTGACGAGCCACGACTCCCTCGGCTACTACGCGCACCGTTACGGACTCGAGGTGATCGGAGCGGCGATTCCGGCCGTCAACACCCAGGCGCAGGCCTCAGCCGGCGAGACCGCGGATCTGATCGACGTGATCCAGCGCGAGCACGTTCGCGCGATCTTCCCGGAGGCGGGAGTGAGCGAAAAGCTCGAGCAGGCGATCGCCTCCCAGACGGGCGCGACGGTGGGCGGACAGCTCTGGGCCGATGCCCTCGGTCCGCCCGGATCCAGTGGTGCGACCTACGTGGACGCGCTCGCCGCAAACACCCGCACGCTCGTCGACGGGCTCACCGGTGGCGAGCGGAGCTGCGCGATCGGCGACAGCTAGGAGAGCGTGCCCAGCAGGCTCGTGAGCGCGAAAGCGTACGCGCCGAAGTTCAGAACGACGAGCGCGACCTCAAGGGACGGCCGACGGCGGCGGCGACCTTTGAGGAGGTGGCCAGTGGTGCTGATCGGGCTGAGCATGGCGGGGTGGCGGTAGGGCGCTAGGGCGAATCGGCTGCCCGCGCGTGCCCCCCCGGGCGTGCTCAATTCCCTTATCGGCGGTTACGAAGGGGGCCTCGATCCCCGCTTTGCAGTAATAACTGCACCAGTTTGAGGTAGTTTTGCCAAGAAGCATCAAGATCGCTCGGGGGCGTGCCGATCGGGGGGAGTAGCGGAGTTGTCGGTCGGCGCCGGTCACTCGCCACTGTCAGCCGACGACGACCTTGCCCTTGAAGTCGTGGATGGTGCACTCGTACTTGTAGGTGCCGGCCTTCTTGAACTTGAGCTTGTAGGAGCCGTTCTCCATGTCGGACGAGGCCTGGCCAAGCTTTGAGAACGTGACGTTGTGGGGCGCGTTGCTCGACCACTTCCAGTGGACGGTCCCGCCCTTCTTGACGTTCACGGTCCCCGGCGAGAACGCGTAGTTGGTGGTGCTGTCGCCCGTGATGGTCACCTTCGGCCCCTTGGCGACGTCGGTTGCGGAGGCCGGACTCGCCACCGTGACGGCCATGGCGCCCACGGCCGCCACCAACGCAACGCATTTGCAGATCGATCGCACAGGGTCCTCCTCGGTCGTTGACGCCCCGTACGTGCATACGGGCAACGCGGGCAAAGGGATCTAGGGGGCGAGGACCCAAGCCACGAAGAGGCCGGTGCAGACCACGAGCAGCGTGATCGCGATGATCGCCACGGCTCGGCGCGAGCGGCGCCTGTCCCCCAGCTTCAGCGCCAGCACGATCCACAGCGGGAACAGCACCATCTCGAAGCGCGGCAGCGACATCAGGGGCTCGTCGAGCGCCGGCGTTGAGAAGGGCAGCGCGAGACTCGCAGCGATGTAGCCGGTGTAGGCGACCGGCAGCCGCCTCGCTCCGTCGACCGTCAGCCAGAGCGCCAGCACGAGGAAGCCGAAGAGCACGAGGTTGAGGAGGCCGCCGGCGCGGCTGGCGGGCATCGAGCCGGCGAACGAGGGGTTAAACGCGAGGTCGAAGGCGCCGCGTCCGGCGCTCACAAGACCCATGACCGGGCCGGCGAGCGGCGCCACGATCCGGTTCCAACCCGACTCGGCGCCGAGCGTGGCGAGCATGTCGCCGGTGGCGACGCCGAGGTAGGCGGCGAAGGCGAGCACCCCGGCCGGCGCGATCGCGAGCCAGCCGAGGTCCGACCGGATCCGGTAGGCGGGTCGCCAGCGCCGCTGGGTCCAGTCGGGCGCGCGGTCGGCCCGCGGGCCGTAGAGGTAGAGCAGGACGACCGGGACGAGCACCAGCACACCGACGCTGCGCGTCATCGCCGCGAACAGAATCGCGACCGCGGCGACCGGCCAGCGCCCGAGCCGGGCCGCGTAGATGGCGCCCACCGACAGCGCCAGGAACAAGCCCTCGGTGTAGACGGCCGAGAACGTGAACGCGACCGGGAAGAAGGCCGTTATCCAGACCGTGGTCCGCGCGACGTCGCTGCCGTAGTCGAGCGCGACGAGCCGGTGCAGGAGGTACAGGCCGGTGGTGCTGGCGGCGCTCGAGATCAGGACACCGGCCACGAGTGTGCTGCCGATCGCCGCGCCGAGAATGGCGACGAGGGCCGGGTAGAGCGGAAAGAAAGCTGCGGTTCCGGCCGTCGAGTAGCCCGACTCGGTTATCTGAAGCAACCAGCTGGAGTCAAATCGCGCCGCGGGCGCGACCAGGACGTTGTCGAGACCGGAGAGGAACGGTGTCGTCGCCCAGGTCGGGTCGAGGTTCGCGGCCTGCCCTGCGCGGACGCCGAGCAGCGCGGCCACCGCGATTCCGGTCATCCACACGATCGCGCGGGACGCGACGAACGCGACGACGACCTCCCGGGCCGCCGCCCGCTGATCGGCCGAGACGCCCGCGCGCTCGAGCCGCCCACCGGCGTACTCGGCGGTTGCGCTCAATCGCGGCCCTCAGCCACCATCACCGACCAGATCAGGAGTCCACCCGCGCCGGTCAAAAAGATCGCGGTTGAGCTCGCGGCGCCGCTCAGGAAGGCGGCAAACCCGAGCACGGCGCAGAACAGCGCGCTGCAGAGACCTACGTATCGGGGCCTGATCATTCGCTGTCGAACTCGTCGGAGTTGGGCAGTTGGGTCGTGGGACCGTCGCGTCCGGCGCCCGGCGACGCAAACGATGGCGACGCCCGCGCGCCCAGATGTGACGATCCCGTTAGTCGGCGCGCCAAGCCTCGCGCGCGGCGCCTGACCGGCTCCTGAATGCGCGCGCGGCCCTAGAGAGTGCCCGCGGGGTGAATCCCGCAGAAGAACGGGAACTGCTGCGCGCCGTTGGCGGCGGCCAGCGAGATCGCGCGCGACGGCGACACGTGGCTTGCGGCCGTGGTGACCACCTTCGGCGGTCGCCGCGACGGCGCCTTGGCCGGGATCAGCTTCAGGTAGGCACGAAGGGACGCGTTGCTGCGAGCGGCGGCGCCGTCGGCCACGGCCACCGTGCGCACAGCGCCGCCGCGAACGACGAAGACGAAGGTGCGGCCCCCGACTCGGTGGGTCCACAGGCCCGGGCCGATACGGGTCGCGATCTTGGCGAGACGATCAGCAGGGGCGCCGGGGCCGACGCCGAGCGCGGTGCGCTGGCTCTCGGCGGAGCTCGCGACCATGACGACCTTCCCGCGGGGCGTCAGGACCGCGGTCTGACCGGCGTGCTTATTGGACTTGCCGCGGACGCAATAGCTCCACGCGCGCTTGCGCCGCAGCGGCTGGCCGGCGCGGCGCAGCAGCTTGGCCGAGCGCAGCCCCAGGCGCAGCCGGCCGATCCCGTTGCGAGTCAGGTGGCGGGTCGCCGCCATGCAGTGGCCCGCGGGGATGCCGACGGCGCGCTCCCACATCTGCAGGTAGGCCTCCGAGCCGCGCCGCATGTCGCGGACCAGCTGGTTGCCACCCGTCTCGCCCACCTCCGAGTACCACTCCGCGTACTGGCCGTAGGTCGCGACGCCACCCTGGTCGTAGTCGAAGACCCGGTCGCCGGTGCGCTGGCGGTTGATCGTCATCCGGCCATCCAGGGACTTGACCGGATACGTGATCTTCGGATCGCCGTCAGCCGGCGGAGCGCCCTGCTCGGCGAGCCCGCCGAGATCGGCCCCGTAGCCCCAGCCGAAGAACTGCGGCGTGGAGACCGGCCGGTAGGTCTGCCACGCCTTGACAAAGGTCGCGGCGGTGCCCGCGTTGGGGAAGGCCATGCCGCCGAGCTGCCAGATGCGCGGCCAGTCGCGCGGGTCCATCCAGCCGTGAGGAGAGATGACCCCGGAGTACTTGCGCGCTTCGAGCAGGCTCAGCGTCTCGTCGACCGCCTTTTGACTCATGTGGTCGGGGTTGACGATCATGTGCATGTCCATCATTCGCCGCACCGTGTACTTGCCGAGCGCGGTCAACCCCCGCGTGTTGCAGTGCGGTGCCGGGGGATAGGCCGGCAGCGTCCCCTCCCCCACGCCGAGCTGCGCGAGGACGGCGTTTATGGGCGAGCTCGCATCGGGCACTCCGCTCTCGATCGTGTTGTCGTGCTCGGGCCCCTTGCACGTTTCGGCACTCCAGAACGAGCCGTAGCTGAGGCGGTTGGCGGCGTTGATCAGCACGCCGATCGGCCCTCCGTCGAACCGCACGCCGGTGAGCGGGTTGTCGAACTTGTTGAGCAGCAGCGACGACCGCACACCGATGTTGTGCAGATCCTTCAGCCCCTCGTCGACCGTCTTGCGCGAGCAGCTGGTCGGATCGGCGCCGATGCAGTTGAAGAGCTCTGAGACCTCGACCTCCAGCACCACGGCCATCCGGCCCTGGTTGATCACCCGCCGCGCCTGGAACGGGTTCTTGACGATCTGGAAGAAGCCCTTGCCCGGGCCGCCCGCCTGCGCGTCGACGTAGTCCTGGAGCTTGTAGATGTCGTCGAACTCCTGGTGTAGGACGGCCATCTCGTCGCACGGGTTGCGCGTGTTGGTCATCAGCTGGCAGAGCTCGCGGTTGTCGTTGACCGGCATCACGATCATCCGCAGCCCCGCCTTGTAGGTGCGCTGCAGCCACCGGTAGTACGTGCCCTCATAGGTGAGGTTGTCGCGGCGCCACTCGGTCAGCTTCGGCCAGCCGGTGGTGTCGTGGGGCGCGACCGGGCTGCCGAAGTTGAGGAAGTTCTGAATCGGCGCCGCGTCGCCCTGCGGCCCCTCGATCTCAGAGCAGTCAGGCAGCGCGTAGGGAATCCCGTACGGGCTCCACGGCCGGCCGCAGTGAAAGTTGCCACCGAGGTACTCGAAGTTCATCCAGTGCATGTGGCCGTCGATCAGGCCCCGCACCTCGCCGTAGCTCGTCTTGCCCTTGGCGGGCGTGCCCTTCACGTTGAGCTGGGCCTCCGGGTACACGGGACAGCCTGTGACCGCGACGGGCGTGAACTGCGACGCGGCGCCGGCGCCGGCGCTGGGCACCAGGGTCAGCGCGTCGCCGCTCGCGGCGAGCAGGCGATCGGGCGCCGAGGCCGGGGAGAACGTGAACGCGCCCGACGGCGTCTGCTCGACCTTCCAGTCCGAATCAGGGCTCGGCGCGGAGGCCGCGGCCACGCCGTCGCCCGACGCGGCGAGGAAGTTCCTCGCGGGCGTGTAGAGCAGGTAGCTGCCCAGGCGCGTCGCCTGGAAACGCAACGTCGAGGCGGCCGCGACTGGCTTGCCCGGATTCGACGCCGCAGCGAGCGAATAGCAGCCGCCGGCCAACGAGTACTGCGTCTGCTTCGGCGCCGCCATCGCGCCCGAGGGCGCCACCGCGACAAGACCGATCGCCGCGGCGACCACGGCGAACACCCGCAAGCCACCGGTGCGACCTCCTGCCGTCAGGGACCCGAAACCCAACATCGCAGCGCGAACCTACCACGGAAGTTGAGCGCGATGAGCAGGTGATAAGCGCGCGTTCCTAAGTTCGGCGCATCCACTCACGACCACCGTGCTGGACGAGGTCGAGCCGGGCGAGCCCGCGACGAAGGTGATGATGATCGTCTGCTGAGCTGACAGCCGGCTAGGCGACTGCGGCGATACCGCCCACGCCTCCGCCGAGGGCCATGCACGCAATCCCGGCAAAGATGAGCTGCATGCCAAGCGGGTAATCCTTCAGCGCCTCCGCGAGCTTTGCCAGACCCTCGAGGTCACCGGACGCACCCTCGGCTTGTAGCCCTTTCTTGGCTCGCTCCTTCTTTCGATCGGAGAGGCTCACCCAAACCCCAACGCCGACCAGTCCCACCCCAACGGCCGTGAACAGGAGCGCGATTATTCCAGCGATCATCCCTCGGACCTCCAGGCCACTCGTATGTCGTGTTCTTGATGGCAAACCGCCAGCAAGCGTTCAAGGCTCTGAACGAAAAATTGGTGCTCCTCCTCCTCGTCGCCATACAGGCCGACCAAGAGGCCGAGCTTGTTGCCACTCGGCACGAGCGAGACGATCGACCCTGAATCACCGCGCGCAAAGGCGGTCGAGGGGTTCAGCAGCCAACAGTCGCGCCAACTCTCATAGTCGAACAACACGCCAATTACCGATGCCCGCGTGACGAAGCCGGATACGCCGCCGATCACGTTCGCCCGCTCGCCCATGTCGAACGCTTCGACAGCGGTTCCAATCGGAATCTCGAAATCTCTTTGCGGCCACTCGTCCGGATCGAACGAGTCCAGGTCCACGAAGGCGTAGTCGTAGTCCTTATCGTCGCCTCGCCGGTTGGGTATGACCGGCAGTCGGTGGACGGATACCTGACCGATCCTCCGCGGCCGACCAAACGAGAGCCAACGCCGGAGTCCTCCATGCGGCACCAGAGCGACCGGGGTGCCGACACCACCCGGAAATCCGTGCCCGGTAGTGAGAAATCCTGGCTGCCACACCCCGGAGTCCAACCGCCGGATGGCACGAATGCCGACGGTGCTGGGACCTTCGTAGGAACCGGCCTGGCGTATCGGGTCACCGGGCGCCGGGCCACTCAGTGGTTGCGCCCTGCCCGCGCGAATGAAGAGAGCGTGCGGCAGATCCGCGAAGTCGGCGAGGACACTCGCCGAGAGCCCCGCTCGCTCTGGATTGATGCCCTCGGCAAAGTCCCGCACAGACACACCAGGGACCTCGCCGTCGAGAAGTACGAGCGGGCGCCACTCGATGCGATCGGGTTCCCCCTCCATCAGTGCGTAACCAACCCCTGTCACCCCGTCATGTGAGCGCTCGGACAGAGCCAGAAGGAGCCGAACCTCATTAATTTCCCTGCCCGTTATGCGCGCCCAATAGACGTCGCGCGATTCGTACTCCACCGGAACGAGGTCGAACTGCAGCAACCGCCTCGGGGACTCACCCGGCGACTCGCCGAAGATACGGGCGCCCACGTTCCGGATCACCTCAATCCAACTGCGCAGACGATGACGCGTGCCAGGCTCCGGACCGTGATCGACACTCACGGTCCGATCCTAAACCCATCAAGGAACCCTGCGCAAACGATCTGGCCGCACCGCTCTAAATCGGTGTCCTAACGGACGGTCAGCCGCCGACGTACGCCGCGAGGTGCTCGCCGGTGAGCGTCGTGCGGTCGGCGACCAGTTCGGCCGGCGTGCCCTCGAAGACGATCCGGCCTCCGTCGTGGCCGGCGCCGGGGCCGAGGTCGATGATCCAGTCGGCGTGCGCCATCACGGCCTGGTGGTGGGCGATGACGATCACCGACCTGCCCGAGTCCACGAGCTGGTCGAGCAGCCCGAGCAGCTGGTTGACGTCGGCGAGGTGCAGGCCGGTGGTCGGCTCGTCGAGGACGTAGACGTCGCCCTTCTCGCCCATGTGGGTCGCGAGCTTGAGTCGCTGGCGCTCGCCGCCGGACAGGGTCGTGAGCGGCTGGCCGATCGTGAGGTAGCCGAGCCCGACGTCACGAAGGCGCTCGAGGATCCTGTGCGCGGACGGGGTCTCCCCCTTGCCGGAGCCAAAGAACTTCTCGGCCTCGGCGACGGGCAGCGCGAGCACCTCGCTGATGTCCTTGCCGCCGAACTTGTACTTCAGGACCTCGGGCTCGAAGCGCTTGCCCTCGCACACCTCGCACACGGATGCGACCGAGGCCATCATCCCCAGGTCGGTGTAGACCACGCCGGCGCCGTTGCAGTTGGGACAGGCGCCATCGGAGTTGGCGCTGAAGAGCCCGGGCTTGGCGTCGTTGGCCTTCGCGAACGCCTTGCGGATCGGGTCGAGGAGTTTCGTGTACGTCGCGGGGTTGCTGCGTCGCGAGCCCCGGATCGGCGTCTGGTCGACCGAGACCACCCCATCGCGGCCGGCCACCGAGCCGTCGATCAGCGAGCTCTTCCCCGAGCCGGCAACGCCGGTCAGCACCACAAGGACGCCGAGGGGGATGTCGACGTCGACGTCGCGCAGGTTGTTGGTGTCAGCGCCGCGCACCTCCAGCGTGCCGTTCGCCTCGCGCACCGACTCCTTGAGCGTGGCGCGGTCGTCGAGGTGCTTGCCGGTGAGCGTGCCGCTTCGTCGCAGCCCCTTGACGGTGCCATCGAACACCACCTTCCCACCCGCGGTGCCCGCACCCGGGCCGAGGTCGACGACGTGGTCGGCCGTCTCGATCGTCTCGGGCTTGTGCTCGACGACCAGAACCGTGTTGCCCTTGTCGCGCAGATCCACCAGCACGTCGTTCATCCGCTGGATGTCGTGCGGGTGCAGGCCTGCCGTGGGCTCGTCGAAGACGTAGGTGATGTCCGTGAGCGCGGAGCCGAGGTGGCCGATCATCTTCGTGCGCTGCGCCTCGCCGCCCGACAAAGTGCCCGATGGCCGGTCGAGCGACAGGTAGCCGAGGCCGATCTCCACGAAGGAGTCAAGGGTCTCCGACAGCGCCTCCAACAGCGGCGCCACGGATGGCTCCTTGAGGCCCCGCACCCACTCGGCGAGGTCGGAGATCTGCATCGCGCACGCGTCGGCGATGTTGATCTTCTTGATCTTCGACGAGCGCGCCTCCTCGCTGAGTCGCGTGCCGTCGCACTCCGGGCAGGTCGCGAAGGTGACGGCGCGCTCGACGAAGGCGCGGATGTGTGGCTGCATCGCCTCGGGGTCCTTGGAGAGCATCGACTTCTCGATCCTTCCGATCAGCCCCTCGTAGGTGAGGTTGATGCCCTCCACCTTGATCTTCGTCGGCTCCTTGTAGAGCAGGTCGTGCAGCTGCTTGCGGTTGAACTTGGCGATCGGCTTGTCGGGATCGAAGAAGCCGGAGCCGCGGAAGATGCGCCCGTACCACCCGTCCATGCTGTAGCCGGGGATCGTGAGCGCGCCCTCGTTGAGCGACTTGCTCTCGTCGTAGAGCGCCGTCAGGTCGAAGTCGGTGACCGAGCCCCGGCCCTCGCAGCGCGGGCACATGCCGCCGAGACGGTTGAAGGTCGCCTTCTTGGTCTGGGTCCTGCCGCCGCGCTCGACGGTGATGCCGCCGCTCGCGCGGACGGTCGGGACGTTGAACGCGTAGGCGCTGGGCGAGCCGATGTGAGGCTTGCCGAGCCGGCTGAAGAGGATGCGCAGCATCGCGTTGGCGTCGGTGGCGGTCCCGACGGTCGAGCGCACGTCGGCTCCCATCCGCTCCTGGTCGACGCTGATCACGGTGGTCAGCCCCTCGAGCAGGTCGACCTCCGGGCGCGCCTGCGTCGGCATGAATCCCTGGACGAAGGCGCTGTAGGTCTCGTTGATCAGCCGCTGTGACTCGGCGGCGATCGTGCCGAATACGAGCGAGCTCTTGCCCGAGCCCGAGACGCCCGTGAACACGGTGAGCCTCCGCTTCGGGAGCTCGACGCTGACGTCCTTGAGGTTGTTGACCCGCGCGCCGGTGACGCGGATGAGGTCGTGATTGTCGGCCGCTCGGCTCATCCGGACGAGCGCGGCCTGAGGGCCGGATCGTCCTCGTGGTCGCGGTAGAAGCGCACCATCGCCTCGGCGTACTCCGGGAAGCGCGGCGGCGTCAGGCCGTGCGGCGCGAGGAAGTCGACCGTGCGCCGGGCGTCGTAGACGACCGGGTGGTTGAGGTAGGCGATCGACTCCGCCGGGATTCCCTCGAACGCATTGCGGACGCGCTTGACCCGCAGCGAGCGCTCGACCATCCCGGCGGGCACTCTCCCCCGCGTTCCGCGCCCCGCGTAAAGCTGTGAGAGCAACTCGACCAGCTCGTGCGCCGAGAGCGGATCCGGATCGACCAGGTGGAGCGTCTGACCGACGGTGGCGGGGTCGCCGGTGGCGGCCACCATCGCGGCGACCACGTAGTCGACCGGGACGACGTTAAACGCCGCGGTCGAGCGGCCGAACTGCGGCATCGGCTGACCCATGCGCTGCGACCGGCTGAGCGCTCGCAGGACGTAGTACGGCCCATCGAACTTCTCGGTCTCGCCGGTGCGCGAATCGCCGACGACGATGGCCGGGCGCATGGTCGTGGTGGGCACCCGGTTGAGCTCGTCGCGCACCCACACCTCGGCCTGGAACTTGGTCGACTCGTAGTGGTTCTTGAACCCCTGGCCCATCACCAGCTCGTGCTCGTAGACCACCCCCGTTCGATTGCCGGCGACGTACGCGGTCGAGACGTAGCCGAGCCGCTCGAGGTTGGTCGCGGCGAGACAGAAGTCGAGGACGTTGCCGGTCCCGTCGACGTTGACCCGCTGCGCGATGTCGACCGGAACCGCGAGGTCGTAGATCGCCGCGAGATGAAACACGCGCCTGACCTCCCCGGCGAGCCGGTCGTAGTCGGCAGGCTCCAACCCGAGCCGGCGGTCGGTGATGTCGCCCGCGACCAGCTCGATCCGCTCGGGGTCGATGCGACCGGCGACCTCGCGCGCCGTCTCGAGCATCCGCGGCTCGACGAGCGCGACGACACGCCTGTCAGCGTCCTCTTCGAGGAGCGCCGCGACGAGGCGGCGGCCGATGAACCCGGGGAACCCGGTGACGAGATCGGTCATGTGGTTGGCTGCTTTCTTTTAGCCGCTGTCACAGCGGGGCGGTCCGGCGTGTCTATGAGAAGCGACGGGTGGATAGCACGATAAGGAGCCAGACATGTCAGCAGCAACAGAGCACGACTTCGGGATTGACGAGCTTCGAGAGCAGCTCGACGGCGATCTGATCACCGCGGGCGAAGCCTCCTACGACGAGGCGCGTCAGGTGTTTCTCAAGGGCATCGACAACCGGCCGCTCGCTGTCGCCCAGGTTGCCGACGCGGACGACGTCGCGGCGGTAGTCGATGCGGCGCGCGACGGCGGTCTCGAGCTGGCCGTCCGCAGCGGCGGCCACAGCCGCGCCGGATACGGGACCGTCAACGGCGGTCTGGTCATCGACCTCTCCCGCATGAACGGCGTGGAGATCGACATCGATGACGGCACCGCCTGGGTGCAGACCGGCGCCACCGCCGGCCAGTACACGCTCGCCACCGCCGAGCACGGGCGCACGACCGGCCTCGGCGACACCGGCTCGGTCGGCGTCGGCGGCATCACGCTGGCGGGCGGGATCGGCTACCTGGTGCGCAAGAGCGGCCTGACGATCGACAACCTGCTCGCGGCCGAGGTGGTCGTCGCCGATGGCGAGGTCGTCCTCACGAACGAGGACTCAGAGCCCGAGCTCTTCTGGGCGATCCGCGGCGGCGAGAGCAACTTCGGCGTGGCCACCCGCTTTCAACTGCGCCTGGCGGAGGTCTCGGAGATCGTTGGCGGCATGCTCATCCTGCCGGCGACCCCGGAGGTCATCACGGGCTTTCTCGCCGCCGCGCAGGAGGCGCCCGAGGAGCTCTCGGCCATCGCGAACGTGATGATCGCGCCGCCGATGCCCTTCCTGCCCGAGGCGGTGCACGGGACGCCGGTGCTGATGGGCCAGTTCGCCTATGCCGGGGAGATCGACCAGGCAGAGCGAGTGATCGCACCCTTCCGGGCCCTCGCCGAGCCGGTCGCAGACATGGTGCGACCCATGCGCTACCCCGAGCTCTACGACGGGCCCGCGGCGCAGGTCAACTTCATGGCCGGATCGAACTTCTTCGCCGACTCGCTGGACTTGGCAGCGGCGGAGGTGATCCTCGAGCAGCTACCGAAGTCGACCGCGCCGATGAGGGCCGTGCAGCTGCGGGTGCTAGGAGGCGCGTACGCGCGAGTCCCAAATGACGCCACCGCGTTCGCACATCGCGATCGGGCGCTGTTCGTAAACGTCGCGGCGATGTACATGGACGCTGGCGAGACGGACGACCACGACGCCTGGACCAGCGCGACCGCGGACGCGATGGGCAGGGACGGAGCCGGTGGCTACGTCGGCTTTCTCGGCGCGGAGGACGAGGCGACCGTGCGAGGCGCCTACCCGGGAGCCACATGGGACCGGCTCCGCGAGGTGAAGCGCCGCTACGACCCGACCAACCTCTTCCATCTCAACCACAACATCCCGCCGGCGGCTGGCGATAGCCGCTCGACCGCAGGTGAGCACGACAGAGCACGCGGTGGTGATCGCCGGGGGCGGTCCGACAGGGCTGATGTTGGCGGGCGAGCTGGCGCTGGCGGGCGTCGACGTCGCCATCGTCGAGCGGCGCGCCAACCAGGACTCGCCGGCTCGCGCGCCGGCGGTCTGCACTCGCGCACGATCGAGGTCCTCGATCAGCGCGGAATCGCCGATCGGTTCCTCGCGGAGGGGCAGAAGGTTCAGGTCGCGGCGGTTCGCCGGGGTCCGCTGGACATCAGCGACTTTCCCACCCGCCACAACTACGGGCTCGGGCTGTGGCAGAACGACATCGAGCGCATCCTGGCCGGCTGGGTCGACGAGCTCGGCGGTGCCGATCTATCGCGGACGCGAGGTGACCGGCTTCGCGCAGGACGACACCGGCGTCGACGTCGCGCTGTCCGACGGCCGGTCGCTGCGGGCGCAGTACCTCGTCGGGTGCGACGGAGGGCGCAGCCTGATCCGCAAGGCAGCCGGCATCGATTTCCCCGGGTGGGATCCGACGACCAGCGCCCTGATCGCCGAGGTCGAGCTGGCCGAGGAGCCGGAATGGGGCATCCGCCACGACGCCCTCGGCATCCACGCGCTCGGCAGGGTGGAGTACGAGATCCGCGACGGCGAGGTGGTCTACGCGGACAGCGGGCCGGTGCGAGTCATGGTCACCGAAGAGCATGTCGGGTCCGGCGGCCGAGCCGACCCTGCGCGATCTCAGCGAGGCGCTCATCGCCGTCTACGGGACCGACTACGGCATTCACAGTCCCACCTGGATCTCGCAGGTTCACCGACATGACCCGGCAGGCCGCGACCTACCGCGACGGACGGGTCCTGCTGGCCGGCGACGCCGCGCACGTGCACTCCCCGGACGGCGGCCAGGGCCTCAACATCGGCGTGCAGGATGCGGTGAATCTGGGCTGGAAGCTGGCCCAGGTGGTCAACGGGACATCGCCGGAGAGCCTGCTCGACACCTACCACGCCGAGCGGCACCCGGTCGGCGCCCGCGTGCTGCGCAACACGATGGCGCAGGTCGCGCTGCGCCGCCCCGACGAACGCACGAAGGCCTTGCGCGACACCGTTGCCGAGCTGCTCGGCATGGACGAGCCGCGCGAGCGATTCGCCGCGATGATGTCGGGTCTGGACATCCACTACGACCTCGGCGAGGGACACCCGCTGCTCGGGCGCCGCATGCCCGATCTCGACCTGGTCACCGCCGACGGCCCGCTGCGGGTCTTCACGCCTGCTGCACGAGGCCCGGCCGGTGCTGCTCAACCTCGGCGAGCCCGGCGGCCTCGACATCGCGCCGTGGGCGGATCGGGTTCAGGCGATCGACGCCACTACGATGGCGCGTGGGAGCTCCGGCACTCGGGGCGGTCGCCGCCCGCCGCCGTGCTGGTCCGGCCCGACGGCTACGTGGCCTGGGTGGGCGACGGCACGGACCGGGGCTCCGTGACGCGCTGACCACTTGGTTCGGAGATCCAGGTTAGTCTCCGTCTGGAACCTCGAGAAGGGACGGATCCGATGAGCGACACCACCGAGACCGCGATCCTCGCGGGAGGCTGCTTTGGGGCGTTCAGGAGCTATTGCGAAAGCGCGACGGGGTCATCTCCACCCGGGTCGGATACACGGGCGGCTCAAACGACAACCCGACCTACCCGAACCACCCGGGCCACGCCGAGGCCGTTGAGATCGTCTTCGACCCCGAGCGCATCTCCTACCGGGACATCCTCGAGTTCTTCTTTCAGATCCACGACCCGACGACCGTCGATCGCCAGGGCAACGACGTGGGCTCGTCCTACCGCTCGGAGATCTTCTATACGAACGACGAGCAGCGCCAGGTCGCCGAGGACACGATCGCCGACGTCGAGGCCTCAGGCCTATGGCCCGGCAAGGTGGTGACGAAGATCAGCGAGGTCGTCCCCTTCTGGGAGGCCGAGCCCGAGCACCAGGACTACCTGCAGCGCATCCCGAACGGCTACACCTGCCACTACCCACGGCCGGGCTGGAAGCTGCCCCACCGCGAGCACGCGGCGTAACAGCCTGAGCCTGACTAGGCCCTTCACCGAACGCACAGCCTGGGCGCGCAACCTCGCGGCGCCGGTGCGCGACTACCTCGGGACGGAGTCCGGCGGCGCGATCGTGCTGCTGGGCGCGGCGGTGATCGCGCTCGTGTGGGCGAACTCACCGTGGTCGGACTCCTACGAATCCTTCTGGACCACGAAGCTCTCGATCCAGGTCGGTTCCGGCGGCATCTCGTTGGACCTTCGCCATTGGGTGAGCGAGGGGCTGATGACGTTCTTCTTCCTGGTCGTCGGGCTTGAGGCAAGGCGCGAGTTCGACGTCGGTGCCCTACGCGAGCGCCGCCGCATCGCCCTCCTCGTCTTCGCGGCGGCCGGCGGGATGGCGCTCGCCGTGCTGATCTTCGTGGCGTTCAATGCCGGCGGCTCCGGCGCTCAGGGCTGGGGCGCGGCCATGTCGACCGACACGGCGTTCGCGCTCGGTGTCCTCGCCCTGGTGGCGCCCAGGGCGACACGTCTGCGCGTGCGACTGCTGACGATCGTGGTTGTCGACGACCTCACCGCGCTGCTTGTGATTGCGATCGTCTACACGGACACGGTGGACGTCGTCGCGCTCGCGGTCGCGGCAGGGTTCTTCTGCCTGCTGGCGGGGTTGCGCTATGCGCCGGTGGCCTGGCGAGCGCCAACCGCCGCGCTGCTCGCGGTGGGAGCGTGGGTCGCGCTCTTCGAATCCGGCGTCGACCCGCTACTCACCGGGCTCGCCGTCGGACTCGTGGTGAGCGCCTACCCACCCGCCCGCACCGATCTGGAGCACGCCACGGAACTGACGCGCTCCTTCCGCGAGCAGCCCACGCCCGAGCTCGCCCGCTCGGCCCAGCTCGGCGTGAGCTCGGCGATCTCGGCCAACGAGCGCCTCCAGTACCGGCTGCACCCCTGGACCAGCTTTGTGATCGTGCCGTTGTTCGCCCTCGCGAATATCGGCATCCACATCGACGGCCGGCTGCTCGGCGACGCCATCGCCTCGCCCATCACCCTGGGAATCGTCTTCGGCTACGTCGTCGGCAAGCCCCTCGGGGTCGTCATCGGAGCATGGGTCGGGAGCCGGCGGTGGATCACCGGCCTGCGCCCCTCGCTGAGCTGGCCGGAGATCCTCGGCGGCGGCTCGGTCGCGGGCATCCCCTTCACCGTCTCGCTGCTGATCGCGGGGATCGCCTTCGAAGGCCAGGAGCTTGAGGAGGCCAAGCTCGGCGTGCTCGCGGCTGCGATCTTGGCCGCGCTGGTCAGCTGGCTCGTCTTCGAGGGGATCTCCCGGCTTCCCGCCCGGGTGCGCGCCCGACAGCTGCTTGGGACCGCCGAGGATCTGCTCGACCTCTCCGACGATGCCGATCCGCAGCGCGACCACATCCGCGGTCCCGAGTCCGCCCCGGTCACGCTGATCGAGTACGGCGACTACGAGTGCCCGTACTGCGGGCAGGCGGAGGTCGTGATCCGCGAGCTGCTCGACGAGTTCGGCGACGAGCTGCGCTACGTCTGGCGCCACCTGCCGCTGAGCGACGTCCACCCCGAGGCCCAGATGGCAGCCGAGGCAGCCGAGGCGGCGGCGACGCAGGGCGAGTTCTGGCGGATGCACGACAAGTTGCTCGCCTCCCAGGACGAGCTCAGCCCGCGCGACCTCAGGCGCCATGCGGAGGAGCTCGGCCTCGACGTCGACCGTTTCTGGGACGAGGTTCGCGGCGGCCTACATGACGAGCGAGTCGCCGACGACGTCGGCAGCGCCGACGCGAGCGGCGTCGCCGGCACGCCGAGCTTCTTCATCAACGGGCGCCGCCACGTCGGCGCCTATGACATCGAGACGCTCACCGCGGCCGTGCGCGCGGCGCGAGAACGGGCGCGGCTCAAGCAAGAGGCAGCTCTGACAAATCAGTGATATGACCCATGACGGTCACTCGAACAACCGTCAGGAGTCAATATGGAAGCCACAGCCTCGACCGGCTCAGGGGCCGCCCAGGACGTCCGCGAGTTCACCATCGACGTCGCCGAGGAGCAGCTCGAGGACCTTCGTCACCGCATCAACGCGACGAGGTGGCCAGACGCCGAGGTGGATCCATCCCAGGGCGTGCAGCTCGACACGATCCAGGCGCTGGCCAGCTATTGGGCGACCGATTACGACTGGCGCAAGTTCGAGGAGCGCTTCGCGGCTCTCCCCCACTTCATCACCGAGATTGACGGCGTCGACATCCACTTCATTCACGTCCGCTCCCAGCACGAGGACGCCCTGCCGCTGATCGTCACGCACGGATGGCCGGGCTCGACGGTCGAGCAGCTCAAGATCATCGAGCCGCTCACCAACCCCACCGAGCACGGGGCGAGCGGCGCGGACGCCTTCCATCTCGTGATCCCGTCACTGCCGGGCCACGGTTTCTCGGGAAAGCCGACCGAGACCGGCTGGGACCCCATCCGCATCGCGCGCGCATGGGCCACGTTGATGAGCCGCCTCGGATACGCCCGGTACGTCGCACAGGGCGGCGACTGGGGCAACGCCGTCACCGAACAGCTGGCCCTGCTGGAGCCCGAGGGGTTGCTGGGCATCCACACGAACATGCCGGCGACGGTGCCGCCCGACGTGTCGAAGGCGCTCGCCAGCGGCGGTCCGAAGCCGCACGGCCTCGCACCCGATGAGGACCGGGCGTTCGAGATCCTCAAGCACTTCTTCGCGACAGGCGTCGGCTACGCCAGCGAGATGGCCAACCGACCGCAGACCCTCTACGGCATCGTGGACTCGCCGGTCGGCCTCGCGGCCTGGATGCTCGACCACGACGTGGCCAGCTATGAGTTGATCGCGCGCGCCTTTGCCGGGAACCCGGGCGGCCTGTCACGCGATGACGTCCTCGACAACGTCACGCACTACTGGCTGACGAACACGGCGATCTCCTCGGCGCGTCTGTACTGGGAAAGCCACCTGGCCTTCTTCGACGTCAAGGGCGTCGAGCTCCCGGTCGGCGTGACCGTTTTCCCGGACGAGCTCTACCCAGCTCCACGCAGCTGGGCGGAGAAGGCATATCCCAAGCTCATCCACTTCAACGAGGTTGACGAGGGCGGCCACTTCGCCGCCTGGGAGCAGCCGCAGGTCTTCTCCGAGGAGATGCGCGCGACGTTCCGGTCGCTGCGATGAGCTAGGGGTCACATCGGTGGTGTCTCGCGGGTCTAGTTGATGTGACCCGATGCGACGGAGGTATGTGAAGTGAACGAGCAGGACTGGCTGGCGGAGCGCTTCGAGGAGCACCGCACCCATCTACGGGCGGTCGCCTACAGAATGCTCGGCTCGCTGAGCGAGGCCGACGACGCCGTCCAGGAGACCTGGGTGCGGCTCAACCGCACCGATGACGAAGCGATCGACAACCTCGGCGCCTGGCTGACCACGGTCGTCGCGCGGGTCAGCCTGAACGCGCTGCGCTCGCGCAAGTCGCGCCGCGAGGAGGCGATGGGCGTCCGCATGCCGGAGCCGATCGTCGACCCGGAGGACGGGACCGACCCCGAGCACGAGGCGCTGCTGGCGGACTCCGTCGGGCTGGCGCTCTTCGTCGTGCTCGAACAGCTCAGCCCCGCCGAGCGGCTGGCCTTCGTCCTTCACGACGTCTTCGCCGTCCCGTTCGACGAGATCGCGCCGATCGTCGAACGCTCGCCCGACGCAACCCGCCAGCTCGCGAGCCGGGCTCGCCGGCGAGTCCGCGGAGCGCCCGCGCCCGATGTCGACCTCGCCAAGCAGCGCGAGGTCGTCGAGGCGTTTCACGCCGCGGCCCGCAGCGGCGACTTCGAGCGCCTGCTCGAGGTGCTCGACCCCGATGTCGTCCTGCGCGCCGACCGCGGCGCGTTCCCCGAGGGCCGGTTCGAGCTGCACGGTGCGAAGGCCGTCGCCGAGCAGGCGTCGTCGTTCCGGCGCCTCGACCTCGAGACCCGGCCGGCGCTGGTCAACGGCGCCCCCGGCACGGTCACGCTGCGCGACGGAGAGCCGTTCTCGGTCGGCAGCTTCATTGTGCGAGGCGGGCGGATCGTCGAGATCGACTTCCTGGCCGATCCGCAGCGGCTTGCGCGGGTTGACCTGTCGATCCTCGACGACTGAGCCCCTGACGGGGTCAGGGTGTGGCGCGACGCCGAAGGTTGAGCAGCTGGCGTCGCTGCATGCCGAAGTCGATCGGGCGCCAGATCAGCCCGAGCAGCGCGCCCACTCCGCGGCGCTCGAACTCGCCGCTCGCCCGCGTGATCAGGCGCGTGCTCGTCTCATCGACGGGCTCGAGCACGAACGCCCAGGTGACGCGATAGCTCGTGCCGGCGTCACCGCCCAGCACAAGCGCCCGCTCAGGTTCGATCATCCGGACGACGAACCCATCATCGTCCCTCGGCGTCCACGGGAAGATGTCGCCGAGCTCGATCCTCTGTAGCTCTGGGATCACCCGCTGTGCGCTCGGCTCACCGCCGTTGTCGAGGCCGTCGTAGCTGTACCAGCCGGCCCGTCTGCAGCCCATCTGCGCCAGCCACGGCCAGATCTCCGCCGGCCGCGAGCGGATCGTGATGCCGTGGGTCCACCGCCCGTTTGCATCGGACAGCAGGTCGTCGCCTGGAAGGCGCCGGCGCGCCTCGTCTCCAAGCGGTCGCACCGAACGGCGCGTCGCGATGCCCGCAAGGATCACCGCCCCGAGCCGGAGCGCATCCCGAATCCGTGCCATGGCCCGCAAGCAGAGATGCTCGGCCGGGTCCTAGACCTCGAGCACGATCTCGGCACGCCAGACGCCGTCGGTGCGCTCGAGCTCGAGGCGGTCGCAGGTGGCGGGCCGGATCAGGCTCTGCGGCACCCCGCACTCTCCCCCGATCGTCGCGCTCACGCTTTCGGGACCGAGCTCGATGCGCCCGATCCGCTGAGGGATGAAGCCGTCGGTCTCCGCCAGGCGGACGAACTCGTCCACCCACGCTTTGAGCAGCGCCTCGGGGTCGGAGGCGCGAACGCTGACCTCGTGGGTCACCTCGGCCCCGTCTCGCACGCGATCGGCAAGAACGTCTCCGAGCGCGACAAGCGCCTCCGCGAAGACCGCCTCAGGGCTGTCGTCCTCGACAACGACCTCAATTTCGCCCGCGCACGCGCTCCGCATATACATCTGGCCCTCTCTTTGTGAGCGTTTACTGCTGCGCCGATCATCGCTGGGCGCCGGGCGGTCCGAATCGGCGGCGGCCACCCGTTCGCGCCGGTAGTTACCCCGTAGCGGGAGCGGTACCGGCCCCCGGTGTCGGCTCGGAAACCGGCACCTAGAGTCGCCACCAAGTCGTGTGAACGAAAAGGAGTCGGAGATGCAGGAACGTCCAGAACCCGTAGCCGCCACGGCAACCGCCCCGGCCGCAGGCATGCCCACACCCGCCACCGCCCCCGCGGTGCCGGCACACAGCACGTCCAAGACCGGATCGATAACTCGAGAGGCCGCAGCTCGCTACGTCTGGGCCGCCACCCGGCTGTCGCTCGGCTGGGTCTTCCTCTGGGCCTTCCTCGACAAGATGTTCGGGCTCGGCCACGAAACGGCGTCCGCCGATTCCTGGATCAACGGTGGCAACCCCACCAAGGGCTTTCTCAGTGGCTCGGTCGGCCCGTTCTCGGGCATCTACCACGACATCGCCGGCACGGCGTTCGTCAACTCGCTGTTCATGATCGGACTCCTCGGCATCGGCGTGGCGCTGATGCTCGGTGTCGTCATGCGCCTCGCCTGCGCGGGTGGCGCGCTGATGGTCATCCTGATGTGGGCCGCGTTCCTGCCGCCGGAGAACAACCTCTTCATGGACGACCACATCGTCTATGCGCTGGTCCTCGTCGGGCTCGCCCTGGTCGGCGCCGGCAACACGCTCGGGCTCGGCCGCTGGTGGTCGCAGACGGGCATCGTTCAGCGCCACGGCTGGCTCGCGTAAGTTCGACCGATCAGCGCCTACCCGACCAACCGCGAAGCGGACGTAGTCCTTCGCGACGGCTCGACCCTCTCCGTGCGACCGGTGCGCGGAGAGGACGAGCCGGCGCTCTACGAGCTCTTCGCCGGGTTGAGCTCGGAGTCGCGGACCTTCCGCTTCTTCTCGGCCGGCAGCGACCTGCATGCGGCCGCCCGCCAGATGGCCACGGTCGACTACGCCGGTCGCTACGGGCTGGTGGCACTGCGCGGCGATGACGAGCGCATCGTCGGCCAGGCGTCGTACTTCCTCGAGCCCGACAACTCGGCGGAGGTCGCCTTCACGGTCGCCGACGAGATGCGCGGTCACGGGCTGGCGACGCTGCTGCTCGCCCATCTCGCCGAGGTGGCCGAGGAGAACGCGATCTCGCTCTTCGTCGCCAGTGTGATGCCGGAGAACCACCGCATGGTCGAGGTCTTTCGCGAGAGCGGCCTGCCGTTCGAGATCTCCTCCGAGCCGGGCGGGATCCGCGTCGAGATGCCGACGTCGCTCTCGCCGGAGGCGGTCGAGCGCTTCGAGCACCGCGACCAGCTGGCGGCGCAGGCCGCGGTCCACCACTTCCTGGCGCCCCGGTCGGTCGCTGTCATCGGCGCCTCGCGCGAGCGCCAGACCGTCGGCGGCGCGATCTTTCACAACCTGCTCCAGTCCGAGTTCGGCGGTCCCGCGTTCCCTGTCAACCCGGCCGCCGACGTGGTGCAGTCTGTGCGGGCCTATCCGAGCATCAACGAGGTGCCCGGGGAGGTCGACCTCGCCGTGGTCGCGGTGCCCGCCGCGGCTGTGCTCGAGGTCGCAAACCAGTGCGCGCAGCGAGGCGTCTCGGCCCTGATCGTGATCTCGGCCGGCTTCTCCGAGACCGGCGCCGAGGGCGCCGAGCTCGAACGCCAGCTGCTCGAGATCTGCCGGCGCAGCGGCATGCGCCTGCTGGGCCCGAACTGCCTGGGCGCACTCAACACGGCCCCCGGGGCCAGCCTCGACGCCACGTTTGCCCCCGCGAGCCCTCCACCCGGAGCTGTCGGCTTCGTCACTCAGAGCGGCGCGCTCGGACTCGCGCTGATCGAGCTCGCCAGCGATCGAACCCTCGGCGTCTCGTCCTTCGCCTCGATCGGCAACCGCGCTGACATCACCGCCAACGACCTCCTCGAGTTCTGGGAGTCGGATCCGAGCACCCGGGTCGCGCTGCTTTACATCGAGTCGTTCAGCGACCCGCGCCGGTTCTCGCGAGTGGCGCGGCGCATGGGCCGCTCCAAGCCGATCGTGGTGGTCAAGAGCGGCCGCTCGACGGCAGGCCTGCGGGCGACCTCCTCACACACCGGAGCGATGCTCGCCGGGTCGGACCTGACCGCCGACGCCCTCTTCAGGCAGGTCGGAGTGATCCGCACCGAGAGCCTCTCCGAGCTGCTCGACGTCGCCTCGCTGCTCTCCAACCAGCCGCTGCCCGAGGGCAATCGGGTCGCGATCGTCACCAACGCCGGTGGCCCCGGGATCATGTGCGCCGACGCGTGCGCCGCCGCGGGCCTCGAGGTCCCGGAGGTACCGGAGTCGCTGCGCGAGCAACTGCGCGGCTTTCTGCCCGCCGAGGCCGCGCTCACCAATCCCGTCGACATGATCGCCACGGCGACCGCCGAGGACTACCGGCAGACGATCGCCACGCTCGCCGGCTGGAGTGAGATCGACGCCCTGATCGTGATCTTCATCCGGCCGTTGCTGACCCGTGCCGAGGACGTTGCCAAGGCGGTGCGCGAAGCGGCCAGCGAGATCGAGCGCCAGCTGCCGATCCAGGCGGTCTTCATGTCGGAGCGCGACCATGCGGCGATCGTCCGCGAGGGCGGGATCCCCACGCACCTCTATCCAGAGGACGCCGCCAAGGCGCTCGGCAGGGTGATGCACCACGTGCGCTGGCGAGCACAGCCCGAAGAGCCGCCCGCCGACTTCCCCGACGCGCGTTCCGACGAGGCGGCGGCGGTGATCGCGGAGGCGCTGACCGAGGATCGAGCCTGGCTCGCAATTGCCGACAGGGCCCGGCTGCTCGACTGCTATGGAATCGCGTTCCCGGCGTGGGAGCCGGCGGACGACCCAGCCGCTGCCGGCGCGGCCGCGGCCCGGATCGGCGGCCGCGTGGCCGTCAAGGCCGAGGGTCCCGCGATCGTCCACAAGACCGAGGTCGGCGCCGTGCGGGTTGGTCTCGCCGGTGCCGAGGAGGTCGCGGCCGCAGCGGCGGAGATCGACGAGGGGTTGCAGCGCGCCGGCATCGAGCGGGAGTCGTTCATGGTCCAGGCGATGGCCGAGGATGGGGTCGAGCTGCTCACGGGGGTGGTCGCCGATCCGGTCTTCGGCCCGGTGCTCGCCTGCGGCGCGGGCGGCATCTACGCGGAGCTGCTCAAGGACGTGGCGGTCCGGATCTGCCCGATCACCCGCGCCGATGCGGCCGAGATGATCCGCTCACTCGCCGTCTTCCCCCTCCTGACCGGCTTTCGCGGCTCACCCGCGGTCGACCTCGGCGAGCTCGAGGAACTGCTGGTTCGACTCAGCGCGATGGTCGATGCGCATCCGGAGATCGCCGAGGTCGAGCTCAACCCGGTGATCGCCAGCCCCAGCGGGGCAATCGCCGTGGACGCCAGGGTCCGCGTCGCGGTTGCCAACCCCACGCGCTCATGGCCGCGAACATGGGCCTAGGGATGCGATGAGTTAATGAGCCTTGGCTACAACCACAAGCTGTACATACTCGCGTTCGACCACCGCGGGTCGTTCATCAAGCGTTTCGGGATCTCGGGCGACCCGACGCCCGAACAGCTCGAGCAGATCTCCGACGGCAAGCACCTGATCTTCGAGGGCATCGAGGCGGCGCTCGAGCGTGGCGCCGATCCGTCGGCGACCGGGGCGCTGGTCGACGAGCAGTACGGCGGTCCGACCCAGGTTCCCGAACAGGTCAAGGCGAAGGGAATCCGGCTCGCGATGCCGGTGGAAAAGAGCGGTCAGAACGAGTTCGACTTCGAGTACGGCGAGGAGTTCGGCGCCCACATCGAGCGCTTCGACCCGGACTTCTCCAAGGTTCTGGTTCGCTACAACCCCGACGGCGACGCCGAGATGAACCAGCGCCAGACCGAGCGCCTCGTGCGGCTGTCGAACTGGCTTCACGAGAACGACCGAAAGTTTCTCTTCGAGCTGCTCGTGCCCGCGGAGGAGGCGCAGCTTGCGTCGGTCGACGGCGACGCCGACCGCTACGACGCCGAGCTGCGTCCCGAGCTCATGCGCCGCGCGATCGCGGAGCTTCAGCAGGCCGGCATGGAGGCGGACATCTGGAAGATCGAGGGCGTCGACCGGCGAGAGGACTGCGAGCGGATCGCTGCCCAATGTCGCGCCGACGGCCGCGACGGCGTGGTCTGCGTGGTGCTCGGGCGTGGCGCCGACGACGCCAAGGTCGACCACTGGCTGCGCGAGGCGGCGCCCGTTGACGCCTACGTCGGCTTCGCGATCGGCCGCTCGATCTGGGGCGACCCCCTCGCCGGCTTCATCGACGGGAGCCTCACGCGCGAAGAGGCCGCCACGCAGGTCGCCGACAACTACCTGCGCTTCATCGAGGTCTACGCCACAGCCGAGTCCGCATCCGGGTAGCCCAGCCGCTGCCACTCCTCGCGTCGCGCGAGATAGGCCGGCGGGAGGATCATGGTCAGCTCTTCGACGACCTCCAGCCACCCGAGGGCGCCGCGGTAGTCGCCCTTGCGGGCATCCGCGTCGGCGGCCCCCAACGCGAAATCGAGCTCGTAGCGCCGATGCTCGCGCTCGTCGATGCGCTCAGCCGGGCTGAGCGGGTCGAGGTCGATGAACTCACCGTCGGGACTGGCGTGATGCGCCGCCGCGGCCAGAAACGGCCCGAGATGGCGGCCGGCGAGCTTTGCCGGCGGCGACCACAGAGCGCTCGGGCTCGCCGCGGCCTCGTAGCCGGTGAACAGCGCCGAGCGGAAGAAGCGTGGCAAGGCGCCGGTGATGAGCGCTGCCCTTAGCACCGGCCGGTAGGTCGAGACGGTGACCTTGGAGCCCGAGCGCGATGCGATGGCCTCGGCGGTGACATCGGCCTGTTGGGCGGCGAGACCGCCCTGCTTGATCGGAAAACTGGTGACATCGCCGACGGCCCAGACGTCCTCGAGCCCATTGACCTCGAGTCGACCATCGACCGCGACGAAGCCCGTGCCGTAGCGCTGGGGGATGCCCGGAATCGGTCCGACCGCGAGTGTCGGCAGAGCGACGACGTGGTCGGCCGCCGTCTGGCCACCGCCATCGAGCACGAGCTGCTGATCTTCGAATCGAAGCGGCGCGGCTCCGACAACGAGACCGACCCCGGCCTCGTCTAGCAGCGCCTCGATGATCCCCGGCGCGTCTTCGCCGAGCAGCTCGAGCGGCCGCGGCTCGCGCGTTGCCACCGCGATCTCGACACCCTCGACGCCCCGGGCGCGCAGATGGGCGGCGCTGAGCAGGGCCAGCTCATAGGCCGGAAGCGACCAGAGAACCTGCGAGGGCACCGCGAAGACGAGCCGGCCGTGACCCTGAGCCTCGAGCTGGTCGAGCACGGCGCGAAAAGAGCCGTCCGACGCGGCGCGGTCGTCGAAGGTAAGAGCGCCCTCGATTGCCGGAATCGCACGCGCGCCGATCGCGATCACCAGCGCGTCGTAATCCAGCCTCACGCCGTCACCGGTCTGGACATAGCACTGGCCCGGGTCGACGGCGGCCAGGGTGTCGCGCCGCAGCCGGGCGCCGTGGCGTGCGGCGAGCCCCGCAAGGTCGACACGCGTCGCAACGGCGAGCGAGAACGGCTCGGCGACGAGGTGCGGGCGATAGACGAACTGCGCGGCGGGCGCGATCAGCTCGACCTCCACCCGATCCGGCGCGAGCGCCTCGAGGCCCAGCATGGTCTCGATCGCGGCGAGCCCACCGCCCGCGATCACCACGCGCATCCGAGCCATCTAGGAGCCTGAGAATCCCGCTCGCAGCAACCCGGCGAGCTCGCGGATCAGCGGGATCCGCGGGTTGGTCTTCAGGCTCGCATCGGAGAACGCGTGTTTGGTCAGCGTTGGGAGCGCCGCCTCGAAGTCGGCCTCGTCAACGCCTGCGGCAGCCAACGAGCGCGGCATCCCGACCTCGGCGAGCAGCTCGTCGACGCGCTCGAACAGGCGCCGACGAGAGCTCTCGTCGTCCCTACCACCGAGCCCGATTACGCGCGCGATCTGCGCGTACTTCTCGGGCGCGACGTATCGCGAGTAGCCGGGCGCCGGCATGAACTTCGACGGCAGCGAGGCGTTGTAGCGCAGGACGCTTGGCAGGAAGATCGCGTTGGCGCGCCCGTGCGCGATGCCGAAGCGCGCCCCAGTCGCGTGGGCGAGCGCGTGGTTGACGCCGACGAACGCATTCGAGAAGGCAAGCCCGGCGATCGTCGCCGCGTTGGCCATGTCCGTGCGGGCCTCGAGATCTGAGCCGTCGTGCCAAGCCCGCGGCAGCGCCTCGAAGATCAGATGGATCGCCTGCAAACAGAAGGCGTCGGTGTATGGCGAGGCGAAGATCGACACGTACGCCTCCAGTGCGTGCGTGAGCGCGTCGATGCCGGTATCGGCCGTGACCGTCGGCGGCATCGTCAGGGTGAGCAGCGGGTCGACGATCGCCATGTCGGGGACGAGGGTGTAGTCGACGAGGGTGACCTTGCGCCCGTCGACGGTGACGACCGCCGCCGGTGAAACCTCCGAGCCGGTCCCGGACGTGGTCGGGACGGCGATCAGGCGCAGATCGTGCCCCTTGTCCGGGTAGTGAGCCACGCGCTTGCGGGCGTCCAGGAACGGAAGCGAGAGCTCGCGCATCGTCAGCTCGGGGCTCTCGTGGAAGAGGCGCATCGCCTTCGCCGCGTCAAGCACCGAGCCGCCGCCCACCGCGACGATCGCGTCGGGCTCGAACTCCGAGATCACGTCGACCCCAGCCCTGATCTGCTCCTCGGTTGGTTCCGGGTGAATCCCCGAGAACGTGTGCAGCGAGGCGTCGCCGACATGAGCGCGGAGGGTCTCGAGCACCCCGCGACTCTCGGTGTCGGCGTCGGTGACCAGCAGCATTCGCTCGGCCGAGACCGCCCCCAGGCTCTCGATCGCGCCGGCGTTGAAGTAGGTGTCGGAGGGGACTCGAAACCACTGCGGCGGGGCCTGGCGCCGGGAGACGGTCTTGATGTTGAGCAGGTTGCGGTAGTTGATGTTGTCCGTCGTGTTCGAGCCGCCCCAGGTGCCGCAGCCGAGCGAGAAGGTCGGTGTCATCGAGTTGTAGATCCCCCCGAGCGCTCCAACCGCCGTCGGCGCGTTGACGAGGATCCGCCCGGTTCGGACGGTGCTGGAGAACCTGGCGATGACCTCCTCGTCGCGGGCGTACACGGCCGAGGTGTGGCCGAGCCCGCCGTTCTCGGTGACCAGGACGCACGCGTCGATCGCGTGCTCGACGGACGGCGAGCGGACGAGGCTGAGGACGGGCATCAGCTTCTCCTGCAGGAAGGGATGGTCGGCGAGTGCCTCGAGATCGGAGCCGAGCGGCGCCAGCAGCACCTTGTCGTCGGCCGAGACCTCGATCCCGGCGAGCGCGCCGAGGTTGACGCAGGACTGGCCAAGGGAGGCGATCTCGGGATTGCCCTCGGCGTCGAAGCACGCTCGCGCCAGCGCGTCGACCTGCTCGACGGTGAGCAGGCGGGCGCCCATGCGCTCGAACTCGGCGACGAGCTCGTCGTAGATCGCGTCGTCGGCGACGCAGGTCTGCTCGGCCGGGCAGATCACCGACGAGTCGAACGTCTTCGAGATCAGGATGTCGAGGACCGCCATCGGGATGTCGGCGCTCGCGTGCACGTAGACCGGGGCGTTGCCGGAGCCGACGCTGATGCACGGCTTGCCGGACGCGTTCGCGGCGGCGACGGCCTTCGGGCCTCCCGTCGTCCAGATCAGATCGATCCCGGGGTGATGGAAGAGATACTGGGAGACGTCGAGGGTCGGGTCCGGGATCACCTGGAGGGCGTTCGCCGGCATTCCCGCCTCCTCCCCCGCCGCCGTCAGCAGCTCGATCGTGCGCATCGCGCAGCGACTGGCGCGCGCCGAAGGCCTGAAGAGCATCGCGTTGCGCGTCTTCGCCCCGACGATCGACTTAAACAGCGCGGTCGATGTCGGGTTCGTGATCGGCAGCAGGGCCAAGACGACGCCGATCGGCTCGGCTATGTACTCGATCCGGCGGGCGGGATCGGTGTCGATCACCCCGACCGAGCGCTTGTCCTTGAGGTAGTCGTAGAGGAACTCGGTGGCGACGTAGTTCTTGACGACCTTGTCCTCGAGCACCCCGAAGCCGGTCTCCTGCATCGCCAGCTCGGCGAGCTCGAAGGCGTTCTCGAGGCCGGCGACGACCATCGCCCAGACGATCCGGTCGACCGTCTCCTGGTCGAGCTTGCGGAATTCAATCGCGGCGGCCTCGGCTCGCGCGACGTAGTCCTCGAGCCGCGCCGCAACCTCGGGCCCGACCGTCGTCGTCGCCTCGCTTTCGAGCCGCTGAGCGGTCGTGCTGGTCATCTCCAGCCCGACGCTACGGGCAGGCGGGGCGAGCGAAAACGGCTGCGGATACCGATCCGCCTCGGTGGGGACCACGGATGCCGGCGGTTAGTCCTCTCGCCGCCTCGCCAGCCAGAACAGCGCCGCGAAGACGATCAGCCCCACGAGATTCAGCGCCAGCTTGTAGTCGAGCTCGACCGAGCCGAAGATGTCCTCGCGGCTCGGCCGCGGGCCGGTCGGGATCAGGTCGGCGGCGCTGAAGAGGCCGTCGACGAGCAGCGCGGCGATGACCATGGTCGCGAACATCTGCAGCGTGATTCGCCAGGCGAATGGCCATCCGTAGTACTTGCGGTAGGCGAGCACGATCGGGATCACGATCAGGTCGGCGAAGATGAACGCCATCACTCCGGCGAAGCTGATGCCGCCCGACCACAGGACCGCGGCCAGTGGGACGTTGCCGACCGAGCAGACGAAGCTGAGGACGGCGATCAAGGGACCGACGATCACGTTCTCGACCGCGGTGATCACCGGCGGCGCGTTGTCGACGAAGAGGACGTTGAAGAAGTCGTCGCCGAGCAGGCCGATGAAACCGGCGAGCAGGAACCCGAGCGTGATCTCCTTCCACAGCATCTGCCAGTCGCTGCGGAAGTTCCCGGCGACGTCGGACCACGCATCGGCCGACAGTCAGCCGCTGGCGCCAGGGCAGTCGCGACCCGGCGCCGTGGTGCTGGTGGCCGCTCTGCGCATCCTGGGCGTGCTTTCGCGCCCGCTCCTCGAGCGCCGGCGAGACGAACAGCCGCAGCGACACGGCCATCAGCACGATCATCACGACGCCGCCGACGTACTCGGCCGCGGTGAACTGCCAGCCGATCAGAACCCACAGGACCAGGCCCAGCTCCCAGACCAGGTTCGTCGAGGCGAACTGAAACGCGAGCGCCGTCGCCGCCGACGCGCCTTTCTGAAACAGCGACTTCGCAATCGCGATCGCCGCGTAGGAGCACGAGGACGACGCCGCGCCCAGGCCGGTGGCCTTCGCGATCGGGCCGGCCCCGCTGCCCGAGAGCGCGCTCTCGATCCGCTCTCGAGGGACCCATGCCTGCACCACCGCCGAGATCGTGAAGCCGAGCACAAGCGCCCACCACACCTCGTAGGCCATCAGCAGCGACTGCTTGAGACCGTCGGAGACCGTGTCGACAACCGCGCCCACGGCGGCAATCTTGGCGGCGAACGACGTGACGAGTAGCGTCCTCCCATCGCCGACGCCGAGAATCATCCCGGGCAGATCACGATCTTCTCCCCGAACCCGCTGCTGACGGTCACGATCGAAGCGAGGGCGCCGGACCGCGACGACATCCACGTGCACCCCGGCGGCCAGGGGGTTTGGGTGGCGCGCGCGGCCGGCGAGCTCGGCGGCGAGCCGGTTCTCTGCGGGTTGAGCGGCGGCGAGACCGGGTCCGTGCTCCAGCCTCTGCTCGAGCGTCTACCCGGCGAGCGCCGCTTCGTCCATACGGACAGCTCGACCGGGTGCCTCGTCTTCGACCGCCGGGGCGGCCAGCGGGTGCTGGTCTCGGCAATGGCGGCCGAGCCGCCCTCTCGCCACGAGCTCGACGACCTCTTCTCGCTCACCTGTGCCGCCGGCCTCGATTCCGCGGTGCTGGTGATCTGCAACCCCTACCCGGCCGACGGGTGGCCACTCGACGTCTATGCCAACCTCGCCGCCGACGTCGGCGCCAACGGCACACCCGTCCTGGTCGACCTCTCCTCGCCGCGCCTCGACAGCGCTCTCGAGGGTCGCCCCCACCTCGTCAAGATCAACGACTGGGAGCTGGCGGAGTTCGTCTGCGGCCCCGTCGACGGACCCGAGCGCCTGCTCGCCGCCGCGAGCCAGCTGCGCGAGCGTGGCGCCGCGAACGTGATCATCACCCGCGGGGATCAGCCGGCCCTCGTGCTTTACGGCGATGAGGCGTCGTGGCTGGTGCCGCCGCGGTTCGATCGCGGCTCGCGCGAGGGATGCGGGGACACGATGATGGGAGCGCTCGCGGCCGGCATCGCCCTCGGCCACCCGTGGGAGGAGACGCTGATCACCGCGGCGGCGGCCGGCGCCGTCAACTTCCTGCGCCACGGCCTCGGGACGGGCGCGCGCCCGGTGATCGACGAGATCGCGGCTCAGGTCGAGCTGCGCCCGTTCGGGTAGGCGCCTAGGACACCTCGAACGGCGGCTCGAGATCCTCGCCGGCGAGGATCCCCGCCGGCGCGGCGTGCGCGATCCAGTCGAGATGCGGGCGCAACGGCGCCGCCTCGCGCAGGCGCTCGAGGCCCGCGGAAAGCGCCACCGGCCGCCCGATCGTGGCGGAGTGGGAGTCGCTGCCGAGCACGTGCACCAGGCCGCGGCGCGCGAGATCGACGAGCGGCTCGGATGCTGGTCCCTCGGCGATCAGCGCGGCGGTCACCTGCACCAGACAGCCACCGCTTACGAGATCCGTCAGGCGCTCGGCCATGTCCGCGCCCGGGTGGCGCTCGGGATGCGCGATCAGGGAGCGAAAGCCACGCGATCGCAGCTGGGCCGCGGCAACCGCGAGCGTGTTGCTGAGTGGCCCCGGGGCCGGCTCGAGCAGGATCCAGCGGCCGCCGAGGGCGACCGTCGCCAGCTCCCGGTCATCGAGCCCCTCGACAGCGGTCTCCGCCACTTCGCCCGCGGCGATCACGGTGACGGCGACCTCCTCTCGCGCCAGCTCCGCGTTGAGATCGGCCGCGCGCCCGGCGAGCTCATGGATGCGGACGTCGTGATCGTGGCGGATGTGCGGCGTGGCGCAGATCGTGTCGATCCCGTCCTCGAACCCCTGGCGCGCCATCGCGACGCTGCCGGCGAGCTCGGCCGGCCCGTCGTCGACCCCGGGGAGGATGTGGCAGTGGAGATCGATCACAAGGCGTCGGGGACTTCTACCTGCTCAAACCAGTAGCCACCACAGATGAGGGCGCTCGCGCCTCGAAATAGGTTCCTCCTATGGATGGGGGACCGCGCGTAAATGACGAAGCGCAGTGTGCGGAGTGCAGTGAGAGCCCCGCCGCCCCGGCGGGCCGGTCGGATCCGAGGCACTGCCGCAGCTGTGGCCGCACGCTCGGATCGACCCCCATCGAGACCGCTGCCGCGCTCGACTTCAGCGTCCGGCTCGGCGGCCGTCGCGCGCTTCCCCGGCCAGAGCATCGCCGGCCCCCCGCCAGGTCGAAGCCATGATCGCCGCCCGGCCCTCAGTACTCGCCCCGGATAGACGTCTGGTGGTCGGGGCGGATGTGCCAGATCGTGCCCGGACTACGGTGGCGACATGACTATCGCCGACGCCTCAGCCACTGCTCTTCCCACCTCCTCCGCAACGATCGACGACGCGGTGCGACAGTTCTCGCGCCTCTCGCGCGACGACGTCGACTACGCGGGCGGCAAGGGCGCAAACCTCGGCGAGCTGACCGCCGCCGGCTTCCCGGTCCCCCCCGGTTTCGTCATCGGCGCCCCCGCCTACGCGGCGTTCTGCGATCACGGCGGGCTTCGCAGCCGGATCGAGGCACGCCTCGAGGGGCTCGAGGTCGAGGACACGGAGGCGCTTGACCGCGCCGCGACCGACGTGCGGGCGATGGTCGACGCCGAGCCCGTTCCAGACTGGCTCGCGGAGGCGATCGTCGCGGCGTATCGCGAGCTCGGGGAGGGCGCCCCCGTTGCGGTGCGCTCCTCGGCGACCGCGGAGGACACCGCGGCCGCCTCATTCGCCGGGATGAACGAGACCTTTCTCAACGTGCGCGGCGACGACGAGGTCGTCGAGGCCGTGCGCCGCTGCTGGTCGTCGCTATTCGGCGCCCGCACCGTCTTCTACCGCGCCAAGCGCGGGTTCGGGCAGTCCGACATGGACATCGCCGTCGTCGTCCAGCGGCAGATCCTCGCCACGCGCGCCGGGGTGATGTTCACGATCGACCCGGCCAGCGGCGCGACGGACCGACTCGTCATCGAGGGCTCATTCGGCCTCGGCGAGGCGGTCGTGTCCGGGAGCGTCTCCCCCGACCGCTATCTGGTCGAAAAGGAGGGGCTTGCAATCCTCGCCCGCGAGGTGCGCACCAAGGAGCTCGTGATCGAGCCGACCGCCGACGGTGGCACGGTCACCCGCGAGCTCTCCGGCGAGGAGGCGAAGCGGACCGTCCTCGACGACGACGAGGTTCGCGAGATCGCCGACCTCGGGCGGCGCATCGAAGAGCACTACGGCTCACCGCAGGACACCGAGTGGTGTTACGACACCGACGGCAAGGCCTGGATGCTCCAGTCGCGGCCGGTGACCTCGTCTGGCGCAACCTCGACCGAGGCAGCCGCCCACGATGGCGAGGTGCTCGTCCGCGGCCTCGGCGCCGCCCCAGGCGCCGGCAGCGGCCACGTCCGCATCGTCCGCGAGCTCGCCGACGCCGAGAAGTTCAGCGAGGGCGAGATCCTCGTGACCCACATGACCGCGCCCGACTGGGTGCCGCTCATGCGCCGCGCCGCGGCGATCGTCACCGACTCCGGCGGGATGACCTGCCACGCGGCGATCGTCTCCCGCGAGCTCGGCATCCCCTGCGTCGTCGGTACGGCCGAGGCGACCGAGAAGCTGCGCGATGGCGAGCTCGTCACCGTCGACGCCGCGCAGGGCGTCGTGCGTGAGGGCGCGCTGCAGATCGCCCGCAAGCCCGCCGCCGTGACGACGACGGCCGCGGCCTCGCCGGTGACCGCAACGAAGCTGCTCGTAAATCTCTCCGAGCCGTCGCAGGTCGAGCGCGCGGCACAGCTCAATGTCGAGGGGGTGGGCTTGCTGCGTGCGGAGCTGATGGTGCTCGAGGCACTAGGGGGCAAGCATCCGCGACTGCTCATGGAGGAGGGGCGCGCCAGCGAGGTCGTCGACCGGATGGCCGAGGCGCTCAACACCTTCGCGGCCGGCTTCGCGCCGCGGCCGATCACCTACCGCACGATCGACTTCCGCACGAACGAGTTCCGGGGCCTCGAGGGGGGCGAGCGCTTCGAGCCCGAGGAGGCCAACCCGATGATCGGCTACCGCGGCGCTCTGCGCTACATGCTCGAGCCCGACCTTCTGCGCCTCGAGCTCGACGCGATCCACCGGGTCTGGGATCAGGGCCACACCAACTTCCACGTGATGATCCCGTTCGTCCGCACGCCGCGCGAGCTCGAGGCGGCGTTCCGGGTGGCCGGCGAGGCCGGGCTGCTCGATCGCCAGGGCTTCGAGCTCTGGGTGATGGCCGAGGTGCCGTCGGTGCTCTTCCACCTCGAGCGCTACGCGGAGATCGGCGCCGCCGGGATCTCGATCGGCTCCAACGACCTGACGCAGCTGATGCTCGGCGCCGACCGCGACTCCGAGGTCGTCGCCGAGGTCTTCGACGAGCGCGACGCGGCGGTCACCGAGTACCTGCGGCTGCTGATCCCCCGGGCGCGCGAGCTCGGCATGCAGACCTCGATCTGCGGCCAGGCGCCGTCCGTGTACCCCGAGTACGCCGACCTGCTCGTGCGCGCCGGGATCGACGCGATCTCGGTCAACATCGACGCGGTCGACACGACTCGCCGTCTGATCGCGGCCTCCGAGCAGCGCCTGCTGCTCGAAGCGGCGCGTTCCTGACGGCGTGACCGCGCGCCACTAGCGTCCGGCCGCGGCGACGACGGCCGCGGCGACAGCTTCGACGCGCGCCGCGACCGGCGCCGAGAGCTGCTCGCCGTAGTCGAAGCACGAGCCCTCGACCCCGAACACGAACAGGTTGCGCGGCAGCCGCCGCAGGCTGCGGGCGAGCTCGATCACCTCGCCGAGGCCGAGCGCGTGTGAGGAGGCCGGCGCCGTCAGCAGCTCGATCGCGCCGTCGCCGGGCGCGTCAACACGGTGGATGCGGCCCGGCTCGGGACCGCTGACGGCATCGACGACGATCGCCGGATCGGCGTCCTCCCAGGCTGCGATCAGCTCGCTGGGCTCGCGTTCGAGCTCGATCACGCGCAGCGCCGGAGCGCGGCGGCGGACTCGGCGCGCGACCTCGAGGCCGACCGCGTCGTCGCTGCGAAAGGCGTTGCCGAGCCCGATTACGAGCGGAGCGCGAGCGCTCACCCGCGGTCGAACTCGAGCCGGATGAAATGCGTCGCGCAGGAGATGCACGGGTCGTAGTTGCGCACCGCCTGCTCGCAGCGCCATTGCAGATCCTTGTCGAGCAGCTCGAGGTTCTCCTGTACGAACTCGCGCAGGTCGGCCTCGATCGAAGGCTGGTTTTGAGAGGTGGGCGGGACGATCGTGGCTTTGGCGATCCGTCCCTCCGCGTCGAGCTCGTAGCGGTGCCACAGCGTGCCTCGCGGGGCCTCGGTCCAGCCGCAGCCCGACCGCCGCCGCCGGCTCGGCCTCGACGAAGGGCGGATCCGGCGGCTCGTAGGCGGCGATCAGGCGCAGCGCCTCGTCGGCAGCGTGCAGCATCTCGACGCTGCGCACGACGATGCTGCGAAACGGGTTGCGGCAGACGGGCTCGAGGCCGGCGGCGTCGGCGGCCTCGACGGCCACCGGGGCGAGCCGGTCGCGGTTGAGCGCGTAGCGGGCGAGGGGCCCGAGCACGTAGTTGCCGCGCTCGAGCAGGCGGCCGTGCAGCGCCGTCGAGTGGGCCACGTGCTCTTCGACGACGTGTTCGGGGAACTCGCGGGGGCCGATGTCAAGGCCCTCGGTCGAGACGAGGCGCCCGCCCTCGATCGGGTAGTCGCCCCCGTGGTCGTCCTGGCGCAGGGAGGCCAGCTCGGCCCCGAGAGTGCGCTCGGGGAAGTCGAGCGTGCCGGCCCAGGCCACGGTCGCGATCAGCAGTTCGCGGGCATGCTTGAGCCGCTCGGCAACGGGCGCCAGCTCCGCCCCGGTCGGGGCGCGGTAGAAGCCGCCGACGCGGGCGTTGACGGGATGCACGGACCGGCCGCCGATCGCGGCGATCAGCTGATTGCCAGCCTGCTTGATCCTCAGGCCGCGTTCGACCACCTCACCGTGGCCGTCGTTGGCCATCTCGATCGCGCCCGGATAGCCGAGGAAGTCGGGGGCGTGCAGCATGAACACGTGCAGCGCATGGCTCTCCAGCCACTCGCCGCAGTAGATCAGCCGGCGCAGCAGCCGGACCGGCTCGGAGACCTCGATCCCGAGCGCATCCTCGATCGCCGCGCAGGCGCTCATCTGGTAGGCGATCGGGCAGATCCCGCAGATGCGGGAGGTGATGTCCGGCGCCTCAGCGAAGCGCCGGCCGCGCAGCAGCGCCTCGAAGAACCGCGGCGGCTCGAAGATCTCGAGGCGAACGTCCTCGACCTTGCCCGCGCGGACCCGCACGTGCAGCGCGCCCTCGCCCTCGACCCGCGCGAGCGCGCCGACCTCGATCGTGGTCGTCTTGGCCCGCTCGTCAGCCATCCCGCGCGCTCTCCAGGGCGGTGCTTTCGAGTGCGAACGGTTCGGACGCGCAGTTGATGTGGCGGTAGGCGTCGATCAGGTCGGCGCGAGGGACGCCGAGTCCGCGCCACCAGGCGGTCAGCGACGCCGTGTTGGGCGTCTCCTTCGGCCCGAAGCAGCCGTAGCAGCCGCGGTCGTAGGACGGGCAGATGGCGCCGCAGCCGGCGTGGGTCACCGGCCCGAGGCACGGCGTGCCGTGGGCGACCATCACGCAGACGTTGCCGCGCTGCTTGCACTCGACGCAGACCGACTGCGACGAGATCCGCGGCTTCCGCGCCGCCAGGTAGGCGCTGACGACCTCGACGATCTGGCGCCTTGTCGATCGGACAGCCCTGCAGCTCGAAGTCGACCTCGACGTGGTCGCGGATCGGCGTCGAGGTTGCGAGCGTCGAGATGTACTCGGGGTTCGCGTAGACCGCCTCGACGAACTCGTCGACGTCGGCGAAGTTGCGCAGCGCCTGAATCCCGCCCGCCGTCGCGCAGGCGCCGATCGTGATCAGGGTGCGCGAGCTGGCGCGGACCTGGCGGATCCGCTCGGCGTCGGCTGCGGTCGTCACCGAGCCCTCGACCAGCGAGACGTCGTAGGGCCCCTCGACGGTGGCCGCGGTCGCTTCGAGGAAGTGGGAGATCTCGATCGCCCCGGCGAGCGCGAGCAGCTCATCCTCGAGGTTGAGCAGCGAGAGCTGGCAGCCGTCGCAGGAGGCGAACTTCCAGACCGCGAGCCGCGGCCTCTCCGCGCGCCCGCTCATCGCTCCCTCACCGAGAGCGCCGCCGCGATCTGCTCCCACGCAAAGACCGGGCCCGTCGCGGCAGACGAAGGTGCCGGCGAGCTGGCAGTGTCCGCAGTGGCCCGACCGCGCAGCGCATGTTGCGCTCGAGCGAGACGAAGAGCCGGCCCGCGGGGACCCCGGCCGCGAGCGCGGCATCGACCGAGAAGCGCATCATCACCTCGGGCCCGCAGGCGAGCACCACGCTGCGCTGCGGGTCCAGCTCGGCTCGCTCCAGCAGCCGCGGGACGACCCCGACCGCGCCTCGCCAGCTCGGCCCGGCGGCATCGACGGTGATCCCGAGCTCGAGGTCGTCGCGCGCCGCCCACTCGGCGAGCTGATCGCGGTAGAGCAGCTGCTCCGGCTCGCGTCCGCCGTAGAGGACCACGACGCGGCCGTAGCGCTCGCGCTCGGCCAGCGCCGCGTAGATCGCCGGGCGCAGCGGCGCCAACCCGAGCCCGCCGGCGACGAAGACGACATCCGACCCCTCCTCCGGGCGCGGCCAGGCGCGCCCGAACGGCCCGCGCACGCCGAGTTGCTGATCCGCGCCCGCCGCGCAGATCGCCCTGGAGACGGCGCCGACGGCGCGAACGGTGTGGACGAGCTCGCTCGCCGTCGGCCGGATCGCCGCTGACGGAGATCGGCGCCTCGCCGACGCCGAAGGCGTAGAGCATCGTGAACTGCCCCGGCTCGAACTCCAGGGGCTCACCGGAGTCGCTCTCGAGCACGAGCGTCTGCGTGTCGGCGGTCTCGGCACGCGTGGAGACGACGCGAAACGCCGCGGGTGCCGCCGTCGGGCGCATGTCAGGGCCCGCCGGCGCCCGGATGGCCGTAAACGTCGAGCAGGCGGATCCGGGTCGCCTGCAGGCGCTCGGTGATGATCCGCGCAAAGCGCTTGATCAGCTCGTAGCCGAAGGCCGGATCGGCCTCGCACTTACCGCGCAGGCAGGCACCGTCGTAGGCGATCGCATGGACGGTCTCGACGGCGCGGGCGTCGAAGCGGACCTGGTACGGCTCGAACAGCCAGGACCAGCCGAGAACGTCGCCGGCGTCGAGCGTCTCGATCACGAGCGACTCGCGTGCCGGCGGCGTGAATCTCGAGCGCCACCCGCCCGCTGCGGATCGCATAGAAGGTGTGGGCCGCCTCGTCGGCGCGAAAGATGAAATCGCCCGCGCTCGAATACCTCGGTCCGCCCGCAGCCCGAGATCAGCTCGAGGTGCTCGGGCGCAAGCCCGGCGAACGCCGGGATGTCCGCGGTGAGGTCGGCGATCGTCTTCACCGCACGTCTCCGTCGGTGGCGCGGATGGCAGCAGCCTCCTCGGTGATGTCGATCGCGACCGGACACCAGGTGATGCAGCGCCCGCAGCCGACGCAGCCCGAGGTCCCGAACTGCTCGTGCCACGTCGAGAGCTTGTGCGTCATCCACTGGCGATAGCCGCGCCTTCGTGGTCTTGCGAACGGCGCCGCCGTGGACGTAGGTGAAGTCGAGGTTGAAGCACGAATCCCAGCGCCGGGTGCGCTCCGCGCTTTCGCCGGCGAGATCGCTGACGTCGTCGACGTCCGTGCAGAAGCACGTCGGGCAGACCATCGTGCAGTTGCCGCAGCTCAGGCAGCGCTCGGAGACCTCGTCCCAGCGCGGATGCTCGAGGTTTCGCGCCAGCAGCTCGGGCAGGCCGTCCGGTGTCGAGTCGTCGGCCCATCGACTCGGCCGTGCTCGCCACGATCGCCTTGCCCTCATCGACCTCATCGCCGCTCGCCTCGCGAGGTCGGCAGGCGGGCGAGAACCTCGGCGCCCCGCTCGCTCCCCGGCTCGATCAGGAAGTGGTGGCGATCGCCGTCGACGACCTCGGTCAGCACGAGGTCGTAGCCGGAGTCCACCTCGGGGCCCGTGTTCATCGAGACGCAGAAGCAGGTGCCCCCCGCGGTCGAGCAGTTGAGGGCGACGACGAAGATGCCGTCGCGGCGCGCGACGTAGTGGGGGTCCGGGTCGTCGATCTGGGCGAGCGAGCGGTCGAGGGTCGCGATCGCGTGCAGGTCGCACGAGCGCACGCCGATGAAGGCGAGCGGTCGGCCCGGGTCGGGCTCTGCCGCCGAGAACTCGAGGCTCCCGTCGGCGTTGCGGCGGCGCGCTCCACTCGCTCAGCACCGGCGGGTGTAGAAGCCGCTTCCAGGATTGCGGTCCGTTTGCGAACCCGAACACTGCCTCGTCGCCGCGGTCGCGAAGGCGGTAGGTCCCGCCCTCCTGCTCGTCGACGAGCCCGATCGGCAGGTCGGCGGCCGAACGGATCGGCTCGAAGGCGATCGCGCCCTGCCCGGCGACGGGCCCGATCAGCTCGAATCCCGCTGCGACCAGCTCCTCCAGAAGCCGATCCAGGTCGCTGCGAGCGAGGATGTTCACGGCGGCCGACACTACTCCAGGGCGAGCATGTGCCCGAGCAGCTGCATGTACTGGATCAGGTGCCGCGTGCCGAGGAATGACCGGCGGACGCTCTCGCGCGCGGCCGTGCCAAGCGCCAGCGCGAACTCAGGGTCGTCGAGCACGCGGTCGATCGCCCGCCCCGCGGCGGCCAGATCCGTCGGATCGTCGATCAGCAGTCCGGTCTCGCCGTCGACGATCTGATCCTGGATGCCGCCGATCCGGCTGGCGATCACCGGCCGCGCCTTCCACATCGCCTCCGCCACCGTGAGCCCGAATCCCTCGGCGAGGCTCTTCTGCAGGACCACGTCGGCGCGGCGCTGAAGCGCGTTCACCATCGCCGCGTTCTCCTCCACGTCGTCCATCGGCAGGCAGGCCAGGTGTACCCGTGCTCGCACCGCCGGCTCGAGCGCGTCGCGCTGGGCACGCACCTCCGCCAGCACCTCCGCCCCCTCGGGATCGTCGGCGACCTCGGCAACCGACGGCCCGGCGAGCAGCAGATGGGCGTCCGAATGCGCGACGTGCTCGGCGAACGCTCGCATCACGCCCTCCGGATCCTTGAGCCGGTCCCAGCGCGAGACCTGCGCGACCACTGGCGCATCGCGCGGGATCGGCCCCTCCTGATCGAGCTCGGCGGCGCGTTCGACCGTGCCCTCGCTGCCGTCCTGGCGGACGAAGACAGGCGGCGTCCCGCTCTCGGCGGGCGGCGCAAGCCCGATCCGGGCGACGATGGCGTCGACGACCGCCGGTTCGAGCTCCTGGTTCTTGGCCGAGAAGGCGTCGATCGAGGGCGCGACGATCCAGGTCTTGTCCTCCTCGAGGCCGTCCCAGGCGAACGCGCGGCGCGAGAAGACGTAGGCGTCAGCCTCGACCACGTAGGGGCGCAGGAAGTTCCACGCCTCGTGCGCGAGGCCGTTGGGATTGTCGAGCCCGACGTGACAGCGCCAGACGACGCGCACGCCGGTCGGCTCCAGGGCTCGGATCATGCCGAGCGGCTGGGGGTCGTGCAGGTAGACGACGTCGCCCTCCCCGACCATCTCGGCGAACTCCTCCGCGCCGGCGGCGAGAGCCTGCTCGTAGACCGCTCGCTCCCGATCGCCGAGCGGGCCACCGTCGCCGTCGGCGCCGTGCAGCCGGTTGTGGATGCGCTTCGTGATCGCGAAGAAGTCGGGGTTGCCGTCGATCGTGATCCAGCGCACGTCGACGCCCGCGCCGCGCGCGTAGGCGAGCAGCGAGTGCAGCATCTCCGCGACCCCGCCGCCGCGCGCGGTCGAGTTCACGTGCCAGACGACCCGTCCGGCGAGGACGGACTTGGCGCGCTCCATCGCGGCCTCGACGGCTGCGAAATCGTCGCCGAGCAGCGCGCGAAAGCGCTCCGGAGAGACGGGCGCAACGGGGACCTCCGTGAGCACCTTCACGTACGCACCCTAGCCGCGGCGGCGCGCCTCAGTAGTGACCACGTACCGCTGTCGTGCCTGAAGGCGGAGGTCAGCGCCCCAGGGCGGGAGTACTTTGGCCCCAGAGAGCTTTGTTTCAAGTGCGCATACACGGCAGAGGCGGTCAGGGCGTAGTCACGGCCGCCGAGCTGCTGTCGGTGGCCGCGTTCGTCGAGGGCCGCCACGCGCAGGCCTTTCCCACGTTCGGCTCCGAGCGCACCGGCGCCCCGGTCGTCTCGTTCTGCCGGATCGACGACCGGCCGATCCGGATCAGGGAGCCGATCTCCGAGCCCGACGCCCTGATCATCCAGGACCCGACCCTGCTCCATCAGGTCGACGTCTTCGCCGGGCTCGCGGCCGACGGCTACATCCTCATCAACACCGGGCACAGCTTCGACGAGCTCGGCCTCGGCGAGTTCGTCAAGGGCTTTCACCCCGAGCGGTTGCTGACCGTGCCCGCCACCGAGATCGCCCGCGAGCATCTCGGCCGCCCGCTACCCAACGCAGTCCTGCTCGGCGGGTTCGCCGGCCTCAGCGGCATCGTCTCGATCGAGTCGGTGGCCGGGGCGGTCCGCGAGCGCTTCCCCGGCAAGCTGGGCGACGGCAACGTCGCCGGGGCCGAGGCGGCGTTCGATTACGTCCGCGCCGAGATCGGCGGGCTCGCCCGTGCTTGAGCAGCTCGAGGGCTCCCAGGCGGTTGCCAAGGCGGTGGCCCGCTGTCGCCCCGAGGTCATCTCCGCCTATCCGATCTCACCGCAGACCCACATCGTCGAGGCACTGTCCGACATGGTCCGCACCCACGAGCTCGAGCCCTGCGAGTACCTGATGGTCGAGTCGGAGTTCGGAGCGATGTCGGCGTGCATCGGCGCGTCGGCGGCGGGCGCCCGCACCTACACGGCAACCGCCAGCCAGGGGCTGCTCTACATGGCCGAGGCGCTCTACAACGCCTCCGGCCTCGGCCTGCCGATCGTGATGACGCTCACCAACCGCGCGATCGGGGCCCCGATCAACATCTGGAACGACCACTCCGATTCGATGTCGCAGCGCGACTCCGGCTGGATCCAGCTGTACGCCGAGACCAACCAGGAGGCCGCCGACCTTCACGTGCAGGCGTTCCGGCTCGCCGAGGAGCTCTCCCTGCCGGTGATGGTCTGCATGGACGGCTTCATCCTCACCCACGCCTTCGAGGAGGTCGAGCTGCCGACCCAGGAGCAGGTCGACGCCTTCCTGCCGAAGTTCGAGCCGCGCCAGCTGCTCGACCCTGCCGATCCGGCGACGATCGGCGCGCTGGTCGGCCCCGAGGCGTTCACCGAGGTCAAGTACCTGATGCACGCCAAGCAGGTCCAGGCCCTCGACGCGATCCCCGAGATCGTCGCCGACTTCTCGGAGACCTTCGGCCGCGACTGCGGCGGGCTCGTGCGCAGCTATCGCACCGACGACGCGGAGACGATCGTGGTCGCGCTCGGCTCGGTGCTGGGGACGATCGAGGAGGTCGTCGACGAGCTTCGCGAGCAGGGCCAAAAGATCGGCGTCGTCGCGATCAAGTGCTTCCGGCCCTATCCGCTCGACGAGGTCCGCGCCGCGCTCGCGGGCGCGCAGCGGACCGTCGTGATCGAGAAGGCCTTCGCCGTCGGCGCCGGCGGCATCGTCGGCCAGAACGTCCGCCTCGCGCTATCGGGACTCGAGTCGACCGTCTACGACGTCGTCGCCGGGCTCGGCGGGCGCCCGATCACGAAGGCATCGCTGCACGCGCTGTTCGCCGACGTGCTCGCCGAGCGGATCGAGCCGGGTCGCCTGCACTTCCTCGACCTCAAGCGCGACATCGTCGAGCGCGAGCTCGCGCGGATGGCGGGCAACCGCCGGCCGGGACCTCACGCCGAGAACATCCTCGCGGACCTCGGGATCGTCGCGGCAGGGTCGCACTGAGAGGCGAAACGCGATGGCCGAGCAGAAGATCAAGCATTACCAGGTCGGTACCTACGCGGTCGGCAACCGGCTGCTCGATCCGGAGCAGCGTTCGGTCCAGGCCCGGATGGAGCGCTCGAACACGCTCACCTCGGGCCACCGCGCCTGCCAGGGATGCGGCGAAGCGCTCGGCGCGCGTTACGTGCTCGACGCCGCGATGCGAGCCACCGAGCGGCAAGCTGATCGCGGCCAACGCGACCGGCTGCCTCGAGGTCTTCTCGACCCCGTTTCCGGAGTCGTCATGGCAGCTGCCCTGGATCCACTCGCTGTTCGGCAACGCGCCCGCGGTCGCGGCCGGCGTCGCCGCTGCGCTCAAGGTCAAGGGCCAGCAGGACGTGCGGGTGATCGGCCAGGCCGGCGACGGCGGCACGGTCGACATCGGCTTCGCCTGCCTCTCGGGGATGTTCGAGCGCGGCGACGACGTGCTCTTCGTCTGTTACGACAACGAGGCCTACATGAACACTGGCGTGCAGCGCTCCGGCGCGACCCCGCCGGCCGCCCGCACCGCGAACACGAAGCCGGTCGGCGATGAGCCGGGCAACGTCTTCGGTCAGGGCAAGAACGTGCCGCTGATCGCGATGGCGCACGAGATCCCGTATGTCGCGACCGCGACGGTCGCCGAGCCGCGCGACCTCGAGGCGAAGGTCGAGCGGGCGATGCAGCTGCGCGGCGCCCGCTACCTCCACGTCTTCGTCCCCTGCCCGCTGGGCTGGGGCTCGGCCTCCAAGGACACGATCCGGCTCGCGCGGCTGGTCAAGGAGACGGGCCTGTTCCCCGTCTTCGAGGCGGAGCACGGCGAGGTCGTCTCGGTCTCGAAGATCCGCCGCCGCGTGCCGGTCACCGACTACCTGAAGCTGCAGCGCCGCTACGCGCACCTGTTCGGCGAGCACGGGCGCCCGGACGTGATCGAACGCCTGCAGGCCGGCGCCGATCGCAACATCGAGCGCTTCGGCCTGCTCGGCGACCCCGAGGAGGCCGCCGCCTCCCCCGGCCTCGCCACCGATCTCGCCGGCGAGGACGTCGACGAGCCGCTGCGTCCGGTCGATACCGAGGCCGAGAGCAATCTGATGCGCCTGCTGAGCGAGACGCACGGGAGCCCGCGCTGATGGACAAGCCGTTCGCGATCACGCTGGACGTCGGCTCGAGCCTCGCCAACAAGACCGGCAACTGGCGCACAGAGCGCGCCGTCTACACGGACCGCCTGCCGCCGTGCAACAACGCCTGCCCCGCCGGCGAGAACATCCAGCAATGGCTCTACCACGCCGAGGAGGGCGGCGATGGCTACGAGCGCGCCTGGCGCCAGATCATGGAGGACAACCCGTTCCCGGCGATCATGGGAAGGGTCTGTTACCACCCCTGCGAGACGTCGTGCAACCGCGGCCACCTCGACGAGTCGGTCGGGATCAACTCGGTCGAGAACTTCATCGGCGACGAGGGGATCAGGCAGGGCTGGCAGGTCGCCGTCGCCGCCGAGCCGACGGGCAAGCGGGTGCTCGTCGTCGGCGCCGGGCCCTCCGGCCTCAGTGCCGCCTACTTCCTGACACGCCTCGGGCACTCCGTGACGATCCGCGAAGCCGGGCCGATGGCCGGCGGGATGATGCGTTTCGGGATTCCCAAGTACCGGCTGCCGCGCGATGTCCTCGACGCCGAGGTGGCACGCATCGTCGACCTCGGGGTGACGCTCGAGCTCGATACGAAGGTGACCGACATCGCCGCGACGCTGGCCGACGACGGCTTCGACGCCGCCTTCCTCGCGGTCGGCGCGCAGATCGGCAAGCGCGCCTACATCCCCGCGGGCAGCGCCGCCCACGTCCTCGACGCGGTCTCGATGCTGCACTCGATGGAGGACGGCGAGAAGCCGCTCCTGGGGCGGCGCGTTGCCGTGTACGGCGGCGGCGACACGGCGATGGACGCGGCGCGGACCGCAAAGCGCCTCGGTGCCTCGGAGGCGGTGGTCGTCTACCGGCGCACCCGGGCCGCGATGCCCGCCCATGACGTCGAGGTCGAGGAGGCCGAGGAGGAGGGCGTGATGATGCGCTGGCTCTCGACGATCAAGCGCGCCGACGACGGCAAGCTGGTCCTCGAGCGGATGGAGCTCGACGAAACCGGCTTCCCGCAGCCCACCGGCGAGCTCGAGGAGCTCGAGGCCGACTCGCTCGTACTCGCGCTCGGCCAGGAGTGCGACCTCTCGCTGGTCGAGGCCGCTCCCGACATCGAGGTCGACGACGGCGTCGTCAGCGTCGGCCCGAACCTGATGACGGGTCATCCGGGCGTGTTCGCCGGCGGCGACATGGTCCCGGCCGAACGCTCGGTCACGGTCGCGATCGGCCATGGCAAGAAGGCCGCGCGCAACATCGACGCATGGCTGCGCGGGACCGTCTACGAGCGGCCGCCCAAACACGAGCTCGCCGAGTTCGAGAGCCTCAACACCTGGTACTACGCCGACGCGCCGCGCGGCCACCGCCCGCGGCTGGACGCTGGTCCGCCGCCAGAGCACCTTCGACGAGGTCGTCCAGGGCTTCGACGCCGGCAACGCGCTCTTCGAGGCCCGCCGGTGCATGTCGTGCGGCAGCTGCTTTTCGTGCGACAACTGCTACGGCGTCTGCCCGGACAACGCCGTGCTCAAGCTCGGCGAGCCGGGCGAGCAGTACGCGATCGACTACGACTTCTGCAAGGGCTGCGGACTGTGCGTCGCCGAGTGCCCGTCGGGCGCGATCCAGATGGTCCCCGAGGAGATCTGAGCGCCTGTCAGGGCCTGCGTAGTAAGCGCGGAGACGGTTCGGGACTCGCCGCCGATTTGGAGGCCGCATGCGCCGCCTAGGGTCAGTGGACCCCACTAATTAGGAGGCGCAGATGTCGATCAGGGTTGGAATTAACGGATTCGGGCGCATCGGGCGAAACATCGTCCGCGCGGCGACCGAGGCCGGCTCGGACCTCGAGTTCGTCGCGGTCAATGACATCACCGACCCTGCGACCCTCGCGCACCTCCTCAAGTACGACTCGATCTACGGGCGCTTTCCCGGCGAGGTCGAGGCGGGCGACGGCGCGATCGTCGTCAACGGCACCGAGATCAAGGTCCTGTCGGAGCGCGATCCGGCGGCGCTTCCGTGGGACGAGCTCGAGGTTGAGGTCGTGCTCGAGTGCACCGGGAAGTTCAGGGCGCGCGAAGACGCTGCCGAGCACCTCGAGGCCGGCGCCAAGAAGGTGATCCTCTCCTCACCGGGCAAGGACCCCGACGTGACCGTCGCGCTCGGCGTCAACTTCGACGACGTCTACGACCCCGACGAGCACCAGATCATCTCCAACGCGTCGTGCACGACGAACTGCCTTGCACCGGTCGCGAAGGTGATCCACGAGACCGCCGGGATCGAGCGGGGGCTGATGACCACGATCCACGCCTACACGGCCGATCAGAACCTTCAGGACATGCCCCACAAGGACCTGCGCCGAGCCCGGGCTGCCGCGATCAACCTCATCCCCACGTCCACCGGCGCCGCCAAGGCCGTCGGCCTCGTCCTCCCGGACCTGGCCGGCCGGCTCAACGGGATCGCCGTCAGGGTGCCGACGCCCACCGGCTCGCTCGTCGACCTCACCTGCGAGCTCTCTCGCGACACCTCCGTCGATGAGATCAACGCCGCAATGGCCGCTGCGGCTGCCGGTCCGCTGGAGGGCATCCTCGCCTACACCGAGGATCCGATCGTCTCCAGCGACATCGTCAAGGACCCGCACTCGTCGATCTTCGACGCCGGCCAAACGGCGGTGCTCGACGGACGAATGCTCAAGGTGATCGCCTGGTACGACAACGAATGGGGCTACTCGAACCGCTGCGTCGAGCTGGCTGCGCTCGTCATGCAGCCGCGTGAAGCCGCCGTTGCCGCCTGACCTTTTTTCGCGAACTAGTGGTGGTGCTTGTGCTTCACGGTCCAGGAGTAGGTCGCCGGTGATGCATCGACGTTGCCGGCGGCGTCGGTGGCGACGACGCTGAGGCTGTGCCTGCCGTGCGCCAGCTTCCGCACGCTCAACGGTGACGTGCACGCGGCCGCACGCTCCTCATCGAGACTGCAGGTGAAGGTCGACCCGGCTTCGCTGGAGCTGAACTCGAACGTCGCGTTCTTCGACGAGGTCTTCTTCGCAGGCCGCTTGTCGATCGTCGTCTCCGGCGCGGTCGTGTCTGTGGGTCCAGCCGGTCCGGTCGGGCCCGTCGGGATCGGATCCGTCGGCCCCGTCGGGCCCGTCGGACCTGTTGGCCCCGTCGGACCCGTCGTGGCTGGGCAGGCGTCCGTCGCGGGGTCGTAGCTGATGGTCACCTGACCGTCGCCGGAGCCGGTCGCCGCTGACGAGGACGACAGAGCCCCGGTCGCGACGAACGACGAACCGCCGCCGCCGCTGCCACCACCGTCGCCACCGGCGCCGCTCCCGCCCCCGTACCCGGCCCCACCGCCGGCGGAGCCCCCGCTGGGGCCGAATCCACCGCCGCCACCACCGCCGAAACCAACGCCGCCTGCGCCACCGGCGCCCGCGTCTGCCTCGACGGCGTCCGCGCCGTCACCGCCTGGGGCGACGCCGGCACCGCCGTCAGCGGTGCCGCCCGTGCCGCCGCTGCCCGCGCCCGGCGGGGTGCTGCCAGCGTTGCCGAAGTTGTGTTGGCTGCCCCCAGAACCGCCGCCACCACCGGTGGTGGTTCCGTCGCCGTTACCGCCGGCTCCACCCTTGCGCGTGTGGTTGGACGTATCGCTGGCCGCGCCGCCTGCACCGACGCCGCCGCCGCCTCCGCCGCCGCCGTCAAGTCCGCCGTTGCCGCCGTCGCCACCGGCGCCGTTCGCCAGACCACCCTGGCCGGCCCTGGCGCTGCCCGAGTTGTTGGCGCCAACTCCACCCGCCTGGCCGAGTAGCCCACCGGCGCCGCCAGGGTGCCCCCCGATGGCGCCGCCACCGGCGCCCGCCACAACCAGCGGTTGGAGGGCATCGGTCCACACGACCGAGGCCCCGCCACCGCCTGCGGCGCCGGAGCCACCGCCACCGCCACCGCCGATGCCACCGTGGCCGCCGTCCGGCGAATTGTCGTTACCACCGGCCCCTCCGACGAGGACGTGCAGCACCTCGCCGGGACTCACGGCGAAACGCGCCGTCACCGACGCCCCGGCACCGCCAACCGTCTCGCCTGGCGTGTTTGCGCTGCCACCCCGGCCGCCGTCCGCGGTGATGGTGACCGCACAGATCCCGCCCGGAACGACAGGGGCCGACGCGGCAACACCCGGAGTGGTCGAAGAAAACAACGTCGTCGAGGCCGCCCCCGCCGTCGCCACGCCCACAAGCGCCGCCGCCCCGCACAGGCAGGCCACCATGCCCGCCACAATCGTCCTTGCACTGGTTCCGGCCACTTCGCTTCTCCTCCTTGAGGCGGCGCCGTGATCGACGCCGACGTTGATGCGAGTGTCCCGGCCCCCGTGCCGGACCACATCGGGCAAACGCCCTACCTATGCGGTTGTCAGGCCTGGCGGCGGTTCAGCCTATGTCCCAAGCCGAAACGGCGGGTAACGATCCGTAACCAGAGCGAACGCGTAGCCGACCACCCGGTTATGCCAGCGCAGGACGCCCTCCACGTACGTGAAGAGCCCGCGGGGATAGCGACCGGTGAACAGGATCGCGAACCAGGCCGCGATGATGGCGAGGATCGCGCCGATCGTCAGGAAGAACAGGACGACGTAGTGCGGGATCGCCAGGAACCACTTGACCAGCGGCATCCCGCGCCCGAGATCGGTCTGCGGGTCGGGGTAGGGATACGCGAGCCGCACGGACTGGTCCTCGTCGGTCGACGGGTAGGCGTCGTCCATGAGCGCGAGGTAGATGCCGATCCGGTTTGAGAACCGCTGGAAATTCAGGTTCCAGTCAAACCACCAGCGCGGGTACTTCTCGCGAAAGAGGATCATCAGCAGAGGCGGCAGAAAGAGCAGGCCGATGCCACCGACGACCACGGTGGTCGCCGTGTCTCCAGCGCCCTCGTAGTGCATCGAGAATCCCGTGATGCTGGCCGACAGGATCAGGATCGGGATCGCCGCGAAGATGCGAAAGAACGTCGTCAGCCGGTTCAGTGGCCGGTCCGGATACTCAACGTCGAACGTCACCGGGTATGGCTCCATGGGAGCCCCCTCCCTCGCCGCTAGGCGGTTTGACCCGGCAGACTGTACGGCGCTGCTCAGTCATCATGCGCGCGGCGCTCGGAGATTGCGAGCGCGACCCACATCTCACGCACCGGGCGATTTCATGAATAGGCTGCGGGTAGTAGCGCCTTACACAGCTGATGGATTCGACCACACGCAGGCTCGCTTTCTCCGTCGCGAGCGGGCTCGAAGCGGGCCTAAACGCACGAACAGCGCTCCTGCCTCTTTCAGAGGTCCTATCAGCAGAGCGGTTCTCCGATCTCAAGCTCATCATCACCGAGCTCGTGGCCAACAGCGTCATTCACGGACCGGACGGTGAGATCCGTGTTTCGGTGGAGCTGCGCACCGATGGCTCCATTCATGGCGTGGTCGCCGATGAAGGCCACGGAATCTCGGCCTCCGAACCCTCCGAAGACCCGGGGATGGGTCTCGGGCTGATGATCGTCGAAGCGCTGGCGGGCGACTGGGGGATTCGAGATGACGCGAGTGAGGTCTGGTTCGACCTTGAGGCTCCCAGGCCGACAGGGGATCGGGCCGAGCTGGAGGTCGAACGCCGCAATGAGGACGAGGGGTAGGGTGCTGACCAGACATGCCGCCCACGCCACGCGAAGAACGCCTCGCCAAGAATGAGGCCCTGTTCAGGGAAGCGAATGAGCGCATGGCCGACTGGAAAGAGCGTCACGCCGCGCATCAAGAAGAGCTCTATCTCTGCGAATGCGCGGATCCCGAGTGCAGTGAGAGGCTCGCGCTGACCCGCGAGCAATACGAGCGCGTTCGCGCGCATTCACGCCATTTCGCGGTGCGAGCGGGCCACGAGGTCCCCGATGTTGAAGTCGTCGTCGAGGCGATCGACGATTGGGTCATCGTCGAGAAGCCGCCCGAGGTCGCGGAAACATTGGAGCGGCTCGACCCCAGGACGTGATCCGCTTCACGCCGCCTTGCGGCTGAGCGGTTTCGGCATCGGCCCAGCCGACTCACCTCTTACCGCGCAGAGCAACTTCCAGATGGCGGCGCGACTGGTGCGCGAGATTTGCATCTGCGAGCAGCCGTAGATCTTCGCGATCTCCTTCTGATTCATGCCATCGACGAACCGCATGCGCAGGATCTCGAGCTCGCGCTCGGAGACATCTGCGGTCCCGACTGAGGCGTCGGCCTCGACCAGATCAAACGCAGAATCGTCTCGGCCGAGCATGTCGACAACCGTCTGCGATTCCTCGTCCGTTGCCAATGGCCGATCGAGGGAATCCGTGTGGCGCGCGTTGGCGGCCTCGAGTCCCTCCAAGATCTCTTCCTGCGACACCCCGAGGCGATCGGCGATCTGTGCCACCGTCGGAAAAGTCCCAAGGTCGTCCGTGAGCTCCTCGGTCGCCCGATCGATCTTCTGCACAAGCTCTTGGAGCCCGCGCGGTAGTCGAAGGTTCCAGACGTGATCGCGGAAGTGCCGGCGGATCTCCCCGAGGATCGTGGGAACCGCATAGGCCGAAAAGGGCTTGCCGCGCGCCGGATCGAAGCCGTCCACGGCCTTCACCAAGCCGAGGTTCGCAACCTGCATGAGGTCCTCGAACGGCTCGGCGTGGCGCCGGTAGCGACTTGCCAAGCTCCGAGCAAGCGGCATGAAACGCTCGATTAGCTGCTCGCGCGCCGCCGGTGATCGATTCTCGGAGAAGCGCCTGAACAGCTCCTCGTCCTGGTGCTCACGATCCGGAACCGTTGTCTGGTGACTGGTCATCAAGAGCTCCTGCCGCTGTCGAATTGCCAGTGAGTTCAGACCGCTACGTCGCGTCGCTCGATTCGGTTCGCTTTTCGTTCTTTCTCTTCAGTATCTGCTCGACCCGCCCATAGCTGACACCCACTTCGTCAGCGATCGCGCGTCGCGTCATCCCAGCGCGGTCAGCGTCGTGGATCGCACCTTCGCGAACGCCCTGGGTCTCATCCAACTTGGCTTTGGCCTTGCGAGTTCGGTCGCCTGCTCGACGCAGTGCTCGCTTCGCGTCATTGCGTTGCTGCGCGTTCTGGTCGTCGCTTGGCGGCACCTGTGCAGCGTACTACACAGCTGGCCTGAGCGTATAGGGCGCTACACAGCCACCGACGACGCAAGTTTCATCTCGATCTCTTGCCGAAAGGCAGCGGCCGCCGGCTCGTCCCCGCCGTGAGCGTCGAAGTTGTGATTGATCTCCAGCGCGTAGGCGCCGCTGTCCGTCTCGAGGACATCCGCCGCGAGAAGATCACCGTCGACCGCTTCGAGCATCTCGATCGCCACGCGTTCGACGCTGTCTGGCAGCGGGGCGCGAGCGATCGACGCACCGGTTGAGATGCTGAGCACGCGGTCGGCGCCTCTCGGTGGACGGCGCCAGTACGGATCGACGACGCCGCAGTGGCGCCCGACCACCACTCTCCAGCAGCGAGCGGGCCAGATCAGCTGCTGGATCAACAGATCCTCGCGGCGCTGAACGGCGCGATCGACGGCTTCTTCGAGTGAAGGAAGGATCTCGATGCCCGCGCTCCGGTTGCCGTACAGCGGCTTTACGAGCGTTTCTCCGGTCCAACTCGACGTGCGGTCGCTGAGGCCCTCAGAGCTCATCACGAACGAACGTGGCTGGGCGATGCCGCGCTCCTCGAACGCCAGGTGAGCGAGAGCCTTGTTCTCGCACAGACGCCTGGATTCGAGCGAGTTCAGCATCGGAATCCCAGACCGCACGAGGACTTGGTCGAGACCGCTCATATTTGCCGCGCCCACGCGAAATCGCGGCAGGCAGACATCGAACTGCGAGAGGTCGTGGGCGCGAACCGAGTCGAGGTCGTGCACCTCGGTGACGCTCAGCCCGTCGCTTCGAAGATGGGCCGCCAGCACCGGGTTCCAGGAGTTGACCTCGCTCGCCTCCCAGCAGAGAAGGACATTCGTCATGGCGCCGGTCTACCCCGATAGATGCGAGGAAATCGCCCCTGGCTCGACGCGCACGGCTGAGGATTTCAACTCCCGCTCAGACCGTTCGCAGCGCCACGGCGGGCGCCATCCGGGACGCGCGAACGGCCGGCAAGAGACCGGCGAACGCGCCGATCAGGACGGCCGCGGCGATGCCGCCCAACCACGCCTCGACGGGGATCACGACGGCCCAGCCCTTCGAGCTCGCGTACACCGCCGTTGCCGCGGCGCCGGCCAGCACGCCGACGACGCCGCCGATGACGGCGAGCAGGATCGACTCGGTCAGAAACTGCGTGCGGATCTGGGCCCTCGTCGCGCCAAGGGCGCGACGCAGGCCGATTTCCGAGCGGCGCTCGAGAACCGAGATGATCATGATGTTGGCGACGCCGACGGCACCCACGATCAGCGCCACGACGCCGAGCCCCAAGAAGAGGCTGTCGAACGCCCCCGCCGCGGCGGCCCGGGCGGTGAGCGCGTCGGATGGCTGGCTCACGTTCACCTCGTTCGGCGCCTCGGGGTTCGCGGTCTGGGCGAGCACCGACTGCACCTCCAAAACGTGATGGGTGGCGGCGCGCACGTAGATCGAGCTCGGCGGGCCGGCCTCCTTCTGGCCGCCGGCCACGCTCACGTAGCCGAGGTATCTCTTGGCGGCCGGGTAGCCGATCAGGGCGCTGTTGTCGATGTCGGGCTCCAGCGGTGACGGCGTCAGGATCCCCGCGACGTTGAACCACTGACCGCCCAGCCAGATCCGCTGATCGGGGTAGACCCGGTCGATGCCCAGGCGCTGGGCGGCGACCGAACCGAGCACCGCGACCGGCACCCGGGCGGTGCCCGCGTTGAGCCAGCTCCCGCGCGCGACAGCGGTGTTGAGCACGGACGGCAGGTTCAGGCTCGTCGCCCGCACCTCGAGGCCACCGCTGTTGGCCGCCGGGATCATCGAGTTTCGGTAGACGTTCTGATCCTCCATCAGGCCGGTATCCGCGACCAGTTGGACGTTGTCGAGGTGCGTGATCCTCGCCGGCGCTTCGAGGGGCAGGTTCGCCTTCTCGCCGGTGAGGCTCTGTCCGGCCTCGGCGGTGAGCAGGTTCGTTCCGAGTCGGTCGATCTCCGCGAGCAGCCCGGCCTGCGAGGAGGCCGACAACCCGAGGACCGCGACGATCGCTGCCGTGCCGATCGCGATGCCGAGCGCGGACAGCGCCGCACGCAGTGGCCGAGCGCGCAGCCCGACGCTCGCCACCCGCAGCCCGTCCTTCAGCCCCAGTCGCTCGCCCGCGGTGCTCATGTATCGGAGACGACCTGGCCGTCGAGCATCCGAATCTGGCGAGGCAGCTGATCGGCGAGGCCCGCCTCGTGCGTGATCATGAGGATCGTGGCGCCGGCGGCGTTGAGCTCGCGGATGAGCTCCATGATCGAGGCGCCGGTGGCGCTGTCGAGGTTGCCGGTCGGTTCGTCGGCGAGAACGATCGCCGGACGCCCGACGAGCGCCCGGGCGATCGCGACCCGCTGGCGCTCCCCTCCGGAGATCTTGTTGGGCTTGAATGTCGCGCGCTCGGCGAGGCCGACCCGCTCGAGCGCCTCATCCGCGCGCCGGTACCGCTCGGGAGCGGGGACGCCGGCGTAGAGCAACCCGTCGGCGACGTTCTCGCGCACCGTGGCGTGCTCGGCCAGGAAGAACTGCTGGAAGACGAACCCGATCTCCCGAGCCCGCAGCAGCGAGAGCTCTCCGTCGCTCAGGCCCGCCGCGTCGACCCCGTCGATTCGGACCACGCCATCGCTGGGCCGCTCGAGCGTCCCGATCACGTGCAGCAGCGTGGACTTGCCCGACCCAGAGGGTCCGACGATCGCCACGAGCTCGCCCCGATCAACCGAGAACGACACCCCCCGCAGCGCGGCCACCGGCGGCTGCTCGCCGTAGACCTTGGTGACCCCATCCAGCTCCAGGACCGATTCGCCGCTCATGAGGTCGGCACCACCACGTCATCGCCTTCGTGGAGGTCGCCGGCGACCTCGACTCGTCCGGCCGCCGTATCGAACAGGCCCAGCTCCACGGCGACCAGCTCGCGCTGCCCGTCGTCGCGCACGACCTCGACCGCGTAGCCGCCGCCCGACTTCCCGACGAGCGCGGCGACCGGGACGCTCAGGGCGCTCTTCACTCCCTTGGTGGTGATGTCGACCTGAACCGGAGCCTGGTCGAGGCCGCTCGCCTTGCTTGGCTTGTCGAGGCTGATGTAGGCCGGGATGGTCGCGCCCGCGGCGCCGGCGTTCTGCCCAGCGGGGACCTGAGCGACTCTCCCGAGCCGGTCCACCTTTCCCGCCACCGACCTGTTGCCGGGCAGGGTGATCTGGGCACGTTCGCCCTCCTTGACCGCTCCCTGCTGTGAGGCCTCGAGGCTCACCTGCACCTCGAGCGTGTCGGATGTGGCCTGCGCGACGAGCGCACCCGGCGAGGCGGATTCACCGAGCTCGGCCGTCACCTTGGCGATCCGCACCGACTCGGGAAGGAAGACCGCATCGCCGACATCAAGCGTTCCGGTCTCGTGCATGCCCCTATCGCGCTGGAGCTGCTCGAGAGCCTCCCGCGTCTGCCAGGTGAATTCTCGATCGTGAGGGTGGAGACGTCGTAGCCGAGCTGGTGCAGGTTGCGGTTGAGCTGGCGGACATCGCTCCCCTTAGCGCCTTCGTCTAGGTCGCGGTAGGCGGGAATCGAGCCGCACAGCAGCAGCACCGGGTCGTCGTCCACCCGATAGAAGACGTCGCCGCAGTCGACCCTGTCGCCCACATCGGGCAACTCCGTGTAGATCCCGCCGGCGCGGTTGATCGCAGAGAACGGCGAGCCGTCCGATCGCGCCCGATAGGTGAGGGTCCCGTCGAGGGACACCATCGCCGAGAGCTCGCCCCTCTTGACCGGCACGGTGTCCGCCGGCGCCACCTGGGCAGCCGCGGTCGATCCCGTCCCGCCCGAAGCCACGACGAGGACGTACGTGGCGGCCACGGCAGCCGCAACGACGCCCGCCAGCACCCAGGTCCGGAGCTTCATTGGCCCCCCAGGCCCAGCTGGCCGGAGTAGACATCGCCGCACTTCTGCATCGCGGCGTTGAGAGCGCTCATGCCCGCCTCGGTCGAGGCGGATGGGATTCGATTCGTATCGACGAGGGGCGCATCGGTGGCCGGATCCGGAAAGTCCGTCACGCCGTTGTCGCGTATGCACTGGGCGAAATGGAGGCGCACCTCCTGCTCGTCGGGGGTGGGTTTGGCGCCCGTGAACCCGGGCGGCTGCAGGTCCCTACACGCGGCGATGGCCTGCTTCCAGGCGGGTGAGTCCGGATTGATCGACGAGCCGTTCACCACTCCATCGATCGTCGGCTCGCCCGACGCGTCCGGGTCCGGGAACTCGCTGACGCCGTTGTCGCGCATGCACTGGGAGAACTTCAGTGCCTGCCCCTGGCCCGAGTTCGCGGAGCCGTCCTTTGGTGTGTTCGAACAGCCCGCGCCGATCAGGGCAACCAGGGCAAGGACGGCCAGGGGCCACGACCTTCTACTCACAGCTTCATTGCTCTCATGCCGCCAGTCAAGGCAGCGCGGCGTTGTCAGCGCGTATGCCGTTTTCGATATGCCGGCGATATGCGCCAACTCGTAGCCTCGACCGCATGCGAGTGCTGGTCGTAGAGGACGAGCCGTTCATGGCGGAGGCCATCCGCGACGGCCTGCGCCTTGAGGCGATCGCGGCCGACATCGCCGGCGACGGCGACACCGCCCTGGAGCTGCTGAGCGTCAACTCCTACGACATCGCCGTCCTCGACCGAGATATTCCCGGGCCCACCGGTGACGAGATCGCCAAACGCATCGTCGCCTCGGAAAGCGGGATGCCGATCCTCATGCTCACCGCCGCCGATCGCCTCGACGACAAGGCCACCGGGTTCGAGCTCGGCGCCGACGACTACCTCACGAAGCCGTTCGAGCTCCGCGAGCTCGTGCTCCGTCTCCGCGCGCTCGACCGCAGGCGCGCCCACAACCGCCCACCCGTGCGGGAGATCGCCGGCCTGCGACTCGATCCGTTTCGCCGCGAGGTCTACCGCGACGGTCGCTACGTGGCGCTCACGCGCAAGCAGTTCGCCGTGCTCGAGGTCCTGGTGGCCGCCGAGGGCGGCGTGGTCAGCGCCGAAGAGCTTCTCGAACGCGCGTGGGATGAGAACGCAAATCCGTTCACCAACGCCGTGCGCATCACCGTCTCGGCGCTCCGCAAACGCCTCGGCGAGCCCTGGATCATCGCCACCGTGGCCGGCGCGGGCTACCGCATCGACACTCCCAGAGACGATGCATGGATAGAGCGCCCGGGTCTGAGCGTTCGCCTCAAACTGACGCTCAGCTACGCCGGGCTCGTCATGCTCGCCGGTGCGCTGCTGCTCGCCGTCGTGTGGGTGTTCCTCCTGCGCTACGTGCCCGACCGTGAGGTGTTCCCACCGGGACACGGCCTGGTCCCTAGCTTCGGTCCCACCCGCTCCGACCTACTGGATGCCTTCGCTCCGAAGGTGGCGATCATGCTGGCGTTCCTGCTCGTGTTCAGTCTCGTCGGAGGATGGTTTCTCGCCGGCCAGATGCTCTCCCCTCTGACTCGCATCACGAACGCGGCGCGCATGGCGGCAACCGGGTCCCTCTCTCACCGAATCCAGCTTGAAGGCCGACAGGACGAGTTCCGCGAGCTCGCCGACGCCTTCGATGCCATGCTCGCGCGACTCGAGGCGCAGGTCGCCGAGCAGCAGCGATTCGCAGCCAACGCCTCCCACGAACTGCGCACCCCACTGGCGGTCACGCAGACGCTTCTCGACGTCGCCCGAAACGATCCGAGCCGCGACAGCGGCGAGCTCGATCGAGCGCCTGCACGCCGTCAATACCCGGGCGATCGACCTGACTGAGGCGCTGCTGCTGCTCAGCCGTACCGACCAACGGTCATTCGTCCGAGAGGACGTCGACCTGTCCCTGATCGCGGAAGAGGCCACCGAAACGCTCCTGCCCCGCGCAGAAGAACGCGGCGTCACCATCGAGACCTCCGGCGACGTGGCCCCGACCGTCGGCTCGCGCGCACTTCTGCTGCAGATGGCCACGAACCTCGTGCACAACGCGATCGTCCACAACCTGCCCGAGCACGGCACCGTGTGGGTCACGACGAGCGTTCACCCCGAGACGGTGATCCTCACCGTCGAAAACACGGGCGAGAAGCTCACCCCACAGCTGGTCGCCACGCTCGTCGAGCCGTTTCAGCGCGGTTCCAAGCGCATCCACACCGACCACGCAGGCGTCGGCCTCGGCCTGGCGATCGTCAAGAGCATCGCCCAGGCCCACGACGGAACCCTCACCGTCACCCCCCGGGACGCCGGCGGGCTCCGCGTCGGGATCGAGCTACCCGCCTCGCCCGCGCACCGTTAGGCGCTGGGCCCGCCGTCATGGGCCTTCAGCAGAACGTCGAGCAGCTCGCCCACGGGCTGCTCGCGGACGTGTCGCAACGGGGCCTCGCGCCTGACCTCATAACGGTTGCGTCGCCCCTCGCGCTCGCGGGTGACGTACCCCGCTGCGACCAGCTCCGAGACGATCTTGTGCGCGCTGCGCTCGGTTATCCCCACCGACACCGCGATCTCTCGCAGCCGTACCCCCGGATCACGCGCCACGCAGATCAGGACGTGCGCATGGTTGGTGAGGAGGTCCCATCCGGAGTTCATTGCGCGGACGATAACTGTGTGTTTTTAGAAGTCAAATTCATGTATTGCGCATCTAGTGTCGATGTCAGCGATATCTAGCCCCGTCAGAGGAGCGCAACACATGCAGGTCCCCCAGCCCCACGGCCCCACCACCAAGGCGTTTACGCGAACGCTCCGGATCACGATCGCGTCGCTGTCCGCCCTGACCGCCCTAGTGTTCGCCGGTAGCGCCCAGGCGGCGACTGCCGTCGGCCTCGGAACGGCTGGAAGCTTCGCAATCCTCGGCGGCGCGGGCGTCACCAACACCGGCCCGAGCGTGATCAACGGTGATCTCGGCACCGCGCCCACGCCCTCGGTGACCGGATTCGGCGGCGCCCCGAACGGCACCGTCAACGGCGCCATCCACCAGGCCGATGCGGTGGCGACTCAGGCGAAGGTGGACCTGACCACGGCTTACAACGACGCTTCCGGACAGGGCCCGCCAAACACTCTCGCGACTCAGCTGGGCGGGCAGAACCTCACCGCCGGCGTCTACAACTCGGCATCGGGAACGTTCAACATCACCGGCCCACTCACCCTCGACGCGCAGGGTGACCCCAACGCCGTCTTCATCTTTCAGACGGCGAGCACGCTCGTGACCGCATCCGCATCATCCGTCCAGATGATCAACGGCGGCCAGTCGTGCAACGTCTTCTGGCGGACCGGAACCTCGGCCACTCTCGGCTCGAACTCGGTCTTCGTCGGCAACGTCTTCGCCGACCAGGCGATCACGGCCGGCAGCGGCGCGACCGTTGACGGTCGCCTCCTCGCGCGGACCGCGAGCGTCACCCTTGACAACAACACTGTGACCCGCGCCGCCTGCGCGGTTACTCCGACACCGACTCCCACGCCTACGCCCACCCCGACTCCGACACCTACGCCCACACCCACACCCACGCCTCCGGGCGGTGGCGGCGGTGGCGGCGGCGGCGGCGGTGGCGGCGGCGGCGGCGGTGGCGGCGGTGGCGGTCACGGCCCTGGCGGCGGCGGTCACGGCCCTGGCGGCGGTGCCGGTGTACCGACAGCGCACGTCAGGACTCCCCCGAGCACGCACACCAGCAGCCCGGGATGCGTCGACAACGGCTTTACCGCCCACATCGACGTGCGCTCGAAGACGCAGCTGCGAAGCGTGAAGGTTTACGTCGACGGCCTCCTGGTCAAGACGACCGCCCGCAAGCACTTCTCGGTCTGGATCCGCGGCGCCGGGCTCGATACCGGGCGCACCACGATTCGCGTCGTCGCGGTCGATCAGAACGGCCGGCGCGACGCCGACCGTGCGCGGTTCCGCCATTGCGCCCCGGCCTCGCCGGCGCCGCAATTCACCGGACGGATCTCCGGCGGCGCGTGATCACGCGCTCGGCAATCACTCTCGCTGCGCTCGTCGCCCTGGCGGTCCCAGGTGTGGCGAGCGCTGCGTCGAAGCCCCACCACGACGGGTACGTCGTGCTCTCGAACGAGCGGACGTTTACGACCTGGGCACACCCAACCGCGAAGAGCGCGGAGATCCGCACCTCGCCATCGGCTAATGCCAACAAGGTCACGCGCACCCACTCGCTGACCGAGGATGGGTTTCCCGAGATCTACATCGTCCTTCGCAGTTGGACCAACAGCAAGGGCCGCGGGTGGCTCAAGATCCGCGTCCCGATGCGCCCGAACGGACAACGGGGCTGGGTGCGCGACTCAGCGCTCGGCCCTCTCTACCACGTGCGAACTCACCTGGTCGTCGACCGCTCTGACCTCGAGGCAACGCTCCACAAGAATGGCAAGAAGATCTGGAGCGCCCCGATTGGGATCGGCGCCTCCAACACGCCAACGCCCGAGGGCGACTTCTGGATCCGCGAGAAGTTCGAGGTCAGCTCCACGGGAACCCTCTACGGCCCGTTCGCCTTCGGCACGAGCGACTACTCGGTGCTCACGGACTGGCCCGGCGGCGGAGTCATCGGAATCCACGGAACCAACGAACCTTCGCTGATCCCCGGCCGGCCATCTCACGGCTGCATCCGCGTTCGCAACCCCGACATTCGCCAGCTCTGGCACCTGCTGCCCGTCGGCACCCCTTTGACCATTCGCTGACCCACCCCAGGAGGCATCCATGACCGTCGCAAAGCGCCCAACAATGCGTCAACTGAACGACACCAAGAAAGCGCAGCGCCGTGAGGAGACTCGCATCGCGATCGCGGAGGGCCGCGTCACCGTTCGTCAGATGACCGCCGCCGAGCACAAGGCGGCCGACCTGCGCCAGGAAGCACGCGAGGCAGCCCGCGCATCGGGGCCGAGCCGCTGGCAGACGGTCACATACCAGTAACCGCGCGCCCTAGAACCGACCGGCGCAGCTGAGGAAGTCTCTGGCATCGCGCGCCCTTTGGTCACCGGCGGCGCCACTTGACCGTCACGCGCACCGGCGTGCGGTCGGCGAGCCGCCTGCCGGGATCCGGGTGCTGGCGGGTGATGCGCAGCACCCGGTGGCGGACCCTGTGGCGCGGGCGATGCACTCCCCCGAGGGTGCAGTGAGAACGGCGGAGCTTGCTGCGTGCCTGGGCGAGGCTGCGCCCTTTGAGCCGTGGAACGACGCACTCGACGGGAGCAGGCGGAGGAGGCGGCGGCGCTGTCACTCCACTGGTGTCGGCAGTGGCACCGTCGAGGTAGTTCCCATCGATGTTGATCGTGACGCCACCGTAGGTCTCGGTGTGCCCGCCCTCGTATTGGTGGAGCCGCTGTTGATTGGGCCAATCCGCGGCGGGGACGTAGGGATCGTCGGTACTGCGCTGATGGTTCCAGTTGGCGATCCAGATGTCGTCCGGCTCGACCATGCCGGAGCCGGCTGAGTCGACGAGGTCCGAGATGCCCGACGACGCGCTGCTGTAGACGCCGGAGACGTATCCGAGCGCGTGCAGCTGGGACGTCCACGCCGAGAGGAACGCGAGCACCGTGGCGGTTCTCGTGCCGCCCCGGGTGTAGTGCTCCATGTCGTAGTAGATCGGGTTGCCCGCGGGGATTCCGAGCGCCTGGGCCTGCGCGGCGGCGGCGTTCGCGGCCGCGGTCCCTTCGGGCCCGGCGTTGTTTGGATCGATCGCGGTACAACCGCTGCACGCCCCAGGTGCCTGCAGACCCACGTATGTGGGAATCAGGTGCCAGCCCGCCGCGACCCGGTCGCTGACCCAGCTGGCCGAAAGGTTGGGCTGAGCGCATGCACGGTTCTCCCCGCCGATGTAGATCCCGACGGCTCTGTAGGGCGAAGCAGACCACGCATTCATCGCCGCCGGCGAGGGCGCCGCGCACGCGTCGAAGCCCAGGCCCGTGTAGATCGCCGAGCGGGCGGCAGGGCTTGGTTGCGGCGCGCGATCACTGGGGATCGCCGGTCGAGGAGAGGACGCGCTCGAGGACGAGAGCAACCGCCGCGGAAGCGCTCGCCTGACCACGGACCGGTGCCGCGACCAGGTCGTCGTCACCGCGACCTTCCTGCCGCCACGCGGCTCAATCAGGATGGCCTCCGTCCGGCCCACCGCGTGCGCCGGGCAATGCGCATCGGGGCTCGGTGTCCCCAGATACAGCGCGTGGCGGTTGAAGCGGACGCACACGGACGGGTCCGCCGACAGATCGAACACCGGCCAGGCCGCCGGCACCACCACCCGTTGGCCGTGAAATTCAACGACGCGATCAGGTGCCTTGGCGGCAGCGGGGGACGTCCCCCCCACCCCTCCGAGAAAGCTGACGCTCGCCGCCAACAGCCCGGCCAGGAATATGTTCCGGCGCATTGGACGTGGTGTCACGGAGCGGAGCAAGGTAACACGGCCTTGCTGAGCGGCTTAGGCCTACGCGGCCTTGCCCAGGGCGTCAGTCGTCGACGACGTCGTAGCTGTGCCCGGCCGCGATCAGTCGGTCGGCCAGCACGCGCCCCATCGCCGACGCCGGCGTCAGCACGCCCGCGCGCTCGGGAAGTTCGTCGAACGCGAGGCACAGCGCGCTCTCGCCGAGCATGACCGCCGTCGCCTTGTAGCCGGGGTCGCCCTGGACGCGGATCTCACACCGAAGGCGCTTGCCGCTGCTCGTCTTCGTGTGGATGTCGATACTGAAGAAGCCGCGCTCCCTGGTCTTCTCATCAGGGCCCTCCCCCGGATCCGGCAGCACCCGGTCGAGAAGCTGGCGTGCTCCCGGGGTCGCGAGGCCCGCGAACATCCCGCCAATGCCCGCCGACACCCCCGCCGCCTTAGCCAGGCCCAGCGGCCCGCCGCCGGTGCGCATCAGCTCGCGGTAGCGAAACCGGCGGCCGTAGGCGTAATCGCCAAGCGCGTTGCTGCGGCGTACGACACGCGTGTTGACGGTGCCCATCACAAACGGCGCCAACCACCCGCCAAGGTCGTCATCGTGCACCGGCTTCATCGAGTCGCGCTCGGAGCCGAGATCGGGCTCCGCATCGCGATCCGGGCTGAGGGCGTATGGATCGGCGAGCACGCGGCGACTCGCCTTGTCCTTCTTGACGTGGTCGACTGCGGTTCGCGCCGAGTCGATCGTCCCGCCGCTCGCGCCACCTCGCATGGCTTTGACGACAAACGACGTCTCCTCGAGGTCGCCGTGTCCCCCGGCCTGCGCGGCCTCGTGCAGGAGGAGCGTGCCGACATCCGATGGAATCGAGTCGAAGCCGCAGGTGTGGACAATCTTCGCCCCGCTCGTCCGCGCCTGGGCGTCGGCGGTGTCGATCGCCCAGCGCATGAACAGCACCTCGCCGGTCAGGTCGGCGTAATGCGTCCCAGCTGCCGCGCATGCCTCCACCAGCGGCTTGCCGTACTTGAAGTAGGGGCCGACCGTCGTCGCCACCACGCGGGTGGATGCGGCCAGGGCCGCAACCGCCTCGCGGTCCTGGCTGTCGGCGACCACAAGGGGCCAGTCGACGCCGAGCTCGTCGCGAGTGCGCTCGAGCTTTTCCTGCGAGCGCCCTCCGAGCGCGATGCGTGCCTCCGACGGGCCGTGCTCAGCGAGGTACTTCGCCGTCAGCACGCCGACGAAGCCCGTCGCCCCGTAGACGACGATGTCGTGTTCGCGCGTGGCGTCGGTCATTGCCGCGCCACTCTATTGATCAAAAACCGGGCGGATGGCGCGCGACGAACCCGTCGGGATACGGCAGCGCCACATGCCACTGCGGGCCGGTTCCCTTCGCGTCGCCGACCGTGTCCCAGCGCAGGCCCGCAATCACGACATAGGTGTGCCCGGCGTTCGCGTAGACGGTGATCCACTTGCCCGGCCCAGGGGCGCCCCAGTGCGCGAGCTGGCCCGAGGTCAGCGGCGCCTGCAAGAAGCCCGCGCCCGCCAGGGCGAAGCTGACGGAGCCGGAGCAGTCGTAACCGCGGGAGTAAAACGACGCATGGCCGCCGCCCAAGACGTAAGGCTGACCCACCAGCGTGTTCGCGGCGTTGATCGCGTTCTTCACCGCGGTCGGGGCGCCCAGGGGCGCAACGGCGGTGGAGCCGAGCATCACGGCCACATGGTCGGGATCCGTATGGGTGACCTGCCCGACGGACGTCTCGCTCGCCTGCTGACCCGCGTGCGCGTCGCGCCGGTCATACGTTCCGTTCGTGCCCGCGGAGGCCGGCGGCATCGACGCGATGTCGCCGCGGGCAGGCTCGGAACGGGCGTCGGTCGCTTGGGACGCGCAGCCCTTCGGTCCTTCGCGCTGATCCGCGTCGGCGGCAGAGCACTCAGGGACGTGGTCGTCGCGCGAGGCCATGTTGTCCAGAACGGATTTCAGGCCGCTGTCAATCGCCTCGGTCAGCACGTCCGCGCTGGCGGTCGTACGCCGACGCGGAGCCGGCCTGCCCGAAGGCGGCGGTATCCGCCAGCGTCGCACCGCCAGCCGTAGCCACGGCGAACGCCGTGAAAGCGATCAGGATCCTCCGGCGCCCACGCGATCTCATTATCGCACCGGCGTGGCTGATCCTTTAACCGGACCGACCAGAATCGGCGTAGCATCGACGCCACACGGCGCGGGTGGTTCGAGCGCGGTTCGGAGTCCCTTCGCCTCGCCTGAGGGGACAATCATGGATGAGCAGCCGTTGCGCACACGGATGGTGCTGCTGGGTGCCACAACGCTTCTTCTTGCGCTACTCGTCGTCGCGGTGGCGATCGCAGGATCGACCGGATCGCACGGCGCCGGCAAGACCACCAGCGTCAGCCAACTCGACAAGCAGCTGAAGACCCTGAAGAAGCGGCTGAAACGCGACGAGCTGAAGCTCGCCGCGTTCCAAAAGGAGGAGGGCCCTCAGGGCCCCGGAGGTTCCCCGGGGTCAGCAGGTTCCGACGGAGCGATCGGCGCCCAGGGTACGACTGGCGCTCGTGGCGCGACCGGCGCGACCGGCCCGTCAACCGGTGCAGCGAGTGGCGATCTGGCCGGCAACTACCCAGCCCCGACGATTGCTCCGGACGCCGTCACGGGCGCGAAGGTCGCGCCCGGCTCGCTGACCGCTGCCGATATCGACACGTCGACGCTTGGCTTCGTGTCCGGGTCTGGAGTGCGGCGCACGTCCGATGCGTTCACCGCTGCCAACACGTTCGCCGATGTGACGTTCCCGGGCGTCGGGACGCTGCGGGTGGATTGCGGCACGAACGCCGGGTCCGGGGCCATCTCCTGGATAAACGGCGTCGGCAACACTCAGTATGTGACCCATGAATCCGGCACCGACGGCGGCGCCCCGACCTTCGGTACGGACGAGCTCAACGGGCTCCTGTCGTCCTCGCAGGTGTCCTTCGCCACCTCGGCGACCAACAGCCTCGGCCATCGTGCGGAGTTCCAGGTGACCACCTTCAACGCCGCACATGTGGTGACCGCGACCGCATCGCTGATCACTCACCCCAGCGGCCTGACGAGCTCCTGCTTCTACGGGATTGATGTTCTCGGCCCGTCCTAGCCGACACGCCACTGTTCGAGCCAGGTAGCCGACGGATGCGCCCGCGGTGGTCCTCCTCAATTCCGGTTGATCACTGCGAGGAGAGACTGGAGGTTCGTACCAAACTCATCGGCGCACGCCGCGAGACTGCGGGTTTCAGCGCGTGCAGGCCGAGCGCGGCGCGATGTGGTGGCGGCACGAGCGCATGTAGAGATCCCGCCTCGCGAAGCGGTAGCGCCGGTCGCCTTCGATCTTCAGGGCCGCCAGGTACCAAAGCGTGTGCTCCCAGACGTGGGGCATGTCCTGGACCGGGATCGTGCTGCCGTCGGGCAGGCGCCGCCATGACTCGCCGAAGAGGCCCGTGGGAGTCGTCAGGTTCTTGGCCATGTAGGCGAGCGTGTCGCTGAGCTCCTTGCGGTGCGCCGTGGTGAGCGGCTTCCAGGCGTAGCCGAGGGCGAGCAGCGCCTTCGCCTCGTACTGGCCCTGGTCGGATGAGAAGGAACTGTGCATCCCGGCCGAGACCGCCTCGGACTCGGCGGCCATTCTCGGGTCGTCGTAGCGCCTGAACTGCACCGGCCACAGCAGCCAGCCGCCATCGCTGTAGTCGAGGTTGTAGGCGTTGCCGGTGGAGTTGCCGGAGCCGTAGGCGCCGCGGGCCGGGTCGTACAGGTTGTCGATCGCGGCCCGCAGCCGGTCGAGTCGCTGCTGCCAGGAGGTGACCTGCGCGCTGTCGTCGCCGAGCGCGCCGGCCGCGGCGATCGCCGAGCGCAATCCGAGGTAGACCGCCTCCGCGCCGTGAAGACTCTGGCTGGGCGTGTAGTTGTCGTCCTCGTTGGCGTCGCACTGCAGCCCGTTAGTCGGGTCCTCGCAGAGGGTGAGGAAGTTCGCGGCTCGCTCGATCGCCGGGTAGACCTGGCCGAGGTAGTGCTTCGCCGCATCTCCGTGCAGGAACAGCGAGTGGTCGTAGAGGGTCCAGATGCCGAGGCCGGTTTCGTCGATCTCCCAGGGGATCGGCCCGCCGTCGACGCCGTCGAAGTAGGAGTTCATCGCCCAGTTCCCCGAGGGCCGCAGCGGGCTCGGGTTCTCGGTCGATGCCTGCACCCGCGCGTAGAACAGGTTGTGCTCGGTGACGAAGTCGTGGAAGCCGTTGAGGTCGAGCAGGTGGTTGATGAAGGCGCCGTCGCGAATCCAGTCCTCGCCGTAAGGGCCCTGGGTGTTGGCCGAGGCGACGATCGCACCGGTCTCGGCGACCCGGGCGAGCAGCACCGAGATCAGCGAGCGCTTGGCGACGTTCACGACCCGCCGGCCGCCGCCCGCCGGCAGGCGGGTGTCGCCGAGGGCCCCACGCCAGTAGCGCCCCACCGAGCCGATCTGCCGCCGAAAGCTGGGCCGCCTGCCGGCGCCGAGCGCGCTCAGCGCCGCAGCACCGTCGCTGCCGCCGGCGATGATCAGTCGCGCCTCAGCGCGGCCCTCTCGGTTGAAGCGCAGGCGCTGCTCGACCGCGCCGTCGGTCTGGCCATCGGCGGAGTCGCTGCCCCCCAGCAAATGAGGTTCGGCGTTCGCCTGGTCGTACGCGTCGGGCGGCCCGCCACCGGCCGGGCTCGGGTCGTAGGCGTCGGCGCCGACCTGGTGTCCGCTGTCGGCGCGGGCGAAGCCGAAGGCGACGGCAATCGACGCCGGCTTGCCGGTCGCCTGGTCGGTTCCGGCCCACGAGTTGACGATCGCGTGCGTCGCCCTCGTCATAGCGCGCGTGCTGATCGGTCTGCGCGGACGTGCACCAGTCCTCGATCGGCAGCAGCGGGATGTGGCTGGCCACCGGGTTGAAGTTCTCGAAGTAGACGAGGGTGGCGGCCCGCACGCGGGAGCGAGGCGAGCGCGACACCCAGAACTCGCGCACGAAGCGGTCGCTCCCCGGCGGCGCCAAGTCCAAGTCGGTCACGGTCAGGCCCAGCGATCGGGGCGAGCGGTAGGTGCTGACCGGCACCGGGGTGTCGGGGGAGTCGTAGCGCTGGCTCGAGCTCCAGTCCTTGAGCCAGGCGAAGCCGGTCTTGCCCCCGCGGGTCGTGTAACGGATGCCGGCGAAGCTGCCCTCATTTGGGTACTGGACCTGGATCCGGCCGGCGGAGTCGCGCCCGACCGTGAAGTACTTGACGAGATTGAACAGGCTCGGGTTCGGATATTTGAAGACGGTGATCGTGCCCGCCGCGTTCTCGTTCACCGTCACTCGCCCATTGCCAGCCTGCACGTTGACGTCGGTCGGGCCGTAGGCCTCAAAGTCGGCGTTGGCCTGAGTCGGGTCGTAGCAGCCGCCTGGCCCGAGCGTGGGTGCCAGGCCGAGAGCATGGGCGCCGGCCGGGTTGGCGCCAGCGAGCAACAGCGCGACCGCGGCCAACAGCGCTCCCCGGGCCCTCATGGCGCAGAGCCTAGGACGCGTGGGCGCCGCGCACGCCGCCTCAGCTAGGCCGGCATCACGTACGCGCCCGATAACGCCCGGACCTCGGCGTAGACGCGGTCGTCGCGGAGCTCGTCGACCACAGGCTTGCGCACGGTGTCGAGCGCCCAGCGTTGCTGGGCCTCCGTCGAGGAAGCCTTGCCGTGCAGCTCGATCGCCGTGGCGCTGAAATCGCGCACCAGGGTCTCGAAGACCAGGTCGACGATGTCTGGCTCGACCTCGGCCAGCTCTGCCTGCTCGAGGATCAACTGCCCGTAGGGCAGCAAGGTGAAGAGCTGCGACAGGGACTGCTGGAAGTCGAGGTCCGTGGTCATCTGCTCCGTCGTCAGGTTGACCTCCGCGACCAGCGCGACGAGCGACTCCGCCTGCTCGCGAAAGCAAGCGACGTTGGGCACCTGCGAGAAGCGGTCGAAGACCGGGCGCCAATCCGGAAAGGCGATCTTGCTCAGTCCGCGGGTCGGGCCCTGGGCGAAGAGGAAGGCGTCGTCGTCGGGCTCGTGGCGCGGGTCCGGCGCGTCCAGCGCCTCGGCACCGAACAGGTATGCCGGCAGGAACTTGAGGGTGAGCGCGCGGTTGACGTGGACCGTGCCCTCGAGCTTGGGCAGCCCGTCGATGATGTTCTTGGCGCTCGCGAAGTAGCTGTCGCGCTCGAAGCCCTTCGCCGAGATCACCTCCGCGAGAAGGCGCACGATCCGCTCGCCCTCGGTCGTGACCTGCATCTTGTTGATCGGGGTGTAGAGCAGGTAACGGCGGTCGTCGCGGCTCGCGCTTCGCACATAGTCGACGGCCCGGGCGCCGTAGAGCTTCGCCGCGACCAGCCGGCCGTAGGCCTCGATGAGGATCCGTCGCACCTGGCCGAACTCGGTCACCCGGTTACCGAAGAGGATCCGGTTCTCCGCCTGAGTCACCGTTTCGTAGAAGCAGTGCTCCGACATCCCAATCGAGCAGAAGCCGAGGTTGAACTTGCCGACGTTGATCGTGTTCAGCGCCGCCTCGAACGCCTCGACGCCGGTGTGCAGGACATCCTCAGGGCGCACTGGGTACTCGTCGAGCTCGAAGGAGCTGACGTACATCTGCCCGTGCACCACGTTCGAGATCAGCTCGTACGCCGGATGCGAGCTGTCGGCGGCGAAGAACACGTAGCCCTCGGGGCCTTCGACGTCGGCTCGCCGCCCGAAGACCGAAACCATCCCGGCCAGGTTGCCGTTGCCGATGTAGTACTTGGCGCCGCTTGCGCTAAAGCCGCCATCGCCGTCGGGCGTGAGGGCCATGTCCGTCGAGTAGATGTCCGCCCCGTGGTCGCGCTCGGAGAGGCCAAAGGCGAAGATCGCGCCGTCGTCGAGCAGCTTGGCGGCGCGGGCACGCGCGGCCTCGTTGTCGCTCTGCCAGATCGGGCCCAGGCCGAGAATCGTGACCTGCCAGGCGTACCAGTACTGAAGCCCGTAGAAGCCGAGAATCTCGTTGAAGATCGCGTTCCGGGCGGTATCCCAGCGCTTGTCAGGGTCGCCGCCGCCGTCGCGCGCCGGTGTGAGCAGCGTCGCGAACGCCTGCTCGCGCGCGAGAAACTCGATGAAGTCCTCGTACCAGTCGTCCGAGTGGACCTCCGCGGTAAGGCGTTGCTTGCCCTTTGCCTCGAACCAATCGATGGTCGCGCGCATCAGCCGGGCGCTCGCGGAATCGAGCTCCTCGGCCTCGTAGCTGGCAGGGTTGAAGAGGCGGGCGGTGGTGGTGATCGTCATAGCGTCGCCCACCTTAGACGGGGGGCGTCAGTCCGACTCAGCGCCGGACCCGCTAGCCCCGGCGGCGGGGCTTCAAGGTCATCGGTTTGCTGGTCTCGCCGACGGTGCCCAGGTCGACGACCACGTTTACCTTGGTCTTCTTGCGCTTGGCGAGCTTGCGCCCGAGCGCGTTCAGCTTGACGCTGACCTTTTGGCCGTTGCCCTGAGTGAGCGAGAAGGTCTTGGAGCCGAGCGAGCGGACCTTCCTGGCGCTCTTTGGCGCCTGCAGCTCCGGCGGGCGGGTGAGGATCTCAACGCCTCCGGCGCACGTGGTCTGAAGGCAGTTGAGCGTGACGTCGAGCGCGCCGCCGATCGGGCGCAACACATTGCCGCCGATGGTGGTGATGTCGGTGGGCCCGAGGGTCGGTCCGGGGCCCGTGGGCGCGGGGCCAGTTGGGCCCGGGCCCGGGCCGGTCGGGTCGGCTGGAGCCGGCGTCGGGACGAACGTGTAGCGGAGCTGAAGCTCGAATCCGGCGTAGCCCTCCGGTCGCCGGCCGCCACCGGAGTCGTTGGCGATTGCGCCCATGGCCGGGTACGTGGCCGCGGCGTCCACCGTGCCGGGCTGGGTGAAGGCGTTCGCGTTGGTCTGCCCGGGTATCGCGTAGATCGGCAGCGAGCCGGCGCCGGTCGCGGCACTGATCCCGAGGATGTCGTCAGTGAAGATCCGCGGGTCGCGATTGCTCTCGACCGGCAGGTTCACGCTGAAGGTCGACGTGGTGTTCGCCGTGGGCTGGACCGGCGCGGTCTCGCTCACGAAGAAGCAGCACTCCTCGCCTCCCCCGCCGGTCGAGGTGAGCTGGCGCACGATCACAAACCGGATTGGCGCGGGGTTGGCACCACTGCGAACCGAGATGCTCGTGATCGTGCCGTCAGCCGGGACGTAGCCGGTGCGGGGGTCGGTCGAGGAGCCGAAGACGCCGGTTTGCCACCAGGTGCAGCTGGCTGCCCCGCTGTTCACGGGGAAGTAGGTGAGGTTGGGGTCGTTGATGTCCGGGAACGGCTTGGTGGTGCAATCGCTGTTGAAGTTCGGCGCCCGCGCGGGATCGAGCGTCGCTCCACGTTCGATCGTCTGGGCGGGAGCCGCCGCCGGGATCAGCAGCAAGGCGCAAAGCGCGACGGCGCCAACCCCAACTCGGCGCAGCTCTCCCAAGCGGCACGCGGACTCCGACACGGGGCGCACTATATGACCGTCGGCCAGGTCGCGCAATACTGCGGTCCTCGCCGACGACAACCGAGGAGCAGGGGATATGAACAGGAAGTTCTTGCGTACCGCGATCGCGACCACAGTCGCCCTAGCGGCGCTGTTGGTACCGGCGGCGAGCCAGGCAGCCTCGAACCCGGTGACCGGGGGCAGGGTCGTGCTCAAGCTCGATCCGGCGACGGCGGAGGGCTTCGCCGATATGGGCATCGGGATCGAGACCACGGGTCGCGGCGAGGAAGGCAGCCACGGCTTCTCCTGGCCAATCAGCGGCGGCGCAGGCGAGATTCGCCCGGGGCCGCGAGGCTCGACGCTGAGCTACGGCGGCCTGGCGTTCTTCACCGAGGGCGGGCCGGGCACGAAGTTCTTCGATTTCGGGATCCGATTCGGCACCCGGAAGACCCAGCTCTACGCGAGGTCGGAGGGATCGGGCGGTCGCTTCCTGACCCTCGATATGGACAAAGCCGAGATCTCTCAGGACGCGACGAGCCTGAAGGTCAAGGATGCCCCGGTAACCCTGACAAAGGCCGGAGCGAAGGTGCTCTCCAACACCTTCGAGTTCCCCTTCAACAGGGGGCTTGCGATGGGCACGGTGACCGTGAAGGCCACTCTGGCGGGCTAGCCCCTCTCCCGAAAGGAACCGCATTTGCTTCGCGTCCTAGCTGCCACCGCCACCGCGTTCGCGCTCCTGCTGGTGGCCGCGTCCTCCGCCTCCGCGGCGACCAACATCACCGTCGTCCCCGGCAATGTCTCGACACGCAACGCCGGGCCGCCCACGTTCGCGCCGACCGGGCCCGATTCGCTGGTCGGTGTCGATCAGATCAACACCCAGCTCACGGCGGGGACCAGCGTGACTCTTAACACCAGCCTGGTGGATAACAGCGAGCCGGGGGCGATTTCCATCCAGGCCCCGATCAGCTCGGCCAACGCCACCGCCAACCTCACCCTCGACGCCGACGACCCCATTACGCAGACCGCCGGGGGCACGATCACTGTCGCGGGCAACACGGACCTCGAGACCAACACCGTCGACGACGTCACGCTGGACGCCGCGAACAACTTCAACACCGTCTCCGCCGGCAATGTCGCCGGGTTGACCCTGAAAGACGCGAACGGCCTCACGCTCGGAGCCGTGGGCGCGAACGCCGGCCTGGACATCACCGCGGGAGGGAACGTCACTCAAACTGGCGCGGCGGTGGTGTCTGGCCCGACAAACTTCGACGTCGGGGCCACGCACGACGTCACCATGAACAACGCCGGCAATGTTTTCAGTGGCGTGGGGTTTACGAGCGTCAACAACGCGAACGTCGTTGACTCAGGAGTCATGACGTTGGACGCGAGTACGGTCAGCGGCAACCTCACCGTGGGCGCCGGCGGAGTGATCGCCCAAAACGGGGGCACGTCGGTTGCGGCTGTGGGCACCACGACGCTCACAGCCGGCAGCGGTAACGACATCACGCTGGCCGACGCCTCGAACGACTTCGGCGGCGCCGTCACCGTGGTCAGCGCGGACAACGTCAGCCTCCGGGACGCCAACGCACTTTCCCTCGGCGCGAGCACGGTGAGCGGCAACCTCGGCGCCACCACCAGCGGGGCGATCACCCAGACCGGCGCGCTCGCGGTCACGGGCACTACATCGCTCACGGCCGGCAGCGCCAATGACATCACGCTGAGCAACGCCGCGAACGACTTCGGGGGGACTGTCACCGTGGTCAGCGGTAAGAACGTCCGCTTCACGGATGCCGACGCGCTCGCTCTGGGGGCGAGCACGGTAAGCGGCGCCCTCACCGCGAACGCCGACGGGCCGGTCACCCAGACCGCCGCAACGACGGTTGTGGGCCCAACGGACGTGACCGGTAGTCCGGTGGTGCTCAGCCAGGCGGCGAACGATTTCACCGGCCAGGTTCAGATCACGAGCCAGGGCGGCGCAGCGGCGGCACTCGCCGACGCGAACGACCTGAGCCTCGGCCTCAGCTCGACCACGGACGGCCCGTTCACGGTGACGGCCGGCGACGACCTCGCGGTGCCCGTCGGCGCGTCGGTCCAGGCCACGGGCGCCCTTCGCCTGATCGCCGACAACGTGAACCCGGCGGCTCCGGGCATCGGGACCGGCGGGATCACCGTGGGCGCGGGCGCTGCGCTTTCCGGTGGCGACCCGATCCGCCTCTACGCCGCGCGTCGCGGCGACAACTCGATCGCGGCAAACGCGACGTTCAACGGCGCGACCTTCACGCCCGGCACGATCTTCGTCGACAGCGCTCGTGAGCAGTGGGGCTTCTACTCCCCCGCCGGCAGCTCGACCGCGCCGTTCACCTTCTTCTACAAGGACACCGACGCATCCCTCCCCACCGCGAACATCACCAAGCCGGCCAGCGGCGCAACGTACGAACAGGGGTCGGTCGTGAACGCCGCCTATACGTGTGCGGACGGCGGTGGTGGCTCAGGCGTGGTGAGTTGCACGGGCACCGTGGCAGTCGGGAGCCCGATCGACACGGCCACGCTGGGGCAGAAGACCTTCAAGGTTGACGCCGAGAACGGATCCGGCGGCCAGAGCACCACGACCGTCTCGTACACCGTCGTCGACACCACAAAGCCGACGATCACCCTGACCGCCCCGGCCGACGGCGCAAGCTTCACGGTGGGCGAGCATGTGGCTGCCGACTACACCTGCGCTGACACCGCACCCGTGACCTGCGTGGGCACCGTCGCCAATGGAGCTGCGATTGATACGAGCGCCCCGGGCGCCAAGACCTTCACGGTCGATGCCACCGATGGCTCGGACAACGCGTCGACCGCGACGGCCACCTACACCGTGGGGCTCCCGCCCGGTGACTGCGCGCTCCCGCTGAACGGCAGCGATGTCGCCGACATCCTCAACGGCACGAGCACGGGAGACCTGATCAATGGGCTGGGCGGGGATGACGAGATCACCGGCGCGGCGGGCGTGGACTGCCTCCTCGGTGGGGATGGAAACGACGTAATCCGCGGCAACGCGGGCGCCGACAACCTCTCGGGAGGGCGCGGCAACGACGAGTTGAGGGGCGGTCCGGACGATGACCAGCTACGCGGCCAGTCTGGCGACGACCTCCTCTACGGCGGTGACGGGGCCGACGATCTGCGCGGGGGCGGCGGAACGAACACGTATTTCGGCCGCAAGGGCGCCGACGTTATCCGCGCCCGCAACGGGATCGCTGAGGACGTCCACTGCGGCGCGGGCAATGACGTCGCCTACGTCGACAGTGACGACAAGACCTTCGGCTGCGACAGGCTGCGCCCGGGCTAGGCGCGCCCGGCCGGCGTAGACGGCTTAGAGCGGCCGCGCGTTCCTCCGATGGCGGGGCCGCTTCTTCTTGACTAGCGGGTCGCGTGCACACCTGCGGATTGGCCAGCCAGCGGTCGAGATGGGCTTCGTCCATTACCCCGTTGTACTCCCGCTGCGCCCCGAAATGGCTGACGGAGGATGCAATGACTCGGGGGCGAGGCGCCCCGAGCGGGCGGGTGCGGCTTGCCTCAGTCCTCAACCCGGCGGTAGTGGTCCCGCCAGATCAGCCGGTACACGCCGAGGTGGCGGGGGAGCGTCTTCACCCCAGGGATGAACGGGATGCAGATGAAGGCGAGGCTCAGCGCCCCCATCACGACGAAGATGAGAGCGTCCGCGTTCGGCGAGCTCTTGAAGGGCTCGACCTGGTACCAGAACGTGTACAGCCACAGCCAGACCTGCCCGGGATAGCTGCCGGTCTCGTTCATCATTCCCCACTGGTCGCCGAGCAGATGCTCGGCCGAGGCGCGGTCCTCGAAGTAGCTTCCGGCGGAAAGGAACAGCAGGGGCTTCGTGTAGTTGGTCTGGTAGAAGCTCCCGTTGTTCTGCAGGGCTCCATCCAGCCCGCCGCTCTGCGCCTGCGCCAACTCCGCGCTCATCATCGTCGCGACTGGGCCGTAGGGACCCGCCGGTACGACCACCGCTGCCCCACCGGGAAAACGCGCCTTTGCCAGTGCATCGGTGTAGGCGGTCGTCCAGGCCGCCTGGCGCTCGGGCGACGCAGCCTGATAGACCGCGAGCGCCGCCGTCAGGCGGGGAACGCCAGGGATCGTGGAGAGCGGCTTGATCACGAAGTCCTGCGCCGTGTCGATCGGCTGGTGGACTCCGGCGAAGTCCTGCAGCGAAATCGGGCCGATCTTCTGAGCCGAGCCGGAGGTGTGGTTGTACGGCGGTCCGTAGGTGGCGATCTCGCTGGTCCCGTCCAGCTCGGTGATCGCGGTCGCCACGAAGTCATCTGGGCTGGCCGTGGACCAACTCTGGATCGTGACCGGAGGCACGTCGGGAGAGGAGAAGACAAGCGCGAGGACGATCGCCAAGCCGGCGATGACTCCCAGCGCGATGACCAACTCCTTGATCAGGTCGTAGCGGACGTACTCGCCATGCCACTGCCCCTGCTCACCCTGGACCGACGGCGGTGCCTCGGCGGTCATGATCCGCCCCCGCCCTCGGCGGGCGCCGCCTTGGCGGCATCAGCCACCCTTGCCGGGTACGGCGGCACCACTCCGGTACGGCGCACCAGGAGCACGTGCCAGACGACCAGCGCAGTGACCGCCGCGGGGAGCAGGATGACGTGGAAGGTGTACATCTGGCCGAAGTCGGCGACGTTGAAGAAGGCGCCGATCCCCACCGAGTTGAGCCCGTCCTTACCCTCGCTGGCGATCCACTGCGAGTCGAAGTTCTGCTGTGAGAGGTAGCCGGTGAAGGCGGTCCCGATCGCCACCAGGAAGGTGATCGCGCCGGTCACCCAGGTGCGCCCACGGCCGTCGCGCCAGGCGCCCATGAAGAACTTGCCCCAGAGGTGGACGACCATCGTGAAGAAGAACAGCTCGACTGCCCACAGGTGAATGCTGTTGAAGAACTTGCCAACGCTGGAGATGTGCCACCACGCCGGGCCCTTGAGACCGAGGATCACCCCGGAGAGGACGATCACAATCAGGGAGGCGATCGCGGCGACCCCGAAGACGTAGATCCAGGAGGAGACGTATGAGGGCTGGCGGTCGGGGAGCAGCTTCTCGGGAGGCAGCGCACCGACGGCACGTTCGCGCACCCGCGTGGTCCACATCCGCTTTTCCTTGGGGCCTTCGGGGGGGCCGCTCATGACTGCTCGCGGCGACCTTTCGGGAACGGCAACAGGATCGCCGCGACAAAGACGACGATCATGAGCAGGATCACGACGACGTTGGCGACCGACATCTGAAACCAGTGCCAGTGCACGTAGTGCGCGGGGTCGTTGAGATCAACCAGCGCGGCGATGGGCAGACTGAAGGCCAACATCCGCTCGACCGTAGAGCGGCCGCGAGGCGGCGGCATCCGTAGGCAATACCGGTCCACCTCAGTCGTCGACTCGGTCACCATCGGTGCGGCTGTTATCGGCCCGGGAGCGCTGAACATCACGTCCGGTGGGGACTCAACGCGACCGCTCCGATCACCATCGACACGTTGGGACTCCACGCCAACGGCACCGGCAACATCAGCGCCGTCGGCCCCACCAACGACTTCAACTTCCTCACCGTCACCGGGCCGAGCGCCAGCATTCGCGGCGCCGACGGCATCAACGTCCTGGGGAAGCGGCTTTTGAGCGGTTCGACACAACCGCTGTAGTAGATGCGCCAGTGACGCCAGTCGAGCGAGCGATTTGCGGCCGCCCCAGCGGCCCCCGTCGGGCAACCCAGACGCGGACGGTGTCGCATCCCGACGCCGCTGACATGAGAGCCAGCTTCTCCTCCGACGCGATTGCGCCAGCGGCGATGCCGGGCCTCCGCGGACCGCGGGGCATCTGGTGGTAGGTTGCGAGCGTGAGCGTGAGGAGCCCGGTGGGAACGACTGACCGAGGCACGGGCGGCGTCGCGCGAGGATCCGCGGCGGCTCGGAGACGCGCTCGGCGGCCGCAGGCGATCGCCGTCGCCGTGAGCGCGGTCGCCCTCACGGCCCTCGGCGCGCCGGCGCCGGCGCCGGCGCGGACCGCCTACGTCGCCAACGCAGCCTCCAACACCGTCACCCCGATCGCCACCGCCACCAACACCGCGGGGACGGCGATCGCGGTCGGCAGCGACCCCCAGGGGATCGCGATCACCCCGGACGGCACCACCGCCTACGTCGCCAACGCAAACTCCAACAACGTCACCCCGATCGCCACCGCCACCAACATCGCGGGGACGGCGATCGCGGTCGGCAGCGACCCCCAGCGCGATCGCGATCACCCCGGACGGCACCACCGCCTACGTCGCCAACAACGCCTCCAACAACGTCACCCCGATCGCCACCGCCACCAACACGGCGGGGACGACGATCGCGGTCGGCACCAACCCCGAGGCGATCGCGATCACCCCGGACGGCAGCACCGCCTACGTCGCCAACTTCGGCTCCAACAACGTCACCCCGATCGCCACCGCCACCAACACCGCGGGGACGCCGATCGCGGTCGGCACCAGCCCGCGCGCGATCGCGATCACCCCTGACGGCAAGACCGCCTACGTCGCCAACGCCGGCTCCAACAACGTCACCCCGATCGCCACCGCGACCAACACGGCGGGGACGCCGATCGCGGTCGGCACCAACCCGCGCGCGATCGCGATCACCCCCGACGGCACCACCGCCTACGTCGCCAACACAGGCTCCAACAACGTCAGCCCGATCGCCATCGCCACCAACACCGCGGGGACGCCGATCGCGGTCGGCAGCGTCCCCGTCGCGATCGCGATCATCCCGGACGGCAGCATCGCCTACGTCGCCAACGCCGGCTCCAACAACGTCACCCGGATCGACACCGCCACCAACACCGCGGGGACGACGATCGCGGTCGGCACCGCCCCGCGCGGGATCGCGATCACCCCCGACCAGGCGCCGGTCGCCGCCTTCGACGCGACGGCGGCGCCGCCCGGCTCGCCGACCGCCTTCGACGCCTCGGGCTCGTCCGACCCCGACGGCCAGATCGCAACCTACGCCTGGGACTTCGGCGACGGCGACGGCACGACGGCGAGCTCGCCGACCAACACCGCCCACGCCTACGCCGCGCCCGGCACCTACACCGCGACGCTGACGCTCACCGACGCCGAGGGCTGCTCGACCGCGCTGCGTGTTCACCGGCCAGACCGCCTCTTGCAACGGCGCTGCGAGCGCCGTGGCGAGCCGGCAGGTGACGATCGCGTCCACGGGCCCCGCCGGGCCCGCCGAGCCCGCGGCGAGCGCGCCGGACACGACGATCAGCAAGGCGAAGGTCAAGGCCAAGCAATCAAAGGCGAGCTTTGACGTTCGAGGCGCTCGGGCAAGCCACCGGCTTTCAGTGCGAGCTGAAGCGAAAGCACGCGCACAAGAAGGCGAAGTTCAAGGACTGTGTTTCGCCGAAGACCTACAAGCACCTGAAGCCGGGCAAGTACACGTTTGCGGTTCGCGCCATTGGCCCGGGCGGCACCGACGCGAGCCCGGCGAAGAAGCGGTTCGAGATCGCCTAGCCCAAACCACGCGAATGGGCCAAGCGTGGCGAATACGGGGGCGAGCGGCGCTGCTCCATTGCGCGACGGATGAAAGTCAAGTCTTTGTCTGGATTTCGTCCCTCTAATTTGGGAAGGTTTCCGTGGGCGTCGGCGACGACGAGCTAAAGAGCGAGGCCCGGGGCATGGGCCCGCCGCGCTGCCTGTCCCTTCATTGGTGACTTCAAATTGCGCGCCCCGTTGTCGCGTCGGCGCCCTTTCTCTGTCGCTGCTGTCTGTTCCAATCGGCGACCGTGCGCTCGTAGGCGGTCTCGGCTTGGCGCGCGAGCGCCTGTTCTGCCTGGCGCATCGCCTTGTTGGTCGACCAGACAGTGGCGCCGCCGCCTCCCTTCGGAGCACCGGCTGCGAGCTCGAGGCGCCGTAGCTTCTTCGCCGTCAGCGACGGCTGCGCATAGGCGTAGTCCTCTTCGCGGGTCAGCAGGCACCAAAACAGGCATGCGAGCTTTCGCGAGGTGGCGACGATCGCGACCTGGCCACCGCGGCGAGCGCGGATGCGCTGGTAGTAGGAGTGCATCGGGCCCGGTGCCTTGACGACACTCCAGCTGGCCTCGACCAGGGCGTGGCGAGCGGAGGAGGAGCCCTGCTTTGAGATCCGCCCCCGCGTGGTTGCGCTGAGCCCCGACTGGCGCACCTTCGGATCCAGGCCCAGGTAGCCGACCAGCTTGCGGCGATCGCCGAAGCGGTGAATGTCGCCGACAGCCGCCATGAAGGTGGCCGCGCAGATCACGTTGACCCCCGGCACCGTCATCAGCCGGCGGATCTCCGGTGAGGCTCAGCGCGTCCTTAGCGATCACGCTGCTCGATCGCTGCGATCTCTTGCTCGCAGAAGTCGAGCTGTCGCAGGCAGCCATCGACGGTCTCCTGCTCCTCTGGCGGCAGCTCGATTGACTCGAGCCAGCGCCGGCCCTTGACGCCAAAGAGATCTGAGACCGCGGGCTTGGTCACCAGCCTTCGCATCAGCGCGGCGTGGATCTCGTTCTTGGCCTTGGTGCGGACGACCAGCAGCTTGCGTCGGCGGGAGAGGCGCCGGCGCATCGCCCTGGTGTGGTCGTCGGGGATCCAGACCGACTGCAGCTCACCCGCTGCCAGCAGCTTCGCCAATGCCCTGGCATCGAGGCGGTCGGTCTTCGCCCTCGCGGAGCGGATGCCGGTGTCGGCGGGTGAGACGACCACCAGCTTGGCGACGTGGGGGCGGATGATCCTCGCCACCTCCCAGGCGTTGCCGCTGACCTCGAGTGCGACCTGGTCGGTTCTCCCGAGGCTCTGGGCGAAGAGCTCCAGTGCCTCGGGGGTCATCTCGATGCGGCCGGGTGAGCGGACCTCACCCGATTCGGCGATCGCGACCTCGGCGAAGTCGCGGTGGATGTCGAGACCTATCGATCTCATCTGTCCTCCTGCTCGTCGTCGTGGATGGGACGGAGAACCGGTGGACGAACGACATCGACGGATACGTGCTCGAAGCACAACCGGGCCGGTCGCAGGGGCGGCCAATGAAAAGCCGGGCTCGAAGCCCATCGCGCATAAAACGGCCTGTCCAACCTGCGTTCTCCACGGAAGCCCCTGTCCGGTCAGCCGAACGTAGGTCGGAGATCGGACGTCAGCTTCCGGGGCGCATTTTCATGCCCCGAAGAGGAGCAGTCGCGGGGACTGTGCGCCAGTGGATGCGCCAGTGACACCAATCGAGCCGGGCCTAATCGGTCTCTAACGTCCGGAGACTCAGGCGTCCGGCACGGCAGTTCGGATCCAAATCGCGCCAGCGCCTCGTCCTTCACTTCTTAGAAGGCCCTCGTTGCGCAAGGCGGTCAACGCATTGCGAATGGTCGGCGCGCTGATACCCGGCAGAGCCGCCGTCGCCTCGCGGAAGGTGAATCGCTCTGGTCCTACGTGGAGAACGTGGTGGCGGACCCGCTCCCGCTTACTCATCCCCGAGCCCGCCGCGGCGACACGCGCCTCGAAGTCGTCATATGCCTCGGTCAGGACCTCGAGCAAGTACCTGGTCCACGGCCAGATTGAATGCTGACCGTCGTGCCAGTCGCGTTGCGAGGCCTCAAGCGCGGTGTAGTACGAGTTCTTGGTCTCAAAGATGCGCTGCTCGATGCTCACGTAGCGGATTACTCCGTAGTCGAGTCGGAGCAGCTCATGGGCAGTCAGGAGCCTCGCCACGCGCCCGTTGCCATCGATGACCGGGTGGATGGCTAGGAAGTCGACGATGAACGCCGCGACGAGGACGAGTGGATGGGCGACCTGGTCCTCGCTGGCCTCGCGGTAACGGGCCATGAGCTCGTCGATGTAGAACGGCGTCTCTCGATACTCAACGGGATGGAACACCGTGAAGCGCCGCCCGTGCTCATCGCGGTCGGAGATCTCGTTGTCTTCGTCCTTGAGATACCCGCCGCGGCCATCGGTGTGGCGATAGAGGAGGCGGTGAAGATGAAGAGCCAGCCCGACAGTCGGGTACTCCCACGTGTCTAAGCCGACCACGTAGTCGACCGCGTCGCGGTAGCCGGCGAACTCCTTCTCGTTGCGATTCCGGAAGCGCAGCTCAGGCGCATTGGCCAGTTTCTCCGCCCGATTGTCGGGCACGTCGACTCCTTCGATCGCACTCGAAGCCCGAATCGACTCGATACGACTTTGGTCCGCCAGGGCCTTGAGCAACTGCGGCGCCTGGTCCGCGAATAGCTCCTCTCGACCGTGGCCGACATCGATCCGTTGCAGCAGAACACCGATGTCCGCCGGCTGACCGTCGAACGTCCGCTTGAGGTCAACGAAGCTCTTCATGGTGATAACAGCCTAGCTAGTAGTGATAATCGCGCCATGGATTATCACTATTATTGCGGCATTATCACTATTCCTGACGCCCGTCCCGACGCCCACTGGGAATCAGAGACGCCTACCCCGGGAGATCGATCGGAGAGCCGGCCTGTTCCAGGTACGCGTCGAGCAATCGAGCCGCCTCGCGCTCCGATCCCGGCATCAGATGGCCGTAGAGATCGAAGGTCAGCTTGATCGAGGAGTGGCCCATGTACTGCGCGAGCGCCTTCGCGTTGACGCCGGCCGCGATCATGAACGAGGCGTAGGTGTGCCTCGCCTGGTGCAGGCGCAGGCGCTCCTCTGTGCGCCAGTGACACCCCCTTGACTGCCCCTTTTAGCGGCTTTGAGCGGTTCGACACAAACCGCTACAAACGGCTCTAGCAAGCCCGTTTCGCTTGTTTGAGCCGAAGGCGCCTGCCGGAATCGAACCGGCGTAAACGGCTTTGCAGGCCGCTGCGTAACCACTCCGCCAAGGCGCCAGAGCGGGCGCAAGCGTACCGAGCGTCAGGGTGTGTCGATGGTGCCCGGCCCGCCGTCTAGCGCTTCGGCGACTTCGCGCGGACGACCGGCACCTTCAGGGCGATCTTCGAGAAGTCGACGGTTCCGGTGGCGCGCTGGGTGCCGTAGTTCGTGGCGCTCGAGGTGATCTGCAGGGTGACGCTGGAGCCCGGGCGCAGCGTGTGCGCGACCGCCTCGAGCTTGCGCTTGAGCGTGTGCGACTTGCCGTCGAGCTGCAGCGGGATCGGGGTGACCTGGTTGCCGAGGACGACGTCGGCGCTGTCGTCGACGAGCTGGGCGAAGACGCGGGCGTCGGGGTCGGATGCGGTGCCGGAGTAGGCGAGCGAGAGCTTCGGCGCGCCGACGAGCTGCTGGGTCTTGTGCCCGCCGCTGATCGGGACGTTGACGGCGTTCGTTGCGCGGGTGCCGTTGGTCGGGCCTGCCAGCGCGCCGACGGCGCCCGGGCCGGCGCCCGACGGGCCGGAGCCACCGGCCTGGGTGATCGGCAGCGATCCCTTCCCGGTGACGCTGATCGCCGGCAGCTTCGCCGGCGGGTACGCCTTCGCGGTGAAGTCCTGGCCGTCCTGGTTGATCCAGTCGAATCCCGGTCCAGTCTTGACTGACCGGTCGCTGCTTGAGGTAGCGGTCAAGCCACGCGAGCGTCACGCGATCGATGCGGGTGGGATCGCCGGGGTTGGTAAGGCATGAGCCGTGTCCGCCGCAGAACCACACCATCTTCAGCGGCACGCCCTTGTGGTGAAGGATCTTGTAGTTGGTGATCGCCTCGTTGAGGGTGAAGAGGGTGTCGACGGTGCCCTGGATCAGCAGGGTCGGCACGTGGACCTTCTTGACGAGGTCGCCGGGCCCGCGGCTTGCGAACCACTGCGCGTCGGAGTCGGAGATGTGCCCGGTGGCCTGGCCGGACGCGAAGGCGCTGTCGATATGCGGGTCGAGGTTGCCGACCGCCTTGCCGAGCGCGTAGAGCAGGGTTCCCCAGCCGGCCTTGAAGGTCTGGTCCTTGTAGAGACTGGTCGTCAGCGAGTGCCAGGCGATGTCGGGCACGATCGCGTCGATGCGCCTGTCGAGCGCGGCGGACGCGAACTGGATGCCGCCGCCGTAGGAGGCGCCGGTCATGCCGACCCGCGGGTCGCCCTTGTGATCGAGCTCTGCCTCGGGCTGGCGCGCGACGTAGCTGACGAGCTGCTTGACGTCGAGCGCCTCGGCGTCGGGGCTGTCGACCTCGACCGTGCCGCCGGAATCGCCGAAGCCGCGCGGGTCCCAGGTGAGCACGTTGTAGCCGGCGGCGCGCAGCGGGCCGATGCCGATCGCGCCGATCGTGGTGTCGGTCGCCGCCTCGGGGTCGGTGGCACCCGGTTGGCCCCAGCCCGGCCCGAAGAGCACGGTCGGCGCGCGCACGGTCGGCGCGCGCTTGCCGTCGACGGCGGCGTCCTTCGGGAAGAAGTTGACCTTGATCTGCGTCCCGTCGAAGGACGTGATCGTCCCCGTGCGCGCGGAAGCCGTGCCCGCGCTGCACGCCAAGATCGCGACGGCCACGAGGGCCGCGAGCCCGCCTCTCCTCACGGTCGGGAAGCTAACAGTCGTAGGCGGCGGCGGAGCTAGCGTTAGGGTGGCTCGGTGGCGACGCTCAAGCTGAGGACGGACGGCCCGGTCGCCTATCGCGAGGCGATCCCGCGGATGAGGTCCGGCACGGCTCCGGTCGTCTGTGTCCACGGCTTCCCCGAGAGCTCATTGATGTGGGAGCCGCTGATGACGGCGCTCGGGCGGTCCGGTCGGCGCTGCTACGCGCCCGACCTCTACGGCTTCGGCGACTCCGCCGATTTCGGGCCGGCCACGTTCGAGAATTCGCGCGAGCGCTTCGACGCATGGATCGACTCGCTGAACCTCCACCGCGTCGTCCTCGTCGTTCACGACTGGGGCGGGTTTGTCGGGCTCTCGTGGGCCTGCGACAACCCGCAAAGGATCGCCGCGCTGGTGATCAGCGACACCGGCTTTTTCGCCGACGGCAAATGGCACGGCGCCGCGAAGGCGCTTCGCAGCGACCAGGGCGAGGCGCTGATCGGCGCGCTCGATCGCGAGGGCTTCGCGGGCCTGCTGAACACCGACGGCAAGACGATCTTCAGTGAGGCGGAGATCGACGCCTACTGGGAGCCGTTCGAGCGCGGCGACGGCCAGCGATCGACGCTCGACTTCTATCGCTCGATGGACTTCGAAAAGCTCGCGCCCTGGCAGGGCAAGCTCGCCCAGGTGGGAGCACCGACGCTGATTCTCTGGGGCGCCGACGATCCGTTCGCGCCGGTGGCCGGGGCGAAGCGCTTCGAGCGTGAGATCCCCGGGGCGAAGCTGGTTGCGCTCGACGGCGTGGGGCATTTCGTCTTCGACGAGGAGCCCGAGCGCTGTGCGAAGGAGGTCGTTGACTTCCTCGCCTGAGCTGCGGCTGGTCACGATCCCGATCAGCCACTACTGCGAGAAGGCGCGCTGGGCGCTCGAGCGCGCCGGCATCCCCTACCGCGAGGAGCGCCACGTCCAGGGCGTGCACCGCTTCGCGGCCAAGCGCGCCGGGGGCGGCTCGACCGTGCCGGTGCTGGTGACGCCGGAGGGGTCGATCGGCGAGTCGCAGGAGATCCTCGACTGGGTCGATGCCCGCACGCCGCCCGAGTTTCGCCTGCAGCCGACCGACCCCGCGGCCAGGGCGGAGACGGCCCGGCTCACACGGCGCTTCGACGAGGTCCTCGGGCCTCATGGGCGCCGGCTGATGTACGTGAACATGCTCCAGGAGCGCCAGCTGATGCTCGACTACAACAACCAGGGTGTCCCCGCGTGGGAGAACCGGTTCCTGCGTCTCGAGCTTCCCGCTCACGGCGCGCTGGGCGAAGGGCGCGCTCGGGATCGAGCCCGGGATCGAGGTCGCCGACGAGGCAATCGTCTGGCAGGAGTTCGACTACGTGGCCGACCTGCTCTCCGACGGGCGGCCGTATCTGGTGACCGACAGGTTCGGCGCCGCCGACCTCACCTGGGCCGCGCTCTGCGCCTCGATCATCGTGCCGCCGATCTACGGCGTGCCCCTCCCCCAGCCCGACGTGCTGCCGCCCGACATCGCGGCCGTGGTTAACAGGGCGCGCGAGCACCCGGCCGGCGCCTTCGCCCTCGGCCTCTACGAAAAGCACCGCCGCGAGCGAGTCGGCGACACGGTCACCGCCTAAAGGACGGCACCTTCGATTGTGTCTACGGACACCTCGAGGGCGGTGGGTTCAGCATCGCGAACGTCGACTCGCACGCCCAGGCGCTCGAGCTCATGGCGGACTATCCGCTGTTCGGGCTCGTCACCTGGGAGGTCAAGCCGGTCCTCGACTTCATGGAAGGCACCGACATCATCCGCGGCAAGCTCGCCCAAGCTCACGCCGCGATGGCCGCCGGCTGAGCCGGCGCGAGGCGTAATGCGGAGGGGCCTGGAGGCGCGACCAGGCCTCCTCCGCTCGCACTGCCGGCCAACGCATGCTCTTCACCGCGCATCGGTAGGTTGCGCCGCATGGACACCGCGTTCACACCGCTTCACCACGGCGGCTCCGGCTCGCCGATGGTGCTGCTGCACGGCTTCACCGATACCTGGCGCACCTGGGACCTCGTGCTCGGTGCCCTCGAGCGCTCACACGACGTCCTCGCCCCCACCCTTGCCGGGCACGCCGGCGGCCCGCCGATCGAGGGCGAGGTGACCGACACGGCCATCGCCGACGCCGCCGAGCGGGCGATGGACGACGCCGGCTTCGACACCGCGCACATCGTCGGCAACTCGCTCGGCGGCTACATCGCCCTGCAGCTCGCCGCGCGCGGCCGCGCCAAGAGCGTGGTGGCGCTCGCGCCCGCCGGCGGCTGGGCCATCGACGACCCGGCGATCCGCAGCTCGGTCGGCTACTTCCGGATGATGCAGGACCTCCTCAAGCAGGCGGCTCCGCAAGCCGAGGAGATCGTCTCAACGCTCGAGGGCCGGCGGCGGGCCACGCTCTACAGCACCACGAACTTCGAGCACATCCCGGCCGAGCTCCTCGCCCACCAGATGCGCGGAGCGGCCAACTGCCCGGCCGTCTTTCCGTTGCTCGAGTACGCCGAGCGCGAGGGCTGGAGCCTCGACGCGGAGCGCATCACCTGCCCCGTGCGCGTCGTCTGGGGCACCGCCGACAAGCTCTTGGAGTGGCCGTCCGCCGCAGTTCGTTACCGAGAGGAATGGGTGCCGCAGGCGGACTGGGTCGAGCTCGACGGCATCGGCCACTGCCCGCAGCTCGACGTCCCGCTGGAGACCGTCGAGCTGATCGAGGGCTTCACAGGCTCGTAGCCAAGCACCGGTAGCTTGCCCGCGATGAACGCGGCGGCACGCCACCCCCTCGGGCACGGTCACTCGCACGGCCTCGTCGACGACAGCATCAAGCGGTCGCGCGAGGGCCTGCGGGCCGTCGGCCTGAGCCTCGCGATCCTCGCCGCGACCGCCGTGGCCCAGCTGCTCGTCTACCTCCTCAGCGGGAGCATCGCGCTGCTGGCCGACCTCATCCACAACTTCGGCGACGCGACCACCGCGATCCCGCTCGCGTTCGCGTTCGTCCTCAGGTCGGCGCGCGCGGAACGGGCCGCCGGCATGTTCGTCGTCGCCGCGATCTTCGTCTCCGCGTGCGTCGCCGGCTTCGAGGCCGTGCGGCGCCTGATCGACCCGCAGGCGCCCGACCACCTGGCCGCCCTGGCCCTCGCCGGGGCCGTCGGCTTTCTCGGCAACCACCTCGCGGCCGTGGTTCGCACGAGCGCGGGCCGGCGCATCGACAGCCCGGCGCTGATCGCCGACGGCGCCCATGCCCGCGCCGACGCGTACGTGAGCCTCGCGGTCGTGGCGGCCGCGGCGTTCACCGCCATCGGCCTCGAGCTCGCCGATCCCCTGATCGGGCTCGGCATCACCCTCGTGATCCTCAGGATCACGCGCGACTCGTGGCGAACGATCCGCGGGCACGACCATCACCACCACTAGCGACACTCCCGGCTCGATCTTCGTCCGCTTCCTGAAGTTCGGCGCGCTCGCCTGGGGTGGCCCCGCCGCGCAGATCGCGATGATCAAGCACGAGTGCGTCGACGAGGAGGGCTGGATCGACGACGAGACGTTCCGCAAGACGCTCGCCGTCTATCAGGTGCTCCCCGGGCCCGAGGCTCACGAGCTCTGCGTCTACTTCGGCCGCATGCGCGGGGGCAAGCTGGGCGGCTTCCTCGCTGGCCTCGGGTTCATGCTGCCCGGCTTTCTGCTGATGCTGGCGCTGTCGGCGCTGTACGTGGAGGCCGACCTCGGCAGCCATCTCGACGAGCTCTTCTACGGGCTGTCAGCCGCGGTCGCCGGAGTGGTGGCGCGCGCTGTGGTGCGGCTGAGCGGCACCTTCATCAGCGACGTCCCGCTGGCCCTGATCGCGGTGATCGGGTTCGTGCTCACGCTCGCGTTCGACGCGAACTTCGTGCTCGTCCTGCTCGGCGGCGGGTTGATCTATGAGCTGTGGGTCAACTGGGAGCGCTGGGTGGGGCGCGTCAGCTCGGTCGCGCTGGCGCCGGCAGTCGTCTATGTGCTGGCCGGCGCAATCACCGTCTCACTGACCGCGTCGATCTTCTGGGTCGGCCTGAAGGCGGGCCTGCTGACCTTCGGCGGCGCCTTCACAGCGATCCCGTTCCTTCACGACAACGCGGTCGACGGCCACCACTGGCTCACCGACAGCCAGTTCGTCGACGGGCTCGCCATCGGCGGCGTCCTCCCAGCGCCGCTCATCATCTTCGGCACGTTCGTCGGCTACGTCGCCGGGGGCCTGGTCGGCGCGCTCGCGATGACCCTTGGCATCTTCCTGCCGGCGTTCGTGATCCCAATCTTCTTTCACCGCGGCTTCGTCACGGTGGCGGCGAACGATCGCATCCACGCCTTCTTGCTGGGAGTGGCCGCGGCAGTGATCGGGCTGATCGCGTCGGTCACCGTCGACATCGTCGACACCAGCGTCGTCGACGGCTGGACCGCCGCGCTGGCGATCGGCGCGTTCGCCGCCCTGCAGCGCTGGCACGGCAAGCTGACCGTGGTCTACGTCGTGCTGGGCTGCGGGCTGATCGGCGTGCTGCTGCAGGCGACCGTCGTCTAGGGCGCCGCGGGAACGACCACGACCGGTTTGTCGTCGACCGGCATGGCCGCCGTGTCGAAACCGGCCTCGTCGAGCCGCTCGACGTGCTCGGTCTGATCGAGGAACTCGTCGGCGGTCTCGAGAAAGCCGATCTTCGGCGTGCGGTAATGCATCGGCACGACCCAGCGCGGCGCGAGCTCGCTGACGATGCTCGCGGCCGCGCTGGCGCCGATCGTCGGCCCGCCGCCGACGGGGATGAACAACAGGTCGATGCCCTGAAGGGCGTCCGCCTGCTCCGGGCGCAGCCCGCTCTGGCCGAAGTCGCCGAAGTGCGCAACAGGGACGCCGTCGAGCTCGAAGGCGAAGATCGTGTTCGGACCCCGCTGCGTACCCGCGACGGCGTCGTGCTCGGAGGCGACGCCGACGACCTCGCCGACCGGTGAGTCGTGGGTTCCCGCGGTCGAGCGCAGGATCGCCGGGTCGCCGGGGATCGCGTCGACGGCGTTGTGGTCGCGGTGCTCGTGCGTGACCAGCAGCAGGTCGACTCCCTCGGCGGAGATCGGCGGGTAGTCCCAGTTCCAGCCGCGCTGCTCGACCATTGCCGACATGTCGCCGAAGGGGTCGAAGAAGACCTTCGCGTCCTCCCCCGTCAGCGCGCTTGCCTTCGACGCGAACTTCGTCCTCGTCCTGCTCGGCGGCACGAGCATCCCTCCGGTCGCGAAGGGTCGCGCGCCGAAGCGGTCCGAGAGATAGCCGGACGTCGGCCCGGCGATCAGCATCCCGATCGTGAGGGGGAGCATGTAGATGCCCGCCCACAGCGGCGTCTCGGTGAAGTCGTAGCCGTGAAGCGGCAGCCAGATCCCCTGCAGCCAGATGATCAGCATGAACATCAGCCCTCCCCTGGCAACGGCCGAGAGGAAGGTCGACAGCGTTCCGAAGCTGAAGGCGCGGATGCGAAAGAGCGCAAGGCGGAACATCGGCTCCGCGGCTCGGCTCTCGACGCCGAAGAAGGCGATCAGCGAGGCGATCGAGCAGGCGACTAGCACCAGCACGCGCGGGCTCCCCCACCCCGTCGGCGAGTTGCCGTACGGCCGGATCCCGTACGTCACCGACACCATCAGGAGGATCAGGCCGAGGGCGAAGGTGATGTTGCCGGCCCAGTCGACGGAGGCGCGGTGCGGCCATCCCGCGCTGGTTCGAAGGGAAGGTGTCGGTGATGATCGCCGCCGCGTTGGCGAGCAGGCAGGCGCCACCGACGCCCTGGACCAGCCGGAAGATCACGAGGTAGAGCGCACCCCCCTCGCCGGTCAGCCAGTCGATCGCGAGGAGCAACGAGGCGACGGTGTAGATGACGAAGCCGAGGTTGTAGATCCGCACACGCCCGTACATGTCGCCCAGCCGCCCGAGGCTGACGATCAGCACGCTGGTGACGACGAGGTAGCCGAGCACCATCCACAACAGGTAGAAGCTGTTCGATGGGATCAGCGGATCGAGGTGGATGCCGCGAAAGATGTCCGGCATCGCGATCAGGGTGATCGAGGCGTCGAGCGTCGCCAGCAGGACGGCGAGCGTGCGCCACCGCCAGCGAGCTACGGGTGTCGCTCGGCCAGCTGATGCGCAGGCTGCGCGCCGAGCATCGCTTCCCCATCCACCAGGGCGCCGTGCTCGGCAGGCTCGACCGCGCGAGACGCTGGAGGAGGACCGGCGGGTGCGCGTCGGCTGGCTCGTCTCGGCGATCGAGCAGCTACCGGAGTCAGAGCAGGCAGAGCTCGCGCGCGCCGCGGCGATCCTCGCGAAGCTCGCGGAGAGCTAGCAGGCGCCGGTCGTTGAATACCGGAACGTCGTAGCGTCCCAGGCCATCTTTTTCCGGCTCACCACCTTCGAACTCGCGATCATCCTCTTCGGGGTGGTGCTCGGCGCGACCGCGGTCGGGGTCATCCTGGGCCGTCGCGTGCACCATCTCTCGGACTCCCTGAAGGAGCCATTCGGGGTGCTTCAGGGAGCGCTACTGGGCGTCGTCGGGCTGATCCTCGCCTTTGGTCTCTCGCTCGCGGTTTCGCGCTATGAGGACCGTCGTGCGGCGATCGTCGCTGAGGCGAACGCGATCGGCACGACGTATCTTCGCGCTCAGACTCTCCCCGAGCCGATCCGAGGCCGCTCCCTTGCGCTGCTGACCACCTATACCGAGACCGCGGTTCAGCTCTCGGATCACATCCCCGGCAGCGCCGAGGAGGTCGCGGCAGGCGCCGAGGAGGATCGGCTCCAACGCCAGCTCTGGGCACTCGGCGGCCAGGCACTCGGCGCGGCACCAACCGCGAGCGCCCCGCGCCTTTACATCGAGACGCTGAACGAGATGATCGACGCGCAGGCCGTCCGCACCGCGGCACTCAACAACCAGGTCCCGATCGCGGTGCTGATCCTCGAGGTGCTCGGGGCGAGCCTGGCGCTGGGCCTGCTCGGCGCGTACCTCGCGATCATCGGACGCGGCGTTATCGCCGTCGCCCTCGCGTCGTTTCTCGTCGCCTTCCTGCTGTTTGTGATCGCCGATCTCGATCGGCCGACCCGTGGACTGATCCGGGTGCCGGACGCAGCGATGCGAAGTCAGCTGGCCTCGGAGCGGCTGCCGCCGGCCGCCGACGCCCCGCCCACCCGCTGATCGGAAGCGTTACGTCTCGCCGACGTCAGTTCCGGTAGCCGAAATCGGCGGTGTAGGTGGCCGCGTGGGCCTTGCGCTTGCCCGGCTTACCGGGACGAACGCCGACATCGACGTCATTCATGCTGCCGGTCAGGATCATCTCTCGGTGCGGAGGCGAGGCCATCCACGCGGCGACGATTCCCGCCGGGCTGCTGTTCTTGCCGGAAGCCCATGCGATGTTCTCGCCGACGCTCCAGTTGCAGTTGCACGGCAGGTAGCCGGTGTCGGTGACCCTCCCTACGAGGTCGGGCTCGCCGGGGCAGGTGTGTGCGAAGCAGCCCTTCGAGAGCATCGCGCCCGTGTGTCGCTTCGCCGCCCGCAGCAGCGACTTCTGCGGGCCCAGGGCATGGAGCCCGTGCGTGACGCGCTCCTTGTCGATCAGGCAGCGAACCGCCTCGGCGGCGACGCGCGGCCTCAGCTTCTGTCCGGGGACATCGGCGTTCTCGCAGTGGTGCGCCGCTTTGCCCCGGGCGTCGAGCCGCGGCAGGTCGACCAGCTGGCAGAGCACCGAATCGTCGAGGGGATTGCTGATGTCGAGGACGAGCGGGCCGATCCCGATCACGATCGTGGGGCCGCCGACAAGGTGAACCCCGTCGCAACCCGACTTCGACGTCGGGGCCGAGGCGGAGGCACCGTCCGAGGCGAGGATCGTGGCCGCGAGCACGAGCGCCGATGACACACCCGCAAGTGCGCGACATCTCAACCCCATGCAGCGCATTCCATCATGGATTTCGCTGCTTGCAAGTGAGCGGCCACCACAGCGTCGCCGGCACCGCGGGCACCGAGCCGGCGGCCAGGCGCCAGTCGTCGCCGACCAAGAAGTCCTAGACGAACTCGCGATCATCGGACGCGGCGTTATCGTCGTCGCCCTCGCGTCGTTTCTCGTCGCCTTCCTGCTGTTTGTGATCGCCGATCTCGATCGGCCGACCCGTGGACTGATCCGGGTGCCGGACGCAGCGATGCGAAGTCAGCTGGCCTCGGAGCGGCTGCCGCCGGCCGCCGACGCCCCGCCCACTGGCCAGGCGCGTTAGAAGGCCGCGAAGCGGATCAGGCTCGCGGCGCCGACCACGAGGCTGTAGATCGCGAACGGCGTCAGCGTCCGCGTCTCGAAGTAGCGGACCAGCCAGCGCACGGCGATGTAGGCCGTGACGCCGGTGACGACGAAGCCGACCGCGACCTGGCCGCGGATGCCGTCGCCGGCCGAGCCGAACAGCGTAGGCATCTTCAGCACCCCGGCCGCGAGGATCACCGGCGTCGCCAACAGGAACGCAAAGCGGGCCGAGTCCTCGTGCGAAAGCCCGCGCCAGAGGCCGCCGACCATCGTGATGCCCGAGCGGCTGATGCCGGCGAACAGCGCGAGGATCTGCAGCGAGCCGATCCTCAGCGCGTCGATGGACGGGCAGCTGCGGAGATGCGCGTCGTCGGAGGCGACGCGGGTCGGGACGCCGCGGCCGCCGACGCGTCGGCGCTGCGCGAACGCAGCCGCTCGCCGCCCAGGAGGATCAGGCCGTTGATGAAGAGGAACGCGCTCGCCGCAACGGGCTTGGCGAAGGCCGTGCGAAAGACGTGCTCGAACGCGAGGCCGGTGAGGCCGACGGGGATCGTCGCGATCACGATCAGCCACGCGAGGCGCTCGTCGGAGTCCTCCGCGCTGAGGCGCCGCTCGCGGATGCTGCGCGGGAGCGCTGCGGAAGAAGCCGGCGATGATCCGCAGCCAGTCCGGCGGAAGAACCACGAGCAGAGCCAGCGCCGTGGCGACATGCAGGGCGACGATGTAGGCGAGGTAGAACGACGACTCGCTCGGCGGCTGCGACGACTGCGTGACGAGCGTCTGCCAGTTGCCGCCGATCCATGCCGGCACGAGCACCGAGTGGCCGAGGCTCGAGACCGGGAAGAGCTCGGTGACGCCCTGGACGAGGGCGATGACGATCGCCTGGAGGTAGCTGAGCACGACGGCGCACGGTTGCAGTGAGTCCCTGAACGACTCCTGAATTTCGACTGACCGCTACGCCTAGGTGGTCTCGGTGACCGACTGGCCGTCGGTCAGGGGCGGGTGGTGGTGATGATGAGGGTGCCGCGCTTCGGCCTCTGCCGCCTCCGCCTCATCGACCTCTTCGAGGTCGACCTTCGATCGCGTCAGGTAGATGACGAGCCCGAGGATCAGCGCGAGGAAGATGTAGCTGGTCACGGTGGTGCCCAGGCCGAGGCCGCCTTCGGCCTTTGGCTGCGACATCAGGTCGCCGATCGAGGCCCCGAGCGGGCGCGTGAGGATGTATGCGAGCCAGAAGGCCAGCACCGAGTTGATCCCGAAGCCGACGCGCGCGATGACGACCGCGCCGATCGCGGCCGCGAAGAGCAGGACTGAGACGCCATAGCCGAGCCCCGCCTGCTCGGAGATCAGGTCGCCGGCGGCCGTGCCGAGCGCGAAGGTGAAGAGGACGGCTAGCCAGTAGAAGGCCTCGCGGCGGCGCGTGATGATCGTGTGGATCGAGAGAGTGCGCTCCGACGCGTACCAGACGGCGAACGTGATGGCCAGGACGATCGAGAAGACGATCGTGCTCGTCAGCAGCGGCACGTTGAGGTTGTCGCTGAGGTTGTCGGTGATCAGCGTGCCGAAGACGCTGATCACGACGACCGCCAGCCAATAGACCGGACGGGACGTACTTCGGCAGGCGAAATTGGAAGATCAGGATCGATCGCGAGCAGGCGCTCCGGTCACGTACGTCGTCCCGTTGAGACCGAAGCCGAGATTGATGTTCAGGTAGTCCGCCGCGGTCTCGCCGACCGTCGTGCAGAGGACCTTGATGATCCAGAAGTAGAGCGTGACCTGCGGGACCTTGTTGAGGAGCTCGCGTCCGCTCCAGGTCGTCGACTGGTTCGCGGGCATGGCGGGACTGGCTTCGGGTGAGTCATGCGGGCGAAGCTGCCACGCGGCGTCCTGAATCTCTCCTGAGCGTGGCCGTTCAGGAGCTCGTTCAGACGGAGGTGCGACGATCGGCTGATCTCGATGCGCGTCCTGGTGGTCGAAGACGACAGCGATCTGCGCCGCCTGCTCGAGCGCGGCCTCGGCGAGGAGGGTTACGTAGCTCGAGATGGCGCGCAACGGTCACGAGGCACTTGCCGCCGCCGACGCCCGACCGCCGGCGCTGATCGTGCTCGACATCGGGCTTCCGGACACCGACGGCCGCGACCTCTGCCAGGCGCTGCGATCGCGCGGCGTGATGGCGCCCGTCCTCTTCCTCACGGCCCGCGACAGCGTCCCCGACCGCGTCTCGGGCTTCGGGGTCGGCGGCGACGACTACCTGACCAAGCCGTTCGAGTTCGCCGAGCTGGTCGGCCAGGCTGCGGGGCCCTCGCGCGGCGCGCGCGGGTCGACACCGCGGTCAGTACCGGGGACCTGCAGCCTCGACCCCGTCAAGCACGGCGCCGAGGCGCGGCGGGCAGTTCGTGGCGCTCACCCCGACCGAGTTCCGGTTGCTCGGGGCGCTCGCGGCCGCGGGCCCGGCGAGACCCTTGGGCGGCGCGAGCTGGTCGCGGTCGCCTGGCCGCCGGGCGCGATCGTGCACGACAACACGCTCGACGTCTACATCGGCCGCCTGCGGCGCAAGCTCGCAGAGCTCGCGAGCGAGACCGAGATCCGCACGGCGCACGGCGTCGGCTACAGGCTCGAGTGAAACCCGGCCTCCGGCGGCGCCTGACGCTGCTGGTCACGGTTGTCTCGCTCGTCACCGTCGCCGCGCTCACAGCCGGGGTGAACCTGGCGCTGCGCTCGAGCCTGGATGGCGATGCGTCGCAGCTGCTGCGGGCCCGCGCCGAGGCGGCCGGCGAGACCGTCGACGTCGACGGGCGGCCGGGTACGGCTCGACACCACTTCGACCGAGCCGGCGAGCCGACGCGCAGGTGTGGGTCTTCGCTCGCGGGCAGATGCTCGAGCGGCCGGTGACCGCGACCGACGAGCAGACCGCTCTGGCGGGCCGGCTCGTCCGAAGCGGCACGGGCGAGACTCGACGACGACGCCAGCGACCTGCGCCTCGGGCGCGGTGCCGATCCACGCCCGGAACGGCACACAGATCGGGACCCTGGTCACCTCGATTTCCCTCGAGCCGTATGAGCGCACCGAGCAGCGGGCGTTGTTGATCACGATCCTCTTCGCCGTCTTGGTCGTCACGGCGATGAGCGCTGCGACCTGGATCGTCGTCGGCCGGGCGCTGCGACCGGTGGCGCAGATGACGACCGACGTCGCGAACTGGAGCGCCCATGATCTCGACCGGCGCTTTCGCGTCGGCGAGCCTGTCGATGAGCTGACCCAGCTCGCCTCGACGTTCGACGACCTGCTCGACCGGGTCGCGGCCGTCCTGCGCCACGAGAAGCGCTTCTCGGCCGAGATCTCCCACGAGCTGCGCACGCCGCTCGCCGCATTGGCCGCCGAGGCCGAGCTCGCGCTGCGGCGCGAGCGCAGCGGGTCGGAGTACCGCGACGCGCTCACCCAGATCTCGCGCAAGGCCCGCGAGCTGACCGACATCCTCGAGACCCTCCTGCTGACCGCGCGCGAGGACGCATCGCAACAGGACGCGCGCACGGACCTGCGCGAGCCGATCGAGGCCGCCGTCGCCTCGGTCTCCGAGCTCGCCGAGCGCTGCGACGTGAGCGTCCGGCTCGACCCTCCCGAGAGCCCGGTCGTCTCGGCGGTTGAGGCGCCGACCGTGCGGCGGCTGCTCGGCCCGGTCCTCGAGAACGCATGCGCCTACGCGGCGAAGGTGGTGACCGTCGGACTCAAACAGCAGGGCTCCGAGGCCGTCGTCACCGTAACCGACGACGGCCAGGGGATCGCCGCGGAGGAGGCCGAGGCGATCTTCGAGCCGGGGACGCGGGGCGATGCGAGCCGCAATGAGTCCGCTCCCGACGGGACCGGCCTGGGGCTCTCGCTCGCGCGCCGGCTCGCTCAGGCCCTGGGCGGCGACGTCACGAGCGTCGCGTCGACGCGCGGCGCGCGGATCGAGATCCGCCTGCCGCTGCAGGGCTAGCGCGCCTGAGCGCGCCCCCGGCTCGCCCGCAGCGACCACCACAGCGTCGCCGGCACCGCCGCAACCGCGAGCCACCACGCGTTGACGCCCACGGCGTCGAGCAAAGCGACCGCCGCGATCGCGGCCACCGCGCCAAGCGCCAGGCGCCAGTCGTCGCCGACGAGGAAGTCGTAGATGAAGGCGCCGAGTCGCCTCAGCCAGCTGATGGCGCCACCTCCTTCGTGTCGCGAGGCTTGAGCACGGCGACGAGCGCCAACGCGATCGCGAGCACGGTCGGCACGAGCGCGGCGAGCGCCAGGTCGTCGCCGGGCCACTCGGCGCCGGCGCCCTCGGCTCCCCAGAAGACGCCGAACGAGGTGAGCATCACCCCCACGCCGAACTTCAGCGCGTTCTCGGGGACCCGGCTGAGCGGGCCGTGCGCGGCCATCGCCGCGATCGCGACCACGATGACCGCCGCCACGGCGGCCGCCGCCGCAAGCGCGACATTGCCGGCGTTGCTCCCAAACGTGAGCGCGATGAACGCGACCTCGAGCCCCTCGAGGACGACGCCCTTGAAGGCGATCGTGAAGCCGTAGGCATCGATCGAGCCGGTCGCGGCAGCGACGGCGCGCGCCTCCTCTTCCTCCCGGGCAAAGATCGCCTCCTCGTCGTGAATGGCGAGAACCCCGGCCGCGCGCAGGATCGCCTTGCGCAGCCACTGCAGGCCGAAGATCAGCAGCAGGGTTCCGACCACCGTTCGCAGGGTCTCCAGCGGCACGGTCTGGAGCGCGGGGCCGAGAGCGGCAACGATCACGGCGAGCAGCGCCAGGCCCGCAGCAAGGCCGACCAGCGCCGATCGCCAGCCTCGCGTCAGGCCCATCGCCACCACGATCGTCGCGGCCTCGACGGCCTCCACCGCGCAGGCGGCGAAAACCGAGACGACCAGGCCAAGCTCCGCGCCACTCATGGCGCGCCAGATTAGGTCAGATCAGGTCAGCGGCTGCAGGCGCTGCTTTTGGACCTTCGCGAGCTTGCGGCGTAGGCGCTGGTACTCGCGCTCCTGCTGAGGACTTCGGTCGTAGTCCTTATAGGCGAGGTTCGTGCGCTCGAGCGGATCGAGCTTGAGGTCGTACATCTCCCACTGGTCGGGCACCTTGCCGTTGATGTCGTAGTAGCGGGCGAGCTTGTAGCGCTTCTCGCGGATGCTGGCGATGTGGTTCGGCGGCTTGGGGTACGGACCCTTCGCCTGACCCGATTGGTAGTCGTCGTAGGTGAACACGGTGTAGTCCTGCGGCGGCTTGCCGGGCTTTCGGCTCAGAATCTGGTCGGAGTAATCGACGCCCTCCCAGGAGTCTCTGGCCGCGGCGGGCGCGTCGACGAGGCTGGCGAGGGTCGGGAGGAAGTCCACGTGGGAAACCAGCGAGGAGTTCGTCTCCGCCTTCTTGAACAGCTTCGGGTTCGAGTACACGAGCGGGACCCGGGTCGCCTCCTCGTAGACGTTGAAGTTCTTCTGGCGCATCCCGCCGTGCGCCATCCCCATCTCACCGTGGTCGGCGGTGGCGATCACCAGCGTGTTCTCGAGCAGGCCGTGACGTCTCGAGCGTGTCGAGGATGTTGACGAGATAGGCATCCGAAGCCTTCATCAGGTTGCCGTAGAAGTTGAGGTAGTTGCGCTTCATCTTGCGCGTCGGAAGCGGCCCGGAGCAGGTTGAAGATCTTGCGGAACTGCGCCTGGACGGTCGGCTTCGTCGAGAGGTCCTCGTCGACCGTCGCCGGCGGCTCAATCTCGCCGCTGCAGCCAGGAATCGTCATAGCCCGCCGACTGGTAGGTCTTCGGGTAGAAGAGGACGTCGTGGGGGTTGACCAGCGAGGCGACCATGAAGAACGGCTGCTGCTGGGCGGCGACCGAACTCAGGTACTGGATGATGCCCTCGTCGCCCGCGTCGCCGGTGCCCTGCGAGTTCATGAAGCGGCCGTCGTTGTTGACGGTTCCGCCGCCCTCCTCCGAGACGTCCTGGTTGGCGCCCGCGTCCTGCGGGTTCCAGCGGGTGAAGCCGTATTGGTTGACGTCCTCGGTGACGTAGGTGCTGCCGTTGGCCGGCTTGACGCAGTGAAACTTGCCCTTGTAGACGGGCGTGTAGCCGGCGGCGGCGACCACGCTCGCCGGGTTCTTGAAGGCGGTGTCGAGCGGGACCTGATCCGGGTAGGCCGCGCCGTTCATGTCGGTCTCGAGCGTGTACTTGACGCCGTGCTGGGCCGGGAAGTAGCCGGACATGAAGGTCGAGCGCGCCGGTGAGCACATGCACGCGTTCGTGAACGCGTTCTCGAAGGTCATCCCGTGCTTCTGCAGGCGGGTGAAGCCGGGCATGTTGCGCTTGGCCCACCCCGGCGGGAAGTGCTGGATCGCGCGCTGCTGATCGGTCATGAAGACGAGCACGTTCATCCCCGCGACCTGCCGGTCTGGACCGGTGCGGCCGCCGCCGGGCGCGCCGAGGCACCGGTGGTGCTCGCGAGCCAGAGTCCCGGCGTCGCAACGGCGCGCCGACTTCAGCAGCTCGCCGCGGGTCATCCGGCCGCGTTCTTCTTCGGTCATGCTCCGCCCTTCACTCGCTTGAAGATCGCCACCGCATTGCTCTGAAACGCGGTCGTATAGACGTAGCGCCCGTCGGGGCTGACGACCGCCGAGCGACCTCGCTCACCGCGCGAGCATGCGCGGCAGTCGGGCGCATCGCTCGAGGTCAGACAGCCGGCGTCGACCCGATTTCTGGATCAGGGCGCCGGAGCTCGTGTTGCGATCGAAGACGTCGACCGCGTTTGACTTGAAAGCTGTCGCGTAGACGCTGGTGCCGTCGGGTGCGACCGCGAGGCCCTCGGGGGCGCTGAACGCGCGACCGAGTGAGCAGCCGACGGCGTAGACGTAGATCACGCAGGCCGAGGTACCGCTCTGCTGGGTGAGCGCTCCGGTGTCGGCGGCGCGGGTGAAGGAGGTGAGGCTGTTGCTGATCAGCGACGTCACGTAGACGTCGTCGTCGTCGGGGCTGACGGCGACAGCGTTCGCGCCGGCGAGCTGGGTCGCGGTCGTGCAGCCGCTGAGAGCTGCGTCGACCATGCAGCCGGTGCCATCGGTGGCCTGCATGAGGGCACCGGTCGACGGGTTGCGGCTGAAGGTGAGCAGGGCGTTGCTGACGGCCCCGGCGACGTAGACGTCGTTGCCGTCGGCACTGATGGCCATTCCCTCGGGCGCGGCCAGGGCAAGCGCCGGCCAGCAGTTGGTCGCAGTCGCGGTCGCTGCGCGGCGATGCAGCCGCCGTCGTCGGCGGGCTGCGAGAGCGCGCCGGTCGACGCGTCGCGGGTGAAGATGGCCACCGTGTTGCCGACGAAGGCGCCGACGTAGACGTTGGCGCCGTCGGGGCTGACGACGACCACATCCGGCCCGTCCAGGGCGCGCCCGGTGGTGCAGCCGTCCGTCGCGGCGTTGGCGACACAGCCGCTGCCGTCGGTCGCCTGGCTCAGGGCGCCGGTCGAGGCGTTGCGGGAGAAGGTCGTGACGGCGTTGCTGCCGAGCGCGGTCGCGTAGACGTTGGCACCGTCAGCGACTGACGGCGACGGAGTTCGGATGGATCAGCCCGACGGCCGGGGCACAGCCGCCCGCACCCTTGGCGGCGATACAGCCGGCCGCGCCGGAGCGCTGGGAGAGCGTGCCGCTCTTCGCGGAGCGCTTGAAGATTGCGATCGCGTCGCTCTTGGCGGAAGCGACATAGACGTACTTGCCGTCTGGGCTGATCGCGACAGCGTTCGAGCCGAGAAACGGACCCGGGCCCTTGAGCGCACGCACCGCGGCGACATCCGCGGCGGGCGGTCGAAGACACGTCGGGCGGGCACGCACGCCTGCGGGACCATGGGGCTGGGGCATCGTGCCGGCCGAATTACCGGTCGCGGACGCTGCTGGGCCGATCCGAGTGCCGCGAGGGCGGTCACCGCAAATAGGAGGACCCAGGACCCCCTACACAACTGGAACCGCGGTCTCTTGCACGGTGTGTCGCCATCGGTCACCTTCGGGGGGAGTTCCCTTGACAACCGGGTCGCGTGATTGCCGAGATCGGCCGATGGAAGGGCGTCCACGCATCTACCAGTTGATCGGGTGATTTCGAATCTCCAAGACTCTCCTCGCGCTATCGGCCGCGCTTCATTGGCTCTGGCCGTACCGTCGATTGCCAGCGCATCGGCGGAGCCCGCGACCGTCACCGTAAAGACGGTCGAGGTCGACGCTCCCGGGCAATCCCTCCGCGTCTGTGGTCCCGTTCACCGACGCCATCTACCAGTCCTGTGCCGACGCGCCCGCCGGGTCGAAGGGCTGCCTCTCGGTCGGCGCGGTCAATCACCCCTACGGGATCGGCGAGCTTGAGATCACGGTCGATCAATGGGTCGCGTTCCTTAACACCGTCGACGCGGACGGCACCGATCCCCACGATCTCTACAACCCGTCCGAGAGCTCCTCGGCGTGGCCGAGGTTCGGCCAGATCAACTACTCCGCGAAGGCCAAGGACGGAAGCCACTACTCGGTCGCCTTCCCCGAGTGGAGCGACAAGCCGTACGGCTTCTCGAACTTCCTGCGGGCGGCGCGCTTCGTCAACTCGCTGCAGAACGGCAAGCTGATCTCGAAGAGTAAGAGCACCTCGGCGGGCTTTGAGATCACCCATTACAAGGTCCAGCTCTCGACCAAGACCAACCGCGGCATGTACGACCTGCCCGGCAGCCGCGCCACCGGCGCAACTCGCGCCGACGACACCGGCTTCGTCGTCCCCAGCCAGGACGAATGGATCAAGGCGGCCTACTACGACCCCTCGGGCGGCGGGACCAACTCCTATTGGAAGTACCCGACCAATGCCGGCGTCTTCGGCGATGGCACCGCGACCGCTCCGGCCCAGACGACGCTGGATCCGGCGACCGGCGATGTCACCAATGCCGCAACGCAACCGGTGGCGACGTTCCACGCCTCGAACACGGCGGCCCCGGCCTGGTGCCCGCCGGAAGTCCAGCCCGCCAGTGACTGCTCGACCGTCAACCCGTTCGGCATCGATGCGTCGACCTACGGGGACATCTACCAGGGCAGCCTCGGCACGGTTGGCCAGGCTCAGACCCGCTCGCCGTGGGGCACCCTCGATCAGGGCGGCAACGTCGTCGAGTGGACCGACACCATCACCCCGCCTCCCGCGGGTAACGGTGGTGGACGCGTTTGGCGCCGACTGCACGGCGGCATCGCAAACGCCCCCGTCTACCAGCTGTGGCTCTCCGCGGTTGGCCTCAACCCCGAGAACAACAAGGCGTTCATGCTCACCTACCCGTGGCTCGGCTTCCGGGTCGGCGTGGTCGGCGATCTGAAGGTCTCGAAGTAGAACTACCCTGGTGGGCGGATGGCGCCCTCATCGAGCCTCGACTACGCGATCAACGCGCTCGCCCTGATCCGCAACGCGCAGCGTGCGGTCGACGCAGCGCTGCGCCTGCCGACCGAGGACCGCGTCGCGGTCGCCGAGCAGATCGAGGCGGTGCGGCGAAGCGCCGGGGAGGTGGCGTCCTTGCTCACGGCCACGGTGCCCGGGGCGCAATCGCTCGCGAGCGCCGGCCACTCGCTCGCGAGCCGCTCGGAGTTCCGCGCGCTCGGCGGCCTGGTCAGTTTCTTCGCCGGTCAGGGCTCGCAGGCGCTTGGCGCGGTCGCCGGCGCGGCCGCCTCGGTTGGCGCTGAGCGCGACCCCTCGCTCGTCCTGTCCGAACGGATCGCCAAGCGGCTCACCGAGGTTGGGGTGGCAACCAGGAAGGAACTGGCGCGCGAGCTCGAGGTCGACCCGCGCTCGGCGGAGTTCCGCGACGCCCTCGAACGGACCCTGGGCACCGGCCACGCCGAGTGGTACGGAAGCGGCACCTACGGTCTCCCGCGCGATCAGCTCGAGACGATGATGGCGAGGGCCCGAGCGGTCTCCGAGGAAGCGCCCATCGAGTCGGATCCACAGCCGGAACCCGAGCCCGGCGCAACCCCGGCTGCGCCGCCCCAGGGACTGGGCGCCGCGGTCGCGAGCTCAGAGCTTCGGTCGACGGCCTGCGCTCGGCGGTCGCCCGCCGGACCGCCACGGGAACTAAGCGGACTTCTCGTCGGCGTCCGGGGGAACCGCGGCGTAGGCGTCATAGCCACCGGCGCGGTCGAAGATGCCGAGCAGCAGACGCTCGAGGTCGGCGCGGTCGTCGGCGTCGAAATCGGCGAGGAGCTCGTCCTCGACGCCGTCCATCGTCGCGCTGACCTTGTCGATTACCGCCAGGCCCTTCTTGGAGACCTCGACGCGGTGGCGCCGGCGGTCCTCCGGGTCACGCCGACGTGTGGCGTAGCCCTGCTCCTCGAGCTCGTTGAGGATCTCGACGAGGTTCGTGGGATCAACATGCAGGCGCCCGCAGAGCGACTGCTGGCTCAGCTCGCCGTGATCGCGCAGTTCGATCAGCGCGGCCAGATGGCGCGGGCGCAGCCCGTGAGGGGCGAGCGCCTCGGTGAACCGGTGCATGGTGATCCGGCCCAGCTTGATCATCAGCAAAGTCGGCCAGCGCTGGGTGATCCCCGCGGGTGTCTCGGCTGTTGCGGCCTTGGTTGCCATGCGTCAAAAGTTACCAGACAGAAATACTTTGCGTCAACCAACTATCTGCTAGAGTCAGCGAATCGTGCTTGCCAGTCACCGCTCCTCCTCAAGTGCCCGCGTGATCCTCGCCGTCCTCTCCCTCGGCGGGATCGCCTACTCCCTACTCCAGTCTCTGGTCGTCCCGGCGCTGCCGCAGATTCAGGAGTCTCTGCACACCAGCGAGAGCTCGGTCGGGTGGATCCTGACCGCGTTCCTGCTCAGCGCCTCGGTGTCGACGCCGATCGTCGGCCGCCTCGGCGACATGTACGGCAAGGAACGGCTGCTGATGATCGTCCTGGTGCTGCTCGCCGTCGGCACGCTCATCTCCGCGGTCGCCTCCTCCCTCGCCCTCATGCTCGTCGGCCGCGTCATCCAGGGCGTCGGTGGCGGCATCTTCCCGCTCGCGTTCTCGATCATCCGCGATGAGCTCCCGCGCGAGCGCGTCGCCGGCGGCATCGGGCTCGTCTCGTCGCTGTTGGGCATCGGCGGCGGCGCCGGCGTCGTCTTCGCGGGCATCATCACCGAGCATCTCTCCTACCACTGGCTCTTCTGGTTCCCGCTGGCGATGATCGCGGTGACCGCCGCGATGACCCGGCGCTACATCCCCGAGTCGCCGGTCAAGACGCCCGCCCATGTCAACTACCGCGCCGCCGGGCTGATGACGGTCGGCATCTCCGCGACACTGCTCGCCATCACCGAGACGAGCACCTGGGGCTGGGGCTCGCCCAAGACCCTGGGCCTGCTGGCCGTCGGCCTGCTCGTGGTCGGCGCCTGGATCCGCGAGGAGCTGCACTCGCGCGAGCCCCTGGTCGACATGCGGATGATGGCCATCCGCGGCGTCTGGACCACCAACACGGTCGCCTTCCTCATCGGCGTCGGCATGTACTCCTCGTTCGTGCTCATCCCCGCGTTCGTTCAGGCGCCCGCTGGCAGCGGCTACGGCTTCGACGCCTCCCCGACCGTTGCCGGGCTGTTCCTCCTCCCGGCGACGATCGCGATCACGGTCGTCGGCCAGATGGCCGGCCGGCTCGAGCGGCTGATCGGCTCGCGCGGCGCCCTCATCGGCGGCGCGGCGTTCGCGCTCGCGGCGTACGCGTTGCTCGTGATCGACCGCAGCAGCGAGGCCGACATCTACGTCGCCGCAGGCCTGCTCGGCATCGGCATCGGCCTCTCGTTCTCGGCGATGGCGAACCTGATCGTCGAGAACGTCCGCCAGGAGCAGACCGGCGTCGCAACCGGGATGAACGCGGTCACCCGCACCCTCGGCGGCGCCTTCGGCGGACAGGTCGCGGCCACGCTGCTCGCCGGCAGCCTCGCCGCCAGCGGCCTGCCCACCGATCACGGCTTCTCGCTCGCGTTCGGCATGTGCCTGATCGCGGTCGCCGGCGCCCTCGGCTTCGCGCTCACGGTCCCGCGTCGCCGCCGCGCCGTCGAGCCCGCGCCGTCCACGCTCGTGTCGCGGCCCCAGTCCGCCGAGCTCGAGCGGGTGGCGGCCTGATGGCCGGCACAGCAACCCGCGACCTGCTCGTGGTCGATGCCTACGTGGCGGAACTGCGCCGCGACGCGGGCTGGGCGCAGATGGCCGCAGCACCGCCCCGCTCGCGCACGAGCCCGCGCCGCTTCGCAGCGGCGCCGCAGGCCAGGCACCGCCGAGTCACCCCGCGCCGAGTCCCGGCCGAGTCGGCCTCTGCCTAGCGCACCCTCGGCTACAGTCGCGGCAGATGTCGGTGCTCGAGCGCCGCAACGCGCCAACGCATGAGGTCACCAACCAGCCGCCGCCGCTGGTCGACTTCAACGTCTATGAGACCGATCGCGTGCTGGTCGAGGCCGTCAGGCGCGAAGGCGCGGACTGGGCCTCCGAGCGTCTGAGCGAGTTCGGCGCGCTCGCCGGCAGCGCCTCCGTTCGACATGACGCCGTCGCCGCGAACGAGAACGTCCCGCAGCTGAAGACGCACGACCGGTTCGGCCATCGCGTCAACGAGGTCGTCTACCACCCCGCGTGGCACCGGCTGCTCGGCCTGGCGGTGCAGCACGAGATCCACTCCCTGCCGTGGCGCGAGCCGGGGCCCGGCGCCCACGTGGCGCGCGGGGCCGCCTTCCTCTGCATGACCGAGGCGGAGGCCGGCATCGGCTGCCCGATCTCGGCCACCTACTCAGTGGTCCCGGCGCTGCGAAAGCAGCCCGAGCTCGCAGCGGAATGGGAGCCGCGCATCCTCTCGAGCGCCTACGACCCGCGCGACGTGCCGGCGACGGAGAAGCCCGGCGCGCTCTCCGGAATGGGGATGACCGAGAAGCAGGGTGGCTCGGACGTCCGCGCCAACACGACGGTCGCGGTGCCGGTCAACGGCGGCGGCCCCGGCGGCGAGTACCTGCTCACCGGACACAAGTGGTTCTTCTCGATCCCGATGTGCGACGTCTTCCTGGTCCTCGCCCAGGCAGAGCGCGGGATCTCGTGCCTTCTCTTCCCCCGCTGGACACCCGACGGCGAACGCAACAGCTTCCGCATCCAGCGCCTCAAGGACAAGCTCGGCAACCGCGCCAACGCGTCGAGCGAGGTCGAATTCGACGGCGCCTGGGCGCAGCTCGTCGGCGAGGAGGGCGCCGGCGTGCGGACGATCATCGAGATGGTCAATCACACGCGCCTCGACTGCGCCCTCGGCAGCGCCGCAGGAATGCGGGCCGCGCTTGTCGAGGCGATCCACCACGCGTCGCACCGCGCGGCGTTCGGCCGGACGCTGATCGACCAGCCGCTGATGCAGAACGTGCTCGCCGACCTGTGCGTCGAATCGGAGGCGGCGACGATCGCGGCGCTGCGGCTGGCCCGCTCCTACGACGATTCGCTCGCCGGCGACGAGCAGGCCGAGGCGTTCAAACGAATCGCCAACCCAGTCCTCAAGTACTGGATCTGCAAGCGCGAGGGCCCGCACACCGCGGAGTCCCTCGAGTGCCTGGGCGGCAACGGCTTCGTCGAGGAGTCGGGCATGCCGCGCCTCTACCGCCAGGCGCCGCTGAACTCGATCTGGGAGGGCTCGGGCAACGTCCAGTGCCTCGACGTCCTGCGCACGATGGTCACCAAGCCGACGGCGGTCGACGCCTTCTTCGCCGAGATCTCAGAGGCCGCCGGCGAGCCCGCCCTCGACTCACATGTCGCCGGGCTGCGCTCGGATCTCGCTGACGTCGACGAGTTCGAGACGCGCGCGCGGAGCCTCGTCGAGCGGATGGCGCTTGCGCTGCAGGCGTCGCTGCTGCTGCGCTTCGGCGATCCCGCCGTCGCCGACGCCTTCTGCGCGACCCGGCTCGGCGCCGATGGAGGCATCGCCTTCGGGACACTCCCGCGCGGCACGGACTGCGCGCGGATCATCGAGCGCCACCGCGCGGTCGCGTAGCTCAGGCGGTCAGGCGGGCGCGGGCGCCGGCTCGGGCAGCAGGCGGTCGACGAGCTCGAGCGCGGGCCGGCCTTCGAACATCGGGCGGACGTCGGGCCGGTAGAGCATCAAGGCCAGACTCGGCGCGACCATGAAGTCGGCGGCGTTCAGCTCGGGTCCATTGAGAACGCCATCGGCGATCCAGGCATCGATGCGGTCGAGCATCGGCGGGAGCTCAGCAAGAAGCTGGCCGTCGTTCGCCGGGTCGATGGCGAAGGTGCTGCCGAGCAGTCGCGGCACGATGAACCGGCGCGGGAGCCGATGCTTGTAGAGAAGCGGCCCGAGCCGGCCGTCTGCCGCCAGCTGGCTGAACGTCGCCGGGTCGCGGATCGACGCCGAGCCCGGAATCCGCCGGGCGGCCATCTGCAGCGTCTCGTTCGCCCAGCTCTCCGCCTCCTCGACTGCCGCGCGCTTCTGGGGATCGGCGGGAAACAGCGGCGGATCCGGATGGGTCTCGTCGAGAAACCGCGCGATCCGGCGGTTCGTGGACACCTTGGTTCCATCGGCGTCGAGCCCCGGCACGGTGCCCTGCCAATCGCCCATCCGCAGCGTGAGCGGGCGCTTGCCGCCGGCGCTGCGCTGCTCCCCGCCCGAATCGAACCCGTGCAGCCGCGCCATCGTCGGGTGCGTGAGGGTGATGAACTCGACGCGCTTGTACGGCACCCCCTTGTGCTCGAGCATCAGCATCGCCGTCCGGCAGGCGTGCGAGCCCGGGATCACGTAGAGCTTGTACATCCCGGGGCCTACCCTATTCCCCACGACCCTGGCGACTTCGTTCCGCATAGCGGTCATAACTCGACAGGCGGGCCGTTAGCCGCTTCGCGGCCGCGCGCAGGTTCGCCGGTTGCGCCGCCGGCGCGCCGCTGACAAGCTTCGCCGCATGGAGGTTCGCGGCGAGGTGACGGTGCTGGGCTACGTGGCGCTGACCATCAGCCCGATCGTCGGGTGGGCGTCGATGGCGGTGACGTGGGCGATCGTCGACACCGAGCTGAGCGGCGGCCTCGACGTGGGCGTGCCGCTGCTCGGCGCTGTCGTCAGCGCCGGCCTGACACTCGTGTGCTGCTACGGCGCCCAAGTCGACAAGCGCCGGGGCACGCAGCTCGTCGCGCTGTCGTTCGGCCTGACCTTCGGCATCGCACTCATCGCCGTCGTCGGCTTCAACCTCTGGCTCGACAGCCTGTTCTCAGGCGTGGGCGGCGCCGACTAATCAATCGACGGGCCGATTTGGGTCCACCACGGACCCATATCTGCCCGTCGATTTAGTTTTCTAGGATGTCGGTCAGCTACCACGAAGGCCGGCGTGCCGCTAGTGGCTCGCGCTTGAGCTCGCCAGAGGCGGCGAGTCGCACGTGTTCGGCGCGGGCACTCCCGCGAAGCGATCCGTGAGGTACGAGATTGCCTGCGGGGCGCCGATGGAGTCGTAGGCGATGTGCTCGCCGGCAGGCTCGACGTGGAGGTCCACCGTCGAGCCGCGACGACACCAGCGCCGCATGGTCTCCAGCGCCGGTTCCATCGGAGCGAACTCGTCGGTCGCGTCGTGGTAGTGGAAGACCGGGACCTCGGGGTGGCCCGGCATGTAGCGCGGGCTGATCGAGCGCAGGAAGCCGTCGAGCACGGGATTGTCGAGAATTCCAGGCTGGGCGGCGAGGTCCTCAAACGTCAGGAACGGGTGGCGCTGAGACGCCTGGACCAGGCAGTCGTGTGCGCTCGAGGCCACGGCAGCGCGGCCGGAGTCGCTGAGGTACCTGCCGAGGTGGGCCTCCGGGTAAGCGCGCTTGAGCGCCGCGATCGCCATCGCGATCGCCCCGCCGCCGATCGAGCCGCTGAACGCGTCGATCTCCGCTCGCACGCTCACCGCCGGCGCGCCCATGGCAGCGCCAACGATGTTGAGCTTCGGCGCGTAAGTCGGCTGAAAGAGCGCCGCAACGGCCGTCGCGTAGCCGCCGCCCGAGTAGCCCCAGATGCCGAGCGGGGTCTGTTTGCTGAATCCCGCCGGCTTGAAGCGCAGCGCGGCCCGGAGGCTGTCGAGGACGCCGTGCGCCTCCTCGGGCGGGGAGAGGAAGGCTGAGTGTGGACCCTGGTAGTCGGGGGCGACCACAGCCCAGCCCTGGCTGAGCGGCAGTTCGAGGATCGGCGACTCGGTCGCGGAGTTCGACTGGGTCTGCAGCGCGGCGTCGGCACCGCCGCTCAGCGCGTATGAGACAGCGCACTTCTGATCGGCCGAGTCCTCCGCGACCTGGTACGAGACGAGGGGGCGCGGCCCGTCGCCGGTCCACGGCACGTCGGGAATGAGGACGGTCGTGACCATCGCCGTCGGCCGGTCGTGCGCGTCGAGCGACTTGAACTGAAGCTGCCAGGCGCTCGCAGGCAGCGCGACCCCGTCCGCCGAGGCCTGAGACTGCCTCGACTTGAGAATGGTGCCGTTCGGCAGCTTGCCCAGCTTCGACGGCACGTCGTAGAACGGATCCTGGCTCGGCGGCGGGATCGCGGCTTGCGCGGCAGCGCCAGAGCTCAGCGCAAGCACAAAGGCGAGCGCGCCGGCCTTCACCCACCGAGTCCCCACGACTCCCACCCGCGCATCCTCGCAGCCGCCCCGCCCCGGCGCGCAGGTTCGGCGGTTGCGCGGCATCGCACCGCATCGGCACATCGGGCATCGACGGGCCGATTTGGGTCCACCACGGACCCATATCTGCCCGTCGATTTGCCGGCAGCGCCGACTAGCTCGGGCCGCGCTCCATCGCCGTCGCTGCGTGCAGGAGCGGAGCCCACGGCTGTGACGAGCTGGTCCAGACCTCGAGCTGCGGCTCCAGCCACGAGGAGTCGTCGAGGCTGCCCGCCTTGATGAGCGCGACGTTGGGCAGCAGGGGCGAGGCGCTGAAGATCGGCGAGCCGCAGGCCGAGCAGAAGCTGCGCTCGGTCGGATTGCCGTGGTCCTCGCCGGTGGTCGCGAACGTCGCGAGCGTGTCCCCCTTGACCTCAAACGCGTCGAGCGGCACGCCGATGAAGACGGTGAACGGGCTTCCCGACTGACGCTGGCAGTCCTCGCAGTGGCAGGCGCCCTGGACGAACGGCTCGGCGTCCGCCGAGTAGGTGACGGCGCCGCAGAGGCAGCGACCGGTGATCGGCTTCGGCACTTCGCTCACGCGCCGCCGACCCTACCGGCCGTCCGCGCCGACGTCCACTACGGCGCGGGCCGCTTGAAGACCTTGAGGACCTTCGGCTCCTTGGGCACCTGCGGCGCCTGAGCCGACTGGCTCCCGGTGAGGTCGCCCGAGGCGGTCAGAAACGCCGTCGTCTGCGCCTCGTCGAGGCCCGGCGCGTACGGGTGGTCGCAGACGTCGCTCGGGAAGCGCGATGCCTTGGCGGCACCCTTCTTGGCGACGCCGTCGTGGTCGACCGCGTCCGCGAAGGCCGCGAAGCTGACCGAGTCGACCGCGGTGCCGATGTGCGACGTGGTACGGCCCGGGCACACGTTCTGGATGACCAAGTTGCTGGCGCCGGCGAGGGCTGAGGTCGGGTGCTTGCCGCTCTGCGGCTGGACGGTCTCGTCGGTGAGCGAGCGGACCGTCGTGTAGGAGACGTCGCCCGGCGTCTCGTCGGCCTGGGAGTTGAGCGCGTCGAGCAGGTGCGAGCCCGCCTGCTGCTGCCAGCCGGCGGGCGTGCACGGCGCGGCGGCGGAGCAGCCCTCGCCCGCGGTGGTCCCGTGCTGGGTGCCGGCGGCCGCGACGACGTCGCCGACCTTCTTGCGCAGGTCGGGCCAGTAGGTGAGCGCGAAGCGCGGCAGCAGGCCGCCCTGGCTGATTCCGAAGACGGCGACCTTGCGGCCCGCGAGCTTGTACTCGCGCCGCAGGCCGTAGACGAGGTACTGCACCGAGACCTGGATGTCGGCCGTGGTGAAGTCCGGGAAGTTCATGTAACAGACGGGGTGCCCGTAGGCCTCGAACGCGCCCTGCCCGATCAGGTAGGCCTGATCACCCGTCGCGCCCGTGCCGGTGACGAGCATCGTCGGCGTCACCGTCGCGTCAGTCGGATCGATCGGGCAGTGGAAGGCCGCCGCGAGGTCGGCCTTCGGCACGGTCAGCGCCGGGCCCTTGGCCGCCGACGCAGGCGACGCCGCGATCGCCAACGCCGCGGCGGCGAGAGCACTCGCCACCACGGCGTCGATAAACCTGCCCCGGCTCACACCGGGAACCGTATCTCAGGCGACCTGACCGACCGGGACCGGCTGCTCGTCGGGATCGATGGCGCCAAGGCCCTTGACGATCTCGAGCGCACCGTTGCGCACCTGGCCGATGTACATGTTCATCCGCACGTGATGCTGGCCCGGGACCATCTCCGCCGGGGCCACCGGGCCCGACGGCGATCTTGGCGTGGTCCAGCGCCGCGATCACTGCGTCCTGGTCGAGCGAGCCGGCCTCACGGACGGCCGCCTCCCAGAACCTCAGCCCCCGGTACATGCCTGAGCACGCGCTGCCGCCCGTGAACAGGGCGCCGCCCGGATAGAGCTCGTTGTACCGACCAGGAGCTCGTTGCTGAACGGGTCGTCGCAGGCCTGGTAGTAGTCGAGGCAGCCGTACAGTCCCTCGACCTGCTCGGCCGGAACGAGGCCGAGACAGTTCTCGTCGAAGTACGTGCAGACGAGCTGCCCACCCCGCTCGGTGAACCCGGCTTCGTGCAGCTGCTCGAAGAACGGCACAACCCCGGGCGGAACGATGGTGTTGAACACGACTTCGGCGCCCGCTCGACATGATCTTCTCGACGATCGTCGCCGTAGTCGGTGTGATCGAGCGGGTAGTAGTCCTCCTCGACGATCTCACCGCCGTTGGATTGCCGACGATCTCCCGCACCTTGGCGTTCAGATGCGCGGCCAGACGTAGTCGGCCGAGGGCAGCGCGAACTTCTTCGCACCGGTCTCGCTCCATCAGCCAGGGAATCAGCGGGTCGACCTGCTGCGCCGGCACCGGGCCGGTGCAGAAGATCAGCGGGTCGCACTCCTGCCCCTCGTACTGCTCGGGGTAGATGTAGAGGGTCTTGCCCTCCACAACCGCCGGGCCCTTGATGGCCTGGCGAGTCGAGCTGAGGATGCCGCCGAAGATGACGTCGACCTCATCCTCGGTACCAGCTTGCGGGCGCCGGCCTCCGCGGCCTCGTCCGTGGTCTCGCTGTCCTCGAGGTGCAGCTCGAGTCTGAGCCCGAGCAACCCACCCCCGGCATTGATCTCGTCGATCGACCATCTTCGCCACGTTGGCGTCGGCGATGCCCATGAACGACATCGGGCCGGTCAGGTCGGAGATCACTCCAACTTTGATTGGACCGGCTGTTGATCCTTGCATGATGTTCTCCGATCTACGCGTCGAGAGTCTGGCGCCGCGAACTCGGCGATCTGAGGCGGGCCCTTGTGCCCCGCCTCCTTCATGATCGGCGGAACCTCGGGGTCAGAGACGAAGCTCTGCCAGCCCTCGGCGTCCCAGTCGAAGAGGACCCAGACGCGGTCTTCCTCACTGGGGTCGCGGAAGACCTGCGCGCCCTTGGACCCGTGCGCGCGGCGCTTGTCCGCACCCGCGGCCGAGAAAACTCGATGAACCGGTCGTAAGTCCTCGACCGTTGTGGTTGCCAGGATCATCCTCATCCTCCTTGCGGTCTCGACGCCGCTCTTCGACGCCGATGTTGAGGCGAGTCTCTGCGGTGGCGGCCCCCGCGCGCATCGGGCGAACGCCCTATGCGACCGCAGTGCTGACCAGGTCGTGCTCGAAGGCCCAGACCGTCGCCGCCGCGCGGCTGCGGACGCTGGCCTTCTCATAGATGTGCTCGACGTGGTGTCCGACGGTCTTGGCGGAGATCCCGAGATCGTCGGCGATCACCTGGTTCGACCCGCCGCTGACGAGGGCGACGAGCACCTCGAGCTCGCGCGGCGTCAGCCCGGACGGCAGCTCGCGGGGCCGCTTGGCAACGCGGTGGCCGGCTGCGTTCAGCACCGCCTCGGCCGCGTCGGGATCGAGCCGCCCCTCGTCGGCGTCGCGCTGAAGCTCGGTCTCCGCGGCCGACTCATCGAGCGCCTCCCGGTAGGGCCGTGGCTCGCGCATCGCGATGTAGGCATCGGCGGCGGCGAGGATGCGAGCGGATTGGTCGAGGTCGGGCCCGCGGGCGCCCCGGTGATAGCCGGACCCGTCGAGGCGCTCGTGGTGCGATCCCGCCAGCCGGCCGATCGGCGCGAGCGTCGGCGACTGGGCGAAAGCTCGTTCGGTGTAATGCGCGTGCAGCCGCACCCGCTCCCACTCGCCGAAGGCGAGCGGGCCGGGCTTCTCCCAGATCGTGTTCGTGACGCCGATCCGGCCGAGGTCGTGCGCGAGTCCGGCGCGCCGCAGGAAGGCGACGTCGCCCTCGTCGAGGCCCATGCGCCAGGCCGCGCCCTCGGCCAGCTCGGCCACGCCGGTCGAGTGCTCGCGCAGCCAGGGCGACTTGAGTCCGACCATCGCGCCGATCGTGCCGAAGGCCGCGTCGATGCGGTCGCCGGAAAGCCAGAGCAACGGCGTCGGCTCGCAATCGAGCCCCAGCTCCCACATCCGCGTCTCATCGAGCTCGGCGAGCATCTCGTCGAGATTCGCGACCGCGAGCTCGGCAAGCCGCGGCTCATAGGCGCCCCCCGACCGTTCCTCGATCACCGCGCGGGCCCTCTCGATCCCTTCCGCGGACATGAACAGGGAGATGTCGCGGGCCACGTGCAGGAGCCGCATCGGCAGCGGCACCTCCTCCCCCGCCACGTTCGGGATTCCCTGGCCATCCCAGCGAGCGAAGACGTACTCGAGCGCGTCCTCGATGCTGGGACGCAGACCGAGCCAGCCGGCGAAGCGCTGAGCGACCTCGCACATCTGCGCGAATGCCTCCCGCGCCCTCGGCCCCGCGCTCTCGATCGCCATCTTGACCATCTTCGAGCGGACCTCCTCGGGGCGCCCGAGCCCGACGTTCGATCGATAGAACTCGATCACCTCGGACGGGTTGGTCGGGTCCACGAGGTAGAAGGCGGCGCGGTGCGCGATGTCGTCGCCGAACAACTGCGCGGCCTCGTGGCCGTTCGAGGTACAGCCGGAGGCGTGGAGCAACGCTACGTAGTAAGTGTCGGCGAGGTCCTCGGCCGACACCCCTGCGAGCTCGCCGAGGCGTACCGACAGGACCGCCGTACGCATCGCGTGCTCAAGCGGCTGCCCGGTGCCGAGGTCGGTCGCGATCGACAGAGCGCCGACGACCTCCGCCGCGCGGATCGGCTGCTCGACGCGCTTGGGTTCACCCTCGGGCATTCACGCGATCCTATTCCTGGATCGCGCCACCGCAAGTACCGGGGCTAGTCCTCGGTCGGCCGCGCTTCGGCGGCCGCCTGCTTGCGCGCCGCCTTTCTGGCTTGCTTTTCCTGCCGGCGCTCGAGTAGCGCGCGTTCACGGTTGAGCTTCGCCATCGTGGTTTTCCGCTTACTGCTGGATGCCATGCCTCATCTCCTCTCGTTCCCCTCTCCGAAGAGCTGTCGATGGGCGGAGGGGAAGGAGAAAGACCCGAAGACAGCCGTGCACCGAGGTTACTCGGGTGGTCGGCCGCGTTACGGCACCGCCAACGGGTAGGTGGGCCCTGCGGGATCAATCATGTACATGCCGAAGCCGAAGACCCACGACGTCACCGGTCGCCTCGCCGACGGAATCGTCGGCGCGGTCGGCGCGACCCCGCTCGTGCGGATGCGCCGGCTCCTGCACGATGACCGGATCGAACTCTGGGGCAAGCTCGAATCGAGCAATCCCGGTGGATCGGCCAAGGACCGGCCCGCCGCGCTGATGATCCAGCAGGCTCTACGCGAGGGCCGCATCGACACTGAGACGACGGTAATCGAGTCGAGCTCGGGCAACATGGCGATCGGCCTGGCCCAGGCCTGCCGCTATTACGGGCTGGACCTGATCTGCGTCGTCGATTCGCGCACCACGGCGACGAACCTCAGCGTCCTGCGCGCGCTCGGAGCCGACGTCCGCGTCGTCACCGAGCCGGATCCCGCGAGCGGCGATCTCCTCACCGCCCGTCTCGACCTGGTGGCCCGCCTTGCCGAGCAGATCCCGAATTCCTTCTGGCCAGACCAGTACTCCAACGGCGCCAATCCAGATGCGCACGACGAGGGCACCGCGCGTGAGATCTTCGAGGCCCTCGACGGACGCCTCGACGCGCTCATCGTCGCCGCCGGCACAGCCGGCACGCTGCGCGGGTGCGCACAGTACCTGCGACGTCACGATCTCTCGACGCGCCTGATCGCGGTCGACTCGACCGGGAGCGCGCTCTTCGGCGGCTCGGCCGGCCCTCGGCGCATCCCCGGCCATGGCGCCGGCTCCGAGAGCCGGCACTCGCGCGAGGTGGTGCCCGACGATGTCGTGCGCGTGTCCGATCTCGACTCCGTGGTCGGTTGTCGCCGCCTCGTCGATCGCGAGGCGATCTTCGCCGGCGGATCATCCGGCGCGGTTGCCGTCGCGGCGGAGCGGGTCGCGCCCTCGCTGGAACCCGGCTCGCGCTGCGCGATGATCCTCCCCGATGGCGGAATCGGCTACCTCGACACGGTCTACGACGACCAGTGGGTTGCGGCCGAGCTGGGCTGCTCTGCGCAGCGACTCGCGGACGCCGTCGCAGGCCGACTGCCGGCAGCTTCCTGAGCGGTTATGAGCCGGGCCTCGCGCAACCCCGCGCTGCGGGTGGCGATCGTGGGGCTCGGCCCGAAGGGTCTGTTCGCCCTCGAGCGCCTCGCCGACGCCTGCGTGGCCGGCGCGGGGTCGATCGAGGTCGAGATCTTCGAACCGCACCCGGTCGCCGGGGCGGGACCGGTTTACGACCCGTCGCAACCCGATTACCTGCGGATGAACTTCGCCGCCTCGCAGGTGAACGCCTGGCCCGAGGCCTCGCAGGCGGTTCCCGCGGCCGAACAGCTTTCGTTCGAAGCCTGGCGTCACCACCAGCCGGCTGGCCGCAACGACGACTACCCGCCCCGAACCCAGGTCGGGCTGTATCTCAGCGACTGCCTGGCCCGCGTCATGAGGCACGCCGACTTTCCCCTCACGACACACCGCGCCGCGGTCACCTCCATTGAGCGCTCGACGAGCGGCTGGCGCGTTGGGTTCGACGGCTCGCACGCCGACTTCGACGAGGTCCTTCTGGCAACCGGGCACGCGGGCGACTGGATCGGGGCCCTTCGCCACAGCTGGGAGCACGCGGCGGCGCTGGTCGACGCCGTGTTTCCCGTCGAGTCGAAGCTGACAACGGCGGCAATCCCGCCCGGAGCCAGCGTCGCCGCTCGCGGCTACGCGCTCACGTTCATCGATCTCGCCCTCGCGCTCACCGAAGGACGCGGCGGCTCGTTTGAGCCGATGGGCGGCGCCCGCCTGCGCTACGTCGCGGCCGGGCTCGAGCCCGCGGCCATCCTCCCCTTCTCGCGCACCGGGCTGCCGATGCTCGCCAAGCCGGCTCCAGCCCCGACAACCGCAGCGTGCGACGCCGCGGTGACCGCAGCGCGAGCGGCACTGCTCGAGGCGCCCGCCGACCCCGCGGAGCTCTCGGCGGCGGTGGACCGCCTCGCATCGGACTTGGCTCTCGAAGAGACCGATGCGGACCTGGCTCGGGGCGCCGCCTGGCGCGCGCTCTATCCCGCGATCGTCCGCCACTTCGGCGGCGACGGGCTCCCAGCGTCCGAATGGCCCGCGTTTCGCGCGCTGGCGGCGGACATGGAGCGGGTCGCCTTCGGCCCGCCGCCCGTCAACGCCGCCAAGCTGGCGGCCCTGATCGACGCCGGGCTGTTCGACCCGCGCCATGCGCGCGGAGCGGTGCTCGAGACGGCCGCGGGCAGCACGCGGTTGCGCTCGCACGCGGGACAGACCCCGATCGACGTCGTCGTCGATGCCGTACTGGCGCCGCCCGGAGTGGCCGGCATCATCGACCCGCTCCTGGAGCAGCTGCTGCGCGCGGAACATGTTCGCGTCCCGCCCGGCAGGCGGGGAATCGAGGTCGCCGCCGATGCGGGCTGCGTCGACTCGAGCAGTTCGCCAACGCCGGGCCTCGCCGCGTGCGGGCGCGTAACGGAGGACTCGGTGATCGGCAACGACACGCTAAGCCGCACCCTCCACCCCCAGCTGGACAATTGGGCGGCGCGAATCGTGCGCAGAACCCGCAAGCCGCTGGCGCTCGCGTCGTGAACGAGACGGAGCTGGTCAGCGACGATCTCGCTGCCACCCTGCGCGGCCGATGCCGGGGGCTCACCCCACTCACTGCGCGCCTCGAGCCGTGGCAGGTGGCGATGTCCGCCGACTCCGACGAGCTCGAGCGGCTGATCGCAGAGCATGGCTCGCCACTCAACCTGATCGCGCCCGAGCCGATGGCGCGCAACGCGGACGAGCTGATCAGCGCCGGCCGCTCGGCCGGAATCGACCTTCGCGTCTACTTCGCGCGGAAGGCGAACAAGGCCCTCTGCCTCGTCGACCGCGCGGACGAGCTCGGACTCGGCGTCGACGTCGCCAGCGAGCGTGAGCTCAGCCAGACGATCGACCGCGGTGTCGACACGAGCCGCGTGGTCGTTACGGCGGCGGTCAAGCCGCGCTCGCTCATGGAGCTCGGCCTCGAGACCGGGGCCACCGTGGTCCTCGACAACCTCGATGAGCTGGAGCTGATGGTCGACCTGCACGGCCACGGCCACCGCGAGGCGCACGTCGCGCTGCGCCTCGCCGCCGACCTCGGTCGCGACCGCGCACCGACCCGCTTCGGCATGGATCACGAGGAGATGGTCCGCGCGGCCGAGCGGCTGCTGGCGGCAGGGATCGACGTCGGCGGGATTCACTTCCACCTCGACGGCTACGCCGCAACGGATCGCGTCATCGCCATCGAACAGGCCCTGGACCTGACCGACGCGATCCGCGAGCGCGGCGGCAATCCAACCTTCCTGGACATCGGCGGCGGGATCCCGATGAGCTACGTCGATGCCGCCGAGGAGTGGGAACGGTTCTGGGCCGAGCATCGCGCGGCCCTGCTGGGCGACCGCGACACGCTCACCTTCGGCGGCCACGGCCTCGGGCTGCTTGCCCATCGCGGGGAGATCGTCGGCACGCCCGACGTCTACCCCTACCACCAGGCCCCCGTGCGCGGCGAGTGGCTGACAGAGGTGCTGGAGACGTCGGTGGCCTCCGGGATTAGGGCGCGGGGCCTCGAGCTTCGCTGCGAGCCCGGGCGCTCGCTGCTCGACGGCTGCGGCATGACCGTCGCCAGGGTCGCCTTTACGAAACGGCGCGCGGACGGAGAGCTGGCTGGTGGGGGTCGAGATGAACCGCACCCAGGTCCGCTCGACCTCAGACGACTTCCTCGTCGACCCCCTGCTGCTCAGCCGCACCGACGACGGTAAGCCGGCCGAGGGGTATCTGGTCGGCGCCTACTGCATCGAGCGCGAGCTGCTCACCTGGCGGCGCCTGGCGTTCCCGCATGGGGTCGCGGCGGGCGATCTCATCGCCTTTCCGAACACCGCCGGGTATCTCATGCACATCCTCGAGAGCGCCTCGCACCAGATTCCGCTCGCGCGAAACCTGATCGTCGAGGCCGACGGCGTCCGGCTCGACCCGATCGACACAGAGCGCTAGCCACTAGGCGGGGCAGGTATTCGGGGCCGGCTTGCCCGCGAACCGGTCCTCGATCCAGGGCACGGCCTGTCTGCCGAATATCCCTGAGCCGGTGACATGGTCGCCCGGGGGCGTCTGGTACTCGATCGTCGCGCCCTTCGCGCACCAGGCGGCGACGAGCTGATCGACGGGCTTGACCGACGTGAGCTCGTCCTGCTCTGAGTTGAAGATGAACGCTGGCGTGGTCGGGGGCGGCCGGCGGATCAGATTCATGTGGGCGAACACGCGGCGCACTCTCGGGAGGGCGACCAGCGCTGCCACATCCGGGTAGTTGGAGTACTCGGCGACCGTCCCCAACGGCGCGTTGGTAACGCCCCCGGCGCAACCGTCGGCGTCAACGGCATCGCGCGCGGCGAGCGCCCTGCCCTTGTCGTTGAGGATGTCGTCAAGCCGAAGCTCCGGGTACGCGCGGTTGACGCCAACCGCGACTGCGATCACCGTCCCGAAAAGCGGGCTGCCGTCGAGCGGGGCGAGGTCCTGAATCAGATCCGGAGCGTTGCCGCCTCCCGCCGCCGCGACGATGTTGAGTTCCGGCGAATAGCGCTTTGCCAGCGCCGCCGCCCACATCGTGGGGATTGAGCCGCCGGAGTACCCGGCCATCGCGACCTTGGTCCGCGCCCCCTCGAGCTCGGACTTGGAGAAGCGCTCCACCGCGCGGATCCCATCGAGAGTCACACGGCCCGCAAGCCGTCCGACTCCCCACTGTGAGTCGAGGCCCTCGTAGTCGGGCACCGCGACGTCCCACCCGAACGAGAGGAACGACTGAGTGTCGTCCGACCCGCTGGCATCACCAAGGCCCGTCACCTGCCCCGTGCGCAGTGCATAGGACGGCGCGCAGGTCAGCGACAGGCTGTCGTAGGCCTCGTGGAAGGAGAACAGGTACCGCGGCCCAGGAGCCGGGTCGCTCGGCAAGAAGAGCGTCGTGACCGCAGCGATCGGCCGTCGTTTCGCGTCGGTCGAGCGATAGAGCAACTGGTAGGCGGCCGAGTAGTCGTTCACACCCGGGGCCGTCACCTCCCGCGAGCGGAGAATCGCACCGGGCTTGGCGGCCGCTAGATGCGCCGGCGGCGCGTAGAACGGATCAGCGCTCGGAGGCGTGACCGCGGCGGGCGCCGCTGCCGTCACACCGAGCAGCCCCATCGCGGCGACGACCGTCGCCAAGCCCACCCTGATCGCGCGCTCCACGGGCGCCAATATGGACGACGCCGGCGCTGGATGCGCCGGTTAGGAGGGCTGGCGGATCACGTCCTCGACCGCTGCGGCCACGACGTCGGGGGCCTTCTGAGGATCTGCGTGTGCTTGTGGGGCGTCGTCGCGAACACGGACACGCGCGCGCTTGCCTTCTCGGCGTCGGCGACAGCCGCACGGACCGTGCGCATCTCGTCCTCGGTGGCGCCCGAGTGCCCTCCGGTGCCCACCACGAACACGGTCGGGCACGCGAGCGCGGCGAAGTCGGGGCCGAGCTGGCCATTGACGGCGTCCATCTCGATCACGACATCCGCGGACTCGGCGGGCGACATCCGCGCCGAACGACCGAACACTGCCGCGATCCGCATCAGCCACCCCAGCCGGCGAAACTGGGTGCGGACCTTCTCCTTACCGGCCTCGTCGAACATGGTGATCGGGTAGGCACCGTCGACGAGCACCAGCGCACCGACGCGCTCGGGGTGCTGGGCCGCGTATCGCACCGCGATCGTCGCGCCGTAGGACCACCCGACGAGGATCGGGCGTTCGATGCCGGTGGCTTCGATGACCCGGCCGACGTCGTCGACCGCTCCCCGTGCGGAGTAATCGGCCGACTTGCCCGACTTCCCGCGCGCTCGTGCGTCGAAGCGCACCGTGCGGTACTTACCGTCGAGCTGCCCGATGACGCGGCTCCAGTTCTGCACGGTTCCGAAGCCGCCGCTGAGAAACAGCACCGCGGGCATGCCGCCCGGGTCGTCGACCGCGTAGAGCCGCGTGTCCGCGGCAGCAACCATGAGTTCTCGTGCCATCGGTCAATGGGTATCCAGCCGCCGCTCAGTGGAAACCGCGCGGCATAGGATGCGGCGGTGCCATTCACGCTCAGGAACCTCAAGGAGGACCTGCAGGACGTCGGGTCCAACTTCGACGGCGCGCCGGACCTGGAGTTCCGCATGGCAACCGATGCGCTCGAGCTCGAGAGCTCCGGCATGACCTACCAGCGCGTCCCGCCGGACTACAGGTTTCCGTACGGCCACACGCACAGGACCCAGGAGGAGGTCTACGTGATCGTGGGCGGGAGCGGGCGGATGAAGATCGACGACGAGATCGTCGAGCTCAAGAAGTGGGACGCGGTACGCGTGCCGCCCGGTACGTGGCGCGGCTACGAGGCCGGGCCGGACGGCCTCGAGATCATCGTCATCGGCGCGCCCAGCCTCGGCGAGGGTCGGCGCGAAGACGTCGAGGGCCGCCGCGACTGGTGGGCTGGCTAGCGCCAGCGGTCGGAAATCATCGCGCTGAGTGGCGGACGAGTCCTGCCGTGAAGGTGTACTTGGCCGCGCACTCGGGACGGCCCGGGATGCTCGAATTGAACTTGCCGCTCGCGCTGCGAGAGGAGTCGAACGTGCCGGTCACCTTGGCCGTGCCGAAGACGGCGCCGTCGGTCGTGAGTTCGTTCACCCTGTCGGAGAACCTGCCGTTCTTGATCCGCGCCGGTTTCGACGTCTCCTTCGGCTCCGCGCCTCCGAACCCGCACTTACTGGGGATGAACGGGGTCAGCCGCAGCTTCTTCACCTTGTCGCCGACAACCTTGAAGTTCACGGTGACGGAGTCCACCTGGAAGCCCTGAAAGCTGGGGTTGCCGGAGTACGCGCCGGGCTTCTGCGAGGAGGCAAGGGCGGCGCCGAGCCCGAGGGCCAGCAGGCCGGCGGTAGCGAGGGACACCATGACGATCCTGCGCACGGTCAAGAAGTGGCTCCAACGATCCCGCATTGCAATCTCCGTTTCCTGGATTGGATCGGCGCCAGCCGCGGAGCGACGCTAGCCGGTGGCCGAGCTTGTGGGTATGGGACGTTTTGCCTATCTTTTGGCGGCCATGCCCGGGTCGCGGCGCACCGGCGCCGACTCACTTGCGCGGTTCGCCCAGGGGCTTTGGGATTTCGGAGATCTGAGCGGATTTCGCGCTGGCCTGCCGCGGCTGCTGCGCCAGCTGATCGACTGTGGGATCGCCTCCTACAACGAGATCGGACCTGACCCGGCCAACGTTTTCGTCGCCGCCGATCCGGTCGAGTCGCTGAGGGTCGGCGACGCGCGCGAGGCGTTCGCAGTGCACGCGATGCAGAACCCTCTGGCCGCCCACCACGCGCGCACCGGAGATGGGCGGGTGCTGCGGCTCTCGGACTTCGTCAGCATGCGCAAGCTGCGGGCCCTCGACCTCTACGACCTCGTCTACCGACATATCGGGGTCGATCACCAGCTCGCCTTCACCGTTCCCTCGCAGGGCCAGGTGGTGGGAGTGACCGTCAGCCGCGACGGACGGGATTTCTCGGCGGCCGAGCAAGCGCTGCTGGAAGCGGTCCGGCCGATCGTGCTGAACGCGCATCGGAACCTGCATGATCGGGCGCGCCTCGCGCTGATCGTGCGCGCCTTGGATGAGGTTGAGGGCGGTCCCGCCATGGTCTTCACGGTCGAGGCGAGCGGCATGATCGCTCCGGCCCACGAGCGCGCCGAGGGACTGCTGCGCGACCTCTCCCGCGGCGCAACGACCGAGGCCCTCACCAGCTGGGTCGAGGCCCACCGACGAGGCGAGCTTCGCGGTCGCCCCCCGCCGCTGACGTTAAGCGCGGGGCCACGCAGGCTGGAGGCGCACTACCTGCACGGCGCGGCGGACGACCTCGATGCGATCGCGGTGCGCCTGGTGGCACCAACTCGCGAGCCGGACTTCCTGCTCGAGCTGGGCCTCACCCGGCGCCAGACCGAGGTCCTCCATCTTGTCTGGCAGGGACGCGGCAACGCCGAGATCGCCCGCGAGCTCAGCCTCAGCGAACACACCGTTCGCCACCACCTCGAGGACATCTACAGGCGGCTTGGGGTCAGCTCGCGCACCGCCGCCGCGCATCGAGCCAATCGGGCCTTGGCGACATCCGGTCTTCCTAGACCCTGAACTTGCTCTTCGCCGGCGTCGGATCCACGTTTCCGACGGAGTCGGTGGCCACGACCGTGACCTTGTGCTTGCCCGAGTCGAGGCTCTTGAAGGTCTTGGGTGAGCGACACGGGCGCAGCTTGCCCTTGTCGAGCTTGCACTGGAAGGTCGAGCCCTCCACGCTGGAGGAGAACTTCACCTTCGCCTGATCACCCTTGACCTTGACCTTCCTGATGGTCGTCTCGGGTGGTGAGTCGTTGACCTGGGGGACTCTCGGGGCGGTGACCGTGAACGCCCGCGTCGCGAGCGCGGTGTTGCCGGCGGCGTCGGTCGCCCGGACGTCGAACGTATGGGCGCCCACGCTCAGGGCGGCGGGCGTGTGGGCGTTCCCGGGCCCGGAACACGCGCCGAACGCGTCGCCGTCGACGCGGCACTCGAACGTGCTCGCGTCCGCGGAGGCGAAGCTGAAGGTAGGCGTCGTGTCCTCGGTGTCCCCTGAGGGGCCGTTGGTGATCTGCAGATCCGGGGCAACGGTGTCGATCGCGACCGTGCGCGCGACCGGGTTGAGGCCCTGGGTGGAGGTTCTCGTCGGCGTCCACGGCGCGGAACCTCAGGGTGTGCGCACCGTCCGCAAGGGCCGGCGGCTCGCAGGTGGCCGGGCACGAGGCGAATGCGCCACCGTCGACCGACACCTGAAAGCTCGCGGCTTCATCGGCGGTCAGCGCGTACGTCGGCGTCGAATCGTTGAGCAGGGCGCCGTCGGGCTGGCGTCGCGCCCACGGACACCTTCGGCGCGTTGTCGGTCGTCTCGCAGTTGGTGAGAGTGTCGACGCCGAGCTCGTCGGCGATCGCGGTGTCGGCGCCGCCCGCGCAATCGACCGTGTCCAGAACCCCGTCGTAGGCGTCGATCGTGTTCGCGTTGGCGTCACCGGTGAGGCTGTCGCTGAACGGGCTGCCGATGATGTTCTCGACGTTGCTGATCGTGTCGTTGCCGGCGCCGCCCGTGTTCTGGGCGCCCGCGGTGGCGAGGTTGACCGACACGGGTCCGGTGGACTCCTGTGCGTAACTCACGGTGTCGGAGGTGCCGGTGCCGCCGTCGAGGGTGTCGTTGCCGCCGAGGCCGAGCAACGTGTCGTTGCCCTGACCGCCGGCGAGGGTGTTGGGCCCGCTCGTCCCGATCAGCGTGTCGTTCGCGGTACCGCCGCTTGCGATCTCGCAGTCGCTGATCGTGTCAATGCCCGCACCGCCGGTGTCCTGCGGGCCGGTGATCCGCAGGTCGACGGTCACCGGGTCGGGGTGATTGAGGAAGCCGCAGTTGTCGGTGCCGCCGTTACCGTCAGCGATGTCGGCGTCGGTGCCGAAGGAGAGCTGAATGAAGTCGGCGCCGGGGCCTCCGATCTGAGTGTCCGCACCGACGTCGCCTTCGACGCGCCACCCGTCTCCGTTACCCGCATACAGGTGGTCGTCGCCCGTGTCGCCGATGAGCTGCGCGGTGCCCCCTGATACCAGCGGGCCGGTGAACCCGTCCCGCCGCGGGCGTCGAGGATGTCGTCGCCGGGATTTCCGTTGACGCCGATCTGAAGCTGCTCGACGTTGGTCTCGACGAGGTCGTCCACGTCAGAGTTCGCCGCGGGCTCGGTGTCATCGAGCTGAAAGCCGTTATGCGTCGCGTCGAGCTGGCCCATCCGCCAGTCGTCCCCGGCGGGGCCAGGGGCTCCCGTCAGGACGAGGTCGTCGCTGGACTCCTCGCCACCGTCGTAGGCGATCTCGATCTCCTTGGTGCCCGCCCCCTCGTTGGTGCTGTCCGAGTTGACGAACGGACCGTTTGCCAACGAGACGCCCAGCACCGTGCGGTTCGTGGATCCGGGCTCGTTATCCGCGACGGCGATGCTGTTCGTGTTCGCCGTCGTGGGCGTCCCGCCGCCGCAGGCCTGCTGGACGGTGTAGGCGCTCGAGTCATACACGCCGATCTCGTTGCCGTTCGTCAGGCGGAGCCCGGCGCCGTTGTCCGTCGCGCCGGTGATGCTGACGGTCAGCGCGTTACCGGCGAGGTTGCAGGTAACCGCCGCCGAGGCGGTTGAGGGGATCACGATCATCGCGCTGGCGATGACAGCCAGTAGGAGAAGTCTCTTCATGGCAGCGATGTTCGCCGCCAAGACCGCCCCTGCCATCAGGGAGCACCCTGAACCCGACCCTGACTTTCTTGGGTCTACTCAGTCGCGTTGAGCTCGGCGATTGCTGCTTCGGTACTCAGCACCCGGCCGAACTCCGGGTCGAGGTTCGAGGCGGTGACTCGCGCGAGCTCGTCCGCCGTGACCGTGCCGCCATCGTGATCGTCCTGATCGAACGTGTGGGTGGCGTCGATGGCGAATCCCACCTCGTAGCCGAGGTCAGAGCCGACTCGCGCAGTCGTCTCGCAGCACACGTTCGTCTGGATGCCGCAGATCACGACCTTGCCGATCTCATTCTCCCCCAGCCAGGCGTGCAGATCGGGCGTTCCGTGGAAGGCCGAATGGACGGTCTTGGTGACCAGCAGGTCCGGTCGGCCCTCGAGCACGTCCTTGAGCTCACTGCCGGCCTCGTCGGATCGCAGCGGCGAGCCCTCCTCATCCCAGTGGTGGCGCACGAACACGATCGGCTGATCGCTGTCGCGCCACGCGGAGATCAGTGCTCGCACGTTCCCCTCGCAGGCGGGGTTGTTCCTGGGGCCGAAGAACTCGGCATCGTCGAAGCCCCTCTGCACATCCACGACGATCAGAGCTGTTCGGTCCACACGCGTCCCGATCATGGTCACGGTTGACGGATCTTCCAGAAGGAATCCTTGCGTACGAGCTTGCCGTCGTCATCGAACGTCCAAAGGTCACAACCTCGAACTTCGATTCGCTCGCCCTCGACGCTTGTTCCGCTGATCGTCCACTCCGAAACGCCACGCTTGCCGCAAGCGAAGTGGTCGTCGTTCGCGTAGTGAACGTCCGGGATGCCTTCGAAGCGCGCCGCGAGACCTCGGCGCACTTCAGCTTTGCCCTCGAACCGGCTCCCCCACGGATTCGGCCCGCGAGGGGAGTCGAACACGCAGTCGTCAGCGAAGTTGGACATGATCGCGTCGAGGTCGTGACGGTTGAAGGCCGCCAGCACCTGCTGCAGTGCGCCGACCTTGCTGCTGTCGTTCTCCATGTCCATACCTTCTGGGCGAAGTAGAGCAAAGGCGGCATCCACGGCTCGGCTCACTCTGCCGACCGGAAGGGCTTGGGCTCCAGCCGGGTGGGTATCCGCTCATGGTGAACGCCGACGAAGAACTTCTGCAGCTCGAGCGAGAGGGCTGGGAGGCGCTGTCAAGCAGCGGTGAGGCGGCGAGTCGCTTTTACGCCGAGAACCTGGCCGCTCACGTGCTGATGCTCCTTCCGGGCGGCATGATCCTCGAGGACCGCGAAGCGATCATCGAGTCGATGGGCGGCGCGCCGTGGACCTCGTTCGAGCTCGCAGACGAACGTGTGTTACGGCTCGGAGAGGGATTGGCGGTAGTCGCCTACCGAGCGACCGCTCAGCGCGGGGACGCCGAGCCCTATTCGGCTCTTTTCAACAGCACCTACGTTCGTGAGGACGACGCCTGGCGGCTCGCGGTTCACCAGCAGACTCCGATCTGAGCCGCTGCGACCGGTGACACCTCCGGCCTCGCCTAACCCGCGTTCGTGATGATCGTTTTCCCGTTGACGCGCTCGGTCGGGTTGAGGGCGGCGACAGCATCGTCGAGGGCCGCGACGGTGCCGATGTTGGTCTGCAGTCGACCGTCCCGCACCCGCTGGACGATCTCACTCAGCTGGGCACGGTCGGACTCGACGACGAAGTCGATCGCCAGGCCGTCGGCGGGCCGCGCCGCGGGCGGCCCGACGACGGTTACCAGGATTCCTCCGGCCCGGATCAGGCTTGCGGACCGCTTCTGGATGTCTCCGCCGATGACGTCGAACACGAGGTCGACGCCGCCGACGTCTTCCAGGGTGTCGTTGTCGAGATCGACGAACTCCTGCGCGCCGAGGTCGAGCACCTTCTCGCGGTCGGCAGCGCGCCCGGTGCCGATGACGTAGGCGCCGGCCTCGCATGCGAGCTGGGTGACCATGCGCCCCGACTGCGCCGGCAGCGCCGTGCGCGAGGACGCTCTGCCCCGACTGAAGACGCCCGTGGTCGAACAGACCCTGCCACGCGGTCAGGCCCGAGATGGGCAGGCTGGCGCCGACGGTGAACTCGACGTCGCCCGGCAGCGGCGCGAGGTTGCGTGCCTCGATCGCGACATATTCCGCCAAGGTGCCGTCGCGATGCCAGTCCGCGAGGCCAAGCACCCGCTGTCCCACCGACACCCCCGTCGTGCCGTACCCGAGGGCGGTGACCACTCCGGCCAACTCGTGCCCAGGGATCGACGGTGTCCGGTCACGGCCCAGGCGATCGGTCCAGGTCGACGGCCACGCCATCTCCGTCGGAACGAACCCCGACGCATGAACCGCAACGACGACGTCGTTTATCGCTGCCGGCGGCTCGGGCCGCTCCGCCAGCGTCATCCCGGCCGTTCCCGCGGCCTCGTCCGTCACCACAATCGCCTTCATTCGCTACCTCCAGTCGTCCTTCGACGAGTTCGAGCACCGAGTAGATCAGCTTGCCCACACTGACGCGGACGTGACCGGGGCCGTGACCGACCGGCGAAAGCGTGCGCGGTAGTCGGCGGGTCCGACGCCGAGCACGCGCAGGAAGGCCCGGCGCATTGTCTCCGGGCTGCCGAAGCCGGTGCGTGCGGCAACGGTCCCGATCGAGGTGGTCGTGCCTTCGAGCAGGTCGCGCGCGGCCTCGACCCGCACACGCTCGACGAAGCGCGCCGGCGTCGTTTGCGTCTGATCTACGAACAGACGGCGCAGGTGGCGCTCCGAGAGGGACGCCCGGCGGGCGAGTGAAGACTGGCGGTGGTCACCCGCCGGGTCGGCGACGATCCCATCGAGAAGATCGCGAATCGGACTATCCGCGCCCGCAGGCACGGTCAACCGCTCGGAGAACTGCGACTGGCCGCCCGGTCGCTGGAGGAACATGACCAGCCATCGGGCGACGCTACGCGCGAGGTCAGGCCCGTGATCCTCTTCGACGAGCGCGAGCGCCATGTCCATGCCGGCGGTGACCCCGGCCGAGGTCGTGACGTGCTCATCGCGCACGAAGATCCGGTCAGGCTCGACTCGCACGGTCGGGTGACGACGCGCGAGCTCCGCGCAGAATGCCCAATGCGTCGTCGCGGAACGGCCATCGAGCAGGCCGGCGTCGGCGAGCACGAAGGCGCCCGTACATACCGAGCAGGTGCGGCGGGCTCTGCGGGCGATCCGTCCCACGGCGCCCGGAAGGCGCCCGTCGCGGCTCAGGACGTCGAGGTGCATCCCGCCGCCGACGAGGACCGTATCCACGCCGGCGGGACGCATCCGCTCGAGCGCCGCGTCGGCACCGACGCGCACGCCCGCAGAGCCGCGCACCGGCCGGCCGTCGGGCGTGGCCACGACGACGCGGTAGCCGCCACGGCCCCCGAGCAGTTGGGTTGCGGCGTCCAGAACCTCCCAGGGCCCGACGACATCGAGGAGCTGCATGCCGTCAAAGGCGACCACCACAACCTTGCGCATGACCGAATTCTCCCCCTTCTCAGGCTGTGTCCGCAAGGACAGATTTCCCTCGGATCCGGCCGTGACCCGAATCGCGCCATTCGGGCGCCGGTTCAATCGCCGACCATGCTCACCGATGTCGGCACCTGGACCTGGGCGGAGCGCACGGGCGGCCGCCTGAGCCGCATGGATCGCGCCGAGCTGATTCGCCAGGGCGTGCTCGCGCGCCTGTCGCGGCTCACCGCCCGGTGGGAGCGGCCGCTGCCGGCGGACCTGCCGCAAGCACCCGACAGCGCCCTGGCGCGCGATGCGCACGAACGCGTGCGCGAGCTTTCGTCGCCCGCGCTTTACGCGCATTGCCTGCGGACCTGGGCATTCGCGGCCCTCTTCGCGCAGCGCGATCGGGTCGCGCACGATCCCGAGCTGCTCTACCTGGCGTGCGTGCTGCACGACCTCGGTCTGACCGAAGCCCACGACTGCCGCGACGCAGGCTCCCAGTGCTTCGCGGTCGAGGGCGCGCGGGCCGCACGCGACCTGATGCGGGCCCGCGGGGAGCAGGAAGAGCGCTCGCGACGCGTCGCCGAGGCCATCTCCCTCCATCTCAACATCAGTGTCCCCGACCGGCTGGGTGCCGAGGCGAGCCTGCTGAGCAGAGGCGTCATGCTCGACGTCGTCGGGAGGCATGTGCGAAAGCTTCCGTCCGGCGCGGTCAGCGAGGTCGTCGGCCGGTGGCCCCGTGACGGATCGGGCGCGGCGCTCCTCGCGGCTACCGAGCGTCAGGCGCGCGTGCGGCCGCAGGCCCGCGCGGCGCTCCTGCACCGCCTCGGCTTCACCGAGCTGGTTGCTGCCAACCCGCTGGACCGCTGATGCGAATCGAGCCCCTGCCGGCCGACGACCCCGGGCAGCGCGAGCTGTTCGAGCGGGCGCAGCGCACCTACCGCTTCCTCCCGAACACGATCCGAGTGATGGCGCGGGGATCGCGGGTCGGCGAGCTCTATCTCGAAGCTGGCCGACTGAACCGCAAGGGCGCGCTCTCGGCCCTGGAGCGGGAGCTCGTCGCGATCACCACCGCCGCGTTCAACGGCTGCGAGTACTGCCTCACGGCGCACATCCTCGCCGCGCAGGCGTTCGGCGCGAGCGAGGCCGCCGCGGCCGCCGCCCAGGACGCCCGCGCCGACGAGCCGCGCACGGCGGCATTGCTCGAGCTTGCGCGCGCGGTGCTCGAGTCGCGGGGGCGAGTGAGTGACGAGCAACTCGCCCGCGCCCACGCCGCCGGCCTCGACGACACCGCCCTCCTCGACCTGGTCGGGGTCGTCGCCGAGAACTCCCTTGGAAACCTCGTCAACAACCTCGCCCGCACCGAAATCGACGAACGGATGCTTCCGTGACGGTCGCCGAGACCCTCCAGGAGCCGAGCGGAGCCAGCGCCACCCAGCGCCTGATCCAGGACTAGTCCGACAGCCCGGCTGCCTGCTTGGCTACTGCGGGATCCATAAACCCCTGGATGCGCACAACCCGGCCGTCGCGCACCTTGAAGACGGCCGCCGTGTCGATCTCCAACTCGACTCCGCTTCCACGGCCCCGCCGGTATTCATGGAACAGCACGACCACGTCGTCTTCGGCGTCAAGGAACCCCTCCGGCTCGACGCGGCGCTCTTCCCACGCCTCGCCGTCGACCTCGTCGTACTCGCGGACGACCTCGGCGAGGCCGTGGTAAACCCGGCCCTCGCCAACACCGCCGACGGTCCCATGCAGCTCGACATCCGGTTCGACCAGCTCACCGGCTCGCACCCAGTCCCGTCGTATCGAGGCGTCGAGGAACGCCCTCACGATGTTCACGTTCTCCTCCGACATCGTCCGCCCCAGTATCCCGTAGCCGATTCACCCACCTCCTGTGTGGTCTAACCCGCGTTTGTGATTACCGTCCCGCCTTCATCCGGCACCTCCCGGTGTTGAGGTCTCCACCTGAACAGAGCCGCGCAGCTGCTCGGCGACCACGAGCGTGGCCAGCAGCGCGGTCAGCACTCCCGATATGACCAGCCCGTCGGCGCCAGCGGCGAGTGGCACCGCTGCAAGGAGCGCGATGACCGCCACGGCTCGCGGCGTGCTCTGGGCATGACCGATCCTCGCGGCGCAGGCCATCAGACCAGCGAGGAAGAGGGCTGGGCCGCCGAGCGCGACCAGCGCTCCCGAGTCATGCAAGGCGTCCGTCGGGTGCGTGGAGTACTCGCGGAACCGGAAGATGAAACAACGATTCCGCCGCCGCTAAAGGGCTATATGGGTCGCGAGATTGCCGTGACCATGCACTTTGAGGGCGCGCCGTGGCTAACTCGCGAATCTCGAGAACGCGAGGAGGAATGTGGAACGCTATTAAAGGCCTTGAAGATTCTGCCTGGTATGACCGTCTGCGATCTGGGTTGCGGAAACGGGTTTTATACGTTGAAGCTTGCCGAGATCGTCGGCGACCAAGGCACCGTTTTCGCTGTGGATATCCAGCAAGAAATGCTGCACTTGCTAAACGAGAGAGCCAAAGTGGCCGGTGTTACCAACATCAAACCCGTCGTCGGAAGTGTGGTCGATCCGCGCTTGCCAGATGAATCGCAGGACTTAATTCTACTGGTTGACGTTTACCACGAGTTCTCCCATCCCGAACACATGTTGCGGGCATTGAGAAAGTCACTGAAGAAAGACGGTCGCTTAGTATTGGTCGAATTCAGGTTAGAAGACCCAAAAGTCCCCATCAAGTTACTTCATAAAATGAGCAAAAAACAGATCAATAAGGAACTTACGACTAACGGCTTTCGGCTGACGGAGCAATTTGACGAGTTGCCCTGGCAGCACGTGATGACCTTTCAGAAAGACTTATAAGAGGGTAAAATCCATAAACGTGGTATATATTTGCCAAGTTTTAATGTTAGTTATTTTTGAGCCGGTCTATTTCGTCGTTTTCGGCTCGTTTTAGTGGGTTTTGCATTAGCCCTACGCATTTTTCCTTTTAGGCCAAGGGGCTTGAAAAACGCAAGAATTTGCTTGCAATAGCGTGCTGGGAGATATACAATCGGCAAAGTGGAAAGAGACAGTGAAACGGCAATTGGACGCCACGATTAGCGAGATCAGTCTCGCAGGGACGACATGTTGGGAAAGGCGCGTGATGTAGAGGACAGGCATCTTTGCGAAACCTTTTGGGTTCTCCAGAGATGATAAATGCCATCAAGGTTTCGGCATTCGATTTTTGATTGCCGTGAATTGATGGAGAGGTATCGTTGGATGACGGAAGCCATAAATCACGGCACAACCGCAGTTCCTCAAGCAGTTCGCACTGCGATCGCTTCGCCGCCCTCGGATTGGGTACTAGGCACCAACACCTCTGTTCGTAGAATCGCTCGACACGCTGAACGTGCTGCTGAAGTTGAGTGTACGGTTCTAGTTTCTGGTGAAACCGGGACGGGAAAAGAACTTTGGGCACGGATGATCCACAGCAACGGGCCTCGTGCAAGCAAGCCATTCATTCCGGTCAATTGTGCAGCTTTGACCGTCTCGCTGGCCGAAAGCCAGCTTTTTGGGCATGAAAAGGGCTCTTTTACGGGAGCCGCTGGACGTTCCCTTGGAGTATTTCGTGCCGCTGAAGGCGGCGTCGTCTTCTTAGACGAAGTTGGCGAGATGCCTCTCGAATTGCAGCCGAAACTGTTGCGAGTTTTACAACAGCGCGAGGTTACGCCGGTTGGTGCCTCCCATCCAGAAATTGTAAACGTCCAAATTGTGGCGGCTACAAACCGCAATTTGGAAGAGGAAGTGGAAGAAGGTCGGTTTCGCGAGGACCTATTCTACCGACTCAATATGGTTGAACTAAAAGTGCCGGCGTTGCGAGAGCGTATTGAAGATGTACCTGAGTTTGTTAACTTCTTCTCGCAGAGGTTTGCCCGGCAATACAATCGTCCCCTTTGGCGGGCAGACGAAGATACTTTACGCGAATTTTGCGAGTTTAGCTGGCCGGGAAACGTCCGGCAGTTGTCGCATATTATTGAGCAAGCGTATGTGCTCGATTGTGCGCCATGTCTGCCGAATTCCGGTTCTGCGTCTCGTAGCGGCGTCAACTTGCCGTTTATGGACCTTAGCCGGCTTCGAGCGACGGCAGTGCGGCAAGCGATGGCCACAACACGCGGCCATAAGGGTAAAGCCGCGAAGCTTTTAGGCGTTCATGCCAACACATTGACGCGCATTCTGGCGCAAATGGAAGAAGACGGTGAGCTTCTTGACGAGAATTCGGCCGATTTGGGCCGTATGAATGGCTTTGAGCCGGCAGATCCTCGGTCTCGTCGCAAGTAAATAGCGATTAGTTAAACCCAAGTCGCTTTGGGCTGCCCATCCTAGACGGACCTTTTGCTTTTCCAGCGATCACTTTGGTGCGCTGTGAGAATCCTTCTCAGGCCAGCCTTCTGAAAATATGCCTCCTGCGGTGAAGCCCCGCAACTCTTTGGCGCCAATTCGCGAAATCGCAAGTGTGATTATCCGCAGACTGCTAGCTCGCTGAGTTGTCACCAATTCTGTGAGTCGCCAACAAATTGGTGAAACAGAATGCAACTTGTTTGCCAGTCAGGACCTAGCGTGCCTCAGTTCTCCATCGCACTTACGGGATGGTGAAAGTACGACTGCTCCGGATTTTCGTATTGCGGAAAAAGTAATCGCATTTCGTTCGAAGAATCCCGCAACTTCGCGATCTTTTGTAATCAATTTGAAACTTTGGCACGACCCTTGCTTTAATCGTCCGCCACGTGAAGCGATTGGGGATGGCGAAGCGCAACCACCAATCGCTCACAGAGACCGTCAGCTCAACAAAGTGTTGCGGCATGACGGGACCAAGTTTGCAAGAGCGGACTTGAAATTTTTTACAGGCCGAAATCAGCACGATAGCAAAGTCTTGGCCGGCAAATTCTGATGCGGGTGAACATTATGTCAGAGTCTCAGTTGAGTCTTCTTCCAGTTCAACCAACACGACGACGTGGAAGCACGCGAAAACGTAGCGAATATCTAGTGTTCCATTGCGTGATCGCGTCGCGGTCGGCAGAACGCCAAGAAGCCATCGCTCGCGCTGTGGCCGAAAGTGGTTGGGAACCGGTGGTATGCAGCGATGCAGAAGCCGTTCATGCTCATCAGTCTCGTCGATTCGCTCAGTTGGCAATTATCGATCTTGAGAGCGATTCTTCTGGTGAGTTTCAGAATGTTACGACTCGGCTTGCTGCGACGAGAGATCTGCTAACCGTGGTCTGTGGTCACGAGAATAATCAGCAAGAAGAGTTGGACGCCCGGCAATCCGGGGCTTGGGTTTATCTGCCAGGCGTCAATGATTCGTCAGCTTTGTCGCAACTCTGCAGCGAAGCAAAACAGCTTGTCGAGCGAATGCAGTCGTCTAAAGATCGCAACTTATCTCGACGACTCACTGCCTAACGGCCCATTTTTGTAAAGACCTTTTCCATTTTGTGTCGGACCTAAAGGAACATCTCATGAACCTCGCATACGACTACAACACGCAAGAGAACGAGAGCAAAGTTTACGATCGATGTGGCAAAGAAAAAGTGCGATCGAATCGTCGCCCTAACCATGTTCGTGCGGGCGGCCGTCCATCCGTTCATAACGGCATTCATCGTCGCCGCAATAAGCGATTCAGTTGGTAACTGTTGGCAGTGATTGAAATATCGTAATCGAGTCGCGAAGAAAAACAATTTTCCGAGTTTGGGTAACGGACGACAGGAGAACTTCAATGAAGCCGATGCGAACAGAAGTGCGATCGCGAAAGAAAAAAGGCTCCGCGCGGTTTTGTCGTTCGACAGACCCGATTACTCGGACTGAGCAAAAACGTAGCGGTTATCGGTGCGCGCAACGGAGTGCATTGGGTGAGTCTGGGAATGAAATGGAGCGAGTCAATCAGCCACGCCTGCCAATCGCCGCGAGCAGCTAGTGGTTCTCGATGTTCGCAAGGTAGTCGGTCGACTTGGTGTACTTCGAGGAATCGCGGAGCCGGAGTTCGGCGAACAACTCGTTCGCATAGTCGGCGCGGAAGATGTGTTCGGTAAGCAGCGTCATCATACATAAGAACTTATATACCCCCATGATGTGGAGTTTTCGATGAGAATGAACTGGTCTGGTCTGATTGATGCGAATTTAGATTCGTCGCGTCAAATCAACGGAGTTCAGAATGGGTCACGAACGAGATTGATGCCGCGTTTTGCAAGTTGCGTTGCAGTGGCAGCGTGCACGTTGTTGATGCCATCGGCAAAGCAGTTCCGATCGTGCAAATGCTGGACGATTTTACGAAGGAACAGCATATTGTTACGCCCGGCGGTGTTACTTCATTTGCTGGATCGACGGTGCAGGACGGAAGCATCTTTGGGGACTTCCGCAGTGCCTTTGTTCAGAAAACTCTTGGTTCGGGCAATCCACTTTTGGTCGTCGAGGCATTGGTACGATACGTTCGCGGCAGCTTCAACGCTTAACGTCAATCGCTCATCGGGAATCGGGGTGTTGCATTGCTGCAGTGGGATGGAGGAGTCCTCCGGGCCGCAGACGTTCAATCCGCTTGATAACATGAGTCCCTCAATAAGCCCTCGGATCTTACTTGGAACGGCAGTGGGAATTGTAGTAAGGGTCCTAAACGCGGACGTGGCCGGACAGAAATTAACGGTTGACTTATTCTCCAGCTCGTCGAGTTTTCGCTCTACTCAGAGCCTGTATTCTTCCCTCGGTTAACAGTGTGACGACTTCCTGTTTCCTTGGGCGGGCTTTGCTCAGAATGGCGCTAACCCTGCCGATCTTTCGAGCATATCAAGCGATGACGCTGTCGATTGAAGGTCCCGTGGGTGCTGACATCACCATCGAGTACATCGCTACTTATGTCCCAGAGCCGACGGCGCTAAGCATGTGGGGCCTTGGCGCTGCGGCGCTGCTTACGCGGCAAATGCGACGGCGGCGCAGTGCGGTTACAGAATGCAGCAAAACAAATGTCAGTTGAGAATTGGTTGAATGGCCGGCAAGAACAAACAAAACACTACGCACACTTGAATCAGCAGTCTTGGAAAGGTTTCAGATTTATGGTCCGCTCTTCATCAAAAATGATCCTCGCAGTGGCAGTTGCTTTACTGGCAGTAACAAGCCAGGTAAGCCTGTTCGCTAGTTCTGCCGTGGCTGGCTGGATTGGCTCGTTTCCGCTGCAAGAGTCGCCGGACCTCATGGCAAGCATTGCCTCAATTAATTACAACGCCGGAACAGACACTTTCACGGTAACAGGTACACCGCTCGCGTTTGATCTGCCATCAACTCCACCGCCGCCAGATTACCCCATAATCGATGGACCAAAGGCCTACTCGATTAGCGCGGTCATCGATAATCTTGGCAATGTTGTAAGTGGAGTGCTGACGGTGACCGGCAAGATTCCTGCATTGGGTGCCAACAGTGGACTGCTTCTTCAGGGCACGCTCGAGGCGTTCGGGTTTGACAACGCTCCGTTTCCAGGCCTAGGGGTATTTCAGTTGACCTTCGGGAGTTTAACGGGCGATTTGGCCTCTTTCTATTCCACAAACAAGGCCTATGCCCTGGTTTCCACGTACGATTTCACCAGTGGGTACACTGGATCCTTCGCAAGCGATTTCCACTTCGATGTCACTTCCCAGGTCGATTCTTGGGGCATTCCCACTCCTGAGCCCTCATCTGCCACGCTTCTGACCATTGCGGCTATTGGGCTCCTTTCCGTACGCCGCCGATACCGCCGATTGTCGCAGTCCTAGGGGCTGCCAATACCCCAAAATTTCTTAGGTCGGGCGTAGATTTCGGCGGTCCGGTAATCATAATAATGGAGCGCATTGGGGACTTCCTCTCTCTTAGGATGTCCGCGTTGCATTTGGTTCTTGTCGGAGCAGGGAAGTAATACGCGGCTAGGGATCGGCCACTTCGCATCATTGAATTGACAGCTTGGAGTTGGGTCATGCCACTACTTCGTAAGAAGCGGGCTCGCCGTGTGGCGTCTCGCATTTCGTCCGTTGCCGCAAATCGCCGTGCCGATAACTTCGCGGTTGAACCTCTCGAAGACCGGCACATGCTGACACTGCTAGGTGTTTCTCCGGAGTTTCCGCAAATTCAATACGATAGCAACGGTGTCACAAACTACACTGCGGCTAGTCAGTCGTTAGACATCAATGCAACGCCGTTGACGTTTCAGCTTTCAGCGATCGATCCGTTCAGGACAATTACGAACACGCCGTTCCCAAGTTTTGAAATCCATATCAAAGTGGACAACTCGGGCAACTTAATCGGCGGTGTGCCGGGCGATGACTTACGAGTCTATGGCGATATCGACATCGATGGCGATTCCATCGTCGACGTTTCCGGAACATTGCTCACCGGCGAAATCTTACAGTTTGGTTATCAGGAAGCGGGCCCAAATGTCGACTTCTTCGATTTCCGTTTCAAAGTAACTGGCGGGATGCTGACCCAAGGTCCTTACGCTGCTTATTTTGCCGGCAAAGATGTTGCTGTGTTTCAACGGCTAGAAGCACGCGTTGGGTTTCCTAGTTTCAACAATTCATTTGCGACAGACTTTGCTCCCAACGCAAAGGGCGTTTTAGGCCCCATTGATGCATTGACTCCCGAGATCAACATCGTGAAGACAGCCATTCACGATCCCGCGTGCGAAGCAGATATCGATGGCACGGGAGTAGTCGTCATTGGCCATCCCGGCGAGAACGTAACCTACCAATACAATATCACCAACCCAGGAGATTGGCCGCTCGATGTGACCTCGTTAATCGACGACAACGGTACACCGGGAGACCTCGGCGACGACATCGATCTATTAGTCTCCGGAGTTTTCATCGGAGGTGATACCAACAACGACGGCTACTTGGATCCGGGCGAAGAATGGATTTATCAATTCACCAAGCCGCTGACCGATCTCGGGTATACGACCAATACCGTGGTCGTTGTAGGAACTCCGATTGACGCAAACGAAGCACCGATTACCGCATTGGGTACCGTTACGGCATCCGACGACGAGCGTGTATTTGTTGCCGAAGCGGCAATTTCAATTGAAAAGCGAGTGAACAGCAAGGACGCCAACGTCGAGCCGCCCGAGTTCGATCATGTGTTGT
>CAWCNF010000004.1:0-216997 GCA_963796815.1 uncultured Solirubrobacterales bacterium
GCGTCATCATCATCGCCGTCGACCCCGGCAACCCCGACGTCATGCACCGCCCACCCCACCAACCCCGAGACTGCCGATCACCAACCGCACCGCCGTCTGGCACTGGGGCCTCTACGCCGCGGCGCTCTTCATCGGCAGGGCGCGGTCGTGCCGCTTGCGTCCGGCCCCGACACACCCAGCACCACCCGCGCCACCGCATCGGTGACGATGACGTTCGTCGTGATGGGACTCGGCACCGTCTTCAACGCCCTCACCAACCGACGGGACCTCACCAGCGGGCTCGCCGAACCGATCGTCAAGCCGGCGCTGATCGCCCTCGTCCCGATCGGGCTGATCGTGTTGGGCACCGAGTTGCCGCGACTCCAGGCCGCGCTGCTCACCACGTCGCTCACCGGCATGCAGTGGCTTGCCAGCATCGGCTTGGCGTTGCTGCTCCCACTCGTCATCGAGACCAACAAATGGATCCGCCGCCGCAGCACCGCCACCGTCCACCACACAGATGTGCGCCCAGCAGTACAGCCGAACCAGCGAGCACCAGATCAGCAAGCACCACCACTCACACAAGAACCATCCACACCACGACGAACCCGATCACGACGAACCCGATCACGACGAGTCCCATGTCGAGACGCCGCCGGTGAAGATGAAGCGCAAGGAGTACGAGGGCGAACTGCGCCGGCTGCACGGTGAGCTCGTCGCACATGCAGGAGTGGGTGAAGGCGACGGGCGCGAAGGTCTGCATCGTCTTCGAGGGTCGAGACACCGCCGGCAAGGGCGGCACGATCAAGGCGATCACCGAACGGGTGAGCCCCGCGTATTCCGGGTGGTCGCGCTACCGGCGCCGACCGAACGCGAGAAGTCCCAGATGTACATCCAGCGCTACATCCCGCACTTCCCCGCCGCCGGGGAGGTCGTGATCTTCGATCGCAGCTGGTACAACCGCGCCGGTGTCGAGCGCGTCATGGGGTTCTGCACCGAGGGAGCAGACCAGCCGATTCCTCGAGCTGGTCCCGGCGGTCGAGAAGGCGATGGTCGACTCGGGGATCATCCTGCTCAAGTACTGGCTCGAGGTCAGCGCGGATGAGCAGACTCGACGGCTCGAGAGCCGGATCGACGACCCGCGCAAGATCTGGAAGCTCACCGACATGGACCTCGAAGTCGTACAGCCGCTGGTACGACTACTCGCGGGCCCGCGACGACATGTTCGCCGCCACCGACACCGCGTGGGCACCGTGGTTCGTCGCCGACTCCGACGACAAGAAGCGGGCCCGACTCAACATCATCTCGCACCTCTCGAGCAGGTGCCCTACGAAACGATCGAACGCGCGATGTGAAGCTCCCCAGGCGCCAGGCCGCCGACGGCTACGTCGAGCCCGACCTGCCGCTCCGGCAGATCCCCACCCCGTTCTGACCAAGCGACCACCGGTTGAGGCAAGATCGAGGTTCAAGCTCGAGGCGTTCACCCAGTCAGCCGGACCACGTGAATCCCTCACAATGTGGCTCACACCGTGTTGAATCCAGACCCAGGCAAGTGGACCGCAATGCCCGGGTCACCCCGCCGCGAATATGACAGCCGCCCACCACGGCGGACCACGCAGAGGCCGGAGCAGGAGAACCCTGAAGCGTTGGTTGCCCCTGATCAGGTTGGCGACCGCTGGGCTCGTAGTAGTATGGACCAGTCGGTGATGAACGTGTCGATCAGCACGCTGGTGGCGGACTTCGACACCACGGTCACCACCATCCAGGCCGTCATCACCCTGTACTGCCTGGTCATGGCGATGTTCATGCTCACCGGTGGCAAGCTCGGCGACATCATCGGACGCCGCGCAAGGCCTTCACGATCGGCTTGGTGATCTACGGCTGTGGCTCGGCGATGACCGCCGTCGCTCCCAACGTCGCCGTCCTGACGCTCGGATGGTCGGTGCTCGAAGGCCTGGGTGCGGCGCTGGTGCTGCCGGCCATGGCTGCGCTGATCGCCGGCAACTTCGAGGGAACGGAACGCAAGGTGGCCTACGCAGTGATCGGTGGGGTGGCCGGAGCGGGCATCGCCGTTGGTCCCATCCTGGGTGGTTGGGCCACGACGGAGCTGCGTGGCGAGTGGTGTTCGTCGGCGAGGTCGTGCTCGTCGTGTTCATCCTGGCGATGACACGTCTGATCAAGGACGCCAAGACCGAGGGTCGCATCCCACGGCTCGACGCCGTGGGCCGCGTTGCTGTCGGCGGCGGGGCTCGGCTTGGTCGTGTTGGGCACCTCCCAGTCGAGCGCCTGGGGTTGGGTGCGCCCCGAAGGATTCGCCCCCGTCGAACCGTTCGGGTTCTCGCTGACCCTCTTCGTGATCGTCGGCGGCGCCACGTTGTTGTGGGGCTTCGTCCAGTGGCAGCGACATCGAGAGGCAACAGAGCGCGATCCACTCGTGCACCTCAGCCTCGTCAGGATTCCTGCGTTGCGTTCGGGGCTGATCGGGCTGTTCACCCAGAACCTCATCCTCATGGGTGTGTTCTTCACCGTTCCGCTGTACCTGCAGCTGGTCCTGGGCCTCGACGCGTTGGAGACCGGCATCAAGATGCTGCCGGTCTCGATCGCCATGTTCGCCGCGTCGGCCATCGGTTCACGTCTGACTGCCAAGTACCCGGTCCGCACGATCGTTCGCTCGGGTCTGATCGTCACGATCGTCGCTGTCGTCGCGCTCCTGGCCACCATCCAGCCCGACCTCCAGGAGCGGTCGTTCGCGGTGGCGATGGCGCTGCTCGGCGTCGGGATGGGCCTGATCGTGTCGCAGCTGGGCAACGTGGTGCAGTCGTCGGTCGATGCGTCGGGTCGGGGCGAGGCCGGCGGCCTCCAGTACACGGGCCAGCAGCTGGGCTTTCGCTCGGTGTCGCCCTCATCGGTGCGTTGGTGCTCGCGGGGCTGACCGGAGCCTTCCTCTCGAACGTCACCGACGACCAACGGGTGAGCCCGGAGGTGGCGGCCAGCCGAGCGAAGCGACGACGTCGGGAGTCGACTTCGTGGACTCCGATCAGGTTGCAGCCGCGGTGAAGGGCGCCGGGGTCGACGAGGCCACCACAGCAGCGATCGTCGATGACTACGAACAAGCACAGATCGGTTCGCTCAAAGCCGGCCTGCTCGCAGCCGCACTCCTCGCCCTCGTCTCGCTCGCCTTCACGCGAGACTCCCCCACGGACCACCCGGCGAAACCAGCGAAACCGGCGAGCACGGAAGACGACGCCGCAACCGCCGGAACCCCAGCGTCAACCTGACTCCCGACCAACGACCCGCAGGAGCACCATGAAAGGCGCCGCGCGACCCGGCCCCAAACGTGCCGCCGGAGCGCCCGTCGGACCGAACGAGGTGAGCGAAGCAGTCCTCGAGGCTGCGAGCCGCCTCTTCGGCGAGCGCGGCGTCGGAGACGTGTCCCTACGAGACATCGCAGAAGCCGCCGACGTCCACACCGCCCTAATTCGACGGTACATAGGCCACCGGACCGACTTGATCGAGGCAGTATTCCGAAAGCTCGACACAGAACTCGCAGCCGAACTCAAGGCCCACCCTCTCACCCAGCTGCCTTACGGGCCGGACTCCACCCTCAGCCGTTGGCTCACCATCGCCAGCTACTACAACACCCGCGGCGAAACGCCGCCCATCGGCGAGCCCAACCCCATCATGGCCTTGGCCGAGACATTCAAAGAGCGCTTCGGCCTCGATGACGAGAAGGCCCGGGTCCGGGCCCTCCAGGTCGCAGCCGTCACCATCGGCTGGCGACTCTTCGAACGTCAACTCACCCTCACCGCGGGATTCGCCGAGCCACAGATCCCCGAACTACGCGACGAAATGACCGCGATACAACGAATCATCGCATCCATCGAGTAGCGACGAGTCGGCTGGACCAACCCGGCACTGGAGTTGACAGTGAAGATGCCGTTGGCGCGATTCGTGCAGGATGGCGCTGGGTGATGGCGGGTCGGTCTGACTCTGGAGTTGCGTGACCCGTTGGTCTTTCTCGGGATGAAGCACCCGGGTCCGGTAGAGGCTCTGGTCTGGCCTCCACGAATCCCGGGGCGCTTCATGGAGCTGCCCCGTTCTCCTAGACCTCGCTGTGCGACAGATCGGCCCTGGTCGAGAACGTCCGACAGCAGCTCCACCGGCGCTGCAGGAGGGGTTCGCGTGGTTCCAATGAGCGTGCTCGCCCCCCAGATTTGCACCCCCAACGGGATTCGAACCCGTGCCGCCACCTTGAGAGGGTCGCTGGTTCCCGTGAAGGCACCGGCGCTACGAACTACAATGTTGTTATTTCCACAACAAGTGGACCTTTGGGGACGGCTTTCAAACCCTCCCGAAGCCGTGGAAACCCTTACCGGACAGGGGTCGTGGACATACGCGCCCGGCGCGAACAGCCGCCCGAGACACGCCAAATCGGGCCTCCAAGCGCCAGTCGGGCGCCGTGCCGGAGCAAAAAGGACGGCTTTCAAACCCTGTCCAACGCCGACTCTCTGACACGGAGATCCGAGATGTCGGTCGGCGGTACCTCGAGGGATGGTCGATCGACAAGCTGGCATCGGAGTACGAGGTGCACCGCACGACGGTGATTCATCATCTCGACCGCCTGGGTGTGCCGCGCCGACGAGTACCTCGCAAGATGACCGACGAGGCCGTCCGTCTCGCGGCTGGCCAATACGCCCAGGGGCTCACCCTGGTGAGCGTCGCGAACGAGTTCGGGGTGCACAGCCGAACCCTCACTCGCGAGTTCAGCGCGCGGGCGTGGCAATCCGACAGCGCAACGGCCCGGCCTGGTCGCTGACCTCACCATCTCTCGGCGGGAGAGACTGATGTCGTGACGCGGGGCGGTGTGTTTGCGATGTCTGGAGGGCCACCCCAGCCGATGCCTACGCTGCAAGCCGAACGGCCTGACTCAGAACAACCCGTGTCCCGGATCGCGGGTGAACTCCAGGACCAGTCCTCCTTTGAGCCAGGCCGAGGCCGGCCGTCGGTCGAGAGGCAAACCCTGGGAGAGCCAACCCGAAGGCGGCAGGCGATTCACGAGCCAACCCGATCGACCTGCGGAACGCTACGAGCCGAGACCCACAACGAACCGCTGCCACCATACAAGTCGGCGATTCAGTTGTTGTTCTCGGCTTGGTCGGGGACGAGTTGGAGAAGTCCCAGTGCTCGACGATCCTACCGTGTTAGTCGAGGCGGAAGATGTCGATTCCGGCGTAGTTCTCGTCACCGGGCCAACTCTCACGACAATGGAGCACCACGCTGTCGGTCTGGGTGATCGCCATAGAGTTGACCCGCCTGCTGGACGCGGGCAGGGGGCGGCCAACATGACCGAGCAGCTACGAAAGAAGCACAATGCAACGCCCCAGATGCGACGATCGCCTCTCGGATGAGCGCCTGAGACCTGTCGCCACGATCGTCTATGACGTTGTCAGTCTGTGAGCGCCTCGACCAGTTCGCCCTTCGACATCGTGGAACGACCATCGAGGTCGCGCTCCTTGGCCAGGTCGTACAGCTCCGCCTTCGTGAGGTCGTCGAGGTCTCCGGTGGCCATGGACCGGCCGCTCGACGAGACGACGACGGCAGAACGAGCCGACACCGATGATCCGGGCGCCGTTGATCTGATCGTCGCCCAGCGACAGGTGGCGGACCGCGCCGGTGGTCTCGTCGAACTCGAGGTCATCGACCGTGCCGAGCTCGAACCCCTCCTCGGTGAAGACCGCGCTTGGCGATCGGGTCGGTCACACCGGCCACACCGGCCCGCTCGAGGTCCGACTCCGGGTCACGCAGCATCGCGGACTCGGTCACCGTGACCGCATCCGATCCGATACCTCCCGTGTCGCACCACCCGACCACCTTGTCGCCCACGACCAAGGCGACGATCGTGTTCGAGGTCGGACTCGAAGACCATGCCGTCAAGGCGGCCCGCCGACTCGGCCGTGCTGGTGTCGATGACGTCGCGGTGCAGCGCAGTTTGCCACTGCATCACTGCACCGTCCCGGCCAGCTTGGCGCGGAACTCGTCGACAGCGCTGCCGAACCCCGAGAGGTCGTCGCGTATGAAGTCCTCGGCCGCATCCGGCACCACGATGTTCTCGCCGGAGATGGCAATGGTGTCGGGCATCGGGATGAACACGTGATGCGCACCACGGGAGCGAGATCCGCCGGTCGCCTCGACCTCGAAACCGACCACCTCCGCAGACGAACCCGTCGCCACCACCACCTCGATGACCTCGCCGAGGTCGGTGCCGCTCTCGGTGATGATGCGGTCACCGATCACGTCGCCGCCACCCGCTGTCGCGTCGTCGCCCTTCGAGAGCTTGGAGTCGTCGACCACCACGATCGCGTCGGGACCGAGACCGTGGACGTCGCGCCACGAAAGGCTCTCCGACACCGGCCCTCCGAGGAAGCCGTGCTTGCGCAGCGTGAACCCCAGGATCCGGCCGCTGCTGGTGTCGAACACCACGTCCTTCACCTCCACGGGCGATTCGCCCGCCAGGGTGAGCACCGGCTGGCCGACGAGGGTCGTCGCTCGCAGGAGCGCCGTCATCGGTCGCTTCCCGTCCCGGCGGTGCCGCCGACCACACTTCCTCGGCGCCGCCGACGCTGCCACGACAAGGCGGCAATCAGCACGAGGAGCGACGACTGCGATCAGGATCAGGAGCATGGTCAAGTCCATGAAGAGTGACTTCCCACGAGGTGCGTGCGTGAAACACATCGTCCCGATCGTCACGCAAACGCGCGGACACTCGGCTCCGCGGCGAGCCTCGTTCCGGTCGAGCTCGGTACGCTCACACTTCGCGTCGCCATGCTCCTTGCGATCCTCACCGTGTTCCGTTCCGACAAGTCTGTCGACCCACGGGCCGACCTGGGCATCGTCGCTGTCGAGACTCATCGGCGGGCGGGACCCTGCCCAGTCCGATAATCGAGGCGCTCGCGGATCTGACGCTGGGGGACTCAGCTCAGGCGATGGGAGAGCTCATCGCGGAAAAACTGGAGGAAACCCTCTTGGTCATCGCCGACCTGGTGTAGGTGGACGTGGTCGTACCCTGCATCCCGGTAGGTGCGGACGACGTCCACGATGCGCTCTGGATCCGGCCCGCACGGGACCTGCTCAGCCAGCTTCTCCTCGGTGACCATGGATGCGGCCTGCTCGAAGGTGGTCGTGGTCGGGAGCTCCTGGCTGAGCTGGCCGGGGAGTCCTGTGTTGGGCCACCGCTCCTTGACGGTCCTCATCGCAGCTGCCTCGTCCTCGGCCCAGCAGAGGGTCACCTGCCCATATCGAGGACCCTGACCGCGGTGCCGGTCGAACTCACCGATCGTCCCCCCCTCCGGCGAGGTCGACCACAAGCCGTCACCGACTCGCGCCGCCATCTCAGCGGCCGCGGGACCGAAAGCCGACACGATCACCGGTGGCGGCTCGTCGGGACAGGTGTAGATGCGGGCGTTCTCGACCCGGTAGTGAGCACCATGGTGATCGACATCGTCGCCAGTCCACAGGTGCCGCATGATGTCGACGGCCTCCTCGAGCATTTCTCGGCGTTCCTCGATGGAAGGCCAGCGATCGCCGGTCACGTGCTCGTTGAGGAGCTCTCCTGTCCCGACACCGAGTGAGAAGCGACCGGGCAACATCACCGCCGCGGTCGCAGCCGCCTGCGCGACGACCGCAGGGTGCATCCGGATGATCGGACATGTGACCCCGACCGCCAGAGGAATCCGGTCGGTCGCCGTGGCCACACCGCCGATCGTCGCCCACACGAACGGGCTCTCGCCCTGGCTCGACACCCACGGATGGAAGTGATCCGAGATGGTGAGGAAGTCAAAGCCACTTTGCTCGGACTGCGCCGCGAGCTCAACCAGCCGACGCGGGCCATGTTCCTCACTCGACAAGGTGTACCCGATCGCCATGTCACCCCTCCACTCCTCGAACCGAGGTCCGTCAGTTCTGACGACGATGCCCACTCGAGGGGGGAGACAGACGCGCGAATCTGCGTCTCGAACCGGGCCTTCCGGGGAAGGAGGTCGTTGTTCGACCAAAAGGAGGCGACGCCATGAGCGGCACCACAGATGACATGAAGGGCCGAGCGAAGGAGGCCGTCGGCGATCTGACCGACGACGACGAGCTCCAGCGCGAAGGCAAGTCCGACCGGGCGGCGGGGAAGATCAAGGACAAGATCGACGACGCGAAGGACTGGGCCGAGGACAAGGTCGATGACGTCAAGCAGAAGTCGGACCACGACTGATGGCCGGGGTCCTCTGGTTGCTCGCTGTCGTTCTGGTGATCGCGGGCATCGTCACCATGATCCGCGGGCAGATCCCGACGGGAATTGTTCTGGTCGTCATCGGGCTGCTCGTCGGCCCTGGCGGCGTCTCGATCTTCACCTGATGAGACAGATGTAGGGGCGGTGCAAGTCGAGCACGCGGTTCCGCCCAGTGCGGAGATCGTTGGCCCGACCCCGGGGTACGACACTGGAAGAGGTTCGACACAGGAGGAAGAACATGGCTGAACAACTGGACGGAAAGACGGATCGCGTTCCTGGTGGCCAACGAGGGTGTGGAACAGGTGGAACTCACCGAGCCGTGGCAGGCGCTGACGAGCGCCGGAGCCGACGCCACCCTGATCGCCCCGAACATGGGGAAGGTCCAAGCCTTCCGTCACCTCGACAAGGCCGACACCTTCGAAGTCGATGCCACCATCGACCAAGTGGACGCAGCCCAGTTCGATGCGCTCGTGCTACCTGGAGGAGTCGCGAACCCCGATCAGCTCCGGCGCAGCAGCGACGCCGTCGCGTTCGTGCAGGACTTCATGCGGAGCGGCCGTCCGGTCGCCGCGATCTGCCACGGCCCCTGGACCCTCGTAGAAGCGGGCGTGATCGACGGGAGACGCCTGACGTCCTGGCCAAGTCTTCAGACCGACCTCCGGAACGCCGGCGCCACGTGGGTCGACCAGGAGCTCGTCATCGACGACAACCTCCTCACGAGTCGCAACCCCGGCGACCTACCGGCCTTCTGCCACGCGATCCTCGAGGCTGTGACATGACGTCGCTCCACGGCCAGATGAAGCCCGCACCGCCTACCTCATCGGTGCGATGCCGGCCTGCAACGTTCCCTCTGTCGAGGTTGGATCCGTCCCTCCGATGACGTCGTCGAGAACAGTCGACTCGGAGCGCGGCCTCGAGAGCAAGGCGGCAGGGCGCAGCAGTCGCTGGTCGGCAGACAGTGACCGGCGCGATTTGGACGGCACCGCGAACGGCGTCGAGGTGGGCGACGACCGATCCGCCGCCGAGTTGCTCGATGGGGCAGACCGAGTCGAGCTGAGGCAGCGGTACTACGGCCTTCTGCAGGAGTTGCGCGTCCTGCTTCCCGGCGTCCAGGTGCTCCTGGCGTTCCTGTTCACGGTCCCGTTCGCGACCCACTTCAACCAGCTTGACCCTCTCGGGCGGGCAGGCTTCGCGGCGTCGATGTGCAGCGCAATGGCGGCGACGGTCGCGTTCGTCGCCCCGATCGCCTTCCACCGTGTCGGTCATCGTCGAGCACGTTCCGCCCGACTCGTGTGGGCCATCCGGATGGAGGCCGCCGGGCTTCTGTTCTTGTCCCTGGCCCTGCTCAGCGGGCTCTACTGCGTCACGCGGCTCGTGTTCGGAAGCCTCGTCGCCTCGGCGTTGACCATCGCCTTGGCGGTGATGGTGGGCGGCCTGTGGGTCATCGTTCCCATGTTCGGCGACACGGCCCACGACGCCGAACCAAGTTGACCGGGCGAGGACGGATCAGGCCACCACACGGCGTCGACACCATGGCTAGGCCTTCGGCCAACTCAGACAGGTTGGCGCTCTTCCGTCCGGAGGTCTGCCACCAGCGCGTTGACGGCGTAGAGGTCACAGGCCGCCGGATCTGCGGACCGCATGCCATCGACCACCTCCCGCATCAACTCCTCGATCGGTTCGACCGGTCCCGGAAGATCCCGACGCAGCGCCTCGTCCCGCAGGTCGCTGAGGGTTCGAACGAGGTAGAGCCCCACGTCGATGTCGGTCACCCCGTAACGGCGGATCTGATCGAACGCGGCGTGCAGGTACCCAGTGTGGTCGAGCAAGGGGGCAATCACTGTTCGGCCGTCTCCTTCGGTCACCGCTGGTGCGGCCGGGCGCTCCCAGAGGACGGTCATCACTGCGCCGAGGTGACCGATCACGTCGCTGGCAGTGTTCGGGTCGTTCACGCCGGGTGAGAGGGCGCGCACAGCGATGTCGACGAGCTGGAGGATCCCGAATCCGACATCCTGCTGCATTGTCCGGGTGTCTCCGAGAGCGAACGACGAGCGCACGGCCCGGCAGACCTCCTGGACGTCGTCGGGCTGGGGCCAAACCCACGCCAGTGGGGAACGCGGCACCACGAAGGCACCCAGCGGTTTGGCGAGCCAGACACAGGTCCCGTCGCCCACGGCCTCCAGAATCTGGTGGTCGCTGACCTGCTGGATCCATCCCGACGTCGACGACTCGACGGCCAACGCGTCCGGAGGCGGTTCGGCCGGGGGCGTCGGGCGACGCTGGGGCTGCGGCGGAGAACCGTGGGAGCCCTGTTCCTCGACGAGCCCGACGATCGTGGTGCGCAGCCGCGTCGCCACCGAGCCGACCCGAAGGCTGTTGGTCATGTGGTCGACTGCAACGACCATCGCCACGAGCGAGAGGATGCCGAGCACGACCGCGAAGATGACCGACACGTTCGGCACCACGGCCGTCGCGTCGGAGAACGACCGAGTCTGACGAAGGATCAGCAGGCAGTACACCGTGGTCCCGAGCACCATGCCGATGACGATCTGCAGCGTCCGGTCGCCGAACCAGCTCCGCAGCGCGCGCGGCGAGAACTGCGATGACGCCAGTTGGACGGCCACCATCATGAGCGACAGCAGCAGCGTGATGGCGGCGATGAGGCCGCTCGCGATCGACGACAGGACGCTGCGACCGTTGTCGACCGTCGTCTCCAGGACTTGGGGGAGTTGGCTCGAGTCGACGCTGCTGTCGATCAGGAGCATGACCTGCGACAGACCCACGGCGAGGAGCATCGCCAGGATCGGTACGAAGAGGAGCCGGTGCCGCAGGCCATCGAGCAGTTGACGGAGCCGGACCATCTCATGACCCCACGGACAGGACGTTCCGGAACAGTGCCATTGGACGCCGACCTACCCGCTGCAGCACGAGTCAGACTCCCACAGCCGGTTCTCCACACCCGTCGGTGGGGGTGTCCTCAACCCATGCCTTCCAGATAGGCGGTGATGTCGCGGGCCTGCGCCTCGGTGAGGCCGAGGTCGGGCATCGCGGTTCCCGGCTCGACCGCCTGCGGATCGCGCAGCCAGCGGACCATGTTCTCCGGGGTGTTGGCGAGTTGACCAGCGATGAACGTCCGTCGACCCATGGCGTCGAGGGGTGGACCGACCAGCCCGTCGGCCCCCGGCACACCAGGAATGCGGTGACACGAACCGCATCCGCTGTCCTCGATGGCCTGTCGGCCCAAGTCGACATCGCCGAAGGGCACCCCGAGCGCCCGCTCCTGACGAACCTGTTCACCGCAGCCTGCCCCCACCAACACCGACGTGAGCAGCAACATCGACACCGCGAGCGCGAGACCGAAGCCTCGTCCGGGTGGCCTCGGCCTCAGTGGTCCCATGATGTCACCCGCTCCCCCGGCGCCGGCCCGGCGTCGAGCCATCGGACGAACAGCACGCTGGCAGCGACGAGCAGGACGACGCCGCCGGGAACCCACATGATCGCTCCGGCGATCTGCTGGTCGTGCAACGGTCGGATGCCCCACTCGGCGGCCGTGTCGAGCTGGCTCGTGTACAGCGGGCGCGGGGCCAGGGTCATGAGCGCGGCGATGGCTCCCAGCGGCAGGCCGACGAGCAACAGGTACACGATGGCCAGCCCGGACTGCTCCCGCCACCCGGCGACCACCACGAGCCACCACAGCGCGCACCCGCTCAGGAACATGAGGAGGTGCTCGACGTTGTGAAGCGTCTCGTTGCGGATGGCGGCGTCGTAGACGGCCGGCACGTGCCACACGGCCCAGGTCGCCACCTCCCCCACCACGATGACGGCGGCCAGGGCGACCGGTCGGCGGGACACGTGTCTGGAGGTCAAACGGTGACCGGTGCGCACGACACTGCGACGCACCCGGCGCGGCAGAGCGGGAGTGGCGACCTTGAGAGGCGTGCTCGCCACCAGCAACAGCGGGGCGACGAGGCCGAGCAGGAGGTGCTGGACCATGTGCGCGGACGCGAGGTCGTCGGCGATCTCGTCCAACGGCGGGGCGACGGAGGCCACGAGCAGAACCCACCCGGACACGAACGCCGCGGTGCGGGCTCGAGACACCACCGGCGAGTGAGGAGAACGGCTCGCGATTCGTCGGTGGCCGACCGCATAGGCGCCAGCACCCACCGCGCAGGCCAGGACGGCCGGATCGCGCAGCCAGTCGCCCACGCCGGAACCGGCATCATGGGCGAGCAGCACGGACGCGGTCACGAACATGGCTCCAGCACGTAGACCGGGACGCTCTCGAGCACGACGAGCGCCAGCGTGACGACGTTGAAGACGACTGCGACGTGACCGAGGAAGCGCGAACGTCCCGTCATCCCACCGGCCGCCGTCGCGGCTCGGCCGACGACGACCGAGGCCACCAACGCCGAGAGGACGCCGAGAACGGACACGACGTTGATCGCGGTGAGCACCCATCGGCTCAGGCCGTCGCACACCGCTGGCTCGGTCACCGACAAGCCGACCAGGTGGGCCGCCCACCAGACCACTCCGCCGGTGAGCGCGTACAAGAGCAACGCGACGTGGAGCGGAGGTGGCGCGTTCGTGTCGGTGGTGCCCTCCGGGACGGCGAGGAACCCCTCCCGAGTCACCACAGCGTCACCGACAGGTACAGAGAGGAGAACACGAACACCCAGACGACGTCGACGAAGTGCCAGTACAGCGTGCCCGTCTCGATGGGCTCGGGCCGAGCCGCGCCGTAGTGGCCGGCGAGCAACCGCCACAGGAGGAACCCGAGGACGATGATGCCGATCAGCACGTGGAGGGCGTGCAGCGTGGTGATCGTGTAGAAGACGGAGCCGTAGGCGTTGGTCGACGGCTGGAACTTCGGCCACAACGTGAGGTACTCGTCGACGTGGCCGGCGAGGAAGGCCGACCCCATCAGGATGGTGAGCGTGATCCCGGTGGCCGCCAGGCGCCGCTGGCCACGCTTGATCGCACGCTCCGCGACCACGGCGGGGATCGTGCTGCTCAGCAGCACGATCGTGCGCACCCCGGACTTCGCGAGCTCCGGGTCCTCGATGCCACCCATCGGCCAGTGGAGGTTCACCGCGCGGAGGTAGAAGTTCCCGAACAGGAGGAGGGCGAACAGCATCGCCTCGGTCGCGATCAAGCAGACCGCGCCCCACCAGCCGAGGGAACGGCCCGACCTCCTGACCTCGAGCGGTGGGACGCCGACTGCCATCTCCGTGGGCGCGAGCTCGGCCGTCACCTCACTCCTCCTCCTGGCGCTGCACGCCGGCGTGCCAGCTGATGAGCGCTGCGGTCACCACGATCCCGGTGACGACGGCGAGCAGCCACGACCGAACGATGAAGCTCAGGCTGAACGCGAGGCCGCACAAGGCGACGACCAGCGGCCAGATGCTCGGTCCTGGCATGGTGGACATCTCCAGGCGATTCGCGTCGAGCACGGCCGTCGTCAACGTGCGGTGGTGGGCGTGCCGCGGCTCGATCACGTCTTCGTCGCCGACCATCCGCACCTGGGCGATGTCCTCGTCGGGCTCCCGGTCCCACATCGGGTTGACGCTCGCCACGACCGGGAAGGCGGCGAAGTTGTAGTCGGGTGGCGGCGACGGGATCGCCCACTCGAGCGTCTCCGCGTCCCACGGGTTGCTGCCGGCCTCCGGTCCCCGGAACCGCGACACCACCAGGTTGCCCAACGCGAGCAGGAAGCCCGAGGCAAGCACGAACGCCCCGACGCTCGACAGGAGGTTCATCCCGTCCCAGCCCAGGCCGCTGCCGTAGGTGTAGACCCGGCGCGGCATCCCGGCCAGCCCGAGGAAGTGCTGCACGAAGAAGGTCAGGTTCATCCCGACGAACGTCATCCAGAAGGCCACGACCGCCCGCCTGCGGTGGTACATCCGGCCGGTGATCTTCGGCATCCAGAAGTGCAGGCCGGCGAAGATCGGGAACACCGAGCCCGCCGATCAGCACGTAGTGGAAGTGCGCGACGACGAAGTAGCTGTCGGTGACCTGGAGGTCGAACGGCACCACCCCCACCATCACGCCCGTGATGCCGCCGATGAGGAAGACGACGATGAAGCCGATCGCCCACAACATCGGTGGCTCGAACCGCGGCCGACCCACCGAACCGGCGATCGTCGCAACCCATGCGAACATCTGCACGCCGCTCGGTATGGCCACCATGAGGCTGGCCGCGGAGAAGAAGCTCGCCACGACCAGGGGCACGCCGGTGGCGAACATGTGGTGCACCCAGAGCCCGAAGCTGATGAAGCTCGTGGCGACGATGGCCGCGACCACCAGTTGGTACGCCGCGATCTCCCGGTGCGTGAACGCCGAGATCACCATCGAGACGATCCCGGTCGCCGGTATGAACACGATGTAGACCTCGGGATGGCCCCAGATCCAGAACAGGTGCTGGTACAGCAGCGGGTCACCCCCCGCACCGGCGTGGAACCAGTCCATCCCGAAGGCCCGGTCGAGCTCGAGGAGCAAGCCCGACAAGGTGATGGCCGGCAGCGCGAAGAGGATCATGAAGGACATCGCGAGGATCGCCCACACGAAGAGCGGGAGGCGGTTGAACGACATCCCGGGCGCGCGCAGTCGGAACGTGGTCACGATGAAGTTGACGGCACCCACCGTGGTCGAGACGCCGAGGAACGTGATGCCCACCGCCCAGAAGTCGAGGTTGACCCCGGGGCTGTATTCGCGAGCTCGTCAGCGGCGTGTACGAGAACCAGCCGCCGTCGGGCGCCTTGCCCACCACGAAGCTGGCGTACATGAAGCCGCCGGCCAGCACGAAGACCCAGTAGCTGAGCGCGTTGAGCCGCGGGAACGCCATGTCACGGGTACCGATCTGCAGCGGGAGCAGGTAGTTCCCGAACGCCGCGAACATCGGCGTGTTGAACAGCAGGATCATCGTCGTGCCGTGCATCGTCATCAGCTGGTTGAAGGCCTCGGGCCCGAGCAGCCCCGAGTTCGGCTGCGCGAGCTGAGAGCGGAGCAGCAGCGCCTCGGCCCCACCCACGAGGAGGAAGGCGAGCGAGGTGACCATGTAGCGAAGGCCGATCCGCTTGTGATCGACCGTGGTGAGGAACCCGGCGATCCCCGGGGTGTCGGACCAGACCTTCTCGAGGCTTGCCGACTCGACGACCTGCAGCGGCGACTCCGCGGTGGTCGGGGCGTCGATGGTCGCTGTCATCGCAGGCTCTGCAGATAGTCCAGGAGGCCCTGGAGTTGGGACGGGTCCATGGGTATCGCTGGCATGTGGTTCCCCGGTTTGATGGTCTGTGAGTTGGCGATCCAACCACCCAGATGACCTCGGTCATTCGGGATGACCCCAGCGGCGAGCGTGCTCCTCGAGGCGAGGTGGGTGAGGTCCGGGCCGGCGTCGCCGTCGGCCGAGGTGCCGCGGATGGCGTGGCAGCTCGCACACGGGAGCTGCATGAACGCGGACAGCCCGGCCCGCTGAGACGCGGTGCTCGGTGAGCGCCGCGTCGTGTGCCTGTTCGGCCAACCACCTCTCGTACTCCGCGGGCGGTGAAGCTCGGACGTAGAACGCCATGCGGGCATGCTGGAGCCCGCAGTACTCGGCACACTGGCCTCGGTACAGACCGGCCGTCCGCGCCATCAACGTCAGGTGGTTCGTGTGGCCGGGCACCATGTCGACCTTGCCATCGAGCGCCGGGAGCCAGAACGAGTGGATCACGTCGTCAGAGGTCAGCGTGACCTCGACCTTCGTGCCGACCGGGATCCGGAACTCGTTCGCGGTGACCACCCCGGCGGCGGGGTAGTGCACCTCCCACCAATACTGGTGGCCGACGACGTCGATCTGCACCGCCCCTCCTCCCACCCTGCTGTCGAGCGCGCCCAGCGTCGACACGGTCAGAGCGACGATGACCACGGCGGGCAGCGCAACTCCGCCAGCCATCACCACCCCGTTCTCCGACCACCTGGCCCGTCGACCGCCTCGCAGCATCGCCCAGACGAGGAGCCCGTAGAAGCCGAGGGCGATCACGGCGGCGGTGATCACCATGAACCAGCCGATGTTCGAGATCCGACGCCCCCCCTCCCCGGCTCCGGCGAACACGCCATCGCCTCCGCACGACGCCAGGGCGAGCGGAGCCCCGAGGAGCCCGAGCACCTCGAGCGCAGCGCGTGTACCCCTTCGCACGAACCTGCCACGGCGGGTGAGATCGGGACGGCATCCTCGGCCGTTCCTGCCCAGCAACTGCCGATGCAGAACCCGCAAACGAATGAACTGTCGTGGGCGGCGGTCAGCGGGGTAGAGGGCCGGTGATGCGTACATCGACCGCCAGGATGGAACTCGGCCTGCTGTACGTCGCGATCCTGGCGGCCGCCGGCATCACCCTGCTCATCGGCACCGTCGCGGCGGCGCCCGCTGCGGGGTCCCCGGTCCCGACGGAGGGTGCCCGCTCCAACCGAACCGGGGCCGAGATCTGGCAGCAGGACTGCGCGGTCTGCCATGCACCGGACGGCACCGGCTCGTTTCAGGGTCCGGACATCTCGCGGTCGGGCACGGCGGCGGTCGACTTCATGGTCCGGACCGGTCGCATGCCGGCCCGGATCCACTCGAGCCAGGTCGGCGACCTCCTACCGGGACCGAACGAATCCGAGGCCCGACGCGGACCGGTCGCCTACTCCGATGCCGAGATCCGCCGCCTCGTCGACCACACCGGAACGTTCATCACCGGACCGGAGGTGCCGCGGGTCCCCGCGACGGGCGTGACGGGGACTGCTGATCTCGCGAACGGCGGTGACCTGTACCGACTGAACTGCGCGGCGTGCCATCAGATGGCCGGATCGGGCGGAGCCCTCGCGTACGGCACGATCGGACCGGCACTCGATCAGGCGACCCCGACGGAGGTGATCGAGGCCATGCGCACCGGACCCGGGTCCATGCCCGTCTTCGGCCCGTCGGCGCTCAGCGACGATGACGCACGAGATGTCGCCGGCTACGTCGAGTACCTACGCCATCCGGAGGATCGGGGCGGCGCCAACCTGTGGCACCTGGGACCGGTTCCCGAGGGACTCGTGGCATGGGTGGTGGGCATCGGTGGCGTTCTGCTCCTGTGCCGATGGCTGGGCCAACGCGACCGAGTCCGCACACATTGAGCCGCCCGGTCCCGGGTCCGTGGATCTCCGGTCACAGGAGCAGATAGACGACGATCCCACCGACCAGGATCAGTGCCGACAGGACGAGCAGGGCGATCGACACCATCCCGACCGGTTCGACGGGTTCCGTTCCCGACCGAGCGCGTGCATCGTGCGACATCGTGACACCTCCTGGGTTGGTCGACCCTGCCACCGAATCGGGTCCTGCACCACCCCCCTCCACCGAACAGCGACCCTCGACATCCGTTGTGCTGGGCGCCGCATCCTTCGGGTAGGGCGAGCGCCGTGGCCGTCGTCGTGTTCCGCATGTCCACCGATTCCGGGCGACCGGGCACCGCTGGAGGCATCAGTGGCGAAACCTGACCGTCCATCCACCCGTACCGTCGACGTGGTCGTTGGCGCCCTCCTTCTCACCACGGTGTTCGCCGCGGTCGGTCTGGCCGTCCTCTACGTCGGAGGCGGCCAGGTGCAGCTCGAGGGAATCCTGCTGGGCGCCGCCTTGGGTGCCCTGGCCATCGCCGTCGGCATGTGGGCCCGGCACTTCATGCCGCAGGGCCCGGTGGAGCAGAACCGACCGGTGCTCGAGTCGTCACCCGAGGACCGTGCGGCGGTGGCCGCGGAGTTCGACCGCGGCGAGCGCACCGTCCTCAACCGCCGCGCGCTGCTCACGCTCGCGGTGAGCGCGTTCGGGACGGTGGGAGCTGTCGCCCTCATCCCCCTGCGTTCGCTCGGGCCCGACGTCCTGCCCGAGCTCCGGCGCACCGCCTGGAAGCCGGGCGTACGGCTCGTCGACGAGATGGACCAACCGGTGGCAGCGAACAGCCTCCCGGTGGACGGCATCATCACCGTCTTCCCCGAGGGCGTGACCGAACAGCAACGCCCGGACAGCCAGACGCTGCTCCTCCGGGTCGGCCCGGGGGTCGTTCGACCGGAGTCCGGGCGGGAGGACTGGACCCCCGACGGCTTCGTGGCCTTCTCGAAGGTCTGCACCCATGCAGGGTGCCCGGTCGGGCTCTACCAGGAGGAGACCCACCAGCTCGTCTGTCCGTGCCACCAGTCGGTCTTCGACGTGACCGAAGCTGCGAGCCCGGTCTTCGGCCCGGCGACGCGACCGCTCCCACAGCTGCCGCTCCGGATCGAGGACGGCTACCTGGTCGCGGCAGCGGACTACGAGGAGCCGATCGGGCCGGCCTTCTGGAGCTGGAAGCGATGACGACCCGGGCGACTCGATGAGATCCATCAGCCGATCGATCGACGAGCGGGTCGGAGGGGCGTCGTGGGCCCGCAAGGCGATGGACCACGTGTTCCCCGACCACTGGTCGTTCATGCTCGGGGAGGTCGCGGCCTACTCGTTCATGATCCTGGTCATCACCGGGGTCTACCTCACCCTGTTCTACGACGCGAGCCTGCAGCACGTCGTCTACGACGGACGCTACGGCCCGCTGCACGGTCTGAGTGTGTCCGGCGCCTATGCGTCGGTGATCAAGATCTCCTTCGACGTCCGCGCCGGCCTGGTGGTTCGCCAGATCCACCACTGGGCGGCACTCGTGTTCGTCGGCGTCATCGTCGTCCATGCCGCTCGCGTCTTCTTCACCGGCGCATTCCGCAAGCCCCGGGAGATCAACTGGGTGATCGGGATCACGATGCTGCTCTTGGCGCTCGGCAACGGGTTCGCCGGATACTCGATGGTCGACGACCTGCTCTCGGGCATCGGCTTGCGCATCGCCTACTCGGTCGGCGAGTCGATCCCCGTTGTCGGCGTGTGGCTGGTGGGCATCTTCTTCGGCGGTGAGTTCCCCGGCGAGGAGTACCTCGGTCGGCTCTACATCCTCCACGTGCTGATCGTCCCGGCCCTGATTGTGGCGCTGATGTCGGTGCACCTGGCTCTCGTGTGGCGTCAGAAGCACACGCAGTTCCCGGGCCCCGGGCGCAGCGAGCGCAACGTGGTCGGCTCCCGGTTGTTCCCCACCTACGCTGCCCGGTCCCTGTCGCTGTTCCTGGGTCTGTTCGCGATCCTCGCCGTGCTCGGCGGTCTCGCTCAGATCAACCCGATCTGGTTGTGGGGGCCGTACGAGCCGTCCGCGACCACCACGGCAGCCCAGCCCGACTGGTACGTGGGATGGCTCGAGGGAGCCCTGCGCCTCTTCCCGCCGTGGGAGATCCGAGCGTTCGGCCACGTGATCCCCAACCCGTTCTTCCCTGGGGTGCTGATGCCCGGGCTGTTCTTCGTCGGCATGTACGCATACCCCTTCATCGAACGTCGACTGACCGGGGATCGTGGCGGCCACGAGCTGCTCGATCGCCCGCGCGACCACCCGGTGCGCACCGCGTTCGGCGTGTCGGTCCTCGCGTACTTCCTCGTGATCTTCGTGGCCGGGAGCCAGGACATCATCGCGTCGAAGGCCGACATCTCGGTCCAGTCGTTGGTGTGGTTCCTGCGCGGCGCCGTGTTGGTACTGCCCCTCGCCGCCGGGTTGGTCGCGTGGTCGTGGTGCCGTGGGCTGGCCCGTGGTTCGACCGGCGAGGTCGACGCGGAAGCTCCCCACTCCGACGTCCTCGACGGTGACGACGAGACGTCGAACGGCGGTGGCGTCGTGTCCGGGGACGCCCCCGACCGACCCGCCGAGATGTTGGCCGGACACCCCGGCCTGCAGCGCGTGGTCCGGGCCGCTGCCGTGGTGGGTGTCGTGTGGGCTGCGGTGTTCGGACGCCGTCGCACGAGCGCTGGGGATGGATCGGCCCGTCCGGGATAGGGACGAATCGATGCCCGACGCCCGCCGCTCTCGAACCCTCGCCTTGTCGGTGCTGTGTTCGGCCCTCTTCGTCACCTTCCTCGACAACACGATCGTGAGCGTCACCCTCGCCGACATCGAGGGGCGGCTCCACGCCGGCGTCTAGATGTACCCGGCCACGACGTTGGTGACGTTGGTCGATGAGAACGAGAAGACCTCCGGGGCACTGTGGAGATTGCCGTCTTCACATCCACCGGAGGTCTTCGTGTCTCACCGTAACGCTCGTCTGACGTTCCATGGCCGGCGCCTGCTGGTGCACCGCGTCCGTGTCGAGGGGTCGCCGGTCGCTCACGTCGCGAAGGCGATGGGCGTGTCGCGCCAGTGCGCACACCGATGGGTGACCCGCTTCGATGCCGAGGGCGAGGCCGGCCTGTAGGACCGTTCGTCGCGACCTCACCGGACGCCGACGCGGACCAGTCCCGAGGTCGAGGCCCAGGTCGTCGCGGCTCGGCTCGAGCATCGACGCGGCCAGGACTGGCTCGGTCCCGAGCTCGGTGTCCCGGCCCGGACCGTGAGCCGGATCTTGCGCCGCCATCAGGTCCCGCGACTCGCCGAGTGCGACCCGCTCACCGGCGCGGTGATCCGGGCCTCGAAGACGACCGCGGTCCGCTACGAACGCGACCGCCCAGGCGAGCTGGTCCACATGGACGTCAAGAAGATCGGCCGCATCCCCGACGGCGGCGGCTGGCGGGCCCACGGCCGACGAGATGGGCTCGACCGGAGCGAGGAAGCGGGCTCGGATCGGCTTCGACTACGTGCACTCCGTGGTCGATGACCACTCCCGGTTCGCGTACTCCGAGGTCCTCGCCCGACGAGAAGGCCGGACCTGCGCCGCGTTCTTCGAACGGGCCCTCGGCGTGTTCGCCCGGCCGGGATCACCGTCGAGCGCGTCATGACCGACAACCACTGGAGCTACACGCAATCGAGGTCGCTCGCCGCGCTCCTCGCCAGGCAACGCATCCGCCACAAGCTGATCCGACCGCACTGCCCGTGGCAGAACGGCAAGGTGGAGCGATTCAACCGAACCCTCCAGACCGAGTGGGCCTACCGCCAGGTGTTCACCAGCAACGACGAACGCACCGACGCCCTTGCCCCATGGCTCGACGCCTACAACACTCGCCGACGCCACAGCGCACTCGGAGGACTCCCGCCGATCAGCCGACTGTCACCAACCTGATGGCCGGGTACATCTAGACGCTGCAATGGGTCGTGAACGGGTACGCCCTGACCTTCGCCAGCCTGATGCTGGTCGGGGGCATGTTGGGAGACCTGTTCGGCCGACGCAAGGTCATGCTCGGTGGGCTCACGTTGTTCAGCGCGGGATCGGTGGTGGCCGCAGTTGCGCCCTCGCCTGCATGGCTGCTCGTCGGCCGCGTGGTGATGGGCGTCGGCGCGGCCGGCTCCGAGCCCGGGACGTTGTCGATCATCCGTCACCTCTACGACGATCGCGGCGGTCACCTGCTCGAGGGCATCGTGCGCCCGACGCTCGAGGTGATGCTCACCGAGTCGCCTGCGCACCTCAGACGCCGACACGACCCCCGATTCGGGATCGCCCTCATCGATCCGCCGGACCGACAGCGATGAGGTCGACCGCCCGGGTCTCGTTCCATCGCACCGGGGTAGGACCCGAACTGCACACGTCACCATGACCACACCGAGAGGACGACGAGATGTCTCGAACCGTTGCGGATGCGTTGTTGGAACGGCTGCGGGCCTGGGGCGTCGAACGGGTCTTCGGGTTTCCCGGCGACGGCATCAACGGGATCATCGGCGCCTTCAACCGAGCCGGGAACGAGCCTGAGTTCGTCCAGGCGCGGCACGAGGAGATGGCCGCGTTCATGGCGTGCGGGTACGCGAAGTTCACCGGTCGGGTGGGCGTGTGCACCGCCACCTCCGGTCCCGGTGCCATCCACCTCCTGAACGGCCTGTACGACGCCAAGCTCGACCACCAACCGGTCGTGGCGATCGTCGGCCAGCAGGCAACGACCGCCCTCGGTTCCGACTACCAGCAGGAGGTGGACCTGATCTCGCTCTTCAAGGACGTCGCCGGCGAGTACCTCACGATGATCACCACCCCCGAGCAGCTCGACGTCGCGGTCGACCGCGCCGTGCGCATCGCATCCGCCGAGCGCACGGTGACATGCCTGATCCTCCCCAACGACGTGCAGGAGCAGGACGCAGTCGAGGTGCCCCACGCGTTCAAGGTCTCCCCCGGCAGCGTCGGCTTCGCCTGGCCCCGCATCGTTCCGCCCGACAACGCCCTGCGACGGGCGGCCGAGGTGCTGAACGCCGGCGAGAAGGTCGCCATCCTCGTCGGACAGGGTGCTCGCCACGCCGCCGACGAGGTGCTCGAGGTTGCGGAGCATCTCGGCGCCGGCGTCGCGAAGGCATTGCTCGGCAAAGACGTGCTCGACGACGACCTGCCCTTTGTCACCGGCTCGATCGGGCTGCTCGGCACCAAGCCGAGCTTTCGGATGATGGCGGAGTGCGACACGTTGCTCATGATCGGCTCCAGCTTTCCCTACGCCCAGTTCCTGCCCGAGTGGGATCAGGCGCGTGCCGTCCAGATCGACATCGACGCCCGGATGATCGGCATCAGATATCCGATGGAAGTCAACCTCGTCGGCGACTCCCGCGTGACCCTGAAGGCGCTCCTCCCGATGCTGGGCCGGAAGGCCGACCGCTCATGGCGAGACAAGATCGAGCACGAGGTCGCCGACTGGTGGCGGCTCGTCGAGGCCCGAGCCATGACCGAAGCCGACCCGATCAACCCCCAGCGGGTGTTCTGGGAGCTGTCGCGACACCTCCCCGACGACGTCATCATCTGCGCCGACTCCGGCTCGTCGACCAACTGGTTCGCCCGTGACGTGAAGCTGCGTCGCGGCATGCGGGCGTCGCTGTCGGGGACGCTCGCCACGATGGGCCCGGCCATGCCGTATGCCATCGGCGCGAAGTTCGCGCACCCCGGCCGGCCCGTCCTGGCCATCGAGGGCGACGGTGCGATGCAGATGAACGGCAACGCCGAGCTGCTCACCGTGGCCAAGTACTGGAAGCACTGGACCGATCCACGCCTGGTCGTGCTCGTGCTGCACAACAACGACCTCAACCAGGTGACGTGGGAGCAGCGGGCGATGGAGGGTGACCCCAAGTTCTCGGTGTCTCAGGACATCCCCGATTTCGACTACCGGCGCTACGCCGAGCTGTGTGGCCTCCAGGGCATCCGGGTGGAACGACCGGAGGACATCGACGACGCCTGGGCCCGGGCGTTCAGCGCCACGACCCCGACGGTGATCGACGTGCTGACCGACGCCGACGTGCCTCCCATCCCCCCGCACATCGAGTGGAAGCAGGCGCGGGCGCTCATGTCGGCGATGCTCACCGGCGACCCCGACCTCGCCGGCATCGTCCGCCAGGCATCGAAGCAGTCGTTGCTCGACCTTATCCCCGGCCGGGGATGAGCATGGACCTGGACGTCGTCGCGCTCGCAGCCGACCTCACCGCAGCCGTCGGCGGCGAGGTCCGCTTCTCCGACGGCGACCGCGCGCCTGTACGCGACGGACGGCTCGAACTACCGCCAGGTCCCGATCGGTGTCGTGGTGCCGCGCGACGGTCGACGACGCCGTCGCCACGGTGGAGGTCTGTCGCCGCCACGGCGCGCCCGTGCTGTCGCGTGGCGGCGGCACCAGCCTGGCCGGGCAGTGCTGCAACGTCGCCGTGGTCATCGACTGGTCGAAGTACTTGCGCGCCGTGCTCGACGTGGACCCGGACACGCCGGACGGCGAGAGTCCAGCCGGGCTGCGTGCTCGACGATCTCCGCGACCGCGCCGGGCGCCACGGCCTGACCTTCGGGCCCGACCCCGCAACCCACGACCACTGCACGCTCGGCGGGATGATCGGCAACAACTCCTGTGGCGTCCACGCCGTCATGGCCGGCCGCACAGCCGACAACGTCCGGTCGCTGGACATCCTCACCTATGACGGATGCCGCATGACGGTCGGCGCGACCGACGACGCCGAGCTCCGACGGATCTCGACGGCGGAGGCCGCCGGGCCGAGATCCACCGAGCACTCCTCGAGCTCCGCGACGCATATGCGGACGAGATCCGGGCCCGGTTCCCCGACATCCCACGACGCGTCTCGGGCTACAACCTCGACGAGCTCCTGCCCGAGAACGGCTTCCACGTCGCCCGCGCGCTCGTCGGCACCGAGGGCACGTGCGTGACGGTCCTCGGCGCCGAGCTCGAACTCATCGACGATCCGCCGGTCAAGAGCCTGCTCGTGCTCGGGTACCCCGACGTGTACGCGGCCGGGGACCACGTCCCGCTGGTGATGAGCCACGGCCCCACCGGGTGCGAGGGGATCGACCGGCACCTCTTCCGCCTCACTCGAGACAAGAACCTCCATCCCGAGGCGATCCAGCTCATGCCCGACGGCGATGGCTGGCTCATCGTGGAGTTCGGCGGTGCCACCAAGGACGAAGCCGACGAGCAGGCCCGCGCCCTGATGAAGGAGCTCGCCGACTCCGACGGCGCGCCCACGATGAAGCTGTTCGACGACCGGCGCGAGGAGCAGATGGTCTGGGAGGTGCGGGAGTCCGGCCTCGGCGCGACCGCCCACGAACCGGGCGGCGTCAACACGTGGCCCGGCTGGGAGGACTCCGCGGTCCCCCCCGACCGGGTGGGCGACTACCTCCGCGACCTGCGCGGCCTGTACGAGCGGTACGACTACGACGCTGCGCTCTACGGCCACTTCGGACAGGGCTGCATCCACACCCGCATCGGGTTCGACCTGGTCACGCCCGAGGGCATCGGCGCCTTCCGCTCGTTCCTCGACGAAGCCGCCGATCTCGTGGTGTCCTACGGCGGATCGCTCTCCGGTGAACACGGTGACGGCCAGGCCAGGGCCGAGCTGCTGCCCAAGATGTTCGGCGAGCGGCTCGTGCGCGCGTTCCGCGAGTTCAAGGCGATCTGGGACCCGGACAACCGGATGAACCCGGGCAAGGTCGTGGACCCGCATCCGATCACCGCCGACCTCCGGATCGGCACCGACTACGCCCCCTGGGAACCGGTCACGTTCTTCGGCTACCCGAAGGACCAACAGAGCTTCGCCCGGGCCGGCGGGCTGCGTTGTGTCGGCGTCGGCAATTGTCGTCGGGAGGGCGGGGGGACCATGTGCCCCAGCTACATGGTCACCCACGAGGAACAGCACTCGACCCGGGGGCGGGCCCGCCTCCTGTTCGAGATGATGCAGGGGGACACGATCACCGACGGGTGGCGCTCCGAGGCGGTGCGCGATGCCCTCGACCTGTGCCTCGCGTGCAAGGGCTGCCTCGGCGACTGCCCCGTGAACGTCGACATGGCCACCTACAAAGCCGAGTTCCTCGCCCACCACTACGAGCACCGGCTCCGCCCCGCGGCCCACTACTCGATGGGGTGGCTCCCCGTCCTCGCCCGCGCAGCCCAGCGCGCCCCGCGCGTCGTCAACGCGCTCGGCCGGGCACCGGTCATCCGCTCGGTCGCGAAGCGTGTTGGTGGCATCGACCCCCAACGCGAGCTGCCCCGATTCGCCTCGCGCAGCCTCCGCGAGGAGCTTGCCGAGCACGACGGCCCCACCGGGGGGCGCCCGGTCCTTCTCTGGCCCGACACGTTCACGAACCACTTCGACCCCCACATCGGGATGGCGGCGGTGCGCGTCCTCGAGGACGCCGGGTTCATCGTGTCGATCCCCGAACAGCCCCTCTGCTGCGGGCTCACGTGGATCTCCACCGGTCAGCTGCGCACGGCTCGTCGTCGGCTCGGTGCCACGCTGCGGGCCCTCACGCCGGTCGTCCGGTCGGGCGTCCCCGTGGTCGGGCTCGAGCCGAGCTGCACGGCCGTGTTCCGCCACGACGTCACCGAGCTGTTCCCCCACGATCGCGACGCCCAACGACTCAGCGAGCAGACGTTCACCCTGGCAGAGCTCCTCGACCAGCAGGCACCCGACTGGGACGCTCCCGACGTCGGTCGATCCGCGATCGTCCAGGGTCACTGCCACCACAAGGCGGTCATGAAGATGGACGCCGACGGTCGCCTGTTCGACAGGTCCGGGATCGATGCTGACGTGCTCGACTCCGGTTGCTGTGGCCTCGCCGGGAACTTCGGCTTCGAGCGCGGCCACCACGACATCTCGATCGCCTGCGGCGAGCGTGTTCTCCTCCCGGCCGTCCGCGACGCCGAGGACGACACCCTCGTCGTGGCCGACGGCTTCAGCTGCCGAACCCAGATCGAACAGAACACCAATCGGCGGGCCCTCCATGTGGCCGAGGTCCTCGCCGCAGGCCTCGACCAGCGGGACCGCAGCCGCGGCGCGGCAGTGAGCGGTGCGTCGTGATCGAGCCCATCGGCCACACTCGCTGGGTCATCGCCGAAGGCTGGATCCCGGGCTGGAGCCACGGGCCCGAACCCGAGATGACCAGCCACGAGACGGCCTGCGTCCTCAACGCCGGCGACGCCGATGCGCACGTCCGGATCACGATCTTCTTCGAGGACCGAGAACCGATCGGGCCCTACGAGATCGTCGTGCCGGCCCGGCGGACGCTCCACCAACGTTTCAACGACCTGGTCGAGCCCGAGCCGGTGCCGGTGTCCACCAACTACTCCTCCGTCATCGAGAGCGACGTACCGGTCGTGGTGCAGCACACCCGGCTCGACTCACGGCAGTCCGAAACCGCGCTCATCTCCACGATGGCCCATCCAGGATGAGCTCCGAGCGCTGTCGCGGACGTCGAGGTCGAGGGCCTCGATGTGGACGTCTACCGGATCCCCACCGAGGAGCCGGAGGCCGACGGCACGCTGCAGTGGGACCACACGACGGTCGTGGTCGTCACGGCACGCGCCCGAGATGTCGTCGGGCTCGGCTTCACGTACGGCCCGCCGGCGTGTGCGACCGTCGTGTCCGACCTGGCCGACATCGTCGGGGGCCGGAACGCGCTGGACACCACGGGCAGCTGGCTGACCATGGTGCGATCCGTGCGCAACGACGGGCGCCCGGGGGTGGTGTCCATGGCCGTCTCCGCAGTCGACGTCGCATTGTGGGATCTCAAGGCTCGGCTGCTCGACCTCCCGCTCGTGACACTGCTCGGTGCGGTCCGTCCCGCCGTCGAGGTCTATGGCAGCGGCGGCTTCACGTCGATGACCGAATCGGATCTGACCTGCCAGTTGTCGGAGTGGGTGGAGCGCGCCGGGGTACGGCGCGTCAAGATGAAGATCGCCGCCGATCACGGGTCCGATCCCGATGCGGACCTGGACCGGGTGGCCGCGGCCCGTCGCGCCGTGGGGCCCGACGTCGAGCTGTTCGTCGACGCCAACGGCGGCTACACGCGCAAGTCCGCCCTCCGGTTGAGCCGGCCACTGCGGTCGCTCGGCGTGACCTGGTTCGAGGAGCCGGTGTCCTCGGACGACCTGGACGGGCTGCACGAGCTGCGCGACGCGATCGACTGTGACGTGGCCGCCGGCGAGTACGGCTACGACCTGGCCTACTTCGCTCGCCTGTGTGACGCACGGGCGGTCGACGTCGTGCAGGTCGACATCACACGATGCGGTGGGATCACCGAGTGGATCCGCATCGCCGCCCTCGCCGCCGGTCACGGGCTCGACGTCTCGGGCCACTGCGCCCAGTCGCTCCACGCCCACGTGGCCTGCGCCGTGCCCAACGTCCGCCACCTCGAGTACTTCGCCGACCACGCCCGCGTCGACCGCCTGCTGTTCGACGGCGTCCCCGATCCCGTCGACGGGCGGCTCACCGCGGACACGACCCGACCCGGTCACGGGCTCGCTCTGCGGACCGACGCCGACCTGGTGCGCCAGCTCTCCCCCGCCCAGGCGACGACATGAACGACTCCGGTCCGCACACGCTGCGGGACTACGCGCTGCTCGCCGACGGAGAACGAGGCGCAGTGGTGAGCCCGAGCGGCGAGGTGGCGTGGATGTGCTTCCCCGGTTGGGACGACGACCCGGTCTTCGCATCGCTGCTCGGCGGGCGGAACCGCTACACCGTACGACCGTGCGACCCCTTCGTGTGGGGGGGTCAGTACGACGAGGGGACGCTGGTCTGGCGCAATCGCTGGGTGCTGGTCGGCGGCGGCATCACCGAATGCCTCGAGGCGCTGTCGTTCCCCGGCCACGCCACCCGTGCCGTGTTGGTGCGTCGGGTGATCGCCCGCCATGGCCCCGCACACCTCGACGTCCGACTGGAGGTCGGGGACGACTTCCGCGCCGAGCGGCGACCGAGCTTCCGCCGCACGGCCGAGGGTGTGTGGGAGGCACGGCGCCGGGACACGTGGTTTCGCTGGCAGGTGCCCGCTGACGTCCGCCACGAGCACGGGCTGCGAGGTGAGCTCCGTCTCGACGCCGGCCAGCAGGCCGACCTCGTGCTCGAGCTGTCCGACCACCCGTTCGACGGCCCACCGGTCACCGCCGACCCCGCGCTCACCGCGACCGCCGAGGCCTGGCGACGGGCGGTTCCAGAGGTGGTCGACACCGCCGCACCCCGCGATGCCCGACACGCCGTAGCCGTCCTCCGAGGTCTGACCACCGGCACGGGCGCACTCGTGGCGGCCGCCACCACCTCGCTGCCCGAGCGGGCCAACGAGGGCCGGGACTACGACTACCGCTTCGCGTGGATACGAGACCAGTGCTACAGCGGCTTGGCCGGTGCTGCCGCCGCACGCGACGTCCCCAACGCCGTCGAACTGCTCGACAGCGCCGTGCACTTCATCCATCAGCGCGTGATCGAGGACGGCCCGGACCTGCGCCCGGCGTATCGGACGAACGGCGATCGCGTTCCTTCGGGCCGGACCATCGACCTGCCCGGCTACCCCGGTGCACCCGACGTGGCCACCGGGAACAAGGCCGGCGAGCAGTTCCAGCTGGACACCTTCGGCGAGGCGCTGCAGCTGTTTGCCGCCGCGGCCCGTCTCGGCCGGATCGACCCGGATGTGTGGCGTGCCGCCGAGATCGCCGCCGACGCCATCAGGTGCCGGTGGCACGAGCCCGACGCCGGGGTCTGGGAGCTGGAGCCTCGCCGGTACGCCCACAGTCGACTGGCCTGTGCGGCCGGGCTCCGCCAGATCGCCGCGGAGGCGCCGCCGGGCGGTCCGTCCAACGACTGGCTCCAGCTGGCCGAGCGGATCACCGCCGAGACGACCGCCCAGTCGCTGCACCCGAGCGGACGGTGGCAGCGCGCCGACGACGACGAACGCTGCGACGCCGCGCTCCTCCTCGCCGGGCTTCGCGGGGCCGTCCCCGCCGACGACCCACGGACGGCGAGCACGCTCCGCGCGGTGCAGGACGAGCTGGTCGTCGACGAGTACGTGTACCGCTGTCGAGTCGGTGACGAGCCGCTCGGCCGGGCCGAGGGTGCGTTCCTCCTCTGCGGCTTCTGGCTCAGCCTGGCGGCGCACCAGGCGGGTGACCGCATCCGAGCGGTCCGGCTCTTCGAGCGGAATCGCGCGGCCTGCGGACCGGCGGGGATCCTCTCCGAGGAGTACGACGTCCACCAGCGCCAGCTTCGCGGCAACTTCCCCCAGGCCTTCGTGCATGCACAGCTGCTCGAGACGGCCGCCACCATCACGAGCGAGGAGACCAGCTCATGACCGATCACCATCCTTCCGATGAGCTCCACGGCGACCGTCCGATCGCCGTGGTAACCGGAGCCTCCGCCGGCGTGGGGCGCGCCACGGCCGTGGCCATGGCCCGGCACGGGTTCGACGTCGCCGTGCTCGCCCGGGGTGAGGCAGGACTGCACGCGGCGGCCGAGGACGTGCGCCACGAGGGCGGTCAGGCCATGGTGCTGAAGGCCGACGTGTCCGTCTTCGACGAGGTCGAGTCGGCGGCCGAGCGCGTCGAGGCCGAGTGGGGACCGATCGACGTGTGGGTCAACGACGCGATGACCACGATCTTCCAGCGCGTCATCGACACCGACCCTGCCGACTTCGCACGAGCGGTGGACGTCACGTTCCTGGGCCAGGTGCACGGCACGATGGCCGCCCTCCGGCGGATGGTCCCGCGCGACCGCGGCAACATCGTCAACGTCGGCTCCGCGCTCGCGTACCTCGGGATTCCGCTGCAGGCGCCGTACTGCGCGTCGAAGTTCGCCTGTCGGGGCTTCTTCCAATCGGTGCGGGCCGAGCTGCTGGCGGACGGGAGCAACGTGCGGATCAGCATGGTGCACCTGCCCGCCGTCAACACTCCACAGTTCGACTGGTGCCAGACCGACCTGGATCGCCACCCACAGCCCGTCCCGCCGATCTACCACCCCGAGGTGGCTGCCGAGGCCATCGTCAGAACGGCGCTCGACGGCCGCCAGTCGAAGGTGGTCGGAACGTGGAACACCGCCATCGTGGCGGTCGGATCGGTCGCTCCCGGTCTGGCCAACCACTTCGCGGCGATCTCCGGCATCACGTCTCAGCTCACCGACTGGCCCATCAGCCCCGACCGAACTGCGAACCTCCGCTCGCCGGTGGACCAGGGAACCGACTTCGGGTCCCACGGCGCCTTCGACGACCGGGCTGGCGGGGTCCTCGACCCGAATTTCCTGTCGAACCTGCCGACGACGGCCTCCCAGTTCGCCCGGTCGCTGCGGGCGCTGGCGAAGGACAAGGTGCGAACCCTCAGGGTCGCCGCCCACCAGCGATCGAGGGGCTGGCGGGCCGAGCGCGTCGAACGGCGGCGCGCGTCGCGCGCCGCCGCCTGAGCCCCCTCCCCCCGGACCCCTGCGGGTCGGCCGGGGGATGGGGCTCGCGTGGACGGCGTCAGTGGTGGACGGGCTGGCCCGACACCTGGTTCCCCGGACGCGGCTGCATCGTCGCAGACGGCGCCGGCCGGGCGACCGGGCCGGCCGAGTCCTCGGGTGACCGACGGACGTCGTGGACGTCCGCATCCCAGTCGGAGGTGCTGGTCTCGATGGTCGCGCTACGTGCTGCACCGCCCAGGGATCCGCCGATCATCGAGGTGATCAGACCGCCGGCGATGGCACCGAAGGACGCCCACATCGGCGCGCCGCTCGCGGTGGCCAGAGCGAAGCCGATCGGGGCGATCGCGGAGGGGATGCCGATCACGGTCCTCACCACGACCACCACCGCCCACACGATGAAGCCGTGCCCGGCGCCACGGACCGCCCCGGCAGCCGTGGAGGCCCTGCTGGCGTACCAGCCGGTCACGAAGCCCGCGACGAGCCAGGCGAAGAGCGCCGACCCCATCTGGAACCACTTGAAGTTGTCTGATGCGAACGTCCAATCGCTGGCGATCGCCGCCCAGAACGCAGCGAGCAGCATCAACACGGCCAGGCCGCTGAACGCGCCCGCCAGTATCCCCGGCCAACTCACCGGCCAGTCCCAAGAGCCGGTCGACGGTCGTCTCTCATCGATGGTCGTCATGTCGCCATGCCTCCTTCGTTGGTCATCTTTCCTGTGCGCTACCTACCCGGTCGGCGCGCTCGGATTCGGGCGCCCGGCCAACCCACCGCGCCACCAGAACGTCGGTCGATGAGTGCGCCACGATCGACAGACCGATGGTGAGCGTCGCCACCCCGAACAGCTCGCCGGCGTACGGGACGCCGCTGCGAAGGACGAGCAGGCTGTAGAGGACGGAGGCGAACCCCTTGGGCCCGAACCAGGCCACGGCGAAGCGCTCCTTCGCCGGCACTGAACTGCCCAGCATCGCAATCGCGACCGACGCGGGGCGGACGGCGACCAGCATGAGGATCGCGAACAGCCCCGCCGCCCACCCGACCGACTCGAGCAGGTGGCGGGCCAGCACGGCTCCCACCAGGAACACGGCCCCGAGCTTGAGCAGCTCCGTCACGGCCCGTCCCGTCGGCTCGAAGCGACCTGGTGCATCAGGGGCGAGTGTCCCGATCGTGATCCCGGCTGTGAAGGCCGCGACGAACAGGTTGGCATCCACCGCCGAGGCGGTGCCGAACACCAACAGCCCCAGGGCGATGATCCCCAGGGTGCGGTACCGCTCGGACGCGCCGAATACCTCGGTCCGCTCGAGGCGGATGAGGACGGCCGGGATGACGGCTCCGATGGCGATCCCCTCCGCAAGGTGCCCCACCACCACCCAGATGTCCTCCCCACCCGATCCCGCCAGCGGGAGGAGCACGAGCACAAGCGGCAACGCGAGCCCGTCGTTGAAGCCGCTCTCGACGTTCAGGGTGTGGCGGATGCGCCACGGCACGGACTCGCGACCGATGATGGCCTCGGCGAGGAGCGGGTCGGTCGGCGCCAGCGCAGCGGCGAGCAGCAGCGCCTCCAGCCACGGCAGGTCGAGCAGGACCAACCCGACGGCGAACCCGAACACGACCGAGAGGGGGAGGCCGAAGGCCAGGACTCGGGCCGGCTCCCGCCATCCCTCCCGGAGCGCGCTCCGAGGTGCATGCATCCCGTCCATGAGGAGCACCGAGAACAGGCCGATCTCGGTCGTCCAGTGGAGGAGCGGGCTCCCGTCCGGGATGTCGAGGATGCCCCAGTCGCTGCCCAACACGAATCCGACCGCGAGGAAGAGCACCGTCGTCGAGAGGACCCCCCGACGGGCCCGGGCCGAGATCAGGACGGCGACGGTGAGTGTCAGTGCGAAGCTGAGCAGGAGCGTCACGCAGCCCTGCAGGTACCCCGACACCGGAGCGACATACCGAGTGAATGGACCGGCCGACCGTGGGTAGGGGCGTTCCCATGCATCGTCTGCTCGAAGGTGCGCTGGCCGGAGCCGTCGGCGTCACCGTGATCAACTCCGCCACCAACCTCGACATGGCGATCCGGGGCCGCCCCGCCAGCTCCGTGCCGAAGGACCTGATGGAGGAGGTGGTCGAGGACGTCGGTGCACCATCGGAGTCGGAGCTCAGCGACGACAGAGCCGACGTCCGGTCCAACCGCATGTCGGGTGCCGGGGCGCTGATGGGTTCCGTGACCGGTGTGTGCGGGGGCATCGCCTACGCGCTGACGCGCGACCGGTTCCGGTCGCTGCCGGTGCCGGTCGCATCCGCGCTCCTCGGTGTCGGGGTGATGGCCCTGACCGACAGCAGCGCGGCGGCCGCGGGCGTCACCCACCCGCGCCGGTGGGGCCCCGCCAGTTGGGCCGCCGACCTGGTGCCCCACCTCCTGTACGGCTGGAGCACCGCGCAGACCGTCAGGATGCTGCGCGCTCACGCTGACGGCGAATAGCTCGCCAACGCCCGCTCGGCGCACGCGCTCCGGGCGGTCACGTCGGCCGCACCGAACCGGAATCGTCCATCTGCACGCGGACATCGCTGGTCCCCGATGCGACGTGGATGCCCTCGGCCTCGAGACGGGCCACGGTGCGGCGCGCCAGACCGTCCTTGACGGCACGTGCGGTTCTCACCGGAAGGACGAAGCGGGCGGTGAGCTGCATGTAGTCGTCGGTCGGCTCGACATACACGCGAGCTGTGAGGTCGGTGCCGGGGACCGGGTACCGACGGCGCATCCGGGCGACCGCTTCGGCCGCTCCCTCGGTGGCGGCGGCGCGGTCCGCCTCCTCCTGCATCAGAGCGGAGGCCCGCTCCCAGTCCTCGTCGTAGGCGACCGGCAGCGTGAACTCGTCCCAGATGAAGTCGAACGACGCGCTGAAGTTGAAGACGGGCTGGGTGAACGTCGACTTGTTCGAGATGGCGACGATCCGGCCCGTCAGTTGTCGACCGTGCACCCAGCTCCCCGTCTCGTCCCGACTACCGATCTCCATGACCTTCGTGCGCAGCGGCGTGATGTCGATGACGTCACCCAGCACGCCGCCCATCTCGATCCGATCCCCGATGCGGAAGATGCGGCCCGAGACGATGTTGACCCAGCCGGCCAACGCCCCGATCACCTCCTGCATGGCGAACGCCACGCCGGCAGCGGCGAATCCCAGCACCACACCGACCCGACCGGCGAACGCCCGCCAGAGCACCCCGAGCACGACGACGACGACGAAGGCGACGCCGTATCGAACGAACTTGCGAAGGTAGAAGCGAGTGGTCGCATCGTCCACGCGTGCGTTGACGATCAGCCCCACCAACCAGGCGACCAGCACGGCGATCGCCACGACGACCGCCGACGACAGCGCTCGGCCGGCGGTGCTACCCAGTTCCAACGCGACTTGGCTCATGGCCGGCGATCCTTTCCTCCTGGCCGTCCGCGTCGTCCTCCTCTGAGAGGGGATCGTCGTCGGCCGACGGATTCAGCTGCATGTCGACGCGGTACTCCGGGCGTCTGACCTCCATCCGGGCGAGCCGCTCGAAGGTCCGACGGTCTCCGTCCGTCAACGGGGGCTGGGTGATCGACCGGGGCCACAGTCGGTACTTGCGGACCACGTTGATCTCGGCCGCGAGGAGCGTCAGCTCCGCGGCCATGTACATCCAGGACAAGAGCGCGATCACGATCGCGAAGAACCCGTAGGTGTCGCTGGCGTTGTGAAGGACTCGTGCGACGTACCAGCCGCCCAGAACCTGAAGGGCCTCGAAGAAGAGCGTCGCCAGCACCGCTCCGAGCAGTACGTCGCGCCAGCCCAACGGCTCGGCGGTGAGGATCATGAACGCACCGACGAACATGGCGAGCGTGAGCAGGACCGAGCCCACCAGCGCGAGGGGTCGGCCGGCGCCGGCCGCCCACCACGTGGCCAGGATGGACAGGGCCGCCGAGCCCAACATGGCGAGTCCGAACGTGACGACGACGGCCACTGCCCGGAGGCGGCGCACGAAGAAGTTCGGCCACTTCACGTACGGGATGTTCCAGACCAGGTTCATGGCCGACTGCGCGGCCTGCCCGACGCCGAACGCGCCGTACACCGTGCCGGCGATGCCGACCAGGAGGGCCACTCCGTTGCCCTTCAGCGACGACGTGGCCTGCAACTGCGTGCCGATGATCGGGAAGTTCGCGAGCGTGGAGTCCAGGATCTGCTCCCGCAGGTCCGCGTTGTCCTGCAGGAGATACCCGAGCACGGTCGTGAAGAGCAGCAGCAACGGGAAGAGCGAGAACAAGCCCTGGTAGGCGATCCGGGTCGCCTGGGCGCCGGCGCGGTCGTTGCCGAACTTCTGCACCACCGCAACGGGGATGGCCAGCGCCGTGTGCCGCTGCTGGAAACGGTCGACGCGCCGGACGCCACGTTCGACGACGTTCATGACTCCGCCTCGGAGGCCGCTGCGGTCGCGACGTCGGTCGGGATAGCTGCGACGGGCGAGCAGGAGCACCAGTGGGCTGGCCAGGAGCGGCACGAGCATGACCAGCACCGTCCCTTCCAGGCCGCTGGTGTCCGTCCCTCCGAAGACGTACTGGGCGGTGGCACCGAACGTCAGCGGGGCGAGTGCTTCCAGTCGCGGTGCGCAGCACGGTGCGAATCGACTCGGCTCGGCCCCACATCTGCGCGGGGACCACGTCGAGGCGCGCCGCGTCGAGCGGTGGGTTCGACATCGACAGGAAGAAGGCGGCCACCACGAGCAGCGGAACCGCGACGAGCAGCGAAGTGGTGATGACGGCAGGGACGAAGACCGCGACCATGGCGAGGATCGCGAAGGCGGGCACGACGATGCGGGCGTCGATTCGTCCGCGTTCGAGCATCGCGTCGGAGATCCTCCCGCCGGCGACCACTCCCACGACTCCGCCGATTCCACCGAGCGCCACGACTCCGAGCGCGCCGCCCTTGCCCAGTCCGTAGTGACCCTCGGCGAACTGGACCCCGAACGTCCGGACACCGGCGAACATGTAGTAGCCCAGCGACGACGACACGATCAGCACGACGTTCGTGCGGACGCGCAGGACGTACTTGAGGACCTCCCACAGGGAGAGCCGAGCGGGATCGGACCGTATGACCGTGTCCTCATCGGCGGCGACGCCCGTCTCCGCGATCACGGACCTGGCCAGGTCCAGCGACGCGTCGACCTCGGTGGCCGGGGTGACCGGGGTGGCCGGGAGCGTCGTGCGCCGGCTCGGCCGGTCCAGGCTCGACCCGACTCGATCGGTGGTCTGACCCAGCACCCGGAGCTGCCCGACCGACATCCGGCTCGCTCCGCCTCGCGCCGGCTCGGGCAGGCGCTGGAGCAGCCAGCCGACGCCGAGGGCGCCCGCGCCCACGAGCGCGAACGCGAGGCGCCACGACACGAGCATCGCGGCGCCCCCTGCGACCACCATGCCGACGCCGGTTCCCACGAGCTCACCACCCAGCAGGAGGCCGAGCACCTGACCGCGCTCGGCGGAGGGGAACCAATCGCCCACGAGCGACGAGACAGCCGGATAGGCGACCGCCGCGGCGGCACCGAGGAACACTCGGCTCACCAGGAGCATCGTGTAGGAGGTCGCGAGTGCCTCCACCACCATGACGACACCCCAGCTCACGACGACCACGCTGAGCAGGTGCACCCGCCGCGCTCGATCGACGAGCATCCCGAACGGGACGGTGACGACGACGGCGACGACGCTGGTGACGGTCAGCAGCAACCCGATCTGAGTCGTGCCGATCGAGAACGACCGCTCGAGATTGGTCGTCGTCGCGCCGATCATGCCCTTGTCCGCGCTGTCCAAGGCCAGGACGGCCCCGAGCGTCGCGATCACCCGGAACCGAGCAGGCCCCCCCGCCACCCGTTCGATCCGCTGGATCCGCACCTCAGTCCTTCCGCGTCGTCGATGACCATCCCGTACCCGCGTCGAAAGGACTGAAACCATCCGCGGCGCGAGGATTTCTCGCTTCCGGCCCCCGGCGCGGCAACGTGCCGGGGGGCGATTCCCCGGTTCACGCGGTCGTGCGAATGTCCACCAGAGCGGAGATGCCCGACAGGTCGAGCAACCTACGGACGAACGCGGACGGATCGAGCACCACGATGGCCTCGTGCGCCTGCCCGAGCTGTCGGTGGGCGTCGATCAACACAGCAAGCCCCGTCGAGTCCATGAACGTGATCTGACCGAAGTCGATCTCGAGCCGTGTCGGCCTGCACCGAAGAGCGGTTCCGATGGCAGTGCGAAATTCATCGGCCGAGGCGAGATCGATCTCGCCGCGCAGCTGGAGTGTCGCCGCATCTCCACGCCTCGAAACGATTGCAACGAACTCGCCATTTCCTGACGCCGACATGCGACTCCTCAGACCTGGTAGCCCGATGACGCCCTGTGAAGTCAAGACATCGTCAACGTATCAATCTCCATCGAGCCAGGAAAGGCCTCGGCCCTCGCTCCGACCGTCAGTCAGGCAGTCGAATCGCGTGTTTCACTCGGCCCCGAACTGGGAAGGAATCCACCGGTGGTGACCGAGCCCGCCGCACCTTGAACGAACAGGGAGGGAACAGCTCGGTGCAATGACCATAGGAGGTCGGCATGCGTCAGAACGTCTCGGCGCGGCGGCGATCCAGTACCCGAACCGGCACGGTGGACCCCGCCGAGCTGCACCGTTTGTTCGTCAAGTTCGATCGCACCGGAGATGTCCGCATCCGTAACCAGATCGTGGAGGCACATCTCGACCTGGCAGACCACTACACCTACCGGTATGGCCATCACGGCCTTCGCGACGACATCGGACAGGTCGCGCGCATGGCGATCGTCTACGCCGTCGACCGATTTGATCCCGATCGAGGAGTCAGCTTCCGCACCTTCGCGTCACGGACGATCGACGGCGAGTGCAAACGGTTTCTCAGGGACCGCTCCTGGAACGTGCGGCCACCGCGGGCACTCATGGAGCGCTCTCTGCTCGTGCGGCGACACCAGGAAGAGCTGTGTCACACGCTCGGGCGCGCCCCGACGGTCGCCGAGTTGGCCCACGAGTTGGAGGTTTCCGTCGAAGAAGTGCTCGAGGCGACGGAGGCCTACGCGGTCCCGGCACGCCGTCTCGGCCGACGATGATGGGCGGTGATACGCCGCACCCAGGGTTGACGCGAGCGTGCAGCACCGATGAGTGGCGGGTACCGCCGGGTGGACGACCGAATCACCGTGGCGGCGGCCTGCGCCGGGTTGGCCGGTCGGGAGCGCGAGCTCCTCGAGCTTCGATTCGTCGAGCGGCGCTCCCAGTCCGAGATGGCCGAACGCTTCGGGATCAGCCAGTCGTACATGTCGCGGCGCCTGAACGCGATCCTCGTCCGGTTGCGCAATGAGATCGGGTCCGCCGCAGCCTCGACCACGCCGCGGGCGGTCGGTTCCGGCCTGAACGATCAGCCGATCCGTCCGCATCGAAACCCGCGTCCAACGCCACACGCGTGCACGAGTCGAACCGCTACGTTCCGCACACCGAGTCAGTTGGATCATCGGCCTTCAGGCAAGAGGGCCACTGGTTAGCTTCTCTCATCCGGAAGCTGCCCTCAAATGTCCAACGACCCGCTCCGCGAGAGCCTGTTTGCGCTCTCGCGCTACTTCATCGGCGACACCCCACTGAATGACACATTGCAGCAGGTGTCGGAATGGGCGGTCATCGCCGTGCCCGATACTGCCTTCGCCGGCATCACGTTGATGGTGGAGGGCCGACCCCGGACCGGAGTGTTCACTCACCCGACTTCCCCGGAGATCGACCAAGCGCAGTACGACAACGACTCGGGCCCGTGCCTGGACGCGTCCCGAACCGGCGAAACCTTCACGATCGACGACACCTCATCAGAGGAGAGGTGGCCAGCGTTCATGAGAGCGGCCGCCGTCAGCGGGAATACGATCGACCTTGTCCCTGCCGCTCCGAATCGAGGGCGAAACGGTCGGAGCACTCAACCTCTACAGCCGAGAACCCCGTTCCTTCCCGAAGCCAGTGGTCGAACGTCGCGCGACAGTTCGCCCTCCCCGCTGCGGCGGTGTTGGCCAACGCCCAAGCCTATTGGGACGCTCGAGAACTCAGCTCCCGGCTCAGCGAGGCGATGACATTTCCGCGCCGCCATCGAGCAGGCGAAAGGCATACTGATGGTGACACAACGTTGCGGACCCGACGAAGCCTTCGGGATCCTGGTGAAGGCCTCACAGCGAGAGAACATGAAGCTCCGCACCATCGCTTCCCGCATCGTCGAGGCCCACTCTCTCGAGCAACCCCATGACACCTGACTTTGCATCCCACCTCCGGCTGAACCTCGAAATCAGCGGGTGGAACGCGATCGACCTCTGGCTCGAGTCCTTTGCGAACGGCGGCGACCTCAGCCAGCGACAGGTGTCCGACGTGCTCTCGGGCGCGCTCGTCCCCTCCGGCCACGACTTCGACATCCTCGGCACCACGCTCAACGAGCAGCTTGCCGACTGCGGCTACGACCACCCCGTACGAGCCTGGAGCGATCTACCAGGCCGCTGACTTCAGCGCACGAGTCGGCCGCCACTCGAGGCGGCAGCTGCAACATAGCGGGCCAGCCTTTACTCGCAACGGTGTTCTGCCAGGACATCGACTTGAATGACTCAGCCGCTGCGCGGCCGTCATACCAGCTACGTGCCGCGGCTTCCCCGATCCGGAAACACGCAAGGAAGGGGGCGACTGGCGCTGACAGGATCGATTGGACCGTGGGCCCAAGGCGGGGTCACCACGACCGAACGCACCGATCGCGGAGCTCCGCACGATTGGCGGCTGCGCCGCGGGCGCCTCGCGATCGACCGGGTTGCGCTGACAACCCACCCCCGCTCATGGAGTTGCGAGCATCGCGACCAACCAGGCCGGATAGCTCATTTCGCAGACTTCGCCCGCTCCGATGAGCTTTCGCTCCAGCAGACGCGGAAGGCGGTTGGGCGCATGAGGGCCGGAGCGAACCGACACGGACCACCATTGTCGTCCCATCGCGCTGATCGCCGCGAACTCGACACGATCATCTCCATCGCGCCAGATGCGCTTCTCGACCTCCACCCACTCGTCATCGGCGCTCACCGTGTTCGCCTCGAGATCCGGGCCGGCGAACTTGCACCAACGTTCGAGCTGGCCCGCAACTTCACCGATCTTGACTGGCTCGGGACGAAGCAGCCGCACTTTCAATTCGCAGGTTCCGCTCGCGCCGCGACGTTTCAGCGAACGCTCCGGCGACAACGTGGGCGTGTGATACCGATCCAACCGCGATCGATCAGGTCGCCGGCGGGGCAGAGGGGTCGTGCCAGGCACGACCCATCGAGCCTCGGGCGCGCCGATCGAGACGGTCGCCAACATGTCGGTGTGACCCTGGTGAGGAGGAACTGCCACGCCGCTCATCTACCCAACGCGCCACAGGTCATGATCTGATCGCGACAGGGCAAGGAATCGACCGTGACGATCGAGCGATCCGACAGCCGGCGCCTGATCTGGGCTTGGCCTATTGTCCGATTTGGACGGATCGCATTGGTGGATCGCGGCCCTCTCCAGGAGCAGTTCGGCGTGCTCGGCCATGCACGCCTCGTTGACTATCAGGAGCCCCGCTGCGAGGTTGATCTCGGCGTGATCGTCGGCATTCCGTTGGGCTTCCTCGACCACTGCGCGGGCAGCAACGAACTCCGGTGAACGGCTGAGTCGCGACTGCCACATGCGCAGCCAGGTCTCCGCGATATGGCGGTGCTGGTCCGTCATCCTCGCCTGGTCAAGCCTCGCAGCGGCGCAACCCGCAGCGGCCTTCGCCAGCAGGAGGTCATCTTCGTTGTCGCACGCGCCGCGGATTCTGTGCTGACGAGTTGCATCACTCCAACGACGCCTCGGGGACTGATCAGCGGCACCGTGATAAGGCTGGTCAGCTGCAGCACATCGGGATCCTCAACGTTTGGGACGACGGGTCACCGGGTAGCCCGACGGCGGTCGCAGCCGGCCGGTAGGAGCATCATGGGCCGAACCAGCGAGTCGGGGACTGCCAGTGGGCGGATCACGCTGTCCGGCGCCGTGTCGATGGGCACCGGCGTGATGATCGGCGCCGGCGTGTTCGCGCTGATGGGGCAGGTCGCGCAGGCCGGCGGGCAAGTGGTTCCCGGCGGCGTTCCTGGCGGCGGCCGGCGTGGCCGCGGTACGACTGCGTACTCCTACGTGAAGCTGTCGAACACGTTCCCGTCCGCCGGCGGGATCGGCATGTTCCTGACCGAGGCGTACGGCGTCGGGCCGATCGCCGCGACGTTCACGATGGCGATGTGGGCGTCGATGATCCTCAACGAGAGTCTCGTGGCGCGGACCTTCGGCACCTATTTCACGAAGATGGTCGGTACGAGCACGGCAACACGGTGCTGGTCGTCGGGCTCGGGGTGGTGCTGTTGCTCGGTTCGTTCGCGATCAATGCTGCCGGGAACCGGGCGGTCAACACCGTCGAGAACGTGATGGCGGTGGTCAAGATCGGTGGGCTCGTGCTGTTCGCCGGTGCGTGCCTGTGGGTCGCGGACTTCCCGCCACCGAGTCCGGCGCGGTCGCCGCGTCCGACGCGTCGCTTCCCTGATCGCGGCGGTCGGCATCTGGCTGCTCGCCTACAAGGGCTTCACGACGATCACGAACACGCGGTGGCGAGATCGAGGACCCGAACAAGAACGTCGGGCGGGCGATCATCATCTCGATCGCGATCGTCACCGTCGTGTACCTGGCAGTCGCACTCGCCGTGCGCGGCAACCTCACGATCGCCGAGATCGCCGATGCACGCGACTACTCGCTCGCGCAAGCCGCGCAGCCCGTGTTCGGTTCGATCGGATTCAAGGTGGTCGCCGGTCTCGCCGTGATCGCCACCGTGACGAGCGTGATGGCGTCGATGTACTCGACGTCGCGAATGCTCGAAGATGATGAGCGACATGGACGAGGTGCCGAGAGGTGACCGTCGGGCGCGACCTGCCGTTCGGCAACCCGTCGCTGCTCGTCACGACAGCGGTGGCGATCGTGCTGACCGTCGCGTTCGACCTCGTCTCGCATCGCCGCCCTGGGTGCGTTCGCCTACCTGTCGCTCGACATGGTCATCCACTACGGCCACCTCCGCCATCTGCGTGACGACGACCGGAGCCCGAACCGGAGCCGCTCGTCGGCGGCGATCGTGCGTCGACGCAGTCGTGTTCCTCGGGTTCTTCGCCTACCGAATATCGACCGATGCGCTGGTTGTAGGGGCCTTCGCGGTTTCCGCGGCAGTGGTCGGCGGCGGCGAATGGTTCTACATGTACCGCTCCGACTCGTCCCACGAGGGGGCATCTCGGTAGTCGCTCGCAACAAGCCCGTGCGGGATGCGGCCCCGTTCAGTCGGCCCGTTAACGGTCTCGACCTCGGCGGTGCATCCGCTCTCCATGGCCGTCTTCGTCGAACTTGACCGGCAACGGTGCGGGGATCGAGCCCGCCCACGACTCGGCCGGCCAGTACCGGCGGCGGCTCCGGAGGTCTCGACTCCAAGTCTCGGGGCGTGCCGCAGCGTCCGCCTCCAAAGTTCGGGTCACTCGGGGACGCCGTCGCCTCGGGCGCGGTGGTGGCGTATACTTCCTCCGCCACCACAGCAGCCGGTAGCTCCGCGGCAGATTCCCACCCGCTCTCTACCCTGGTTTGCGCACGTCGGCTGGGCGTAGGCCCCGAGCGCTTGTCGGTCAGATCCTCCCGGCTCGTTGAAGTGCAACGAAGCAGCCCCGACCCGTCAAGATCGGAAGCCAGAAGGTGACTGCGCGGAACAGCAGAACGCCCCCAACGGCTACAGGGTTCGACGAGGCGCCCCCGAGCCCAGCCCACGGTGAGTCGATGTCGCGGTGAATGGCCATCTCGAGTTCGACCTCGGTGACGTGGTCGAGGGCCCGCGGCGCGGCCAGGAGCGCCGCTATCGGGCCGTCCGTCGAGTTGTTGTGTCAAGTTGCGGCAGCGACTTCTCCGCGATGGTTCTGCCGAGTTTGCACGTCGGTGCGCATGCGTCGCCAGACGCGACTCGCTGCGGTTCGTTTCAGGCAGAACAGCCTCGTCGCGGGTCTGCTCTCGGCGATCTTGCGGTCGAACAACGGACGTCGCTTCGACCCGGGTTCCCAGCGATGAATTGGACCGCGGAGTTCAGTTGTTGGTTGCCGCTTGCCCGATAGGCGGTGGGCGGCGTGTTCACCGCTGGAGACCTGCGGCCAGCGCTCGTTCACATCTTCTGCGAGCGTGCGCAGCGTCGGATCGCCAGACGAGCGATGAACGACTCCTCGTCGGCCCGCACCACGACCACCGCTACACGACTGTCGGATGCAGAAACGTCGGCGTCGTCGTCGCTCGAGCTCCACCGCCGGTTCGCGGCGGCGTTGAGACGAACATCGGCGAAGCCGAGTCGGGCACAGAGCGCGGCGCGCAGCTCGGCGTCGGACTCCAACACGTCGCCGGTCAACACGAGGCCGTCGAGACGGTCCAACGCCGGCATCATCGAGGCCACCGACGCACGCAGACGATGTTCGTAGGACGACACGGCGAGGTCTGCCCGTTCGTCGGCGTCTCTGATCTCGCGGAGCCGCTGTTCGCTCCCGGTGGTGCCGGACAGGCCGAGCAATCCGGACTCGTGGGTGAGGATCCGCTCGAGGCCGTCGGCGTCGAGTCCCTCGGCGCGCTGGACGTGCGCCAGAAGACCCGGATCGACCGAACCCGAGCGTGTCGCCATGAGCGGGCCCTCCATCGGCGTGAGACCCATCGTCGTGTCGACGCTCCGACCGCCCTGAACAGCGGCGGCCGAGACCCCACCGCCGCAATGCACGGTGATCAGACCGAGCTCACTGACCGGCCGCCCGATGACCGTGGCCGCTCGCTGCGACGCATCGTGATGGCTCAACCCGTGGAACCCGCGACGGCGGAGACCCGAGTCCCACCAACGCCGTGGTCCGCCGTAGACCGCGGCGGCGTCCGCGATGGACTCGTGGAAGACAGTGTCGATGCAGGCGAGGTGGCACGCCTCGGGCAGGCGTGCCATCGCCTGTTTGATCAGGCAGGCGGCTGTCGGGTTGTGAAGCGGAGCGAAGGCAGACGCGGCTCGGATGCGCCTCCAGCGCTCCGCCGCTGTTCGACGCGTCGATGAGGACGTGGTCCTGGAGCTGACCGCCGTGCACCACCCGATGACCCACTGCTAGCACTTCGGTCAGGTCCAGGTTGTCGAGGAGGAGCCGCGAGCGCGATTCGAGATCGTCCTCGTGGACATCCTTGGGTTCCTCGCTGTCGAGCACGAGCTGGGCCGGGTCGCTGTGGCGGATCAGCAGGGCTCGGCGCTCCAGCGACAACGTCCCGTCGTCGAGGGTGAACGTGCTGGCCGTGATGGTCCCCGAACCGGCATTGAGTACGAGCGCCCTCATGGCTCGACCGTCGCGGGGCCCGCACGCCATCCGTCGAGGTCCGACGGATCCTCGCCGTGCTCAAGGATGTGGCGACGGTGCTCCTCAAGGCGGCGGCGGTACGCGTCGGTCGTGTCGCGATGAGGCTCACTGGGCTCCAGTCGCTCCAATGCCTCGATCGCCAGGTGGAAACGGTCGAGCTGGTTGCGGACGACCATGTCGAATGGCGTGGTGGTCGTGCCCTCCTCTGCGTAGCCGCGTACGTGGAAGCTCCGGTGGTTGGACCGGTCGTAGGTGAGCTGGTGCACGAGCGACGGGTAGCCATGGAACGCGAAGACGACTGGCCGGTCTCGGGTGAACACCTCGTCGAACGCCAGCGTCGTCGATTCCGTGGGGGTGGTGGCGGGGCGACTGGAGCGCGAGCAGGTCGACGACGTTGACGACGCGGACCGTGACGTCGGTGTCTTCGATCAGCATGCGGGCGGCGGCGATCGCCTCCATCGTCGGGACGTCCCCGGCACAGGCCAGGACGACGTCGGGGTCGGTGTCGGTGTCGGGAACCTCGTTGCCGGCCCACGCCCAGGCGCCGAGGCCGCGTCGGCAATGGTTGGCCGCCGACTCGATGTCGAGGTACTGCGGCTGGGGCTGCTTGCCCGCGACGATCACGTTCACCAGGTCGACGCTGCGCAGGCTGTGGTCCAGCACGGACAACAGACAGTTCGCATCTGGCGGCAGGTAGATGCGAGCGAGCTCGGCCTTCTTGTTCGCGACGACGTCCAGGAAGCCCGGGTCCTGGTGGGTGAATCCGTTGTGGTCCTGTCGCCACACATGGCTGGACAACAGGTAGTTCAACGACGGAATCGATCGGCGCCACGGCACATCTGCCTTCGCCTCGATCCACTTGGCGTGCTGGTTGAACATCGAGTCCACGATGTGGATGAATGCCTCGTAGCTGGTGAAGACCCCGTGGCGACCGGTCAGCAGGTAGCCCTCGAGCCAGCCCTCGCACAGGTGCTCAGCTGAGCACCTCCATCACGCGGCCTCGCGGATCGAGGTGGCCGTCGTCCACGTCGGCGTCGAGCTGCCAGCGCCGGCCGGTGACCTCGAACACGGCATCGAGGCGGTTCGAGGCGACCTCGTCGGGGCCGAGGAGGCGGAAGGTGTCGGGATTCGCTTCGATCACGTCGCGTAGGAGGCGACCCGCGACCCTCGTCGCTTCCCCCGATTTCGATCCGGGCTCGGTGATCTCGATCGCGTGTGCGTCCAAGGGCGGCAGGACCAGCTCGCGGGCGCTCGCTCCCCCGTTGGTTCGTGCGTTGGTGCTCATCCGTCGATGCGGAGGGGGTGTCGAGTCGATCAACTCCTGGCGCGGGCGACCCTCGTCGGTGAACAGCTCCTCGGGGCGGTAGCTCCGGAGCCATCCAGCCAGGCGTTCCCGCGCTCTTTCATCGAATCGATCCACTGGCAGGGGGATCTGGTGCGACCGGAAGTGCCCCTCGATCAGATTCCCGTCTACCTGTACCGGGCCGGTCCAGCCCTTCGGCGTCCGCAGCACGATCATCGGCCAGCGGACCTGGCCCGCCCCCGACCGACCGCGTCTCGCCGGGCCCTGGAGCTCACCGATCCGGGTCACACACGAATCGAAGGCTGCTGCCATGGCGCCGTGGACCTCGCTGGATTCCGAACCGGACACGATGTGCGGCTCGTAGCCCCAACCACGGAACAACGAGAGAAGGTCATCCTCGGGGATGGATGCCAGCACCGTCGGGTTGGCGATCTTGAATCCGTTGAGGTGCAGGATGGCGAGCACGGCGCCATCGCTCGACGGGTCGAGGAAGCGGCCTCCCTTCCAACTCCCGACAAGAGGACCCGTCTCCGCCTCCCCGTCACCGACCGCACAGATGGCGATCAGGTCGGGATCGTCAAACACCGCACCCTGCGCGTGCGCCAGGCTGTACCCCAGTTCGCCGCCCTCGTGGAACGATCCGGGGGTCTCCGGCGCCGCGTGGCTGGGAACGCCTCCCGGGCTGCTGAACCGCGCGAACAGCTGACGCATGCCCTCCAGGGACCACGGAACCTCGGGATCCAACGTCTCATAGGCGCCCTCGAGCCACGCGTTGGCAACCATCGCGGGGCCGCCGTGTCCCGGGCCGCACACGAACACCGCCTCGATCTCGTGGTCTCTGATCGCACGGTTCGCGTGGGCCCACATGAAGTTGAGACCGGGGGTGGTGCCCCAGTGGCCGAGCAGGCGGGGTTTGATGTCGCCGGGCTCGAGCGAACGAGCCAGCAGGGGGTTGTCGCGGAGGTAGAGCTGGCCGACGGACAGGTAATTCGCCGCCCTCCACCACCGATCGACCTGCTCCAGCTCAGGGCCCATGCGTGACCTCGACACACTGCCCAGCGTCGAAGCTGCCGGAGCGTCGCTTTGATCGATGCGTCCTCATGACATGACCCTTCCCCGAGATGGCCTGCCACATGCCTCCCGCTCGGGCGTTCGACTGCGGCCCCATCCAGTCGAGGTAGCTGCGCCCTCCGCGATCAGCGACGCGACGAGCAGGCCCTTCGTGGTCTCGATCGCCACCGGAACGTCTTGAGCGCCGCCTGGCCGAGCGGCCGTCAACGCCTCGATGAGTTGCTCGGACCCGGGCACGCCGGCGCCCTAATGGAGAGTGCTCTTGGCACGACACCTCACGAGCCGTTCGATCCCGGTTGATGGCAGCGCCCGAACTCGTGGAGGGCTCGAGGCCCGACTCGAAGGAAGGCTGCGATCTGCCAGCTGGGCAGTCGATCACGTCACGGGCCGACCCCAGCCGACGTCGCGCTGTTCTCGATATCCGGCTCGCGGGCCGCCGTCTTCCAAACGCGTCGGCATCGGCCAGGGCCACGTGCCCGTGCGATGCCATTAGATCTTCCACAATCGCGAGCGCCGTCACAGCAGCCTCGGGATGCGCACCCCGATCGAGTACGAAACACTGCACCTCGACGGACTCACCGTCGCATGAGAATCAAGAGCGCCGACAAGCGCCGACTCCACGAAACCCGGGGCACATCAATTCAACCCCGGTCGTTCCTATGTCTCGCGACATCTGTTTCCGATGTCCTGACGCAGCACACCTGAGGAAACACTCGGATCGGATGTCGGTAGGCGTGGAGCATGTCGCTGTCCGGGATCCCGTGCTCGCGAGCGCTCGCCAGAACCACCGGACCCACTCCATCAAGTTACCTTGACGACCTGACGGTGTCTCCGAAGGGGGAGCGCGCCGCTGTAGATCTCCACGCGAACGGCACAGCCCGGGCGTTCGGGAGCGCGGCTGCGAATTCCGTTCCGCGGGCTCACGGCACCGCATTCCGGGGTCTCGTGCCCACAGAAGCGGAGGGATCGGCGGGGGTGGAGGAGGGCCTCCGCTCATTGTCTCACGCGTGATACCATGTTGACATGGGTGACGTCTCCATACGCGATCTCCGAAACCACGGCGGTGACGTTGTGGATCGGGTCGCGCTGGGGAGCGGCTCGTGGTGACTCGCAATGGAAAGCCGGTTGCCGAGTTGCGCCCGCTGGGTGCCGTGGGGTTGCCGGTTGGGGAGTTGATCCGCCGTCGAGCGCATCTCCCGGTTGTGGATCCGGAGGCGTTGCGTCGTGACGTCGATGCGACCATCGACTCGTCGCTGTGACGGGTCGCGGAGTTCTCGACACCAGCACCTTGATCCTGCTGGGCCGCATCATCGACGTCGAGAGCCTTCCCGACGAGCCGGTGATCACGGCGGTCACGTTGGCGGAGTTGTCGGTGGGGCCGTTGGTCGCCGCGTCGGATGCCGAGCGGGCGGCGCGGCAGGCACATCTCCAGGCGGCTGAAGCGGACTTCGAACCGCTGCCGTTCGATGCGGCGGCGGCTCGCTCCTTTGGTGCGGTCGCGGCGTCGTTGCGGCGAGGCGGTCGGAAGTCGTCGGCTCGGGCCTACGACGCGATGATCGCTGCGATCGCCGTTGCACACGAGCTTCCGGTTCACACGTGCAACGCGCGGGACTTCGACGGCATCGACGGGCTCGAGGTGATCTCGGTACGACACCCCGACCACGACTGATGGATCCGACCTCACCCCTCGGGTCGGGGCGTTGTGGGTGCGGTCGTATGCTCGCCGAGGTGTTCGTCGCCGTCCCCTGGTCCCCGGCCACTGAACGCGGGGCCCCCGCATGACGAAGCAGGCGTGGTGGCAGCACGCCGTCATCTACCAGGTGTACCCGCGGTCGTTCGCGGACTCGAACGGCGACGGCATCGGTGATCTGCCGGGCGTGATCGAACGGCTTGCCCTACCTCGCCGATCTCGGGGTGGACGCGGTGTGGTTCTCGCCGTTCTTCGCGAGCCCGCAGCGCGACATCGGCTACGACGTCTCCGACTACCGCTCGGTGGCGCCCGAGTACGGCACCCTCGACGACGCGCAGCGCCTCATCGACCGCTGCCACGAGCTGGGCCTGAAGGTCGTGTTCGACCTGGTCCTGAACCACACGTCGGACGAGCACCCGTGGTTCGTCGAGTCCCGTTCCTCGCGGGACAACCCGAAGGCCGACTGGTACGTGTGGGCCGATGGCGGCACCGACCGGCGCGGTCGCCCGACGCCGCCGAACAACTGGCGCTCCGAGCTCCGTCCTGCCGCGAGCGTGGCAGTGGGGCGAGGAACGGCAGCAGTGGTACCTGGCCACGTTCCTCGGCTTCCAGCCCGACCTCAACTGGCGCAACCCCGAGGTCGAGGCCGAGCATGACCGACATGATCCGCATGTGGCTCGGCCGCGGCGTCGACGGCTTCCGCCTCGACATCTTCCACGCCATCATGCACGACCCGGCGTTGCGGTCGAACCGGTTCCGGCCGCAGTTCCGGTCGCGGTCATCCCGCGGATCGACGAGCCGATCCACACGCTGAACACCGACGAGAACTACGCCCTCGCCCAGCGTCTGCGTGCGGTGTGCGAGGAGTTCGACGGCGACCGTGCCCTGCTCGGCGAGGTGTTCGGCACGCCGGCCGATCTGCAGCGCTACGTCGACGACGACGGGCGACCCGGGCTGAACCTGGTGTTCCTGTTCGACTTCCTCGCCGCGCCCTACCGGGCCCGCACGCTGCGGTCGCTGATCGAGCGCTTCGAGCGCGAGTACCCGGCGCCCCACGTGCCGACCTACGTCATCGAGAACCACGACCGGCAGCGCTCGCTGACCGGCCTCGGCGGCGACCTGCGCAAGGCCCGGGTGATGGCGACCCTGCTCTGCACGCTCCGAGGGACGAGCGTGCTCTACCAGGGCCAGGAGATCGGGATGACGAACCGCTACATCCCGCTGCGCGAGGCCAACGACCCCGTGCCGGGCGTCGTCGCGAAGTTCCTCCCCGAATGGGTCCACCGTCGCCTGCCGGAACGCATCAACCGTGACGAGGTTCGGGTGCCCATGCAGTGGAGCGGCGAACCCGGTGCCGGCTTCACCGACCCGGGTGTCACGCCGTGGCTGCCGTTCCACGACGACCACGTCAACGTCAACGTCGAGGCCCAGGACGCCGACCCCGGCTCGCTCCTGCACTGGTACCGCGACCTGCTCGCACTCCGGCGATCGAGCGTGGCGCTCCGCACCGGCAGCCTGCAGGTCTTCGACACCCATCGCCGACGTGCTGGCCTACGAACGGGCGTCCGACGACGAGCGCATCCTCGTCGTGGCCAACCTCGGCGACGACGACATCGTGCATCCCGTGCACCGGGCCGAACCGGCGGCGGTGTCCGACCCGGCCGTCGAGGTCACGGTGTCGTCGATCAGCGTTGCCGCCCCACAGCGCCGCCGTGCTGCGCCTCAGTTGATCACCGCCGCCACCCGGTCCCAGGACGGACCGGCGATCCGCCTGAGCCAGCCGGGGAAAGCCATCCAAATCGGGTGATGTGGACGGAGGCCGGGTCTGCTGTACTGACCTCGCCACCGATGCGGCGGTGCCTCGATGCGAGGATTCAAGGAGGACGACCATGGGATGCCTATTCGCACTGATCGGCGGGCTCGCCCCACGGTTCGCCTTCTTCATCTTCTGGATCATGCGACCGGCTCAGGTCGACGCCGCCTTCAGCACGATCATCTTCCCGCTGCTCGGCCTCATCTTCTTGCCGTTGGCCACACTGCTCTACGCGGTCCTGTGGACCGTCGGCGGACTCAGCGGGTGGGCCTGGTTCTGGGTGGTGCTGGCCGCGATGTTCGACATCGGCCACTCCGTCGCCGCCGCTGCGAATCGCAAGGAATTGACTCCGGCGCGCTACCAGAGCGGCTCGACGATGTGATATTGGGCGTGATGTCCATGCGGAATTCAGCGAGCGGATCGTCGGAGGTCATCGGCGCTTCATTTTCGGTTTCTAGTGTTCTCGTCGAGCAGAGCCCAGCGACGACGGAGGCCACCGATGCTCGACGCGGTCCTGGAAGCACTCATCATCGGCTTGGCGGTACAGGCCGCACTCGTTCTGATCGAACGACTCGGAGGTTGGGTGCTCCGGCCCCTGCGTTCCTGACCACGACCCGGATCGGTGCCCTCCTCGGGCACCCGGGGAGCAACTGAGTTGCCCGTCCCCGTTCTCGACGGTCTGCTCGCCCCGGTGCGTCGCGTCACCTCATGGCTGGGGGATGCCGAGGGTCGCCTCACGCGCCACGCTGCCGTCACGGGCGGTCGAGCTCATATCGAGATCCGAGGTCTGCGTGATCCCCCGCGAGCGGCGCATGGCCAACGAGCTCAAGCGTGCCCTCGAGGGCCTCGAGGGGGTCGACTGGGCCGAGGTCGACGCGATCGTCGGCCGGGCCGTGGTGTTGTTCGATCCCGAGGCGCTCGAGCTCGACGACCTCATCACGGTCGTCGAGGACGTCGAGGACGCCCACGATGCGAGGCGACGAACGGTTTCCGCACGATCGCCCCGGTGCATCCCGACCGACATGGAGCCGGTGCAGCGCAACGGATTCGCGCTCGGCGCCGACGCCGTCGGCATCGGGATCGCGACCGCGGGACCAGACACTGCGGCTGGCCCGGATCCCCGCCGAGATCCCCGGCGTCTTCGCGCTGGTCGAGGGCCAGCCCCGCGTCCGACGCTTCCTGGATCGACCGGCTCGGCCGCCCGGCGACCGATGTGCTCGTGGCGTCGGCGTCGGCGATGGCCCAGGCACTGGGCCAGGGGCCGGTGGGCCTCGTGGTGGACATGGCTCACCGCTCGACGCTGGTCGCCGAGCAGCTGGCACGGCGAGCGGCGTGGGAGCGCCGCGAGCCCGATCTCGTCGCAGGGCCCGCACAGCGTCCGCCACGATGCGATCCATCTCGCCGCACGCGGCCGCCGCCGCTGCCGAAGGGCCCGATCGAGCGGTACACCGACGCGGCGGGCTCGTCTCCCTCGGTGCGGTGGGGCTCGCGCTGGGGGCGACCCGCGACCCTCGACGAGCGGCCGAACTGATCCTGACCGGCGTCCCCAAGGCCGCGACGCTCGGCCGCGAGGCGTTCGCTGCCCACCTCGACATGGCGCTGTCGCCGGCGCGGCGTCCTGGTGATGGACCCCGCGGCGCTTCGTCGTCTCGACCGCGTCGACACCCTGGTGCTCGATGCCAGGCTGCTCGCGCTCGGGCCGCTGGTCGATCGACCGCATCGACATGGTCGACTCGGAGGCCGACGACGACCACAGTGTGCCGCTCAGGCCCGCTCGCTGCTCGATCCCGGCGATCCGACGGCGACGCCGACGCACGGGCTCGTGGCGCTCCTGCCCTGGATGCGCGACGAGCGCGGCACCCGGGGCACCGCGAGCCACGCCCGACGGCTCGCCGACGGGCGGTCGCAAGGCGCTGGGGCTCTGGCGTGGGGACGATGTTGCTGGCGCTGGTGGCGCGTGGCCGAGGACCCGGTGCCCCTGGCCGAGCGAGTTGGTGGCGGCGGCGCGGGCGGCCGGGCTTGGAGGTCGTGCTGGCGGGGGGCACCGATGCGCTCGCCGACCGGCTCGGTGGATCGGCAGCGTTGGACAGCCGTCGAACATCGCCGACGAGATCCGATGCGCACAGCACGACGGTCACGTCGTCATGTTCGTGAGCGGCCGGGCCCACGCCGGCTGCGGGCCGCCGACATCGGCATCGGCGTGGAGACCCCGGGCCGGCGAGCGCCCCTGGGTGCCCACCTGGTGATCGCGGCAGGGCCTGGGGCAGGGCTGGATGCTGCTCGACGGCGGTGCGACGGGCCCGCGGGGTGAGCCGGCGCAGCGCCCTGCTCGCGCTGGCCGGCGCGAGCACCGGCGGCGGCTGGGCGTTCGTCGGGCCGGGCCGCTCGGCCGCGCAGCGAACCATGCTGGCGGTCAACTCCAGCGCGCTCGCTGGCCATGGCGTAACGGAGCTGCGTCGGGCGCCGGCCTCGGCCCGTCGGACGCCGCCGGCCACCGGGTCCACGCACCCCTGGCACGAGCTCGACGCGGCCGAGCGTGCTGCAGCCTCGTCGAGCTCGGCCGCCGGGGGACTCGACGGCGACGAGCGCGCACGCGCGCCAGCGCGCCGAGCACTGCCCGGCGTCGAGCGCGACCCGGTCGGGCTCGCTGCGGGCCGCGGTGGACGAGCTGGCCAACCCGCTCACGCCGCTGCTGGGCTCGGCGCCGCGCTGTCGGCCGCGGTCGGGTCGGTCACCGACGCCGCGCTCGTCCTCGGCGTGGTCGGGGTCAACGCCCTCGTCGGTGCCGCCCAGCGGGTGCAGACCGAGCGGGCGCTGCTCGACCTCGAGGCGCGACGGCGAGATCGACGTGCAGGTCCTGGTCGCCGGCGAGCCGATCGAGGTGCCGGCCGACACGCTCGTGGTCGGCGACGTGATCGAGCTCGAGGCCGGCGAGACCGTGCCCGCCGACTGCCGCCTCCTCGAGGCCGCAGCGCTCGAGGTCGACGAGTCCGCGCTCACCGGCGAGTCGCTGCCCGTCGCCAAGACAGTCGGAGCCGACGCCGGGCGCGGCGGTGGCCGAGCGGGCCTCGATGCTCTACGAGGGCACGGTCATCGCCGCCGGGGACGGCGACCGCCGTCGTGGTCGCGGTCGGGACGCGACACCGAGGCCGGCCGGAGCGCGGCCGCGGCGGCAGACCCGCCGCCGTCGGGCGTCGAGCAGCGGCTGGAGCGCCTGACCCGGCTCACGGTGCCGGTGACGCTGGGCGCCGGTGCGCGGTCGCGACCGGCTCGGCTTCCTGTACCGGCGCCCGGCCCGTGAGGCCGGTCGGCACCGGGGTCAGCCTCATGGTCGCCGCCGTGCCCGAAGGGCTCCCCGCGCTCGCCACCCTCGCCCAGGTGGCGTCGGCGCGGCGGCTGGCGGCGCGCAACGCGCTGGTCCGCAACCCGCGGGCCATCGAGGCGCTCGGTCGGGTCGACCAGGTCTGCTTCGACAAGACCGGCACGCTGACCGAGGGCACGATCTCGCTGGCGCGTCGTGTCCGACGGGACCAGCGAGGAGCCCGTCGACGCTCCTGACCGACGTCGGCCGCGACATCCTCGCCGCTGCGCCCGGCGGGCCACGCCTCCGACGAACGGCGACGAGCTCCTGCCCCACGCCACCGACCGCGCCGTCGTCGAGCGGCCGCCGCGGTCGACGGGCTCGACGACGAGGCCACTGGCTGGGACTCGCATCGACGAGATCCCGTTCGAGTCGTCGCGCGGCCTACCACGCCGTGCTCGGCCGACAGCGGCCGCGACCGGTCGGTCGCGGTCAAGGGCGCGCCCGAGGTGGTGCTGCCGCTGTGCGTGTCGCTGGAGGCATGACGGCGTCGGACGAACCGCTCGAGCGCGAGCCGGTCCGCCTGCTGGAGCGAGCAGGTCGAGTCGATGGGCCGCCAGGGCCTCCGGGTGCTCGCCGTGGCGTCGGCGCCGCGCCGAGCCCGGCGCACGGCTGCTCGACGTCGCGGATCTGCCACCGCTGACCTGGTCGGGCTTCGTGGCCTCGCCGACCTGGTCCGGCCCGAGCGCCGCGGCCGCCGTGGCGATCCTGGTCGAGCGCCGGCATCCACGTCGCCATGATCACCGGCGACCACCCAGCACCGCCGAGGCGATCGCCGCCGAGCTCGGAATGCTCAACGGCGGCCGGGTCCTCACCGGCGCCGACCTCGACACGCTCGAGGACGACGAGCTCGACGCGATCATCGGCGACGTCGCCGTGTTCGCCCGGGTGACGCCGATCCAGAAGGTGCGCATCGTCGCGGCGTACCAGCGATCGGGCCGGTCGGTGGCCATGACCGGCGACGGCGCCAACGACGCCGCCGCCATCCGGCTGGCCGACGCCGGCATCGCCCTCGGCGGCCGGGGCACCGCCGCGGCCCGCAGCGTGGCCGACATCGTCGTCGTCGACGACCGGATCGAGACCATCGTCGACGCCGTCATCGAGGGCCGGGCGATGTGGGAGTCGGTGCGCGCCGCGGTGGCGATCCTCGTCGGCGGCAACCTCGGCGAGCTCGGCTTCACCCTCGCCGGCACGCGCGCTCGGCGGCACGGCGCCGCTCAACCCCCGCCAGCTGCTGCTCGTGAACCTGCTCACCGACATGGCGCCGGCGCTCGCCATCGCGCTGCGCGAGCCACCCGACCGATCACCCGAGACGCTGCTGCACGCAGGCCCCGACGCGTCGCTCGGCGACGCGCTCACCCGGGACATCGCGGTCCGCGCCGGTGCCACCGCAGCCGGGGCCACCGGTGCGTGGGGCGTCGCCCGGTTCACCGGCACCCCGACCCGGGCCCGCACCGTCGGCCTGGCCGCGCTCGTCGGCACCCAGCTCGGTCAGACGCTCGTCGCCGGCGGCACGAGCCCGCTCGTGCTGGGCGCGACCGCGGTCAGCGTCGGGGCCCTGGTCGCCGTCATCCAGACTCCCGGCGTCAGCCAGTTCTTCGGCTGCCGACCGCTCGGCCCGCTCGGCTGGTCCACCGCTGTGGCGCCTCGGTGGCCGCCACCGGCGGGTCGATCATCGTGCCGCGAGCCGCAGAGCTCGCCGGCTCGGCCATCGTGTCCTCGGCAACTCGAGCCAACCGCCTGATCCCCAGATCGCTCCCGTAGATTCGAACCCCGGAGGTCGTCATGAACTTGGTGCCTGTCATCGCCACCGGCGCAGTCGTCGCGGTCGTGCCGCCGCTGCGTCGCCGCGTCGTTCCCGTTCTCACATCCACGTGGAGCGGCGCCGCCGGCATCGCTCTTGCCGTGGTGGACGGCGCCTGGGGGATCGGTGAGGCCGCGGTGGGTGGCGTCGTCGGCATCGGCACGGCCGCGCTCAAGGGCGATTCGGGCGAGGCGAGCGTCGGCCCGTCGGCCTCCCTCGAGGAGCAGCCGAAGAAGAGCCCGGCCGCGAAGAAGGCCCGGCTGCGAAGAGAAGTCCGGCTGCAAAGAAGAGCCCGGCCAAGAAGAGCCCGGCCAAGAAGAGCCCGGCCAAGAGAAGCCCGACTGCGGAGAAGAGTCCGGCCAAGGACAACCCGGCCGGCGCGTAGCTCGAGTCGGCCTCAGGCCCCAGGCGAGCGACGCCCCTCCGCGTACGGGTGATCGATGCGAGCGTCAGGAAGGGGCGGCGATGTGGTTGACGGTGCTGGCGTGGTGCGCGGTCATGATGTCCTCGGCGAGTTGTTGCCCGGATTCGGGGCCCGAGACCGAGATCCAGTCGCTGCCGGTGGGCTCGCCACCGCGTGCGTCGTAGGTGTCGCCGTTCACCGGCAACCTCGCGGCGGCGAAGTAGAAGCCACCTGGCCACACGCCGACGACGGCGCCGATCACGATGGCGATGAGCGCGCCTCCCTGGCTCGCGCCGATGATCGCGGCCACTGCGACGCCGACGAGCGCCCCGACGGGGCCCCGCGGCGAGCCCGAACATGAAGCGCCCACCCATGGTGCTCAACGTCCGACGGTCCACCTCAATCGGGTGGATGGATCGGCGGTCTCCCGGCTCGAAAGGTCGATGAAGACAGGGTCGACGCCGCTTTTCTCGATCGCGGCGAGCCGCGTCGTGGAGATCATCCATCGAATCGAAGATGGCGACGGTGCGCTGACCGTGCCGACCAAGTTCTTCGGCAGCTCGTTCGTGGACTCCGCGGCAGATTCAGATTCAGACATGGTGTTCCACCTCTCGTTCTGACGTAGATGCCCGAATCTCGCGAGGTCCAGACCGGGAGATGCACCCGGCTGGAGGCTGACCCCGCGGGCTCCGCGGTGTCAGCGATCCCTGGTCGCCATCACGTCGAGGGCCGCCGAGGTGATCCTGTTCACCTCGTGGCGGGTCGCGGGTCGGGATCGACCCGAGATCCAAGGACTTCCCGGAGGGCGGCAGACGGTCAGCGTCTCGACGGGGTGGAACGCCAGGCGCAGGATCGTGACCGTGCCCGGGGTCTGGGTGCCTGGTGCAGCTCGTGCCGCGGCTTGGCTGTAGCTTGCCCTGTCGTGAGGCGAACCGACGTGCTCGAGAGCCGAGGCGTCATCATTCGCCCCTCCTCGTCGGACGGCGAGAACTGCTCGCGCTGGTACTCGACGCCGGTCGAGTCTCCTCGAAGATGGTGTTCGTGATCTCGCCGGCGATCACGGTAGAGGTGAAATCGAACGGGTGGTCGTGGATCGGACGTCTCCGGCCCCGCTGCACGGGTCCCACAGATGGAGCCGGTACTCGCGGTCGTCGTCGGCCGCAGGGCCAACAGGCCGATCTCCTGCATCACCCACGGGCGCCCGTCGGGTTCCGCCAGGATCGAGCGAAGAGCGCACGCGTGAGGAGCTGGTGGATCGAATCGTCGAGCTCGACAGCGGTGGTGCCCATCGCTCGAATGACAGCACTGTGATTCGACGGGGTCAAGCGGTCGTGGTGACGACACCGCCTCCCGGTGTCACATCGGCGTCACCTTGGAGTGCGGCGCGGAAGCTGCTCGTCGCTTGGAGCGCGATGATGTCGGCAGGCATCTCGATGCCCTCACGATCCAGCGCCGACTTCACTGCGGCGATCGCTTCGTCGAGCACGAGGAGCGAGTCCAACTGCCGGGATCCTGCCCACACCCGCGCCTCGATGTTGACCGTCGAGGGGCTGAGTTCGGTGATGATCGCCCGAGGCTCGGGATCGTCCGAGACGCTCCCGACGGCGCTCAACGCCCGGGCGATCACCCTCGTCGCTTCGCGGGCGTCGTTCTCGTAGGCGATGCCGACCATGAACGACAGGCGTCGCTGAGGGGAGTGGGTCTGGACGCGGATCCACGCCGGCGGCAACGCGGCCGTCCGCGTCTCCGCCGTCTTCACCGCCCTGCTGCTGGTCGCCTATGTGGTGGCGGTCTGGGCGATGACGACGAAGCCGGTCTAGTCCAAAAAAGAAGCGATCCAGGTTGGGCACCGCTGGAGTAGGTGCCCAACCCGGATCGCTTCACAAACGTGATGCGGTGAGTCAGCTCAGATCGAGTCCGTCGAACTCCCCGCTGGTCCAAAAGGGCGCCGCTCCAACCGGCCTGGTGCCACCGCCCACGGTCACACCCTGCTCGAAGTCGCGGACGAGCTCCTCGCTCGACGGACCCCACTGATCGACAAAGCAGTCGGTACAGAGAAGATCCCCACGCCCGTTCTCATAGCCACTGTCCTCGGGAACGAGAGCGCTGCAATTACCGCACCGCTCCTCGATCGCCCCCATCTCATCCATGTTGTCCCCTATCCCTCAATTTTGCTTCCCCCTTTTCCTGACTAAGCCCCATATCGGCGGGTGCAATTAACGCCCACACGGAACATTGGTCCAGTCGTGTCCGATGCAAGAGCTCCGCCAGGTCGTGCTTAGATCCTGGACATGGATCTTCTCTTCGGTCAGGAGCACGTCGATCGCTACCGGGAGACCGATGGCGAGGAGGGTCATTACTGGCAGGGCACGCTGACGCTGCTGCTGACGACGACGGGTCGCAAGTCGGGCGAGGAGCGCACGACTCCGCTGATCTACGGCCGCCACGGCGACGACGTCATGATCGTCGCCTCCAAGGGCGGCGCCGATGAGCCACCCGCATGGTTTTTGAACCTCGAGGCCAATCCCGAGGTCGGGGTGCAGATCAAGGGCGACAGGTTCACGGCGAAGGCGCGCGTCGCCACCGCCGACGAGCGCCCGGTGATGTGGCGGACGATGGCCGGCTACTGGCCCGACTACGACGCCTATCAGGACAAGACCGACCGCGAGATCCCCGTGGTCGTCCTCGAGCGCGTTTCGTAGCGCCGGTCGTCGCGAGGGTGGGCCGAATCGGTCCCGCTGAGCGCGGGGTGGGCCGAATCGGTCCCGCTGAGCGGCGAGGGTGGGCCGAATCGGTCCCGCTGAGCGCGGGGTGGGCCGAATCGGTCCCGCTGAGCGGGACTTATTCGGCCCAGCGAGGGGGGGCCGCCGGTCGCTGAGCGATCATCGGCGGGTGGAGCGCTTTCAGGCACCGCTCGAACCCGCTGACGGCGAGGGCGTCGCCAGCAACGACCCGGACTTCCCGGGCCCGTTCGCGGTGGGGTCCTGGGCGAACGGCTTTCGCGACTTCGTGCGCCAGCGCCCGCGGGTGCTGATCGTCGGCGAGGTCTTCAACCTGCGCCGCTCGCGGGCGAGCACCTACTTCGAGCTGCGCGACGCCGACGGCGCGGCCCCGTGCGCGATCTGGAACTCCGACCTCGACCGCCTCCAGCTTCCCGACGGAGCCCTTCGCGACGGCTCCCAGGTCGTCCTCGGCGGCGGGCCCGACTACTACCCGGGCAGCCAGACCGCCTCGCCGAGCTTCTAGCTTCCGCGCCACCTACGTGCGGCTCGCGGGCGAGGGCGACCTGCTCGCCCAGCTCGAGCGGTCGCGGCGCGCCCTCGACGCGGACGGGTTGCTCGGCCGCCAGCGCCTCTTGGCGCGGCCCACGATCCCGAAGACGATCGGCGTGGTCACCGCGCGCTCGAGCGCGGCGTGCGCCGACCTGCTCGCCGGCCTCGAGCGCCGCGGCTGGCGCGGGACGATCGTCTGGGCCGACGCGCCGGTGCAGGATCGCCGTGCCGCGCCGGCGATCGCGCGGGCGCTGCGCGAGCTGGCGGCGATCGAGCAGGTCGAGGTGGCCGTCGTCTGTCGCGGCGGCGGCAGCCTCACCGACCTCTGGGCCTTCTGCGACGAGAACCTCTGCCGCTCGATCGCGCTGCTGCGCCTTCCCGTGATCAGCGCCGTCGGCCACGAGGTCGACCGCACGCTGATCGACGACGTCGCCGCGGTCTCCTGCTCGACGCCGACCCACGCCGCCGAGGCGCTCGTGCAGCGCGACATCGTCATGGCCCGCGCGGAGCTGCAGGCCCACGCATCGCTGATCACGCGCACGGCCCACGGCTCGGTGACGCGCCGCGCCCAGCGCCTCGCCGAATGCTCGCGAGCCCCGGCCCGCGCCGTGCGCGAGGAGCGCGGCCGGCTGCACCAGGCGCTTCGCGAGATCCGCGCGGCGGCCGCTCGCGGGTTCGCCCAGCGCGCCGGCCTCGCCGCCACGCACGGGCTCGTGGTCAAGCGCAAGGCGGAGTCGTTCAAACCCGCCCGCACGGCGCTCGACCGCCAGCTCACCGCCTACGCCCAGGCCCTCGCCGCCCACGATCCCGAGCGCACCCTCGCGCGCGGCTACGCCCTGGTCAGCGACGGCGACGGCGCGCCGATCGTTTCGGCGCAGGATGCGAGAAGGGCCCGTGCGGTCAGCCTGCGCTTCGCCGACGATGCCGTCCGAGCGAGAATCGACGATTCAGACGATGGAAGCGACAACACCAGCTGACACCTACGAGACCGCCGTCGCGCGGCTCGAGGCGATCATCGCCCGGCTCGACTCGGGCGACGCCGAGCTGCGCGAGACGCTCGCCCTCTGCACCGAGGCCAAGCGCCTGATCGAGTTCTGTAAGTCCGAGCTCGACGCGGTCTCAGGCGAGCTCGCCGAGCTCGACCTCGACGCGCTGGTCGCGTCGCTCGAGCGGCCCCCCGGCTAGGGGACCACGACCGAGAAGCCGACGAGGTCGCTGTCGGCAACAATGCCCTGGAGGCCCTTGGGCACCTGCCCGGCCGCGAAGTCGGATGCCTGCAGCGTTCCGTCGGCGATCTTCGGCGACGTCACCGAGCCATCCGCGAGCTCGGCCGTTTTCACCGCGCCGTCCTTGATCTGCTTCGACTTGACGCTGTTGCGGGCCAGGCCCGCCGCGTAGGCGCCGCCCGCGAGGACGAGCACGAGCGCGAGCATGGAAACGACGTTGGCGAACCTGAGGCGAGACTTCATCGGGCTGACGCTAGGGACCGATCCCGCCCGCCCGCATCGGGTGTTTCCCTACATCACGAGCTTGGCGAGTCGCCACGCGATCGCGGCCGCCCATGGCACGGGCAGAGACGGCTGAAAGCGCTCGATCTTGCCGTGACGGCGACCGACGACCTCGATGGTCGGCGTCGCGGTCGGCAGGATCCAGCCCTCGGGACCCTCGAGCCCAGCGAGGCGGATCGCGCGCGGGCCGCCCTCGGCTCGCGACGCTGTGCGCGTTGCGCACGACATCGCGAATAAAGAACGGGTTGAGGTAGCGCAGGCGTCCCATTGGGTAACCAACTACCCGTGAGCGAGCTCGCGAAGCGCCAACTGGGGTCGGGTGGACCCGAGGTTTCGGCCATCGGCCTGGGCTGCATGGGGATGTCGGGGATGTACGGGCCGGCCGACCGCGCCGAGTCCATCGCGACCATCCACGCGGCGCTCGACGCCGGCATCAACCTGGTCGACACCGGCGACTTCTACGGGATGGGCCATAACGAGATGCTGATCGGCGAGGCGCTCGGCGACCGCCGCGACGAGACGTTGATCAGCGTGAAGTTCGGCGCCCAGCGCGGCCCGGACGGCGCCTGGCTTGGCTACGACGCGAGCCCTGCCGGCGCTCAAGACCGCGCTCGCCTACACGCTTGCGCGCCTGCGCACCGATCACATCGACGTCTACCGGCCCGCCCGGCTCGACCGGAAGGTCCCTATCGAGGAGACGATCGGAGCGATCGCCGAGATGGTCGAGGCCGGCTACGTGCGCCACATCGGCCTGTCGGAGGTCGGCGCGGAGACGATCCGCCGCGCCCATGCCACGCACCCGATCACCGACCTGCAGATCGAGTACTCGCTGATCTCGCGCGGGATCGAGGACGAGATCCTTCCCACGTGTCGCGAGCTCGGGATCGCGGTCACGGCCTACGGCGTGCTCAGTCGCGGGCTGATCAGCGGCCACTTCTCGGCCGACCGCGAGCTGCCGGCCAACGACTTCCGCACCCACGCGCCGCGGTTCAGCGCTCAGAACATCGAGCAGAACCTCAGGCTGGTCGACGAGCTGCGCGAGATCGCCGACAAGCGCGAGGTCAGCGTTGCTCAGCTGGCCGTCGCCTGGGTGCTCGCCCGCGGCGACGACATCGTGCCCCTCATCGGCGCCCGCAGCCGCGAGCGGCTGCAGGAGGCGCTCGGTGCGCTCGACCTCGACCTCTCAGACGAGGAGCTGGCCGAGATCGAGCGCGCGATGCCGGCCGGCGCCGCGGCCGGCGATCGCTACAACGAGCAGGGCATGGCGACGCTCGACAGCGAGGCCTAGCCGGCTAGCGGCGCTCGCCGCTGTTGACGTCGACGTCGCGCTTGTGCAGCTCGAACTGGGCGCGGTCGACGGCGTCGTCGAGGCCGTCGGTCTGCTCGGCGATCACGGCGGGACGCTCGGCGGACGTTGGCTTGTCGGCCGGCGTCGGCGCCGGCGTCCGCGTCGACGCGGCGCTGGGCTTGGTCGCCTTTGCCGCCGGCTTCTTGGCCCTGGGCTTCGTCGCCTTCTTTGCCGGGAGCCTTCGTCGCGCCCGGCTTCTTGGCCGGTGCCTTCTTCGGCGTGGCCTTCGGCTTCGCGGTCTTGGCCTTGGTCGGCTCGACCGCGGGCGCCGACGCATCGGCGCCGTTGCCGCCACCTAGGCGTTCCTCGACGACCTCGCGCACCTTGTTCACGAGTCCGACCGGCGCCTTGACGAGGTTGACCGTCGTCTCGGCGGCGGTCTTGGGCAGATCCTGCAGCTTCATCTCGCTCTCCTTCTAATCGTTCCCATATTGGCTACCCGGCAGCGTTGCGCCGAAAAATGAGCGAGTCGTCAAGCGCCGGTAAAGGCGACGGCCTCGAGCTCGACCAGCATGCGTGGATCGAGCAGCCGCGTGACGACCATCGAGGCCGCAGGACGCGCATTGCCAAGCGCTTCGGAGTGGGCGAGGCCGACGCGGTCGAAGTCCTGCGGCTCGGTGATGTAGATCGTGGTCTTGACGACTTGGTCAAGACGCGCACCGGCCTGCGCGAGGAGCCGCCTCGAGCTTGACCATGACCTCGACCATCTGGTCGTAGGCGTCGTCGCCGCCGACGATCGCCCCCTCGGGCGTCACGGCGCTGATCCCGGCCACGTGCACCCAGTCGCCGGCGCGCACCGCAGCGCTGAAGCCGATCTTCTCGGCGAAGCTCGACTCGGATTCGAAGCGTTCGATCTCCCCTGCCATCAGGGCAAGCTTGACCGATAGGCGCGCGGAGGACGACAGCGGCCGCCGCAACGCCCAACAGGCGCGCGGCGGCCGATGGTTCTATCCGTTGCCGTTGCGGCGCTTACGTTCGGTCTTGACTCCGGCCGCGGCCTTGCCAAGCCGCTTGGACTCGTCGGCCGCGGTGAGCGCCTCCTCGCGCTCGGCGAGGGCCTGGGCCTTCGTGGCGAGCGCGTCGACGCGGTTCTCCTGCCCGGCCTCCTTGGCGTGCTCCGTCTTCTTTGCCGCGCGCTGCTTCGCCGCCTGCTTGCGCTGGCGCTCGGTCTTCTCAGCCTGCTCCGTTTCGCGCTTGCGTCGGGCATCGGCCTCCTTGCGCTTGCGCTTGGCCTGCTGGGCCGCCTCGCGGCGTTGCCGCTCAGCCTGAGCCTCTGCCTTCTTGGCCCGCTCGGCCGCGGCCTCGGTGCGGTCCGCGGCGCTCTCGCGTAGGTCAAGCGCGCGCCGGCGCTCATCCACAGCCCGACGCAGGCGGTCGGCCTCGTCGAGGAGATCGTCATTGCTCAGCGCGGCTCCGGCGGCGTTGCGCACGGAGGCGTCGATGCTGTCGACGGCGAGCTTCGCCGAGCTCGTCAGGCTCTCCGGCGCGATCCGCAACACGGTGTCGGCGGGCAGACGCGCGATCTTGATCGCACCCTCGACGGCGCTCTTCGGAATTGTTTTCAGTGTGCTCATCGTCACTCCTTGGGGTCGAGCGCGTCGGCCTTGGTCTCGGCCTTGCGCGCCTCACGTTCCAGTTCGAGCGCCTCTGAGTTGCTCTGGCGCTCGGCGGCCTCGGCGCCCTGCACCTGGCGATCAGCGCGCGCTTCTGCGCGGGCGCGATCGGCCTCTGCATCCTGGACTTCTGAAGCCGTCTCTTCCTTGGCCCGGCGCTCGCGCTGCTCGCGATCGGCCTCGGCCTGCTCCTCGGTGCGCCGCTGTTCGACCTCGGCCTCGAGGCGCTCGCGCTCCTCGGCGGTGGCCGCCTTCTCAGCCTCGAGCTCGGCCTGGGCGTCGGCCTGCTTGGCCTCCGTCCGCGCCTGCGCGGCTTCGACGCTCGCGTCGGCCTGGGCCTGCTGCAGACGTCCCTCGCGAGCGAGGTCGTCCTTATCGGTCAGCTCGCCCGCCAGTTCCTTTGCCTTCCCGATGGCCTTGCCAACGAGTCCGCCCACGGTTCGTTCCTGCGTTTCGGATTCGGTCATGAATCGCCTTTCTGTGCGCTTGGAGCCGCTTGTCGCGGCCAGATCCGGTGGCGCCCCACACCTCCGGCCTACATCACCTACCCGCCGCAGCCCGCCCTTACCCAAAATGCGCCTCTCTGTGCGGTTGATCACACAACCGAAGTGCTTGCTCCGTTTTAACGGAGTTCTTACTCCGGTTGTGGTACGGTCGCCCCATGAAACGGAGCACTCACTCTCACTTCAATCCCTGGCTAACCCTCGTCGTCGTCTGCTTCGCGCAGTTCATGGTCGTTTTAGACGCCACCGTCGTGAACGTCGCGCTGCCGTCGATCCAGACCGACCTCGGCTTCTCCGACTCCTCGCTGCAGTGGGTCGTCAACGGCTACACGCTGATGTTCGGCGGCTTCCTGCTGCTGGGCGGGCGCATGGCCGACCTCATCGGCCGACGGCGGCTGTTCGTGGCGGGAACGCTGATCTTCGCCCTCGCGTCGCTGGCCAACGGGTTGGCGACGTCGGACACGATGCTGATCGCGCGCACGGGCCCTGCAGGGATTCGGTGCGGCACTGGTCTCCCCCGCCGCGCTGTCGATCATCACGACCACCTTCCGCGAGGGAGAGGAGCGCACGAAGGCGCTCGCCGTCTGGGGCGCGATCGCCGCCGGCGGCGCCGCGGTTGGACTGCTGCTCGGCGGCGTGCTGACGCAGTTCGTCTCCTGGGAGTGGATCTTCTTCGTCAACGTGCCGATCGGCCTCGCGGTGGTCGTCGCCGCCTTCCGTCTCGTGCCCGAGTCGCGCAACGAGGGGCAGGTGCGCCACTTCGATGCCGCCGGCGCGATCACGGTCACGGCGGGCCTGATGACGCTCGTGTACGCGATCGTCAAGTCGATCGACTGGGGCTGGGGCTCGCCGTCGACCCTGGGGCTGATCGGCGTCGCCGGGCTGCTGCTCACCGCCTTCGTCGCGATCGAGCGCCGCTCGCACGCGCCGCTCGTGCGCCTCGACCTGTTCAAGCTGCGCTCGCTGTCCACCGCCAACGGCGTGATGCTCCTCGTCTTCTCGGGCATGTTCGCGATGTTCTTCTTCTGCACGCTGTACCTGCAGAAGGTCCTCGGCTACTCAGCGCTTGAGACCGGGGTCGCGTTCCTGCCGGTGAGCGTCGGCATCGTCATCGGCTCGGTCCTCGCGCAACAGCTCATCGGGCGGCTGGGCACGAAGCGAGTGCTCGCGGTCGGCACGTCGCTGGCGGCGGCCGGGCTCGCGATCCTGGCGGCGACGACCTCCGTCGACGGCACCTATCTCGCGCTGCTCGTAGCGCTGATGCCTCTGTCGATCGGCATGGGCCTCACGTTCGTGCCGATGACGCTGGTCGCGACGACGAACGTCTCCAAGGAGGATGCCGGCCTCGCCTCGGGTGTGTTCAACACCTCCCAGCAGGTCGGTGGCGCGCTCGGGCTCGCGGTCCTGTCGACCTTCGCCAACCACCGCACCTCGAGCGCACTCGCCGACGGCGTCAACCAGAGCGCGGCGCTGGTCGACGGGTTCCAGGTGGCGTTCATCATCGCGGCGGGCCTCGTGGCGGCCGGCGCGGTTGTGGCGATGACGCTGCTACGTCGTCGCGACGTCGCTCGCATCGACGCCGGCGAGGTCGACCTCGCCGCTGCAGCGGCCTGAGGGACCCACGATGGCGCATACAATCGATGACGTGGCGATCATCGAAGCGAGGGCGCGCGACCTGCGCGCCGATGCACAGCGAAACCGCGAGCGGATCATCGAGGCGGCGATGGAGGTGTTCGCCGAGCGCGGGCTCGAGGCGTCGACCGCGGAGATCGCTCAGCGAGCGGGGGTCGGGGAGGCGACGCTGTTTCGTCGCTTCCCCAGCAAGGACGACCTGATCATGGCCATCGTCGAGACGCAGATGGGCGTCGCGGTCGAGATGGCCAACGAGTGCCTTGGCGACGAGGACCCCGGCGCCGGCCTGGAGCGCTTTCTGACCTGGATGGTCGAGCGCTCGGTGGCCGACAAGGGCGTGATGGACGCGACGAAGGACCAATGCATGATGCGCGACGAGCTCCAGCCGATTCGCCGCGAGTTTCTCGCCGCGATGAGCGCGCTGGTCAAGCGCGCTCAGGACGCCGGCGTCGTGCGCGACGATCTCACCGGCCAGGACCTCGGCATCCTCATGCACTCGGTCGCCGCATCGGCCGAGTTGCCCTTCCCGGGAGTCCGCAACGACATCTGGAAGCGCTACCTCGGCATCGTGCTCGACGGGCTGCGTCCCGACGGCGCCACCAAGCTGCGCCCCGGAGCGCCCCCCAAGCGCGCTTTCGAGACTCCCGGGCTCTAGCCCGGAGTTACTTCTTCAGCGTGCCGGCGTTGTTCGCGTACGGCACGTAGTCGCGGCACGGCTCGGCGCGGAGCCCCGGGCAGGGCGGCAGGTCGGTCGGCACGTCAACGCCGCCGACGACCGGCAGCAGTAGCTGCGACGGCATGTCGGGCGAGTGCGCGATCGAGATCTTCGCGCCGTCCCCGGTTGCCTCGTCGAAGGCCCAGATCGGCTGATCGCCGCCGACGGCGCTGATCGTCACACGGATCTGCGAGCCGGCCCGGTAGGCGTGGCCCTGGTAGTAGAGGGGCACGGTCACCTGGGCGTACTTGCCCTTCGGCATCGGCTTGGAGTCGCGCTTGCGGAGGCTCAGAACCGGCTCCAGCTTCGTGCTCTTCTTCTTGTCGAGCTTGCGCCCGGTAGCGCGCAGCCAACCGCTCTGCACGAAGACCTCCTTGCCGTCGGGCCTGACCTCGGAGACGGTCACCTGCAGGTCGGGGTCGGGCTTCGACGACTTCACCCATGCGGTGAGCGCGCCGGCGCCGAGCACGGTCGTGTCTGACGTCAGCGGCGGGGTCACGTACGACGCCGCCGTCCCAGACGGGTTCTGCTGCCAGTCATACGGAGGCGTCGCGGTCCAAAGGCCGTTGGTGCCGCCGGCGGTGTCGCCGGTGAAGTCGGTCGGGTTGCGCGCGCCTCGGTTGAGCTTGAAGGAGTCCTCGGCGGCGGTCGACGGCTTGGAGTCGGTGAGCGAGCCGTTGTTGTTGAGGAAGAACGAGCGCGCCTGCGTGCCCGGAACCGGGAAGGCGTCGAACGACTGCTCGAACCCGGGGTAGGGGTTGCCTGGAACGGCGCTGCCCGCCCCGTTGTCGAACAGGATGCGGATCGGCTTCTGCGCCTCGAACAGCGCCTTGGCCGAGTCGTAATCCGGCTGGAGCTGGATTGGATCGGGCGGCAGGGTCACCCCATGCAGGCCGGCCGCGACCTCGTAGACCGCCGGGGCTCCACCCACCCCGACCGGGTTTACGTCCGGTTTTCGGTGCGCGACGTAGAGCTGGAGGAAGTCGTACCACTTGTTGAAGGTCTCCGGATCGAGCGAGTCGATGTGGGTCCCGTTCGTGAACGTGAACCACTTCTTGTCGGTCCCCGTCATGTGCGCCGCGAGCGTCGCGCAATGACCGCCGGTCTGCTCGTCCTCAAACTGGCAGGCGACGAACGTCGGCACGTCGATCTTGTGGACGAAGGTGATCGGCGCGAGCGGGTCGGCGACCTTCGGCTTGTAGTAGCTGTTGCGCTTGATCTTCGCCAGGAGGTTCACCGCCTCCGGGTGCAGCTCCTGGTTCTTCGCGCAGATCGAGTCGCCATCCTGGATGCGCTGATAGGCCCAGGCCTGCCCGGCGTCCGGCCCGGCCGCCTCGGCGTCGTGGATGCGCTCCTTGGCCCAGTCGACGGCGAAGCCGGTGTTGAGGACGCCGCCGGGATAGAGCGTGGTCTGCGTGTTGTCGATCAGCGACAGCGGCGCGATGGCGGCGAGGTCGGGCGGGCGCGTCGCGGCGACGAAGAGCTGGCTGATGCCGCCGTAGGAGATTCCCGGCCATGCCGGGCTTGCCGTTGAGCACCCAGGGCTGGCGCGCGACGGTCTCGATCACGTCGTAGCCGTCGAGCGCCTGCGCCGGCTCGAAGAAGTCAAAGGCGCCGCCCGAGCAGCCGGTGCCGCGCATGTTCACGTCGACGACCGCGTAGCCGAGCAGGTCGTAGATCGTCTGCAGCGAGCTCTGGCCGCCGCTCGGGTTCGCGTAGCCGTAGCCCGAGTACTCGACCAGCGTCGGGTACGGGCCCGAGTCGGCCGGCCCCGGAAGCAGCACGTTGACGGCGAGCTTGGTGCCGTCGCGCGTCTTTAGGTAGCCGTAGGTCGCATCGGTGCCGTCCGGCAGCTTCTGGTTGTAGATCTTGGTGTTCGGCGGCGCCGACTTCGTCGTCAGCACCTTCACGGTCTTGGACTTGTGCGAACCCTGGACGACCGAGTAGCCGCCGCCGGGGGCGACCTTGCGAAAGACAACGCCGCCGAGCGGCCCAGCCTTGTCGGCGTCGACGGTGCCGTGCTTGTCGAGCAGCGTCACGGTCTTGCCCGGCTTCGCGCCGGTCACGAGCACCTGGTCCATGCTGCCGCGCGCCTTCAGCTTCGCGTCGCGATCGCGGGCGCCGATCGCCCCAAGCACCACAACGGTCGCCAACGCGACCAACGCCCTGCTCCACCTCATCTCGCGCGAAAGTATCGCACTTCTTGCGCGCGGGCGCGTCACCGCATAGGTTGCGGGCATGCTTCGACTCACCGCTGCACTCGTCCTCGTCCTCGCCGCCCTTGCGGTCCCCGCCAGCGCGCCCGCCGGCGTCGCCTCAAAGGGCGGGACCGAGAAGTGCGGCAAGCACATCGTCAACGGCTCGGGCTGGTTCAAGCTCAAGGCCGACGGCGTGTCATGCAAGACGGCCCGCAAGCTCGCCAACCACTTCGTCTTCAAGGCCGGCGGCGTGGACGACCGCTTCCACGACTGGGTCTGCGCGAAAGCTCAGATCGGCGACGAGGTCTGGACCGTGCAGTGCTCGCGGACCAAGGGCACCCACGACCAGGCCGTTTCGTTCAAGTACGGCGCCTAAGCGATCGGGCTGCGAATCAGCGCAGCAGGCGCGGAAGCGGCAGGCGCAGCCGCCGGCCCGACCCGCCGTCGCCGTCGCCGTCTGAGCCAGCCGCGGCCCGTCGCCGTCGCTCACCGTCTCGAGCGACGCGGTGTCGGCGCGTAGCAGCGCGACCGGCTCGGCGACTCCGCGGAGCTCGACCTTGCCGCGGCTCTCGACCTCGAAGCGGTGCGAGACGGCCTTCCACGTCTCGGCGGTGATCAGGATGTCGTCGCCGGTCTCGCGGGTGTGCTGCCTCGACGCGCGCGGCGACGTTGACCACGCCGCCGATGACCGAGAAGTTGAGCCGCCCGCCGCCGCCGATCGCGCCGGCGATCGACCCGGCCCGAGTTGACGCCCACGCCGACCCGCAGCTCGCCACCGCGCGCCCTCGATGGTTGACCGCGGCCGCGATCTCGCAGGCGGCGCGGACGCGCGCGGTCGGCGTGGTCGGGGAAGGGCTCCGGCGCGCCGAAGACGGCAAGCAGGCCGTCGCCCTCGAACTTGTCGACGTGGCCGCCGTGGCCGGCGATGATCGGCACGATCGTCTCGAAGAGGCGGTTGAGCGCGGCGACCACCTCCTGCGGCGTCGCCTCCGAGGCGAACTCGGTGAAGCCGCGCACGTCGCAGAAGAGGACGGTGACCTCGATCTCGACGCCCTCCTCGCTGAAGCCCTCCGAGAGGATGTACTCGGCGACCTCGCGGTCGAGGTAGGTGCCGAACGCCTCGCGCAGACGCTCGCGCTCGGCGAGGCCGTCGACCATCTGGTTGAAGCTCGCGGCCAGCTCGCCGAGCTCGTCGCCGGTGGTCACCGGCACCGAGACGTCGAAGTCGCCCTCGCGCACCCGCTCGACCGCGCTGCTCGAGGTCGTGCAGCGGCCGCAGGATCGACTTCGAGAGCATCACGGTGAGCTCGAGCGAGATCGTCGTCGCGACCAGCAGCGCGACGAGCACGTCGAGGCCGAGGTTCGAGCTGCCACCGCCGTCGGAGGTCGAGCGCCGCGACGACGAGGCCCGGTGATCAGGTTGATCACGGGCAGCGCGACCAGCAGCCGCGTGCGCAGCGAGACCGCCCAGAAGTCGACCGTCAGGCCGCGGCGAGAGGTTCGAGTTGATGTCGAGCAGCACCGGGCGCATCCCGGCCTCGACCGCGAGGTAGTGCAGGATCGCCGAGTAGCCCATCGCGACGGCGCGCGGCGGCGAGCAGCGGGAAGATCGCGAGCGGGGGCAGGCCCAGGACGACGATCCCGACGACGCAGGTCGGGCAGCACCGAGATCACCACCGGGATCGGCAGGTCGCGCCGCAGCAGCAGGATCGGCAGGCTTGACCGCCGCCGACCAGGCGCGCTGGGTCGAGTCCTCGTCGCGCGCGCCCCCGATCCAGGCGCGCAACGGGCGCGATCTGCGGCCGCAGCCGCCACAGCGAGGCGAGGATCGCGCCCTCGGTGAGGACGAGGGCGACGCCGAGGATCGTGAGGTACTCGCGACGTGTCGCCGTCGAAGTAGAAGGTGAACAGCGCGAGCGTGCCGGCGACGATGAACAGCGCGGTCTGCAGCTCGACCGCCATGAACACGAGCGGATAGCGCGCTTCCGAGGCGCCGATACAGAAACGTAATAACTCCGGCGGCCATGCCAGAATAGTCTCACTTCGGCCGGGTGCCCGTGCGCGACGAAACTTGCGTGGCGATGGGGTGGCGCGGGCGGATCTCAAGGTCTCGCTGGCTCTGCCCGATGAGGAAACTGTGCAGCGATCACTCCTGCCTGAGAACCCAAGTAACGGAGGCTTCCCGGAGCCGCCCCGGCAGCGATGGCCGTGCGCATCGTCGCCGCGCAAGCCACGAGGCGTGCGGCGCATCGACCCGTGTGCGCCTGCCCGGCGCGGTCCCGGCGCGGGCCGTTCACCGCCTGCGCTGCGATCACTGCGAGCGCGCGTTCGAGATCGGCGAGGTCGACGATTTCGGGCTCGAGAGCGAGCTCACCGACCTCGAGACGGCGGTGCCGCTCGAGTCGCGCAACGCGCAAGCGGCCATCGCTGAAGCTCCCGAAGTTGGCGGTGCCGAAGCTGTCGACGCCCAAGCTCTCGAAGCCGAGGCTCTCCGCGAAGCCCAAGCTCTGCCGAAGGCCAAGCCGGCGAAGATCGCCAAGCCGCAAGGTCGCGAAGCCGAAGCCGAGCCGCGGAGACACGAAGCCGCAAGCTCGGCCCGAGCTCGACCCGGAAAGCCGCAGCTGGCGCCTGGCGACGATCCCCGTCGCCGCGGCGCTGGTGATCGGCGGCCTCTTCGTCATCCAGGGCGGCGGCGACTCGACCGGGTCGACCAACTCCCCGAGCGCCGCGGCTTCGAACAACGCGCCGCCGTCGGTCCAGAACGGCGACAACATCAACTCGATCCCGCCGGCCACCGCCGGCGATCCGACGGGCACGCCGACCACGCCGAGCGGCGCCACGGCCACGGCCGGCGGCGCCGGAGCGCCGCCCATCTGGTCAGCGGCAGCACCTACTCGCTGGCGCTGCCGAAGGGCTGGAAGCGCACCGAGCCGCCGAGCGGCGCGACCTTCGCGGCGACGGCGCCGAACGGCGAAGCGGACATGACACTTTGGATCACGCAGGACCCAAAGCTCGACTTTCCGACCTTCGTCTCACAGTCCTCGGCCCAGCTCGAAGCTCTGGCCGGCTCAGCGCATATCGTGCAGCGTGTGCCGGCCCCGACGGAGGAGGGAACGATCGTGACGCTCGCGGCCGACGCCCCGGCCGGCCAGCCGACGTACTCAGGTCACCCTCCGCGTCGCCGGCGACTATCGCTACTACCTCTCGCGACCACCGTGCAGCCCGACGCGTCGCCCGAGGCGACGCAAGGTGTCGACCTGATCGCAGGATCATTCACTCCGGAGGCGAAGGGCTAAGCCGTGCCAGCACGTAATCGAGCCCTCTGGCTGACCCTCGGCGCTCTGCGGTGCCGCTGCCCGCGTTCGCGCTCACCGGCGAGGACGGCTCCGGCCAGGTCGATGCGGGCCCGGCGCCGCTCTCGGTGAGCTCCTCGCTCGGCTCCTGCGGCGTGCTCGAACGACGGCATCGCCTGCCAGATCGACGTCTCCTTCACCGCGCTGCCGAACGCCACCAGCTACACGGCGACGATCACGAGCCCCGACGGCTCGGTCACCGATCTCGGCGGCGTCTCGCCGGGCGGCACCTCGGCCTGGGTCCCCTACGTCGGCGCCGGCACCTACAGCGTCCAGCGTCACCGCCTACGGCACGCCCCTGATCCGACCGCCGGCTCCGACGGCAGCCCACGTGATCGCGACCGGCGTCTCGCCGCCCCAGGCGGGCGACGCGCAGCCGCCGCGTCGCGCCCGATCGCACCAACGACGTTCGGCGCCGGCGCGGCCGACGGCCACGGCTCCGGCCAACTCCAACCAGCGACGGCAACGCCGGACGTCGATCGCGGGCTCCGCCGACGACTCGGCGTCCTGCGATCCGACGTCGACGCCACCGACCGTTGCGCCCGATCCGACGACCCCCGCGCCCACCGGCCCGACCGGCGCGACCGGACCGACGGGCGCGACCGGACCGACCGGCGTCGACCCCGGCGCGGCCGAGCAAGGAGGGCGTCGAGGCGGCAGCCGCCGGCGTCACGCTCAACAGCACCAGCGCCGCCGCCCGGACACCTCCGGCCACCGGCTGCTGATCACGAGCCGCAGCTAGCTCTGGCCCGTTAGCGACGGGGGTTCGGCGACGAAAGGCGCGTCGTTACGATCGGGGCATGCCTACCGCCACCGCCGACGCCCTCTCCGATGCCGCCCGCGAGTTCGTCGACGCTCCGCATCGGCCTGCTGATCGGAGGCGAGTGGGCCGACGCCGCCGACGGCCGCACCTTCGAGACGATCGACCCCGCGACGGGCGAGGCGATCTGCGAGGTCGCCCAGGCCGGCGCCGAGGACGTCGCCGCGCCGTCGAGGCCGCCCGCGCGGCGCTCGACGGGCCGATGCGCAAGGTCTCGGCCGTCCAAGCGCGCCGGGATGATCTACACGCTCGCCGAGCTGATCAAGGCCAACGGCGACGAGCTCGCCGAGCTCGAGTCGCTCGACAACGGCAAGCCGCTCGCGGCAGCCGCGGGCGACATCGCCGCCTCGGTCGCCCACCTGCGCTACTACGCGGGCTGGCCGACGAAGATCGAGGGCGAGACGATTCCCGTCTCGGGCCGCGACCTCTTCGTCTACACGCTGCGCGAGCCGGTCGGCGTCTGCGCCCAGATCGTGCCGTGGAACTTCCCGCTGCTGATGGCCGTCTGGAAGATCGCCCCGGCGCTCGCCGCCGGCTGCCCGCTGATCCTCAAGCCGGCCGAGCAGACGCCGCTGACCGCGCTGCGCCTCGGCGAGCTGGCGCTCGAGGCGGGCTTTCCCGCGGGCATCGTCAACGTCCTCACCGGCGACGGCGAGACCGGCGCCGCGCTGGTCGACGACCCGGGCGTCGACAAGGTCGCCTTCACGGGCTCGACCGCGGTCGGGCGCGAGATCGGCGCCAAGTGCGGGCGCGCGCTCAAGCGGGTGACGCTCGAGCTCGGCGGCAAGAGCCCGAACATCATCCTCCCGGACGCCGACCTCGACGCCGCGGTCAAGGGCTCGCTTCCAGGCGCATCTACTTCAACTCGGGCCAGGCCTGCAACGCCGGCTCGCGGCTGCTGGTGCAGGCAGACCTGTTCGACGAGGTCGTCTCGCGGCTCGCCGACTTCGCCTCGCAGGCCAAGGTCGGCCCCGGGCTCGACCCGGACTCGCAGTTCGGCCCGCTCGTCTCCGAGGAGCAGTTCGAGCCGCGTCACCGGCTACATCGACGCGGGCCTGGAGGAGGGCGCCGAGGCCGTCGCCGGCGGCACGACCGACGGTGGGCGAACGGCGGCGGCTACTTCGTCGACGCCGACCCTGTTCACCGGCGTCGACGACGAGATGAAGCATCGCCCGCGAGGAGATCTTCGGCCCGGTGCTGGTCGCCCAGCCGTTCGAGGACCTCGAGGAGGTCGCGCGGCGCGCCAACGACACCGAGTACGGGCTCGCGGCCGGCCTGTGGACCCGCGACATCTCACAGGCCCACAAGCTGGCGGCGCTGCTGCGGGCCGGCAACGTCTACATCAACACCTGGGGCGCCGGTGACCCGGCGGCGCCGTTCGGCGGCTACAAGGCGTCGGGGATCGGCCGCGAGAAGGGTCACCACAACCTCGACGCCTACCTCGAGACCAAGGCCGTCTTCACGCAGCTGTAGGGCCGGTACGCCGAACGTCCGGGAACCCGTGCATCTATGACGGTCTCCGCGACGTTCGCGGGCGTCCGCCCCGGCACACGCCTCACTGCAAAGCGGCGCTCGCCGCAGACTCGTGAACGTCGCGGTGCTCAGCTGTCGAGCTCGACCTTGACCTCGACGCCGCTGCGCTCATCACCGCTGGCCAGCGCGTGGCCGGTCCGCGCCTCGCCGGCGATGCGGACCGCGACCGGGGCGCCTGCGCCGCGCAGGTTGCGCCACCAGCGCTTGCGCTCAGGCCAGCCGACCTCGATCGTGACCACGTCGCCGTCGCGGGTGTAGGCGACCGGGAACGTGTACTCGCGCACCGCTGCTTCGCCCGGTCACGCGTGATCAGCGGCGAGGTCGCCGGCTGAGGAGCGGGTGAAGCGGCGACGCGCAGGATGGTCCGCGATCGAGTCGGATTGGCGGTCCTGGTTGAAGACGGCGAACGGCGTGTGGCTCACCGATTCGGCCATCGCGGCCGAGTCTACGCCGGCGCGTGTCAGGCGGTCGGCGCACGCGCGGCGGTCGCCGCCCGCCGCGGTCATCTCGACTCGGAAACGGCGGGTGGCGACGAACAGCCCGACCGCGGTCCAGCCACGAGCGGGTTCACCAGGTCGGAGGTGAAGCCGCTGCCCGTCGTCGCCGGGTCGAAGCAGCGCCGTGAACGAGTCGATCAGGTGGGCGACCGGGAAGATGTTGGCGAAGTCCTTGATCCATTGGGGCGCGTCGGCGATCGGAAAGAAGACGCCCGAGAGGAAGAGGATCGGGAACATCGTGAGGTTCGAGACCGCCGGCGCCGACTCCGCCTTGCGGACGAAGCTGACGATCGCAAGCCCGAGCGAGCTCAGGCAGAGCCCGCCGAGCAGGATCGTGACACGACCGCCGCCGGGATCAGCCGCGGGATCGATCGAGACGCCGAAGGAGATCGATCCCGACGACGATCAGGAAGAGCACCGAGCAGAAGCCGGTGATGATCGACGAGCCGCCCATGCCGCGAGGAACACCGGCGACCGGCAGCGGCGTGCCGGCGACGCGCTTGAGGATGCCGCGATCGCGCGCGGTGGAGACGGCGAAGATGATGCCCGTGTAGCAGCCGGTGATCAGGGCGAAGATCGCGATCGACGGCGTGAAGTAGGCGGCGAACGAGACCTTTTCGCCGGTGCGTCGTCGAGGTCACCTCCTGGCCGCTGTTGACCGAGTTCAGCAGCAGCAGCAGGATCAGCGGGAAGATGAAGGTGAAGAACGCCGCCCGCGGCGTGCGCAGGTAGATGAGCAGGCGCGCGCGGATCCACTTGGCGAGCAGGGAGAGCTGGCGACCGAGCGTCATCAGCCGCTCCCCTCCCCGGTCAGCTGCAGGTAGACGTCCTCGAGCGTTGCGCGCGTCGACTTCAGCTCCTCGAGCTCGAGCCCGCGCTCGCGTCGCCCACGAGAGCACCGGGGCGAGGGTCGCCGTCGGCGTGGCGGTGCTGAACGCGACGTCGCCGTTCGCCACGGCCGCGGCCTCCGCGGCGGGCAGCGGCAGGTCGGCGGCCGTGAAGCCCGTCGGGGACCCGGAAGCGGATCTCGGCCTCGCGGTCGGCGGCGATCAGCTCGGCCGGCGGGCCGGACGCGACGATCTGCCCCGCCGCGATCACCGCGACGTTGTCGGCGAGCTGCTGGGCCTCCTCCATGTAGTGGGTGGTCAGGAGGATCGTCGTGCCCTCGGCGCGCAGGCGGCGGATCAGCTCCCACGAGCGCCGGCGCGCGTCCGGGTCGAAGCCGGTGGTGGGCTCGTCGAGGAAGATCAGCTCGGGATCGCCGACGACGCCGAGCGCGAGGTCGAGCCGGCGGCGCTGGCCGCCGGACAGGGTCGCGATCCGCGCGTCGGCCTTCGCCGTCAGCGCCGACGAGGTCGATCAGCTCGTCGGTCGGTCGCCGGCGCGTGTACGCGGCACCGTAGGTCTCGATCGCCTCGCGAACCGTGAGGTCGAGATCGACGCCGCTCTCCTGAAGGACGATCCCGATCCGGTCGCGCAGCTCCACAGTCGCCGTCCTCGCGGATCCGAGCCGAGCACCGAGACCTCGCCGCCGGTGCGGGTCCGGTAGCCCTCGAGGATCTCGACCGTCGTCGTCTTGCCGGCGCCGTTGGGCCCGAGCAGGCCGAAGACGGTGCCGCGCCGGGATCTCGAAGTCGACGCCACGAACCGCCTCGTGTTCGCCGTAGGACTTGCGCAGGTCCGGTGACCCGCGACCACTGGATCTCCCGTTCCCCGGCGACCGGGCGAACTCGACGCTTCATCGTCGGAGACTACGACTCGAGCGTATGAATCGCTTCGGCGTGCCCAGAGTCATCAGGCGTGATCCAGGCGCCGCTTGACGACCTCGAGGGTCTCCTCGACGCCCTCGCGGGCGCGGCGAACGTCGTCCATCGGGTCGGTTCCCAGCTCCTCGTGCTCGAGCGCGCGCTCGAGCAGCATGTCGATCGCGAACAGCGTGTTGCGCAGCTCGTGGGCGAGCAGGCGCACCTCCTCGGCGTCCATCGGCGAGCGATCTAATCACGCTTGGCATTACGATACCGCGGGAGGGTTCGAACCCTCACGGCCCCGTGGGGACAATCGGTTTTAAGCCGATAGCGTCTTAAAAGTCCGCCGCCCCGAAACGGAAAGCTGACGGCGTTCAAGTCCCGCTCATGCGGGCGCTCATCCTTTCCGGGAGCGCAACTAGCGCCCTGTTAACGTGTTACTTAGGGGTGGGTAGCGCGCTGTACATGGAGGCCTCCACCCTTACACCGCCAGTGCGCGGACCGGCATTCTCGGCCGGAAGTCTCGCCGCTGCTCAAATTGCAGGGCGACGAGCGGCCTCGTCGCGCTGATCCGCGCGGGCAACGAGCACGCCTTCGAGGTGCTGTTCGACCGCTACCACTCGCGGCTGCTCGCCTTCTGTCGCCACATGCTGCGCTCCACGGAGGACGCCGAGGACGTGCTCCAGGAGGTCTTCGTCAAGGCGCACGCGGCGATGATCGCCGACGAGCCGCCACATCAACGTTCGCCCCTGGCTGTACCGGATCGCCCGTAACCGGTGCCTCAACCACCTGCGCCGCCCAGTGCCGGAGGGCCAGGACTCGATGGACGTCATGGTCGGCGAAGGCGGCGTCACCACCGCCGAGCGCGGTCCAGAAGCGCGAGGAGTTCCGCTGCTCTCGTCGCCGACGTCCAGGACCTTCCCGAGACCCAGCGCACCGCTCTGCTCCTGCGCGAGATCGACGCGCTCTCCTACGAGGAGATCGCCGAGACGATGGACACGACGATCCCGGCGGTCAAGTCGCTGCTGGTCCGCGCGCGGATGTCGCTCGCCGAGGCGACGCAGTCGCGCCAGCTCACGTGCGGCGAGGTCCGGCTCGAACTGGCCGAGGCCGCCGAGGGGCTGCGCAAGGCTTCCGGCCCGGTCCGCCATCACGTCAAGCGCTGCGAGGGTGCCGCGAGTTCCGCGGCCAGCTGCGCACGAACACCAAGGCTCTCGCCGCCCTCGCGCCGATCGGGCCGCTGGCGCTGCTGTGCAAGTCGCGGTCGCAAAATTTGGCTGGGGCGGCTCCAGCTCGGCCGCGGGCGGAAGCTCGGCGGCCGGAAGCGGCGCAGCGGCCGGCGGCGGCAGCATCGCCGGCGGATCCGCGGTCGCCGGTGGCGCAAGCGCCGGCGCCGGCGCGACGGGCGCCGCCGCGGGCATGGGCGGCGCTGCCGCGGAGCCGGCGGGGTCGCCGGCCGGGCCGGGCGCGGCGGTCGGCGGCGCAGCGGCGGCCGGCGGCGCGGCCTTCGGCGGCGCGGCCGCAGGCGGCGGAATCGCCGGCGCGATCGGCGCCAAGGCCGCAGCGACGGCCGCGACGGCGGCGCTGCTGACGGCCGGCGCGGTCGAGGTCCAGCACATCTATGTCACGTCCCGACCGACCAAGCCGGCGGTCACCCAGGTGACGCCAAGCACGCCCCGGCGACACGACCGCCGGCGGCGCCCAGGCTTAGGTCGACCGCCGCCCGCCGACGGTGCACCGGCAGCCGCGCCGCGGCGACGCAGGTGATCCGGTCACCGCCGCCGCGGGCCCCCAGGTCGATCGACGCGCCGCCCGCCGACCCGACGACCGGCCGACCCGGCGACCACGCGCCGGCACGATCGGATGCCACGGCAGCGATCCCGCCGACCGGCGACGCGAACGCCACGCCCCCGAGACCGACGAGAACCGGCACGCGGTCGTCGGCCCCGCGGCCGGCGGCTCGGGCGCCGACGACGGCACGGGCGCCAGCGACGCGGCGCCGAGCGACGGCGTCCTCGTCACCGAGCCCCGAGCCGCACGCACGTGACCGTTCCGACGGCCGCCGCTGACCACGACGCCCAACGCCGGGACCCCGCCGGCGACGACGCCGCCGCCTCCCGACACCACGCCTCCGCCGCCGGTCAACCCGGTGACGCCGGTCGCCCGCACCCGCGGGTGCGGCGACGGCGGCCAGGTCCCGGACGGCCGCCGTCGGCGAGTAACGCCCGCACGCGCTGCGAGTACGTCTCAGCGGAAGGCGCGCGATCGCCCGCGTGCCGGCGCTGCGAACGTCTCGAGCGTCGAACCGCCCGTTGACCGGGCCCGAACGCGCTCGTGCACGGACGCGAGCCCGATATGGCCCTGGGCCAGCGCCTCCTCGCGGCGGCCGGCGGGCGATTCCGCGCCCGTCGTCGGTGACCTCGAGCTCGAGCTCACGTACGGGGTCCGGCGCAGCGCGACCGCGACCTCGGGTCGGCGTTCGCGTGGCGGGCGGCGTTGGTCAGCAGCTCGCGCGCGATCGCGAGCATCATCGCGTCCGCGATCTCGAGCGCCTCGGGCGCGATCTCGACTCGAGACCTCAAAGCCGCCCTGCCGCGCCGCCTGCCGGGCAACGGCGCCGAGAGCCTGTCTCGAAGCCGCCCTGCTCCAGCGTCACCGGGTGCAGGGCCATCATCGCCTCGCGCAGGCGCCCGATCGTCGCCTCGACGACCTCGTGTGCGCGCTCGACCTGCGCCCGTCCCGGCGCGGCCTCGATCAGCTCCTGGTTGGCGGCCAGAGGCGTCTGCAGCGAGTCGTCATGGATCAGCTGGGCGATCCGCCGGCGCGCCTGAGTCCTCGGCGTCGAGGACCTGGGCGACGAGCTGGCGGCAGGTCTCGAGCTCCTCGCGCAGCGCTGCGTTCTCGGCGCGCAGCACCTCGTTCTCGGCGGCGAGGCCGTCCTGGGCCTCGCCGGCCATCACTCGAGCATTCCGCGCCGCATCGCCTCGGCGACGGCGGCGGCGCGGTCGGAGACGCCGAGCTTCTCGTAGAGCGAGTGCAGGTGGCTCTTGACGGTCGTCGTCGAGAGGTGGATGTGCTTGCCGATGTCCGGCGCCGAGTAGCCCTCGGCGACGAGGTGCAGAACCTCTGCCTCGCGCTCGGTCAGCTTCGGCGGCCCGCCGCTGCGCTCGCGTTCCTGGATCTGAGCGGCGAGGCCGGCCTGCGCCTCGGCGGCGAAGCGCGGTGCCGCCACGGGAGATCGACACGATCGCGTCGCAGACCTCCTGGCGCGAGGACTCCTTCGAGAGGTAGCCCTTGGCGCCGGCGGCGACGGTGCTGGTAGGCGAGCTCCGGCTCCATGAACGCCGAGAGGAAGAGCACCTCGGTGTCGAGGCCCTCGCGCCGCATCGCCGCCAGCACCTGCGTGCCGTCGAGCCCGGCATGCGGATGTCGAGCACGGCGACCTCCGGGCTTCAGTCGCTGATCTGGTCGAGGGCGTCGCGCCCGTCAGCCGCCTCGCCAACCAGCTCGAGCTCCGGCCGGTCCTTGATCGCCCGAACGATCCCCTCGCGGTAGATCGGGTGATCGTCGGCGACCAGCACCGTTACTCGTTCATGTCTGGCGCTCATCGGCGCGCCGCTGAGTTAGGACTGTCGCGATCCGGGACAGAGTGCCCCAGCGCCTTAGTCCGAGGCCCTCCGTGACCTCGGACTAAGACAACCGGGAACGGGACCGGGCACCGGTGGGGCCAGTGCCCGGAGCGCCGAATGAAGAGGACCGGGCCTCGCGCATCACCATCGGGAATCCATTCCCGAAGATTCCTTCGGATGCGGTTCGGGTGATATCCATTTCTCCCATGTGAGGTCCCATCCGCTCCCACGACGTGGGGGGTTAGGGGGGAACTGCATTGTCGGCAGCGGGCGGCTATTCCTCCTCATCCCATCGGATCGGATTTACGGCGTGTGATTAACGACTGGTCGATCGCAGGGCGGCATAATGGTTCGATCGCACCAGCCTTTTACGTAGTTCTCCGCAACCGAATTGTTGAGTTCAGATGAAGGGGTCTGACCCCTCAGCCGAGGCCGATGGCCTTCAGCCGGCGGGTCAGGCACTGCGCCGCGAAGGCCTGCGTCTCCTCCTTCGAGGAGCCGAAGAGCTCCCAGTCCTCGTCCGTGCGCACGTACGGCGGGTCGAAGACGCGCTCGGCGACTGGGCAGCGACTCGGCCAGCATCCGCTGGATCGCGGCCCGGTAGACGGTCGGACTCGGCGACCATGTCGGTAAGGAACCGAGCGCCAAACGCGACGTGGCGATGCTCGTCGCGAGCGACGTTCTCAAAGCCTGCAACGAAACCCGGCAAGCGTCCCCTGACCTCGGTGTTGTAGCCGATGATGAAGTGCTGGCCGGTGAGCGCCAGAACTCCCTCGATGACCATGTGGTAGAGCGTGATCGCCTCGACCAGCGCCTCGAGGTCTGCCCGGCTCAGTCGCGAGGCGGTCGACCCGCTGCTTGAGCATCCCGTCGAAGAGCTCGACGAACGAGTCGTTGACGTTGCTCCTTGGTCGTCGCCGAGGCGCTCGGCGAGATCGCCGGTCGCCGTCCAGCACGCCGACCTCGTCGTAGAAGCGGTTGAAGAAGCGCACGTGGCGCGCCTCGTCGGCGATCTGGGTCGAGAGGAAGATCCGCATCTCCTCGGTCGGGGCGGCGCGCATGATCGGCCCGAGCTCGTCGGTGACCCGCTGCTCGCCGATGAAGAATCCGGAGAGGCCGAACATCCGCTGGCGGCGCTCCTCAGGGGGGATCCGCTCGTGCCAGTCGATCCGGTCGCGGGTGAAGTCGATGTCCTGGGTGGCCCACTGCTGGCGCTCCCAGAGGTCGTAGAGCTGCGCGTAGTCGAGGAGCTTGAGCTTGCGGGCGCCCTCGGCGAAGCGCCGGGTCGCCGGTGGCGAGGAAGTCCTCGCGCTGGGCGATCGTGCTGAGCGTCTCGACCGTGCTCATAGTTCGTGTGACTCCCCGGGCTCGAGGACGACGACCTGCGACGTCGTCTTCGCCTCGACATCGGACTTGAACGCCTCCGCGTCGGCGGCGACCGCCGGGAACGTGTTGTAGTGACACGGGATCACGGTCCTGGCGCCGACCAGCTCGCAGGCGTAGGCGGCGTCCTCGCGATCCATCGTGTAGTGGCCGCCGATCGGCACGAACGCGACATCGATGTCGTGGCGCTCGCCGATCAGCCTCAGGTCGCCGAAGAGGCAGGTGTCGCCGAGGTGGTAGATCGTCCTGCCGCCGACCTTCACGATCAGGCCGGCCGCGGTGCCGATCACGGTCCCGTCAGGGGTCGTGGACGTGTGCCATGCGGGGACGACCTTCACGCTGCCCCAGTCGGTCGTCACGGTCCCGCCGAGGTTCGGATCGGTCACGTCGGAGACGCCCTGCTCGCCCAGCCAACCGGCAAGCTCGGTGATCGCGATGCACGGCGCGCCCGTGCGCTTGGCGACCGCCACGGCGTCGGCCAGGTGGTCCTGATGGCCGTGGGTGATGAGGATTTGCGTTGGATCGACGTCGTCGGCGCTCACCTTGGCCGCCGGGTTGTGGGTGCCAGGAAGGGGTCGATCAGGATGCGGGTGTCGCCGTCGACGAGCTCGAACGTTGCGTGGCCGATGAAGTTGATCCGCATGGGGTCTTTCGGGTCCTTTCTATTGGTTCAACTCTTGGGACAGCGCCCAGCCGACGGCGACGCCGATCATCATCCCCATCCGCGCCTCCTCGGCGAGCAGGGTCCGGAGGTCCGTCGCGCGCTCGCTCGGGTCTTCGATCGCCAGCGCCTTGCGCAGCTCGGTCTCGTGCGACTCGGCGAACCAGCCGCCGGCGACCCGAGCGCCTCGGCGAGGATCTTCTGCAGGCCGGGCGCGGCGCGCAGAACGATCGCCTCGGCCTCCTCGAAGCGCCCGGGCTCGGAGAGGGCCTCGATCGCGGCCTCGATCTGCTCGTCCGAATAGCTCACAGTCGCCTCTGCGGCGCTCGTACAGGTGCAGGGCGAACTGCTCGGCGAAGCCGAGGGCCACGTAGACGGGCTTGCCGCGCGCCGAGGACTGCAGGGAGGCCGTGCGCAGGCCGCGATCGCGCGCGGCGGCGAGCGCCACCCGGGTCAGGCGGCCGGCGAGGCCCACGCCCTGATGGTTCGGGTCGGTCGCGACGAAGTAGACGCCGAGGTCAGAACCGTGGTCGGCGGTCCCGAGGACGCATGCGACCTCGCCGCCGACGCGGGCTTCGTAGAGCGTCAGCTCCGGGCCTGGAGCGGCAAGGCCGGCCGCCATGCCGCTGTCCGGCGGCAGGCCGTAGGCGAGGTCGTTGATGCGGCCGAGGTCAGCCGGGCTGCCGGTGGCGCGTCCAGTCGAGGGCGCGGGTCGTCGCGCGGCTCGAGGTCGGCCAGCTCGAGCGTCATCGCCGTCGGCGAGCCGTCGAAGACATGCCCTGCCGCGGTCACGAGCTCGATCGCGTCGGAGTCGAACTCGGGCACCCAAACGGTCCAGCGCTCGACCCCGGCCTGCGTCGTAGGCGGCGGCCAACCTGATCGAGCGCGCCGCCAGCGACTCCGGCGTCGGTGTAGCTGACCGAGTTGCGGGATCGACCGCGTCGGGCACGCGGGCACGACCGCGCCGCGCACGCCGTCGATGCTCGACAGACGCGCGATTCGGGCGCGGCCGAGCCGAGGATCCGCGATCCAATCGTGCAAGGCCGCGCTTCTTCGAGCGCGAGAGCCTGGTCGCGGTTCATCGCTTGAGCGCGAGCGTGAGGCCGTCGGCGATCCCGACCATCGCCGACGTCGACGCGCTCGTCGGCGGCGATCAGCGTCGTTGAGGCGCGGGTCGCGGCGAGCTGCTCGCTCGGCGCGCCGTCGCCGTCCGCGCTGACGATCTCCCCTTCGTCCATGCCCTCGATGATCTGACCTCCGGCGAGGACGTTGTCGACGACGATCAGGCCTCCTGGTCGCGTGCGCGCAAGGACCAGCTCGTAGTAGTCGGGGTAGGAGACCTTGTCGGCGTCGATGAACGCGAAGTCGAACGCCTCGCGCTCGGGGAGCGCGCGCAGCGTCTCCAGCGCCGGGCCGATGCGGATCTCGATCCGGTCGGCGACGCCCGGCGTCGGCGAAGTTGCGAGCGGCGATCTCGGCGTACTCCTCGGAGAGCTCGCAGGCGATCAGCCGGCCGCCTGGCGCGAGACCCCGCGCGATGCAGATCGCCGAGTAGCCGGTGAAGGTCCCGAGCTCGAGCGCCTCGCGGACGCCCAGCGCCTTGCACGAGCAGGGTCATGAACGCGCCCTGGTCGGCGGCGATCTGCATCCCGAGACTCGCCCCATCGCGGCCGTCTCGGCGGCGATCCGCTCGCAGGGCCTCGTCCTGGCGAGCCCCATGCCCGACCATGTAGTCGTGCAGCTCGTCGGTGAGCGGCGTGAACTTGCTGATCGCCGCTCCTCAGCGACCCGACGGGAGGCGGCCGCCGACGTCGCCACGAACCCGCAGCCGGCGCCGACGGCAGCCCCGGCCAGCCCGGCCCAGACGGAGGCGTAGTCGTCGACGAGCGGCAAGCAGCAGCAGCACGGCGGCGGCGACGCGCGACGGCGATCTGGTCGTACTCCTCGGTCGGGTCGGCGCGGCGCTCGGCGTTGCGAATCACAAACCAGGCGGCCAGGCAGCCCGAGGGCGATGCCGTTGCCGCCGGCGGCAAACGGGATGCCGTCGCCGAGGGCGTTGTCGAGGCCGTCCGCGGCGAGCATGCCGAGCGCGCCGCAGCCGATGCGCGAGCAGCGCGACCGGCAAGCTGCCGACCCGGCGCTCGAGCGGCGGGCATGAAGATCGCGATCGCGAGCCCGCAGGCGAACAGGTAGCCGACGTTGTCGTAGACGAACGGCGCGGCGAGGTAGCGCCACCAGTCGTCTCCGACCGGCCCGACGATCGCGCCGAGGTGATCGACGGTCAGGTCGGCGCGACCGACGATCAGGACCAGCGCGGAGGCGACGAGCGACCGGCGATCGTCGCCACGGGCCGCGTCGCGAGGTCGAAGGATGACGCGAGCGCGCCGCGCGGCGCTCGGCGGCCTTGCGGCGCCGGCGCGCGCGCGCGGTCCTCGCGGACGCGGACCTCGTCGCCGACCCGCTCGAGCTTCGGCGCCCGCTTGCGCAGCCGGGTGCCGCAATACGGGCACTCGGTCACGTAGGGGCTGACCTCTGAGCCGCAGCTCTTGCAGACCACTGAGAGCTCGGGCGAACCCATCCCCTCAAGTATGGCTCACGCCAGACGCTGCGCCACGATCCTCAGGGCTTCGTGTGTCTCGGCGATCTCGGCCGTCAGCGCCGCGAGATCGCCGGTGCGCTCCCACGATCGCCAGCTGGCGCTGGGCGCCGGTGCCCGTTGGCGAGGATGCTCTCGACCCCGTCGAGCTCGGCGCGGCAGCCGAGCTCGTCGGCGTCGGGGGCGAGCAGCTCGATCAGCTCGCGCGCCATGTCCGAGGCCTCGACCTGCTGCCCGGCGCGGAAGTCGATGAGGTTCGCGTCGGTGCCGTGGCGGGCGGCGCGGATCTTGTTGTCGTCGATGAGCTCGCGTCGGGTACTCGACCAGCGGCTCGTCCTCGGTCGTAGAGCGCGCACAGCCGATGGGCGAGGCAGACGTTGAGCGCCGCCAGCGAGACCGTCTGCTCGACCCGGGTCTGCTGATCGAAGATCCGCGTCTCGACCGTGCCGAGCTTCGCGTGGGTGCGCACGTCCCACCACATGAAGGTGTAGTCCGCGATCGCGCCGGCGCGCATCATCTGCCCGACGCGGTGCGAGTAGATCTCCCAGGTGCCGTAATGCGGCGGGATGCCCTCGCGGGGGAACTGCGCGGAAGATCGGCACGCGCGACGACATCAGGCCGGTGCGCTCGCCCTGCCAGAACGGCGAGTTGACCGACAGCGCGAGGAACAGCGGCAGGTAGCGGCGGATTCCGTCGGCGACGTAGATCGCGCGGTCCGGCTCCCTCGATCGCGACGTGCACGTGGGTGCCGAAGATCACCTCGTTGCAGAGCGATGAAGCCGAGCTCGTCGATCAGCTCGCGGTAGCGCGGCGCGATCGACGGTCTTCTGCTCGGAGGCGAGCGCGAACGGGTGCGTCGCGGCGGCCCCGATGGCCAGCCCCTCGCCCTCGGCGACGGCGATCACCGCCGCGGCGCAGCTCGGCGAGCTCGCGCCCGGCCTCGGGGACGCTCGTCGCACGGCGATTGGTCGCGATCTCGAGCACGCCTGGAAGAGCTCGGGATGGACCTGGCCCGACGGTGTCCGTCGGGACCGCTGCGAGCAGCGCGCTCGATCGCCTGCGCGAGGTCCCACCCGTCGGGGTCGAGGATCATCAGCTCCTCCTCGATTCCGACCGTGAATCGCGGCCCGGTGAAGGCGTGCTCGAGCAAGGTGCCCGAGCCTATACTCACGCCCTCGTCCAGACCGCAATTACTGACCCGCAAGGAGTACTCGAACACCCATGGATGTCGGCGCCGCGACCGAGCAGAAGTCCCTCCTCGCCACCCTCGCACCGGGCAAGCGCACCCGCCTGCGCCGCCTGCTCTTCGAGTTCGGCCCGGGCCAGGGGACGCTGCTGCTTGCTGCCGATCGACCAGGGAATCGAGCATGGGCCGCGCGACTTCTTCGCCAACCCGGCGTCGAAGGACCCCGAGTACGAGTTCCACCTCGCCGCGGAGGCCGGTTACTCGGCGATCGCCTGCCAGATCGGGCTCGCGGAGAAGTACTACCCCGACTACGCGGGCCAGGTGCCGCTCCTGCTGAAGATCAACGGCAAGACCGACATCCCGCCGTCCGACGAGGCCTTCTCGCCGTTCAACGCCTCGGTCGAGGACGCCGTCCGCCTCGGCGCCGACGCGGTTGGCTACACGCTCTACGTCGGCTCGCCCGCGCAGGATCGCGACCTCGCCCAGCTGCGGCAGGTGCGCCAGGACTGCGACCGCTTCGGGATGCCGCTCGTGGTCTGGTCCTACCCCCGCGGCTCCGCCGTCAAGGCAAAGGGCGGCCAGGACAGCTTCTACGCCATCGACTACGCCGCCCGGATGGCGATGGAGCAGGGCGCCGACATCGTCAAGCTCAACCTGCCCAGCCCCGATGCCCACGCGGACTCACCGGCCCCGTACAACGAGATCGAGGTCTCCCAGGAAGAGGCCGTGCAGCAGGTCGTCGCCTCGGCCGGCCGCTCACTCGTGGTGCTCTCCGGCGGCTCGAAGATCGACGACTCAAGCTCCTCGATCAGACGCGCCTGATCATGGAGGCCGGCGGCTCGGGTGTGATCTACGGCCGCAACGTGTGGCAGCGCGGGCACTCCGAGGCGATGGAGATCGTCGAGCAGATCAAGGAGATCATGCTCGCCAGCGTCCGCCGGATCCCGTAGCGCTCCCGGCACGCTGAGCGTCACATCCGCGCGCCCTCGCTCGCGAGACTGACGACATGCGCGCGTTGCCCGCGGTCTCAGTCGCCTCGGTGGCGGTCCTCGTCGGTCGTCGTCTGCTACCTGCTGGTGAGCGGCGGCGCGCGGCGCGCGACGCCGGCCTCGCGCGGCGCGAGTCGGCGACGCGCCCAGGTGACGCGCGCGATCGACGGCGACACGATCGAGGTCGCGCTGCGAGGGCCACACCGAGGACGTGCGCTACATCGGCGTCGACACGCCCGAGACGGTCAAGCCGGGCGCGCCGGTGGAGTGCTACGGCCCGGAGGCGCACGACTTCAACGAGGCACCTGGTGGAGGGCCAGACGGTGCAGCCTCGACTTCGACGCCGAGCGCCGCGACGTCTACGGGCGGCTGCTCGCCTACGTCCACGTCGGCGACGAGTTCGTCAACGCCGAGCTCGTCCGCAGCGCGGCTACGCGACGCACGCTCACGATCCCGCCCAACGATCGCTACGCGTCGCGGTTCGCGGCAGCTCAGCGCGATGCGTCGGCGGATGCCGGGCGCGGGCTCTGGGGGATGCGAGTGCCTGAGGAGGGCCCGCTAGCCCATAAGAAGGCGAGCGTCTCGAACATGACGATCGTGACCACGACGACGGTCACCGTCAGCGCGAGCAGCAGAACGCCGAAGCCGACGTTGCCGCGCTTCTCGAGTCGACTGGATGCGGCGCGCGCGCGAGCGGGCGGCGGCGCGGTGGCGCAGCTGGGCGCGGCGGCGGCGATCGAGATCGGTCGCCTGTTGAAGGCCGACCTCGAACTCGTCGAACGCTTTGTGCCATGCGCAGTTCAGTCATAAACCGGACCAACCAGACCCACCGGACCGTCGGCAGCGTATCAGGGGCTCAGGGCGACTACGAAGGTTCGCTAACGGAACGCTCGCAAAAAGCAGCTAATTGCTACGTGCTTTGCAGCTACTTCTTCTTCGCCGCGCCACCCTCGAGGGCCTCCTCGATGGGCGTGTCCGCGTCGCCGGTCTCGTCCTTGATCGAGAGGTAGACCTCCTTGCGGAAGACCGGGACGTCGCGGGGAGCCGTGATGCCGAGTCGGATCTTGTCGCGGGATACCGCCAGAACCGACACCTCGATGTCGTCCCCGATCATGATGCTCTGGTTGGTTTTCCGCGTCAGGACCAGCATCTCGCCTCCATTCGAGGTGCGGCCGAGGCTCACCCCCCGGTGACCCTCACCCGATTTCCGTCGTCGCCTTCAGCGTAGCCGGTTTGACGGTTAGGTCCGGCGCCAGTGGTGACCGTCTAGTATCGCCCAGGCCTGGCAGGGCGCCCCGCAAACCTCCCGCAGAACAAGGAAAAACTTTGGCAAAGCCACTTCGCTCACAGCTCAATCAGGTCCGCGCATGGGTGCGCCAGGGCCGCACCGACGCGTGGATCGCTCATCAGCTGGAGGTTTCGACCTCCGAGCTGCGCGAGTTCCGGCGCCGACACGAGCTCAACGCCGAGGATGAGGGCGACGAAACCGACCTCCGCGACGAGATCGAGGCCGAGATCGAGGCCGCGACGCGCGAGGAGGAACTCGCCGCCGAGGCGAGCGAATCAGACGACGCCGAATCGGACGACGCGGGGTCTGACCCAGACCTTGACGACGATGGCGAATCGCGCGACGGAGGGTCTGACCCCTCAGACACGGGCGGGTCCACCGAGCAGCCGATCGCCCTCGCCGCCGCCGGCGACGCCGCGGCGGCCGCGGTCGCTCGAGCCGTGCCGGCGCATCGATGCAGGCGAGCTTCGACCACGGCGAGGAGGGCTACGGCCTCTGGCTGGACCCGGCCATCGCCGACGACCCGGTCTACTCGGAGCACTGGGCGGGCCACCGCCCCGTCGAGGTCACCGTCGAGCCTGACCGCATCGTGATCAAGCGCACCGGCGACGACGCCGACGGCTCGAACGCCAACAACGGCGACTCGGACTCAGACTCAGACTCGGACTCAGACGACTAGGAGCCGTGAGCCGCGGCGCGCTCGCGCAGCTGCGCCGCCGCTCGGCGGCGCTTGCCGCGGTGGCCGATCAGGCTCTTCTTCACGGGCCCGCCCTCCCATGCCTCAACCGGAGCGCGCCCGAGCCGGATGGTGAGGTCTTCCATCGCGTGCAGGTCGCCTGGATCCGCCCCCGCGTCGAGCAGGCGCCGCATGCTGGCGTTGCGTACGGCTGTCGAGGCCCGCTCGAACAGGTACATCGCCATCTGGGCGTCGAGATCCGTGGGATTGCCAACGGGCATACCGCCCGCCTCGCCGACCTTGCGCAGCGCAGTCACCAGGCGCAGCCCCTCCTCACTCGCCGAAGACAACAGCCGGTCGTGTGGCAGCCGCCCGACCACGGCCAGCCGGAGCTCGTCCCGGGTCGCGGCGTCGATGGCCCGCAGGCCGCGGCGCGGGCGGAAGTGCGCGGGGGTGCCCTGGCGGAAGGAGCGGATCATGTGAATCAGGGGCTCGTAGTGCTCAGTCGGGATCACCCGGGCCGGGATCAGCAGCACGACCCAGAGCAAGCACCAGACCGGGACCGCGAACAGCTCCACCCAGTGGTTGTACTCGGGGACGAGGGCGGCGAGGCCCCAAACGACCGCACCAAGGCCCAGAGCCCTGATGAGACGCCAATACGGAACGATCAGCGGGTTCTTGCCGCGCTGGCCCTTCACATAGAGGAACACCGCCGGCGTGAAGAAGGCGACGATCATGCCGATCGGCGCCGCGTAGACGCCGATCACCGGCGCGAGAATCCACGTCACGCTGCAGAACAGAATGGCCGCGGCGATCACACCCCCGACGAAGAACGGCCGTTTGTTGGGGAGGTTGACGTTCTGGTTGATGGTCCGGTACATCGCTGGACCGACGAACGCAAGCGAGGTCAGCGGGATGATGCTCGACGCCCCCGCGTACTTCTGCGAGTTGACGACGTCGACGATCACCTGGCCGGCAAGCATCATTGCCAGCATGGCCAGGATGCAGATCAGGGTGAAGTAGGCCAGCAGCTGGCCGCCGGCGTTCTGCTTTCCGTACTGCTCCTTGTACGCGTCGTAGACCGCCGATTTCCGCAGCGGGCGCATGCCCATCCGAAAGCCCTGAGGCCCGAAGGAGACAACGAAGCCCAGGCGGGAGGCCAGGTGGTAGATGCCGAGGTCCTCGTGGCTGACGAAGCGCGAGAGGATGAAGATGTCGGCGTTCTGGATGACCCAGAAGGACATGACGATCGGCGCGCGATAGCCGCCGCGCTTGATGATCTGCCAGATCTCCTTGACGTCGAAGGACGGCTCGTAGCTACCGGTGAGGAGGATCAATCCAACGATCCCGGCGACAGCCGTCCCGAGGATCGTCCCGATCATCGCTCCCGCCACCCCTGACCCGGTGGCCAGGAAGGCGGTGAGCACGATGAGGCCGAGAACGGGGCGCCCGGTATCGCAGATCAAAAACGCGGCGGGACGGCGCTCGAGCCACAGCGTGATGTCGCAGATCTTGAAGACGACGAGGGTTCCGGACAGCAGTCCCGCGAGCGCGACGAGGTTCACGTCCTGCTCGTCGCCGCCGAGGAGGAACTTTGCGACCGGCTCGCGGAAGATGTAGATCAGCCCGGCGGCCATGAAGCCGAGCACGACCGCCCAGGCGAGCCCGGTGCCCAGGGTGCGCGGCGGTGACTCCGAGGTCTCGTCGACCTCATCATCGTCGTCGTCATCGTCGTCCCCGCCACCGCCGAAGGTTCGGCGCACCGTGCCGGGCTTGCAGAGCAGAGAGGTGATCTGGGTGACCAGCCCGGCGAGGAAGGTGAGGAGCCCGAAGCGCGCCAGCTCGCTCGGGCCAAGGAAGGATGCAACGACCAACGTCGAGACCAGCTGCATGACGTTGCCGATCACAAGGGTCAGTCCCTGGACGCTGGAGTTGCGCATCACCCGGACGCCCAGCGCCGCGCCCGCCCCGCCGGGGTGATTGTGCTGGTTCTTGCCCTTTTTTCGGTCTTGCTTCGGCATCTAAGACGGGGTCCGTAGGACTCCGGGAGGCCGGTTCAGGCGTCCCAGAGCGTCCAGTTGGAGAAGTCGCGCCCGGTGAGCTCGCGCAGGCGCTCCGCGTCAGCGCGGAGCTCGTCGAGCGTCTCCGGCGGCAGCGACGCCTTCACGTCCGGCCGCTTGATCGCCTTGCGCAGCGGCAGGCGATCGTCGAGGACGAGCCAGAAGTTGGACGGGAAGTAGCGGCCGCGGCGGCTGCGCCCGAGCTTCTCGAGACGCACGGCGAGGCGGGTGGCCCGCGTCTTGCCCGACGTCTGATGGCGCTCCTGCTCGAACCGCGGATGGTTGAAGTCCGGGTCGACGCCGATGAACTCGAAGATCTGGCGCAGCGTCTCCATCCGCTTATGCCGCAGCTCGGACTGCTGGAAGACGAGGATCTGCTCCTTCGGATAGTGCTCGAGGAAGCGCTCGAGCTGCATCGCGTACTTGGAGCGCGTCACGTAGGACGTGTTCGGGTGCACCAGCGTCTCGGCCAGCGTGCCCTTCTCCCGGCGCTTGGCGTAGTTGTGCACCCAATGAGCGGCGATCCGCTCGAGCGGGTCCCGAACCATGTAGATGAGCTTTGCGTCAGGCACCACCGACGCCATCCGCTCGGGCACGCCCTGGTGCTGAGGGAAGGCGGTGTAGTTGGGCGAGGCCTCACCGCGCACTCGCGCCTCGGCGTCGAAGTGCGCCTTGTACCAATCGACCCCGCGCGGCCAGTTGCGCTCCTCGATGAAGAAATTGAGCTCCTTCGGCCGCGACATCGAGACCTCGGGATGGAGGCTGAGGTAGTAATGAAGGACGCTTGTCCCACACTTCTGGGCCCCGATCACGATCAGGTTTGGAGAGCGCGCGCGGCGTCGCGCAGATGTCGCTTTCTCAAGCGGTTTTACAGGGGTAGAGGCCTCCATTTGAGCGCCCTCAGGGTACCGAAGCCCCACCCGGCGCCACGACGGTACGGCGCGGATTGGGGCGCTCGGCTCGAATCAGGGCCAGGCGTGCGGATCGGAAGGCGTCGTAGGCGCCACCGGCGAGCTCGGCCTCCCGCGATCCTCGCGCGGGGACATGCTCGACGCCGCATCCGAGCGCGCGCAACGCCCCAAGCGATTGCAGCGCGTCGGTGACGACGAGCACCCGGTCGGGCCTCTCCCCGGTCTCTCCGATCGCCTTGCGAACCGCCCCGACGACGTCACCGTCGACCTCGAATGCGAGCACCAGCGCGCGCGCCTTCGGCTTGGTCAGCTCCTGCTTTCCGAGCCGCCAAGCGGTTTGAGGCAGTGTGGCGAAAAAGCTCCCCCAGCGTCGCCGGAATTCCCTCGCGGGACGGCCGTAGCCGCTGCGGCCCCCCGGCGCGCGAGCTGCAGATTCCGTCCGTGCCGCGGACGTTTGCTGCAGCTCGCGCAGCCAGGTGGCCGCCTCGGCCGCGCCCCGGGGCTCGGGGCGGATCGCCAGGGCCGCTCGAATCGCCTCCCGGCGCTCGAGCAGCTCGCCGGTCCTCGTGGCCAGGTTCGGGTCGCCGGGTCCGCTCACCGCCAGGCCCAGCCCCTCGGCGTCGGCCCAGCGCGCCCGCGCCGGCTGGTCGTCGGTGCGCCGCGGCATCGGGACGAACAGCGACGGCACCCCGAGCGCGATCAGCTCATGAAACGCGTTGTACCCCGCGGCGGCCACGCTGGCGTCGATCGCGGCGAAGTAGCGGCTCATCGGGTAGGTGGCGCGCAGGCCGACGACCCCGCGGGCACATCGTCGGCGCGCTCGAGCGCGGACTGAAGCGCCGCGACCTGCACGTCCCCGCGGCCGGCGAGCGCGGCGAGCGCGGTGCGGTTCGCCTCGCGCACCTCCGGTCCCTGGCCGAGGCTGACGAGCACCGTGGTCCGCTCCGGGTCGAGGCCGAGCTCGGCGGCCGCCTCCTCGCGGCCGAGCAGCTCGCGGCGGCCGAGCAGGACGATCGGTGCCACACGGTGGGCGCTCTCGCGCAGAGCGACGGTCGGGCCCTCGTCGAGGGCCTCGGCGAGCTCGCCCGGCTCGAGCACGGCGTCGAAGGCGCCGGCGCGCCGCAGCGGCACCCGGCTCGATCCGCGCTTCCACAGCGGCCGCCGGCACCACACGACCCTCGTCCTCTGCGGGAGCGCGCCGAGCAGCGCCTCGTAGGGGTGGGTGCCGTCGAAGACGACGACGTCGGCGTCGGCCTCGGCGATCACCGACCTCAGGCGCGCGCGGAAGCGGCGCGACCAGCGGTAGTCGTTGCCCGAGGCCGGGGTCGCATAGGAGGCGACGTACTCGACCGGGAAGCCCATCTGCTCGACCACCGGGGCCGCGGCCGACAGCGTCATGAACAGCGCCTCGCTGCCCTCGCCGAGCCGTCTCGCGATCGCCATCGACCGGGTCAGATGCCCGAGCCCAGTGCCGTTGGATGTGGTGAAGAGAACCCGGCGGAAGCGCCCCTGCGGAGGCCGCTAGGCCGCGCGCTCGCGCTCGCGCTCGTACGAGCGGCGCAGGACCGGGGCGCAGTGGTAGTCCTCGGCCTCCAGGCGCGCGAGCGTCGCCTCGTAGCGGCTCGACGATCTCGGCCTGCTCTTCGTCGGTGAGTCCCTTGCGCCAGCGCTCGCGGTGGGCGGCCTCGGCGCTCATCTCGGTGCTCGAAGAACTCGCGCATCTTCGGCTCGTCGGCGACCCCGAGGAACTCGCACAGCTCGGCGTAGGCGCCCTCGCGGTCGCTGAAGACGAGCTCGTCGAGGCTGATCACCCGCAGCCGCTCGCGGTCGGCGTCGCTGAGCCCGCCGAACCCCCTCCTCGGCCTGGCGCAGGCGATCGGCCCAGAACGTCAATCCCCGACGCGACGTCGGTCGGGTGATGCGGCTTCTGGCGCAGCGAGACCTTCGACGAGCCCGAGTCGCGCCCGTCGCGCACCGAGTGCACGAACTTCGCCTCGGGGAAGATCTTTGCGAGCGCCGTCGGAGGCGGCGATCGTAAAGCAGCTCATCTCGACGAGGACCGGCTTGCCGGCGCGGTCGGCGAGCGGCTGCAGCAGCTCGTAGAACAGTGTGCGCGAGGCGCCGAGCAGGTCGTCGGCGTAGGTGCGCCTCGAAGCGCGACGCGGCGGCGTCGAACGCCTCCTGGTCCATGATCGCGTACAGCCCCCGCTCCTCGCCGCGGCCGAGCGCACGCCACTTCGCGCGCACGTAGGCGCGGTCGCCGATCCGCACGCGATGCCACCAGTAGCCGCGGAGCTTGCGCAGGAACTCCTCGGGCTCCGTCTTGCCGCGCACGACGTCGGCGAGCCCCTTCGGGTTGCTGTGAAAGCGGCACTCGATCGGCACCCCGTGGTAGCGGGAATGGCGGTCGAGCAGGTAGCTGAGGATGTGCGTACCGCTGCGACCGGTGCCCCCGACGAAGACCAGGTCGTCTCTGTTTGACGTCAGCCATCCGGCCCACGATCGTAGACGTAGATCAGCGGGTCCTGGGTGTCGTCACGCGCGCTCGTAGGCGTGGCGCAGCAGCGGCGCGCAGCGCATGCCGTCGGCCTCCAGCCGCGCAAGAGCGTCCACGTAGAGCTGCTCGAGCGTGGCGGCCTTGCGCTCGCGAGATCCCCTCGCGCCAGCGCTCCTTGTTTGCCTCCTCGGTGGTCATTCGGTTGCGAGAAGAAGCGGCGCGTGCGCTTGGTCATCGTCGTCCCGAGGTAGCGAAAGAGCGGCCGCAGCGCGGCGCGCGCGCGCTGCATGCGCACGAGTTCGTCGAGGCCCACCGTGAGCAGGTGGCCCTCGGGGATCGCGTCGGCGCCGGACTCGATGGCGCGGATGCGCTCCTCCCACCAGGCGATCCCCTGGACCCGCGTGCGCGGGGGCACGAGTCCGCGCGTCTGGCTCACCCGCGATGCCGAGGCATCGCGGCCGTCGCGCACGACGTGCACGAAGCGCGCCTCGGGGAAGAGCCGGGCGAGCGTCGGCGCTGCGGCGACGTTGTCGGTGCTCTGCTCGACGAGGCCGCGGTCGCCCTCGCCCTCGGTGCGAAACCACAGGAGGTCGTAGAAGAGGTTGCGGCAGGCCTCCTCGAGGTCATCACCGTGCTCAGACTCGAAGCGCGCGACCGCGGCGTCGAAGCGGTCGCGATCGACGAACCGGTACATGCCGCGAAAGCGGCTCGTCTGAAAGCCCTTCCACCAGAAGCCGCGCAGGCGCTTGACGAACTGCTGCGGGCGTGACCTCGCCCGCAAGCAGGCCGGGGAAGCCGTCGGCATCGGTGTGGAAGCGCACCTCGACCGGAACGAGCGCCGTAGCGGTGGTGGCGTGAGATGAGCTGCGAGAGCACGTGGGTCCCGCTGCGGCCCGTGCCCCCGACGAAGACGAGCTTCGCGAGTCTCGTCGGCGCGCTCCGCCTCGTCCTCGCCGGCGATCGGCGAGGGGCCCTCGTCGGGAGTGCCGAAGTGCGGCATCAGTTCCCCTTTGCCCCCGGCGGTCGAGCGTGAAGTGGTCGATGTAGCTGTCTGCAGGCGGCGCGCGAGGTTCACCGTGTGCGGGTCGGCGCACCGGGCTTGCCGCGAGGTCGCCGAGCCAGACTGCGCCGCGGTGCGCCGAGGGCCGCGGCGAGGCCTCCCGGGTCGGCGGCGCGGACGGTGATCTTGGCGTTGCCCGCATCGCCAGCGGCAACGTCGATCTCGGCCGGCCGGCCAGAACGCGCCCCGCCCGGCGCCGCTCAGGTACATGCCGTCGAGCGACGGCGGCAGCGTCGCGACCACATCGCCGTTGTAGATGACGTCGAGCGGGACCTGCGAGTGGTACTGAAGCGAGAGGTCGTACTGCCCCGGGCGGCAGCGACAGCTTGTTCGTCGCGGTCCCGGGCGCCTCCCAGCCGAGGGCCTGGCCGGCCGCGGTGTGCTTGCGGCGGCAGCGGCGTGTTCCAGTGCCGTGTACGACGGCCACCTCCGGCTGCGGGAGCACGACCGCCGTGCCCGAGCGACCCTTCGGCAGGTCGCCGCAGATCGGATACGCCGCCGGGGCGAAGACGAGGGTCTTGCCGACCTTGCCCTCGTCCTTCGAGCACGCGGCTGCGCGGCGTCTCGCCGCTGCGCTTCCAGAGCACGTAGTCGCCGTAGCGAGTCGACCCGCTCGAAGTTCGGCGGGCGGCGTCGAGGCAAAGGCCGCGTCCGTCGTGATCGCGTACTGGAACTTGTCGAGCTGGCCCGCCGCGAGCGTGTCGAAGTCCGCCGCGAGCCCCTGCTGCCAGGTCTTCTCGGGCCGTGCCTTGATCTCCTGGGGCACGTAGCCGGCCGGCGCGCGCATCAGGGTGTCGCGCAGGTAGTAGCCGGAGAAGCGGTCGACGCCGAGGAAGGCGAGCGGTGTGCCCGTCGGCCTCCTCGGCGAGCCGCTCGAGCGCGGTCTGGCGGTTGTCGAAGCCGATCGGGGCAGTCGCGCAAGGCAAGGAGGCGTGGACAGCAGGGCTGCCACCAGGACGAGGGCGCCGAATCCGTAACGGCAGCCAGGACCGCGCTGCCGGCGGGCTCGGCTCCAGCAGCGCCGCCAGGGCGACCAGCAGAACCAGCGGCGCGATCACCATCAGCGCCTTCGCCTGGACGTGGATCTGGGCGAACAGCCGCGTGCCGATGTAGACGATGCCGCCGGTGACGAGCATCGCGAGCAGCGCGAACTGGCGGCGGCGGAAGCAGAACCACATGCCGTAGGCGACCGCGACGGCGCCGATCGCGACGGCGAGCAGCGATCCGGGGACCTCGCCGCGCACGACGCGGAAGTCGCCGGCAGGCCAGATCCCGAGCGCCTCGCCCGGGAACACCGGCGAGCTCAGCCGGCCCGCGGACGCCTGCACGTCGGCGATCTTGTTGGCGAACTCCCGCGCCGGCGAGAACGCGACGGCCGCGGCGCCGACCAGGACGAGCACGACCACCGCCGATCAGCGACCCTGTGCTCGCTGATCGCGGTCCGGACCGCGCCCCAGTCGACCGGGCTGCGCCCGGCGACCGCCTCGAAGATCAGCCACAGCGGCAAGCGCGATCGCAAACCAGGCGAGGCCCGGGAACGCTGAAGGTGAACACGGCGCGAGCGCGAGGAGGACGCCGACACCGATCAGCGGCCGCCAGCGGCGGCGTCGCTCGCGCCGCCTCGAGGCCTCCGCGATCCGGCGTCGTCGCCGCGGCGCGTGCCATCGCCAGCGCGAACGCGAGGACGAAGAGCGCCATCGCCGTCTCCTTGAAGGCGCTCTGCGCGAGGAAGGAGGCGCCGAGGTACGGAAGGCCCGACGACGACCGCGACCGCGACGCGGCGCACGGCCGGCAGCTCGAGCGAGCGCCGCCGAGCGCCGTCAGCGCGGTGAGCACGGGGATCGCCAGCAGCAAGGCCGTTGAACGAGCTCACCAGCGAGGCGCCGGTCGCCTGCGCGGCGAGCACGGCGACCGACTGCGGGCCCGGTCGGATAGCCGAAGCGCACGGCGCTGGGCTCGGGGCCGAAGCCGCGCTGCAGCCAGTCGGCCCAGTAGAGCTGCGCGGCGTGGTCGTTGGTGTAGATGCCCTCGCCAAGCACGCCGGTACGTGGCCGGCGATCGAGGAATGGGATCGCGGCGATCAGCGACGACGACCGCGGCCGTGATCAGGCCCGCGACCCAGTTGACGTCCCCGGCGGCGTGCCTACCGCATTGTCCGGAAAATCGGTAGGTCGCGCGGAGGACGCACGCAGGTCGCGGACAGCGATCCAACCGCACACGGCTGTGACCAAAGCGGCGACGATCAGCGCCGTGGTCGCGCGGCCCGGCAGGCGCAGGAGGAGCGGAGCAGACGAACACGAGCGCGGCGAAGCCGGTCACGCCCGACAGCCAGGCGGGGCGTGGGCCGCCGAGCGGCGACAAGGATCGCGCGGCCGATCGCCAGCGAGGCGAGGACGATCAGCAGGGTGCAGGCGTAGATGGCGAGCATGCGTCGTAGCTATGCCAGTGAGCGGGCTGGTTGGCGGTCGGGTCCTCGTTGACCGAGTCGCCGTCGAGCTCGGCGGGGCTGAGGTCGGGCAGGTCGCCGCAACTGGCCGGGTCCGGGGTGCCGTCGATCTCGAAGACGCTCACGGGCCGTCGCGCAGGATCTGCTTCGCGGCGGGGTCCGTGCGCGTCCACAGCGCTTCCTTCGTGTCGGTCAGCTTGCCGGGGTTGAACGGGTCGTAGGTGGTGACGACGTGCGTGTATCGGCCGTCGGCAAGCGCCTGGCGCCACTGCTCGCACGTCGGGATCCGCTCGTAGGCGCCGTCGGGACCCTTGCATCCCCAGCCACTGGACGTGGTTGGAGAGGTCCGTCGCCGTAGAAGGGGAACTGGTTGAAGACGCCGCGCACGCCGGAGACCGCCACGTTGGCGTCGCGCAGGTCGCGCGCCCAGCGCACGGCGTCGGCGAGCTTGAGGTTGCGGGCTGAGGTTCTCGTAGCGGTGCTCGAAGTAGTGGCGCTGTTCCCACCAGCCGGCGCCCGAGGGCGACCGATCGCGACTGACCGCCGCGAGGCCCGGCGACCCACGGCGAGCGGTCCTCGCTTCGCTGCGGGTTGTCCCCGGGCGATCGCCGCGATCGCGCCAGCCAGAGCTGGATGGCCGCGAAACCCGAAAAGCACGCCGACGCCCGCGGCGATGGCGCCCTTGACGTGGCCCTGCTGCCACTGGACGAGATCGACCGCCGTGGCGCGCGAAGAGGACCGCGAGCGCGCCCGAGGGTGCACGTCGCGGCCCGTCTCGGTGTCGCGCAGCGCGCGGCAGGCGTCGGCAGCAGCGCGAGCCCGATCGCTGCGGCCGGCGCCAGGTACCGGACGTTCCACTCGAAGGCGATCGGCTGGCCCTGCTCGCCGGCGGCGGTGAGCGGGCGTGAACACGTAGGCGACCGCGGTGAACAGGACGACCGCGCCGAGCACGCGCAGCGAGCGGCGTCGCGCCCGCGCCAGATCGCGTAGATCCGCGCCACCGATGAAGGCGGCGAGCACCAGCGGCCACAAGCAGCCCGAACGAGTGGTGCGAGGCCGGGGAAGAACCAGTCCTTCCAGACGCCGAAGTCGGTGGCGTAGTGAAAGACGGAGAAGCCGGGGCGCAGCTCGAAGGCGCGATCGGGCGTCGGCAGGTGCAGCGGGCCGAACGACGTGTACGGCAGCGGGTTGCCGATCGCGATCAGGTTGCGAACGAACCAGTAGCCGCCGGCGAGGAGCGCGGGGAGGCCGAACCAGAGGGCGGTGCGCAGCGCGCGCTCCGCGGGCCGATGACGACCAGGCCCACGAACAGGGCAATGACGGGGGCGAGGAACGAAAGCTTGGTGCCGGCCGCGAGGCCGCCGCGGCGCAGGCCCGCGAGCGCCGCGGCAGGCCGGTGGCGGGATCTGCCCCTCGGAACGTCCTCGCTTCGCTGCGGATATTCGTCGGGTCCGATCCACTCCCGGCGCACCGCGCGAGGCGTTCACGAGGATCGCCACGCACGCCAGGACATCGACACCCCGACGATGTCGTTGAGCGCCTCGCCCGCCTGGAACTCGACGAGGTTCTGCGCGCCGAGGGCGATCGCGCCGCCGATCAGCGAGAGCGGGGCCGACGCCGTAGGGGCGGCCGATCGCGTAGGCGGAGGTGAGGCCGAGGGTCAGCCAGCCGAGGTTGAGCGAGCGGCGAGAGGATGTCGCGGTTGAAGGCGAGGATCGCCGACGGCGTGGACGACCTCGGAGTTCGCCGGGTAAAACGAGGCGAAGAAGATCGGGTCGAAGTAGTCGACCGAGCCGAAGTGGGCGCCGTGGGCGAACCGGGTCGCGAGCGGCATGTGGTACCAGAGGCTGTCGGCCCGGTCCATGCCTCCGGCGAGGCTGCCGAGCGTCGGCACCATCCAGGCCGCGGCGACGACGGCCACGCGCCAGCGCGGCGAGCCAGACGGCGACGCGCGAGCTGGGCGGGCGGGGCGGAGCGACGAGCTGCTCGCGGCGTCGACCGCGCACAGCCGAGATGCGCCGCGACGGCGATCGAGCAGCGCGCCGACGATCATCGTCCAGGCGTCGAAGCGCGGCGAACGTGCCCAGCGATCTCGGCGAGCGCGATCAGCGCCGAGACGCGCCGAGCACGGCCTCGACCACGCGCGCGGGCGCGCCCGTCCAGCCGCCGAGGAGGGTGCGCCGCAGCGCGCCAGGCGGCGTAGACGAGCGGGACCGACGATCAGCGCGAGCTCGATCGACGCCGAGCAGGTAGGCGCCGGCGTCGAGCGTGCGCTCGCTCGCCGGGGCGATCTCGAACGGCGGGCTCATCCGCGCGGCCCGCCGCGAGTGGCTCAGCGTGAGAGTCCGCGGACCACGTACGAGCCCTCGCCGCGGCGACCATGCCGAGCTTGCGGGCGCCGCGCGTTCGGCGGCGTCCGGGCCGCCTGGATCTGTCGTCATGCGCTGCTTCAGCTGCGCGTTTTCCTTGGTGCAGCGTGGCCAGCGAGGCGTGCTCGGCCTTGGAGTCCTTCCAGGCGTCCAGGAAGTTCAGCGACGGGCCTGACGTACGAGGCGAGATCGCGACCAGGACCAGCACCAGCGCGATGCGGCCGACGCGGTCCCACTGGATCCGGCTCGCCGCCGCCACGGCGCTGAACGCGAGGCGCCGGCCGAAGCCGGTAGCCGCTCTGCGGCACTGGGTGCGACTGGTCACGCCTGCATCGGTTCGCGCCGTGAGGCGCGTTACCTTCCGCTGAAAGCTTCGAGCCCCGGGATAGGCGGCGCTCGGCCCGAGCTCCTCCTCGATCCGCAGCAGCTGGTTGTACTTGGCGACCCGATCCGAGCGCGACGGCGCGCCGGTCTTGATCTGCCCGGCGCCGGTGCCGACGGCGATGTCGGCGATGCGTCGTGTCCTCGGTCTCGCCAGAGCGGTGCGAGATCACCGCCGAGTAGCCGGCCTCGCGAGCGATCGTGATCGCCTCGAGGGTCTCGGTCAGGGTCCCGATCTGGTTCACCTTGACCAGGATCGAGTTGCCGACGCCGCGCTCGATCCCGCGCCGCAGGCGCTCCGGGTTGGTGACGAAGATGTCGTCGCCGACGAGCTGGCAGCTGTCGCCGAGGCGCCGCGTGAGCAGGTCCCAGCCGTCCCAGTCCTCCTCGGCCATCCCGTCCTCGAGCGAGATCACCGGGTAGCGCGAGATCAGGTCGGCCCAGTAGTCGGTCAGCTCCTCGGCGCTCGAGCGCGCGGCCCTCGTGCTCGAGCACGTAGGCGCCGTCGGACTCGCGGTAGATCTCGCTGGTCGCCGGGTCGAGGGCGATGAAAGCGTCCTTGCCCGGGCTCGTAGCCGGCCGCCCCGATGCCCTCGACGAGCACCTCGAGCGCGGCCTCGTTGGACTCGAGGTCGGGCGCGAAGCCACCCTCGTCGCCGACGGTCGTGCCCAGCCCGCGGCCTTGCAGCGTCTTCTTGAGCGCGTGGAAGATCTCGGTTCCCATCCGCAGACCCTCGGAGAAGCGTCGTCGCGCCGGCGGGCACGACCATGAACTCCTGCAGGTCGACGGAGTTGTCGGCGTGGGCGCCGCCGTTGATGACGTTCATCATCGGCACCGGGAGCACGTTCGCCTCGTCGCGGGTGAGCCCGTCGAGCTCGGCGACATAGAGGTAGAGCGGCACCTCGTTCTCGGCCGCCGCACGCGCGCGCGGTCGCCAGCGAGACACGCGAGGATCGCGTTGGCGCCGAGGCGCGACTTGTTCGGCGTGCCGTCGAGCTCGCGCAGCGTGTCGTCGATCGCGACCTGGTCGGTGGCGCGGGCGCCGGTGAGCGCCTTTGCGATCGTGTCGTTGACGTTCTCGACGCGCCTTGCCGACGCCCTTGCCGCCCCATCGCTCGCCGCCGTCGCGTAGCTCGGTGGCCTCGAACTCGCCCGTCGACGCACCCGAGGGCACCGCGGCGCGGCCCGATGGCGCCGGAGTCGAGCGTGACCTCGGCCTCGACCGTCGGGTTGCCCCGCGAGTCGAGGATCTGGCGTGCGTGAATGTGCTCGATGGCTCCCATGATCGGCGCGGGAGGCTAGATCATCCGGGCGTGTCGGCCGGACTTCGCGCAGGCGGTCGGCGGCGCGCTGATGGCCAAGCTCCGGATCGACGCCGAGCGACCGCGCGCGAGCGCACGGCCTCCAGCAGCTCCTCCCCCACCTCGCGCTCGCGCTCGTCGCGGCCCGCCGGGTCGCGCGTCGGCTTGCCGCCGCCCTCGGGATCGGCGCGGCGCAGGGTCTTGCGCGCGTACAGCAGACCCGGGCAGGTTCTCGGGGATGTCGGCGAACGGGCTCCCCGCGGCCCTCGACATCGCGCTTGATCTGATCCCAGTTGCGAAGCACCTCCCCTGCGACGTCTCAGGCCTCCGCCTCGCCGAAGACGTGCGGGTGGCGGCGGATCAGCTTCTCGGTCATCTGCTCGGCGACCCCTGCGAGCGATCCCGGCGTCGCGCTCCTCGAGCAGCAGGGCCAGGAACACGACCTGGAAGAGCACGTCGCCGAGCTCGTCGCGCAGCTTCTCGTCGTCGCCGAGCGCGGCCGCCTCGGCAAGCTCGTAGGCCTCCTCGACGGTGTGCGGGACGATCGAGCGCTCGTCCTGCTCGCGGTCCCAGGGGCATTCGCGCCGCAGGCGGCGGGTGATCTCGTCGAGACGCTCGAGCGCGTCGAGCTCAGCTAGCCGCCGGCGGCGGCGCGGTCTGGGGTGCCGTCTGGGGCGGTCTGGGGCGCGTTTGAGGTGCCGTTTGCGGCGCGGCCCCGGCGGCGGCGGTCCCGCCGGGTACCGGCTTCAGGCCCGGACGTCGAGGCGCCGGCCGGACCGCGGGAGTCGGGACGCTGATCGGGCCCTGCGGCAGGCCCGGCGTCGGCGGCCGTGCCGAAGACCGTCGCGGTGCCGGGGGCGATCGGCTTGGTCGAGGGCACGGGCGCCGGGCAGCCCTGGCTCTCGGCGACCTCGGCCGTGCAGGTGCTCGGCAGCCGGCTCGGCATTGGCGCAGCGATCGATCCGGTAGCCGTCGGCGCAGAAGGTCCGGGCGATCCACTTGGTCTGGAAGTTCGCCTGGAAGCGTCTGCGCGATCTCCTGCTGGCGCGGCAGCGACGAGCGTCTGCTTGATCTGGTCGGTCGCGTCCGCAAGGGAGGTGGTCGTTGCCGGCGTGATCTTCTGCGACCTCGATCACGTAGTAGCCCGGAGTCGCCCTTGAACGGGCCGACGAGGTTGCCCTGGGTCGCGGAGAAGATCTGCGTGTCGAGCGCCGGCTCGGACTGGCCCGCGACGACGCCCTGGCGCAGGCCGCCGGTCGACTTGGTCGCGTCGTCGATCGAGTACTGCTTGGCGACGGCGCTCCAGGAGTTGTCCGAGTCGTCCTTCTGCAGCGCAGCGAGGGCGGCGTTGGCGTCGTCCTGGGTCTTGGTGAGGATCGACGCGGACGTCGCGCGTCTCGGGCTGCTGGAACTGCGCCTGGTTGGCGTCGTAGTAGGCCTTGATCTCGTCCGAGGAGACCGGCGGGTTGTCGGGCAGCACCGCGTTCTGGATCCGGTCGGAGATGACCATCAGCTTGACCTGCTTGAGGACGTCGGCGCAGCTGAGCGGCTTCGTCTGCTGCTCCTGGTCGGTGCAGAAGCCCGCCTGGATCACGTACTTGTCGAAGTCCGACTGCTTGCCGCCGAACTGCTGCTGGATGATCTGCTGAAGCTGTTGTCGACCTCACGGTCGGAGACCTCGATGCCGCGGTCGGCGGCCTCGCCGAGGACCCAGCGCGAGAGCAGCGCATTGGCCTGGGCGGCGTCGGCGAGCTGCTGGTAGCTCGGGTCGTCGGGCGCCGGGACCTGCTTGAGGCCCTGGCCGGCGGCGGTCTGCTGCGAGGACGCGGTCGAACTCCTCCTTGGTGACGGTCCCGTCGGGCGCGTCCTCGACGACGGCGATCGCGTCGGAGGGAACCGAGGGATGGCCGATGCCCTGAGCGACCGCGACGACCACGAAGATCGCGATCAGCAGGCCGCCGAACAGCACCAGGCCGAAGCGCGTCGGCCGCTTGCGAGGCGGCGGCGCCTGCTTTTTGGCAGCGGCAGCCGGATTTCCCTTTCTTCCCTGCGGACTCACGAGTTCGGCAGCATAACGACCGCTACCTAAATGCAGGCTCAGTTGATCGCCGCGGTCAGCGCCCGGTCGCGATTACCTGAATCGTCGCCTCGCTCACCCGCGTGCTGTTGGAGCCCAACTTGTCGTGGCAGATGACGTCAGCGTCGTAGGTTCCCGGCGCCCTGTCGACGGTCGCGAAGAGCGCCACCGATCCGACCTCGTTGTGGCCGGCATTGCCCTCAACCTCGGTGATGGCCGGTCTGCCAACGGCCGCACCGGACGGCCCGGCCGGGAATACCTCGAACTGGCACTCCGGCTCCGAGTCGACGCCGGCTGTCCCCGAATTGAGGAAGCTCACGGTCGCGGAGAGGTTGATTCGGGCCGGGAACGAGACCGTCAGAGGCCCGCCCGACGTCTCGCCGAGCGGCGAGGTCGGCGAGGTCGTGTCGAGTTCCACCGCTCGAGCGAAGTCGGTGCCGCTGAACGACACCGAGTTTTGCCCGCTCCGGGACGCGAACGTCGACGTCGACGGCCCGACCGGTCCCGTAGCCCCATTCGGTCCTGCCGGCCCCGCGGGACCGGTGGGTCCATGGACGCCCAGCCCACTCGCGTTGATGTCGACGGCGGTCAGCGAGTGGTCCTTAACGTCGACCCCCTTCACCGCTCCGTTCTTGATCGCCTTCGACGTGACGGAGTTCTTGGCGAGACCGGCCGCGTACGCGCCTCCGGCCGCGGCGACGACCAGGGCGAGGATCGAGAGCACGAACGCGGGAGAAACTCGCTTTCTCGGCGTCACGTCGCGATCGTATCGCGCCGGATCAGGCGGCTACTACCAAATCCGGAAGGACCAGCGTCCGGTGCGGGCCGAGGCGGTGGCCGACCACGCCGACACCCCGGCACCGTTCTTGGCCCGGACCCGGAAGTAGTAGGTGGTCGACCTCGCGAGCCCGGTCGCCGTGTAGCTCGTGCGGTTGGCGCCAAGTTCGACGGTCGTCGGGGAGCTGAAAGATAAGGAGCGGCTGCGCTGGACCGTGTAGCCGGTCTCGTTGGTCGCCCGGTCGTTCCACCGCAGGTTGATGCGGCTCGACCCGCTCGCCGAAGCGGTGAGCCCGCTCGGCGCGGTCGGAGTGGCCGGCGGCGGCGGGGGCGTGGCCTGGGTGGTGGCCGATGCCGTCGTCGACCACGCCGAGGTGGTGCGCGCCCGCCCCGTTGGCGCGCAGGCGGTAGTAGTAGGTCGTTGACGGTGAGAGGCCGGTTGAGGAGTAGCTCGTGGAGTTGGCCGGCAGGTCGACGGCTGTCGGCGAGCCGAAGCCCGAGGAGGTGTCGCGCTGCAGGGTGTAGCCGGTCTCGTTGATCTGATCGGCCCAGCTGAGGTTGATCTGCGAGGTCGAGGTCGCGTTGGCGGTCACCGAGGGAGTGGTCAGCGGCGGCGGGGGCGTGGCCTGAGTCGTGGCCGATGCCGTCGTCGACCACGCCGAGGTCGTGCCGCCCGCCCCGTTGGCGCGCAGGCGGTAGTAGTAGGTCGTTGACGGTGAGAGGCCGGTTGAGGAGTAGCTCGTGGAGTTGGCCGGCAGGTCGACGGCTGTCGGCGAGCCGAAGGCCGAGGAGGTGTCGCGCTGCAGCGTGTAGCCGGTCTCGTTGGCCTGGTCGGCCCAGCTGAGGTTGATCTGCGAGGTCGACGTCGCGGTCGCGCTGAGCGACGGGGTGGTGAGCGGTGGCGGGTTGACGACACGCGCGTTCGGGGTGACCTCGGCGAGGCTCAGCGAGCCGCTGGTGCTCGGCGACTGCACGCGGATGTAGCGCGCGGTGCGCTGCAGCGTGGCTGTCGCGACGTTGCCGGTCGGCGTCTGGACGTGAACGGCGGTCACCCCGGCCTGGGCACGCAGCCCGTCCACCGTCACCGACCGGAACGGGCTGTCGGACGCGAACACCCACACGTCGCGCGCCTGCGCGCCGGCGTCGGTGCTCAGCTGGAGCGTGAGGCTCTCGAGGTCGCGGCTGGAGCCGAGGTCGGCCTGCCACCACGGCTGGCTCTCGACCGCGGTCTGGGAGACCGATCCGGCGGCGCCCGCCGTATTCCCGCTGTTGCCGTCGAACGCCTCCGACGCGCCCCAGTCGCGGCTCAGCTGCGAGCTCTGGGTGACGCGAGGCGGAATCGCCGTCTCATCGTCGGGCTTGATGCGAACGATCGGGGCGACCGAGGGGACGCCGTTGCGGTCGACGAGGAAGACCATGTAGTAGCCCGCCGGAGCGACGTTCCCGCCAGGCGTCGTCATCTGGACCCGCCCGCCGTTCGGCGTGACCGAGAGCGGCACGAAGGCCTGGCCGGCGTTCAGCTGATGGGTGGTCGCGGCGAGGCGGATCAGCGAGGCCGACGCGATGTTCGCCGGGTCGTCGGTGGCGACAGAGAAGGTCTCGCCCCACTTGACGACGGACGGGGCGCCCGTCGCAGTTGGCCGGGCCGCCAGCTGACCGGAGCCATCGTGCTTGAAGAGGTAGGGCGGCGAGTAGAACTGGCCGTTCTGCTCCTGGTTGGCGTTGTACGAGGTGCCCGCCGACCAGATCCGGCCGTCGGGCAGCAGCGCCGCGACGGAGTGGTACTGGCGCTGGCGGTCCATCGTGGCCATCGTCGTCCAGCGATTCGCGGACGGCGAGTAGAGCTCGGGCGTCAGCACGGGCGTGCCCTCGGTCGGGTTACCGGTGCTGTTGCCGCCGATCGCGAGCACGTCGCCGGTGGGCAGCGTGATCGCCTCGCCCGTCATGTGCGGGTACACGCTCGACGCGGCGGCCGTGTACTTCGGCGTTCCGCTCGAGACATCGATGATCATGCTCGCGGTCGAGGTGCCGCCGCCGTTGTAGAAGAAGCGGTACGGCCCGATCTCGGTGCGGATCGCGCGCAGACGCGCCTGCAGGAGCGTGGAGTCGCCAATCGGTGTCAGCGAGGTGCCCGACAGCGTGTAGCGGCCGGGGCCCGAGCCGCTTCCGGAGACGTTGTCGCCGACGTCCTCGATCGTGAAACGACCGTCGGGCATCCGGATCACGTCCGGGTACCAGTTGGTCGGGAAGGTGGTGTTGACCAGCGTGCCGGTGCCCGTCTTGGCGTCGACCTTCTCGATGCCCTGGCTGGTCCCGCCAGCGACGATCACGTTGCCGCGGGCGTCGATGCCGCCGCCCGGATACCAGCGGGTGCGCTGCATCTCGCCCGCGACCGAGAAGGTCTGGGTGTCCTCGTCGTAGATCTGCACCTTCGACGATGCGGTGCTCGAGCCGCTGCCGCCGCCGATGACCGCCAGGCGCCCGTCGGGCAGCGAGGTGATCAGGCTGCAGAACATCGTGTTCGGCGCGACGTTGATCGTGCGGGTGATCGTCCCCGTCGTCGGGTCCAGGATCATGGCCGGCCCGTTGTGGGGCACCGGGCCGAAGTAGGGACCGGCGTTGGCCTGATCCCAGGCGACGATCTTGCCGTCGGGCATGACGCCCATCGAGACGGGCACGACGGGGTAGTTCTGAACGGCGCTCCACGAGCCGACAGTCCCAGGGTCGGCGGCGGCCGCCGGGGCAGCCCCCATGAGGGCCCCGACGAAAACGATGCCGCACGCACGCATGAATCCGTTCATGTCGCCTGAGATTCCTTTCTCGAGCGCCTGAGAACCCCTCCCGGCGCCGACTGGACGACAACCGAAGGTAGAGACGACTTCCCCGCGTGTCCACCCCTATATCCGTCTAGCCCACCGAGACCGGGTCCTCCCGCATCGCCGCCGTGAGCGTCGCCGGTCAGCTCGAGCAGCGCCTCGAGCCGCTCGGCCGGCTCGTTGCCGACGCGCAGGGAGAGCGTTCGCGAGCGGAGCTCGAACATCGCCTCCGGGATCCGCTCGCGCACCCGCCCGACGGTCGCCGCGTCCAGCTCCAGCGGCACGATCGAGAGGCGGCCGCCGCGCACCTCCGCGGTCCGCGCCCCGGCGGCCCCGAGGTCGATCCTGGCGCGCTGCAGCGCCAGCAGGTTCTCGACCGGCTCCGGAACCGGGCCGAAGCGGTCGCGCAGCTCGTCGCGCAGCTGGCGCAGGCGCCCCGGCTCGCGGGTGGCCGCGATGCGGCGGTGGATGTCGATCTTCGCCGTCTCGAACGGGACGTAGTCGGCGGGCAGGTAGGCGTCGACGTCGAGGTCCAGCCGCACCGGCGCCTCGGCCGCGCCCTCGGTCTCCCCCTCCGCGCGCAGCGCCTCGACCGCCTCGTCGAGCAGCGCGACGTAGAGCTCGAAGCCGATCGCCGCGACGTGGCCGGATTGCTCGTCGCCCAGCAGATCGCCCGCGCCTCGCAGCTCGAGGTCGCGCATCGCGATCGCGAAGCCGGAGCCGAGCTCCGTGTAGTCGGAGAGGGTCGCCAGACGCTGGCCCGCCTCGACGCTGAGCGCCTCCTCCGACGGGTAGAGCATGTACGCGAAGGCGCGCTCGCTGAGAGCGACCGACGCGGCCGCGGATCTGGTAGGCCTGCGCCAGCCCGAGCTGGTCGGCGCGCTCGACGATCAGAGTGTTCGCCTGAGGGATGTCGAGCCCGGACTCGATGATCGTCGTCGCGACCAGGCAGTCGGCGTCGCCGCGCAGGAAGCGCAGCATCGTCTCCTCGAGCTCGCCCTCGTCCATCTGGCCGTGGGCCTCGGCGAAGCGAACGCCCGGGCAGACCGCGCGCAGGCGCTCGGCAACGTCGTGCAATGAGTCGATGCGGTTGTGGAGGAAGAAGACCTGGCCCTCGCGCGCGACCTCGCGCTGGATCGCGCGGCCGACCAGCTCCTCGTCGTAAGGCCCGACGTACGTGCGCACGGGGCGCCGGCCCTCGGGCGGGGTCTCGATCACCGAGATGTCGCGCAGGCCGGCGAGGCTCATCTGGAGCGTGCGCGGGATCGGCGTGGCCGAGAGCGAGAGGACATCGACCTTGAGCTTCAGCTGGCGCAGCAGCTCCTTCTGCTTGACCCCGAAGCGCTGCTCCTCGTCGACGATGACGAGGCCGAGATCCTTCGCGCGCACGTCGCGCGAGAGCAGGCGGTGGGTGCCGATCAGGATGTCGACCTTCCCCTCGGCGAACTTCGCGAGAGCCTCGCGCACCTCGGCGGGCTTGCGCAGGCGCGAGACCATCTCGATCTCCAGGGGCGAGATCTGCAGCCGCTCGCGGAAGGTCCCCAGGTGCTGCTGGGCGAGGATCGTCGTCGGCACCAGCATCATCACCTGCTTGCCCTCGGCCGCCGCCTTGTGCGCGGCGCGCAGCGCGACCTCGGTCTTGCCGTAGCCGACGTCCCCGCAGATCAGGCGATCCATGGGCCGGTCTGACTCCATGTCGGCCTTGACCGCCTCGATCGCGTCGATCTGGTCGGCGGTCTCGCGGTAGGGGAACGACCGCTCGAGCTCGAGCTGCCACTCGCCATCGGGCTCGAAGGTGTGGCCCTTGCGCGCCTGGCGCTCGGCGTAGAGGTTGAGCAGCTCGCCCGCCAGCTCGCGCGCCGCGCGCCGCGCGCGAGCCTTGACCGCGTCCCAGCGCTTGGAGCCGAGAGCCGAGAGCTGCGGCGCCTCGCCGCCGGAGCCGACGTAGCGGGTGATCTTGGTGAGCTGCTCGGTCGGCGCGAAGACCTTGTCGTCGCCCTTGTACTCGAGCTCGAGGTAGTCGCGGGTGACGCCCGCCAGCGTCTTCGTCTCGAAGCCGGCGAAGCGGGCGATCCCGTGGTCCTCATGCACCACGTAGTCGCCGACGCGCAGGTCGGCGAACGTCGCCATCGGCCCCCGGCCGCCCGGGGTCGGGGCCGCGGCGCGGCGGCGGTGGACGAGGCGGCGAAACGGGATGACCACGAGGCGCAGCTCGGGCGAGACGAAGCCGTCGGAGAGGGGCGCCTCGACCAGGCGCACCGCGGCCTCGTCGGAGAGCGGCCCCTCGAGGAAGTGCGACTCGACGCGGTTGAGGTTGTAGAGCGTGCGCTCCGCCTCACCCCGGCTCTCGAAGGTGACGACGATGCGATAGCCGGAGCGCAGGTCCTTCTCCAGCTGCGACTCGGCCTCGCCGATGCTGCGCGCCGCGGAGGTGGCGGCCTGGGCTCTGAACTCTGCGGTCTGCGGTCTGCGGTCTGCGGTCTCGTCGTCAGCGAGGCCACGCACATGAAGGGCGGCCCGTTTCTCGAGCGGGTCGGCGACGTCGACGTAGAGGTGGCGTGCGTCGGCGTCATGCATCGCCGTGGTCACGTCCTCCCAGTGATCGGCGAGGGCTGACGGGATCTCCTCGGCGGCGGCGAGCACGACGGCCGTGTCCTCGCCGATCAGATCCAGCGGAGCGACGAAGCGGTCAATCGGCAGCACAGAAGCAATGTCCGGCGATGTGCTCGGCTTCGCCTCCGCCACCGCCGGGTCGTCGAGGGACAGCTCTGCGAGTTCTCGGTGCTCGAGCGCGAGCTCGGCGGCCGGGTCGAGCTCGATTACCTCGATCTCGTCGAGCGAACGCTGCGTGAAGGTCGAGAACCAGCGGATCGACTCGATCTCGTCGCCGAAGAGCTCGAGGCGTACCGGGCGCTCCGACGTCGCGCCGAAGACGTCGAGGATGTCGCCGCGGATCGAGAACTGGCCGCGGTCCTCCACCTGCTCGGTGCGCTCGTAGCCCGCCTCGACGAGCAGCTCCGAGACGTCGCCGAGGTCCACCTCCTCGCCCTTGTGGAGGGCAAAGCCGCTCAGGCCGCAGGCGCCGCCTCGGGCACGGCTTCGGCAAGCGCCACCGCGCTGGCGACGACAACGGGGCAATCTGCGTTCTGCGGCCTGCGGCCCGCGGTCTCAGCGAGGGCGTCCAGCGCCCCGATCCGCAAGCCGACCAGGTGCGGCGGCGGCGCGAGGTGGGAGGCATAGCCGGTGCCGCGCGACGGGTAGTAGCGCACGCGCCGTGGCGCGAGATAGGCGCCCAGCGCCCTCGCCAGATCGCGCGCGCCGACGTCGTCCGCGGCGACGACGAGCGTCGGCTTGCGCGCCCAGCGCCTCGTCGGCGTCGAGCAGGGCAGCCAGCAGATACGGCCGGATCGGCCCGGAAGCGCGCAGGTCGACCGCCTCGCCGGCTCCGATCTCGGAGGCGAGGGAGGCGAAGCGCTCGTCGGCGAGCGCGATGTCGAGCAGAGACCTGAGCGTGCGACGAAGATAGCCGGAGCAACTTCTGGGCCCGTTAAGGGTTCTGGATCGCGAATGCGGGGCAGGGCGTGGCAAGGGGCGGCAATCGCCGCGGCGGCGCTGGTTCTGGCACTGGGGGTGGCCGGACCGGCAGCGGCGAAGGGTGGCGCGAAGCTCCGGGTCGTGGTTCTCTCCAGTGACCCGGAGCTCGTCACCGGTGGCGATGCGCTGATCGCCGTCGACGTCCCCAGGGGAACGAAGGACTCAAAGGTGCGCGTGCAGCGCAACGGCGTCGATGTGACCAGCGCGTTCGAGTTCCACAGCGCCGACCGCCAGCTCGTCGGTCTCGTCGACAGCCTGCGCCCCGGCCAGAACCGGATCGCGGCGCTCGCGGCGGGCTCCAAGCGTGCGGCCGAGGTCACCGTCTTCAACAGCCCCATCACCGGGCCGCTCCTCTCAGGCCCCCACCAGTCGCCCTTCGTGTGCACCACCGACGCCGGCGGGCTGGGCCCGCCCACCGACGCCGACTGCTCGGCGCCGACGACCGTCGAGTATCGCTACAGGTCGACCGGCGGCGGCTTCAAGCCGCTCGCGGACCCGAACGCCCTCCCGGCCGACGTCGCCCAGACCACGACCCGCGACGGGCGCACGATCCCCTACGTCGTGCGGATCGAATCGGGGACGATCAACCGCGCGATCTATCGCTTCGCCGTCCTCGCCCCCGGCGGCGTTCCGGCCGACGGCTGGAACAACCGGCTCGTCTACAGCTTCGGCGGTGGCTGCGGCGCCGGCTACCAGCAGGGCAACGACGCGGTCGGCACGGTGCTCGACGACCGCCAGCTCTCTGAGGGTTACGCCGTCGCGAGCTCGAGCCTGACCGTCCTCGGCACCGCCTGCAACGACGTGGTCTCGGCCGAGACCGTCGAGATGGTCAAGGAGCACATCGCCGAGGAGCTCGGAAAGCCGCCGGTGTGGACCGTCGGCGAGGGCGGCTCGGGCGGGTCGATCCAGCAGCAGATGATCGCCCAGAACTACCCCGGCCTTCTCGACGGGCTGATGCCGGGGCAAGCTTCCCCGACTCGAGCCAGCCGAACTATCCCGACTGCCGCCTGCTCAACGCGTACTACGCGACCGCCGACGGCCAGTCGCTGACCGACGCGCAGAGGATCGCGGTCGACGGCCTCCCCAACCCGGACGGCTGCCAGGCGCTTGGCGCCGGTGCCGATGTCGTGAACGCGTCCGAGGGCTGCGACGAGTCCGTGGTCGGACCGCTCGTCTACAACCCCGTCACCAACCCCGGCGGCGCCCGCTGCACGATCTGGGACAGCATGGTCAACGTCTACGGCCGCGACCCCGCAACCGGGTTCGCCCGCCGCACGCTCGACAACGTCGGTGTGCAGTACGGACTGGTGGCGCTCCAGCAGGGGGCGATCACCATCAAGCAGTTCCTCGATCTCAACCAGGGGATCGGCGGCTTTGACAACGACGGCAACCTGGTCGCGTCGCGGAGCGTCGCCGACCCCGAGGCGCTGGCCATCGCCTACCGGACGGGCCGTATCAACCAGACGCTCGGCGGCTTCGCCGATGTGCCGATCGTCGACATCCGCGAGTACGTCGACGACGAGGTCAACGTCCACCAGTACCTCAACACGTTCATCACCCGTGCGCGGCTGATCGCCGCCCACGGCACTGCGGACAACCAGGTGATGTTTCGCGCCAAGGGCGGGCAGAACGTCAATGCGATGCGCGACGCCGCGCTCGACACGATCGGCCGCTGGCTCGATGCGATCAAGGCGGATGCGTCCGATAAGCCCCTCGCCCAGAAGGTGATCGCCGACAAGCCCGCCGACGCGGTCGACGCCTGCTGGATCGCCGGCCAGCGCATCGACGAGCCGGCGCAGATCGGTGGCACCGGCCAGTGCCAGACGACCTACGCGCCCCACAGCCTGCCCGCGCAGCAGGCCGGCCGGCCGCTCGACTCGCTCGTCGCCAAGTGCCAGCTGCGGCCGATCGACCCGAGCGAGTACCCGGCGATGAACGCCACCCAGCAGGCACGCCTCGCGGCGATCTACCCCGACGGCGTCTGCGACTGGTCGAAGCCGGGCGTCGGCCAGCAGCCGCTCGCCGCCACCTGGCAGCAATTCGGGCCGGACCATCGCGTGAAGGCGCGCAAGCGCGACGTGAGGTTGAAGGTCGATCCATCCGAGCGCGCCACCGTGCGGATGACCCCGTGCCCCGAGTCGAGCTGGCAGCGCGTCGCGATCGAACGCAAGAAGCGCGCAAAGGTGTGGCACCCGCTGGCTTCAGGAATCGTCACCGGGCGCAGGTGCAAGTTCACCACGCGCCTGCGCCTGCGCGAGACGACGACGATCCGCGCGCACTCCAAGCCCGTCGAGGGATTCACCGGAGCGCACTCCAAGCAGGTACGGGTCCGCGTCCGTTAGCGACGGCTACTCGCGGTACGGCAGGCCGGGGCCGGTGCGGGCCCACTCGACCTGGCCCTCGCCCTCGGTGCGAGAGCGGTCCTCGACGCGGTCCCACTCGTGGAGCATCGCCTTGATGCGCGCGACGGCCTCGGGCGGGTGGGCGGCGACGTCGATCGCGAGCTTGAGCGCCGCCTCCTCGGTGCGCGGCGCCGGGAACGAGCTTGTGGATCAGGCCCCAGCGGTAGGCCATCTCGGCGTCGATCTCCTTCGAGGTCAGCAGCGCGTACTTGGCGACCGAGAGCCCGCAGAGGGTGACCAGCCGCGCCGGGCCGACCGGGACGCCGAGCGCGGCGCCGGGGAAGCGCAGACGCAGGTTGAGACCGCCGACGCGCAGGTCGCAGGCGACGGCGATCTCGGCGCCACCGCCGACGCAGGCGCCGTGGCAGGCGGCGACGGTCGGCTTCGGAAAGCCGGTGAGCTCGTCGTAGAGCTGCGCGAAGAGCTCCATCCGGCGGACCTGGCCCTCGGCGTCGAGCTGCTCGCGGACGTCGGCGCCCGCGGAGAGGCCCATGTGGTCGGACGAGGAGATGACGAGGGCGCGGACCTCGTCGTCCGGTGCGCGGCGCGCTCGAGGTGGCCGAGGATCGCCTCGAGCATCGCCGTGTTGATCGCGTTGCGCGCCTCCGGGCGGTCGAGCTGGATCAGCGCGACCGCGTCGGCGACGTCGTAGTTGACGAGGCTCACCCGAAGACCTCGCCGATCGGATCGGACTCCTCTTCGGCGATCTGCTCGACGAGGCGCTCGGTCGCGCGCGCGGCATCGTCGATCAGCTCGCGAACCTGCTCGGCGGGCTCGCTGAAGCGCCCGAGCACGTAGGCCGAGACGATCTCCGGGATCGCTCGAGTCGGGCCGGCCGACGCCCGACCGCGCACCCGCCAGAAGTCGGTGCTGCCGAGGCCCCGCTTGAGGCTCTTGAGGCCGTTGTGGCCGGCGACACCGCCGCCGAGCTTGGCTCGGATCTCGCCGAAGGGCAGGTCGATCTCGTCGTGGACGACGACGACCTCCTCGAGCGGCACGCGCAGCTCGCCGCGCGCCGGTCCGGCCGAGTCGCCGGACTCGTTCATGTAGGTCTGCGGCAAGCAGAATGGCGACGCGCGGGCCGCCGTGCCCGGACGCGGCCCTCGGTGATCAGGCCGCGGTACTTCGCCTTGGCCTTCGGCAGCTCCCAGCGGCGCGAGAGCTCGGCCGCAACCTCGAAGCCGACGTTGTGGCGCGTCGCCGCGTACTTCGAGCCCGGGATTGCCGAGGCCGACGATCAAGAACGATCCGGGCCATCTCCTCGGCTTCGCCTGCGGGGATATCCCGGTCTCCGGCAGGACGCGAACGCCGGCCGAAGAGGCGCAGGGCCTACTCCTCGGAGTCGCCGGAATCGCCGCCGGAGTCGTCGCCTCCGGAGTCGCCCGCGTCCTCGCCACCTTCGGCGGCGCCCTCCTCGCCCTCGGCGGCCTCGCCCTCCTCGCCGACGAGCTCGGTCTCTTCCTCGAGCTCGGGCTCGACCTCCTCGACGCGCGGCGGCGAGAGGGTGGCGATCGTGATCTCGTCGGCGCTCTGGTCCTCGCCGAGCGACGAACTCGACGCCCTCAGGCGCGACCAGCGCGCTGAGCTGAAGCGTGTCGCCGATGACCATGCCGGAGACGTCGGCGGGGATCGACTCGGGGATCGCGGTCGGCAGCGCCGAGATCGTGATCTCGTGGGTGACGTGCTCGAGGACGCCGCCCTCCTTGACGCCGGGAGCGTCCTCGGTGCCGACCAGCTCGATCGAGACGTCCGCCTCGATCTTGACGTCGAGCTTGACCTCCTGGAGGTCGAGGTGAACGCAGATTGCCGCGCACCGGATGGCGCTGCTGCTCCTTGATCACCACCGGGACCGCGCCGGCGCCCTCGATATCGACGTCGATCAGGGCGCCACCGTGGACGAGGACGTTGCGGATGTCGCGCTCGCCCGCCTGAAACGCGCGCGCCTCGTCGCCCCCGCCGTAGACGACGCCGGGCACCATGCCCTCGCGGCGCAGGCGCCGGCTCGTCGCGCGAGCCGAACTCGGTTCGCGGCTGCGCCTTGAGGGTCGCTCGATCGGTAGGCCATGCGGCGGCTGAGGATAGAGAAACGCGCCGCGGCTACGCGCTCACGACGCGCAGGCGTGCCGTCGCCCGCGACGCCGCGTCGCCGTCGCACGGCATGATCGCCGGGCGGCTGCCAGCCGCGTGCCGTCGAGGATCCCGGCCCGCGCCTTGCCCGGCTGGTAGAGGCGCCAGATGATCCTGAAGGCCGCGCCCGGGGGCGACGGCAGCCAGTTCTGCGCCTGCTTGGGGTCGGAGGGCTGGCTCGCCTGGATGTAGAGGTCGAGCGAGCCGTCGGCGTTGTAGTGCAGGTCGGTGCGGTCGTTGATCAGGTAGCGGTGGAACGGGTTGGGGAACAAGAAGACGTTCGCGTCGTAGAGCGTCATCGACCAGAACGCCTGCGCCGGCACCGGCAGCTGGTCGGCCGGCAGGTGCAGGACGTAGCGCGCATCGCCGGCTGAGCGGTCCGAGGTTGCGATCGGTCTGGGTGAAGCGCGTAGATCGCGACCTTGGGCTTCAGCGCGCCGACACCGACCTTGTCGGTGATCGCCCGCAGCTCGTAGTCGGTGCCGTAATGGCCGATGTCGCCGAGCAGGTAGCCGTTGTGCGTCGCCGAACTGCGGCGACGTAGCGCGGCGACGAGCTTCGCCTGGATGTTCGCCGGCCCCTGGGTGACGGCGTCGCGCATGCCGCGCAGCGTGTCGGCGCTGGGCGGCGGCTGTTGGTGGCCGGGTCGAGCCCGGTGCCGACACCGATCGCCGCGCAGCTGGTCGAGCAGCGGCTGGTCGGCGGCAGGCGGCGGGAACGCGCTTCATCAGCTCGCCGAGGGCCGCTGTAGAAGTCGAGCGGATCGTCGCCCGGCCCCGAGGCCCGGGGATCGTCGCCGTGTCGACGGTGGTGTCGTTCGGCCGTGATCGCCGCGGCACGTAGTCCGTGCCGTACTTCGAGAGCGGGAGCAGCCCGTAGGAATCCTGGATGCGGTTGACGCGCTTGGTGTCGCGCGGCGTCCTTGATGTAGGTGCGGCCGATCATCCAGACGCGGTCATAGGGCGAGCGGACCTGCTTGACGCCCTTCGGCAGCTTGCCGTCGAAGTCGGGGCCGACGATCGCGAAGTCGCCGCCCTTCTGCGTTGCCGGTCGGCGGTGCTGATGTTCGTGAAGTTCTCGGTCCACGGCGAGACCAGCTCGAACGCGTAGAAGCGGTGCATCTTCGCGGCACGTGGAGGATCTGCGGGCTCGCGCGAGAGGTCGAGCCAGGCGATCGAGTAGAGCGTGTCGTGGTTCGGGGCGACGACATCGCGGGCCGTCGGGTCGGCGAGCTTGCGGGCGTGGCTGAAGCGGTTGACCGGGGCGTGGCCCTTGCGTGTCGGCACGGCTGACGCTGGTGGACGTGCGGAAGATCCGGTCGGTGTCGAGCAGCGGGATCCCGTACTCGTAGGCCTGCGAGCCGAGCGCGTAGCCCGGTCGCGTAGTCGCGAGCGCCGGGTCCGGCGCTCGCAGTCCGCGAGCTGCCGCGCCCGCAGCAGCCGCGAGCGCCACCGGCGACGATGGCGGCGACAGTCCTGCCGCGTCGCTCCGCACAACACCGTTGTCCCACTCCTCCTGGAGTACGCCGGCTCCCGAACCGGCCCGTCGGGTACGCTGCGCTTGTGGCCGACGACAACAAGATCCCGAAGGGGCGAGCGCGGCGGTCGGCGAAGCTGGGCACGGCGCGTGGGCGGCCAGGCCGCCCGCTACGCCGGGAACGCGAGCGGCCGCGGTCGCGCGCTCGAAGGAGGACGCCGCCGAGCGGCTCGAGGCGCGCCATCTCGAGACGGCGCTGAAGATGGTCCGCACGCTCGGCGAGATGAAGGGCGCGGCGATGAAGATCGGCCAGCTCGCCTCGTTCATCGACACCGAGTTCCTGCCGCCCGAGTACGCCGAGATCTACCAGACGCGAGCTCGCGAAGCTGCGCACCTCGGCGCCGCCGATGCCGTGGGAGCGGGTCTCGAAGGTGATCGAGGAGGAGTACGGCGAACCGGTCCACGAGCACTTCGCCGAGTTCGAGCCCGAGGCATTCGCGGCGGCCTCGATCGGCCAGGTGCACCGCGCGAAGCTGCTCGACGGGCGCGACGTCGCGGTGAAGATCCAGTACCCGGGCGTGGCCGAGGCGCTGGAGGCGGACATGCGAAACGCCGGCGGTGCTCGTGCGCCTGGCGAAGGCCATCGCCCCCGGACTCGACGCCAAGTCGGTCGCCGAGGAGCTGCGCGAGCGGGTGCTCGAGGAGCTCGACTACGAGTACGAGGCGCAGAACCAGCGCACGTTCTCGCGCGCCTACCGCGGCCACCCGTTCATCTACGTTCCCGACGTGATCACCCGGCTCTCGCGCCGGCGGGTGCTGGTGACCGAGTTCGTCGAGGGGTCGGCGTTCGAGCGGCGTCAAGGAGCTCGACGACGAGCAGCGCAGCCGCTTCGGCGAGATCGTCTTCCGCTTCTGCTTCGGCTCGATCTACCACCTGCAGCACTTCAACGCCGACTCTCACCCCGGCAACTACCTGCTGATGGAGGACGGGCGCGTCGCCTTCCTCGACTTCGGGATGACGAAGAAGCTCGACATCGAGCAGATCGAGCTCGAACAGGTCGCGCTCGACGCCGCGATCCGCAAGGACCCCGAGGCGCTGCGCCAGCGCCTGCACGACCTCGGCTTCGTCCGCAAGCCGACCAAGCTCGACGCCGAGAAGCTGATGGACCACGTGATGCTGGTCGGCGGCTGGTACATGGAGGACCGCGAGTACAAGGTCTCGCCGCGGCGGGTGATGAAGATCATCGAGTCGGCGTCCGACCCGCGCTCGGAGTACTTCCAGGTGATGCGCCGCGAGAACATTCCCGCGGACGAGCTGATGGGCCGGCGGATGGAGATCGGCGTGATCGCCGTCCTCGCCCAGCTCGGCGCGAAGCGCAACTGGCACCGGATCATGCGCGAGTGGGTCTACGACGACGAGCCGGAGACCGAGCTGGGCCGCCAGGAGTGGGAGTACTTCAAGACCCGCGGGATCAAGCAGATCCCGCTGGCCGCCCGGCTAAGCGGCTCTGACGCCTAGTGTCGCTTGCGCTTCCCGTGCTTGACCGTTAGCAGCGCCGTCGTTGTTGCAGCGTTGCTTGCCGCGTCGGCGGCATTCGCGGTTGCGGTCACCTGCAATCCCTTCCGGCCCGCGTCGTCGATCAACTTTGCCGCCTTCCTCGTGATCCCGATGAGGACCTCGTCAGCGGCGCTCGCACCGATCTGAAACGACGCAGTGCCCGCGGTGATGAGCTTCGTCTTTGCCGCCCGGTGGTGGTGATGGTGGTGCTTGATCTTCACCCTTGCCGTGAGCGAGAGGTCGCCGCCGCAGAAAATCAGTGTCTCGGCTGGGCAGCTCAGCGTCACTGGCGCCTGACGGGCGGCGTTGACCTTGGTCTTCGTGGTCTCGATGCCGACCCCGAATGCCGGAGTAGTAAGCGTCTGGTCGGACCCGACCGTCGTTCCATCGGCGTTCGTGGCAACGAGGCGATAGTGGATCGTGGTGCCCGGTGTCAGGGCGCTGATCGATGAGTCCACGCCCACGGACTCGACTCCGCTGCCCGTGGTGTTGACGGGCGCGCTCGACCCGTAGGCGGTCGTCGGCCCGAACTCGAAGTGGAAGGTCGTTGGCCGGGCGTTCGGGTTGACCGAGCCGGTCAGGGTCGCGGTTGTCGTGGCGAGCGCGGAGGTGCCGCCCGTCTCCACAGTGGGCGGCGCAACCTCGTAGGCGCCCGCGTCGCAACCCGCGCCCTGCGGACGGTTGGCGCCGCGTTGATCGGTGGCGGGGCACCCGGCATCCGCCGGGACAAGGTCAATCGCCGGACTGCCGATACCCAACGCGCGCGTCTGGCTGGGCCCGCCGTTGTCGGCGAGTGCGCCGAGCAGCGGATCGGTGTTAGTGCCCGGGCAGGTCGCATCGGCGAGCGAGATGTTGTGCCCGCCGTCGGTGACCGGTCCGAAGCAGCCGGGGGTCGCGTTGGATGCGATGAGGCTGTTCGCGACGGTCAGGGCGTTGGCCCCGCTGCCGTTGGCCGTGGCCGCGCCCACGCCGGCCGACCCGGCGAACTGGAGGGTGGCGGAACCGGCGGAGCCCATGATCGCGCCGCTATTACCGGCAGGGCCGCCGACAGCGGGGCCAGCAGCCGCGCCGGCGCCGAGCTGGTTCGAGCTGATCGTCGCGTGGTTAACCGTCAACGGGGTCACATCAAACGTGCTGATGGCGCTGCCATGGCCACCGCTGCCCCCTATCGCTCCGAACGCGTCTCCGCCGTTACCCGACGTGCCAGCGACGGCGGCGCCGCCCGCGCCACCAACCGCTGGCGCAGCGACACCCCCGCTACCAGTTCGATTTCCGTCCAGCGTGACGCTCACGACCGAACCGGACGGGACGAACAGACCGCCGCCGTCGCCGCCGTTGCCCGCGATAGCCGACTCCCCGGACCCGCCGTTACCGGAGACGGCGCCTGGCTGGGTGGTGACGCCTCCGTCACCGCCGGTAGCCGCCCCCATGCCCCCCCCATCACCCGAGGTGTTTCCGGCGATCAGGCTGCGGCTGATGACGGCCGGGTCGACCGACGAAATGCCACCGCCGGAGCCGCCAAGCCCGCCGATCGCCACGGAGCCAGATCCGCCGAGCCCGCCGTGGGCCGAGCTTCCGCCGGTGCCCCCGCCGGTTCCGCCCTGCGCGGTGCCGGTCGGCGCGCCGGCGCCCGCCGCGTTACCGGTAATCGTGCTCTCGTCGACGCTGAGTGAGCCGCCGGAACCCTCAGCGATGCCCCCGCCGTTGCCGCCGGTGCCACCGATCGCGGAGAAGCCGAATCCGCCCTTGCCACCGTTGCCGCTAGGTGACGGGCCGCCGATGCCGCCGATGCCATTACCGCCCCGCCCGCCCGCACCCGCAGTGTTTGCGGTCACGGTGACGCGGGCCACGGTGAGGACGCCGCTGGTGAAGATCCCGCCACCGGCGCCGCCGGTGCCGCCGAGCCCGCCGGAACCTGTGCCGGCATCGCCGCCCGGGTTCGCCCCATTACCACCGCTCGCGTCACCACCGCGGCCCCCGGCCCCTGCGGTGTTGCCAGAGATCACGCTGTCGACGACCGTCAGCGAACCGGAGTTGTTGAAGATCCCGCCCCCAGGCGCACCCGGATTGCCATCGGCGCCAGTCGCGTTCGCGCCGGTCGTACCCGACCGGTTCGCGCCGTTCCCCCCGTTGGGCGCATGGCCGCCCGTGATGGTCACGCCGCTGATCGTCACAACCCTCCCGGGCCTGACCTCGAGCACGCGGTCGATCCCCTTGGCGTCGATCGTCGTGGCGCTCGCGCCCGCCCCGGCGATTGTCAGGTCGGCCGATACATCAAGGTCCCCGGAGAAATTCGTGTCGTCGATGCCGGGGCGGGTGAACGCGTACACCCCCGCGGGGATATCGACCGTGTCTGCGCCCGATCCCGCCCCGCACCCGCCGAACGCGGCGTCGGTGTTGGCCGCCTGGATCGCCTCGCGCAGCGAGCAGGCACCGCCCGTCGGCGCAAAGAGGTCGTCCTGTGTCGTGACGCCGATTGTCGCGGCGCCGGCCGGCGCCGCGAGCACGCCCGCCGCGAGCGCCGCCGTGGCGAAGCCCAGCGCCCGGCGCCGCCTTGCCCTGCGATTCAGCGTATTTGCCACGGTCCTCGCCACCGACCCTATTGGCGCGACGGGTGGTGGTCAACCTCAGCTCCCGCTAGCCGCTCGGCTCCGCGGGCCTGACGCCCAGTGCCGCCGTCGCCAGCCCGACCAGGGCGATCGCCGCCACGACGCGGAAGCTGAACTGGGCGCCGGAGACGAACGACTCCTTGACCACGTCCAGCACCTTGTCGGCGACCGGACGAGCCGAAGTCCGCGAACGCCTGCTTGCCGGAGTCGGTGCCGGCGAGGACGCCGTGGATGACGGCCACGTCGTGGCCGCTCGGGTTGAGCCCGAGCGCGTGGATGTCCGACGCCGACTCGGTCCTCGGAGCGGATCGTGAACAGGGTCGTCGCCAGGCCAAGCCCGACGGCGCCGCCGGCGACCTGGAACATGTAGGCGATGCCGCCGGCCAGGCTCGAGCGCGACGGCGTCGAGCATCCCCACGGCGGCGGTGGTGATCGTCGGGTAGAAGAGGCCCGGCGCCGATACCGATCGCGATCAGGCCGGGGACGAGCGCGCGCGTAGCCGGAGTCGGCGTCGAAGAAGGCGAGCAACAAGCGGCCCGGCCGCGAGCAGCGCGGTGCCGGCGAGGATCACCTGGCGCGTCCCGGCCCGGGCGCTGATCCGCTCGGAGAGGAAGGCGACGGCGCCGAAGGTGCCGAGCATCGGCAGCATCGCCACTCCCGCCTCGAGCGCGCTGTAGCCGAGGATCTTCTCCATCAGCTGCGGGACGTAGAGGATCGCGGTGAAGAAGACCGCCGAGAGGAAGAGGATCGTCAGGCACGCGCGACCGGAAGCCGCGGTTGGCGATCACGTCCGGCGGGACGAGGGCCGCGGTGCCGACCCGGCGTCTCGATCAGCGCAAAGGCGACCAGCGAGCCGATCGCCGCGCCCAGCATCGCCAGCACACGCGGATCGCCCCAGCCCCAGTCGGCGGATTGGTCGAGCGCCAGCAGGAGGAGCACGAGCCCCAGCGAGAGGGAGACGATGCCGCGCGTAGTCGATGCGCGCACGCTCGGCGTCGTCGGGCGCCGGCTGGTGGATCTTCGCCGCGGTCACGGCGGCGGCGAAGGCGGCGATCGGCAGGTTGAGGAAGAAGATCGCGCGCCAGCTGATCGCGTCGGTGAGCACGCCGCCGATCAGCGGGCCGATCGCGTTGCCGAGGCCGGCGACACCCAGGACCAGGCCACCAGCGAAGGCGGCGCGCGCGGGCGGGACGGCGGCGAAGGTCATGCCGAGGATCGCCGGCCACATGAGCCCGCCGCCCGACGCCCATGCCGACGCGCATCGCGATCAGCTGATCGGCGTTCTGCGCCAGGCCGCCGAGCAGCGAGAAGAGGGCGAAGATCGCCGTGCCGATGAAGAAGATGCGCCTGCGGCCGAACATGTCGGCGAGGCGGCCGCCCGTGACGAGGACCATCCCGAAGGTGAGCGCGTAGGCATTGACCGTCCACTGGACGGTGCCGACGTCGACGTCGAAGTCCTGCTCGATCGCGGGCAGGGCGACGTTGAGCGCGGTGAAGTCGTTGGCGATGACGAGGACGCCGAGGCCCATCGCGAAGAGGGCCATCGTTGGTCCCCGGCGAAGTTCTGCTGGTACTTGCGGCCATCCGCCGAACCTGTTTCGGTGCAGGACGGCGAATGGACCTGCCGATGGACGATTCGTAAACGAAATTTACGAGGGAGTGCAGATGAGCAGATGGCGACAGGGATGGGAGCTGACGAAGAAGAGCTGGGCGGTGCTGCAGGTCGCACCGCGAGCTGCATGCGCTTTCCGATCTACGGAGCGCTGCTGGCGATCGCGCTCGTGATCGTGCTCGTCGGCCCTGGCGTCTATCTGATCGACGACGGCCAGCGCGTCGATCGGCGGCGCTGCTCGTCGCGCTCGGGCTCTACGGCTCGTCGTTCGTGTCCGATCTACTTCGGCGTCGCGCTGGCCGCCTGACGGCCGACCTGATCTTCAAGGGCCAGCCCGCGACGATCGCCGACGGCTTCGCGGTTGCGCGCGACGCACATCGGCGCGATCGCCGGCTGGGCCGCCCTCGCGGCGCTCGTCGGGACGGTCATCTCGCTGATCCAGCAGAGCGGCAGCATCGGCGAGGCGATCATCGGCATCGCTGATCGGCGCCGCCTGGTCGCTGATCACGTTCCTCGCGGTCCCGGTCATCACCTTCGAGGGCACCGGCCCGTGGGGACGCTGAAGCGCTCGGCGACGCTGTTCAAGGAGCGCTGGCAGGGCCAGGTGACCGGCAACGTCGCGATCGGCGGCATCGTCTGGCTCCTCGGGGTCATCCCTGCCGGGCGATCGCGCTGATCGCCGGCGGCGTCTACTGTGGACGACGTGACGACGGTGGTGCCGGGATCGCCGCCGGCGCGCTGATCGCGCTGGTCGGGGTCGTCATCCTCGTCGTCGCCGGGTTGATCGTTCAGGCGCTGAAGGGCGTGTTCGGCGTCGCGCTCTACCGCTTCGCCTCCGGCGGCGAGATCACGCCGGGCTTCACCGCCGAGGACCTGGAGTCGGCGGTCAAGCGTCAAGAGCTAGGCGAGCCGGCCGCGGCAGCAGCCGCGGGTCGTTCGTGCAGATCCCGTCGACGCCGAGGTCGATCAGCCGCGGCGATCCGGGCCGGGTCGTCGACCGTCCAGGCGATCACCTGCACGCCGACGGCGTGCGCCGCGTCGATCAGCGGCGCGGTGATCAGCGGGTGGTAGACCCAGATCGCCCAGGCGCCCAGCTGCGGCGCGCGGCGGCGGACGATCGCCGGCAGGCGGGCGCGCAGGAACGCGGCGCCGGCGAGGTAGATCGGGGCGCAGCAGCGCTGGCCGCGCGACCAGTCGCGGCTGACCTTCGGCAGCGTCCAGCCGCGCGTCGAGTCGCGGGGCGTGGTCGCGCAGGTAGGCGACGCTGCGCACCTCCATCGTCGAGGTCATCGCCCGCTCGGTCAGCCCGCGCTCGCGCAGCGGCGGCGACGACCTCGTCCTCGCGGCCGCCGACCTTGAGGTCGAGGTCGAAGCGAAGCCGGTCGAGCGGCGGCCGGGTGAGCGCGTCGAGGCCCTGCTCGCAAGGGTCAGCGGTTCGCGCCGAGCGGCGTCGCCCCAGTCGTGGGCGATCAGCAGCGGCTTGGTCGACGGTGCCGGGCCCGCGCGGGCGCGTCGCGCCAGTCGTCGGCGCTCGGTCGAAGTCCGAGCGCGGGCGCAGGACGTCGAACTCGATCGCGTCGACGCCGGCCTCGACCGCGGCGGCGAAGCTCTCGAGCGTGTTGCCGGGCGCGATCGCGTCGGCGCCCTTGTGGCCGATCCGCAGAACAAGGGCGACGGTAGCGACGTCTCCTCGCGACCCGGCTAGGTTTGGCGCGATGAGCGACGTCCTTCGCCGTCGGATCGCCGCCGCTGCTGCTGATCGCGGCGGATCGCCGTCGCCGTACTCGCGATCAAGGACGTCGGGCCCGTTCTCAGACCCGCCGACCAGGAGGAGCGTGTCGAGGGCGTCGTCGAGGACTTCTTCGACGCTGCCGCGCAGGGCGACTCGAAGACGTTCTGCGGCCTGCTGACCGCCGACGCGCGCAAGCAGCTGAGGTGACCACCGCGCAGCGGCTGCAGACGGACGAGTCCCTGTCGTGCACCCAGATCCTGGACGTGCTCGCCCCGGCGTTCAAGGACTCGTCGATCGACGTCGGCTGGTCAGCATCAGCGGCACCCGCGCTCGCGTCGAGGCCCGCTACAAGCTCGCCGACGCGCCGGCCGCAGCCGCGCACCGTCCTCCTCGAGCTCGAGGACGAGCCCTGGCACGTCTCCGATCCGGACCCCGGCGGTTAGAAGAGCTGGTTCTCGCCCGCGAAGATCTCCGAGACCGAGTCGTCGGCGAAGATGCGGCGAATCGAGTCGGCGAGGGTCTGCGCCGCCGAGAGCGGCGTAGATGTTGTCCGGGAGCGCCGGGGCGCAGCGGGATCGTGTCGGTGACGACGATGCGCTCGATCTGGGAGTTCTCGTAGGCGAGGCGCTCGAAGGCCGGGCCGGAGAAGACGCCGTGGGTCGCGCAGGCGATCACCCTCGCCGCGCCCTCGTCGAGCACGGTCTTCGCCGCGGAGGCAGAGCGTGCCGGCGGTGTCGATCATGTCGTCGACGAGCACCGCGGTCTTGCCCTCCACGTCGCCGACGACGTAGCCGGTCTGGTCGCGACGTTGTGCGCGGGGCGCTCCTTCTCCATCACCGCCCAATGGACGCCGACCTTGCGGGCGAAGTTGCGCGCGACCTTCACGCGGCCCGGCATCCGGCGAGACGATCACGAGCTCGTCGTCCCAGGCCTGGTCGATGAAGTACTGGGTCAGCATCGGCATCGCCGTCATGTGGTCGACCGGCTTCGAGAAGAAGCCCTGGACCTGCCCGGAGTGCAGGTCCATCGTCAGGACGCGATCGACGCCGACGGCCTCGAGGCACTGGGCGACGACGCGGGCGGAGATCGGCTCGCGTGGCGCGGACTTCTTGTCCTGGCGCGAGTAGCCGTACCAGGGCATGACGGCGATGATCCGGTGGGCCGACGCGCCCTTGGCGGCGTCGATCATCGCCAGCAGCTCCATCAGCGAGTCGTTGGGCGTCATGCCCTGGGCCGCGTTGGCGGCCGTCGACTGGACGAGGAAGACGTCGGCGCCGCGGATCGACTCCTTGTAGCGGCAGTAGACCTCGCCGTCGGCGAACGTGCGCAGGTCGACCTGGCCGAGGTCGAGGTCGAGCCTGGCCGGCGATGCTTCGCGGCGAGCTCCATCGAGGCGCGGCCGCCGAAGACCATCAGGCGCTTCGTGTAGTCGTGCCGGGATCGAGCTCAGCATCGGCACGGGCTGGAGCTCGTCCTCGAGGATGCTCACTCCTCGGCTCCCCCGGCATCGCTCGCCTTCGGCTTCTTTCGCTCTGCGTAACCCTCGATATTTCGCTGCTCGTTGGTCGAGACCCCGAGAGCCCCGTCCGGGACGTCCTCTCGGATGACCGCGCCGGCGCCAGTGTAAGCGTCGTCGCCGACGTCACCGGAGCGACCAGCGAGTTGTTGACGCCGATCCGCGCACCTTCCCCGATCTTCGTCCGGTGCTTGTCGCGCCGTCGTAGTTGGCGGTGATCGTGCCGGCGCCGACGTTGGCGCCGGCGCCGACCTCCGCGTCGCCGACGTACGACGAGGTGCGGGACCTTCGCCTCGTCGCCGACGGTGGAGTTCTTGATCTCGACGAAGGTGCCGGCCTTGGCGCCCTGGTCGAGCTCGGCGCCGGGCGCAGGTAGGCGAAGGGGCCGACCGATGGCGAGTTGCCGACCGTCGGCGCCGTGCAGGTAGGAGCTGGATCACGCGCGACTGCTCGCCGACGGTCGTGTCGATCAGCGTCGAGTGCGGCCCGATGATCGAGTCGGCGCCGATCGAGGTGCGCGCCGCGCAGGACGGTGCCCGGCTCGATCGTCGCGTCGGCGGCGATCTCGACCTCGGCGTCGATCCAGGTGCGAGGCGGGGTCGATGATCGTGACGCCGGCGAGCATGTGGCGCTCGATGATCTGCCGGCGCGCCTCGGCGGTGACGGCGCGAGGTCGGCGCGGTTGTTGACGCCGAGGTTGACGTTCGGGTCGGTGGCGACGTGGGCGACGACGCGGTGGCCGTCGGTCGCGCAGCAGCGGCAGCACGTCGCCGAGGTAGTACTCGCCGGCGGAGTTGTCGGCGTTCGAAGGTGGTCGAGCGCTTCCACGAGCGGCTCGGCGGCAAAGGCGTAGGTGCCGGTGTTGATCTCGCCGATCGCGAGGATCTCGGGATCGACGCCTGCCGGGTCCTTGGTCTCGACGATGCGCTCGATGTCGCCGTCGTCGTCGCGGACGATGCGCCCGTAGGCGCCGGGGTCGTCGAGCTCGACGGTCATCACCGTCGCGCCGGCCTTCGCCGCGCGGTGCGTCTCGAGCAGCGCCGCGACGATCTCGGCGTTGATCAGCGGGTGATCGCCGGAGAGGACGACGACGGTGTCGGAGTCGCGGACGACGTCATGCGCGGCGCGCACCGCGCCGCCCGTGCCGTCGGGCTCGTGCTGGACCACGGTCTCGGTGCCCTCGGGCAGGCCCGGGCGTGAGGTCGCGGTCGGGCGAGACGATGACGACCACGCGCTCAGCGCCGGCCTCGCGCGCGGCGAGCACCGGCCAGGCGACCATCGTCCGCCCGCAGACCGGATGCAGCACCTTCGGCAGCGAGGAGTGCATGCGCGTGCCCTCGCCCGCGGCCATGATCAGGACGGTGGGCCCGCTCACGCCGGTCGAATCGTAGAGGCGCGACGGGCGCGGATCGCGGGCGGCGGCCGTGGCGGTCGGAATCACGCGGCCTCGCGGCGGGCCCGCGGTTGGGCCAGGTCCGGGTGGGGATCTGAATCACCTCGGGGTCGCGGCCCTCCGCGACGGCCCGTTCCCGCTCGTACTGGCGAATCCATTTGCGGATCGCGTTGTCCGAGACGCCGTACTTGCGCCCGGTTGCCGCGTACCCGTTCTGCTGCACTTCGCGCATCAGCTCGGCTTGCGGTGGTCGCATGACCTTGCGGAGCGGCAACGGTGGTGCGACCTCTCAAGCCGGCCGCTTGCCGCCGCCCGCAGTAGGCGGAGCAGTAGTGCTGCTTTGGGTACCTCGGGACGAACTCGGACTCGCACGCGGCAACATGCTCGAGGCTCAATCTCGATCCGATTCTTCCGGCCGCAGTGCGTATCGAGACTTGCCGCGCAGTTAGGGCAGACGATCCGGAGATTCTCGATCCGATTGTCGTCGCGCACACCATTGACGTGGTCGATGATCAAGGTAATCCGCCGTCCCTGCCACTCCTCCCCCTGCCCGCAGAGCTCGCATTGCGGACGCTTCAGGCCGACTTCGTAGAGCCGACGCTTGAGGCTGGCCGGTTATAGGACGATCCTTCAACCAAGATCTCCTCAAGCGGGATGCGCTGCCCGATTGTCCTGTTACGGGCGGCCGCGTAGGGGTCGAAATGCGCCGTCGAGATCCCAAACTCGGCAACCCGCTTCTTCAACGTCGTCGAATTACCGCCGGTCGGGCAGTATCCGAGGCGCCGGAGCGTTTCGGCCCACGACCTGGAATCGCCGACCGCCGCCGAGAGCTCCTTCTCTAGCCGATGGCGCAATCCCAGCGACCGCCTGCGCCAGCGGACCTCGAGTCCGCCACGACGGCCTCAGTGAGCTCCACGTAGCGAGCTCGACTCTCGCGGTTCCCGCCGGCACGAACACATGTTCGCATCCACGCCGGATAGAAATCCACTGGGGAGCCAGGACTCGAACCTGGATATCCCGGCACCAAAAGCCGGACGCCTTGCCAATTAGGCCACTCCCCAATTCGAGTCCCTGACGCTACTTCGGCCTCGCCTACTCCTCGCTCTTGCGCGCGCACCTTCGCCCGGCCGGCCTCGGTGCCGGGCTCGAGGGCCGGGCCGCGGGGCGGGGCGATGCCGAGGACGCGCATCGCCTTGAGCCCGAGGCCGAGCTTCTCGCGGCCCTCGGTCGAGGTGATGTCGTGGCCGCAGAGCTCCTTCACGCGCTCGAGGCGGTAGCGGACCGTGTGGCGATGGGTGAAGAGCTGGTCGGCGGTCGGGGTGACGTTGCCGTCGTTCTCCAGATACGCCTCGATCGTCGTCACGAGGTCGGTCTCGTACTGGTCGTCGTAGGCCGACAGCGGCGCGATCGTCTCGTCGTAGAAGCGCTGCAGCTCGCCCGGGTCCTCGCTCATCGCGGGCAGCAGCAGCCGGTAGGAGCCGGTGTCCTCGAACGCGAGCAGCTCGAGCCCGTCCGCCTCGGCGACGTTGGCGGCGAGCAGCGCCTCGCGGCCGCAGCGGTAGAGGTCGGCCGGGTCGGCCGACCCAGCGACTGCGCGCGAGCGTCACGTGAAAACCCGGACAGCGACGCCGCCAGCTCGCGCTGCAGGCCGCCGATCGCGCGCTCGAGCAGCGCCGGCTCGGCGACCGGCACGATCGCGCGCACCTCGGCGCGGTCGCCGATCTCGACCAGCTCGGCGATCGTGCCGCTGCTCGCGCCGCGCAGCGCGCGCAGCGCGACCACCAGCACCCGTGCGCGCCAGTCGCCCGTCTGCGCGGCTCGCGGCGCAGCGCGCGCGAAGATCGCGCCCGCGCCCGCCTCCACGCTCGCTCCCAGCTCGGCCGCGCGGGCGACGATGTCGCCGCGGTCGGTCACCTTGCGCTCGAACGTCGCGCGCGACGAACTCACCCGCGGCCTCGTCGCTCGCCCACTCCGGCGCCCGCGAGCGCTCGAGCTCGAGCGCGAGCATCGTCGAGACCATCCGCATCAGCAACGGCGACGGATCGCCCGTCCCGGCGCCGGTAGCGCAGCTCGCCCACGACCGCGTCAGCCACGCGCAGCTCGAGCGTGTCGACGTCGCCCTCGCCGGTGAGCAGCTTGCTCTCCTCCGCCGACGAAGTCGCCGCGACGGCAAGCACCGCGCTCGACCGATCGATCAGCGCGACGCTCGCCCCAAGCGCCGCCGCCGCCGCCCGCGCGACCGCGGGCAGGCCGGCACCGGACTCAATCGCCTCGGAAAGCGCCTCAAGCGCATCCTCATCCGGCGCGCTGGACCGCGTAGTCGACTCGGGAGCCACCGGCGAATTCTAGGTCCGACCCAACCACAGACCCCACGAAGTTGTTCTGACGAGCGAGTGGCAAGCAGGGCAAGGAAGCAGGGAGCGTGGCGTCCTATGGACGCGAGCGACCGATGACGCAGCCCTGCGCCGCCAATCGCCCCTCAGAAGAGTTTCGTGATGTTGTCCCAGTAGTAGACGATGGCTATCCCCATCGCCACGCCAATCGCCAGCAGGGCTACGAGCACGAAGACCGAGACGAAGATCGCCGTTGCCTTCTCCCATGTTCGACCGAACGAAGCCACCGCCGGCACCAGAATCAGGGCCGTGAAAGCGACCAGGCTGACAAGCCCGGCACCGCCGAAGAGGTAGTACTCGGTTCCGATCTTCGCGACGATCGGCATCAAGCTCGGTCTGATTCTGCCGAATGTGCGTCGCCGACCATCGCCACCGCGGCGCAAATTGTGAACGCGGACGCCCCCAGCGCCCAGCCGCCGCTGACGTCGCTGAGGTAGTGGACGCCCAGGTACACGCGCGACAACCCGATCGCCACGGTGAGCGCAAACCCGCTGATCAGAAGCGCCGATCCGTACTGCCAGCCCGGCCTCACCCGCAGCGTCACGGTCAGCGCCAGCCACGTGTAGAAGACCGAGTGGGCCGCGTGCCCGCTCGGGTAACTCGCATCCGGCGCCGACACGAGCGCCATCCCCACCGGGCGCGGACGGTCGACGATCTCCTTGAGCACCGGGACGGCGATCAGCATGATCACGACCCCGCCGATCAGCACGCCGAACTCCGGCCAGCGCCCCCGCCAGACAAGAACCCCGGCGACGATCACCGTCAACGGGATCAGCACCGCGCTGGAACCGAACGCCGTCACCACCTTGGCCACCGACGTCAGCCAGTCGGCGCGGATGCTGTCGACGACGTCGATCGCCTGGCTGTCGCCCGGCGTCGGTCCCGGATCGCCGGCGAGCACGATCGCGTAGCCGAGGAGCACGAACAGCGCCACGGCGAGCACGGACATCAGGGTCGTGAACTCGAGCCCCAGGTTGCCGGGCGTGATCCGCCGCCAGGTGAACCGCAGCTGCGGCAACAGGCGCCGCACCCGGGAATCGCCTCGATCCGCGCCACCAGCTTCGCGCGGTTCTCCGGCTCGCGCAGATACCGCGAGATCACGATCGAGCCGACGATGATCGCGACCAGCGTGCCGAAGATCAGCGCTCCCGTGCCGGCGATCTTGCCCGCCTTGTCCAGGCTCTGCGAAAGCACGTAACCCAGGAGCGAGAACGCCGCCGCCCACAGCCCGGTGCCGAGCATGCTGTACGGGACGAAGGCGCGGTAGCGCATCCCGGAGCTGCCGGCGATGAACGGCGCCAGCGCCCGCACGAGCCCGATGAAGCGCCCGATCAGGATCGTCTTGCCTCCGTGGCTGGCCGAAGAATCGCTCCACCCCCTCGAAGCGCTCGTGCGTGATCGGGAGGCGGCACCTTCGGCCCGTGCCTGAGGACGAAGTCGCGCCCGAGCCGCCGGCCGATGAAGAAGCTCGCCGTATCGCCGAGCCCAGGCGCAGAACCAGACGATCGCGATCGTCACCACGATCGACGTCACCCCCTGACCGGCGACGGCGCCGCCGAGCAGCACGAACGTCTCGCCGGGGGCGACGAGGCCGACGAACGCTCCCGTCTCGAGGAACGCGAGCAAGCCGACGATCGCGTAGGTCCACTTGCCGAGCGTGTCGGAGAAGTCGTGCAGCAGCTGCTGCAGGTCGATGTCCGGGAAGAACTCCTTGTAGAGCGACGTAGAGCCCGGCGAGAACCGCCGCGATGATCACGTAGCGCCAGGGGCTGTGCTTCTCTCCCTCCATCCTGCGGTGGCCCGGCCGATTATGCGAGCCGCGGCGGCGCCGACACGATCGCGTTCGCGTAGCGGGGCGGCAGCGCCGGCGACGGCATGATCGGCCGCGACCAGGTCGTCGAAGATCCCAGCGACCGTCGGCCCGGAGCCCGCGACCAGCGCGCGCACGCGCTCCGACCTCCTCCAGCGCGTCCAGCGCCTCGGCAATCTGCGGGCGCAGCGACACCGCCGCCTGCTCGAGGTCGTTGCGCAGCAGCGACGCGTACTCGAGCGGCGAGGCGTCCGCCACCGCCGGCCGCACGCAGCTGCGCCTCGATCTCGTCGAGCTCCGCCGCCGAGCGCCCGATCCCCAGCTCGTCGGCGTGCGCGTAGACCTCGGCCGCGGTCAGGCCCTCGTCGTCAGGGGATCAGCACCACCGCGAACTCGCCCGGCATCGGCAGCGGCTCGACCCTCTCGCCCGCCCCACCGACGAGCGCGAACACCGGCTCGAGCTGCGACGGCACGTCGGCGCCGAGCCCGGCCGCAAGCTCCTCGACACCCGCAACCTCGCCCGCGGCCAGGCGCAGCATCGCCGCCGCGTCGGCGCTGCCGCCGCCGAGGCCGGCGGCGATCGGGATCCGCTTGTCGATCTCCACCCGCACAGGATCGCGGCGCCAACCGCGCGCCCGCATCGCCTCCAGCGCGACGCCCGACGAGGTTCGGCCCGCTCGACGCCGGGGCAGACGACCTCGTCGGCATCGCCATCGGCATCGCCGACCTCGATCCGGTCGGCGAGCAGCAGCGGGCAGAACAGCGAGCGCAGCTCGTGCAGCCCATCCTCGCGCCGAGCTCGCCGACGTAGAGGCACGAGGTTGAGCTTCGCCGGCGCTCGCAGGATCACGCCGCGACCCCGAGGGCCGCGGCGAGCGCGACGAACTGCTCGGGCGTGAGCTGCTCGGCGCGCGCGTCGGCCGCCAAGCCCGAGCCCGGCGAGCGCCTCGCGCGCCGGCTCGCGCGATGCCCGGCCGCGCGTGCTCGAGCGAGCGCGCCAGTGACTTGCGCCGGTGCGCGAACGCGTCGCGGACCAGGGCGACGAGCGTCGCTGGACGCCGCCGGACCGATCCGGCGCAGCCCGATCAGCGCCGAGTCGACCCGCGGGCGGGGTGTGAACACGGCCCGATCAACCGTGCGCAGCATCCGCACCTCGCACGCGAGCTGCACGAGCACGCTCGGCGAGCCGTACGCGCGCGTCCATGGCCGGGCGCGCAGGCGGTCGGCGATCTCGCGCTGGACCATCAGCGTCCACGCCTCCAGACCCGGCAGGTCGGCGATCGTGCGCAGGATCAGCGGCGTCGCGATCGCGTACGGCAGGTTCGCGACCATCCGCGTCGGGGCCGGCTCCAGCGCGCCGAGGTCCGCCTTCATCGCGTCCTCGAAGTGCAGCCGGACGTTGCCGTGCTCGCTTGCGACCGCGTCCAGCAGAAGCCGCAGCCGCTCGTCGAGCTCGATCACGTGAACCGTCTGAGCGATCGCCGCCAGGCGTTCGGTGAGCACCCCCTCGCCGCCGCCAACCTCGAGCACGACGTCCTGCGGGCCGACCCCCGCCTCGCGCACGATCGCGCCGAGCAGGTTCGTGTCGGCGAGAAAGTTCTGGCCGAGCCTCACCACTGGAACACGCGGGCCGCGTTGGCCTCGACCTGTCCCTCGAACTGGGCGTAGGAGACGTCGCGCACCTCCGCGAGCGTCTCAGCGGTCGCGATCACGTTCGCCGGCTGGTTTGCCCGGCCGCGCTGCGGCTGAGGGCTCAGAAACGGCGCGTCCGTCTCGACCAGGATCAGCTCGTCTGGGACCGCGGCCGCCGCCTCGCGCAGCGGCTCTGACTTCGGGTAGGTCGCGTTGCCGGCGAACGAGCAGTACCAGCCGCGCTCGGCCGCCTCGGTCGCGCGGTCGGCCGTGCCCGAGAAGCAGTGCAGGATCACCGTGACGCCCGCGGCCTCGGCGCGCAGGATGTCGAACGTCTGCTCCAGCGCCGCGCCGTCGGTGGTAGTCGCGGTATCGCGAACATGGATCACCAGCGGCTTCTGCAGACGCCGGGCGATCGCGATGTGCGCTCGAAACGACGCGCCGCTGGTCGTCATGCGGCGCACTGTCGCGGTAGAAGTCGAGCCCGGTCTCGCCGATCGCGGCAACGCGCGGATGCATCGCCAGCTCCTCGATCCGCGCCGCATCGGAGTCGTCGAAGCCGGCGGTGCCATTCGGGTGGCGTCCGACGGCGGCGAAGACCGCCTCATGCGCCTCGGCGGCGGCGATGGCCTCGGCACTGGTCGCCTCGTCGATTCCGACGGTGAGCATGCCGGCGCACGCCGACCTGAGCGGCGTCGGCAACCAGCTCGGCGTCGGGCGGTTCGCACAGGCTCAGATGGCAGTGGCTGTCGATCACGCCGCCGAGTCTCGCAAAGCCGACGCGATCGCACTCAAAGGTCGCGGCGCCGAAACCCGGCGACGCCCAGGCCGATGATCCCCGCGCGTGAAGACGACCGTCCAGAGGCCGAGCGCGAGCCCCGCCTGCTGGCCGCCGCCGAAGGGCCCGAGCTGGACGATCGTGCCGGTGAGTCCCGACGTGCTCGGACGTCAGCAGGTAGAGGCCCTGCTGATAGAGCGCTTCGAAGGGCAGCGCGTAGCTGATCACGCTGGCGACGCTGGTCGAGCGTTCCGCGACTCGATCGCGTCGGCGATCTGACCGAGCAGCCCGGCAACCAACCCGGCGCCGAAGATCATGAAGACCGCAATCCCCTGTGCGGTCGAGGCCATGAAGACCGAGGCGAGAACCGAGATCGCCGCGATCACCACCGACGATCCCGCGAGCAGCAGCCCAGGCGCGACGACGTGGTCCGGCGTCCAGTCGCCGAAGCCCGTCGTGAGCGCGAGGGCGATCACGTAGACGGCGAGCGTGTACGCGCCCGCCGCAGCGGCCGCACCGGCCCACCGCGCGACCAGCATCGTCGCGCGCCCGACGGGCCTCACCACCAGCGGCTGCAGGAGGCCCGTCTCAGCGTCGCCGCGGACGACGCCGATGGTCAGGAAGACCGCCAGCACCGCCCCGAGGAAGAGCGTCGCGAACATCGCCAGCCCGAACACCGTGGAGCCCACGAGCGTCTGGTCGTCGACCAGATCGCCGCCGACGAGGCCCCGGCTCTCCACCTTGTCGAACGCGATCTTCACGCCGAGCCCGTAGAGGACGAGAAAGGCCAGCGTCAGCACCGCCACGACTGCGAACACGCGGCGGCGCAGGCTCTCGGCGAAGGCGAAGCCGACGATCGCGCGCGCCGCGGCGAACGCCCGAGGGTCGGTCCCGGCGCAACGCTCATGCCTTCGACGGCCTCTGGACCGCCTCCAGGTAGACGTCCTCGAGCGTGCTCGCGAGCGTCCGCACGCCGTAGATCCGCTCGCCCGGCGGCGACGAGGTCCGCGACGATCTTCGGCGCGTCCTCCCGCGTGGCGCCCTCGAACGCCCGCACGCCCGAAGCGGTCTCGACCTCGATCCCCCGCGGCGTCGTGAGGTGCGCGGGCGTGCCCTGCTCGACGATCTCGCCGCCCACCAGAATCGCCACCCGGTCGCAGACGAGCTCGACCTCCCCGAGCAGATGCGAGCTCAAGAGCACGGAGATGCCGCGCGAGCGCACCTCGGCCAGCACGCCTCGCGACCACGCGGCGACCGGCCGGGTCGAGCGCGCTGGTCGGCTCGTCGAGCAGCAGCAGGCGCGGGCTTCCGATCAGCGCCTGGGCGATCCCGAGGCGCTGCTGCATCCCCTTCGACATCGCGTCGACGCGTACGGCGGCGGCCTCGCCCAAACCGACCAGCTCGAGCAGCGCAGCGCCGCTCCTCCGCGCCGCCCGCCGAGCCCGCAAGCCGCTGATGCAGGGTCAGCAATTCCTCCGCTTCCGCCCAGCCGGGGAAGCGAAAGAGCTCCGCGAGGTAACCGATCGCGGCGCGTGCCGGGGCCGACCCGGCCTCGTGGCCGGCGACACGAGCGCCTCGCCGCCGCTGGCGCGCACGAGGCCGCAGGCGATCTTCGCCAAGGTCGACTTGCCGGCGCCATTGGGACCGAGCAGGCCGACGATCTCGCCCTCGGCGACGTCCAGCGAGATCCCGCGCAGCGCCTGCGTGGAGCCGTAACGCTTGCTCAGGTCGCGGGCGGTGAAGACTGGGGCCACCGCGCCGAGGCTAGAAGCTCAGCCGTCGATCGGCTGCGGCGGCCCGCCGCCCGTCGTCACCGGAGCCCCATCGATCGGCGCCGCGTAGGTCCACGGCGGGCTCACGTCGGCGCGGGTGACGTCCAGGCGGACGTACCAGCGTGGGCCATCGGCGGTCGCCACCAGGTCCATGGAGCCGATTGCGTCGAGCGTCACCTGGTCGCGCAGCCTGTGGATCGCATTGGCGATGCGCACGGGCGCCGCAACCGGCACGTCGGCGAGGTCGAAGGTGCCGTCGTTGTCGCTGGTGCGAACGTTGATCGCGCCCGGCTCGAGGTGCAGGTTCACGACCCCCTGCCCGGCCGCGAGCTGATCCTGAACCTGCGTGATCGCCTCCGAGAGGTTGTTCGCGAAGAAGAGCGAGTCGGGATCGCCGCCCGCGACCGAGCGGGGCGCGGACGACGACTCCACGCCGGGATCGGCCGTCGGGAAGTCCGGCGTGATCCGGTCCATGACGAACCAGCCGACGACGAGACCGGCGACGATCGCCAGCACGTGGACGACGATCGGGATCGGGTTGTAGGCGCCCTCGCTCGTCACCTAGTCCTCCCTCGCGATCTTGTTCTTGAGCGTCTCGAACTCGTCGTCGGTGAGCGTTCCCGTCTGGCGCAACGTGATCGAGCACGTCGATCCGCCCGGCGCCCGGCGCCTGCTCGCCGGTCACGTTCATCGCCCTCGCCGCGGCGGTCGCCGCCGCCGATGACCGCCGGGTTGAACACCCACGGCGTGCGCTTCTGCTGCCTGCCGCGGCCGAGGGCGAACAGTCCCCCGGCGCCCATGATCAGGCCCATGAAGCCGACGATCAGCCCGCCCAGCTCACCGCCCGGGCCCGGCGCGGCGTCCGGGCCCCACACCCCGAGGAAGCTGCCGGCCGCGAGGCTCCAGAACAGACCCGTCCAAAACCAGATGACGACGCCGCCGTCGCTGGGCGGCGACGAGCCCCGGGCGGCGTGCCCCTGGTGAGGTAGATCCCGGCGGCGACGAAGAGCAGGAGGATCCCCGCCGGGAGCGCGAGAAAGAGCACGCCCGCTCCGTCGGGACACTGCCGCGCCGAGACGTAGGGACCGCCGCTCGCGCAGGTCCCGATCTGGAGCAGTCTGGAAGATGCCGTAGCCGACCACCACCCAGCAGAAGGCGAATCCGAACATCCCGACAAAGGTGCGCAGCACGTAGCGCATCGCGCGCCGAAACCTAGCTGGCTAGCCGAGCTTCGGGAAGAGCGGCGGGATGCGCTCGATCGTCTGCGCCGCCCGCGCGGGCGCCGAACGCGTCGAGTTCGCGGTTGCCCTCCGCGAGCGCGTCGAGCAGCTTCCCGCTGGACTCCGGCATGTACGGGTGCAGCAGGAGCGCCAGGAACCGGATGCCCTCGGCGAGGTTGTAGAGGACGTCCAGCCGGTCAGCCGCAAGCGGTGTCCGGGTTCCCGAGCCTGCGCGTCGTCCTTCGCGAGCTCCCACGGCTTCGACTCCTCGACGTAGGCGTTGAGGCGCCGCACCCGGGTCCAGATCTCCTCCAGCGCGCGCGAGAGCTCGCGCGTCGTCGAGCAGGCCGCGCACGACGCCGTCCAGACCCTCGAGGCCCAGCTCCGGATCGGGCGTGCCCTCCGGCACCACGCCATCGCGGTAGCGCTCGATCATCGCCAGCGTGCGCGAGGCGAGGTTGCCCCAGTCGTTGGCGAGCTCGGTCTCATAACGGGACTCGAAGCCGGCGGCCGAGACGCTGCCGTCCTGGCCGAAGGAGACCTCGCGCATGCAGTAGAAGCGCAGCGCGTCGGAGCCGAAGCGGTCGATCACCTCGTTCGGGTCGAGCACGTTGCCGAGCGACTTCGACATCTTCTTCTCGCCCATCAGCAGGTAGCCGTGGACGTAGACGCGCTGCGGTGGCTCGATCCCGGCCGCCATCAGGAACGCCGGCCAGTAGACGGTGTGGAACTTGAGGATGTCCTTGGCGATCACGTGCAGGTCGCCGGCCAGAAGCGGTCGGTGAGGTCCTCGCCCTCGCGCGCGTAGGAGAGCGCGGTGTAGTAGTTGAGGAGCGCGTCCCACCAGACGTAGATGACCTGCTCGGGATCCCACGGCACCGGCACGCCCCAGGACAGCTTCGGCCGCGACAGCGAGACGTCCTGCAGCCCGCCCCTGATGAACGCGAGCGCCTCGTTGCGCCGAAACGACGGCTGGACGAACTCGGGACGCTCCTCGTAGAGCCGCTCGAGGCGCTCCTGGAACGCGCTCAGCTTGAAGAACCAGTTCTGCTGGCTCTCGCGCTCGAGCGGGATCTCATGGATCAGGCAGGTGTTGTCCGGGCCGATCTCGGCCTCGGTCTTGAAGTCGGCGCAGCGCGGGCAGTACCAGCCCTCGTAGAGGCCCTCGTAGACGAAGCCGTTGTCGTGGACGCGCTGGACGACCTCCTGCACCCTGCGCCATGTGCTGCGGGTCGGTCGTGCGGATGAAGAAGTCATTGGAGGCGTCGACGCGCGCAGACCATCTCGCGGAACTTCGGCGCGTTGCGGTCGACCAGCTCCTGCGGGGCTGACGCCGAGGCGCTCGGCGGCGAGCGCGACCGGCTCGCCGTGCTCGTCGGTGCCGGTGAGAAAGAAGATGTCGTCGCCGCGCTGGCGGTGATGGCGCGCGAGCACGTCGACGGCGATCGTCGAGTAGGCGTGGCCGAGGTGAGGCTCGGCGTTGACGTAGTAGATCGGCGTGGTCGCGTAGAAGGTGCTCACGCGGCTGAGCTTATTCAGGCGCCGCCGGGCGCTAGAGCAGCGAGTCCTGGCCCGGCTTCGCCGCCGCCGGGGCTCGCCGGCGCGGGCACGCCGGCGGCCTCGGCGAGGGCCGCCTCGACGTCCTCGCGAATCGCTCGCTCCGAGCGCGAGGCGACCAGCGGCTCGGCGATCCCCTCGACGTGGACGTAGGTGCGCCGGCCATCACCGCGCTCTCGAGGGCGGCAGCGGGATCAGCGCGAAGACGCGATCGGCACGGACCCAGCGCCCGTAGCCGAGCGAGACGAGCTTGGGACCGCCAATGGCCATGCGCCCAAGACCCTACACTCGCGCGCCGTGGCAAACGAGCTCCTCTGGAAGGTCGCCAATCGTGTCACCGACGCGCACGTGGCCTACTACCGCCTCACGGGCGGCCGCCTTTTCCTTGGGCCATTCGGCGCCTCGCAGACGGCCCTCGTCGACCACGTGGGACGGAAGTCCGGCAAGAAGCGCACGAGCCCGCTGTTCTACCTCGCCGATGGCGACGACATCGTCATCGTTGCGTCGAAGGGTGGCTCCCACAAGCACCCGGCCTGGTGGCTGAACCTGCGCGAGATGGACGCGACCGATATCCAGATCGGTCCCAGAGCGCCGGCGGGTGAAGGTCCGCCAGGCGACGCCGGAGGAGAAGGAACGGCTGTGGCCGATGGTCGTCGAGATCTGGCCCGACTACGCGAACTACCAGGAGCGCACCGAGCGGGAGATCCCGCTCGCGATCCTCAGCCCGGCTTAGCGTCCTTGGGCTTCGGGTCGAGCTTGTTCAGCTTCTTCTCGACCTTGTCCTTGCAATCCGGCGCGAACACAGGGATTGCCTTGATTCCCACGTTGCCCTCGTGGCTGGCGATGACGAGGTTGTTGCGGTCGCTGGCGGCCGAAACCTCATCCGCGTCGTTGAGGAAGTTCTTGTCGACCTCGCAGAACGGATCGCCGTTGACCGCGTAGCCGTTCTCGCTCTTCTTCAGGTTCAGCTGGTCGATGATCTTCGCGTCGCTGAAGTGCTTGCTCGGATCGTTCGAACAGCCCGCGAGCGCGACGGCGAAGGCGACCGCCAGGATCGCCATGCCAGAAAGCCAACGCCCCGCCCGCATCGGCGGACCCTATACGACCGCCCCGTCGCGGCCAAAGAAAAAGGGCGGCCCGGAGGCCGCCCTTTTCCAACGCTGTGCAACCGAGGCCTAGTGGTTGTGGCTGTGGCTGTGGTGGTGCTTCTTCGGCTTCTTCTGCTTGCAGTTCTGCGTCGTCGTGGAGGTCGACTTGGTGCCGTCGGCCTAGTCGTGTCGCGCTGGAACGTCATCGTCTTCTGCTTGCAGCGACCGAGCACGGCCTTGCTGTCCTTGCTGATCGTCGCGTTGAACATGGTGATCGCAGAGCGCCGGTCGGCAGGTGCGTTCGGGACCGAAAGCGCCTGACCGAATCCGCTGCCGTTGCGACTTGACGACCTGACCGAGAACCGTCGGCGCGGCCTGGCCGAGCGTCGGGCTGTAGGTGTGCAGCGGATCCCGTTCTTCGCCGGACCGCGGAACACCGAGCACGATGATGTCCGTGATCGGGGCGATCCCGGGGCCCTGGACCTCAGCCACGCCGGACCCGATATACGAGTCGGCCGGGCAGGCGTCGCGCGCCTGCTGGTCGGTCGAACCGCTTGCCGGCAGGGTCGTGCAGACCGCGCCCGCATCGAAGTCGAACTTGATGTTCTTCGAATACGAGAGGTACTCTGACTCGGCGTTCGACTGCGTGCCGTTCGGGGTGCCGCCCGGGAACGTCGTGCGGACGCCCGAGAACAGCGTGATCGGCTTGAACTTCTTCTTGTCGAGCTTCGTCGGCGAGATCGACCCGTCGACTGCGGGCGTGTTGTCCGAGGCGCCGTCCGCAAAGGCAAGCGCCGAGCCTGTCAGGGCCACACAAATGCCCATCGAAACCACTAGGCGTGACTTCTTGATCACTTCTCCTCCTGCTGTTGTGCGCAGTCTCCGCTGCGCATGCTTTTTCTGAGCTTTACGCGCACTCCAGCCGGGGGGCAGGGCGCCGCTCCACTATGGATAACCCTAGACCGCGCCGAAAGTTGTGCACAGTCCGAGGCTCCCGGGCGCAGCATAACCGGCACTTCCCGGCTCACGGGTCTTTCCGCACGTGCAGATACTGCGACTGCTCGGGCGACTCGCCGATCGACTTCACGGGTCCCTGCTGCTTGCACGGCGCCGGCGTGATCGACTGCGTGTTGGTCTGGCCGGCAAACGCGAACTTCTGAATGCGATCGAAGAACGCCTGCGCCAGATCCGCATCGCCGTTCGTGCGCTCCTGGAAGCCGGGTTGCTCGGCGAGGTGGGGTCGAGGAAGGCGTTGACGCCCATGCTGCACTGGCGGACCTCGAACGACTCGAGCCCCGCCTTCAGGTTGGCGAAGGCGCCGGGCTTGAAGTACGGGTTGGATCGCGAGATGTTGAGCCGGTTCGGGTAGGTCGCGAGTGCCTCGGGGGCCAGCGGCGCCTCGGTGCGCAGGTAGTGGAACGCCCTGCCGAGCGCCGGATCGAAGAAGACGCCGTTCGTTGCGGCCGCGATGTTGGCGGCGGCCGAGGTCACCTCGTGCTTATAGCGGCCGATCACCTGGAGAATCGGGTTGAACTCGGCGAGCCACGGATCAAAGCCCTCGAGCAATGGCGGCAGGTCGTTGCGGAGCAGCGCGGTGGTCGACCGCAAGCCGGGCGGCCCAACCTGGTCTGCCTTGGCCACGCCGGCGAAGAAGTTGTTGAGCTGCGGCGCCAGCTGCTGCACGGCAGTCAGCGTCGGTGTCAGCTCGTGTGCCGCCGGCTGCAGGCCGACAGCGACCGGGTCGGTGTCGCGGGAGAACTGCTCGAGGCGGGTGAGCGTCTCGCGCGACTCGCGCAGGAACGTCGGGAAGATCCGGAAGATCTCCTCGAGCTCGGCGTTGCGGTCTGCGGTCGTGGCGAACACCTTGGCCGCGTTGTCGATCGTGCCGCGCAGCTGGCCCGAGCGCTCGGATAGGGCATTGAACGTCTGGGCGCCGTTGCGGATGAAGTCGTGCAGGGCGACGTCCTGGCTGTCGAGCAGGCGCAGCAGGCGGTCGGCGTCGTCGGCGAACGACGGCAGGCTCGCGAGCGCGATCGAGAAGTCCTCGCCGCGACCGCGCAGCGACGCCGCCTGGCCCTGCATCCAGGCCTGGAAGGCGGCTCTGGTGCGCGGGTCGAAGGCGCGGAAGATCTCGTCGAGCTGGACGGAGTCGGCAACCTGCGCGGGCGGCAGGGAGCCGCCCTCCGGCAACGGCGGCGCCTCGTTGCTGCCCGGCGAGAGCTCGACGTAGGTCTCGCCCAGCAGCGTCTTTTGCCGCAGGACGGCGCGCGTGTCCTCGGGGATCGGGGCGTAGGCGGGGTCGAGCTCGATGGTCGCGTCGGCGTAGCCGGTGTTGCCGAGCTCGAGCGACTTCACGTGACCGACCGAGACGCCCGAGATCCGCACGTCGGACTCGACCGCGAGCTGGGTCGCCTCCTTGAACGGCACGGTGAAGCGGTAGCCCTCGGGCTTCAGGGGGATCGATCCGCCGAACGCGAGCCACAGGAACAGCGCCAGCGCGAAGCACGAGATCGCAAAGCCGACCGCGATCAGGATCCTGGTGGCTGTCGGCGGCCTAGTTTCCATCCGTGCCCCCATCGGTCTGGGCCTTGCCGAACGGGTTCACAGGGCTCGGCACGTAGCTCGGGTCGAGCGGGCAGATGATCTTGCTCTGCGGCGCGTTCGTGTACTCCTGCAGCGTCTTGATGAACGGGCGTGCGACCGCGAGGGTCTCGGCCAGCTGGGCCGTGATGCACGACTGCAGCACGAGCCCGCGTGAGAGCGGGCCGTTGGCATCCTGCAGCTGCGTCGCCGCGTTCGTGTTGTGGTTGAGCCACGCGGTCCAGAACAGGTAGCTCTCATTGGAACCGGGTGGGTCGTAGGCCCACGCGTTGAAGAGATTGTTGATGTCGGTGAGCGCGCCTGTGGTGTTCTTCGACGTGTCGGCAAGGGGCCCGGACGCCTGCTGGAGGTGCTTGATCGGCTTACGCACCTGTTTGGTGAACGGGCGAATCTGGTTGCCGATCGGGCCGACCGACGCCCGGAGGAACTTCTGCAGCGACTGCTGGGCCGGGGCGAAGCTCTGCGCCGTCGGGATCAGCGCCGTCGCCGCCGGCGCGAGCACCTTCGAGAGCTGATCGCTACTTGCTAGGCCCTTCTGCGTTGCCTCCAGCGTCGGCGGGAACTCGCGCAGCGCCGCCTGCAGCGACTCGCTCTGGTCGGAGAAGCCCTTGAGCGCCTCGCTCTGCGCGGTGACCCAGTCGGCGAGGCGAACATCGCTGCGCGCGAGCGTCTGGGAGAGCTCTTTGAAGCTGGTGATCGAGCTGGCGATGTTCGCCCGCCGCTCGGCGAGCAGGCCGTTGATCTTCGCGATGTCTCGGCCGAACGGCTCGAAGCGACGCAGCCCGGCGGAAAGCGCCTTGCCGCGGCCGCCGAGACCCTGGCCACCGGCCTGGAGCAGCAGCTGGAGGTAGGAGCGCGTGTCGCCGTCAAGCGACGCGAGGATCTGGTCGGGGTTGACGTTCGGCTCCGTCTGGGCGAGCGGGATCGTCGAGCCCTCCTGGATCGCCTGGTCGCCGGTGCCGGGATCGAGCTCGATCGTCATGTCCTGCAGGCCGGTGCGCGGACGCAGGAGGATCGTCGCGTCGGGGTGGATCAGGTCGGCGTACTTGGGCTCGATCAACATCGTCACCACCGCGTGGCCGTTTACGAGGTCGACCTTCGAGATGTCGCCGGCCTTGACGCCGGAGATGTCGACCGTCTGGCCCTGTCCGGGGGTGACCGCCTGGGCGGTGGAGAGCTCGGCCTTGAGCTCGAAGCGGTCGTCGCCCAGGAACGGGATCCAGGACGGGTAGGGCTGCTGCTGCTGGGACAGCACGTAGCCGGTCACCGCGAGGCCGGCGACGACCACGGCCACCACGGCGATGAAGTCACGAAGGTGTTCGCGGATGACTCGTCGCATCAGCTACTGAGACGGCGTGAGGTCGGGCGGTCCGGCTGCGGCGGACGGGCCATTGACATTCGGGGGCTGGTTGCTGGCGCAGGGGACGTCCGGGCGGTACGGCGGTGCGGACGCCGGGAGGACCGGCTGGATCCCCAGCGGCGCCTCGATCGTGTTCGTGAAGTTCACCTGGTCGCCGGGCCGGCCGGTCGGGTTGGCGTCCTGGACCAGCGTCGGCCCGCCTCCCGGCTGGATGCGGAGGTACGGGCCGTTGCCGTCGAAGCCCTCGCCGGCGCCGGCGAGATCGACGAGGCTGTAGAAGAGCTCGTAGTAGTTCGCCTGTCCGGTGGTCCAGCGCGAGTCAGCGGTGATCTTCGAGTCGGAGGCTGGGATCAGGACCCTGTTCGAGCACTGCGAGAGCGCGGTCACCTGCGGGAACAGCTTGGTCGCAGCCTGGTTGACTCCCGCGATCCCCGGGGCGGTCTTGCGCAGCAGCTTCGCGAGTCCGCCGAGCTCGTTCGGCTGCACGAGCGGGCCGACCTGGTCGAGCCACGGGTTGAATGCGGCGATCGTGTCGGGCAGCTCGTCCACCCCGGGCACGGACGCAATCGCCAGCGCGCGCAGCGGGGGCAGGGCCTTGTTGAGGGAGGCGAACGACGTCTGCGCCTCGCGCAGCGTCGGCTCGAGATCGGCGATCGTCTTCGAGAGGTTCGCCGACTCGTTCGCCAGCGCCCCGGCGAAGCCGTTGAAGTTCGTGATCAGGTTGCCGAGGTCCTCCTCGCGGCTTGCGAGCTTTGAGAAGACCGTGCCGGTCGACGCGATGAAGGCCGCCAGATCGCCGTCGTTCTCGCCGCGCAACGCGTCGGAGACGATCGCGGTGCCGCGACCGGCCTCCGCGCCGTACTTGAAGGCATCGTTGAGCGACTCCCCCGCGCTCTGCCCGTAGACGCTGGGGTCCTGGGTGCGGTCGGCGGCCGCGGTCGGCTGGTAGTTGAGCGCTGTACCGAAGCCCTCGAGCGTTTTCTGCAGGCCCTTTCGCGTCGGGGCCTGCAGCGACGTCAGGACCTCGTCGAGCTGGACCGCGGTCGACGTGTTTGTGACCGGGATCGTGCCGTCGTCCGGGAGCTCGGGCGCGCTTGGGCTGCCCGGCCGCAGGTCGATGAAGAAGTTGCCCTCCAGGAACAGGCGCGGGCGGATCTCCACCTCGGCGTCGTCGTGGATGGGCCGGCCCTCGGAGTCGACGCTGAAGGTGACGTTGACGAGGTCCGAATCCGGCACATGAGAGATCGAGGTGACCTTGCCGACGTTCACGCCGGCGATCCGGACCGGCGCGGTCTCGCGCAGCGTCGCCGCGTTCTCGAACGTCGCGTGGAGCTCGTAATCCGGATGCGACCACGGCAGCTTCTTCGCGAAGGCGAGGTAGGTGAGGATCGCGAGGATGAAGACCATGACCAGGCCGAAGATCCACGGCGACGGGCCCGTGTAGTGACGGCCCCAGATCCGCGTGTCGGGCGCGGGCTTGGTGGCATCGGGGCGGCCGCCCCGCTTTCGTGAGGGCCAGAGCCTCATCCGCCCGTGTCCTTCGTCGTTGTCGTGGTATCGGAGCCCGGCTGCCCGGCGGTCACGGTGCCCTGGTTGCCCGGCGGGTTGCCGATCTCCTGCTGCCCGGCGACGTAGTGCTCGTTGCCGGCCTCGCACTCGTGCGTCTGGCCGGGCGCCGCGGTGTTCGGGTACGGGTTGTAGTGCAGGTAGTTCTCGACGTCTCCCCCGGCGCCGCCGTTCGCGGGAGCGCTCGCGGGCCCACCCTCGTTGTTGGGGCCGGTGGGTGGCTCGAAGACGCTGATCCGCTGCCAGCGGTAGCCGTTTCCGCCCTGCCCGACCGAGTCCTCGAGGTTCGTGAACAGCAGCGTCACGTAGTTGCAGACGGTCTGAGCAGGGGTGATGAACCGCAGCGCCGGATCGGAGATGGTGAGCGTGTCGTCGAGGCGGGAGAGACCGTTGCGCACGCCGGAGTCGTCGTTGAACGCCTGCAGCGCCTGGGCGGTGTTCGCGAGCTCACGGTTGAGCGGCGGTGAGTTGCGCAACGCGGGCGTGCCGGTCTCCACCGCCTTGGTGAGCACCGGCGCGGTTGCCGCGAGGGTCTTCACGCCGGGCTGCAGCGCGGTGAACAGGTCGGCGCTGTCAGCCAGGAACGGCCGCACGACCGGGAGCGCCTGCGTGCCCGCATCGAGCGTCGGTGGCGTCTCGGAGATGGTCTCCTGGATGAACGGGCGGGCGACCTTGGCGAGCGCGGTGAAGGTGGTGTCCAGCGACACGAACAGCTGCGCCTGCGTTTCGGCCACCGGAGCGACCTCGCTCGCGGTGTTCGCGAGGGCCGAGACGAAGCCGGCCAGGTTGGTGTCCTTGGCCGCGAGGTTGTGCGCGACGGGCTGCAGATGCTCGAGCACGCTGGGCAGGCGCCCCAGAGCCTCGTTGAGATCCGGGCCGCGCCCGGCGAGCGCGTTGCCGAACTCGAACAGGTTCTGGCGGATCGCCACGCGTGTCGGGGCGTCGAAGGTGCTCAGCACCTGATCGATCTCCACCGGCTTCGGATGCGCGTTTGCGAGCGGGATCGTCGCCCCGGGCGCGAAGCCCTCCGAGGACTTGCCCTGGTCGATCTCGAGGTACTTGAGACCGAGCGCGGACCGCGCGCGGACGACCACCGTCGAGTCGACCGGCAGCTCCTCGACATCCTTGTCGAGCTTGAGGTTGAGCTTCGCCGACACGTTGCCGTTCTCGTCCTGCTCGGGCTCGATCGACTCGATCACGCCGACGCGCACGCCGCCGATTCGCACCTCGTTGGACGGGACCAGGAGGTCGGCGTCGGGCACCTCGGCGGAGATCCGGTACGACGGCACGAACGGGAGGCCGTTGTTGGCGTTGTAGGCGAGGAAGACGGCGAGGATGACGATCATCACCGTCACCGCGCCGACCATCGTCGGGCTCGCCGCGAGGCCGGCTCCGCGGCGCCTCACTTGCTGCCTCCGTGGTGCCCGTCGCCGAGCAGGAACTCCAGGAGCTGACGGCTCGCGCCGAAGCGCTGCGCGGCCTGCTGCTGCTGCGGGGCGTCGCCGGGCGTCGGCGTGGTCGTCTCGGGCGTCGTCGTCGGTGGTGGTCTCAGGCGGGGTGCCGGCATCGGGCGTCGTGGTGGTCGTCCCGGTGGCATCGCCGCTCGGTGCGCCGGGCACCGTCTCATCGCCGGGCGTCGCACCCGTCGGCGGCTCGGTGTGCTGTGACTCGGCCTGATTGGCCTGGACGCTGCCATTGTGAGTGGCGCGCGCGGTATCGCGCAGGGCCTTCTTGATGTCCTTCTTGGTCGGGGTCTTGGCCTTCAAGGACGGCGTGAAGAAGTTGGCGTTACAGCCGTTCTGCGGGATCGAGATCTGGTCGAAGCAGTTGTTGGTCGGCACGAGCGCGCGGACGAAGTGCCCGTACTGGTCGAAGCCGTTGACGATGCCGCCAAGACCGAAGAGGAGCTTGAGGAAGCCCTCGAAGCCGCCGGTCTTGCGCAGGCTCGCGAGCAGCTTCTTGAGGTTCTTGCTCGGGGATACCCCGTTCTTGGCAAGACCGCGGATCTGGCGGATGACCGAGTCGGAGCTGGCCAAGGCGGGGCCGGACACCGCGGCCGCGTCGCCGAGCGACTGCACCGCCGGGATGCCCGCGTTGGAGAACGGGACCGTCTCGAGGTTGAGCTTGGTCAACGACGGCGCGGCGTTGCCCAGGTCGCTGAAGACGGGGGTCGCCGCGGTGGAGAACTGCGAGAGCTCGTCCATCGTCGAGCGCAGCTCGCGCAGGAAGCCGGGCAGCTTCTGGAAGCCCGCCTCGAGGTCGGCCTGCCGCTCGGCGGTGGCCGAGCCCACCGTCTCGGATGTGTTGATGAACCCGGCGACGCTCTCGCGCTCGCGGGCGAGCGCCGTGATCACCTGGTCGCCATCGCTGGCCAGGCGCGCAAGCGCGTGGTTCTGCGACCGCAGGATCGCGAGGACGTCGTTGGTCTCGCGCAGCGCAGGGTTGGAGCGGTCGACGATCTCCGCGAGCTCGTCGCCGCGGGCGGCGAGACCCGCGCCGAGGTCGTTGAGGATCAGCCGGAACCGGTCCGGATACGGCTCGCGCATGATGTTGTTGACGAGGTCGAGGTCGACCGCCTTCCCGTTGCGCTCGAGCGGCAGCAGGTACTCCCCCGCACCGGGCTGTCCGTCGGCGATCGGCGACAGCTCGGGCGGCGCCTCGGTGCCCGGGGCGCGCGGCTCGGTCGGCTTGCAATCGACGAACTTCTCGCCGATCAGCGACTGCGGGCGGATCAGACACGAGGCGTCGACGCGGAAGTCCTGGAACGCCGGGTCGTCAATCCGCAGCACGACGACCGCCTTGCCTGGCGACGGATCGCCGCTCTCGGTCGCGACCTCGTCCTTGCCGGTGATGTCCACGTCGGCGACCGAGCCGACCTTGGCGCCACCGACTCGAACGTCCTCGCCCGTCACCAGGAAGCTCGCGTTGTCGAAGATCGCCCGGACCTCGTACTTGCCGCCGTCGCCGCCCGCGCCCGTCGTGACCACAAGCGCCACGAGGGCGATCAGGACGAGGCCGATGGCGATCGCGCGCCTCATGGGCCGGGGGGCACGTCGTTGGGGTTGCAGAGGCCGTCGAGGTTGCCGTCATCGAGGAACGGGTGGTCGGTCGGGTCGGGCCAGCCGAGGTTGGGCTGGGTCGCAGCGCCCGGGCAACGCTCCCGGAGCCCGATGCCGGTGGCCTGGAACGGCGTGTACTGCTGGCTCTGCGGCAGCGGCGTCAGCAGGCCGGTTCCGTCGGCGTAGGCGAAGAGGTTGCCGCCCGCGGGCTGGGTGCGCACGTAGTGCCCGTTGAAGTCGTAGTAGCCGGTCGCCGCGCCGAGCTTGCCGACCACCGAGAGCAGTTCGGCCGAATAGGGGCGGAAGAACGCGATCAGGTGCCGGGAGTCGGCCAGCGCCTGAAGCGTCGGCTGCACTGACTTGCGAGCCTGGTTTTCGGCCGCGGGGGCGAGGGCGAGCGCGTCGTTGAGGTCGTTCGCCGGGCCCGGGGTGTTGAACGCGAGACCGAGGTTCCTAAAGACGGGCGTCGAGTCCTGAACCACGGGGGTCAGGCGGCGCAGGAACGGCGCCAGCTCAGGCATCACGGCCTTGGTCGAAGCGATCAGCGGATCGAGGTCGTCGAGCGCCGCGCGCAGGTTGACGAACGTCGTGTTCGCCTCGCGCATCGTGTCGGGAAGCAGTGCGAGGTCCTGGCTGAAAGCGTTGTTTTCGGCGGCGATCGCGCCAAAGGCCTGGTTGGCGTTCGAGGTCAAGTCGGCGAGGTCGTTGCTGCGCTGGGCGAGCGTGCCGAACACCTTCGAGCCCGAGACCAGGAACTGGCTGAGGGCCTGCTGGTCGGAGGTCAGCTCGGCGAAGAGCCGATCCGACGCCTGCAGGCTCGGGGCGAAGTACTTGTAGGTGGCGCGGGCTTCTGAGTTGTTGCCGGTGTAGACCGCCGCCTGACCCTGGATGAAGTCCCGCAGGCCCTGCTTCGTCTTCGGGTCAAAGGTGTCGAAGAGCTGGTCGATGTCGACCGGCGAAGTCGTCTTCGTCGAGGGGATCGTCGAGCCGTCGGGGATCGCGGGCTCGGAGTTGGGCCCAGGAGAGATCGAGATGTAGCGGTTGGCGATCCCCGAGAGCGAGCTCGCCCGCACGGTCGCCTTCGTGCCGTCGTGAAGCTGCTGGTCGACCGTGATGTTGACCGCGGCCTTCGCGTCGTCGGTCAGCGAGATGTTGTCGATCGTCCCGATCGGCTGACCCCCGACGAGGACCTGGTTGCCGGGGACGAGCTGGCCGCCGGTCTGGAAGATCAGCTTGTACTTGTAGCCGCTGTCGCCTCCGAGCACGACAAGGACAACCAGCACGATGCCGGCGATCAAGGCTGCGATCCCGGCTAGACGGACCAGGATTCGCCCTCTTCCTCCGCTATCCGGTTGCTCTCCCTGCACTCCGGGACGGCGTCCGCCTCTCCTCTCTAGTGGCGCTCCAAATTGAGCCGAGCAAAAATGCCGAAGCCCGACCCGTACCCGGGCGCATCCTAATCGCTGGAACGGGCGCTGACCTAGCGCCGCGCACGGTTAACGCGCGCTTATTGGCGCGGATCGCGCCCTGTGAGGCCGCGGTAGAGGTCGTTGGCCCGGGTTCCGGTGAGCGCGGCGACGACGCTGGCCGCCGCCCGCGGACGTGCCCCGGACTGGACGAGGCGTCGCAGCGCGTCGACCGCAAAGCCGACGTCAGGGTCGGCGCTGCGCCCGGAGGCGGGCGCGATTACGACCACGATCTCCCCCTTGACGTCGTCGCGGAAGTGGCGCGCGAGCTCGCTCAGCGTGCCCCGGGCGACCTCCTCGTGCAGCTTCGTGAGCTCGCGGCAGACGGCCGCCGGGCGGTCGGGAGCGAGGGCGGCCAGCGCCGTCAGCGACGACGGCAGGCGGCGCGGCGACTCGAAGGCGACCACCGTCTCCGGCGAGCTGAGCACGCGCTCGAGCTCGCCCGCGCGCCGCGGGAGAAATCCCTCGAAACGCCAGCGATCCGCGGGCAGACCCGAGGCCACGATCGCGGTCGTCACCGCCGATGGGCCGGGCAGGACCTCGACCTCGAGGCCGCGTTCGAGACAGGCCCGGATGAGGACGTAGCCGGGATCGGAGATCACGGGAGTGCCCGCGTCGGAGATGAGGACGACGCGAGCGCCGCGCTCGATCTGCTGGGCGAGCTGACGGGCTCGCTCGTTCTCATTCTGCTCGTGATTCGAGACGAAGCGCGGGCGCGTGATCTCGAGACGCTCGTAGAGGCGCCCGGCGCGGCGCGTGTCCTCGCAGGCGACGAGATCGGCCTCGGCAAGCGCGCGGGCGGCGCGCGGGCTCAGGTCCTCGAGGTTCCCGATGGGCGTCGGGCAGACGGTCAGCCGTCCAGCCACCGTGCCTCCTCCGGGGCGGCGAGCTCCTCGAGTGCGAGCACCGCAGCGCCGATCATGCCCGCATCGGGCCCGAGTTCGGCGGCGGCGACAGGCGTGCGGTTCATCGGCGGGAGCGACCTGGTTTCGACCTCCGCCCGGGCGGGGTCGAGCAGCAGGTCGCCCGCGGCCGAGACGCCGCCACCGATCACGATCACCCCGGGCTCGAAGATGTTGGCGAGGCTCGCGAGCGCGACACCAAGCCGCCGGCCGATTGTCGCGAGCACCTCGCGGGCGATGCCATCGCCATCGAGGGCGGCGTCGGTAACGCGCTTGCCGTCGATCTCCTCACCGGCCGCGAGGGCCCGGCCTAGCGCCGAGCCCGGGTGCGTCATGGCGGCATGCAGCCCCTCCTGGCCCAGCGCGGTACCGGAAGCCATCGCCTCGACGCAGCCGCGGTTGGGGCAGTTGCCCTGACAGGGCGGGCCGGCCTGATCGATGACGATGTGGCCGAGCTCCGCGCCGGCGCCCGTCGTGCCGCGGTAGAGCTCGTTGTTGATGATGATGCCGCCGCCGATGCCCGTGCCGATCGTGAGCATCAGCGCGTTCGTCGCGCCGCGCGCGGCCCCGAAGCGGTGCTCGGCGAGCATCGCGACGTTCGCGTCGTTGTCGAGAAAGGTCGGGAGCCCGATCCGCTCTGAGATCAGGTCGCGGACCGGGACGTCGACGATCGGCAGGTTGACCGAGGTGATCGCGACACCGCGCTCGCGGTCGATCGTGCTCGGCACGCCAAGGCCGACCGCGCTGATGCCCTCGCAGGCGTCAATCCCCGCCTGAAGCTCCTCCACGAGCCGATCGAGCAGCGCGTCGAGCTCGAGCCCGTGCGTGGGGGCGGAGCTGCGGTGGAGGACATTGCGCTCTGAGTCGACCACCCCGATCGCCATCTTTGTGCCACCGAGATCGGCACCGATCGTCTTTCTCACGAAAGAGTGCGTAAGCAGGAGGGACTGAGGGGCATGCAGTATTGATAGCTCATGCCCGACAAGGGGGATAAGCCTGCCGACGCGCAGCGAAAGGAGCCGCCCGAGTACAACGTCTACCGGTCGCGGCCGGGCCTGCGCGAGCGCTTTGGCAAACCGGGCCTCGAGGGCCTGCGCAGCAAGCTCGGCCGCGGTGGCGGCGATGGCGGCGACAAGCCGCCGCCGAAGCTCACCTCCGAGGGCGACGAAAAGCCGCTCTGGAAGCGGATCGCGAAGTGGGTCGGGATCGTCGCGCTCGGCTGGATCGTGCTCAGCATCCTCGCCTTCGCCGTCTCCGCCCAGATCCAGAAGGGCAAGCTCGCCAACGGCATCACCGACCAGCTCGACGGCAACCCGTTCCTCGCGGTAAGCCCGCAGACGATCCTGGTACTCGGCACCGACGTGCGGTCAGACGATTTCGCCGGCCCCGCCGAGTCTGAGGGCCCCAACTGCCTGGAGGACGTGACCAGCGGCAAGGGCAGCGGGCCAGGCTGCGATCACGGCCCGTACCGCTCGGACACCCTCATGCTGATCCGCGCCGGTGGCACGACCTTCCGCAAGCTCTCGATCCCGCGCGACACGCTTGCCGACGTGCCGGGCCACGGCGAGCAGAAGATCAACTCCGCCTATGCGGCCGGCGGGGCGAAGCTGACGATCCGCACGGTCGAGGGCCTGCTCGGCATCAACATCGACCAGATCGCGATCATCGACTTCGACGGCTTTCGCAAGTTCATCGACGCCATAGGCGGAATCACGGTTGATCTGCCCACCGACGTGTGTTCGATTGTCTCTGGAGGCGCGTTCAAACTCGATCTCAATAAAGGGGAAAACGACCTCAACGGCTTTCAGGCGATCACACTGGCACGCACCCGCGAAGCGGGCGACTGCAACGGGGATGGAGCGCCGGACGAGAACTTCACCGACGTGAATCGAGCCCAGTTCCAGCAGCTGATCCTCGACGGCATCAAGGGCAAGCTGACGAGCATCACGAGCCTGCCGATGAACTTCATCAAGGGCCCGATCATCGCCTGGAACGCACCCAAGGCCATGGTCTCGAGCATGGGCGGGCTGACGCTGCCCCAGCTCGTCTTCCCCCTCGCCCTGGGCGGCAGCGGCGGGACCGACATCCTCAAGCCATCAGGGACGACGGCCGCCGGCAACCTCGTGATCTCCCCCTCCGAGTGCGAGCGCGCGGCGGAGCAACTGCTCGGCCACAAGCCCCCGAACAAGCCGAACTGCCCACAGGGCTAGCCCTGTTCCCCTTCGACGCTTGTGGCGGCGCGAGCCGGGCCAGGCAGTGAGGGAGGCGGCCTGGGCCGCCACCCGAGCTCGAAAGGCGTCTGAGTCGCGACCCCCGCGAGCGAGCCGCCTTTCGTCTATGAAAGAACCCCGCTCTACCCAGCCCGGCGCGGCCGGCGCCGTGACAGGCGCTCAGTCCGAGCTGCTCGACCCCGAGGAGCTACCCGATGACCCGCTGTCGGACTTCGACTTCGAGTCCGAGGCCTTCGAGGACGAGTCGGAGGAGCTCGACGAGTCGGACTTCGACGAGCCGCCGTCGCTGCCGGACGAGCCCTTCGACGACCCCTTCTTCGCGTAGTCCGTCGTGTAAAAGCCCGAGCCCTTGTAGTGGACGGCGACCGGGCTGAAGACGCGGTCGACGGGAGCGCCGCAGGTCTCGCAGACCTCGACCGGGTCGTCGGCCATCGACTGAAAGACCTCGAACTCGTGTCCGTTGCGGCAGCGGTACTCGTAAATGGGCATGAGGCGTGCGATTATGACTGGGAGGGAGATGGACGCAGGGCGTACACGCGTGGTTAAGGGTGGATTCGCGACGGTGCTCGCGTGCGCGGTGGCGCTGCTCATCGCGCCGGCGGCCCATGCGGCCTTCCAGCTGACCAACCTCGCGGCGGCGCCCGCAAACACGAACGCGGGCGCGAACAGCGACTTCTCGATCTCCCTCGACACGCCCGACACGGCGGACATGAAGGACCTGACGATCCACCTCCCACCGGGGCTCGTCGGCAACCCGCTGGCCACCACGACCTGCACCGAGGATCAGCTGAACGCTGACGCCTGTCCGGCTGCGAGCGACGTCGGCGACGTGAGCAACGCCGTCACCCTCACCATCCAGACGCTGCCGCCGCCGCTCCCGCCGCTCAGCCTCCCGCAGACCGTCAGCGGCAACCTCTACAACGTCGTCCCGCGCGCCGGCGAGCCCGCGCGCTTCGGGATCGTCCTGGACTCGTCGCCGATCCCGGGGCTGCCGGGCGGTGTCTTCCCGAAGATCATCCTGCAGTCCGGCGCCGTGCTCCGCCCGAGCGATCTCGGGCTCGACACGATCCTCAACGACCTCCCGAACACCGCTCAGATCCTCGGGATCACCGCCGGCGTGCACATCAATTCCACCGCGCTGACGCTCTCCGGGCAGGTCGGAACCCCGCCGAAGGGCTTCATCCGCAATCCGACTTCGTGCGGCACCCACACCGTCGGCTTCGACGCCGACTCCTACGACGCCCAGACGGCCACGGGCAGCACGACGTTCGACACCGTCAACTGCGCGGCCGAGCCGTTCACGCCGGAGCTCACGGCCAACGTCAAGCCGGGAAAGAAGGGCGACGCCGTCGAGGTATCTACGACGATCTCCCAGACGATCGACGAGGCCGGCCTGCAGAGCGCGCAGGTGACGCTGCCGAAGGAGCTGTTCGGAAGCGGCGCGCTGCGCCCGCCCTGCGCCGACGCCGACTTCCAGGCGGGGAACTGCCCCGCGAGCACGATCGTCGGCACGGCGGTCGCCGCCTCGCCACTGCAGTCACAGCCGCTGACCGGCCCGGTGGCGCTCGTGAACGCTGGCAACGGCCCGGGCGGCCTGCCCGACATCGGCCTCGACCTGCGCGGCGCTCTCGGCCTCAAGCTCAAGGGCACCGTGGCGCTGACCGCCGACGCCCGCAACGTCGTCACCTTCAGCGGCCTGCCCGATATCCCGATCTCCGAGTTCACGCTGACGTTCGCCGGCGGCCCCGACGGGATCACCTTCGCGACGAAGGACCTGTGCGCGGACCCGAAGCCGCCGCTCGTCTTCGACGCCGACTTCACGTCGTTCTCGGGAGCCACCCTGCACGCGTCGCCGACGGCCACGGTCGACTGCAGCGGCGCCTCCGGGGGCGGGGGTGGCGGCGGCGGAGGCGGCAACCACCACCGCAAGCCGCCGAAGGCAAAGATCTCCCTGGGCAAGCTCGGCTCGAAGCACCCGACCCTGTCACTGGCCGTCAAGAAGGGCTCGGAAAAGCTGCGCAGCGCGTCGCTGACCCTCCCGAAGCAGCTGAGCCTGGGCTCCAAGCAGAAGGTCAAGCACGACGTCGACACCGGTAAGGGCGTCAAGGCCAAGCGCGGGTCGAAGCACAGGTTGGCGCTGAAGGCCAAGAAGGCAGCGTCAAAGCTCACCGCGAAGATCGGCGGTGGGGCGCTGCGGGCAAAGCACCTCAGCGGCCACACGAAGCTGCGCTTCAAGCTCAAGGTCACCGACAAGACCGGCAGGACGACGAAGCTCACCGTTCGGCCGAAGTAACGCCGCACTCGACAGCTACGGTCTAGACGTGAGCGAAGCTTCCGAGACGGCGACCGGGCCGAGCCTCGACGAGGTCGTCGCTCTGTGCAAGCGGCGCGGCTTCATCTTCCCCTCGTCGGAGATCTACGGCGGCGTCGGATCGACGTACGACTACGGCCACTACGGCGTTCTTCTCAAGAACAACGTCAAGAACGAGTGGTGGCGCTCGATGCTGCAGGAGCGCGACGACATCGTCGCGATCGACTCGGCGATCATCCAGCACCCCCGGGTCTGGGAGGCGTCGGGCCATCTCGCCGGCTTCAGCGATCCGATGATCGACTGCCGGACCTGCAAGCTGCGCTTCCGCGCCGATCACATCGATCAGGCCCAGTGTGGCCAGAAGCCGTCGAAGAAGCCGGGCGAGGGTCCCGACTGCGACCTCACCGACGCGCGCGAGTTCAACCTGATGTTCGAGACGACCGTCGGCCCGGTGAAGGACTCGGGCTCGATCGCCTACCTGCGTCCGGAGACCGCCCAGGGCATCTTCATCAACTTCAAAAACGTCCTGCAATTCGCGCGAAAGAAGCCCCCGTTCGGGATCGCGCAGATCGGCAAGTCGTTTCGCAACGAGATCACCACCGGCAACTTCATCTTCCGCACCCGCGAGTTCGAGCAGATGGAGATGGAGTTCTTCTGCCCGCCCGACGAGACGCCCACGTGGCACGAGCATTGGATGAAGCAGCGGATGCGCTGGTACACCGACCTCGGGATCCGGCCGGACAACCTGCGCCTGCGCGCGCACGACGCTGACGAGCTCTCGCACTACTCCTCGGCGACGTCGGACATCGAGTACCTCTTCCCGATGGGCTTCTCCGAGCTCGAGGGCATCGCCAACCGCGGCAATTTCGACCTCACCGCCCACAGCGAGGCGTCGGGCGAGAAGCTCGAATACTTCGACCAGCAGACCAAGGAGCGCTACGTCCCCCACGTCGTCGAGCCCGCCGCCGGCGTCGACCGGGCGATGCTCGCGTTCATGGTCGACGCCTACGAGGTCGAGGAGGTGGAGGGCCGCGAGCGCACCGTGCTGCACCTGCACCCCAAGCTGGCGCCGGTGAAGGTCGCCGTGCTGCCGCTCGTCTCGAAGGACGGAATGCCCGAGAAGGCCCGCGAGGTCTTCGACTCGTTGCGCCACCGGATCCCGGCCGAGTACGACGAGGGCGGCTCGATCGGCAAGCGCTACCGCCGCCAGGACGAGATCGGCACGCCATGGGGGGTCACGGTCGACGGTCAGACGGCTGAGGACGACACGGTCACGCTGCGCGACCGCGATTCGCTCGAGCAGACGCGGGTGAAGGTCGGCGAACTGCCCGACCTACTCAGCGAGCGGCTCGAGCAACCCTGGCAGAGCCCGCTGCTGGGCTAGAGGCGCTTGCAGTCCCCGCTGGCGTAGTCGCCGTAGACGGGGTCGGGTTGGAGCGTGAGCGTGCAGAGCTTGTCGACGATCGCTGTCTTGCCGGCGGCGCGCACGGTCACCTCGGCGTAGCCGTCGGCGTTGAGATCGGCGCGAAGCTGCTTGACGAATGCGCGCTCGCGGAAGAACCAGGTGCTCGACCGTCCTCCCTCGGAGATGTGCCCGCTGAGCCGCCCGTCGGTCTTGTCGCCGTCGTAGATCGCCTTGACGAGCACCGCGTCGCCCCGGATGGTGGTGGCGACGTTGTAACGCGGCCCGTCCTCCAGGTCCTCGTAGTACTCAAGCTCGAGGATGTGAGGCTTCGTCGGCGCGGCGGCCACAGCCGTGCCGATGGCCATCGATGCGAGCGCGGCCACAGCCGCGAGGAGTGTCAGGAGGCGCGCTATGCGCTCAGTTTGGCGACTCTGTCGCCGCGGCGCACCCTGCCCGGCTCGATCACGCGCGCGTTGAGGCCACGCAGACGTGCCGCCCGGCCCGCGGACGAGTTGAACACCTTCACGGCGTCGACGCCGAAGCGCTTGAGGAACTTGCCGCAGCCCGTGTGCGGCGCCGGCGTCACCTCGATCACCGTCTCCCCGATCGCCAGGCGCGTGCCGGGCGGCAGGTTCGCCTCGCTGATGTCGAGATCGACGTAGAGCTGGTCGCCCGCCTCGGCCCAGCGCTCGAGCGAGTCGCCGTCGGCGACGAGCCGCGTGGCGCGCGCGTTCATCACGGTGAGCTGGGCCTCCGGGTTCGGGCGGCCGCCTGGCATCTTGGACGAGCCGCGCGTGCTCCACATGTCGCCGACGAGCCCCACCTCGAGGTCGAGCTCGCCCTCGTCGAGCAGCTCCCGCTCGTTCTCCGCCGGCCGGCGGACGATCAGCTCGAGCGTGCCCTCCTCGGCGGGAGCGCCGAGCACCTCGGGCAGGCCGGCCTCCAGCTGCTCACGCGCAACCACCCCCGGCATGGCTCAGAGAGCGGCCTCGGCGAGCAGGTCGACCTGATCGGGATCGGACGAGGCCGGGATGAAGAAGAGCTCGTCGCAACCGGCCTCCTCGAACGCCTGGATGTAGCCCTTGACCGTCTCGGCGTCCTTGGCAGCGCTGTCGGCGATGCCCTGCGCGTACTCCCCAAGCCACTCGTAGTAGTCCTTGAGATAGCCCTCGGCGTTCGCCTCGGCCTCGTCGCCCAGCGAGAAGTAGGCAAGCGCCTTGGCCTGCGGCGCGCCCTCGCGCCCCGCGTCGCTCCAGGCCTGATCCAGCTTGGCCTTCGACTCCTTGAACACGTCGGGAGTGCCGCCACCCATGATCCAGCCGTCGCCGTACCTGGCGGCGCGCTCGAAGACGACATCGGCGCCGCCGCCGACCAGCACGGTCGGCGGGTTGTCGGCGACGTCCGGCCCGACTCCGGATGTGTCGGCGGAGCCGGACGAGTCCGCCGACCCCTTCCAGACTTCACGCATCCGGGACATCATCGACTCGAACGCCTTGCCCCGGGTCGAGAAATCGACGCCCGCGACCTCATAGTCGTCCTCTCGACCGCCGACGGCGAGGCCGAGCACGACCCGCCCGTCGGAGATCTTCTGCAGCGACGCGGTCTGCTCCGCCAGCAGCGTCGCGTTCTCGCGCGTCGGGACGATCATGATCGTCGTGGCCAGGCGGATCCTCTCGGTAACGGCAGCCGCCGCGGCGAGTGCGATCAACGGCTCGAGGTTGGGATAGGCGATCCGATCGATCGTTCCGAGCGAGGAGAACCCGGCCTTGTCCGCCCGGCGCGCCCACTCCGTCAGCTGCTCGCCCGTGGTGCCCGGTACGGCGTTGGGAAGTCCGATCGCGATCTCCATGAAGCCCGCCTCCTCGAAGTAGTTCTCAGGTCTCTTACCCTCGACGAATGAACTTAGCGACGCTCCCTGCGTGGGCCGCGACGCTGCTCGCCGAGGCCCGCGTCGGCCGCCTCGGCTTCGCGGACGCCGACGGCCACCCGCGCGTCCTCCCCATCACCTATGCGGTCGTCGACGGCGCCGTGTGGAGCGCAATCGACCAGAAGCCCAAGCGCGCCGGCGAGCCCGCCCGGGTGCGCTGGCTGCGGTCGCGGCCGGATGCGGCCCTGGTCGTCGACCACTACGCCGACGACTGGGCAGAGCTCGGCTGGGTCCAGGTGCTGGGCCGGGTGACGGTGGTGGCGACCGATTCGGCGCCCGGCGTTATCGCAGCGCTGACGAGCAAGTACAGCCAGTACGAGGCCGCCCCGCCACCCGGTCCGCTGCTTCGGCTCGATGTCTCGCGCGCGCTCTGCTGGCGGGCGTCGGACTAGCGTCACATATAGCGCCGCCGCTGCGTCTCCTTATCGAAGAGCCGAAAAGGAGATGTAGCGATGTCCTCACAGCCAACCGAGCCAACGGCCAAGGACCTGCTCGGGGTGATCTCGACGGGCCTCACCGGCGCCGGGATCATCCTCCTGGCGATCTTTCAGCTGGCGCTGCCGATCCTCATCCTGACCCTCGTCGCCGCCGTGCCCCTCATCCTCATCGGCCTCGCGCTCGCCGTGCCAATCGCCATTGCGGCGGCCCCGGTTGTGGTCATCCGGCGCCTGCGAGCACGCCGCGCGGCTAGGGCAGGTGCGAGCAGTCGGCGACAGCCTCGATTCGCCCGCTCCGAGCGTGACCGGCCGAGTCAAGGCTGGCATCCGGATCGGGTGTCGTGGCCTGGGCCGCCTCGACACACCCCTGGTAGTGCAACTCGCTCGCTCCCCACAGGACCGCCAGGAAGATCGCGACCAGGACCGCGAACACGGCCGCCCTCGCGCGCGGGCTGAGGATCGTGATCTTCATGGGCGCCGCTTATACAGAGATGAACCATGTGTGACGTAGGACACACATCGCTCGCGGGTGTCACGCCCCAGGGATATAAGTTGACATCAAACGGTGTAACGGTCTCTCAGAGGTGGAGGAAACGATGAGCGTTGCCCACGCGGACGGGATCAAGGTGGCCGAGGGGATCTCTTACGACGACCTCTACCGGCGCTGGGAGCGGTCGAATTGGGAGGCGACGTCGATCGACATGTCGGCCGACCGCGAGGGCTGGGCCGCGCTCACCGAGATGCAGCGCAAGTCGGCCCTGTGGATCTACTCGATGTTCTTCTTCGGCGAGGACTCAGTCGCAGACAACCTCTCCCCCTACATCGATGCGGCGCCGAAGCCCGAGCAGAAGTACTTCCTCGCGACGCAGCAGGTCGACGAGGCGCGACACGCGATCTTCTTCCACCGCTTCTTCAAGGAGGTCATCGGCGCCGGCGACAGCATCGCGTCGACGCTCGCCTACACCGAGCCGCAGCTGAACTCGAGCTATCGCGAGGTATTCGGCCGGCTCGACCGCATGGCCGACGACCTGCGCCGCGACCGCTCCCTGCCGAACTTCGCCCGCGCGATCGCGCTCTACCACATGGTCGTCGAGGCGACGATGGCCCAGCCCGGCCAGCACTTCATCGAGGACTTCTTCGTGAAGTCGGGCACGATGCCGGGGTTCTCCGAAGGGATGGCGAACGTCTCGCGCGACGAGCAGCGTCACATCGGCTTCGGGGTGAAGGTGCTCTCCGAGTGCTTCGCCGAGTCGGAGGAGTGCAAGGACGCCGTCGCCGAACTCCTGCGCGAGGTGATGCCGTACTCGCTCGGCGTCTTCACGCCGCCGAACTGGGACCTCGAGTACACCCGGTGCTACGGGTTCGAGATGGAGGACATCTTCGCCTTCGGGCTCCGCTCGGTGCGCGCGAAGTGGCGCGCGACGGGCTATCCGATCGAGTCGATGCCGGGGGTGCTGCCCGTCGATCCCGACCTCCCGCCCGAGGAGATCGCGGATCGTCAGCTGAAGCTGATGAGGGCCGGGGTGATGGGCGAACCGAACGGGCCGCCACAATCCTCGCCGGAGATCCAGGAGCTGTTCTTCGACGTGATCTCGCGCGTCGCGAGCGCGAACGCCGCCGAGTCCGGTGCGCCGCCGATGACGATCCAGTGGGACTTCTCCGATGCCGACCCGTGGTACGTCAACGTCGCCAACGGCTCGACCGCGGCGAAGCCGGGGCGCGCGCCGAAGCCCGACCTCACGCTGGAGACGACCTGGGCCGACTGGATCGCGGTCGCCGTTCGCGGCGAGGACCCGCGCCGGATGATGCTGCGCCGGCGGATCAGGCCGCACGGCTCGCTGCGCAACCTCCTCCGCCTGAGCAAGGTCTTCCCGCCGAGGCCGACCAAGCTCACCTGACCCTGCGCGTCCTCCCCGTGAGCCGCTACCTCGACGGGCGACGAACCACGGGCTCGCGGCGGTGAAGCAACTCGCGAACCCGCTCGAGCATGCCGTCGACCCGGGTCGCGGCCGGGGCCGCCCCGATTCTGCCGCCGCCGGCGGCCTTGGCATGGGCGAGCGCCCGGTCCGCCGCGCTGAGCAGCTCGGTGGCCGAGCTCTCCCCGTCCCATTCGGCGATCCCGAACGACACGTCAACCTGCACCGGCGTCGCCGCGGCGATCGCCGCCAGCAACGCCGTCCGGCCGCGGCGGGCGATGGCTGCGGTCGTGACCGAGTCGGTCTCGGGCAGGACGATCACGAACTCCTCGCCACCGAAACGACCGACCGCGTCGTAGGCGCGCGCGCTGTGGCGCAACGCTTCCCCGACGCCTGCGAGCACGCGATTGCCCTCGAGGTGCCCGCGCCGCTCGTTGACCCGCCCGAAGCCGTCTAGATCGACGACACAGCACGAGAGCCGATGACCCGCGCGCATCGATCGCTGCACCTCGGACCTGAGGAACTCGACCATGGTCGTGTGGGTGAGACATCCGGTCAGCGGGTCGGGGCCGACCGATCCCAGAGCCACGCCAAGTCCTGGCTGGCCGCCCATGCATAACGCGGCGGCTCGCGCGTAGGAGTCGATGCTCCACTCGAGCTCGTCGACCTCCATGGCCGTCGGCGGCGAGAAACCCGCGTAGATCGCGCCCAGCGCCGGGGGGTCGCACCGAACCGGCGCGGCGACCGCCGATACCCCGAGTCCGCCGTCGCCGCAAGTCGCGGGATCGAGCAACGGCCGGGGGGAGGCGAACGCCTGGCCGATCAACGTGCGGCTGGTCCAGGCAACCGACAGTTCCGACCCAGGCTCAGCCCAGCTGGCCAGCATTCTCGTTCGCGATGCATCCCGCACAACCAGTGCCGCCGTCTCGGCGCCGATCGTCTCGGCGAAGCAGCGCACAATCACCCCAAGCCCATCCCCGCCACGTGCCGCGGGCACGGCTTCGCGCGCGTCGTTGCGGCTCTGGGGAATCCGGCGATCGGCTTTGGTCACGGCTCGAGGTCACGCGTTGCGTTGACCCGAGCTCGATCTCGTGCCGCGATGCGACAACCCGATCCTCTTGAGCGTTACTGGCCGCAACCGGCGAGAGCGCGCCCGTGGCGCACCTTCGCCCGCCGCTCTGTCGAGAGTACCGCGGCGACCGGCTCCGCGAGTCAGTCGTCTGAAATAAAATCGCGGACGTGGCGGATGAGCCGCTAGACGGGAGCACGGAGGGCAACCAGCTCGCAGGCGGAGAGCTATTGACGGCGATCTCGAACAAGATCGTCGCGATTCTCCGCGAGCACTACGGGCGCGGTCCGGTGCGGGCGAAGACCTACGTGCTCGACGACCTCATCGTCTGCGTGCTGCGCAACGGGTTCACGGCGATCGAGCAGACGATGGTTTCAAGCGGCGCGCCGGAGAAGGTCGTCGAGATGCGCCGCCACTTCCAGACGATGATGGGCCGTCAGTACCAGGATGCGATCGAGGAACTGACGGGCCGCAAGGTGGTCGCCTTCCTCAGTCAGGCCCACCTCGAGCCCGACATCACCCTCGAGGTCTTCTTCGTCGACCGGCCGCTTGAGGGCTTCGGCGCGGCCGAGGTGATCCCGCCCGCGCCGACGCCGGAGTAGGGCCAGTCGCTCAGTCGCCGGCGGCTGCTGGCGCTGGGGTCGGCGTGGTCGTCGAGGTGTACTCGAACTCCTCCTCGGCGCCGAAGACCTTGTCGAGCACGGCCTTGCGGATGTCCTCGCTCAGAATCAGGGCGAGCACCGCACCCACGAAAGCGATGAGCAGCAGGCGCCCGTAGTGGTGCTCCTTCTGCTGGCCGCGGAGGCGATTGGAGGCGTCGCGCAGGTTCTCCGCGGCGTCCTTGATGTCCTTGTGGACCTTCTTGTCGTCGATCGCGGCGTCGATCACGCTGCCGTTCGATGAGAGGCGCTCGTAAGCGTCGCGGGCCGCCTCAAAGGCGTCGCGGATGCTGTCGCGCAGGTCCTCGTCCTCGACGAGGCGCTTGACGTAGTCGTTGTCGGTGACGGTGCCCACCGCACCACGGGCACGCTTCGCCTTGCTCTTCGCCATGGTTTGTAGCCCTCTCCTTAGAAGTCTCGAGTCAGCGTGGTCAGGATATACCCGTACCCCGGTACGCGATGGCTACCCGGCCTGGCCAATGGCTATCTCGAGCGCTTTCTCGATCCGGTCGACGTAGACGAACTCGAGGTCCGCCCGCTCGTGCGCCGGGATCTCGAGGATCTCGCCCTCGTTTCGGTCCGGGACGATCACCTTCTTGATCCCGGCGCGCTGCGCGGCAAGCGACTTCTCCTTGAGGCCGCCGACCGGGAGGACCTGGCCCGTGAGGGTGATCTCGCCCGTCATCGCCACGTCGCTGTGAACCGGCTTGCCGGCGATGAGCGAGCTCAGAGCCGTCGTCATCGCAACCCCAGCCGAGGGTCCGTCCTTCGGGACCGCACCGGCCGGCACGTGGATGTGGATGTCGTGCTCGGAGAACCAGTTGTCCGGCAGCTCCGGATTGACCATGCGCTCGTGGCCGCGCACCCAGGAGAGCGCCGCCTGCGCCGACTCCTTCATCACATCGCCGAGCTGGCCGGTGATCGTCAGCCTCCCCGTCCCGGCCATCGCCGTGGCCTCGATGAAGAGGACCTCTCCCCCGACCGGCGTCCACGCAAGCCCGGTCGCCACGCCCGGGTCCTTGGTGCGTCGACGCGTTTCGGAGAACACTCGGCGGCGGCCCAGCAGCTCGCGCACACGCTTGGCGGAGACGGTCTGCTTCTTCGGCTTCTTGCCGTTGCGACTCGAGCCGCGCGCCTCGGCGACCTCGCGGGCGAGCTTGCGACAGACGGTGCCGATCTCGCGCTCGAGGCTGCGGACCCCGGCCTCGCGCGTGTACTCCTCGATGATCGCCTTCAGCCCGGCGTCCGAGAAGGCGACCTGGGACGGCTTCAACCCGTTCTCGAGGAGCTGGCGCCCGACGAGGTAGCGCTTGGCGATGTGGAGTTTCTCGTCGGTCGTGTAGCCGGCGAGCTGGATGATCTCCATGCGGTCGAGCAACGGACCGGGGATCGTGTCGAGGTTGTTGGCCGTGGCGATGAAGAGGACCGACGAGAGGTCGATCGAGATGTCGAGGTAGTGGTCGCGGAACGAGTCGTTCTGCGCCGGGTCGAGCACCTCGAGCATCGCGCTCGCGGGATCGCCGCGGAAGTCGGCGCCCATCTTGTCGATCTCGTCGATCATGAACACGGGATTGCGAGACCCGGCGTCGCGCATGGCACGGACGATCGTTCCCGGCATCGCCCCGACATAGGTGCGACGGTGTCCGCGAATCTCGGACTCGTCGCGCACGCCGCCGACCGAGATCCGCTCGAACTCGCGCCCGAGCGCGCGGGCGATCGACTTGCCGAGGCTGGTCTTGCCGACACCGGGCGGGCCGACGAAGCACAGGATCGGGCCGTGGGACTCCGGGTTCAACGACCGAACCGCCAGGTACTCGAGGATGCGGTCCTTGACCTTTTCGAGGTCGTAGTGGTCGGCGTCGAGGACCTCATGGGCGTGCTTGATGTCCAGGTTGTCCTCCGTGGTCTTGGACCAGGGAAGATCGACGAGCCAGTCGAGGTAGGTGCGGATCACTCCGTACTCGGCCGCGGCCGGCGGCAGGCGCTCGAGCCGGGCGAGCTCACGGTCGACCGCCGTGCGGGCATGCTCGGGCAGATCGGCCTGCTCGATCCGTTCGCGCAGCTCGTTGACCTCTGCCTGGACCTCGTCCTCCTCGCCGAGCTCGCGCTGGATCGCCTTGAGCTGCTCGCGCAGGTAGTACTCGCGCTGGCCCTTCTGCATCTCGGACTCGACCTGCGACTGGATCTGGGTGCCGAGCGAGATCACCTCGAGCTCGCGCGCGAGGATCTCCGACAGGCGTCGCAGTCGCCGGCCGACGTCGACCTCCTCGAGCAACTCCTGCTTCTCCAGGGTCGAGATGCGCAGCGCGCCGGCGATCAGGTGCGCCAGCTGCGACGGGTCCTCGACGTTCATGACGGCGAGCTGCAGCTCCTCGGGCAGGTACGGGATCTGCTCGATGATCTCGGTGAAGGTGCGCTGGACGTTGCGCGTGAGCGCCTCGAGCTCCGGCGACTCCTCCAGCACATCCGGCACCGCGTCCACCGCGGCGATCAGGTACGGCTCCTGCGCAACGAAGCGTTCGATGCGCACGCGCTCGGTGGCCTGCACGAGCACCCGCATGGTCCCGTCCGGGATCTTCAGCATCCGCGCGACCACACCGAGGACGCCGGTCTCGTAGACGTCGTCAGGGCCGGGTTGCTCGAGCTCCGGATCCTTCGCGGCGACGAGGACGAGCGTGCGGCCGCCCGCGAGCACGTCGTCGATGAGCTTGACGGAGCGGTCCTGTCCGACGGCCAGCGGGGTCAGCGTGTCCGGAAAGGCGACCGTGTCCTTGAGCGGCAACACCGGCAGCGTGGCGGGCAGTACCTCGGCGCGGCCAGCGACGGCCTCGGCGATGTCGTCGGCCTCGACGACCTCGATGCCGCCCGCGGACTCGCTCATGACTCCTTCGGCTCGATCGGCACGCGGCGGGTCACCTGCCCGGCCAGCGGCAGCTCGACCCGAAGGATGCCGTCGTCGAGGCTGGCCCGCGCGCGGTCGGCCACCACGTCGCTGCCGAGCTCGACGACGCGCCGGAACGGGCCCACCTCGACCTCGACCTGCTGATAGAGGCGTCCGCTCGTCTCGCGCAGCGGGCGCTCGCCGCTGATCACCAGCTCGCGACCGGCTACCTCGAGCGAGATGCTCTTGATGTCGACGCCGGGCAGCTCGGCCTCGACGACGGCCCTGGGCTCGCCCCCCTCGCCGCCGACGTAGTAGACGTCGACGCGCGGGCGGAAGCCCGACTGCTGGCGCACACGGCGGCCAGCCTGCTTTGCAAACGGGTCGCCCAGCATCTCGTCCATCTCACGCCACATGCGCTCGAAGTTGACAAGCAGATCGCGCTCTCTGGACATCAGTGACGAATCTAGCGCCGCGGCCGCTTCGTCTCAGACTTCGTAGACGTCGCCGGCGCGGGCTACCGCGACCGGGCCGCCGTAGCCGCGCTCGCCCTCCTCGCGCGCCCACTCGGCGTCGAGCTCGTCGGAGATGTGGGTGAGCACCACGCGCTTCGCTTGAGCGCGCCGCCCGTGCTCCCCAGCCTCCTCAGGCGTGAGATGGCCGCGGATCCCGGTGCGCTCCGGGCGCGGCAGCGTGGCCTCGACGAAGAGCAGGTCGGTGTCGCGCGCGAACTCGACCAGCTCGTCGCACGGGCGGCAATCGGCGCCGAAGGTGAAGCGCCCGCCGCCGCAGGTGACCTCGACGGCGTGGGTGAGGATGTAGTGCGGGACCTCGGCAAAGCGCAGCCGCAGCGGCCCGACCTCGACGATCGAGCCGGCGTCGTACTCCTCGATCGCGAAGGCCTGCTCGATCAGCTCCTCGTCCCCCCAGGCCCCGACGACGGTGCGGAAGGTCTGGCGGGCGCCTGGCGGGACGATCAGCCGGGGGCGGGCCGGGTCGTCGGTGCCGGGATGCCCGGCCACCGGGACCGGCTGCTGGCGCGGGGTGAGCAGCAGCGCGTAGGAGTACGGGACGAGGTCGATGAAGTGGTCGGCGTGCACGTGGGAGATGACCACGGCGTCGACCTCGGTGTAATCGACGTGCTCGCGCAGCTTGCCGAAGATGCCACCGCCGCAGTCGAGCAGCACCGTTGTGCCGTCCTCCTCGAGCAGATAGCCGGAGCAGGCGCCACCCGCGTCCTGCCACGCGGGCGACTTCCCCAGGATCGTGATCCTCATCGCGAGGACTCTACGCGGGCTCGAAATCCGCAAACGCCGCAAACCATGTGAACGGCCTGTAACCGAAAACCCGCCCTTTGCGACAACGCCTCCTGCGGCGAGCTCGGCGCGGTGCTTTGATCGCCGCGTGATCGAGGTACAGACAGGCGCCTCAACGGCGGCACAGATCGGCTCCGCCTCTGAAGCAACGCGGATCGCCGAGGAGCTCGGGCTCCGCCGGGCGGGAGCGGCAAAGCGCCGGCGCAAGAACGGGCGCAGCTGCGAGGACTGCTACTTCCACCGCCGCCTGCTCTGCGCCCTCGACCTCGACGAACCGTGCTCGACGTTCCGCGCCGACGGGCCGCAGGGACTGGTGCCACCGCGCCAGCCGGCGCTGCTCGTGCGCGACGCGGCCGAGGCGAGTCTCGCAACGCGGTAGGGCGGGCCTACAATCCGGGCATGTCGTCAGATCGACAGCTCGACTCTCAGCGCCTCTCCGCCGCTTTTCAAAAGCCGCTTCCTCGACTTCTTCTCGCGCATCCACCCGGTGGTGCCCGCGCTGATCTACGTCCCTGTCATCGCGCTGCTCATCGTGCTCGGCGCCAACGACGGCCAGGGAGCGCTCGAGATCATCGGCCTCTTCATCGCCGGCACGTTCATCTGGACGCTGACGGAGTACTGGCTGCACCGCGAGATCTTTCACTGGGATCCCGACAACGCCGTCGGCCACCGCCTTCACTTCATCATTCACGGCGTCCACCACGACCACCCGAACGACAAGATGCGGCTGGTTATGCCCCCCGGCGCGAGCATCCCGCTGGCCGCGCTCTTCTTCGGCCTCTTCTGGCTGATCTTCGGCCTGCCGACCGCCTACCCGCTGTTCGCCGGCTTCCTGCTCGGCTACCTCACCTACGACTACATGCACTACTACCTGCACCACGCGGTGCCGAGGTCGAAGCTGGGCAAGCGCCTACGCGAGCAGCACATGCGCCACCACTTCCAGGATCACCGGTTCGGCTACGGCGTCTCCAGCCCTCTGTGGGACGCCGTCTTCCGCACGCTGCCGCGGACGCGCCGCTAGCGTCGCGGCGTTCGTCCTGATGCCAGCCGTGTCTGGGCTGGGTAGGGGGTCAGCCCGCACGCCGGCAAAATCCGGCGATCGTCGGATATTCATCGCTCAGGCGTGCAATTACCGGCGATCGCCGGATTATCGCCCGCCTCCCCACCCAGCCAAACCCGGCTGGGTCCGCACCCGGCGCCTAGATCAGCCCCAGCCCGTCGACCGCCTCGCGCTCGGAACGCAGTTCCGCGACGCTCGCGTCGATGCGCTCGCGTGAGAAGTCGGTGATCTCCAGGTCCTGGACGACCGTGTACTCGCCGCCCGAGCACGTGCAGGGCTGGCCGCAGATGATCCCCTCGGCGATGTCGTAGGAGCCGTCGCTCGGGACGGCCATCGATACCCAGTCGCCATCGGGAGTGCCGAGGACCCAGTCGTGGACGTGATCGATCGCCGCGTTGGCGGCCGACGCCGCGCTCGAGGAACCGCGCGCCTCGATGACCTCGGCGCCACGCTTTGCGACACGCGGGATGTACTCGTCGGCGATCCAGGCCTCGTCGTCGACCGTGACCCAGGCGGAGTTGCCGTCGACGCGGGCATTGACGAGGTCGGGGTACTGCGTCGGCGAGTGGTTGCCCCAGGTGGTCATGCGCTTGATCTGGGTGACCGGCACCGCCAGCTTGTTGGCGAGCTGGCTGATCGCGCGGTTGTGGTCGAGGCGCATCATCGCCGTGAAGCGCTCCTTCGGAACGTCCGGCGCATTCGACTGAGCGATGAGGGCGTTGGTGTTGGCCGGGTTGCCGACAACGAGCACCCTGATGTCGTCGGCGGCCCCGGCGTTGATCGCCTCGCCCTGTGGCTTGAAGATCGCGCCGTTGGCCTCGAGCAGGTCAGAGCGCTCCATGCCCTTGCCACGGGGCCGGGCGCCGATCAGTAGGCCGATGTTGGCGCCATCGAACGCCTGCTTCGGGTCATCGGTGATGTCGATGTTGTGGAGCAACGGAAACGCGCAGTCGTCGAGCTCCATCGCGGTTCCCTCGGCCGCCTTGATCGCGTCGGGGATCTCGAGAAGGCTGAGCTCGACGGGCTGGTCCGGTCCGAGCATCTGGCCGGAGGCGACACGGAAGAGGATCGCGTAGCCGATCTGGCCGGCGGCGCCGGTGACGGTGACCTTGACGGGGCTGCTCACTTATTCATCACTCCTGGATTGCTTTCGGTCTTCGTCCTCACGCTAGTGGATGATGTCCCTCGTGAGTCTCGTCCGCCCACTCGTTCTTGCGCTGGTCGCTGCCCTCGCGCTCGCCGGATGCGGCGACAGCGGCGACGACACCCGGCCCACCCCGGGCGCCGACGCGTTCGCGCACTTCCTCGGCGCCGACGCTCCTGTCGTCTCCTACGTCGACTACGCGCAGGCGCGCGAGCAGCTCGGACTGCCGGCCGACGCGGACCCCGTCGACATCGATGCGATCAAGAACTCAGACCCCAACAATCCGACCCCCGAGGCTCAGCTGGTGGAGGCGGGCGTGATCGGCCTGCCCTCGCTGACCACCTTCGTCGAGACCCTCAACGTCGACCATGCCGCCGAGCAGTTCGACGGCGGGGCGATCGACGCGGCGGCGAACACGCTCACCGACGACGGGCCGCTCACCATCGTCCACACGACCCAGCCGTTCAGCGAGATCGCCGACGGCCTCGAGGGTCTGGGCTACCGGGCGGACGGCACGGTCCTCACCAAGGAGGGCGAGCCCTTCGAGCAGGTCGCGGACGGCGGCGATGGGTTCATCGTCATCGGCCGCAACCAGGCCGCTGCCGACGCCGTCGCCGCGCAGACCGCGGGCCCGTCAGACCTCCTGAGCCTCCTCGAGCCGGCCGACCAGCCGATCCAACAGGTCGCCGGCGGGATCCGCGACGACTGCGTCACCGCGCTCGGCGGCTGGGAGAACGCGCAGACGACGGCGGGCGTCCTCGCGTACCGAGTGGACGGCGGCGCCGACGCTGACGCGTTTGACACCGGCGAGCTGGATCACTCGCTCGGGCTTGACTCCGCAGAGCCCACCACCGACGGCGACACAGCGCAGGTCCCGTTCACGACCGACGCCGATCCGCCGGGCAGCCGCGTCCGGATCATGCTCACGCGCTTCGTCTCGGGCTACGACTGCGGCTGAGCCGCGAATCGGGCCTCAGGCCATCGCCGCCTGAAGGTTCTCGTCGATCGAGGCGAGGAACTCCTGGGTCGTCTGAAACCCCTGGTCGCCGCCGACCAGCAGCGCCAGATCCTTGGTCATCTTGCCGCTCTCCACCGTCTCGATACAGACGCGCTCGAGTGTCTCGGCGAACTCGGTGACCTCGGGCGTTGAGTCCATCCGCCCGCGCGCGGCAAGGCCGCGCGTCCAGGCGAAGATCGATGCGATGGGGTTGGTCGAGGTCGGGTTGCCCTTCTCGTGCTCGCGGAAGTGGCGGGTGACGGTGCCATGGGCGGCCTCGGCCTCGACGGTCTTGCCGTCGGGGGTCATCAGCACGCTCGTCATCAGCCCGAGTGAGCCGAAGCCCTGGGCGACGGTGTCGGACTGCACGTCGCCGTCGTAGTTCTTGCATGCCCAGACGTACCCGCCCTCCCACTTCAGCGCCGCGGCGACCATGTCGTCGATCAGCCGGTGCTCGTAGGTGATGTTCGCGGCCTCGAACTCGTCCTTGAACTCCGCGTCGTAGATCTCCTGAAAGAGGTCCTTGAAGCGCCCGTCGTAGCGCTTGAGGATCGTGTTCTTGGTCGACATGTAGACCGGGTAGCCGCGGTCGAGCCCGTAGCGCAGCGAGGCGCGGGCGAAGTCGCGGATCGAGTCGTCGAGGTTGTACATCCCCATCGCGATCCCGCTCGAGGGGAAGTCGAAGACGTCGATCTCGATCGGCTCATGCTCCGAGCCCTCCTTCGGCGTCCAGGTCAGCGTCAGCTTGCCCTCGCCCGGGATGAGGGTGTCCTCGGCGCGGTACTGATCGCCGAAAGCGTGACGACCGATGATGATCGGCTTCGTCCAGCCCGGCACCAGCCTCGGGATGTTGGAGATCACGATCGGCTCGCGGAAGATGACGCCGCCGAGGATGTTGCGGATCGTCCCGTTCGGCGAGCGATACATCGCCTTGAGGCCGAACTCCTCCACGCGCGCCTCGTCGGGGGTGATCGTCGCGCACTTCACGCCGACGCCGAACTCCTTGATCGCGTTCGCGGCATCGACCGTGATCTGGTCCTCCGTGGCGTCGCGACTCTCGATCCCGAGGTCGTAGTACTTCAGCTCGACATCGAGGTAGGGCAGGATCAGCTGCTCCTTGATGAACGACCAGATGATGCGGGTCATCTCGTCGCCGTCGAGCTCGACGATGGGGTTCTTGACTTCGATCTTGTCTTGAGGCATCGGCGGGCGATGCTATCGGCCCATCCGCGAAATACTTCCGCGTGGCTCGTCCGTAAGTGACGGAAAGCCGACCGAAGGAGGAGAAGGATGAACACCTACGTGATCCGTCGTGAGAAGGCGTGGGAATCGCCGGACGATCTCGGCAAGACCGCGGAGCGCTCCAAGGAGGTCGCCGCCGACGAGTTCCCCGACGACATCGCCTGGATTCGCAGCTATGTGATCTCAGAGGACGGGGGCACGCTCGGCACCGTCTGCATCTACCAGGCGAGCAGCATTGACGCCGTGCGCGACCACGCGCAGCGCGTCGGGATGCCGGCCGACGAGGTGCTCGAGGTTGCAGATACCGTCGTCGTGCGCCCCGATCCGCAGCCCGAGGCGGCGACCGCCTGACCATGGACCCCGAACGAGTTCGAATCGAGATCGCCAACGGCGTCGCCGACGTGCGGATGGTCCGCGCTGCGAAGCACAACGGTCTCGACGGCTCGATGTTCGAATCGCTCAGCGAGGCGATCGACGAGCTCGAGGGCGACGACGACCTGCGTGCCGTCGTCCTCTCGGGCGAGGGGCCGAGCTTCTGCGCCGGCCTCGACATCAAGAGCTTCGCCGAATCCGGAGGGCCGGTTCTGCTCGACCGCGACGACGGCGAGGTCGCAAATCTCGCCCAGAAGGTCGCCTACGGCTGGCGCGAGAAGGTGCCGGTCCCGGTGATCGCGGCGCTCCACGGTGCCTGCTTCGGCGGTGGCCTGCAGATCGCGCTCGGCGCCGACATCCGCATCGCCGCACCGAATACACGCCTCTCGGTGATGGAGATCGTCCACGGGCTGATTCCCGACATGAGCATCACCCAGACGCTGCCGCGCCTCGTCGCCGACGACGTCGCCCGCGAGCTCGTCTACACCGGCCGTCAGGTCGGCGCCGAGGAGGCGCAGCGCATCGGCCTCGTCACCGGCGTCGACGACGCCCCGCTCGAGGCCGCGCACGAGCTCGCCGCGACAATCGCCGAGCGCCGCCCGGAGGCGATCCGCAACGCCAAGCGACTGCTCAACGAGGCGGCCGAGCTCGACGCCGCCGCAGCGCTGCGCCTGGAGTCCGAGCTGCAGGAGCAGCTGCTGGGCGCGCTCAGCAATTCGGGCCAGTAACGGGAGGACACAGGGGGCGAATCTCCCGCCGAGTCGCACTCAACCCACCGTATGGGTGGTTTCGGTGCAGTTCGGCAGTTGGCTGGGCAGCAGAACGGCGCGGTGACTCTCGACCAGATGCGCGGCCGCGGCATCTCAGAGCGGCAGGTGGAGCGTGGCTTGGAGCGCGGCGATCTTGCGCGCCTGCACCGGGGCGTCTATCGACTCGGCCCGGTGGCCCTCCCTTACTGCCTCGAAACTGCCGCGGTGCTCGCCTCCGGTCCGGCGGCCGTACTCAGCGATCGATCGGCGCCGTACGTCTACGGGATGCTGCCGCGGGCCGAAGGACCGGTCCACGTCACGGTGCGCGGCGAACACCGGCGCGGCGACGCCGGCATCGTCGTTCACACCACCTCCTTACTGAGGGCTCACGAAATTCGCGAGCGCCACGGCATCCCGGTCATTTCACCGATCCGCACGCTGATCGACCTCGCAGCCGCCGGCACCGACGAGGAGCTCGACCGAGCCGTGGCCGAAGCCTTCGCGCTGCGCCTGACGAACCTCCCCGCGCTGCAGCGCGCTGCCAGCGCCTATCGCGGTCGCCGCGGCGTCGGGCGACTCCAACGGCTACTCCAAGGCGGTGGCCCGCGCCGCACCCGTTCCGGACCCGAGCGCGAGCTGCTCCTCGGCGTCCGCCGAGCTCGACTCCCCGAGCCCGAGACGAACGCGAAGCTCGGGCGATGGGAGGTCGACTTCCTCTGGCGCGCCGCCGGGCTCGTCGTCGAGGTCGACGCCTACTCGACCCATTCGTCGCCGTGGGCGTTCGAGCGTGACCGCCGCAAGGATGCCGAGCTGGCGATGCTTGGCCTGAGGGTTCAGCGTTTCACCGCCGATCGAGTCCACAACGAGCTGGACTCCGTCTTGGCGTGGCTGCGACAATCCGTCTGATGGCAACCGTCGAGCGTCCGACCAGCAGCGCCACGACCGAACAAGGCGCCTCAACAGCGGCGCGCCTCGGCTACGCCTCACATGAAGTCCTCAATCAGGCGGCCGCGCTCGAGGGATACAACACCTACGAGGCCGATCGCGTGCTCAAGGAGGCCCTGCGCCGCGAGGGCGGTGATTGGGCTGAGGACCGGGTCAGCGCCGCGGGCGCGTTCGCCGGCTCGGCTCGTGCGATCCGCTGGGGCTTCGAGGCAAACGAGAACCCGCCGAAGCTTCGGACGCACGACCGCTACGGCAATCGCATCGACGAGGTCGAGTTTCACCCTGCCTGGCACGAGCTGTTGGCGGCCGGCGTCGGCTTCGGCGCTCACGCCCTGCCGTGGCGCGAGCCACAGCCCGGCGCCCACGTCGCGCGGGCCGCGATGTTCGTGGCCTCGCAGGCCGAGGCCGGGGTCGGCTGCCCGCTGTCCATGACCTACTCGGTGATCCCGGCGCTGCGCAAGCAGCCGGAGCTCGCCGCCGAGTGGGAGCCGCGCTTCACGTCACTGAACTACGACGGCGAGCTGCGACCCGCCGCCGACAAGCCCGGCGCGCTGTGCGGGATGGGGATGACCGAGAAGCAGGGCGGCTCTGACGTGCGAGCGAACACCACGGTCGCCTCACCCCTCAACGGCGGCGGCCCCGGCGCCGAGTACGAGCTGACCGGCCACAAGTGGTTCATGTCCGCGCCGATGTGCGACGCCTTCCTCGTCCTCGCCCAGGCCGAGGGCGGCCTCTCATGCTTCCTCATGCCGCGCTTCACGCCCGACGGCGAGCGCAACCCGATCTACATCCAGCGGCTCAAGGACAAGCTCGGCAACCGCTCGAACGCCTCGAGCGAGGTCGAGTTCCGCGGGACCTGGGCGCGGATGCTCGGCGAGGAGGGACGCGGCGTCCCGACGATCATCGAGATGGTCAACCACACCCGGCTCGACTGCTGCCTCGGCGCCGCCGCCGGTATGCGGGCGGGCGTGGCGATGGCGATCAACCACACCTCGCAGCGCTCGGCCTTCGGCAAGCTGCTGATCGATCAGCCGCTGATGCGAAACGTGCTGGCCGATCTCGCGATCGAGTCAGAGCTCGCCACGATCTCGGCGCTTCGCTGCGCTCGCGCCTTCGATCAATCAATGCCTGACACCTCCTCGGCTTCGCCTCCGGGGGCGTCAGGGTCTGATGAGGCACGGGCTTTTCGGCGACTCGCGACTCCGGTCCTCAAGTACTGGCTGTGCAAGCGCGCCGTGCCGCACGCGGGCGAGGCCCTGGAGTGCTTCGGCGGCAACGGCTTCGTGGAGGAGTCGGGCATGCCTCGCCTCTATCGCGAGTCGCCGCTGAACTCGATCTGGGAGGGGTCGGGCAACGTCCAGTGCCTCGACGTCCTGCGGGCGATGGTCCGCGGGCCCGAGGCGCTCGAGGCGTACTTCGGAGAGGTCGGCGAGGGGCTGGGCGCCGACCCGCGCCTCGATGCCGCCGCCGCGAAGCTCCGCGACGAGCTCAGCGACCTCGACGGGATCGAGTCGCGCGCGCGCCGGGTCGTCGAGCGGATGGCGCTGGTCCTGCAGGGATCGCTCGCCGTCCGCTTCGCCGACGAGGCCGTGGCGGACGCCTTCTGCGCCTCGCGCCTGGGTGGCGACTGGGGCCGCGCATTCGGCACGCTGCCGAGCGGCACCGACTTCGAGCGCATCATCACGCGCCACGCGCCCGTCTGACGGCGGCTCGCCACGCCTCAAGGGGCGTTCATTCGGGTCGATAAACATGGACGTGAACGCACGCACGCGCGACCTTGCGCGCGGAACCGATCTGATGCGCACCGGGATCATCGCCGTGCTGATGCTCGCCGGGGGCGCGCTGGCGGCGATCACCGTGATCCTGCCCCCGGCCGGCACCGGCTCTGACACCGTCGTGCTGTTCGTAGGGGGCGCGGCGGCTGCGGTCGGCGCGATCATCCTGGCCCTGCAGCGCCCACTGCCGGAGTGGCTGCTTGGGATCGTCGCCATCGGCGGAACCGTGCTGATCACCGTGGCGACCTACGAGGGGGGAGCCAACGGGACGGGCACCGGCGACAACGAGATGCTCTACATCTGGATCTGCCTCTTCTCGTTCTACTTCTTCACGTTCCGCCACGCGCTCCTGCAGCTCGGAGCGGTCGCCGTCGCCTACGCGATCCTGCTCGGTGCCCAGAATGTGGGGCTCGAGGACGCGGCGACGCGGATGGTCGTCTCCATGGCGACCCTGCTCGTGACCGGCCTGCTCGTCGCACGGCTTCGCCGCTGGCTGGACGGCTCGCTCTCCGACCTCACCGACCGCGCTCGCCTCGACAGCCTCAGCGGCCTGCTCAACCGGCGGGCGCTCGAAGAGCGCGCCGAGGTCGAGTTCGCGCGCCAGCGCCGCGACGAATCGACCGTCGGCATGCTCATCGTCGACATCGACGGCTTCAAGGCGCTCAACGACTCCGCCGGCCATCACGCGGGCGACGAGGTCCTGTGCAAGGTCGCGCGGGTCCTCGAGGCGGGAACGCGCGACGTCGACGTCGTCGCACGCGTCGGCGGTGACGAGTTCGCGATCCTCCTACCCGGCGCCGGCGATCAGGCGACAGCGAACATCGCGGGACGACTCTGCGACGCGGTCCACGATCAGCTCGCGGATGAGGGTGTCGGTCTTGCCGTGAGCATCGGCGTCGCGGTCGCCCCGAGCTCGGGCGACACGCTCGAGGATCTCTGGCAGGCCGCCGACGGCGCGATGTACACGGCGAAGCGGGGTGGCGGCAACGCGGTCGCCGCGCACGCGCTCCGGCACGCGGTCACGCCATTGACCCGCATAAGCCGCCTCAACGGCTGGCTTCGCCCCTCGGGCTCCGCGATCGCGTGTGGGACCATGGGCGGATGCCAGCGCGCGGCCGCCTGACGCTCTTTCACATCCGGGGGATCCGGATCGGGGTCGATTACTCCTGGTTCCTCGTCCTCTTCTTGATCATCATCTGGCTCTCGGGCTATTACCGCGACCTGCTGGGCGCCGACCAGTCGAGCACCGATCCCTACCTGCTCGCCGTCGCGTCGGCGCTCGCCTTCTTCGGCTCAATCCTGCTGCACGAGCTCGGGCACGCCGTGGTCGCGAATCGCCTCGGCATCCCGATCACCGAGATCACACTGTGGCTGTTCGGCGGCGTGGCGCGGATGTCGAAGGACACCCAGTCGGCGGGCGAGGAGTTCAAGATCGCCGCGGCCGGACCCGCGGTGACGGCCGTGATCGCGCTCGTCTGCGCAGCGGCGGGGATCCTGATTGCGGGCGGCGGCAACTTCCTCGACGCCATGCGGGTGAGCGACACCGCCGACACGTCCGGGCTGCTCGCGCTCGTCGCCTGGCTGGCGAGCATCAACGTCCTGGTCCTGATCTTCAACCTGATCCCGGCCTTCCCACTCGACGGCGGCCGGATCGCACGGGCGATCGCCTGGCGGCTCACCGGAGACCGCAACCGCGCGACGCGGTTCGCGGTCACGCTCGGGCGTGGCTTCTCCTACCTCTTCATCGGTGCCGGCGCGATTCTCGCGCTCAGCTTCGATCCGATCTCGGGCATCTGGCTCGCGCTGATCGGCTTTGTCCTCGGCCAGTCGGCCCGCGGTTACGCCGTCCAGACCGAGTTCGCGAGCCGCATCGAGGGCATCAGCGTCGCGGACGTCATGGACGCTGACCCGGTCGCGATCCCGGAGAACGCGAGCGTCGAGCTCGCCCTCGACGAGTACTTCCATCGCTACCGCTGGCCGTGGTTTCCGGTCGTCGATGCTGCCGACCATTTCCGCGGGCTGCTCATCCGCGAGGCCGCGGACGGTGTGCCGGAGCGCAGCCGGGCCAACCAGAAGGTCGCTGACGTTTTCGAGCTCGACGCCAGCGGCAGCCTCATGGTGCGCGACGACGCCCCGCTGGAGACGCTGCTCGGCAACGATGCACTGCGCCGCCTTGGCGGCCTCGCCGCGGTCGACGCGGACGGTCGGCTGCGGGGCGTGATCACGGCTGATCAGGTCGGGCGCGCGCTTCGCGACGCGCTTTCCACCCGTAGCTAGCCCCCTTTTCGGCCTCCCCCGCGAGGGTTAACATCCCTGAAGCGATCAAGGACCGATTGCGAGCACGCTCATGCAGTCAAAGGAGGAGACCCCGCTCGACTCGATCTCCGAGGCGGCGATTGAACTCGACGAAGACGGCCGGGTGATCGGCGCCAACGAGGCGGCGAAGGCCCTGCTCGAAGCCGGGCCGCGGACCCTCGTCATCCAGGATCCCGTCGCTCGCCGCGCCGAGCTGGCGCGATCCACCCGGGTCGCGTCGCAGCTGGCCGACGCGGAGCGCATCGCTGCGCATCGGTGTCTGGGAGTGGGACGTGCCGACGGGCGCCGCCGTCTGGTCGGACGAGATCTTTCGCCTCTTTGGCCATTCGCCCGGCGCCTTCGAGCCGAGCTTCGAGCGATGGCTCGAGGGCATCCACCCCGACGACCGCGAGCGGGCACAGGCGACCGTCCAGGAGGGCTACGCGAAGCGCAGGCCCTACGAGTTCGAGCACAGGGTCGTGCATCCCGACGGCACGATCGGCCACCTCCTCTGTCGTGGCGACGTCTCGATCAACGATGCCGGCGAGGCCGTCCGCGTCGTCGGCGCCAGTCAGGAGATCAGCGAGCGCATTGCCCAGCAGGAGGAGCTCAGCCGGATGTCGCGCCAGCGCGAGGTGATCCTCGACGCGGCCGGCGAGGGCATCTGCGGGCTCGACCCGACCGGCGCCATCACCTTCGCCAACCCGGCGGCAGCGAGCATGCTTGGGCGCAGCGTCGCCACGCTGGCCGGCACAAAGCTCACCGACTTCGCGCGCAGCGCTGACGGCGCCGTCGACCCCATCGCCGAGGCCCTGGAGCGCGGCCGAGTCATCCAGGACCGACGCGCGACCTTCCAGCGCCCCGACGGCACCGCCCTGGGCGTCGACCTGCTGTGTACCCCGATCCGCCAGGACGACGAGGTCGTCGGCGCTGTCGTGACCTTCAACGACGCGACGGAGCGCCGGCGCTTCGAGGACCAGCTCGCGCACCTGGCGCACCACGACGCGCTCACGGGTCTTTTCAACCGGCGCCGCTTCGAGGACGAGCTGGAGCTGCAGGTCGCCTACTCAGGCCGCTACGACACGGCGCTCTCGGTGCTGCTCATCGACCTCGATCGATTCAAGGTGATCAACGACACGCACGGTCACCGGGCCGGCGACGAGGTCATCTGCTCGGCCGCCCAGGCTCTGCGTGGGCGCCTGCGCACAAACGACGTCATCGCGCGGCTCGGCGGCGACGAGTTCGCGGTGCTGCTCCCGGCCACCGGCAACGCCGAGGCCGCCTACGTCGCCGAACAGCTTCGTGCTGCCATCGCCGGGGAACGGCACGGCGAGTCCGCCAGCCTCGCGGTCACGGCGAGCATCGGGGTGGCGACGGTCGAGAGGGGGCAGACGACCGCGGATGACCTGCTCGCCGACGCCGACATCGCGATGTACGAGGCGAAGGACGCCGGTCGCGACCGCGTCGCCCGCTTCGATCCCAGGCGCAGAGCGGCAAAGGGCCCGCTGACCCAATCCTGAGCGCAGCCATCGGATTTCTGACGCCCGGGGGCGTTGAATAGAGTTCCCGCCGATGCCTTTGCGACATCGCGCGTCACCCCATCCGCGCCCAGGCGGCTGCAAGCCTTCACCTGGCTGCGTCCTCGGCCTCGCCGGTGCCACCAGCACCGGCTTCGACCTGCGTCCTTGCCAGGCTCCGCTTTCGCTCGCCTGGGACACGAATGGAGTAACGCACGATGCCGCGTCATGACGTCTTGGTAATCGGTGCCGGCCTGGCCGGGCAGCGGGCTGCGCTCGCTGCCGCCGAGCACGGTGTCTCGGTCGGGATCGTCTCCAAGGTCCACCCCGTCCGCTCCCACTCCAACGCCGCCCAGGGCGGCATCAACGCCGCCCTGCAGGAGGGCGACAGCTGGGAGTCACACGCGTTCGACACGGTCAAGGGCTCCGACTACCTCGGCGACCAGGACGCGATCTCGATCATGTGCCAGGAGGCGCCGGAGGAGATCCTCCACCTCGAGCATCTCGGTGTGCCCTTCCACCGCAACGAGAAGGGCGAGCTCGGCACCCGCGCCTTCGGCGGCGCCTCCCAGGCCCGCACGTACTACGTGGCCGACATCACGGGCCAGGCGATCATGCACGTGCTCTACGAGCAGCTCATGAAGTACGCCGACGCGGTCGACCGCTACGAGGAGTACTTCACGACCGCAATCGCGCTCGATGACGAGGGCAACTGCGTCGGAGCCGTCCTTCGCAACGTACGCGACGGCTCCATGGAGCTGTTCGAGGCCAAGAACGTGATCCTCGCCACCGGCGGGAACGGCCAGGTCTGGCAGCCGACCACGAACGCGCTGATCTGCACCGGCGACGGCATCGCGATGGCCTACCGGGCCGGGGCGCCGCTGATGGACATGGAGATGATCCAGTACCACCCCACGACGCTGGCGAAGAAGGGCTTCCTCATCACCGAGGGCGCTCGCGGCGAGGGCGCGCACCTGCTCAACGCGAAGGGCGAGCGCTTCATGGAGACGTACGCGCCGAACAAGATGGAGCTCGCCTCACGCGACGTCGTCTCGAGAGCCGAGCAGACCGAGATCAACGAGGGTCGCGGCTTCCCGGACGGGACCGTCGCGCTCGACATCACGGTGGTGCCGCGCAAGCGCATCCACGAGGCGCTGCGCGAGATCGTCCTCGTCGGGCGCGACTTCGCCGGGGTCGACATCACCAAGGAGCCGATCCACATCAAGCCGGGCAACCACTACACGATGGGTGGAATCAAGACCGACTCCGACGGAGCTACATCGATCCCCGGGCTCTACGCCGCCGGCGAATGCGCCTGCGTCTCGGTTCACGGTGGCAACCGGCTCGGCGCCAACTCCCTGCTCGACACCCTGATCTTCGGCCGCCGCTCCGGCGTCCACGCCGCCCAGCGCGCCAAGGGCACCCCGCCCACGCCGCCGTCGCGCGCGATCCTCGCCGCCGAGCGGAAGCTGATCGACGACATCACGGGCCGCGAGCGCGGCAGCGGCCGTCGCGTCTCGGAGATCCGCAAGGAGCTCGGCGCGACGATGGACAAATACGTCGCCGTCTTCCGCGACGACGCGGGCATCAAGAAGGCCCACGAGATCGTCAAGCGGCTGAAGGAGGAGGCGCAGACCGCCTACATCGACGACCGCAGCAGTGTCTTCAACCAGGATGTCCTCGGGGCGCTGGAGCTCGGCTACATGCTCGACTGCGCAGAGTGCGCCTGCGTCGGCGCCCTGCACCGCACCGAGAGCCGCGGCGCCCAGTTCCGCACGGACTTCCCAGAGCGCAACGACGACGAGTGGCTCAAGCACATCGACCTGACCCTCAATGGCGACGGTCCAGAGATCACCTACTCAGACGTGACGATCACCGAGTGGCAGCCGATGGAGAGGACGTATTGAGACCGCAGACCGCAGACCGCAGACCGCAGAGCTGATGTCCGAGACCAATACACAAGAAGCCCAGAGCACCGAGCAGTACACGATCCGTGTGCGGCGGTTCAAGCCCGATTCCGGTACCGGGCCCTACTGGCAGGAGTTTGACGTCGAGCTCGACCCGACTCTGTCGGTCCTCGACGGCCTCCTTCAGGCCAAGGACCGTGACGACGGGTCGCTGTCCGTGCGCTGCTCATGCCGCGCGGCGATCTGCGGCTCGTGTGGCGTGAAGATCAACGGCCAGTCGACGCTCGCCTGCCTCACCCAGATCGGCGAGGCACATGAGTTCGCCAATCGCGCGAACAAGGAGGGCGAGGCGTCCAAGCCGGTGGTCGTCGAGCCGATGGGCAATATGCCCGTGATCAAGGACCTCGTCACCGACATGGAGTCGAGCCACTGGACGAAGATCCGCCGGGTCACCCCGTGGCTTCTCGACGACGGCGACCCGCCCGAGCGCGAGCGGATCGTGCCGCCCGAGTCGATGGTCGACATCACGCAGACCATCGCCTGCATCCAGTGCGGCGCCTGCGTGAGCTCGTGCCTGTCGATGGAGGCCGACCCGGATTTCATCGGGCCGGCCGCGCTCGCGAAGGCCTACCGCTTCGTCGGCGATCCGCGCGACGCTCAGCATCGCGAGCGTCTCTACGACCTCGCCCAGGACCCGCACGGGATCTATGACTGCACGCACTGCTTCAGCTGCATCGACGCCTGCCCGAAGGGCGTCGCGCCGATGGACCAGATCATGCGGCTGCGGCGCAAGGCAAACGGCGAAGAGGGGATCGTCGACAAGAACAACGGCCACAACCACGAGAACGCCTTCGTCAAGATCATCGAGAAGAAGGGCACGCTCGACGAGTCGCTGCTGCTGCAGGAGTCCTACGCGCCCGGATTCAAGGGCAAGGCGATCCCGAAGCCGGCCGCGATCAAGGGCCTCGTCGGCTCACTTCCCACCGCGGCGCGCGGCGTCAAGGCGGGCAAGATGCGCTCGATCCCCAAACTGATCCCGGGCGTCCACCACAAGCTCCCCGACGACGCCCAGGACCGCGTCAAGAACATCTACAAGCACGCCGAGGAGCACCGCGAGGAGATCAACCTCTACATCACGGGCGAAGAGGAGATCCTGCCGGAGCCCGACGAGGAGGACACCTCACAGCCCGAGTCCTCCGACGGACCAAAGGAGAACGAGTAAATGAAGCTCGCGTACTGGCCCGGCTGCGTATCGCGCGGCTTCACGACCGAGCTGCACGGCTCGATGGCGCTCGTCGCCGACAAGCTCGGCATCGAGCTCGTCACCCTCGACCGCGCCAACTGCTGCGGCGCGGGCGTGATCGCCGAGCACAACCAGGAGCTCGCGGACTCACTCAACGCGCGCACCTTCGCGCTCGCCCAGCAGACGGGCCTCGCGATGATGAACATCTGCTCGACCTGCCAGGGCGCCCAGTCGGAGTGCCAGCAGCGCCTCGACGCGGATTCGGCCTACCGCGCCCACATCAACGAGGCCCTCGCCGATGAGGGCATCGAGTACGTGAAGGGCAAGGAGGGCTTCGAGAACAAGAACTTCCTCTGGGTCCTGGTCGAGGACTACGGTCTCGACGAGCTCAAGTCGAAGGTCACGCGCCCGCTCTCCGGGCTGCGCGTCGGCCCGTTTTACGGCTGCTACGTCGTCCGCCCGAAGCATCGGCTCGGCTACGAGGAACACCCCGAGCGCGACCTCTATCTCGAGCAGGTCATCGAGGCGCTCGGCGGCACCGTGGTCGAGTACGACGGCGCCCGCAAGTGCTGCGGCTTCCCGGTGATCACGATGAATCGCGACACCTCGCTGCGTCAGGCCGGCACGCACATCCAGGACGCGCTCGACCAGGGCGCCGACTGCCTGGTGACGCCGTGCCCGCTGTGTCATCTCAACCTCGACCTGCAGCAGCCCGAGGCCGCGAAGCTCGTCAACCAGGATCTTGGCCTGGCCGTGCTGCACCTGCCGCAGCTCGTCGGCCTGGCCCTGGGCTACAGCCCGAAGGAGCTCGGGATGAACCGCCACGTCGCCTCGACCGAGTGGGTCCAGGAGCGGCTCACCGGGGTCCCGGCCTGATGGCACACGAGGAGTTCGACGCACCGGCGCCGCCGCCCGAGGTCGAGCAGGCGGCACTGCTCGGGCACATCGACGACGCGGTCAGCCTCTATGTGAAGTTCACAGACGTTGACCCGGAGACAGCGCGCCAGGTCGTCGAGCAGCTCGCCCAGGGCTAGCTGCTCGACTGGACACGCTCGGGACCGCGGCGGGCGCTACCCGCTCAGCTTTCGCTGCGTCTTATTGCGCTCGCAGTGCCGAACCGTGTCCTCGGGTCCCACCGATGCCCGAAGGTCCTTGCCCGCGCCGCAGTCCACGGTGTCCGGAACATTGTCATCGCCGGCTCCGTCAGCGCCCAGCAGCTCGTCGACGCCGGCACCGCCAGAAACCTTGTCACGGCCATGATCGCCCTGGACCTTGTCGTTGCCGGGTCCTCCGGATAGAACGTCGTTGCGTCCGTTGCCGGGAGGGGTGCTGACGCTCAAGTCCCCGTAGATGACGTCGTCGCCCGCGTTGCCGCGGACATGGTCGTCCCCGCTCTCGCCGAACAGGAAGTCGCCGTTCGGGCCGCCAATGAGGGTGTCGTTTCCGGCCCGCCCCTCGAGCTGGGCGAACTCGGTGCCGGCGACCATCGTGTCGTCGCCGCTGCCGCCGATCGCGTAGGTGGCTCCGAGGAGCTGGTCGCCCTCGCCCGCAGCACCGTCGTTTGCGATGTCGTCGAACGAGATCTGGACCGGGTACGTGGCGTCGGCGTAGCTCACCTGGGCGTCGTGGGTATCGCCGCGAAGGTCGAACAGATCGGGCCCGTCGGGCGCCTCACCGGCTGCGCTCACGAAGTCGGTCCCGCCGCCTCCAACAACGTGATCTGCGCCGACACCAGGGAAGAACCGGGTCGACGTCGTCCCATCGACGAACGAATCCGCGCCATCGCCACCGTGCTCCGTCAGCGTGAAAAATCCGGTTCCACCGTCCCCACCCGGGATCCCGGCGGTGTCCACCGAATCATCGCCGTCGCCGAGATCGATATCGAGCTCGATGCTCACAGCTGGGATGGGCGGGCAGAAGGGCTCGGCGGTGCAGCCGTAGACGGATTTTGGCAGCGAGCAGGTCACGGTCGATCCGGGCGCACCGCCGCCGCTGCACCCTGCGCCCGCCGTGAGTGGTGCGGTCGAATCGGTCACGTAATAGTTGTTCGCATCCGGGGTCTGCGTGATCGGCGCCAGCGCGACCGTGACCGTGTTCTGCTCCCCGGGCGCCGCTGCGAACGACAGCGTATGCGTGTCCCCCGCCGTCGTGGTCTGCACGGTGGCGGCCCCTGCGCTGCTCGGCACCAAGGCGACGACCCCAAACGCGAGGGCAAGCCCAGCGGCGATCCTCTGCCCAATCCTCACCGCGGCTCCTCTCACCAGTCCCTTTCGCCGTCCGGGGCAAACCTATCGCCGGAGCTCGTCGAGTCAAGCCTCCCGCAGGCCTGGGCCCTTGGCCCCCGGCTCGCGCCACATGAACCAATTTGGGACGCCCAGGACCTCCGCCTCCTCGATGATCTCGAAGCCGAAGCGCTGGTAGAGAGCGACGTTCTGAGGCTTCTCGGTCTCGAGATACGAGGCCTCTCCGTTGGCATCAAGACGATCGACGTAGAAGCGCATGACGAGGCTGCCGATTCCCTGCCCCTGGAGCTCGGGCTCGACGCCGAACGGCCCGTAGTGCGCGTGGGGCCGATCGGGATCGCGGTGCTCCCAGTCCTCGAACCACTTCGCCGCGCGAACCGCCGAGCGCGGGCCGGTGATCGCGAGCGCGGGCAGCGATCGCAGCTTGTCGACCGGGCCGGCACGACAGGCACCGCCGACGAGGTCGTTGGTGGAGGCGACAACCCGGCCATCGAGACGTGCAACCAGTGGGCGCTGGTTGGCGGCGAGCTTGTAGAGGCGGGTGAAGAAACGGTGGAGGTGGTGACGACAGCGCTCCTGGTCGGCGCCGAGGACGGCCACGGCCATCGGGCTCGTGCTCATCGCTCGCGCGGCCACGGCGATCGCTTCGGCGGTCTCCTCCGGCCGCGTGTCGCCGACCTCGATGCGGCTGAGGTCGACGCGGTCTCTCACCGCCCCTCCATCCTCTTCGCGATCCATCGCGCGCCGACCGTGTCGGTGAGGCCGTGGAGGATGATCGAGGCGAGGATCACGAACGACGCGACGTCGAAGATCGTCGTCTTGTGGTCGACGGTGCCGTCCAGAACGAGCAGCGCAAAGAGCATCGACGCCACGCCCTTTGGCCCGAACCACGCAATGAACGTCTTATGTGGTCGCGGCATGCCCGTGCGCGCCAGCGCGACCTGGACCGCGACGGGCCGCGCGACGAAGAGCGCAAAGGCGATGAACGCCACGAGCGCCGGGATCGACGCGTCATACCCGGTGGCGACGATCAGCGCGCCAAAGACGAAGAACGTGACGACCTGGAAGATTGCGCTGATGTTCTCGGAGAAGTCTGCAAAGCGCTCGGTGATCTCGTGCTCCGACAACCCGAGAGTGATCCCGAACACGAACGCGGCGATCAGTCCATTGCCGAAGGTGACGTCGGCGACGCCAAAGGCCGCCAGGCCGAACCCGAGCGCGTAGATGCCCTCGTAGCGGCGGGTGACCCCGCCGGGCACGACCCGGTGAAGCCAGCCGCCAAAGAGCCCCAGGACGACGCCCACGACGGCACCGAAGGCCGCCTCGCCGACCAGATGCGCGCCCTCCTGCGCAGCGTTCCCGCCCGGGGACGCGAGGATGAGAAAGAAGAGGACGAATGGCAGGGCGAGCCCGTCGTTGAGGCCCGATTCGAGGTTGAGCGTATGCCGGATCGTCGACGGCACCGCCCTTGAGGTCACGACCGAAGACGTGACTACGGGATCCGTCGCGCAGAGCACGGCGCCGAGCAAAAACGACTCGGCCCAGGTGAGGTCGAAGAGCAGGTATGCGCCGAGCGCAAGCAGGGTGAGGGTGAGCGGCATCGCGAAGACGAGAGCTCGAGCGGCTGGCCCCCAGTGGCGGCCGAGCAGCTCGCGGTCGACCAGCATCCCGTCGGAGACAAGCGTCAGGATCAGGGCAAGCTCGATCAGCTCGACGATGCCCTCGTTGCCGACGTCGACGGAGACGAGGTCGAGCTCGGCGAGAACGATCCCGAGCCCGATCGAGAGCACCGAGGCCGACAGCACCGTGCCCTTGATCAGCCCCGAGAGCGCCGCGGTCAGCGCGAGGAGCGTTCCGAAGATGAGCATGGCTTCACCGAACGAGAGATCCATCAGCCCACGTTATCCACGCGCGTACCAGTCGACATAGCCGTTGCAACTCGAAGTCGGCCCGCCGGCCTTCACGGCAGCGATCGGACCGAGGTGTGCGACCGAGTGGGCGCCGAGCAGGCGGCCCGCCAGCGGGGGGTCCGAAACGGTGACGGTGACACCGACCCTGCCGCCGTCGACGTCGATGGTGCCCGCCGGCCAGTAGGGACCGGGTCCCCGGAAATCCAGATTTCCCGGGAGCGTCTGCTCGAAGCCCTCGGCGGAGACCGTGATCGGCCGGGTCGCGTCGTACTGCAGGGACAGGCTCCACCGTCCGGCGGGCAGGTCGAGCGTCGCGGTCGCCGACTCGCCGCTCTGCACCGTCGTCTGCGACCACGCCGTCTCCGGCCTCTGCACCGGCGGCGCGGCAAAGCTCGAGACCTGGCGGGGCTTCGACGGCGGGCAGGCGCCCAGGCGCCCGGGCTCGGCGTTGGTCTCCCCCGGCTCACGTCCCACGGGCGTCAGGCCCTTCCGCCAGAGGGTGTAGTCGCCCGTCTGCTTGACCGGCTCGTACCCGGGCGGTGCGCCGCTCTGGTAGCTCGCCGTGGTGGTGATCACGTATGGGAACTGCGCCAGCGTCTGCGCGGTGACCGAGTCGAAATCGAACTTCTCGAAGACGTCCGTCAGGTCTGTGTTGGGCTTCGCGTAGTAGGTGTCGGGCACGTAGAAGTTGCGAACCGTGACGAACGGCTTCGCCCCGCGCAGGTCGTAGAGGACGAAGTCGTCGCGGCCGAGAAAGAGCACCTTCTGTCCCTGTACCAGCGGCCTGATCTGCGCGAGCTCGCTCGCGTGGGCCGTCGGCGCCACCGGCGCCTGGCGCAGGATCAAAAAGCTCGAGCCGGCGACCGCGAGCGCGAAGGCCGCAGCGAGCGCTTGCAGCGCCCTGTGTCTAGAGGCTGCCAGGCCGCCAAGGGTGATCAGGGCAATCAGGGGCGCCGCGATCGCGAGCGCTTTGGCCGACGTGTAAACCGTGCCGAACGCTCTCGCGACCAGGTAGAGGACGGCCGCGGTGAGCAGCGCGGCGGGGATCGCGGGGCCGTGGCGCCGCAGCCACCGCGGGAGGGCGAGGGCGAGGGCAACGAGGGCGAGTAGCCCGCCGGCGTAGAAGAGGATCGCCGGGACGTTGCTGGCGCTCGCAGAAAGGCGGAACTCGCTCGTCGGCCAGATTCCCAGCGCCTCCAACGGCGAGAGGTGGCCGGGGAGGTTGCCGAGGCCGCCCTCGTTGGCCCGGTCGGGATGCAGCGCGCGGAAATCGACGAAGTCGGCAAAGCGCCCGATCTCAGGCAGCATCAGCAGGACGAGGGCAGCGAGGGCAACACCGACCCCGATCAGCGCCCCCCGCCTACTGGGCCGAATCGGTCCCGCTGAGCGGGTCTTATTCGGCCCAGCGAGCGCAAGCAGGCCCCAGACGGCGGCCACCCCACCCAGCCAGGCGAGCCCGGGGAACGAGTACACGTAGGTCACGCCCGCTGCGATCACTCCGAGCGCGGGCGCCACCCGGCAGCCCGGCTTCCCGGCCTCGGCCAGCAGCAGCGCGAAGGCCAGCAGGAAGAGGGCCATGATCGGCTCCTTGAACGCCTCCTGGGCGAGGTAGGCGGCGGCGAGGTACGGCAACGCGACGACGATCGAGGCGGCGGAGCGGACCGGCGGCCGCAGGCCGGACAGCGCGCCGTAGGCGACCAGCGCGGTCAGCACGGGGATCGCCAGCGTCAGCCCGGCGAAGACGTTGATCGAGCTGGATCCGAGCAGTGCCACCAGGCCGGCGACGAGCGCGTGCGGGCCGAGCGGGTAGCCCTGGTCGACCAGGACGGGCTCGGGGCGGAAGCGCTCGTCGATCCAATCGGCGAGCAGCAGGTGCGAGGCCATGTCGTCGTTGACGAGGCCCACGCCGAGGATCCCGAAATGTCCCGAGGCGATGAAGGGGATCGCCGCCGCAAGGCCCGTGACACCGGCGGCGACGAGCGCCGGGATCGGCAGCGGGGGCCGCGGCATCCGCCGCACGACCACGACAGTCGCGGCACCCACGAGGACACCGCAGACGATCGTGATCGCGAGCCCACGCCCACCCCACCCCGCCGTGATCCCGGCGGCGCACAGCAACGCGGCCAGGCCCACGGGACCGGCCAGCGCCGTCCACCGGCTGTACCCGCAGAGGGCGAGGATCGCCTGGCCGACGACGAGCGGCGCGGCGACGAGCAGCGCCGCGGAGGCGAGCGCCCCGATCACACCAGGCGCCTCAACGGCGGCGCACCTCGGCTTCGCCCGCCTGCGGCGGCCTCCGCCTCACAGACAGGCGCCTCAACGGCGGCGCACCTCGGCTTCGCCCGCCTGCGGCGGCCTCCGCCTCACAGATCTAGCCCGCTAGGGCGGCGGCGCCGGCGGGGACGCGGAGCAGGTCGCGCTCGGCGAGCAGTTCGGCGACCTGGACGGCGTTGGTGGCCGCGCCCTTGCGCAGGTTGTCGCCGACGACCCAGAGGTTGAGGCAGCGAGGGTGCGACGGATCGCGGCGGATGCGACCGACGAGGACATCGTCGCGGCCGGCGACGTCGCCCGCGGTGGGGTACACGCCCTCGCTCGGGGCGTCCACGACGAGCGCACCGTCGGCGGCACCGATCAGGGCGCGGGCGTCCTCCGGCGAGAGCTCTGCTCGCGTTTGGACGTTGACCGACTGCGAATGGCCGACGTAGACGGGGACCCGGGCGCAGGTCGCGGAGATCCCGATCGACTCGTCGACGTCGCCGAGGATCTTGCGCGTCTCGGCCATGAGCTTGCGCTCCTCGGTCGTGTAGTCGTCGCCGTCCTTGAACGTCTCGACCTGAGGCAGGACGTTGAACGCGATCCGGTGCGGATAGACCTCGGGCGGGGGCGGGTCCATCTCGTGAAGCATCGCGTGGGACTGGTCGCGAAGCTCCTCGATCGCGCGCTGCCCGGTGCCGGAGACCGACTGGTAGGTCGAGATCACGATGCGCTCGATCCCGACCTCGCGGTGGATCGGGCCGAGGGCGATCATCAGCTGCATCGTCGAGCAGTTCGGGTTGGCGATCAGGCCGTTGTGGTCATTCGCCGCGTCGGGGTTGATCTCTGGGATCACGAGCGGCACCTCGGGGTGCATGCGCCAGAAGCTGGTGTTGTCGACGACCACCGCGCCCGCCGCCACGAAGTGCGGAGCCCATTCGGAGCTGACCGAGCCGCCGGCCGACGAGAGCACGACGTCGAGGCCCTGGATCGACTCGTCGCTGAGCGGCACGCACTCGAGCTCGCCGCCGGCGAACGGGACCCGCTTGCCGGCGGAGCGTTCTGAGGCGAAGGCGCGGACCTCCGACGCGGGGAACTCGCGCTCGGCGAGTACCTCGAGCAGAGTCGAGCCGACCGCGCCGGTCGCGCCGACGACCCCCACGCGGTAACTCACGCTCGGACCTCCTCGTCCTCGGGGCGGACCGTCGGGCGGTGCTCGCCGGAGGGGTCCTCCTCGCGGGCGGCGTCGGCACCGAGGTCGAAGGCGGAGTGGATCGCTCGCACCGCCTCGGGCACGCGATCGGCCGCGATCACGCACGAAATCTTGATCGGCGACGTCGAGATCATCTCGATGTTGATGGCGTTTTCGCCGAGCGTGTTGAAAACCTTCGCGGCCACACCCGGGTGGCTGCGCATGCCGGCGCCGACGATGGAGACCTTGCCCACGTCTGGATCGGTCTCGATGCCGCCGACGCCGAGCGGGCCGAGGACGTCGGTCGCCGTCTGCAGGTCCTCGCGGGGGATCGTGAACGAGAGATCGGCCTTCTGATCGTCGGAGACCGGCTCGTTCTGGATGATCATGTCGACGTTGACGTTCGCCTCGGCCAGGGCGCCGAAAACGCGCCCGGCGACGCCGGGCTCGTCGGTCAGCCCGGTCAGGGTCACGCGCGCCTCGTAGGCGTGCGTAACGGCGGTGACCATCGGTTGCTCCATCGTCACGTCCTCGGCGACGACGAGCGTACCTGGGCCCTCCTTGAACGAGCTTCGGCAGTGGATCGTGACGCCGTGGTTGCGCCCGTACTCGACCGAGCGCAGCTGCAGCACGCCGGCGCCCGACGACGACATCTCCAGCATCTCCTCGAACGAGACCTGAACGAGCTTGCGGGCGTCGGGGACGATCCGCGGATCGGCGGAGAAGACGCCGTCGACGTCGGTGTAGATCTCGCAGATGTCGGCGCCGAGCGCGGCCGCGATCGCGACGGCCGTTGTGTCGGATCCCCCGCGCCCGAGGGTGGTGACGTCCTTGGAGTCGCCCGACACGCCCTGGAACCCGGCGACGAGGACGATCCTGTCGGCCGCGAGCGCGTCGCGGATGCGATCCGCTCTGACGTCGATGATCCGCGCTCTGGTGTGCGACGAGTCGGTGACGATCCCCGCCTGCGAGCCGGTCAGCGAGATCGCGTGGTGACCCATGTCGTAGATCGCCATCGCGCAGAGCGCGCACGAGACTCGCTCGCCCGTGGAGAGCAGCATGTCCATCTCGCGTTCGAGCGGTCGATCGGAGATCTCGTAGGCGGCGGCCACCAGGTCGTCGGTCGTCTTGCCGCGCGCCGAGAGCACGGCGACCACCTGCTTGCCGCCCTCGCGGGCAGCGACGATCCGGCGCGCCGCGCGCTTGATGTCCTCAGGCTCGGCAACGGACGTGCCGCCGAACTTCATCACCACTGTTTCTGTCGTCGCCGTCTCGGACATCGACGGCTGAGAATACGATCGCGCGTCGCATGACGGGTCCCAATGCGCCTTCTCGCAGGGTGATCATCGAGCGCAGAGCGCTCGCGGTCGCGATTGTCATCGCCGCGGCGGCCCTCATCTGGCTTGCCTTCTTTCGCTCCTCAGGCGGCGGTGGCGGCGCGCCGGCGGGCACGTCCACGGCCGGCGTCTCGGCCGCGGCGGCCCGGCTCGCAGGGCAGATGACGCCCGACGAGCTCGCCCGCCAGGTGCTGCTGGTGGGGTTCGACGGCACCGGCCCTGGCGCCGCGGCGACAACCCTCGGCCTGAATCAGTTCGGCGGCGTGCTCGTCGGAAGCGACAACTGGACCGACGCCGCCACCGGCGAGGCCCTTGTGAAGTCGGTCTCGAAGGCCGCGCGGCAGAACGGCCTGATCCCGCCGCTGATGACGGTCGCCCAGGAGGGTGGTGATGCACGCGTGCTTCCGGACATGCCCCCGTCGCGCAGCGAGCTGGACGTCGGCGATGTCGCCAACCCCGACGACGCGGAATCCTGGGCCGCCGAGGCGGCACACGCGCTGCACAAGGCGGGCTTCGATCTCGACCTCTTCCCGGTCTCAGATGTCGCGACCCTCGGCAGCGCGCTCGGCGCGCGCGCGTTCTCCGACGATGCGTCGAAGGTGACCGGCCTCACCGCGGCGACGCTGCAGGGCTGCGAGCGCGGCGGCATCGCGTGCGCGGCGCTCCACTTTCCCGGTCAGGGCGCGGCGTCGGGCGACACCGACCGCGCCCCGGCGACCGTGGCCCTCGATGGCGACACGCTCGCGAACCGCGACATGGCGCCGTTCGTCGTGGCCTTCGGCCAGGGGATGCCCGCGGTCGTGCTGTCGCTCGCCTTCTACTCGGCCTACGACTCCGTGACGCCCGCGGCGCTCTCTCCCGAGATCGCCACCGATCTGCTGCGCGGCCAGCTCGGCTTCACGGGCGTCGCGATCACCGACGACCTCGGCGCGGGCGCGGTCCGCTTCGGCTCCTCGGTGCCGAAGGCCGCGGTGGCCGCGCTCGCCGCCGGCTCGGACCTCATCCAGATCGACTCCCCCACCGACGCAACGGGAGTGCCCGAAGCGATCGTGACGGCGGTGAACGACGGCACCCTGAGCCTCGACCGCCTACGCCAAGCCGCCGGCCGCGTCCTGGCCCTAAAAGAATCCCTCGGCCTCCTCAGGGGTCAGACCCCTTAACAAAACTCACATGCCTCCAGACGGGCGCCATTCCCGGGGTCCTCGCGCCACTAGCGGCTGAGTTGGTGCGGCTCCGCAAGGCCCATCTCGATGTAACGGCGTCGGGCGGCCTCCGGCCGCGAGCCGAAGAACTCGAGAAGCCGCTGGTTGGCCATCCAGCTGGCAGCTCCGCCGGCAGCCGTCTTGGCGAAGCTGCTCCATCTCCAGTCGGTTGGCGCTTTGCAGAGGCCGGCCGCGACGGGATTGCGGGCGATGTATGTCGCCGCCATGCACACCTGACCGTCATTTCGCATGGGGACAGCTCCGTAGCGGCCCTGAAAAACGTGACCTATGCGGCCATGTCTCCGATTGAAGATCTGCGCGTAGCCACCGTGTAGGAACCTCATCCCGTCGCTCAGGTTCGGCTGGGGCGTCTCGACGAGTAGGTGGACGTGGTTGTCCATTAGGCAGTAGCTCAAGCCATGCCATCCCAACCGACCGGTCACTTCCTCGAACCTGTTCAAGTAGAGGCGGCGATCCTGGTCGTCCTGGTAGATGAGCTCGCGGTTGTTCCCGCGAGCGAACACGTGGTAGACGCCACCGGGCTGGTTCTCACGAGGCTTGCGAGGCACACCCAGTACAAGCCCACAGGACAATCTGGCGCCATGTTGAGAACTGTTAAGGGGTCTGACCCCGGTCGTGAGGAAAGTCACACACGTCGCGGCGTCGGACGGGTACATCTCCCTTATCGATGGAGGAACAGGGGAGTGAGGGGATGATGCGCAGGCTTGCCGGTCTTGCGGACCGGCGCGCCAAGCGCGTGCTCGTGATCGCGGCGGTCGTGTTCGCGATCGCCGGGGTCCTGGGGTCGGGGGTCGCCAACCATCTCGACCCCTACGGCGCCGACGATCCCGCCACCGAGAGCGTCATCGCCGAGAAGCAACTGGAGGACGCCGGCTATCGCGCCACCGAGGTCGTCGTCCTCGTCGACGGCGTCGACGTGCGGAGCGCCGAACGGCGCACAGCGCGTGGAGTCGCTCGCCTCGAAGCTGGAGTCCGACGACGACGTCGCCAGGGTCAACGGCTTCCTCAACACCCACTCAGACGCCTTCGTCTCGCGCAACGGCGACGCCACCTACCTCGCCGTCTCGCTGAAGTCCAGTGACGACGACCGCAACCAGAAGACGGCGAAGCGGATCGCCGAGGAGTTCAATGGCGAGCGGGGCATCACCGTCGGCGGCGGCGCCCTGGCCCAGAAGCAGGTCAACGAGCAGACCGAGAGCGATCTGCGCACGGCCGAGCTCTACGCCTTCCCGATTCTCTTCCTGCTCTCGCTGCTGTTCTTCCGCAGCCTCGTCGCGGCGCTGCTGCCGCTGCTCGTCGGCGGCCTCGCGATCGTCGGCACGTTCGTGATGCTGCGCGGAGCGGCGGAGGTCGGCTCCATCTCGATCTTCGCCCTGAACCTCGTCACCGGCCTCGGGCTCGGGCTCGCGATCGATTACAGCCTGTTCATGGTCTCGCGCTACCGCGAGGAGATCGCAAAGACTGGCCCCGGGCTGACCGCGATGCGGCGGACGATGGCGACCGCCGGGCGCACCGTCCTGTTCAGCTCGCTGACCGTCGCCGGAGCGCTTGCCTCGCTGCTGGTCTTCCCCCAGCGCTTCCTGTATTCGATGGGGGTCGGCGGCTCGCTCGTGGCACTCATCGCTGCCTCGATCGCACTGATCGTCCTGCCGGCGGTCCTCTCGCTGCTGGGCGAGCGCGTCAACTCGCTCTCCCCCGCGTTCCTGAACCGCCGCGCGGAGGCAGACGCGCGCCCCACGCAGGAGGGTTTCTGGTACCGGCTCTCGCAGACCGTGATGCGCTTCCCCGGCCGCATCGCGATCGCCACGACGACGTTGCTGCTCTGTCTCGGGATCCCGTTCTTTTCAATCAACTTCACGTCGGTCGACGCCCAGGTGCTGCCCGAGTCAGCGAGCGCGCGCCAGGTCGACACCGTGCTGCGCACCGAGTTCCCGCCGTTCCACGACTCGCCGTTCACGCTTGCGGTCGCCGACGCCGACCAGGCCGAGGTCGCGCAGATCGTCCATCGGGTCAAGGGCATCCCGGGAGTCGCTGCCGTCGACCCGCCTCAGCGCCTCGAGGACGGCAGCTACGCGATCAACGCGATCTCCGCTGCGCCGCCCCTGAGCACCGCGAGCCAGGACACGGTGCAGCGCATTCGCGACAGCGTGCCCGGTGTCCTCGTCGGCGGCTTCACCGCCCACTACATCGACCTTCAGGACAGCCTGGCCGAGCACCTGCCGCTTGTCCTCGGGATCGTCTTCGTCGTCACCTTCATCGTGCTCTTCCTGATGACGGGCTCGGTGATCCTGCCGATCAAGCAGGTGCTGATGAACATTCTCGGCCTGTCGGCGACCTTCGGCATCCTCGTCCTGGTCTTCCAGGACGGTCGCTTCGAGAGCATTCTCGGCTACACCAGCCAGGGCGGCCTCGAATCCACCCAGCCGCTGCTGCTGTTCGCGCTCGCCTTCGGGCTCTCCACCGACTACGGCGTCTTCCTGCTGGCGCGGATCAAGGAGGCCAAGGACGGCGGCTATGAGGACCACGAGGCCGTCGCCGTCGGGCTCGAGCGCACCGGGCGGATCGTCACCGCGGCAGCGCTCCTCCTCGCCGTTGCGATCGGCGCGTTCGTCACCTCTCAGATCATCTTCCTCAAGGAACTCGGCTTCGGTACCGCGATCGCAGTGCTGATCGACGCGACGATCATCCGCGCGCTCCTGGTGCCGGCGCTGATGCAGCTGCTCGGCAAATGGAACTGGTGGGCGCCCGCGCCGCTTCGGCGCCTGCATGAGCGCATCGGACTCCGGGAGATCGCCGAGGCCGGCGCGCCGCCCATCACCGATTAGGCTGGCGATGCGATGGCGCAGATATTCCCAGGGCGCTACACCGCGAAGGCCGACGGTGACTTCGTCGTCTTTCTGATCGGTATGCGTATCAACAAGCCCCTGCGCGTCCACAAATGGCTGCCGGTCGCGCGCGCGATGCGCCCGATGGTGAACGAGCTCCTCGAGCACCCGGAGATGGGCCTGATCCACGCGGAGTTCGCGTTCATCGGGCCGTCGCCGTCGGTCGTCCAGTACTGGCGGAGCTTCGAGCAGCTCTCCGGCTACGCCCGCAACCCGAACGCTCGGCACCTCCCCGCTTGGAAGGAGTTCAACCAGGCCGTGCGCGGCTCCGGCGACGTCGGCATCTGGCACGAGACCTACCGCATCAACGCCGGCAGCTATGAGTCCATCTACGGCAACATGCCCCGCTGGGGACTCGCCGAGGCCTTCGACCACGTCCCGGTTGGCTCGACCAACGGCCAGTCGGCCGCCAAGCGCATCGGCGCGGTCGAGGAGGACGCGCCGGCGCTCGAGCCCTACTAGATAGGGTGCGCGTCGATGGCGGCGCGGGCAGGTGAATCGGCGGACGTCCCTGGGCTGGGAACCAAGTTCCTGCTGACGACCGAGGACACGGGTGGGCGCTTCGCGCTCATCGTCCACACGATCGGTCCGCGCTCACTGGCGGCGCCGACTCACACCCACGCCAACGAGGACGAGTACAGCTTCGTCCTCAGCGGCACGATGGGCTACCAACTCGGCGACGAGGAGAAGGAGGCGGGCCCGGGCGAGTTCGTCGCCAAGCCCCGCGGCATCCCGCATGCGTTCTGGAACGCAACCGACTCAGAGACGCGGATCCTCGAGCTGATCTCACCCGCCGGCTTCGAGGAGTACTTCGCCCGCTTACAGCCGATTCTCTCGCGCGGCGGGCCGCCCGACCTCGCCGCGCTCGCCGAGCTCCAGGCCGAGTTCGCGATGAGCATGGACCCGACGACGATCGGCCCGTTGGCCGAGCGCCACGGCCTCGTCCTACCCGGGCCGCCGCCTCCGGGCTAGATCGCCCGGCCGACTTCAGCCGACGGCGCTGCGGCCCGCGAAGGCACGGCCGAGGGTGACCTCGTCGGCGTGCTCGAGGTCGGCGCCCACCGGCAGGCCGGAGGCGAGGCGGGTGATGGACACCTTGCCGCGCAGGAGCTCGGCGACGTGATGAGCGGTCGCCTCGCCGGTGGTGGTCGGGTTGGTGGCGAGGACGACCTCTGAGACCGCCTCGTCGGCCCCGTCGATCCGGCGCACGAGCTCGGCGATCTTCAGATCCTCCGGGTCGATGCCGTCGATCGGCGACAGCGCGCCGCCGAGCACGTGGTAGAGACCGCGGTACTCGTGGGTGCGCTCGATCGGGATCACGTCGGCGGGCTGCTCGACCACGCAGATCAGCGTGCGGTCGCGCCGAGTGTCGGAGCAGACCTCGCAGAGCTCTCCCTCGGCGAGGTTGAAGCACACGGTGCAGAGGCCAACCTTCTCCTTGACCTCGCGGATCGCATTCGCAAGTGCGGCCGCGTCGCCGTCCTCCGAGCGCAGGATGTGGAAGGCCAGACGCTGGGCCGTGCGGTGGCCGATCCCCGGCAGCTTCGCCAGCTCGGAGACGAGCTCGTTGATCGGCTGCGGATACAAGCCGGCTGAGACCTACATCCCGGGGAGGCCGAGGCCGCCCAGGCCGCCACCTCCGCCGGCGCCACCGAGGCCTGCGATGCCGCCCATCTTCGAAGCAGCCAGCTCCTGAGCCGCGCGGATCCCCTCGTTGACCGCGGCGAGGACCATGTCGGAGAGCATCTCCGCGTCCTCGGGGTCGACCGCGGCGGGGTCGATCGTGAGCTCGAGCAGGCGCAGGTCGCCGCTCATTTTCACCTTGACCATGCCACCGCCTGCCGAAGCCTCGACGGTCTCGTCCTTGAGCTTGTCCTGCGCCTCGGCCATGTCGGCCTGCATCTGCTGAGCCTGCTTCATCAGCGAGTTCAGATCGAACCCGCCCGCGCCCTGGGGTAGCCGCGCCATCTCTTCCTAAGCCTCCTTCGCTTTGGCCTCGTCCGGCTCGTCCTCCGGCTCGGGCACGTATTCCTCGGCATCGAACTCGGTCCGCATCAACTCGAAGAGCTCGTCCTCGGAGAGCTTGCGCTCGCCTGGCGGGGCGTCGGCCTCGCCGTCGAGGAGGACGTAGACGGGGCGCAACCGCTCGCCGATGATCGTTTTCACCGCATCGGTCAGGCGATCGCGCATGTCGGCGGCCTCAGCCTTGCGCTTGTTGAACGCGGACGACGCCGGAAAGCCGACGTCCATCACCGCCTCCTCAACGTTGAGGGCAACGGGCCGGGCCCCGCTGAGGATCTGCGAGAGCAGGCCCGAACCCGACTCGCGCACCTGATCGACGACCGCCGGCCAGAGGCTGACGAGCTTGTCGAGGTCGATGTCCATGACGGCGGTGGCCTGGGGGGCTTCCGGCGCCGGCTCGACCTCGCCGTCAGTCTCGGCCTCGGGAGCCGGCGCCGGGTCGGGTTCCGGGGCACTGACGGGGGCAGGCCCAGCCGCCTCAGTCGGCGTCGGCTGAGCCGCTGGGCCGGATCCGTCCCGCTCAGCGGGTTCGATTCGGCCCAGCCCTCCTCCGGCGCCGGCCTCAAGGCGTTCGAGTCGCTCGGCGAAGGCCTCGCGCGACGGGTCGAGCTGCGGGCGGGCGCAGCGCAGCAGGGCGAGCTCGACCGTCATCCGCGGCTCGTCGCCCTCGCGGATGTCGGCGAGGGCCTTGGAGAGCACGTCGACGGACCGGCCGAGCGTGAGCTCGGAGATCGACTCGGCCTGTGAGCGCAGGCGCTCGGGCTCGGCGGCCGTGACCGTGAAGGAGTCGGGCGGCTCGCCGATCGTGCGGATGACGATCAGCTGGCGCAGGTGGGCGAGCAGGTCGCGAGCGAACTGGGTGACGTCGCGGCCGGACCGGGCCAGGCGCTCGGAGACCTCGAGTGCGGTGCGCCCGTCGCCGGCGGCGATCGCGTCGGCGGCGGCGAGGATCAGGTCGGCGTCGGCGACCCCGAGGACGGTCAGGACATCATCGGTCTTGACCTGCTTGCCGCCGTAGGAGACGAGCTGGTCGAGCGTGCCGAGCGCGTCGCGAAAGCTTCCGGACGCCGCCCGGGCGATCGCCGCAACCGCCCCGTCCTCAATCTCGATGTCCTCGCTGGCGGAGACGCGGCGGACGACCTCGGCGATCTGCTCGAGCGAGGGTCGCTGGAAGTCGAAGCGCTGGCAGCGGTCGACGATCGTCGGCATGACCTTGTGGGCCTCGGTCGTGGCGAGGATGAAGACGGTGTTCGGCGGCGGCTCCTCGAGGGTTTTCAGGAAGGCATTCCAGGCCTCGCGCGTGAGCATGTGGGCCTCGTCGAGGATGTAGACCTTCCAGTGGCCGGTGGCGGGCGCGTAGCCGACGCGGTCGCGCAGGTCGCGGATGTCGTCGACCGAGCGGTTCGACGCAGCGTCCATCTCGATCACGTCGAGGGACGTCCCGGCGGCGATCGTGCGGCACGACTCGCACTCGCCGCACGGTGTCAGCGTCGGGCCGTTCACGCAGTTGAGCGAGCGCGCGAGGATCTTCGCCAGCGACGTCTTGCCGGTTCCCCGGGTGCCGACGAAAAGGTAGGCGTGGTGGACGCGATCGCGTTCGACCGCGTTGGAAAGAGTGCGCACCACGTGCTCTTGGCCGACGACCTGATCGAACGACTGCGGGCGGTGGCGACGGTAGAGAGACGTCTCGCCAGTCACTCGGATCGAGTCTAGTCGAGCATCAGGAGGGGTCATTTAGACTGCCTCGCGATGTCAGGCGGAGACGACCTCGTCGACCACGGTCGGCGCATCGCCGCGCTCGAGGCGCAGGTCGCGGCGCTGAGCAAGCGTCTCGCCGGGGCCGACGCGGCCGCGAGCGCGGAGGCGCAGGAGGCGTCTGGCTTCACGTTCGATGGCAATCCGGCATCGGTCGACGCGGCCAACGATCCGCGGATTACCGAGCTCGTCGGCAAGGGCAACAAGATCGAGGCGATCAAGCTCTACCGGGAGCTCACCGGCACCGGGTTGGCGGAAGCCAAGTCGGCCATCGACGCGATGTGAGGGGAAATAAATGACCGTGCGGGCCCGGCTTCGAGATTGGTCCCCGGGCGTGCCCGCCGTGGCTAGCTCGAGTCAGGCTGTCCGCGGCACTTGCCCGCTACCGCTTAAGGCTGCTTCCTTCCGGACCTGACCTGATTCGCGGGCGCACATTGCGCGGGACCTGACCGTCAACGCCGCCCTCGGCGTACTGGCCCCGATGGCCAAGACCCTCAACCGGGCGTTCGGCCCCGCTAGAGCGGATTGCGGGTACAGGGCTCCGCTAAATCCCCGCCTAGCACGGTCGCGAGGGATCGTAGGCCATCTGGCTTGCATCGTGTCCATCCGGTCTAATGCATCTCGCCCAGCCGCCGATGGAACGTCTCGATGGGACTTCGGCAGGAATCTCAGCCCCGGCGTCGACGTGCTCGCACCCAGGCGCTGCCCACGGCAGCGATCGCCACGGTGGGCGTCCTCGCGGTTGCGGTTCCCGCCGTCGCCGGCGGCCTGCGGCCGAACCCGGCCAATGACCCGCGCCTGCTGAAGAAGCCGGTCGACGCCGAGCGGTACGACCCGGCCACACACTGCGACAAGCACGTCCCGCCGGGGATGAAGGCACTTGAGAACTGGCTCGAGCACAACGTGCGCGGCGAGAGCTGGGGCATCTACCGCTGCGAGAAGCTCAAAGGTGCCAACTACAGCCTGCACTCCGAGGGTCGCGCGATCGACTGGCACCTCGACTCAACCGTGCACCGCGACGACAAGGCTGCGCAGCGGCTGATCGACACCCTCCTCGCCCCCGACCGCGCCGGCAACGTCCGCGCGCTTGCACGCCGGATGGGGATCCAGGGTCTGATCTACAACTGCCACGCATGGTGGGCAGGCATGCAGGAGATGGGCGACTACAGCTACTGCTTCAAGCGAAACGGCGACCGGCGCCGCCACCTCGATCCGACGCAGGCACATGAGAACCACGTCCACATCGAGATCAACAAGGCGGCGGCCCACAGGAAGACCTCGTTCTGGAGAAGCCCGCTCGCATGACGCGCGGTCGCTTCACCCTGCTTGCCGGCGTGGTGATCGCCGCCGTGCTCGCCCTCGCCGGCGTTGCGCTCGCCGCGCGCTCGACCTCGAAGAAGATGGTCAGCACCAAGCTCGGCCCGCGCCTGTGCGAGACGGTCGGCGGCGGCAAGTTCGTCGACATTCCCGAATTTCCTGGCGAGCGCATCGACCGTCGCCTGCTCACAGACCTCGGCTGGCTCGAGGCCAAGTACAAGGTCTTCGTCACCGACGCCTACTCGATGGACTCCGTCCACGCCGCGGGCGGCGAGCACCCGATTGGCCTCGCCGCTGACCTCGTCCCCAACAAGGCCGCCGGCGGCACCTGGAACGACATCGACCGCCTGGCCGCCTGGGCCGAGCCGACCCAGGATCACCCGCGCGCCCCGTTCCGCTGGGTTGGCTACAACGGCGACGCCGGTCACGGCCGCGGCAACCACCTCCACCTCTCGTGGAGCCACTCCGACACGAAGCCCGGCGTCCCCGCGGCGACGGTCGACACGATCTTCTGCCCGGCCGCGCCCTCGACGACGCCGACCACGACGACGCCTCCGGCGCCGCCGACCGGCTCGACGACGCCGACCGGGGGTGGCAGCGGCCACGGCCACCACGGCGGCGGCCACACGACCGAGACCCCGACGACGACCACCACGCCACCGGCGAGCGACAGCCCCAGCCCGACGACGACGCCGAACGGCGGCATCAGCCGCGGCGGCAACGGCACGGGCGGCGTGCGCGGCCGCGCCGCGCAGGCCCCGCCCGTCCTCCCCCCGCCCGGCCCGGGCTTCAACGACCTGTAGGCGCACCAGCCCCGCCCCACCGAGGCCACCTAGAATCGCCCACTCAGGGCGCGTAGCTCAGTGGGAGAGCGCTCGCTTCACACGCGAGAGGTCGCAGGTTCGAAACCCGCCGCGCCCATCTTCAAAAGCCCCGCTATCGGCGGGGTTTTCGGCTTCTTCAGGCCGAACTTCTGACGGCCCAAAAAGAGTTGATTGGGCACCAGTGCCCATTGAAACCGGTTCGACGCCGTTCACGAGAGCTTGGAGACGCTCCCTCTCGCCCTCACCGCGGAACATCACCTGCGCGTAAATCGAGAGCGTCATCTTCGGGTCGGCGTGGCCGACCTGGCTCATCACGTAGGGCACGTCCTCGCCGGTTGCGAGCAGCAGCGAGATGAAGGTGCGGCGCATCGAGTGCGGCGTCAGGCCCTCGGGAAGCGGGTTGAGCCCGCGCTCTTCGAGCCGCTCGTTCGCGCGGTCGACCGAGAGCGCCAGGAGCCGGTTCCGGACGTTGCTCGCGTTCTGGCCGTTGCCGGTCTCGGTCGGAAACACGAAGTCGGTTTGGGCTGGGTAGGGGGTGATCGCCTTCAGGACCGAGAGCTCCTCGCGCAGGATCGGCAGGAGGTCGATCTGGCGGACTCCCGCGTCGGTCTTTGAGTCACGGATCCGCATCCGGCCGGCGGCCAGGTCGACATCGGCCCAGCGCAGCGCGAGCGCCTCACCGATGCGGACTCCGGAGAACAGCAGGGTCGAGAGCAGTGCCGCCCTTGGGATTGCTCGGCGATCGGCCCGCGCCTCATGGTCCAGCTCGCGCGCGGCCGAGATCAAGGCCTCGATCTGTTCGGCGCGGTCGAGAGTCGTCCGGACCGGCCTTCTCTGCTTCAGCCGGCGGCGCTTGCCGCGGGCGGGATTGCGGTCGATCAGCTCGCGCTCGAGCGCGACGTCGAGGATCTGCGCTAGGCGCTGGATCGACTTGTTGATCGAGGTAGCGTTGATCGCGCCCTCGCGGACCTTCAGCTGGCGGTAGCGGTCGACCTCAGCGATCGTGATCTCAGATAGCGAGTGCTGGGCGAAGTAGGGCAGCAGGTGCCTCGTCAGCTGCCACTCGTAGTCGAGCAGCGTGTTGCGCGCCAGCCCTTCGTTTTGGATCGCCTCGAACCACTCGGAAGCGAACTCGTGGAACGTCGGCTCATCTTTGGCCGCGGTCGAAGCAACCGGCGGTCGCCAGATCCCTCGGCGGACGTCGGCGAGGACGTTCTGCAACTCCTCCTCGGCGCGGACCCGCGTCCAGCCCTCGGCTTTGGTGCCGAGGGTCAGGTAGCGCCGCTGCCCGTACGCGCGGAAGCGAAGGGCGTAGAGGACAGTGGCTCCGCGGCGCCGCTCGAGAACCTCTCCTGTCGCCTTTCGCGGCATCTCATGCGGAGCGTACCTCCGGGTCAGGACCGTGCCGCCGAGCATGCCCCTCTCTCGCCGCAACCTGCGTGGTGCTCATCGCGGGGCGGTCCCACGGATCGGAAGCAGACCCGGCCGAATGTTTCGCCGCGACGTTCGACGCCGGCGCGCCCGAGACGATCGAGCGTCGGGCGTGGTCGGCCATACCGGCGAATCGGCGGCGAGTCGCTTGACGACGAGCTCCGCATCAAAGCGCAGCCGGGCGCGAGGACCAGGCCCAATCCGAACCGCACCGAACTCCTCGGCCCTCGCATAGATCGTCGACCGGGAGAGTCCGAGCAGCCGGGAGAGCTCGGCTGCGCTCACCAGTTGCCTCGCCGCACGATGCTCGCCCAGCAGCTCAACCACACGCTCTGCGATCGCTTCCACGTCACGTGCGTCAAGCCGCGGCATCCGCGTCCTCCATTCGCCCTCCAGCCGCCTTACCTGTCCTCTCGCGCCTTCAGCTGCCACACCAACTAGACGAATCACTTCCGCAATCGTCCACCCCCACTCCGTTTCTCCCCCACCCAGCCTCGACCCCTTCTCGTCCCTCACCTACTCAGCGCAGCCACTGCCGACCCCGCTCTCATCACATCGTGGTGGGGGCGGGGTCGGCAGTGGCGGAGCGTCGTATTCCCCGCACCGCCTGGGATTGCGGTGTCATACCCCCGGACTCAGGATCCGGGGGCGAATCCGGCGGGTCAGGAGGCTCACTTCCGACCCGGGAGGGCCGTCAGAGCGGGGCGGTTAGGGGAGCGGAAAAGACTCGCTTTGCACAACCTTCGCCAAAGGTCGCCGTGCCCGGCCGCGATGAGCGGCTGCTCAGGGCGCGGGCTATGCCGGCCCAAACTTCCCCTCAGCCCTTGAGCGTGAAGCGCTTTTGCTTACTCGTCTTCTTGCCGCCCTTGGGAGTGAAGGAACCCTTGGCGGTCAGCGCCAGCTTCTGGCCCTTTTTGACCTTGCCGAGCAGGGCCTTGCCCTTATGGGTGAGCTTGATCTTGATCGTGGCTTTGCCGGCCTTGGTGAACGTCTTGGCGCCCTTGGCCACGAGCAGCGACTTCTGGGCGCGCGCGAGGCGCGCGCTCGGAGACCCCTGATACCAGGCGACCTGCGCCTTGCCGGCCCCTGGAGCTTCGAATGTCGCGGGGTAGCTCCCGGCTTTGAGGATCGAAGCGATGCTCGCCGCCGGCCCGCCGGGCGCCAGCGCCGCAGCCAGGGCGTGGTCGATCGCGGTGGGTGAGGGCGTGGGTGATGAGTCCGTCGTGAACGTCGCGCCCACCGTCATATCGCCGCTCATCGTCACCGTGCAATGCGTTTCGGTCCCCGAACACGCCCCGGACCAGCCGACGAACCGCTGTCGCGGTTGGGGGGTTTCCGGAGGGTTGTCCTCTTGGTATGTCGACTCAGACAGCGTCACGACGGTCCCCTGGACGTAGCCTTTCGTGCAGAGGCCGGGTGGAGCCGTTCCCCGACAGGAGATGACGGCGCCTGGGTCGCTCCCGTTCCCGGCTGCGTTGATAACGGTGCCAGGACCGGTCACATTTACGGAGAGCGTGACCAGCGGAGGGGTTGTGAAGGTGAGAAGGCTGCCCTGCTGGCCGGTGCCGTAGCCGTAGACGAGCCGAAAACAGTACGACGTGCTCGGCGTCAGCTCGTGGACTTCGGCGCTGACTGGGTGATCGCTGCTGTCGCTGAATTGGAGGGGTCCCGCCAGAACAGTTGAGGGCGCTTGGGAGGTGCCGCCACTCATGCACCAATCCGAGCTGGATGGGCCGTAATCGAAGTGATAGCTGCCCGGATATCGCTCCCCTTGGGTGTTGAGGGTGCCGTTCAAGGTCGCCCCTTCGCTATTGATCGAGGTGGCGGGGTCGGTGCGGACGACCCGGGCCGGCGTGGTGAAGGTTGCGAAGTCGCCGACGGCGGGACCGTCGGCGTTCGACGCCCGCACCCGGAAGCACCACGATGTGCCCGGCGTCAGGTACCCCGCGTTGAGCGTCTCGCTGACCGCGTGAGCCGTGCTGTCGGAGAACCCGAACGCCTTATTGGACTGGTCGGTCGGCGAGCCGGTGGCGCCGCCGCTCTGACACCAATCTGAGTTGGCCAGGGCGTATTGAAACCCATAGTCCGTCGAGGCCGCGCCTTGCGCATTAACGGTGCCGTTGAGGGTGGCGCTCCAGCCCGTGATCGAGGTGGCGGCGCCGGTGGTGACGACCGGGCTCGCAGCCATCGCCGTGCCCGGCGCTGCGGCCAGACCCACGAAGAGCAGTCCAACCCCCATCGCGAACTTACGGCAGGTGCCAGCGCCTAGCCGAGAATCGAGCACTGTGTTCCTTTCGGTCAAGCGCCCCCGTGCGCCCCATGTCCCCTGTCCGGAGCCATGTTATAGGGAATTGAGCGCTCCGCACATCCTGCGCGGGCTCGAACTCCCACGAGCGCCGAATAAGCGCTCCGCGGAAAGATGCTTTTCATGGAGCCTGTCGCGAAAACCCGCGCCGCCGAACAACAACGAGGCAGTAAAGGGTGGGTGGTCGAGATCCGCAGCCGAAGCGGCCGCGATCAGGCCGCCTGAGCCCTCAAACCGGCCGAATAGAGCTTCAAGAGGTTGTGGGTCGCGGCCGTCAGACGCCATTCGGCTCGGCAAGCCGATAAGCCGCGGCGCGAGAACTTCGAGGCTCTTTGTCGTGACTTGATCTGGGCGAAGACGGGTTCGATGATCTGCTGTCTTCGCCGGTAGGCGGCCTCGGCGTCAGGCTCTTTGAGCCGGCGCCTCATCGCCTCGAAGTGAGGACCGGATCGCATCTTCGTCGGCGTCTTCCGAGAGTCGGCGTCGGGCGGGCAGAGGACCTCGGTTCCGGCAGCCTCGAGCGCGTCGATCTGGGCGCCGTTGAAATAGCCGGCGTCGGCAAGGGCGAGGTCTGGCTTGTCAGTGACGCCGGCCTTTTGAAGCTCGGCCGCGGCGGCGTTTGCCATCGGTCCGAGGCTGGCGCGCTCATTGGCGCCGGTGATCACCTCGGCGGCGACGATCACCTGGTCTGCGGTTGCGACGGCCTGGGCGGTGTAGCCCTGGATGAAGCCGTGGCGGGTCTTGACCGGGCGCGAGTCGGGGTCGGTGACGTTGACGCGGCGGCCCTCCTTCGGCGGGATCGGGCGCGGCTTCTTCGGGTTGTTCTTTTGGACGTAGCCGGTCTTTCTGGTGTGCTCGGCCATCGCCACCTCCCAGGCCGCCATCTCGGCCTGCTTTGCCTCGTGCTCCTCGTCGATTCGCCGCTTGGCCTCGCGCAGCTTCTGACGCCTTGATTGGCGGTCGCCGGGCAGCTCGTCGCCTCGCTTGTCGCCGAAGCGCTCGTCTTCGGCGGCGTCGGTGGCGGCGGCCTCCTCGAGGATCTCGCGGGCGAGCTGTTCATAGGTGCGGTTTTGTTTGTCGGCGGCGTTGGCGTAGATGCGAGTGCCGTCCAAGGCGATCGTCCCGACCGAGACGAGGCCGGCCTTTCGGCAGAGGATCAGGACCTCGCCGAAGAGCTCGGCGAGCTCTTCTTGGTGGCGCGATCTGAAGCGCGCGATCGTCGAGTGATCAGGCGCCTGGTTGGCGGCAATGACGCGAAAGGCGATGTCCTCGGTGACTCGCTTTTCGATCTTTCGCGAGGAGCGCTCGCCGACTGAATAGGCGTAGAGAAGAAGGGCGACCATCATCTGCGGGTCGTGGGCGGCCCGGCCCCAGCCGTCGTCTCTGTAGTTAGAGAAGAACGGCTCGAGGTTCATCTCCGAGACGGCGTCCAAGACGAACCAGGCGAGGTGATCTTCGGCCAGCCACTCGCGCATGTCGGCCGGCAGCAGCATCTGTTGATCGCGGTCGCAAGCTAGGAAGTTCTGAGCCATGACCGGAATGCTCCGCGGCTGCCCGGACGGAGGTTTGTGCGACAGGCTGCATGCAAAGCGCAACTATCGGATGGGCTCGGCACGACAGGCTTGACCGGTTTTGGGACCCCTGTCGAAACCGGACAGGCCCTCTGCGACTTCAGCGGACCAATGGTTCTGCTCCGCATGGAATGGCATGACGGCCAGCGCTGAGCCGAACTGAAAAAGGGGCCTCCGCCACGCTCACTAGAACGGCGGTTGCAACTGCTGTTCCGAGCGAAGAGGAGACCCGACATGAACTATGTCGGAATCGATTGGGCCTATGGACGCGCTGCCTTCTGCGCGCTGAGCGAGTCCGGTGAGATCGAGATCGAGGGGCTGATCTCAGCCGACGAGGATGGCCTCGCAAAGCTCGCCTTGCGACTCGGCCCCGAGGTCAAGGGCTGCGTCGAGATGATGAGCGGCGCGATCTGGGTTAAAGAGCAACTCGAGCTCTGCGGCTGGTCGATGGCGGTCGCTCACGCTCGCAAGGTCAGAGACATCGCCCCGCTTGCCTGCAAGACCGACAAGGTCGACGCCCGGGTCTGGCCGAGCTTTACCGGCGAGACCTGGTCCCCGAGGTCTGGGTCGACCCGCACGCAGACCGCGCGATCAAAGAGCGCGTTCGCGCCGGCGCTCGCACCTGGTCAAGCTGCGCACCTCGCACCGAAAAGCGTTGCTTCTGGCGGCGGACTCTTGTAGTCGCTGGACGTACGGCTGACAGCTGAACTAACTGTCTCCATCGCTCGCTCAGTGGTGGTGGTGGTGGTGCTTCTTCTTTTTCTTGACCGTGAAGCTGCGGGTCGCCGGGGCGCTCTTGTTATCGGCTGCATCGATGGCAAAGACGGCGAAGGTGTGCTTGCCCTTCTTCAGTTTCTTCGGTGTGTACGGTGAGGTGCAGGGAGCCGGCGCGGCGTCATCGATCGCGCAGCTGAACTTCGCGGTGGGGTCGGTTGACCCAAAGGCGAAGGTCGGGGTCGCGTCTTTGGTCTTTCGGGTTGGGCCTGACGTGATCGTGATGTCAGGAGCGGTCTTGTCAGGACAGCCGTCGGCGGTCGTCGCTGCGATGGTCGGGCAGGCATCCGACCCGTCGACCTTGCCGTCGTTGTCGTCGTCGTGGTCGCAGGCGTCGCCGTGCCGTCGCCGTCGTGTCGGCCTGGTCGGCGTTGGCGGAGCGGGCAGTTGTCGGTGGCGTCGTTGACGCCGTCGTTGTCGTCGTCGGGGTCGCAGGCGTCGCCCTGGCCGTCGCCGTCGTTGTCCGCCTGGTCCGGGTTGGCGATCACGGGCAGTTGTCGCTGTGTCGTTGACGCCGTCGTTGTCGTCGTCGGGGTCGCAGGCGTCGCCCTGGCTGTCGCCGTCGTTGTCGGCCTGGGCGGTGTTGGCGACGAGCGGGCAGTTGTCGGTGGCGTCGGGCACGCCGTCGCTGTCGTCGTCGGGATCGCAGGCGTCGCCCAGGGCGTCACCGTCGGTGTTGGCCTGATCGGCGTTGGCGTCGTTCGGGCAGTTGTCTGATGAGTCGCCAACCCCGTCAGAATCGGCGTCGGGCCCGAACGCGTAGGTGGCGCCGCTGCTATTTGCGCTGTTGTCGCTCTGGCCCCCGGTCGCGCTGCTGGACTCCTGTATAGCGCCGACCACGATCGTGTCGCCGGCGACGGCGACCGAGCAGCCGAACTGGTCATCTGCCTCGGCGTTCGAGGCCTTGAGATAGGCCTGCTGGCTCCAGGTCGTCCCGCTGCGCACGAAGACGTAGGCGGCGCCGGCGTTCGCAGCGCTGTTGTCGATCGCGTCGCCGTTGACCCGGTGGCGCTGCTGGCCTCGCCGGGCGCGCCGACCACGATCGTGTCGCCCGACACCGAGACCGACGAGCCGAAGGCGTCCCGGCCTCCGGCGTTGGAGGCCTTGAGGTAGGCCTGCTGGCTCCAGGCGGCATCGTTGCGCACGAAGACGTAGGCCGCGCCGCCTGCCTGGCGCTGTGACTGTTGTCCGCGTGCTCGGCGCCGACCACGACGTGTCGCCGGCGACCGCGACCGACGTGCCGAAGAGGTCATCCGCCTCGGTGTTCGAGGCCTTCAGATAGGCCTGCTGGCTCCAGGTCCGCCGTTGCGCACGAAGACGTAGGCCGCGCCGGCTGTTCGAAGCGCTGTTGTCGCTGCGTTGCCGTTGACCCGGTCGCGTTGCTGGCCTCCCCGGCGCGCCGACCGACCACCGTGTCGCCCGAGACCGCGACCGAGGTGCCGAAGGAGTCGTCGCCTCCGGTGTTGGATGCCTTGAGGTAGGCCTGCTGGCTCCAGACGCGCCGTTGCGCACGAAGACGTAGGCCGCGCCGGCATAGCGGCGCTCGTTGTCGCCGTCGCCGTTGACGCCGGTGGCGTTGCTGGCCTCGCCGTATGCGCCGACGACGACCGTGTCGCCGGAGACCGCGACCGAGACTGACCGAAGTAGTCCTGCCTCGGCGTTGGAGGCCTTGAGGTAGGCCTGCTGGGTCCAGCTCCTCCGCTGCGCACGAAGACATAGGCGGCGCCGGCGCATGCGCCATCGCGCTGCCGTCGCCGTTGACCCCCGGTGGCGCTGCTGTCCTCACCGTAAGCGCCGACCACGACCGTGTCGCCGTCGATACGGCGACCGAGCCAGCCGAAGTTGTCGTTGGCCTCGGTGTTGGAGGCCTTCAGGTAGGCCTGCTGGGTCCAGCTGCCGGTGTTGGTGCGGGTGAACACGTAGGCAGCGCCGCTGGAGGGTGCGCTGTTGTCGCCCTGACCCCCGGTCGCGCTGCCGGCCTCAAACGGAGCGCCGACGACCATCGTGTCGCCGTCGACGGCGACCGACCAGCCGAAGTTGTCGTCGGCCTCGGCGTTTGAGGCCTTCAGGTAGGCCTGCTGAACCGGAGTGGCATCAGCCGCCGAGACGCCGGCCAGAGATCCGACGACGACGAGACCGCCGACGAGCGCACCTCTCAAGAGTCCACGCCTGCGCCGCATAGTTTCCTTCCCTGCTGTCCTCTGGCCCGCGGTGACTTCTATGAGACCCGCGAGGGCGTCTGCCGTGTAGGCCGCAATGTCGTCGCGCAGCTCGCGAAGCACTCGCCGGAAATGCGAGAGCGGCTGCTCGGCGAAGCCGCGGCTTGCGGACACGCTGACGGGAACCGCGCCCCGTACAACCAGGCTCTCGCGACAGCGAGAGCCCGGAACAGTGGGAAAGGGGGCGGCGCTTCGAACGACTCCGAGATGAACTGTCGCGCGTCTACTTCGAGCCAGGACGCTCATGAAGACGGCAACCGGACCCGAAAGCGCGCCTTCGCCGGAGTCGGATCGCTGACACCCTTCGGTGAGGTTGCGAAGACCTTGAACTTGTGGCGCCCGGGCTCGAGGTCACGGTAATCCTGGGGTGAGCGACAGCTTTCTGGCGCCTCGCGGTCGAGCTGGCAGGTGAAGGTCGAGCCAGCGATCGAGGAGTGAAAGCGAAAGTGGGTGTGGTTGTGCTTTCGGTTATGCGGGACGTGGCCGATCGTCGTCTCGGGCGCCGGGTCGCTGACGGGCGCGGCGCGCTTGAGCGTGAACGTCGCGGTCACGCTCTTGGTCTCATCGGCGGCGATCGTGCACTGCTCGGGATGGCCTGAGACGGGTGAGCAGTTGGCCGAGAAGCCGGTGAGCTCGGAGTCCGCGTTGGCTGCGGCCGTCAGGGTCACGACCGTGTTCTTGGCAAAGCTCTCGCTGCAGTCAGAACCGCAGTCGATGCCGGCGGGTGTCGAGCTGACCGTGCCCGAACCGCTGCCGTCCTTGGTGACGCTAAGCGTGCGCGGTGCGCAGCTGACCGTGATCGAGACCGTCGCCTGGGAGCCACCGCTGAGCTTGTAGGTGAAGGAGTCGGGGCCGCAGTAGTTGGCGTTCGGGGTGTAGGTGAGATCGGCGCCCGAGTGGGTGATCGCGACGCTGCCGTGGGTTCCATTTGTCTTGTCGGCGATCAGGTCCTTGGAGGCGCCGTTGGCGGTGTCGGGGTCGGTGTCGTTTGCGCGCACGTCGATCGTGTTCGCGGCGGAGTTCTCATCGACCGTGGCGGAGTCGTTGACGGCCGTTGCGGGGTGGTCTGCGCAGGTCACCGTGATCGAGACCGTCGCCTGCGAGCCGCCGCTGAGCTTGTAGGTGAAGGAGTCGGGACCGCAGTAATTGGCAGCTGGGGTGTAGGTGAGTTCGGCGCCTTTGCGGGTGATCGCGACCTGACCGTGGGCGCCGTTTGTCTTGTCCGTGATCAGGTCCTTGGCGCCGCCGTTGGCGGTGTCGGGATCGGTGTCGTTTTGGAGGACGTCGAGCGTGTTCGCTTCGGAGTCCTCACTGACCGTGGCGGTGTCGTTGACGGCGGTTGTTGGGTGATCGACGCAGGTGACGGTGACCGAGACGCGTCGCGGTGTCGGTGCGCCCGGTGCCGTCGTCGACGGTGTAGGTGAAGGTGTCGGGATCGCCGCCGTCGTTGCAGTAGTTGGCAGCGGGCTGATAGCTGACCTGGTCGGGGTCGCCGTTGGTGCCGTCGACGATGGCGGCGGTGCCGTGGGCGGGGTCAGAGACGGCGGTGATGTTGAAGGCCGTGTCGGCGTCGGGGTCTGAGTCGTTTGCGAGCACGTCGAAGTGGTTGTCGGCGGCAAGCGAGTCCTCGGCTGCGGTCTTTGAGTCATCGACGGCGTCGGGGTTGTCGGCGGAGCAACTCACCGAAACGCTGACCGTCGCGGTGTCGGTGCGCCCGGTGCCGTCGTCGACGGTGTAGGTGAAGGTGTCGGGATCGCCGCCGTCGTTGCAGTAGTTGGCAGCGGGCTGATAGCTGACCTGGTCGGGGTCGCCGTTGGTGCCGTCGACGATGGCGGCGGTGCCGTGGGCGGGGTCAGAGACGGCGGTGATGTTGAAGGCCGTGTCGGCGTCGGGGTCTGAGTCGTTTGCGAGCACGTCGAAGTGGTTGTCGGCGGCAAGCGAGTCCTCGGCTGCGGTCTTTGAGTCATCGACGGCGTCGGGGTTGTCGGCGGAGCAACTCACCGAAACGCTGACCGTCGCGGTGTCGGTGCGCCCGGTGCCGTCGTCGACGGTGTAGGTGAAGGTGTCGGGATCGCCGCCGTCGTTGCAGTAGTTGGCAGCGGGCTGATAGCTGACCTGGTCGGGGTCGCCGTTGGTGCCGTCGACGATGGCGGCGGTGCCGTGGGCGGGGTCAGAGACGGCGGTGATGTTGAAGGCCGTGTCGGCGTCGGGGTCTGAGTCGTTTGCGAGCACGTCGATCGTGTGCGCGGCGGAGTCCTCAGCGACGGTGGCGGTGTCGTCGTTGGCGGTCGGGGCGTGGTTGGGGTCCCCGAACTTCTCGATCCGGTTGTTGTAGGTGTCGGCGACGTAGACGTTGCCGTCGGAGTCGGTGGCGACGCCTTGGGGAGCGCTGAACTGGCCGTCGGCGCTCCCTTGACTGCCCCACTTAGCGAGGAAGGTGCCGTCTGAGTCGAACTTCTCGATTCGGTGGTTGTTGGTGTCGGCGACGTAGACGTTGCCGTCGGCGTCGGTGGCGAGGCCGAAGGGATAGTTGACCTGGCCGTCGCCGCTCCCGTAGCCGCTCCACTTAGCGAGGAAGGTGCCGTCGGAGTCGAACTTCTCGATCCGGCTGTTGTAGGTGTCGGCGACGTAGACGTTGCCGTCGGCGTCGGTGGCGAGGCCGAAGGGATAGTAGAACTCGCCGTCGGCGCTCCCTATGCTGCCCCACTTAGCGAGGAAGGTGCCGTCGGAGGCGAACTTCTCGATCCGGCCGTTGTAGGTGTCGACGACGTAGACGTTGCCGTCGGCGTCGGTGGCGACGCCTTGGGGACTGCTGAACTGGCCGTCGGCGCTGCCGTTGCTGCCCCACTTAGCGAGGAAGGTGCCGTCGGAGGCGAACTTCTGGATCCGGTTGTTGTTGGTGTCGGCGACGTAGACGTTGCCGTCGGCGTCGGTGGCGATGCCGTAGGGGTAGTTGAACTGGCCGTCGGCGCTGCCGTTGCTGCCCCACTTAGCGAGGAAGGTGCCGTCGGAGGAGAACTTCTGGATCCGGTTGTTGTTGGTGTCGGCGACGTAGACGTTGCCGTCGGCGTCGGTGGCGACGCCTTTGGGACCGTTGAACTGGCCGTCGGCACTGGCGGCGCCCAACTTACCGACGAAGGTGCCGTCTGAGTCGAACTTCTCGGTCCGGCTGTTGTAGGTGTCGGCGACGTAGACGTTGCCGTCGGCGTCGGTGGCGACGCCGCGGGGACTGTTGAACTGGCCGTCGGCGCTCCCGTAGCTGCCCCACTTAGCGAGGAAGGTGCCGTCGGAGTCGAACTTCTCGATCCGGCTGTTGACGGTGTCGGCGACGTAGACGTTGCCGTCGGCGTCGGTGGCGACGCCGTAGGGGTATTCGAACTGGCCGTCGGCGCTCCCTTCGCTGCCCCACTTAGCGAGGAAGGTGCCGTCGGAGTCGAACTTCTCGATCCGGTTGTTGGAGGTGTCGGCGACGTAGACGTTGCCGTCGGCGTCGGTGGCGATGCCGTAGGGGTATTTGAACTGGCCGTCGGCGCTCCCTTCGCTGCCCCACTTAGCGAGGAAGGTGCCGTCGGAGGCGAACTTCTCGATCCGGTTGTTGTTGGTGTCGACGACGTAGACGTTGCCGTCGGCGTCGGTGGCGACGCCTTGGGGAGCGCTGAACTGGCCGTCGCCGCTCCCATAGCTGTCCCACTTAGCGATGAAGGCGCCGTCGGAGGCGAACTTCTCGATCCGGTTGTTGGAGGTGTCGGCGACGTAGACGTTGCCGGCGGCGTCGGTGGCGATGCCGTTGGGGTAGTTGAACTGGCCGTCGCCGCTCCCGTAGCTGCCCCACTTAGCGAGGAAGGTGCCGTCGGAGGCGAACTTCTGGATCCGGTTGTTGTTGGTGTCGGCGACGTAGACGTTGCCGTCGGCGTCGGTGGCGACGCCTTGGGGGTTGTTGAGCGAGGTCCCGCCGATGCTGAAGAAGTATTGAGGGGCCGCCTGCGCGGACGCGGCCTGCGCCAGACATCCGACGACGACGAGACCGCTGACGAACGCACACCTTAAGACTCCGCGCCTGCGCCGCATAGTTGCCTTCCCTGCTACGGCGCAACGTGCCACCCCCGGCGGCGCCCTTGGTCATCCTTAACGTGCGAGACAGTACGCGGTCATAAAGGCGGTGTCAACTGACGGTGAAGGCGAGTAAGCCGCAGATCGGCAAACCCTGGAACTGATACGTCTAAAGCCTGTCAGTTGAACATTGGGATACCGTCGGCGCGGGCCGATTTGGCTGCTCGCATGCGCGCGGGCTCAGGGGTGAGTCCCGTCATCCTCTGGCAGTCCGTCGTCCGTGGCGGCGAGGGCGTCGATCAGTTCGGCGCGTCCGGTAATACCGAGCTTCGAGTAAGCGTTGGAGAGGTGGAAGCCGACCGTTCGCGGGGTTACGAACAGGGCGTCGGCGATCTCGCGGCTCGTGCGGCCGGCGGCGGCCAGGGTGGCTATCCGGCGTTCGCTCGCGGTGAGGGCGTCGACGCCGGTGGAGCGTTCGCGCCGCGGTCGCGCGCCGGTCACCCTGAGCTCGTCGCGCGCCGTTCGGACGAGGGCTCGAGCGCCGCAGGCCGCCGCCTGGTCCATCCCTAGGCGCAGCAGCTCCTGTGCCGGCGGCCAGTCGCCCGCAGTTCGAAGGAGCGTGCCTTCGGTGACGTGAGCGTGCGCGACCTCGAGGGGGTGCTCGGCGGTGGCCGCCGAGCCGGCCTCGCGGGCCAGGGCCAGCCCGTCGGCGCCGCCGCGGACGATTGCCTCGACCCGCAGCGCCTGGGAGAGCGCGTGCGGTGCGCCGAAGCGGCGAGCGTCCCGCGTCTCGGCTGCGGCGTGCTCCTGGGCCTCGCCGGACCGACCAAGCCGGTGCAGGGCCAGAGCCGCCTCCGATCGCCACGGGGACACGGCCGGGTTCGAGGTTCCCAAGACGTCCCTCGCCAGGCGCCCGGCCTCCAGGAAAGCGTCCAGGGCGGTCGCGGGGTCGTCCTCGGCCATGGCAAGTCGGCCCTGTGCGGTGCGGACCACAGCCAAGAGCGGCCCAGGGCCGAGATTGGCCTCGGCGTCGCCGAGGTCCTCGAGGACGGCTCGCGCCGCGGCGCGACGGTCCTGCTCGATCGAGCACCGAGACCATCGCCTCGACGGTGAGCGGCACGACCAGCTCCCAGCCGTTGGCGCGGACGCCGAGCGCTTCCTCAAGGTCGGACTCCGCCTCGTCGAGGCGCCCGAGGTAGAGCAGCGTCCGGCCCCGGGAGTTGCGCCAGAATGCATAGTCGAGCGGGGACGCGCGGCGCCGCGCCTCCGCGATCAGCTTGTCACAGACGCGAAGGGACTCGGTCACCGCGCCTGAGCGCAGCAGCGCCGACACCAGCGCCCCGAGCGCCGGCCCGTCCGCGGTGCCGTTGGCCAGGTACGCGCCGCCGCCCCATGCGCGGCGCGCGAGCCGTAGTGCCTTCGCCCGGTCGGTGCCCTCGACGAGCGCCACGACGGCGAGACTCGCCAGCAGGTCGCGCTCGCCGACGCCGCGCGCCGGCGCCTCGCTTTCGATGATCGTCGCGAGACGCGCAGCGACCTGTTCGCTACCCCCCGTCGACGACCACAGCGCGGCCGCTGCCCACGCCGCCTCGAGCTCCAGCGCCAGCGGATCGCCATCGTCGGCCTCGGCCAGGCCTCGCACGCACGCCGCGACCGCATCGTCCATGTGGCCGTGCTGGTACAGCGCCTTGGCCAGCGCGAGGAAGAGCCGCGGCCGGGTCACCGCATCCTGGTCGTCGTCCAACGCGGCCTCGATCGCTGCCGGCGCCTCGGGCTCCCCCGCCCGAGCAGCGCTCAAGGCTGCCTCGGCCTCGATCCCGGCGCGGACCGAGGGGTCGGGCGGCTCGCTCAACGCCCGGCGCAGGAGCAGCAACGACACCGCCGGGGCGGCCCTGTCCTCGGCCTCCTGCGCCGCTTGACGCAGTGCGTCCACCGCCCAGGCCTCGCCATGCCCCGGAGCGAGCAGCAGCTGCGCGGCCGTCTCAGAGGCGACACCGAGCGGGTACAGCAGCTTGGCGCTCTGACGATGTAACTCGCCCCGCCGGGCCGCAGCGAGTCCCTCGTACACCGCTCGGCCGAGAAGCGGATGGGTGAAGGCGAGCCGGTCGCCCGAGGTCAGGAGCCCGGCGTCCTGCAGGCCGGCCAGCGCAGCGGCGGTCCGCTGCGGGGGTAACCCGGCGAGGTCAGCCGCGACGCGGGGGTCGGCCGCCTCGCCAAGCACCGACACTGCGTGCGCGAGCGCCGTGCAGTCGGCGCCGAGCCGAGCGAGCGTGGCGCGGACACCGCGCGCGATTGGCTCGGGTCCGATCGCGCGCACACGGGTGGCGTCCTCGGCGGCGCCGGATATGCCCTCCGCGACCGACGCCCGCAGGAGCTCCGTTACCAGCAGCGGATTGCCGCCGGTCATCTCGAAGCAAGCCGCGACGAAGGCGTCCGCTGGGTCGGCGAACACCTGGCCGACCAGCGCGGCCGTGGCGGCAGCCGTCAGCGGACGTGGTTCGAGCACCTCGACGCCGTCGGCAGCTCCGAGGTAGGCGAGAATGGCCTGTTCGGCCCCCGCCTCACGGGGGCGCGTCGCGCAGACGACCAGCACCGGGATGTCCCGGATGCGCGCGGCGACGTAGGCGAGGAACCGCAACGAGGGAGCGTCGGCCCAGTGCAGGTCATCCACTGCGAGCAGCAGCGGACGGCGGGCGCTCAGGTTGATCGCCACCCACTGCAGCGCGTGGACGAGCGAGCTCTCCTGCAGCCCGGCGAGCGCGTGCTCGGCGGGCTGGTCGCCGAGCAGCATCGGTGCAACGAGCCCGGCGCTACCCGAGAGGATGTCGTCGCGCTCGGCCGAGTCCGCTGCACGCAGGAGCGTCTCGAACAGGGCGACGGCGACGCCGAAGGGGAACTGCTGCTCCAGGCTGGAGCCCCGGGCGGTCAGCACCTCCATGCCCGACCTCCGGGCCAACGCAACCGCCGCGCCAAGGAGCCGCGTCTTGCCGAGACCGGCCTCCGCACGCACGAGGACGAACCGGCCCTGACCCTTGACCGCGGCCGAGACGGCCTGCGCGAGACGCCTGACCTCGGCGTCGCGTTCGAGCAACGAACGTCGGACGATGGGACGCTGTTCCGCGCCGTCGCGGTTCTCGGTGCCCTTCGTGATTAGGGGAACGTATAACTGGCTGGTGGGCACCCGCGCCAGTTCGGTGCCCGCATCGGCACTTGATTGGGCACCAGTGCCCAAACGCCCGGTTATTGCCCGCAAATTGCGGACATTTCGGGGAGAGGGATACGGAGTGCGGTTGACTCCAGAAAGCCCTTAATCAAGCGAGTTTCGGCGTTTCTTTCGCTTCCGCCGCGGACCCTTCACACGCGAGAGGTCGCAGGTTCGAAACCCGCCGCACCCATCGTCAAAAGCCCCGCTATCGG
>CAWCNF010000005.1:0-575859 GCA_963796815.1 uncultured Solirubrobacterales bacterium
CGACTGGCCCTCGGTCCTGACCTTCAGCAGCCCGCAATCCTCGTGAGAAAGAGGGCCCCCGTCCGCGTGCTGGAAATGGATTATGGAGTGCATGTCTTTCCCGAGAAGCTCTTCTTCGGTCCAGCCAAGGATGCTCGAGGCCGCAAGTTCAGGGATGTCCAGGTGGCCCTCGCCGTCGAGCGTGTAGAGCCCCTCCACCATGGTGTCCATCACGGCTGAGCGAAAGTGCTCGGCCTCCTTGCGGTCGGTGATGTCGACCACGATCACCCCGATCCCGATCACCTCCTCCTGTAGGCGGACCGGGTAGAGGCTCGTCAGCCAGGTGTGAACGCGATCCGGATCGCCACGGAGGGCCCGGATGTCTCGCGGTTAACCACCGCCTCGCCGGTTCGAAACCGTCGAAAAACGGGTTCGAGCTCCGGCCACAGCTCGGGAATCATCTCGGGGACGAGTCGACCGACCTGTTCCTCTGCCGGGATGCCGCTGGTCGCCGCCAGCGCATCGTTGATGCGGACTAGGTGGAACTCGCGATCGACGAAGCCGAATCCCACAGGCGCGGTTGCCAGCAGCGTTTCCAGCAAGGCCAGCGACTCAGCAGTCTGACGCTGGGAGGCTCGGAGGCTCTCCTCCAGCTGGCGCTGCTCCTCGACGTCTGTGACCGTCCCTATCCACCTGACAACCCGACGGTCCGCGTTCCGCACGGGCGCCGCCCGCACCTCGTTTCGCCGATATTCCCCGTCGTGGCGGCGGAACCTGCACTCGGTGGTGTACGGAGCCTCGCGTCCGACCAACTCGCGCCACGAGCGCTCAGCTCGGTCACGGTCACCGGGATGGATCAGCTGGAGCCACTCCCAGCCGGTGTTCGCCTCGCGTGGCATCCCGGTGTACCGCGATCCTCGTTCGTTGAAGTATTCCGTCGCGCCGTCGGGGTCGGCCATCCACACGATCTGCGGAATCGACTCCGCGATCAGCCTGAAGTCGACGTCATCAGGCGCCGGTTCCGTTTTGTCGCAGGGTTCCGGCATCGTGCAAGTCGAACAGTCCGTGCGCAATCGCACTTCTGACCTGATCCTGCCGGAGTTCGAGATGCTTGCTCGCTGCCATGCAGCTCCAAGCGTGCGGAGGGGGCTCGGTGATCGCATCTGTGGCCCCTAGTCAAATCCCTAGCCGGCCGCTTACCATGGCTAGGAACGGCGAAGTTCATCGGGTGTCCCGTTTCAGGTACTACTGGGCTTTCGTCACGGTGGAACGCCTCCTCGAGCTGGTGGCGCGAGCTGATGCCCAGCTTGGTGAAGACCTTGTGGAGGCGGTACTCGACTGTGCGCGCGCTGATGAACAGCCGGGCTCCAATTTCGGCGTTGGACAGGCCGTCGCGGGCCAGCCGCGCCACCCGGGCCTCCTGCGCGGTCAGATCGTCCCGGGTCTCCACGGTGCGTTTGCGAGCGTGCTCCCCCGTAGCCAGCAGCGCGTTCGCCGCGCGCTCCGCGAACGCCTCCATCCCCATCGCCGAGAGCATCTCTTGGGCGATGCGCAGCTGGTTTCGTGCGTCCAGTCGTCGACGCTCGCGGCGCAGCCACTCGCCGTAGAGCAGGTGGGTCCGGGCCAGCTCGGCCCGCACCCGGGTTCGGCCGAGCCGTTCGATCGCCTGGCGGAATAGACCCTCGGCGATCTCACCTTCGCTCAGCAGCGCCCTTGAGCGCGCCTCGATCCCCAGCGCCCAATCGGTGCCGCTCGCTTGTGTGATCTCCGAGAGCCGCTCGAGCGCATCTGTCGCCCGCTCGGTCTTCCCGCTGCGGGCCCCTGCCAGGATCAGCTCGGCCAGACCCCAGTTGAAGAACCCCAAGTCTTCCGGGTGCTCGGTAGCCCGCTCGGCCGCAGTGAACGCGTCCTCGTAGCGGCCGAGCCCGTTGTAGAGCACGCACGCGCCCATTCGGTGGCGGCCAGTCCGTAGGCCTCACCCCGAGACAGCACCTCCCTGGATATCGTCGATAAGTCGGAGGCCTCGGTTCTCGACCTCGCCAGGCGGAGAGTATCAACGACCGTAAGGCGGGACCTGGCTCCCGCTCGCCTCGCTGGCCGCCTCGACCTCGTCGGTCAAAGCCGCGGCGGCTGCCAGCTCGCCGGCGAACGTGTGGTCGGAGATGCGAACGTTGAGCGCCATCGGAAGCTTCGTGCACGCCAGTGTCACGGGTGAGCTTGAGACAACGGGTCGCCAGCACGTCCCACGTCTGGTCGTCCCACAGGTTGACGGCAGCTTGTATCGGGAGCCAAAGCCAGTGGACCGCGTCCTCCCTTGAGATGTCATCGCTCGGAAAGGCACCCAGCGCACGCTTCAGCATCGGCGCGCTTGCCGCGTACCCCTCGGTGAACCGTTTCGTCAAACCGCTGAGGAGGAGGTCGGGGACACGCGGCGGATCGGGCGGCGGCGCGGCCAAGGCGGCCTTCGCAACCTCCACCAACCCCACCGGTGCTGGCCAGACGCCCAGATGGAACGCCGCCGACAGCGCCTCCAGATAGGTCGCCTGCGCCGAGCGCAGATCGAGCGGCTCGAGCCGCTGGCGGCCCTCAGCAGCAGCGCCGGGCCTTCGCTACCGCGGTCCACGCATACGCGATCTCCGCCCGCAGCATGTCCATCCGGGCGTGGCCGACGTCATCGCGGCCCCGCCTCGACGTGAGCAGCTGCCAGCGCAGCATCGCTCGCCGGCAGGTGTTTGGCTCGCGCCGCCCCCAGCGCGCGCCGCGCTCGCCGTCGCGGGTCGCTCGTCAACTCGGAGACCGCTCGAAGAAGCGGCCGCCGCGGCCGCCCCCCCTCGGCGATGGGCCCGTGCCGCCGACAGCTCGAGCTCGGCGGCGACCCCCTCGTCCGGGCCCGCTGTCGCCTGGGCTCGGTGCCAGGCGCGCCGATCCGGATCGGTGTCCGGTCCGTCACATCCGCCAGCGCCCGGTGGGCCCTCCGTCGGTCGCGACCGACGCCGCCGGTAGACCGCCGAGCGCGCCAGCGGATGCGGAACCGCACCCCCACGTCGACCTCCAGGAACCCGGCCGCTCCGGCCGGCCCCAAAGCGTTGGCCGCGATCCCGAGTTCCTCCGCCGCCCGCCGCAGGAAAGCGGGATCCCCGAGCGGCTCCGCTGCTGCCACCAGCAACAACAGCTGTGTGTCCGCCGGCAGGACCTCCAGGCGACGCAGAAAGCTCTCTCGATCCGGCCTGACAGCGAGAAGTCCCCGGCCGCCTATCCCACCCGCCAGATCTGCCCACGAGCGCTCCCGCGGCAGCTCCACCAGCGCTAGCGGATTGCCCCGTGCCCCGGCATGAACCGCGCGCGCACCCCCTCGTCCGGCGGCCCCGGACCACCGAGCCGAGGAGCTTGCGAGCGTCAGCGTCACCCAGCCCGACCACGACCAGCTGGAGGCAGGCCATTGAACTCGTGCGCGGGCTCACGTGCAGCGGACAAGATCGCGACAGGCTCAGCCAACAACCGGCGGGCCACGAACGCGAACGTCTGCCCCGAGGCCCGATCCAACCACTGGGCGTCGTCGACCACGCACAGCAGCGGTCGCTCGGTGGCGGCCTCAGCGAACAGGTTGAGGACCGCCAGGCCGACCAGGAAACGACTGGAGCCGGGGCCTGTCTGCAGGCCAAACGCCGTATTGAGCGCATCTCGCTGAGGAGTGGGAATCCGCTCGAGCAGATCCAGCAGCGGGGCACACAGCTGCTGAAGCGCACCGAACGCAAGCTCCATCTCCGACTCGACGCCGACAGCGCGCACCACCCGGAAGTCTGTGCCCGACTCGATCGCATAATCGAGGAGAGCCGTCTTCCCGATGCCCGGCTCGCCGCATACCACGAGCGCGCCGCTCCGTCCGGTGCGGGCCTCATCGAGCAGCCGGTCCAACACCTCGCATTCGCGTTTGCGGCCTTGCAACATCATCAGCTCGCGATCTCCGCTGCTCGCAAGCTTGTCATCCCTGCGAGTCGCTGCAAAGTCTCCGACTTGACAACCGTCCGCACGGATCGCGTCCATTGGGCACCGGCGCCGGCACTCGAATCGCCGCACCCCCGGTCCTTCGCGGGGAGACTTCTCCCGTTAGCAGGAAGTTCCCCAATGGAGCTAGCCGGGCTCGAACCGGCGACCTCCTGATTGCGAAGCGGGGCGCCACGACCGGCCATAATGTTGCGTTTGTGGCTCTGTCAAGCGGAGTCGCGTCCTGCTGCCGCGACTCCAGTCGCGAGGGATGTCTGTGGATGCGTTCACACGTTCGCGTCTTGCGTTCGTACGGCCAGTGCCGGCCTTCGAGCGGGATACTGGCGGGCATGGCCCAGGAGAACGTCGAGATCGCCAGGCGCGCCTATGCCGCGTTCAACCGGCACGACTTTGACGCTGCCCTGGAGGGTCTCGATCCCGATGTCGAGTGGCACCAGATAACGCAGTTCCCCGATCGGGCCGTCTATCGCGGGCGCGAGGACATGAGGGACCGCTTCTGGAACAAGCAGCTCATCGAGCAGTTTGGATATTTCCGGATCGACGTCGAGGAGTTCGTTGACGCGGGCGATCACGTCGTGATGCTTGGGCACATCGTTGGTCACGGAACGGCCAGCGGCGTTCCCTTTCGCCTTCGGGTCGTCCAAATCCTCGAGCTGCGCGACGGAAAGGTCATCCGCGCATACGACGTCGCCGGGCCTGCCCTTGACGCCACACAGTCGGAGTAGGGGCGACTAACTCTCTACACCGGCGTCCCGGAGGGCCTCGTCTTGGGACAGATAACTCGCAGCCTTGAAGATCTTTCCGTTGCGCATCTCATGCAAGGTGGCGCCGGGCTGGTCGATCGCGATGTCGCTGTCTCGGCCGGTTCGCTCCCAGTGCCTCGCATTGAAGGCCTCAAGGTTCTGGCGAATGACCTCGACGTTCTGCGGCGACATCTCCCGTCCGCCTTGCCTCTAGGTCACCGCGAGGAGTTCCCATTCGTCGGGGACGCCCTTCAGGGTGTGCATGCCGCGCTCGGTAAAGGTGTAGCCCGACCCGGCACTGAGGTCTCGCACGGTGCGGGAGGCGAGCAGTTCGCCGGGACCCGCAAGAGAAGCGACACGCGCGGCGATGTGGACGCCGATTCCTGCGACGTCATCGCCTCGCAGTTCGACTTCGCCGGTGTGCACCCCCGCGCGGATTGCGATTCCAGCGTCCGCGAGCATGGAACGCAGCATGTCAGCGCACCGCAGTCCGCGCGAGGGTGCATCGAACGTCGCGAGGACGCCATCGCCGGTGCCCTTGACAAACCGCCCCCTGCAGTCGGCAACGGTGCTCCGTGAGATCGTGTCGTGCCGGTCCAAGACCTCTCTCCAGGCCCGATCGCCCATGGTCGCGGCACTGGTGGTCGAGTCGACGATGTCGGTAAAGAGGACTGTTGAAAGCACCCGCTCGGTAGGCGCACCGACCCGCTGGTGGCCGGTCACGAACTCCTCCATGGTCGACAGGACAACCTCCGTGTCTCCGCCGAACTGGGGTGGGTGAGCGTCTCCGTCGAGCTCCACCATTCGCGCGCTGGGGATCCGCTCGGCCAAATAGTGGCCCCAGGCGATCGGGGCCAGGCGGTCATCCGTGCGATGCATCACCAACGTCGGGCACTGGATCGAGTCGAGCACCGGACGCAGATCCATCTCGCGAATCCACTGCCAGGACGCAAGCAGGCCCCTCGGTGTCGTGCACTGATGCTCGAACCGGTTGACCCATCGCAGGAACGCCGGGTCCCCCAGCTTGCCGGGGGCGAAGAGCGCGACGGTGAGCGTTTCGGGGGTGCCCCACGCGTCGGCCCACCTCTGCATGAAGGCGTCGCCGGCGTCGATGTCCTCGACCCGAGCGAACGACCCGAACATCACGAGGTGGCTGACGCGTTCGGGGTAGGTGGCGGCGTACATCGCGGCGGTCGTTCCGCCCTCCGAGATGCCTCCGAGGACGGCCCGGTCCGCGCCGACCGCATCAAGGACAGCCGTTAGGTCGCCAAGGCGCTCGTCGAGCGTCGGCACGCCGGCGTCTCGGTCAGACAGCCCTTGACCGCGCTTGTCGTAGGTGACCATGCGCGCGAACGACCCGAGCCCCTCCAAGTAGTTGCGACTCTCGGCGTCCTCCCAGAGCACCTCGAGGTTCGAGACGATTCCCGGAAGGCCGACAAACGTGACCTCGCCCTCGCCCCAGGACTGGTACGCGATGTGTACGTCTCCGTTGCGCGCATACCGCGTCTCGGGTACCCAAGTCGCGGAGTCCGAGGTGGTAATCACGAACCGAACCTACACCCCGAACCTGCCCTGGATTTGTGGCTACCCGCACTAGTACCCACAGAGGACTACTGTGTTCGGTGGAGCGACCGCGATGCCATCGTCGGCCACGCCCGCGGTCTTGCTTCGACTCGGGATGCCCAACTGGGAGCGACCTGCTCCGCTGGGGGCAGCCCACAACGGAAGGAAGTGGCTGAATGGCCACCACCGAAGAGAACACCGCCGTCTCACGTCGGCTCCTCGAAGATGTGTTCAATGAGGGCAAGGTCGACCTGATCGACCAGCTCTGCACCGATGGATACGTCGGACACGACCCGGTCGTCGGCGACGATGACCGCGAGGGCTCGAAGCGGACGATCACGAACTACCGTGAAGCGTTCCCGGACATCCATTTCACTGTTCTCGACGCGTTCGGTGTCGATGACAAAGTCGTCATACGCTGGAGTGGCGTTGGCACGTTCGAGAACGAGCTCATGGGCCAGACGCCCACCGGCGAGAAGGGTGACCCGGTCGAGGGCATCAACATCGACCGCTTTGAGGACGGCAAGGTCGCCGAGTCGTGGACGCAGTGGGACACCCTGCGATTCATGAGAAACCTCGGCGCAATGCCCGAGCCAGCCGCAGCGGCCAGCGCGTAGTCACCGAGTGATCAAGGCGCGACCGGGCGGTCCCGCAGCGGCCGCCCGATCCGCCCATCGCGCCACCCGGCAGTCCCAGGAGACCGGGCTCGAACCGGCGACCTCCTGATTGCGAAGCGGGGCGCTACGACAGGCCACGATGGCGCGTTTGTGGCTCTATCAAGCGGAGTCGCGTCCGTGGAGCCTCGAATCCAACCGCGTCGGATATGCGTGGATGTCTGCGGATGTCGCTCGATTTGGGCACTAGAACGCGTTTAGTGCCCAATGCTCGATCTGGCTTTCACCTCGCCAAACCAAACTGCCGCTCGCTTCTTCACCGGGCCACGGCACGGCGAAGTGCGCCGCTGAGTTCCGCCATCTGCCGCTGCGACACGTCGGCGGTCACGACCGCCTGCGACCCGTGGAACGTGCCGAGCCACTGGTGCAGTTCGACCGGCACACCCGCCCGAAGCAGCCGCAGCGCGTAGGTGATGGCTTCGTCGCGGTTCGGGTCGAACTCCGCGGTGCTGACGTAGGCGGGGGGTAGGTCGCACAGATCGGTGGCCCGCGCCGGCGCGGCGTACGGTGTGGCGGACACGGCGCCGAGGTAGTGCCGCCACGATGCGCCCACCTTCTCCCGCGTCATGAACGGCGTATCGGTGAATTGTCGCGCCGACCACGTTTCCTGGCGGTCATCGAGTTCGGGTTGGTTGAGCAGCTGGAAGCGGATTGGCGGCCCCTGCTGGTCACGTGCCCGCAACGCGACCGCAGCGGCTAGGCCGGCGCCGGCAGCGTGGCCGCCGACCGCGATCCGTTCCGGGTCGATGCCCAGCTCGGTCGCGTGCTCGGCCGCCCAGACCAGCGCGGCGTACGAGTCGTCAAGGGCCGCCGGGAATCGATGCTCGGGGGCCCGGCGGTAGCCCACTGAGATCACCACCGCGTTCGAGCCGTCCGCGACCCGGACCGCCCACGGGTGCTCCGTCTCCAGGTCACCCATGACAAATCCGCCGCCGTGGAGCCAGACGATGGCGCCGTGCGCACCGTGCGGGCGATAGATCCGCACGGGTACGTCCGGATCCGCGGGCACGGCGCGGTCCTCGATCTCCAAGCCTGAGGTGTCGGGGGCAGGTGCACCACTGGCCAGTGCGGCCAGGTTCTGGCGTGCGGTGACCGGATCGGTCAGGTCCGCTGGAGGGAACAACGAAATGGACGCTTCCAGTTCGGGGTCGATGTTGGGCGTTCTCGTTTGGGTTCTCATCTGTTTCTCCATGTGTACGACTCCTTCAGGATTGATTCGGTCAGGCTCCATGCGCCACCGAGTGGGCCGCGGCTCGACGAGCTCGCGTCGCTCGCCGCAGAACGACGACCTCGCGTCGTTCGCCGCAGAACGACGATTCCGCTCCACAGCAGGACGATTCCGAAGACCAGCGTGCCCGCAGGGACCCACCACGGCATCCGCCCGAGCGTGACCGCCGACGAAACGATCCGCACGGCCACCGGCCGTGACACGTCGGCATTCATGGCGAACACGACCTGCGGCCCGTCGGTCGCCTTCCAGCTCAGTGTCTGCGTTCCGACTCCCTGTGCCTGCGCAGTCCAGTTGACCGCTTTCACCGACGGAGCCGCGGGTACCCCGCCGGGGTGGTCGATGCGAGTGACGCCACCGGTGTGCTCGTCGAACGTGGTGTACCCGGTGTCGGAGAGCGAACGGCTGATCGCGTCCGGCTCGGCAACTCCAACGAAGATCGGTTTGTCGTCCTCCGATGCGACCTTGAGACGGACCGTGTCCGCCCAGCCGAGGAATTGCGTTCGCCAGTCCGTGCTGTTCGTGGCAAGTCCGGCCCGGTCGCTGCGGTAGCTGCCGTGCGCACCCAGCTCGATATACATCTTGCCCACGCTCGCGAATGCCATGAACGCTGCGGCGCCGATCACCACGACCGAGCCACCGGTGAGCGCCAGTCCAACGAGCAGACGGGCAACGCGATGTCGGTGCCGGGTGCCCTGAATGGCTGTAGAGACGTGAGAAGAAGGCATCCACTGAAGCATTGCCTCGGGCGCGTGCCGCGGCTATGCGAAAGGCGTAATCGCGCGATCGGCGCTTGGCGAGTTCCGAAGCCTTTCGTTAGGGCAGGGCCGAAGCTCGCACTCTTCGCGGCGGGCGGCAGACCGCCAACTCCCGTTGAGGTGCCTCCTGCCGCGTGCGCTACGGGAAGTAGTCAGCGTGGGGCTGCGCCCGCTTCGCGAAAGGTCATGCCTAGCTCCCGAGCAGCCGATGGACGGCGTCGGGCACGCGTCTGGGGAGTCACGAGCGCCGCCGACGCACACAGTCGCGCGTCGACGAACTCAGCGTCGCCGGCGAAGACAGTCCCCGCCTACGACCTCGATGTCGCGCGGGACCGACCTGTTCCCGGATGTTCGCACGGAGAAGCGTTCCCGTTTGCGTGGCGGGCGCGACCTCCCCGATGTCCGATTAGGCCACCTCGATCGTCGGCTCAGCGGTCATCCCCTGATCCTCATTCGCCCCGTGGATGCCCGCCATATCGGCGGGCGCCGGCGCCTGCAGCACCTTGGCGGCGACGGCGATCGCCGCCGTGACGAGGGTTGCGCCCAGCAAGTAGGCGAGGTGGAAGCCGCCGTTGAGCGCCGCCGCGTGCGACTCGCCGTGGGCGAGAAGGCTGTCCGTGTGCGAGGCGGCCAGCGTCGCCAGGATCGCGAGGCCGATCGCGCCGCCGATCTGGCTGGTCGCGTTGACGAGGCCCGAGGCGAGGCCGGCGTCGCTCGGCGTGGCGCCGGACATCGCCAGCGACATCAGAGCCGGGAACCCGGCGCCGGCCCCGAGCCCGATTAGGACCACCGGGGGGACGATGTCGGTCAGGTAGTCGCCGTCGACCGGCGTGCGGGCGAACAGCAGCAGCCCGGCCGTGATCGAGACCATCGCAGGAAGCAGGGTCCGCTTCGCGCCAAAGCGCATCTGCAGGCGCCCGGAGTAGCGCAGCGACATTGCTCCCATGACCAGCGTCGAGGGCAAGAAGGCGAGCCCGACCTGAAGCGGGCTGTAGCCGAGGACCTCCTGCATGTAGAGCGCGCCGAGGAAGAACATTGCGAACATCCCGGCGACCATCAGCGCCAGAACGAGGTTCGCGCCGGTGACGTTGCGCGAACGGAAGATGCGCAGGGGCATCAGCGGGTTCGGGATCCGCGTCTGGCGGCGCAGGAAGCTGCCGACGAGAAGGGCGGAGACCGCGCCGAGGCCGAGGAATTGCCATGAGATCCACCCGTCCGCGGTGACCTGAAGGATCGCGTAGACCCCGATCATCAGGCCGCTGGTCAGGATCACCGCGCCGGGCAGGTCCGCGCCCTGACCCCAGCCAATCCCTGCCCGGTCCTCGACCAAACGACCAGCGAGGATCGCGGTCACGATCCCGATCGGAACGTTGATGAAGAAGATCCAGTGCCAGCTGATCGCATCGGTGAGGATGCCGCCCGCGAGCAGTCCGATCGTGCCGCCGGCCGAGGCGACGAAGCCGTAGACGCCGATCGCCTTCGCCTGCTCGCGCGGGTTCGGGAACATCGTCACGATCATCCCCAGGACGACTGCGGCGGCGAGCGCCCCGCCGACGCCCTGGACGAAGCGCGCGACGATCAGCATCCCCTCGGTCTGCGAGAAGGCGCAGAGCACGGAGGCGCTGGTGAACACGGCGAGCCCAGCGAGAAACACGCGACGCTGGCCGAGGAGGTCGCCGAGCCGTCCCGCCAGCAGAAGCAGGCCGCCAAAGGCGATCAGGTAAGCGTTGACGACCCAGGCGAGACTCGACTGCGAGAACCGGAGATCGCTCTGGATCGAGGGAAGGGCGACGTTGACGATCGTCGCGTCCAGGACGATCATCAGCACTCCCGCACAGAGCACGTATAGGGCGGCCCAGCGGGTGTCGGTGTTCTCGGTGGTCATTCGGTGGCTCCTCGTTCAGCTGGGGGGATGTTTTGATTGAGGCGGAAGACGTTGTCCGGGTCGTAGCGGGCCTTGATCCGGCGCAGCCGGTCCCAGGTGGAGCCGGGATACGCGCCGCGCACGCGCTCCTCACCCTCGTCTTCGAGGAAGCCCGCGTACGCGCCCCGGTCGCCGTCGTCGAGCTCGGCTGTGAGTCCGTCAGCCCAGGCGACGTGCTCCGAGCGCTCGGATGTGGCTGGATCGTGGATCGCCGCCACGTTCATCATGATTCGGCCCTGGCGGTGGGCGAAGGCCGTGGCGTCCGCCGGCACCCGGGCCATCGCACCGCCGAGCACGCGGATCTCGCAGGCGGCCACCATCGCCGACGACTCGGTGATCCGCTCGAGGATCGTCTTCGCCTGTCGCGCGCCGACCCTGTTGGCGAACATCGTGCGCACGACGCGTCCGAGGCGGGCGGGCTGCTCGCCGGGAAACAGCTCCGGGTAACTCATCGGCCGCACAAGGTCGGCTACTGGCTCGGCCAGCGCGCGGAAGGGCGCGATGACACGCTGGCCCGCCTCCACGTCGCCCGCGTACACCATCCTCGCCATAACGACGAGGCTCCCGTGGAACCTCGCGGGCACGAAGGACAGGGGCGGCGATGACATAACGCTGGCGATGGCGCTTAGCTCGTCTGGCGCCGCTTCGGCCTCCGCGACGAAGCCGGCGATCACCTCGGGCGTCGCGGGGAGGACCAGCAGGCCCCCGAGGACCGTGTTGACCGGCTGGAGCCGGTATTTCAACCGCGTGACAACGCCGAAGTTGCCGCCGCCACCGCGCAGCGCCCAGAACAATTCCGGCTCGATTTCGGCGTCGACGCGGCGCAGTTGCCCGTCCGCGGTAACGATCTCTGCCGCGAGCAGATTGTCGATGGTCAGCCCGTGCTTGCGCACGAGGAAGCCGATGCCACCGGCTAGGGTGATGCCGCCGATCCCGACGGAGCCCGCGTCGCCAAAGCCCGTCGCAAGCCCGTACTCGCCCGCGGCGACGGTGAACTCGCCGACCGTGAGGCCCGCGCCCGCCCAGGCCGTGCGCCCGGCGATGTCGAGGTCGAACCCGCGCAGCGCAGAGAGGTCGATCACGACGCCGCCGTCGGAGACCCCATGGCCCGCGGGGCTATGGCCGCCGCCTCGGACAGCGATCTCGGATCCGTTCTCACGCGCGTAGGCGATGAGCCGGGCGAGGTCGTCAGGCCCCGCGACGCGCGCGATGAGCGCCGGGCGGCGATCGACCTGTGTGGCGACCACGGTCCGCGCCTCGTCGTAGCCGCGGTCCGCCGGGGTTAGGACGCGCCCCTTGATGAGTGTATGAGTGGAGTTCATACGCCAGAGCCTCGCAACGGCCGCCTGGCACCGCTACGCGAAAGGCGTAATCGCGCGGAGGATGCTCGGCGACTTCCGAAGCGGACATTTCCCCTTGTCAGCGCGACCCAACGGTCTACGATGTTCCGGTGACCCGGGGTGCGAATTCCGGGGGGGTTGAGCACACGTTGCGCGAGCTGGTCAGCCGGCTCGAAGAGGAGATCGACGAACTCGTCGCGACGATGTTGCCGCGGATGCGTGCCGAGGTGCCGGACTTCGACGTCGGCTCGCGACCTGAACTGCGCGACGCCGAGCGAGCGTCAATCTACGGGAACATCCACGCTGTGCTCCGGGCCCTCGGGGGGGACCGCATGCAGCCGGACGCACCCGCGGAAGCCATCGAGGAGGTGCGGGTCACCGCTCGCGCCGGCGTGCCGCTCGAATCGCTGCTTCACACCTATCGCGTCGGGCATGCAGTCGTCTGGGAGCGCACGCTCGACATTGTCGAAGAGCTCGCGCTCGACGCCCGATCGCGGCACGCCGCCCTAAGGATCGGCTCGCACTGGCTGTTCGCCTACGTGGACGCGATCGCCGGGCAGGTCACCAAGGAGTACACCCACGAACGCGACCGCATCATGCGCTCGAGTATCGAGCGGCGCGTCCAGCTCGTACGCGACATCCTCGACGGGGCGACGATCGACACTGGTGAGCTCGGCTATGAGCTTGATGCCGAGCACCTAGGGGTCGTGGTCCAAGGCACCGAGGCCGAGGCCTGGTTGGACGAGCTGTCCAACCGGCTCCACCATCGGCTGTTGACGATCGCGGTCTCAGACCGGGTCGTCTGGGGCTGGCTTGGCGCGCGGCGCAAGCTCGACACCCACGACTGGCGCCTGCTCGGAGGCGTCAACGTGCCCGAGGACATCTGCGCTGCCCTCGGTGAGCCACGCTGGGGCGCCGAGGGATTCCGCCGCAGCCACGCCGAGGCACTCGCAGCGCACCAAGTCGGGCAGCGTCTCCGAGCTTCGATCACCCGCTATGACGATGTGACGCTGGAGGCGGCGCTGCTGACTGACGAGCGGGTTGCGCGACGGCTGGTCGAGCACGAGCTCGGCCCGCTTGCCGAGGATGATGAGCGAGCAGCGAAGCTGCGAGCGACACTTGACGCTTACCTGCGAGCCGGACAGAACGCATCCGCCGCGGCGGCGATGCTGAACGTCAACGACCGCACGGTCGCGTACCGGATCCGGGGCGTCGAGGACCTGCTCGGGCGCAGCGTTGCCGCGCGTAGCTCTGAGCTCGCGACGGCCCTGCGGTTGCGCCGCCTGCGTAATGCGGCAGTGGATTGAGCGAGCAATCCCTCCCGCTCATGGTCGACTCCGCAGCGGTGCAGTGTGCGTGAAAACGGTTGCGTTTCGGCCGGGTTTGGGCACTGGCTACGAATCGCCTCGCTTCGGCCCGACGCCTCAATCTAAAACCGCATGATGAGCAGGGCTTCCCGAGATGGAGCTAGCCGGGCTCGAACCGGCGACCTCCTGATTGCGAAGCGGGCGCCATGACAGGCCACGACGTCGCGTTTGTGGCTCTGTCAAGCGGAGTCGCGTCAGCACCGCCCCGGATCCAGTCGCGACGGATGTCCGTGGATGCGTGCGGATGTCGTTCGATTTGGGCACCAGAGGGCGTTTGGTGCCCACTCGATCAGCCGGCGTCGCGGGCGGCGACGGTGACGTCGCCGAGAAGCTCACCCTCGCGCGCTAACCGACGCCCCGAGCTATCGCGACCACGATCAAAACAAGCGCGCCGATCCCCAGTGCCTTACGGAAGCCGTTGACGCCGTTCGCAGCCTCCTCGTAGGCCCAGACGGTTAACGCGACGTAGGAGATGGCGCGGGCAAGATCGTCGATGACACTGCCGTCATCGGTGAGCCACGCTACGCGAAGCGCCGCCAGTGCAACCCAAAGTGGTGGATTCGGGAACTGGACGACGGTGTAACCGCGGATCGGCGCACGACGTGTCTCCCGAAGTTCATGGAGCGCGGCGCGTTCTACGCCACGGCCTGGAAGCTTGGGCGCTACTACCGCACGCACCCCGCGTACGTCGAAGACGAGGTCATCGCGGGGCTCAACGATGCCCGGCAGTTTCAGCGCGGCCCCCGAAGCACCAAGCGAGGCCGCGCCGGCGACCATGGCCATGCGTTCGTGGTCGAGGACGGGCACTACGTCTCGGCGCGTTGGCACGGCGATGCGTACCTCTTCGCCGAGCGGTTTGGCGAGTTGCTCACCCGCGCCGAGCGACGAACCCCCGGGGAGACGTCTCCCAACTCGACTCCGACGACCGAACCTAGTTCGACAGCCCGCTGGCCTTCAGGGACCTCGGACGACTATGGCGCCACCGTGGACAACGGACCATCGCATCGCGCTTGCCGCGGAATTTGTGGCCGGCTGAGACGCCGAGAGTTGGACTTCCTAGGTGGCCGGAGTACTGTCGTTGAGAGATGATCCAGCGCTTGGGCGTCATCGCCGTGGTGGCCGCTGTCGTATTAGCTGTGCTGGCCGCGACCGCGGTCGCTTCAGTGACGCTGACCGGTTCGCCCTCTGCCGATGTCGTCGACCGCGGCGCCGCCGTGACCGACACGTTCACCGTCACCAACAGCACCCCGGGATGCACCTCCTTCTGCGACGGCAAGTACTCGCTCGACATGCTCTTGGTGCGCACCAAGAGCGACGCGCCGGTCGACAACCCGTTCCTCTCCGTCACCACCACGTTCGGAACGTGCAGCGTCGAGCCGGTCGACTCCTACGGCTATCACTACGCCGTCTGCGACTTCGGGCCGCTGAGCGCGATGCCGGCGACGATCCAGGTGAGTGCGTCGATCCAGGCGAACGAGTCTTTCGACAACTTCGCGGGCATCTCGGAGGACCGCCAATCGATCATGGAAACGGCCAACCCGATCACCGAGGTCATCTACCCGCCCGACGTGAGCGGCTCGGCCGATCTCGTGATCAAGGGGCTTCCCGCCGGTTGCGCCTCCCACGACCTGAAGCTCAAGGCGCACGCCAAGGGCGACATCGGCCGCTTCACGGCGACGCTCGCCGGTCCGCGCGATGAGTGGGGCGCGCGGTATTCCGACAGCTTCGGCAAGACGATCGCCCGCGCTGCGGGCAAGTCGCGTCTGAAGGTCGAGGTTCCGGTTTCGAAGCTGGAACCGCGGGGCTTCTACCTGATCACCCTGCAGGCGGTCAGGAAGGGCCACCCGACACTGGCCAAGAAGGTCAATCTCCAGATCTGCTGAGTGCCGTGACGTGCGGGAGGAGATGGAGCTAGCCGGGCTCGAACCGGCGACCTCCTGATTGCGAACCAGGCGCTCTCCCAACTGAGCTATAGCCCCGTGGGCGCGAGTTTACCCTCGGGACGTGGCAAGGGTTCGCGCAAGGCGCGTTGCTCATCGTTAACGGTGAGGACGCCGATCTACAGTTGTGATCTTGAGTTTCCGCCTGCGGCTAACGCTGTTCTTCGTGCTGATCGTCGTGCTGCCGATGGCGGCCCTGGCGGTCGTCGTCGCGCAGGTCGCATCCGACTCGGCTGACGGCAAGACCGACGCCCGTCTCGACGGGGGGCTGCGGGCCGCGACCACCCTCTTCGACGCTGCCCAACAGCAGTCTCGCCAGGCGGCGACCAAGACGGCACGGGGGCTGGTCGACGATCCCGGTGCGATGGCCGCTTTGACCGATGGCTCGGCCGCCGCGCTGAAGCCGGTTGCCGAGTCGATCGACACGGGCGACATCGAGTCGGTCGTGCTGACCGCCACCGGCGGCGGCGAGGCTCGCGCGGGAGAAGGTGACGCGATCGCCGCCAGCACGGTCAAGCTCGTCGACACCGCCGGCGACGAGGTCGGAACGCTCTCGATCTCGACGACGACCTCCGACGAGTACGTCGACCTGGTGGCATCGGCCACCGGTGCCGACGTCGTGCTGATCGGTCCCTCCGGCCAGGTCCACGGCTCGCTCGCGGTCGACTCGTCGACGCTTCCAAAGAGCGGCGAGGCGACCGACTTCAGCCAGGGTGGCAACGACTTCCGGCTCGCGGCGACGGAACCGCTTGGCACCGATCAGGTCCGGGTCGGACTGCTGGCACCGGCCGGTGGGGGCGGCTTCTTCGCCTCGAGCCCCGCGGTCGCGATCGCGCTCCTGGCGTTCTTCGCGATCGCGCTCATCGCCGCCTTCACGATCCTGCGTTCCCTGCAGGGATACGTCCGCGAGATGCTCGGTGCGGCTCGGCGAATCGGCTCGGGCGACTTCTCACAGCGGGTGCCAGTCGACGGCAACGACGAGATGGCCGGTCTGGCGAGCGAGTTCAACAAGATGAGCGAGCGCCTGGGCCAGCAGATGGACCAGCTGCGCCGCCAGCGGCTTGAGATCGAGAACTCGGTCAGGCGCATCGGCGACGCCTTCGCCTCCGGGCTCGACCGCCAGGCGCTGCTGGGGATCCTGGTTGAAACCGCCGTGGGCGCCTGTGACGCGGACTATGGCCTGGTGGTCCTGAGCGGCCACGTTGGCGCGGAGGCTGAGACGGGCAAGGCGACCGCGCCGGTTCAGGTCGCCACGCTGGAGGCCGAGCGCAGGGCGTTGGCCGAGGGGGCGCCGGCTGAAGCTTCGGAGGGAGACGCCTATGCGTTCGCGACGCCGCTGGGCAGCATCGGGTCGAGCGGGGATCCGGTGGGGACGATGACCGTCGGCCGGGCCGGCCGGGCGTTCACCGTCGCCGAGCGCGAGGTCTTCCTCTACCTGGTGGGCCAGGCGGCGGCCTCGGTTGAGAACATCGCCCTGCACGAGATGGTCTCCGAACAGGCGGTGACCGACGACCTCACCGGTCTCGCCAACAACCGTGCGTTCCGCGACCAGATCGACCGCGAGGCTGCACGTGCGCTGCGTTTCGGCCTCGACCTCTCTCTGCTGATTTTGGACCTCGACAACTTCAAGTCGGTCAACGACACCTATGGGCATCCGCAGGGCGACGCGGCGCTTCGCATGATCGGCCGCATCCTCCGCGAGGAGTCGCGCGGCATCGACCAGCCGGCTCGCTACGGCGGCGAGGAGTTCGTCGTCGCATTGCCCGAGACCGATGTCGAGGGCGCCCTCGAGCTGGCAGAGCGCATCCGCGAGCGGATCGAGGGGACGCCGGTGGAGCTCGTCGACGGCGAGGGCTCGATCCAGATCACCGCGAGCGTCGGGCTCGCGACGCTCTCGGGAGGCGACCTTGACGTGCGGGCGCTGATCGGCGCGGCCGACGCGGCGCTCTATGAGGCCAAGCGCGCAGGCAAGAACCGCGTCGTGGTCGCCACCGGCGAGCAGGTTGAGCCCGCGGGCACCACCCAGGCGAAGGGTCCCGGCCGCGGGTGGCGAAAGTAGGCGCTATCTGCGCCCTTCAGCGGGGTTGGGCAACCGCCTGGGCACGCTCTAGGTAGTCTTTGTAAATACCGCATAGCCATGGGAATTCTCGACGACGCGATCAGAGAGCACCTTGAGCTGAAGCGCCGCCTGGGCGCCGCAGACGACGAGGTTGCGCGGCTTGAGGGAGAGGCGTTTGGCCCCCCGAGCCGGCCTGGCGACCCCGATTTCCCCGAGCAGCCGGCGACGGGCGAGAGCCCCGTTACCGAGGCCGGGGCACCACCGGTGGCCGAGGCAACCGAGGCGCCACCGGCTGACACCGAGGCTCCCACGGAGTTCTACGACGCCGAGGTGGTCAGTGAGCCCGAGCCGCCGGCCACGGCCGCGGCGGAGCCCGAAGCGCCGGTCGATGCCCCGCCGCCTGTGCAGGAGGCGGTGCCCGGCGAGGCTGCGGCGCCCGAACCCGAGGCGTCCACCGCGGAGCCCGCCGCCGAGCCGGAGCCGAGCGCGCCGGCCGAGCCGGCCGACACAGCCGTCCCGCTTGCCCGCGAGCTCGCCGCAATCGCCGAGCCGCCCGCCGAGCCGGCGACGGGCGAGACCGAGATTCGTCCCGAGGACGAACTGGACCTGGATCTCGATATCGACCTCGACGAACCCGAGGGTGGGGCGGTCACCGACGCCCCGGAGCCTCCGCCAGCAGAGCCTGAGGCGACAGAGCCGGAACCGGCAGAGCCTGAGCCTGCCAAGCCTCAGCCGGAGCAGCCGCCGATCTCCTCATTCGACACGGTCGAGCACCACTTCGAGGGTGCGATCGAGGACACGAGCGACATCGAGGTCGTGGAGGGCGAGATCGCCGAGGAGCCGGCGACGGGCGAGGAGCCACTGACGGGCGAGGAACCGCTCACGGGCGAGGAACCGCTCACGGGTGAGGAACCGCTCACGGGTGAGCAGGACGAGGTCGCGGGCGACGAGGAGGACGAGGACGTCCTCGAGGAGACGCCCGAGTTCCTGCGCGATCAGCCCGAGGACGACGAGCTCTGGTTCGAGCAGGGCTCGCCGAAGGACTTCGACTTCTAGTTAAGGACCTTCCACTTCGCCTTGGCGGGCGTCGGATCGACGTTGCCGGCGGCGTCCGTGGCGCGGACCGAGAACTTCTTCTTGCCCGGCTCGAGGTGGCGGTACCTGACCTTGCCGCTGTTGCAGGGCTGGAAGTCCTTCAGCGAGTCCTTCACGTCCCTGCCCTTCAGCGCGCACTCGAAGGTCGACCCCGGCTCGCTTGACGAGAACTTGAGCTTCGCCGACGTCTTGTCGGAGTTATCGGGCTGTTTGGTGATCGTCGTCTCGGGCGGATCGGTGTCCGGCGCGGGCGGCGTCACAGGGATCGGTCCCCAGCTCGGGTTGCTGTTCAGCGCCTCGGGGACGTCAGAGGTGAGGTTCGTCTGCTCGAGCCCGTCGGACGCGCGCATCGTGTAGATGTCGCTGCCGGCGGCGCCGGTGTCGCCGCGCTCGTACGCGATCAGCTGCCCGTCGGGCGAGAAGCTCGGCGACGCCACGTACGCGAACGTGAACTGCGCGGTCAGGTTGGTGGTCGCTCCGCCCTCGGCGCCGATCACGACGATGTCGCCGCGCGACGGTTGCGAGGTGAACGCCTGGAAGGCGATTCGGCTGCCGTCCGGCGACCAGCTGGGGCCGGAGTTGCTGGTTGTGAGGGCGGAGGTCAGATTCGCAAGGCCCGACACCGTTGGCGCCAATCGTGTAGACGTCCTGCTCTGTCGGTGCCGGCGCTGAACGCGATCTTCGTGCCGTCCGGCGAGTACTCGGCGGCTTCAGGAAACGTGAGACCTGCGGTGCCGCTCAGGCGCCCCGCCCCGCTGCCGTCCGCGTTCATCGTCCAGAGCTCCTCGGCGCCCTGGTCGGGAACGCGGCTGAAGACGACCATTGAGCCGTCCGGCGAGAAAGGATGGGTTGTACTCGCTGACGGTGGCCGTGTTCGTGATGTCCTTGGCGCCGGATCCGTCCGCGTTCATGACCCAGATGTCGGAGTGGCTCTGGCCCTGAGAAATGCGCTGGAAGACGATCTTGCGCCCGTCGGCGGAATACGCGGGATTGTTGCTTCCGATCGCCCCGCCGCGCCGGGCAGGCGCGGACGCCGGGTTGGGCGTCAGGTTGATCTTGCCCGAGCCGTCGGGGTTCATGGAGAAGATGCTCCAGTCGGAGACACCGGACACGCCCTGGCCCTGGTAGGCGATGTCACCGTTGGTCCCGGGGAATGAGGCGTGAGCCGCCGCCGGTGTCACCGCAAGGGCGATCAGCGCCATCGCGAGCGCTGTCCGACCGACCCCCCTGCGAGACGAGTCCACCGACATCGCACCGAGCCTATTGGGCGCGCCGCCCGGTGTAAAGGAACTCAGGTCGTGATGTAGCCGCGCATCTTCGCCGCCTCGACGACGCGCTCGATTCCGAGGACGTACGCGGCCTCACGCAGGTCGAGCTTCTCTTCCTTCGCGCGGCCGGAGACCTCGCGGAAGGCGCGGCGCATGATCGTGCCGAGCTTGTCGTTGACCTCGCGCTCCTCCCAGCGGAAGTGCTGAAGGTTCTGGACCCACTCGAAGTACGAGGCGACGACGCCACCCGCGTTGGCCATCACGTCGGGCACGATGTAGGTGCCCTTGTCGCGGAGGATCTTGTCGGCCGCCGGGGTGGTCGGGCTGTTGGCCCCCTCGATGAGCATCTTGCAGGACAGGCGGTCCGCGTTGCCCTCGTGGATCATGCCGCCGAGCGCAGCGGGGAGGAACACGTCGCACGGGACCTCGATGAGATCGTCGGCGTCGATCGCGTCGACACCCTCGAACTCGGTGATCAGGCCGCCGCCCGAGATGTGTTCGTGGAGCTTGTTGGCGTCGATGCCCGCGTCCGAGCGGATCGCGCCGTTGGCGTCGGAGACGGCGACCATCTTTGCGCCGAGCTGCTGCATAATCCGCGCCGCCCAGGAGCCGACGTTGCCGTAGCCCTGGACGACGAAGCTTGTGTCGGAGGGGCTGAGACCGACGGCCGGCGCCGCCTCGCGGAACATGTAGACGCAGCCGCGGCCAGTTGCCGCTTCGCGGCCGAGGGAGCCCTCGAGCGCGATCGGCTTGCCGGTGACGATCGCGGGGGTGTGACCGTGAAGCTTGCCGTACTCGTCCATGAACCAGGCCATGACCTGGGCGTTGGTACCGACGTCAGGCGCGGGGATGTCGCGGGTCGGCCCGAGAACCTTCTCGATCTTGTCCATGAACGACCGGGCGATGCGCTGGATCTCGGACTGCTCGAGCTTGTCGGTGGGGCAGTTGACGCCGCCCTTGGCCCCGCCGAAGGGAACGCCCGCGACAGCTGTCTTCCAGGTCATCAGCGAGGCGAGGGCGCGGACCTCGTCGACGTCGACCTCGGGGTGGAAGCGGATGCCGCCCTTGTACGGCCCGCGGGCGCCGTTGTGCTGGATGCGGTAGCCGGAGAAGACGTGGGTCTTGCCGTCGGAGAGCTTGACGGGGATCTGGACGGTCACCTCGCGGTAGGGGGTCCAGAAGACGACGCGGATGTCGTCCGGGAGTTTCAGGTGGTCCGCGGCGATATCGAAGTAGTTGCGGACGATGTCGAGATTCGAGATCTCCGCCGGGCGGACCTTCGTGTCCTTGACGTCCTCGGTCTTCTCGGGCGATTTGTCCGTGCCAGCCCGGTCGCCGACCGCGACGTCAGCTTCGCTTGCGCTCATCCATTCCTCCTCGTCGAGTGCTCGACTCAGTCGATGCTCGCACACCGTCTACCCCGCGTGGCGCACAGAAATGTCAAGCGCCTGTAGATTCGGCCCATGGCATCGGGGAGGTATTACGCCTCTGTGCAAGGGATTTGCGTCGTACTGGTGTCTGGCGCTCTTGCCCTCACCGTCGTGACGCCGTCCTTCGCGCGCCCGGCGCAGAACCTCAATGCAAAGGTCAAGGCATTGGCCACCGGCCTGTCCGAGTTCTCCGGGCGGGTGACGTCGACCGATCCCGACTGCGTCAAGGGGCGCAAGATCACGATCAGCGGTCCAAGGCAGAAGCTGTTCGGGAAGATCAAGACGGACAAGGAGGGCCGCTTCTTTCTCACGCGCAAGACCGTGAAGAGCGGCACCGAGATCACGTTCGATCTCAAGGCCCGCGGCGACGGCTGCATCCCGCTCGTGGCCACGCTCACGGCGCCGTAGGTCCCGGCGGGCGAGGGCAGGACGTTGAGCCGCCTCAGCGCTCCATTTGCGGCGCTGGGGAACGTCTTTCGCAATCCCGACCTGGGGCGCCTCCAGCTGGCCTGGGCCGGCATCGCGTTCGCGACGTGGGGGTTCGCTTACCCGTATCTGATGGCGCGCGCACAGCGGGATCTCGGCGCCTGGCTGAGTGACAGGGGCCGGGGGGACGAGGCGGCAGCGCCGCTCGAGGCGGCCCGCGTCACCTATGCGCGGCTCGGGGTGGCATCCGCGGACCAGGCTCGCGACGAATGTCCGGCGACGAGCCCGAGCCCGGCGCCAGCCTAAGTCCACCCCAAGCTCGCCCTTCGACACGCTTTCGGCACGGTCCGCGCGCCATATGCGTGCCGGGGCCGATCACGCTTGCTTGATGGACGAGGCCCCTGACCGACTGGAGATGGAGGTCGCGATGCGAGACCTGCTCGAACGTGGCGACCTACCTCAACCCGACGAGATCCTCCCCCACGAAAGCGGCGGCATCGTGTGCCTCTGGCACGAGCAGAAGGTGGCGATCATCGTCGACCCGGACGACGAGCCCCAGGACGGCATCGGCGACGCCTTCCCGGTGTAGTGGAGCCAGCCGGACTCGAACCGGCGGCCTCCTCGGTGCAAGCGAGGCGCTCTCCCAACTGAGCTATGGCCCCTGGGGTCTGAATCTTAGGCTGCGACCGCGGCTTGATCCGCGTGGTTCGCTGCGGGCGAAAGGCGGCGCGTCACCCGTACCTGCGTGTTGTGCTGCGGCGCCAGCGTGATCCCCTTGAGCGCCACCCGCTCGCGCTCGGGGCGCGCGGCCTCGAGCTGCACGCGGCTGAGCACGACCCGGAGCACCTCGGCCATCTCGGCCTGCGCGAGCGCCGCGCCGATGCAACGGCGGATGCCGCCGCCGAACGGCAGCCAGGAGTAGGACTCAGCGCCCTCCTCGAGAAACCGCTCCGGCCGGAACTCCTCGGGCTGCGGGTAGAGGTCGGCGCGGTGGTGGACCATCGCGATTCCGGGATAGACGCGAACACCCGCCGGCAGGTCCCAGCCGGCGACCGTTCGTGGCGCCTTCAGCGTGCGCTCGGCCGCGTCGATCACCGGCCGGATCCGCAGCGTCTCGGTGACCACCGCATCGAGGTAGGAGTCGTCGCCACCGCCGAGCTCGTCGAGCAGCCGGTTGAGCACCCGCGGCTCGTGCAACAGGAGGTCGAACGCCCACGCCAGCCCGGTCGACGTCGTTTCGTGTCCGGCAGCGAGCATCGTCATCAGCTCGTCGCGAAGCTCGACGTCGGACATCGCCCGCCCGTTCTCGTCGCGAGCGCGCAGCAGGAGCGAGAGCACGTCGCTTCGCTCCTCGAGGTCCGGCTCGCGCCGTCGCCGCTCGATCTCCTCGTAGAGCAGATCGTCGTTTGCCTTCAGCCTGCGCTCGATCATCCCGCCAAAGCCGGCCCGCCTGACCCAATCCGGCGCGAGCATGAGCGGTCCGAGATCGACCACCCGCAGCATCGCATCTCGGAGTCGATCGACCCGCGCCTGCTCGTACACGCCGAACACCGCGCGACAGATGACCTCGAACGTCAGCGCGCGCATCCGGTCGCGTATCGCAAACGCCTTGCCGACCGGCCACCGCGCAACCTCGGCCTCGCTCACCTCACGAATCAGTGGGCGCATCTCCCGCACGGCCGCGCCGTTGAACGGCGGCAGCAGTAGCCGGCGCTGGCGCAGGTGCTCCGGGCCGTCGAGCACAAGGACCGAGTGATCGCCGAGCGCCTGCGAGAGCGGCGCGTTCGCCTCCCCGGCATGAAGATCGGACTGATCGCCGGTGAACATGCCGCGGATCGCCTCCGGATCGGCGACGTAGATCCCAGTCCCGAAGACGAGGAGCCGCACCGTGAACACGTCGCCGTAGCGTCGTCGCCATCCAAAGAGCGTGTCGAGCGGGCGGTATGCAAACCGCGCGGTGTTGAGGGCGGCTGGTGCCCGTGGTCCGGGAGGCAGAGGCACGCGAGCGAGTATGCCACCGCCTCTACGCGTTGCGCGCCGGCTACTCCGGCGGGTTTCGCAGCGCGCCGATCAGTGGCAGCGCGAGCATTCCGATGATCAGCAGCGCGGCGACGGTGAGCACGTCGACGCCGTACTGAGCGGCCACGGCGATCGTCATCGCGGCGAACAGTCCGAGGAAGACCAGCCCGCCGATGAGAAGCGCGTTGCGAAGGTCGGGATCCATGTCAGTACGCCGGCTGCCCGGGCCCCAGACGGGCCAGTCCTCGCGCCCGCGCGAGCGCGGCCACCAGCGCACCGAGGACGAGTCCACCGGCGAGCAACGCCACGCTCACGCCCGGATCGCCGGGAAAGGCAGCTCCGGCGGTGTCGCCGATCGCCGACACCGCCTGCAGCGCAAGCCATACGACGGCGACCATGAACGCCGGGACCAACACGAACGTGAAGAAGAACGGGATGAGGACGAAGCACATGATCTTCGCGCGTGGGTGAAGAACGCAATGGGCGGCGACGACCGCCGCCACCGCGCCGGCGCCCCCGGTGGCGGGTACGGACGTATCCCCGAACAGATCAGCGGCGCCCGCGGCGGCGATCGCGCCGAGGAAGTACACGACCAACAGGCCGGCCGGCGTGATCGACCCCTCGACGCTCTTGCCGAACAGCCACAGAACAAGCATGTTCACCACAAGCTGGACGATGCCGGCGGTCAGCAGCGACGCGACCACCACCGCCACGGGCCATGGCATCGAATCGAGATCCGGATGCCAGCCCGACACCGCGAGGCCGATCGCCACGACGATGAGCACCAGCGTCGCGACGGGCGGGCCCGGGCTCTGAATGTCGTCCTTGAGCGGGAGCAACGCGCGCCAAGCCTAGGGGGCGGGGGCGGGCGCCCGGGCCATGGGCTTGAACTCCACGACCCAACGAAAGGAGCGCGATGGCAGTGGAGTTCAAGCGGGGCGACCGCGTGGAGTGGAACTTCCGCGGACGCACCGTCAGAGGGAAGGTGCGACGGCGGCTGACCAAGCGGACCGAGGTTGCGGGGCAGATCGTCGCCGCCTCAGCCGACGATCCGCGTTACGTCGTGCGCAGCGAGGCGTCGGGTAAGGAGACGACCCGCCGTCCGTCGGCCCTGCGCCGCGCGGCCTAGGGGGCGGTGGCGGCCACCCGTTGCAGGGCCGAGTAGGCGGGTTTCTCCCGGCCGACGCGATCGATCAGGCCCGCCCAGGGACACCAGCCGCAGACCGCGGCCCCCTGGTCGGTGTCGCGCCAGGTGAACCAGTAGACGGCGCGCAGATCCCAGCGTGTCGCGTTGCGCTGAAGCGCTTCGAGCGACGCCGCGAGTGAGCGCGCCTGGCCCTCCCTGCTCTTGACGAGGCCCCACCGCCGCTTGCCCGCCGACGCCCAACCGATCTCGGTGATCCAGAGCCCGGCATCGTCTCCATGGGCGTCGGCGATCCGGCGCGCGGTCTGGACCTGATCGAGCGTGCCGCGCACCGCGCGGTTGTACGGGTGCACGGCGATGCCGTCGAAGGCCGCGGCGATGCCGGGCAGGGTGTAGAGCCGGGTCAGGAACCTGGCCGAGCTCATCCTCCTGGCGTTTGTCTTCGTCCCGGTCAGGCCCGCGAGCAGGATCTGCGCGTTGGGGTCCCCGGCCCGGATCGCCGGAGCCGCGGCCTCGACCAGCTCGCCGTAGGCGATCGGGTCGACCCCCGGAGCCCAGAACGACGAGAGATTCGGCTCGTTCCAGATCTGCCAGGTCTGGATCGGCATCGGGCGCAGGTCGGTCCGCTGGCGCCAGAACGTCCCCCCGGGGCCGTACCGGTGCACCGCGGCCGCGGCGAAATCCGCGAACTGCTCGCGCGTCGCATCCGTGCGTGGCGGCAGCGACATGCACACGTCCGGCTCGCAGTACCAGCCGTCGAGCCCGGCCGCCCAGGCGGGCGTGCCGAACAGGAACGGCAGCGTGGTCATTCCCGCCTTGGCATTGGTCGCCACCGTCTGGTCGACGGTCGCCCAGTTGAAGTCGCCCGGCTGACGCTCGATCTGCGCCCACGAGAACCACACGCGCACAGACGAGATCCCTGCCGCCGTCATCGCCCTCGTGTCGCTATCGCCGTACGGCCGCTGCGGGACGATGCCGATCGTCAGGTCCGCCGGCCCGGCCTTTTCGTCACCGCCCGCCGCGCTCGGCGCCAGCGCGGCCGCAGCCAACACGGCCACGAGCGCCGAGCGCATTCTCCCCGCCCGCATGCACCGTGAACCCGGGCGCGACCGGTTAGTTTCGCCTGAGCGGTCTAGGCGGCGCGTCGAGCGGCGACCTCAGCGGCCGCCTCGTCGGCGTGGTAGGAGCTGCGAACGAGCGGGCCTGATGCCACCGACTCGAAGCCGAGGGCCAGGGCCGCGTCGCGCAGCCGGTCGAACTCCTCGGGCTCCCAGTAGCGAACGACCGGGAGGTGGCGCTCCGTGGGACGCAGGTACTGACCCACGGTCAGGATCTGGACGCCGTGCTCGCGCAGGACGCCGAACGTGTCGACCATCTCCTCGAAGCTCTCGCCAAGGCCCACCATCAGGCCGGACTTGGTGACGACGCGCTCGCCGCCCATCTCCTTCGCCATGCGCAGGACGCGCGCCGAGCGCACGAAGTCCGATCCGCGCCGCGCGCGCGGGTACAGCCGCGGCACCGTCTCGACGTTGTGGTTGAAGACGTCAGGCCGCTCGTGAATCACCTTCGCGAGGGGCATCTCCTGACCGCGGAAGTCGGGCGTGAGCAGCTCGATCGTGCACTCGGGCGCCATCATTCGGATCGAGCGGACGACGCCCACGAACGCCGAGGCGCCGTAATCCGGGAGGTCGTCGCGATCGACCGAGGTGATGACCGCGTGGCGCAGATCCATCTTCTGCACCTGGGTGGCGACGCGCAGTGGCTCGAGCGGGTCGTGCCACGTCGGCACCCCCGTCTGCACGTTGCAGAACCCGCACCGGCGGGTGCAGACGTCGCCGAGGATCATGAAGGTGGCGGTGCCGCGCTCCCAGCACTCGCCGATGTTCGGGCAGTTCGCCTCCTGGCAGACCGTGTGGAGGTTGTCGTCGGCGATCGCCTTCTTCAGCTTGCGGTACGTGGTGCCGCCCGGCGGCGGCACCTTCAGCCAGCTCGGCTTGCGCTGGCGAAACGGCAGCCCCTCGATTCCGGTCGCGCCGCCCGGGTTGGCGCGCGACCGCGTGACGTGGATGCGCTCTGCGGCCTGACTCATCTCGCGCTCAAACTTAGTGACGTCTCGACCAGCTCGCGGTCGTAGGCCTCGGCGAGACGCTCTGCGACCGTGGTCGCGAACGCGTCGAGGTCCTGCTCGGCGCCGAGTTCGCGACCGAGCGACGTCATCCGGCAGGCCTCGATCCCGCACGGGACCGCCCACTCGAACGGCTGCAGGTCGTTGTTGACGTTGATCGCCAGGCCGTGCGTGCTGATGCCCTTGTGGATGTGCAACCCGATCGAGCCGATCTTGCGGGCGTCGCCACCTGGCGGTGGCTCGTCGCCGACCCAAACGCCGGTGAGGCCTTCGAACAGACGCGCCTGCACATCGTGGTCGGCAAGGGCGGCGATCATCGCCGCCTCCATCCTGCTGACGAACTCACGCACGCCCATCCCCGCGAGGTGCATGATCGGGTAGGCGACCAGCTGACCCGGGCCGTGGTAGGTGAGGCGGCCTCCCCGGTCGGTGTCGACGATCTCGATCCCCTGCATCCGATACCAGTCCTCGCCCATGGGCAACTCGTCCGCGGTTGTGCGGCGGCCGCGGCGTGTAGACCGGCGGATGCTCGAGCAACAGCAAGGTGTCGGGCACCGCGCCGGCGGCGCGCTCGGCGGCGATGGTCTCCTGTAGCCGGGTCGCCTCCTCGTAGCCGACGAGGCCGGCCCTGATCACGCGCAGCTCAGGCATCCGTTCAGTCTGTCACGGCACCCTCGAGCCGCTCGCGGGCGAGCTCGTAGGCGGCGGTCAACGGCACGATGTCGCGATCCTCGGCGATGGCGAGGATCCTCGCCATCGTCGCCTCGATCCCTGCGGCATGCTCGCGCGCCCAGTCCTCGTCGAGATCGTGCAGCTCGCGGTAGACGTTGACCAGGCCACCGGCGTTGGCGATGAAGTCGGGGGCGTAGATGACCCCGCGCTCGGCTAGCCGCGCGGCCAGTCCCTCGTGGGCGAGCTGGTTGTTGGCCGCGCCGCAAACGATCCCGGCGCCCAGTGAGGCGATCGACGACTCGTCGATGACGCCACCAAGAGCGCACGGTGCCAGCACATCGCACCGCGTCCTCATCGCCGTATCGGGCTCGACCCAGCGCGCGCCGAGTCGTTCAGCGACGTCGCGCTTGGCTGGGTCGGCGTCGGCGACCGTCAGCCTCGCGCCGGACGCCTTCAGGCGGGCGGCAAGCCGCGAGCCGACGTGGCCGAGGCCGACAACGACGATGTGCAGGCCCTCGAGATCGGGCGCACCGCGCCGGTAGGCCACGCAGGCCCGGATCGCGGCCTCGACGCCCATCGCGGTGAACGGGCTCGGGTCGCCGCTGCCGCCCTCGGAGGGCGGCAGCCCGGTCACGTGCGAGGTGACCTCGTGGATGGTCGCCATGTCGTCCATGCCCGTGCCGACGTCCTCGGCGGTGATGTAGCGACCGTCGAGCGACTCGACCAGATCGGCGAAATCGAGCAGCATCGCCTCGCGCAGGTCCGGGTCGAGCGCACCGCTTCCCCCGGGCGCGCGGATCACTCCCTTACCGCCGCCGAGATCGAGCCCGGCCGCGGCGGCCTTGTAGGTCATCCCAGCCGACAACCGCAGGGCATCGCCGAGCGCGTCGAGGCCGGCGCCGTAGGCCCACATCCGTGCGCCACCCAGGGCCGGCCCGAGCGCGGTCGAGTGAACCGCAACGATCACGTCGGCGCCGCTGCGCTCTCCGCGCCGGACCACGACCTCCTCGTGATCGAGGACGACGCGAGCGGGCTCCGGTGCGAGCGAGGTACGCCCGCGATGGCGGACGCGTTCGATCACGTTCACTCGTACTCACCCCCTTCGAGCCGGCGCTTGACGCTGGAGAGAAAGCGCGCCGCGTCGGCTCCGTCCAGGACCCGGTGGTCCCAGGACATGCACAGGTAGGTCATCGGCCTGATCGCGATCGAATCCCCTTCGGGGGTGGACACCACGACCGGGCGCTTGACGATCGCCTCGAGGTCGAGAATCGCCACCTGCGGCTGATTGATGATCGGCGTTGCGAGCACCGCCCCGAACTGCCCGGGGTTGGTGATGGTGAACGTGCCGCCGTGGACGTCGTCGGGGTCCAGGCGCTTGCCGCGCGCCCGGTCGGCGAGGTCGGCGATCGACTCCGCCAGACCCTGGACGCTCAGCGTCTGGGCCCGCGGGATGACCGGGACGATGAGCCCCGCGTCCAGCGCGACGGCGATGCCGAGGTTGACGTCATCGTGGTGGACGATCTCGTCGCCGTCGAGCGACGAGTTCAGCGCCGGGAACTCCTCGAGGCCGCTGACCGCTGCCCGCGCCACGAACGCGAGGTAGGTCGGCACAGGCTTGCCCGCCGCCTTCGCCTTGAGCTCGGCCCGACGCGCAGCCACGCGCGACATGTCGACCTCGACGATCGTCGTGCAGTGCGCCGACGTCGCCCGGCTCGCGAGCATGTGCTCGGCGATCGCCTTGCGCATGGGGGTGAGCGGCGTGCGGTTGCCGCTCGTTTCGGGGGCAGGATCCGGCCTGTAGGGCGATTCGCTGTGAAGCACCGGCGCCGGCTTGCCGTTCTTGACGTGTGCGAGCACGTCCTTCTTGCGAATGCGGCCGCCAATGCCCGTGCCGTCGACCTGACTCAGATCGATGTCGTGCTTGTCAGCGATGCGTCGCACCACCGGCGAGATGAACCCAGACCTGTCGGCCTCATCCTCGACCTCCATGTCTGCGGTCTGCGGTCTGCGGTCTGCGGTCTCCTCATCCGGATGCGCCTGTCCGGCCTTGGCCCCTCCGTCGATCTCGGCGATCGGCTCGCCGACATCGACCGTGTCACCCGCTTCGACGACGATCCGCGCGAGGCGGCCGCTGGCCGGGGAGGGGATCTCGACGTCGACCTTGTCCGTGGTCACGTCCGCGATCGTCTCGTCGGCCTCGACCCAGTCGCCGGGCTGCTTGCGCCACTCGAGGATCGTCCCCTCGGAGACTGAGATCCCCATCTTCGGCATGACGACGAATACGAACGTTCCGCCCGCCTCCTCGGCTTCGCCTCCGGGGGCGGCCGGGTTTGCCTCAGTATGCGAGGAGCTCACGGCACGCCTCCTTCATGTCGTCGAGCTGGGGCAGGATGGCCTGCTCGAGCGGGGGACTGAACGGGATCGGTACGTCGGCGGCTGTGAGCCGGCGGACGGGAGCGTCGAGGTCCTCGAACGCCTCGGCCGCGACCAGGGCCGCGACCTCCGCGCCCACACCGCACGACTGCGTCGCCTCGTGGGCGACCAGGACCTTGCCGGTCTTGCGCGCGCTGGCGAGGACCGTCTCGGTGTCGAGCGGGCAGAGCGAGCGCAGGTCGATGACCTCGATCGACTCGTCAAGCGCCTCGGCCGCCTCGAGCGCGAGGTGAACGGCCGATCCGTACGTGATCACCGTCATCTCCTCACCCTCGCGGGCGACCCGTGCTTTGCCGAGCTCGACCACGTACTCGCCCTCGGGCACCTCGCCCTTGACGTAGCGGTAGAGGCCCTTGTGCTCGAGATAACAGACGGGGTTCGGATCGCGGATCGCGGCGGCGATCAGACCCTTGGCGTCGTCCGCCGTTGCCGGCGCCACGACCTTGAGGCCCGGCGACTGCAGGAACCACGCCTCCGGGTTCTGCGAGTGAAACGGCCCGCCGGAGAAGCCGCCGCCCGAAGGCAGCCGGACCACCATCGGCGCGGCGACGCCCTGGCGGTAGTGGAGCTTGGCGGCCACGTTGACGAGCTGGTCGAAGCCACAGGCGATGAAGTCGGCGAACTGCATCTCGCAGATCGGCCGCATCCCCTCGACCGCGGCACCGACAGCGGCGCCGATGATCGCGTTCTCGGCCAACGGCGTGTCGATCACCCGGTCGGGCCCGAACTCCTCGATGAAGCCGTCGGTGACCTTGAAGGCGCCGCCGAAGCGACCGATGTCCTCGCCCATGCAGAACACGGACTCGTCCCGGCGCATCTCCTCCCGCAGGCCATCGGAGATCGCCTCGAGATAGGTGAGCTCGGCCATCAGGCTGCGCTCCTCTCCGCCTCGGTAGCGCTCCAGCGCGACCACGGTGCAGCACCGTCGCCGAGCGGAGTGACCTCATCGGCAAAGACGCCGCGACTCGCCTCGGCCGGGTCGGGCATCGGCGACTCCAGCGCCGTGGCGGCGCACTCATCGACGTAGGCCTTGACCTCGGTGCGGATCGACTCGACCTCGTCGGCCGAGAAGCCGTGCTCTGCGATCAGCCGCTCGCTGTAGCGCTCGATCGGGTCGCGCTCGGCCCATTCCTCGCGCATCTCGGTCGGGACGTAGCTCATGTCGTCGTGAGCGCCGTGGCCATGCATGCGCATCGTTCGGCACTCGATCAGCGTCGGGCCGTCGCCTCTGCGGGCGCGATCGGCGGCGGCGCGAGAGGCTTCAAAGACCGCCTCGACGTCGTTGCCGTCGACGAGCAGGCCGGGGAACCCGTAGGTGGCGGCGCGCTCGACCGGGTCGACCGCGAACTCGAGCTCGTTGGGCGTCGAGTAGGCCCAGCCGTTGTTCTCGAGGATGAAGACGACCGGCAGGTCCTGGACCGCGGCCCAGTTCATCGCCTCGTGCCATTGGCCGTTGGCCGTGGAGCCGTCGCCGAAGTAGGTCATCGCGACCCGCTGCTCGCCGCGCAGCTTGAAGGACATCGCCATGCCGACGGCGACGAGCGCCATGTCGGGAAGCATCGAGACCATGCCGACGCAGCCGAGTGCGGGGTCGCCGAAGTGCATGTTGCCGTCCTTGCCGCCGGTCGGGCCCCCGCTGCGGCCCATGTAGTTGGCCAGGTAGCGGTCGGGGGTGAGGCCGCGCACGAAATGGGCGCCGAGGTCGCGGTGCAGGATGCACATGCGGTCCTTCGGGCCGAGCGCGAAGGAGGATCCAACCGAAATCGCCTCCTGGCCACAGCCGTCGTAAAAGCTTCCGGGGATCTTGCCCTGGCGATACAGCGTGATCGCGCGTTCCTCTGCGGCGCGCATCATCGCCATGTACTTGAGGAGGTTCGCCCGGTCTGCCTTTTTCAGGTGGCCGGGATCGGCAACGAACGCGACGTCCTCGCTCTCTGCGCCATGGCTGCGGCGGTCATACGCGCGCCCGCGTACGACTACGCCATCGACTGGCTTCATCTCTCCGCCCTTCGTGTCTGGCCGCCCCTCGGGATCTCCTCGGGGAATCGGGCCTGGCTTTCGCCGCTTCGGGATCTCCTCCGCGGCGCCTTATGGACGATGGGTGCTCGGGGTTCCGCCCGCGCTCCCTATGTCTGCCGGCCGCTCGAGTTAGTGGCTCGTGCGAATCGGCACTGAGATACTAGTCCCCGCTCGGACGGCGTTCAACCATGCTCGGCACGTCGCCGCACCTTGCGGAGAACCGCCTTGGTCACGAAATCGTGCGCCCGAGTGCGAATTACGAGTGTGCGATAGACGCTCCCGCTCACCCCGGGGAACTCGGCGCGTGTCTCGGCGCTGAGCTTCACGGGGCCGGCGGCTGTGTCGGCGGCACAGAAGATCAGGGCGTAGCGCGAGAACCGGTGCTCGCCCATCAACGCCAATACCGCCGGCTCGACCGAGCGCGAGACGATGAAGCCCGGGATCGTCGAACCGATCTGTCCCGGCTCGCCGGTCGTCTCGCAGGCGACGCAGTGGAGCCTGCGGGCCAGCGGTGGCCCGACGCGAGCGCGACCGGTGCCGGCGACGACCGCGGTCAGCGCCTCCCAGACTCGATCGGGCGATGCCGCGATGTAGATCGAGTGTTCGTCGATGTGGGGGAGCGACTCGAGCGGGACATCGATGAGCCGCTGCGACATCGCTGGACGAACTACAAGGCCAGGCCGAGCGGCTCTTCGAGCAGCGCACGCACACGCGCGAGGAACTCGGCGCCGTCGGCGCCATAGAGGATGCGGTGATCGCAGGCCAGCGTCACGCCCATGAGCCGAGCGGTGGCGAGCTCGCCGTCGCGGATCACCGGCGTCTCGGTGATCGCGCCGACGGCCAGGATCGCTGCCTGCGGCAGGTTGATGACCGGGTGGAAGTTCGTCACCCCGTACATGCCGAGGTTCGAGACCGTGAACGTCCCACCGGATAGCTCGGGCGGCGTGATCTTCCCATCGCGCACCTTCCCGGCCAGCGTCCGCGCCTCGCTCGCGATCTGGCGCAGGCCCTTGCGGTCGGCGTCGAAGATCGTGGGCACCACCAGCGCCTCGGAGGCGGCCACCGCGATGCCCACGTTGACACGCTCATACAGCTCCCACCTGCCGTCGCGATAGGCGCCGTTCGCCCGCGGGAACTCCTTCAACGCGATCGCGCACGCCTTGACGACCATGTCGTTGAACGAGGGGATCACGTCCCCCTCGGACGCAGAGGCCTTCAGCGCCGCCCGCGCGTCGAAGCAGCGCGTCATGTCGATCTCCGACTGCAGATAGAAATGCGGGGCGGTGGCCTTCGACTCGGCCATGCGCCGGCCGACGGTCTGCTGCAGCTTCGTCAGCTCGACGACCTCAACGGCCCCCTTCGCCGTCTCGGGCGAGGGCGGCGCCCCGGAGGCCGCCGGCGCGGCGGCGGCAGGCGCAGCGCTGGTCTGGGCCTTCTCGACGTCGGCTTTGATGATGCGCCCGCCGGGGCCAGACCCGCTCAGCGTCGAGAGATCAACGCCCTTCTCCTCAGCGATCCGCCGAGCAACGGGCGACGCCTTGATGCGCCCATCCGTTGGCTTCTGGGACGGCGGAGCCGCGTCTTGCTGGGTAGGGGAGGGGGGTTCCTCAGTTGGTGGCTCCGGCTCAGGCTCTGCCTTGTGTTTCGGTTTGTCGTTGTCCGAGCTCGACGTTTCCGAAGCGTCGCCGACGCGTGCGATGACCTCCCCGATGGGAAGGGTGTCTCCTTCGGCCGCGACGATCTCAACGAGGGTCCCGGCAGCGTCCGACTCGAACACCATGTTCGCCTTGTCGGTCTCAATCTCGACCAGTTCCTCACCAAGCTTCACGTCATCCCCCACCTGCTTCATCCAGGTCAGGATCGTCCCCTCCTCCATCGAGTCCGAGAGGCGCGGCATCACGATGTCGGTCGCCATCAGATCGCTCCCTGCATGGTCGCCAGCGCCGCGCTCACCACGTGCTCGGCGTGCGGGATCGCGGACTGCTCGAGGCGCTTGGAGTACGGCATCGGGACGTCGGCGCCGGTGACGCGCTGCGGCGGCGCGTCGAGGTGGTCGAACGCCTGCTCGGTCACCAGCGTCGCGATGTTCGCGCCGACGCCGCCGTGCGGCCAGCCCTCCTCGACGATCACGAGCCGGTTCGTCTTTCGCACCGACTCCACGATCGTGTCGAGGTCGAGCGGGCGCAGCGTCCGCGGGTCGATCACCTCGGCCTCGACTCCGTGATCGCTCGCGAGCGTCTTCGCAGCCTGCTGGGCGATGTGCGCCATCCGCAGGAGCCCGACGATCGTGACGTCGGTGCCCTCCCGGCGAATGGCGGCCTCGCCGAAGTTGACGATGTGGTCGTCGCCGTCAGGGACCTCTCCGCGGGCGCCGTAGAGCGTCTCGTGCTCGATGAAGATCACGGGGTTGTCGTCGCGGATCGCCGCCTTCAGCAGGCCCTTGCCATCGGCTGGGGTTGATGGGCAGGCGACGAGGATCCCGGGAATCTGAAGGAACATCGCCTCGAAGCTGTGCGAGTGCGTCGGCCCGAGCTGATGCCCGCCACCACCCGGCATCCGCACCACCATCGGCACCGTCGTCTGGCCGTTGAACATGTACGGGATTGCGGCCGCGTGGTTGATGATCTGGTCGAAGGCGAGCAGCGCGAAGTTGACGGTCATCAGCTCGACCACCGGGCGCAGGCCGCCCATCGCAGCCCCGACGCCGGCGCCGACGATCGTGTTCTCGGAGATCGGCGTGTCGCGAACGCGTCGCTCGCCGAACTCCTCGAGCAGCCCCTCGGTCACCTTGAACGCCCCTTGGAAGACGGCGACGTCCTCGCCCATGACGAAGACGGCCTCGTCGCGGCGCATCTCCTCGGCCATCGCGTCGCGCAGCGCCTCTCTCATCCGCAAAGCCGCCATCACCAAGGTCCCTGGGTGTCGGTCTCGTCCTCTTCGGTGATGAACTGCTCGCGGTCCTCGAGTGCGTCCGCCGCCTCGCGATCCTCGGTCGTCTGGCCCGGCTCGCGCCCCGAGCTCGAGGCGGCCTGTCCGCCGTAGGCGGCACCGGCCTCGGCGAGCCGTCGCGCCTCGCCCTCGAGGTGGACGCCCTCGCGCTCACCGGCGAACGGCGTCGGCGCTCGCTCGTCGACCGCGTACCAGCCTGGCACCTGGTCACCCACCACGTAGAGGTGGTCGTAGAGCGTGTCGAGCGGGGGCTCGGGCGAGTCGTCCGCGTACTCGACCGCTTCCAGTACTCGCTTCTCGATCCGCTCGCGCAGCGCGCCACGCTCGCTGTCGCTGAGCACGCCCTCGGCCTCGAGGCGGTCCGCGAATATCTCGACCGGATCCTTCTTGCGCCACTCCTCGACCTCCTCCTTGGTCCGGTAGACCTCGGGATCGGCAGCGGAGTGGCCGCGGAAGCGGTAGGTGAAGGCCTCGACCATCGTCGGCCGGCGCTCCTCGCGCGCGATGCGGATGTGCTCGGCGACGGTCTCGCGCATCGCGAGCACGTCCATGCCGTCGGCGCGAATCCCCGGCACCCCCATGCCCTCCGCCTTCTTCGAGAAGTCGGTCACCGCGGAGTGGCGCTCGACCGAGGTGCCCATCCCGTAGAGGTTGTTCTCGAGGATGAAGACGATCGGCAGCCGCCACAGCGCCGCGAGATTCATGGTCTCGCCGAAGTTGCCGGTGTTAGAGGCGCCGTCGCCGAACATGCAGACGGTGACGTCGTCCGTGCCCTTGTAGTCGCTGGCGAGCGCGAGCCCCGCCGCGAGCGGCAGGTTGCCGCCGACGATCCCGTATCCGCCCATGAACCGCCGCTCGCCGTCGAAGACGTGCATCGAGCCGCCACGCCCGCCGGAGGTTCCGTCGATGCGGCCGAAGAGCTCGGCCATCACGTGCTTGGGATCGGTCCCGCGCGCGATGGCATGTCCGTGGGTGCGGTAGGTCCCGATCAGGTAGTCGCCGGACTCCATCGCCGACGTGGTACCGACGATCGTTGCCTCCTCGCCGATCGCGAGATGAAGAAACCCGCCGGCCTTGGCGCGCTGGTACTGGCGCCCCGCCTCCTCCTCGAAACGGCGGATGAGCGCCATCCTCTCGAGCAGCTCGAGCGCGGTCTGCGGTTCGGGCAGCGATCTCGCGGAGGACGCGCCTCCGGCTTGCGCTGTCTTTACCGCTTCCTCAGCCACCCGGTCTCAACATAGCTCACGTTCGCCATTGTCTCGGCGGCGGGCAGGCCGCACGCGCGGCACCCATCCGGGCACGGAGCGGCGGTAGGCGTCGTAGTGACTGCCGTAGCGCTCCCGCAGCGTCGGCTCCTCGTAGAGGTGGACGAAGCCGGCGACAAGCAGCCAGAAGAAGGCCGCGTAGACGAGCAGCACCGGCCGGCCGAGGATCAGCGCCTGCCCGAGGATCGTCGCGATCACCGCAACGTACATCGGGTTGCGAACGTACCGATACAGGCCGCCCACGACGAGCTGCTGCGTTGGCGCAATCGGTGCCGGGGTTCCGTGTCCCTCCAGGACGAAGCTCGCGAACGCGCGCACGAGTACTGCCGCACCGCCGACCACGAGGGCGACGCCAAGCGCGATCAGCGGCACGGGTGGCCCGGTTGATTCCCAGCCGGTCAGCAGGTACGGGACCAGACCAGCCATGACGCCGGGCGCCGCCGCGAGGAACAGTCCGCTGCCGGCCGCCGCCTCTCGGGTCCGCACGAGCCCGCCCTCAGGCCGCAGCCGCAGCCGCAGCCGCTGCCGCTTCTTCGAGGCGGTCGTCGCCCCAGAAGACATCCTCGCCGACCACCACGGCCGGGACGCCGAACACGCCCATGTCGCCCGCCGTGTCGGTCGCCTCGCGCAGCCGCAGCTTGATCGCGTCGCGGTTGATCGCGACCTCGAGCGAGCGCGGGTGAAGCTCGGACGATGCCGCCGCGATGTAGACGTTGTCGGGCTCGGTGATGTCGCGGCCGGCGGCGAAGGCCTGGCGGTAGACCGCCAGCGAGAAGGAGACGACGCGGCCGATCTCCTTGGCGAAAGTGGCGGCGCGCATCGCGGTGAGCGAGTTCGCGGGCCACGGATCCGGCCAGCGGATGGGCGGCAGCCCGTAGGCCTGGGCCCGACGCTCGACCTCGCGCTCGCCCGCCTCGCGTTCGGGCGTCAGCGCCCACGAGCCGCGGTCGAAGCGCTTGAACAGCGCCCCGAGCAGGATCGGCTGCCACTCGGGCTGCTCGGCGCCGGCCTCCTCGAAGACGCCGCTGATGCGCTCAGCGGCCAGATAGGCGTAGGGCGAGGCGAGGTCGTAGTAGAAGACCGCGCGCTCGGCCACGGAACAGACCTACTGGTGGATCGCCCAGCCGTCGACCGCGCGGGCGCCGTCGAGGATCGCCTCGGAGATCGTCGGGTGCGCGTGGATGATCCGGGCCAGCTCCTGGTAGCCGCCCTCGAGCGCGATCGTGTCGACCAGCTCGGCGATCATGTCGCAGGCGCGATTGCCGACGATGTGGGCACCGATGATCTCGCCGTACTCGGAGTCGACGACAAGCTTGACGATTCCGTCGCGATCGTCGTAGACGGTGCCCGCGCCGACCGCGCCGAGCTTCATCCGGCTCGTCTTGATGTCCCTGCCGGCGTCCTTGGCCTGCTGCTCGGTCAGCCCGACGCTCGCAACCTGGGGGTGGCAGAACGTGGCGCCGGGCACGAGCTCGGGATCGAGCGGGTGGGTCGGGGCCTCGGCGATCCGCTCGGCGGCGATGATCCCCTCCTCCTGAGCCTTGTGGGCCAGCGCCGGCCCGCGCACGAGGTCGCCGATCGCGAAGACCTTCGGATTCGAGGTCCGCTGGTACTCGTCGATCTCGACCTTGCCGCCGTCACCGATCTTGACGCCCGCGGCGTCGAGCCCGAGGCCCTCGGTGTCGGGAGCGCGGCCGCCGGCGATCGCGAGGTACTCGACGTCGATCGCCTCGTCGCCGACCTTGGCCTTGACCGAGTTCTTGCCGGCCTCCACGTCGGAGATCGGGGTGCCGGTCAGGATCTTGATGCCCTGCTTCTTGAAGACGCGCTCGACGACGCGCACCACGTCCTTGTCCTCCGCCGGGAGGATCTGCGGGAGCATCTCGATGAGGGTGACCTCGGTGCCGTAGCGGATGTAGGCCGAGGCGATCTCGGCGCCGGAGGCGCCGGCGCCCACGACGGCGATCGACTTCGGCAGAGTGGGCAGTGACCACGCCCCCCAGGTGTCGACGATCCGATCGCCGAACTCCACGCCCGGGATCGGCAGTGCGACCGAGCCGGTGGCAAGAACCACCGCGCCCGCCTCATAGGTCGTGCCGTCGACGACGACGTTCGCGTTCTCGTCGAGCGCCCCCTTGCCCGAGATGATCGTGACCTTGTTCTTGTCCCAGAGCATCTTCACGCCGCCCGAGAGCTGTTCGGAAACCTTGGTGCGGCGCTCGCCAAGCGCGCCCCAGTCCAGTCCGGCGTCCTTGACGGTGACCCCGAGCTCGGCGCTGTTGCGGGCGTGGTCGAAGATCTCGGCGGTGTGCAGCATGGTCTTCGCCGGGATGCATGCGTAGTTGAGGCACCGCCCGCCGGGCTTGTCCATCTCCACGACAGCGGTGTTCTTGCCGAGCTGGGCGGCGCGGATCGCGGCGTGGTAGCCGCCGGGACCACCGCCGATGACGATCACGTCGAAGGAATCAGGCATGCGTTCGACTCTATAAGACGTGCGCTCAGTTTCCGGGCGGCTCGGCACCCGGGCGGTGCGGCATCTGGATCCGCGCCATGGCCTTGATCATGAAAAAGAACAGGGCCCCGGCGCCCACGATGAGCAGCGTGGTCCCGAGGGCCTCGGTCCACGTCGTCGCCTGCAGTAGCCCGAGCGAGCCCGCGATGAGGACGATCACCAGCAGCGCCTGAAACCCGAGCACCGCCCAGTACCGCGCCCGCCACATGCCGTAGGCCATCGTCCCCATCAGGCCGACGGCGGCGATCACGGACAGGATTGGCGCGTTGTGCCCGCCCTGCTCGATCCCGTCGCTGCCGATTCGCGTGACCTGGACGCCGAGCGCGTAGCCGACGATCGCCGAGATCGCGATCAGGCCCGAGATCACGGCGCCGATCGTGACGACCGTGGGACGTTCACCCTGGCTCAGCGGCTCGAGCTCGGACCGCGCCGCCTCGTTCTTGGCCTCGGTCTTTGCGGCCATCGCCTCGCGCTTGGCCGCCAGCTCGGTTCGGCGCTCGTTGGAACGCTGTTTGCGCTTCTGTCTCTCAGCGCGCTTGCGCTCGCGGTCGGCCATCGCTCGGGAGGCTAGACCGCGGCGGGCGCGTCGAGGGCCGCACGCAGCTGACGCGCGGCGGCCTCGGGATCGTCGGCATCGCGGATCGCCCGGACCACAACCGCGCGCCGGGCCCCCGCGGCCGTGACCTCGGCGATGTTGCTCGTGTCGATGCCGCCGATCGCAAACCAGGCAGCGTCGTCTGGGGCGCACCGCGCGGCGTGTTCGATCAGCTCGATTCCGGCGGCGGGGCGTCCCGCCTTCGTTGGCGTCTCCCACACCGGGCCGGCGCTGATCTGGTCGGGCCGCGAGGTGCCGCCGGCGCTGAGCGCGGCGTCGAACTGCTCCGGGCTGTGGGTCGAGAGCCCGACCAGCGCGGCCGGTCCCGCGACGGCGCGCGCCGAGGCCACCGGCTCGTCGTCCTGGCCGACGTGCACACCGTCGGCGCCGCACTGCTCAACCAGTCCGGGCTCGTCGTTTAGGAAGAAGAGCGCGCCGTGCTCGCGCGCCGCGCGGGCGAACGGCTCGGAGAAGGAGATCAGCTCCTTCGCGCATCGCGGGGCCTTCTCGCGCATCTGGATCACGTCGACGCCGCCGGCGATCGCGGCGGCCAGCAGGCGTGATGGATCCTGGCCTTCTGGCTGGGCCTCGCAGACGAAATACAGGCGCGCTGCCGCCAGCGCCTCGCGCCGAGCGGCGAGCAGCGCCTCGGGCTCCGTCTGGTGCAGCACGACCCGGTCGACCCGCTCGCCGTCGAAATGCGCAACCCAGGCTCCCCGGGCGACGGTGTTGATCCCGCTGGAGCGGCCCTCGACCGCGATCAGGGTCGCGGCGACGGCAAGGTCGCGCCCGATGGGCGTGATCTCGGTCCCCTCCCAATGGACGCCGGCGAGGGTCTCGGTGAGGTCCTCGTAGGCGGCGCGGGCCGCCTCGCGGCCGTGGTCAACCCCGCGCCAACGGCGCGTTTGAGTTGCTGCGATCGATGACCACGTCGGGCGTCGCCAGTTCCAGCGCCTCGTCGATGCGTCCGCTTCCGAGCAGCTCGAACCACGCACGGATGGTCTCAACGCGGTCGTGTGGCATCCCGGGGAGTATCGTGAACGCCAACGGGAGCCCTGGAACTCGGACACCGAGTGGGGCTGAGAGGGCGGCGACGGGCCGCCGACCGTCTGAACCTGATCCGGGTAATGCCGGCGCAGGGAGGTGAGGTCCGCCCGCCCCGGAGAGGACACCGGTGGCAACAAACCCAGAAAGCAGCGAGCACGACGCGCTGATCGTCGGCGCCGGCGTGATCGGCCTCGCCTGCGCATGGCGCGCGGCTCAGCGTGGCCTGGATGTTCTCGTCCTCGAGCGTGATCGTCCCGGCGCTGGCGCGTCGAACGTGGCCGCGGGGATGCTCGCCCCCGTGGGGGAGGCGAGCTGGGGCGAGGAGCGCCTGCTGGGGCTCGCGCTCGCCTCGCACCAGCTCTGGCCCGAGTTCGCCGCCGAGCTCGCGTCGGCCGCCGGGATGGAACCGGGGTTCCTCGAGCTGGGCTCGATCCACGTCGCGCTCGACCGCGACGAGGCCGTCGAGCTGCGCCGGCGCTTCGAGTTGATGCGCGAGCACGGTCTCGACGCCGAGTGGTTGAGCCCGTCGGAGTGCCGGGCACTCGAACCCGGCCTGGGCAGCGTTGGCCATGGCGGCGTCCAGGCGCCGCATGAGTCCGCTGTCGACCCGCGGGCCCTGACGGCGGCCCTCGTCGCGGCGGTGGAGTCGGCCGGCGGGAGGATCGAGCGCGCCGAGGCGGTCGCAGCCGTGATCGAGGACGGTCGCCTCGTCGGCGTTCGCACTGCCGACGGTGGCGTACGCCGTGCGCGGAGCACCGTGCTCGCGGCGGGGTCGTGGTCGGCCGCCGACTGGCTGCCGCCCGAGGCCCGCCCCGCGGTCCGTCCGGTCAAGGGCCAGATCATCACCCTCGCCGGCCCGGCCTCCCAGCCCGCCTGCGAGCGCATCGTCGTCACGGAGCGCGTCTACATCGTCCCCCGCGGCGATGGCCGCCTGGTGATCGGGGCGACCGTCGAGGAGCAGGGGTTCGACACCCGAGTGACCGCGGGCGGCGTGCACGAGCTGCTGCGCGAGGGTTATCGGGCGCTGCCCGAGATCGCCGAGCTCGAGCTGGTCGAGACGATCGCCGGGCTGCGACCGACGACCCCCGACAACGTGCCGCTGATCGGGCCTGGCGCGATCGACGGGCTGGTCCTGGCCACGGGGCATTTCCGCAACGGCATCCTGCTTGCGCCCCTGACCGGCGACCGCGTCGCGGCGCTGCTCGCGGGCGACCGGGTGGAGGCGTCGGCGCGATGACGATCGAGCTCAACGGCGAATCGATCGAGCTTGCGCCACAGGCCACCGTGGCGGCGGTCGTCGAGCGGATCGGCGTGCCGCCGGATCGCGGCGGCATCGCCATCGCGGTCGACGGCGAGGTCGTCCCGAAATCTAAATGGGGTCAGACCCCTCTTAGAAACGGCCAGCGCGTCGAGGTGGTTGGGGCGATCCAGGGTGGCTAGCTGGGAGTTGGGCGAGCGCGAGTGGACGTCGCGCCTGATCGTCGGCACCGGCGGCTTTCGCTCGCTCGACCAGATGGAGGCGGCGCTCGTCGCCTCGGGCACCGAGATCGTCACCGTCGCGCTGCGCCGGGTCGATCCCGCCGCGCAGGGCAGCCTGCTCGACCTCATTGGTCGCCTCGATCTCTTCTGCTTGCCGAACACAGCCGGTTGCTACACGGCTCGCGACGCCGTTCGCACAGCGCACCTGGCCCGCGAGGCTTTCGAGACGAACTGGGTCAAGCTCGAGGTGATCGGGAACGACCGGACGCTGCTGCCGGATGCGCCCGAGCTGCTCAGCGCTGCCGAGACGCTGGTCGCCGACGGGTTCACCGTCCTGCCCTACACCAATGACGATCCGATCCTCGCCGCGCGCCTCGAGCAGACGGGCTGCGCCGCGGTGATGCCGCTCGGCTCGCCGATCGGCTCCGGCGCGGGCATCCGCAACCCGTACAACCTGCGGATCATCGTCGAGGAGGCCTCGGTGCCGGTGATCTGCGACGCGGGCATCGGCACGGCGTCGGACGCGGCGCTGGCGATGGAGCTCGGCTGCGACGGCGTCCTGCTCGCGAGCGCGGTCTCGCGCGCGGCCGACCCGGCGCGGATGGCCGAGGCGATGCGCAAGGCGGTGGAGGCCGGCTACGCCGCGCGGCATGCCGGCCGCATTCCGCAGCGCCTCTACGCCGAGGCCTCGACCCCGGACGAAGGGCTCGCCGAGCTCTAGCGCCGGTGCTTGCGCCGCTTCACCGTCCAGGTGAAGCTCGCCGGGTCCGTCTCCGTGTTGCCGGCGCGGTCGGTCGCGCGCACGTCGAACGTGTGCGCGCCGGGCTTGACGCGGAACTTCTCGGGCGAACTGCACTTGGAGAACTTCGCGCCGTCGAGGGCGCATTGGAAGGTCGAGCCGTCCTCGTTGGCGTGAAATTGAAAGCGCGCGTGACGGTGGTGCGTCGTCCTGTGCGGGTGCCTGCCGATCGTCGTCTTGGGCGGCTTGTCGTCCGTGCCGCCATCGCCGCCCGAGCCCTTCGCCTTGCGCTTGATCGTCACCGACTTCGAGGTCATGCCGCCGGTGCTGGTCGCCGTGCAGGTGAGCGTGACTCCCGAGTCGCCGGTGTTCGTGTCGATCGTCGTCGGGCCGCAACCGGTCGTCGCCGGCGTCGACTCCCTGTCGGTGACCGTCCACGTCACCTTCACGTCACCCGTATAGAAGCCGTCGGCCCCGTCGGGACTGGCGGGATCGACGTTGGCCGTGACGTCGGGCGGTGTGCGGTCGCGCGCGGGGTCGGTCTCGCCCAGGGTCGCGAGACCTCTCTGGTCAGCGCAGTTGCGGATCAGCGTGACGTCGTTGCCGCCGAAGAGATTGTGGTCGGAGGTGATCATCGACGCGATCTGCGCCTCGAAGGCGGTGTTGTCGTCGATCGGCACGAGGGATTGCTGTGAGTCGATCACGAGCTTGAGGACCTTGTTGCGAGCGTCGAGATCGCCGCCGAGCCCCTCGAAGATGCAGGTCATCCCGGCCGACCAGAAGCGGCCGTCGTCGTGGACCTCCGACGGCGTGTTCGTGTACTCGCCGATGTCGGACCCGTCGCTCTCGTTCGTGCCGTCGATCCAGCGCAGGCACCCGCTCCCCGGGTTCGACGGGACGACCGGGTTGTAGGAAGTCGCATCCCACTCGCCGATGCAGTAGCGGCGTGCCTGCTCGTAAGCGGTGTCGCCCTTGTCGAGGTAGAGCATCCCGGCGAGGAAGTCCCCGAACCCCTCGCCCATGGCGCCCTGCTCATCACCCGAGCCGAAGCCGGGTACCTGGTCGTCCTGGACGGCGTGACCGTATTCGTGGATCACAATCTCGGCGTCCTCGGCGTCGTCGACCCCGCCGAAGCCGTACGTGATCGCCTTCGTCCCCGGGTTGTAGTTCGAGTTGTCCTGGGGGTCGGCGTTGACGAGCAGGCGGATCGAGCGGTTGTTCACGTCGGTGAAACCGAGCGACTGGATCTTCTTCTGCGCTTCGGTGATCGCGTAGTAGACGTTGACCGCCTCGAAGCGCGATTGGACGTCGGTGCGGCTGAACGCCCCCGGAGCCGCGCCAACGGGAAATGTCACGTTCGCGAAGTCTCCGGTGAGCGCGCTGGCGCTGGTCAGGTTCGTGAGGGTGACCGTCTGGCGGAAGGCATCGGGAGCGACGTTTGTGTCGGTGTCAACCCCGGCGGCCGGTCCGTCCGTGAGGCCGGTGTTGCCGGTCTCCTGCACCGGGTTCGGGTCGAAGACCATCGAGCCGGGCGAGTCGACGTCCTCAATCGCGTTCCAGCGACGGACCAGGGCACCGCTATGCGCATCGACGATCGCGTTGAGGTCCGCGCTCGGGGTGAGGGTGGCTTGCTCGACGTGCCACGCGAGGATTGGATTCCCGTCGTTTGGATAGACGACGAGCTGCGCGATCGCGCCATCGCCGAGCCCTGCCGCGGCTATGGCGTCGGCGGCGCTAACCGCGGGCGTGGTGTCGAGCTGTGCCTCCGGCACCGCGCTCGACTGGACCATGTCGAGGTTGCCCGCGCGGTCGTACGAGAGGGCAACCTGGCCGTCGTAAACGGGGATGCCGTCGACCGATTGCTGGAGGCGAACGACTCTGCCGCCTGGGGTCTGCGTCACGGCGCCGAGACGGTCGAGGTCGGATGCGTCGGTCCCCAGCGCCTGAGCGATCTGGCCTGCGGAGGCACCGTCGCAGCCGGTCAGCACCTGGGGGAGGCCGTCGTCGACGCTCGCCACCCCGTCACAGGTGACGGCAGCAGCGTGCGCGGGCGCGGCAAATGCGACCGATAGGACGAGTGCGACCAGGGCTCGACGGACCATTTACGGATCGTCCCAGCTTCACCTCGTTAATGCGCGGGTAGCGGCGAGGAATGGCGAAGCTGCTGGTCGGACCGTTGCTGCGTTACGTCTCCGAGACCGAGGCCGTGCTGTGGGTGGAGGTCGACGAGGCGTGTGAGGTCGAGATCCTCGGTAATCGCGAGCCGACCTTCTGCGTGCACGGCCATCACTACGCGTTCGTGATCGTCGAAGGCCTCGAGCCGGGCTCGTCGACCTCCTATGAGGTGGCGCTCGACGGTGAGCGCCGCTGGCCCGAGCCCGACTCCGAGTTTCCGGCGAGCGTCATCCGCACCCTCGGCGGGGACGGTCCGCTGCGGCTCGCGTTTGGCTCCTGTCGGGTCTCGCTCCCGCACCACGCGCCCTACGCGCTGCCCAAGGACGACCATCCGGACGGCCGCGAGTTCGACGCCCTCTACTCGCTCACGAAGGAGATGCTTCGCCGCGACTCCGGCGAGTGGCCGCTCGCGTTGCTGCTGCTGGGCGACCAGGTCTATGCGGACGAGGTCTCGCCCGAGACGCTCGCCTTCATCAAGAAGCGACGCGACATCCGCAAGCCTCCGGGAGAGGAGGTCGCCGACTTCGAGGAGTACACGAGGCTGTACCGCGAGTCCTGGACCGACCCGCACATCCGCTGGCTGCTCTCGACGGTGTCGGTCTCGATGGTCATCGACGACCACGACATCCACGACGACTGGAACATCTCCGAGGCCTGGGTGCAGGACATGCGCGAGCTCGACTGGTGGGCTGAGCGCGAGTGCTCCGGTATCGCGGCGTACTGGCTCTATCAGTACATGGGCAACCTCTCGCCGGAGCTGCTGCGCGCGAGCGAGCTGCTCGCGAACGTGCGCGACGCGGAGGACGGGTGGGACGTGCTGCGTGCCATGGCTGCGAACGAGCGCGGCGCACGCGACGGGGAACGCTGGAGCTACTGCCGCGACCTCGGGCGCACGCGGCTCGTGGTGATCGACTCCCGCATTGGCCGCGTCCTCGACGAGGACCGCCGCTCCATGCTCGACGAGGGGGAGTGGGAGTGGCTGACGGAGCAGGTGACGGGCGACTTCGACCATCTGCTGATCGGCACCTCCGATCCGCTGATTCTGGCGCCCGCTCTGCATTACGCCGAGCGGTTTGGCGAGGCGATCGCGCGGGGCGCCTGGGGCCCGGTGGCGGCCAAGCAGGGAGAGAAGATGCGCCGCAGTGCAGATCTCGACCACTGGCCGGCCTTCGGTGACTCGTTCGAGCGCCTCACCGCGCTGCTCGCGCGCATCGGCGCCGGCGAGCTGGGCACCGCGCCGGCCACGATCACGGTTCTGTCAGGCGACGTCCATCACGCCTACCTGGCAGAGCTCGCCTATCCGCGCTCCGCGAACGTCCGCAGCAACATCTGGCAGGCGGTCTGCTCGCCGTTTCGAAACGCGCTGGACGGGCGGGAGCGCAAGACGATCGATCTGGGCGACTCCGCGACGCCGGCACGAACGGCGAAGGCGCTGGCTCGGCTCGCCGGGGTCAAACGCGAGCAGGTTGGCTGGCGGCTCGTCGAGGGTCCCTTCTTCGACAACCAGGTCGCGACGCTGAAGATCGACGGGCGCGAGTGCGCCCTGATGCTCGAGCGGACGGTCGGCGATCCCGAGACCGATCACCGGAAGCTGAAGACCTCGTTCGAGCGCTCGCTCGCTTGACCGACACGATCACCCGACCGGCGGGCCGCCGAAAACGAGGACGTCGATCAGCAGGAACGTCGCGACGATGACGACCACTCCCGCGAAGGCATGCGCGAGCGTGGAGATCGGCAGCCGGCGTCCCAGGGCCGTCCCGGCGAGCGCCCCGGCTGCTGCCGCTCCGCAGAGGACCGCCGTCAGCGGCCAGTCGGGCTCTGCCCCCCGGGCCAGGTGAATCGCGAGGGCGACGATGCCCGTGAGCGTGATGATCGCGAGCGAGGTTGCGATCGCCCGGCGCATTGCCAGGCCGAGGAGGATGGTAAGCGCCGGGACGATCAGAAAGCCGCCACCGACGCCGAAGAAGCCGGTCATTGCGCCTACCACCAGTCCCGTCACGCCGGCGACGGCGAGTGCCGGCCGCGGGCAGACGTCCTCAGCCGCCGATGAGACGCCGTCGCCGCGCCCGTACGTAATCGCCGCGGCCGCAAACATCACCGGCACGAAGGAGAGGATCAGGGTGCGCGGACTCACGGCCGCACTGGCAACCGTGCCGAGATAGGCCCCGGCCGCCGCGGGCACGGCAAACGTGAGTGCGATCCGCCAGCAAAGCTGGCCGTGGCGCGCCTGCGAGCCGGCGCCAAACGAGGCGCCGAGGGCGACGACGATCAAAGACGCGGTTGACGCTGCACCCACGCCCTGGTCGAGCACGTAGACCAGGACGGGTAACGCGAGGATCGCTCCGCCGCCACCGACGGTGCCGACAACGAGTCCGATCGCGAGGCCGAAGGGGATTGCCAGGGCCATATCCATATGGCTATTCAACCATGTGGTTATACTTAGGCGCCCAATGGAGGATCTGACTCCCGAGCTCGCTGCACTGCTCGCGCGCCGGTTCTCGGTGCTTGGCGAGCCCACCCGACTGCGCCTCCTGAACCTGATTCACGCTCGGGGGGAGGCCTCGGTGAGCGAGCTGGTGGATGCGAGCGGCGGCACCCAGGCCAACGTCTCCAAGCATCTTGGGGTTCTGCTCTCCGAGCGAGTTGTGAGCCGTCGGCGAGACGGTACGCGTGCGCTCTATTCGATCGCCGATCCGACCCTGATCCGGCTCTGCGATGAGATCTGCGACGGGGTGCGCAAGCAGCTTCACGAACTCAGCACGATCGCCGGCGGTCCGATTGCGACGGCAAGACGATGATCTTCCGCCAGATCACTCACGACGATCTCGGTTGCGCCTCTTATCTCGTCGGCGATGAGCATGCGGGCACCGCGGCCGTCGTCGACCCACGCCTCGACACCGACGAGTATCTGGCGCTGGCGAGCTACTTCGGCGTCTCGATCGACCACATTCTCGAGACCCACAACCACGCCGACCACGTCTCCGGCCACGGCCGCCTTGCCGCCGCCACCGGCGCGGTAATCCATATCCATCGCCTGGCCGAACCCGCCTACGAGCACGACCCGTTCGACGACGGCTACGAGCTCGAGGTCGGCCAGCTTCTGATCCGGGCGCTTCACACGCCCGGTCATCGGCCGGAGCACACCGCCTTTGCCCTGATCGACCGCTCCCGTGGTGAGGAGCCCTGGGCGGTGCTCACCGGCGACTCGCTGTTTGTCAACGACGTGGCGCGGCCCGATCTTGCGATCGAGGAGCACGACGGCGCGCGGGCGATCTTTCGCTCGCTCCACGAGAAGCTGCTCGTTCTGGAGCCCGAGTGCGAGGTCTGGCCGGCCCATCTCGGCGGCTCGATGTGCGGGGGCCCAGGCATGGACATGAAGGTGTCCTCGACGATCGGTTACGAGAGACGCCACAACCCCACGCTGGCGATCGAGGACGAGGACGAGTTCGTTGACGAGGCCGTGGCAAAGCTTGGCCCTCAGCCGCCAAACTTCAAGGCGATCGTCGACCTCAACAAGGGGCCGCTCCTGGCCGCTGGGGCCGAGGCACCGGCGCTCGCTGCCAGCGAGGTCGACCGGCGCCGCACAGAGGGTGCCATGGTCGTCGACACGCGAACGGACGAGCAGTTCGACGCCGGTCACGTCGAGGGCGCCCTCTGCATCCCGATGCTGTCGGCGGGGTTCGGCTCGAAGCTGGCCTGGCTCGCCGACCGTGATCGCGAGATCGTCCTGATTGGCCGCGACGACGACGACGGGCGCCGCGCGGCGGGCCTTGCCGCGGCGATCGGCGTCTTCAACGTGGCGGGCTATCTGGGCGGCGGGATGGCCAGCTGGCGAGGCGAGCTTCGAACGATCGAGCGCTTGTCAGTGGAGCGGCTGACCCGGGCGCGCCGGGCCGACCCGCAGCTGCAGATAGCCGACGTCCGCGAACAAAGCGAGTGGGACGCCGGGCACATCGCGGGGTCGATCCTCTGCACCTGGCACGACATCGATGGCGTGCCGGCCGAGCTGGATCGTGGCCGGCCGGTGGCCGTGGTCTGCGGGTCCGGCGAGCGTGCGGCGACCGCTTCGAGCCTGCTCGCGCATCACGGTGCGGAGCGGGTGATCCATGTGGTCGACGGTGGCGTCCCCGCCTGGGGGCGCCTCGGTAACGAGCTCGAGGCGGGCGGCGGCTAGCTCGCCGCGATCACAGCGGATCCCACGGCCGCGCCATCCAGGTGAGGCAGAGCCACTCGCCCTCGCTTGGGTAGGCGACCTCCTCCACGACCGAGCGGTGCTGAAAGGCGCTGAGCCCGCAGTTCACAGTTCGCAGCTGCCACAGCCGGCCAACCTGCGCTGGCGTGAACTCGCCCTCGAGGAAGCTGTGGACGAAGAGGAAGCGCAGGAGGATGCCGTGGCTCACGGCAAGGATTCGGTGCTCGCTGTTTTCGAGCAGCAGCGCCTTCAGCCGTTCGACGCGAGCGAGCATGTCGGCGAATGACTCCCCGCCTTCAGGCGCCGCGGTCGGGTCGTCGGGCGCCGCCGACATCCGCGCCGACCAGCGCTCAAGGCGCTGCTCCTCGCCGCTGAGCTCGTAGTGGGCGTCGCCCTCTCGGAGCTCCTGCAGGTCGTCGTGGATCTCAACCTCGAGGCCCAGCGCAGCCGCGATCGGTGCCGCCGTCTGCTGCGCGCGGCGCAACGGGCTCGACCAGAGGCGGTCGATGCGCAGGTTGCCGAGGTGCTCGGCCGCCAGCGCAGCCTGGCGGTGGCCAACCTCGGTGAGCTGGTCGCCTTCCGCGTCGGCCAGGTCGCGGCCTCGCGCCGCATTCGAGACCGACTCTCCGTGGCGGATGAAGTGCGCGATCAAGTCGGCAGTCGAGTTAGTGGGAGACCCAAGCGTCCGGGTTCTCGGTCATTGCAAGGACCGCCTTCGGTAGTTCGCCGCTGACGAGGTCGGCGATCGTCACCACGTCGAGGACCGAGCGGATCTGTGAGCGCAGCGCGACCCACACCGTCTGCAGCGGCTGCGCGAGACCCTTGTACTCGAGCGTCTCGGGGCGGTTCGACCGCACGCTGGCGAGCGGCCCCTCGACGGCGCGCATGACGTCGGCGACGGTGATCCGCTCCGGCGGCATGCTCAGCCAGTAGCCGCCCTCGGAGCCGCGCTGGCTCTCGACGATGCCGGCGTGGCGCAGCTCGGAGAGGATGTTCTCGAGGAATTTCGGGGGGATCGATTGGGCCGCGACGATGCGGTCGCGCTTGACCGGATCACCCTCTCCCGCCGCCAGCTCAATCACCGCTCGCACGGCGTAATCGGCCTTGGCTGTCACGCGCATTCCCACATTGTCGCCCAACTAGGGGAGAGGTACGTGACGCGTTCTGGTACTGTGCCGCGGCGTTATTCTGAAGTAACCCAGTCAAGAAAGGTGGAAAGCAAGAAAATGACTCGCATTCTTGCGGCCATCGCCGCCAGCGGAGCACTAGCGCTAAGCGTCGCCGCCTGCGGGGGAACGTCGGACGCAACCGGCGCCGGCGGCGGCGAATCGATCGACCTCGTCGGCTACTCGACGCCCGAGGAGGCCTACACAAACGATCTCGAGCCCGGCTTCGAGGCGAGCCCTGACGGTTCGGCCGTCTCCTTCTCCAACTCGTTCGGCGCCTCGGGCGACCAGTCGCGCGCGGTGGAGGCCGGCCAGCCGGCCGACGTAGTGCACTTCTCGCTTCAGCCCGACATGCAGCGTCTGGTGGACGCGGGCCTCGTGGCCGATGACTGGGATCAGAACCAGTACAACGGCATCGTCGAGGACTCGGTCGTTGTCTTCGTCGTCCGCAAGGGCAACCCCGACAACATTCAGACCTGGGACGACCTGGTCCAGCCTGGCGTCGACGTGCTGACGCCGAACCCGTTCACCTCGGGCGGCGCACGCTGGAACCTGATGGCGGGCTACGGCAACGCCGTGCTGACCGAGGGCAAGAGCCCCGACGAGGGTCTCCAGTACCTCTCCGACCTGCTCGGCAACGTCTCGGTGCAGGACGAGAGCGCGCGTGACTCGCTGAACACTTTCCTCGGTGGCAAGGGCGATGTGCTCCTGTCCTACGAGAACGATGCGATCGCGGCGCAGAACGCGGGCGAGGACATCGAGTACGTCGTTCCCGACAGCACGCTTCTCATCCAGACGCCGCTCGCGGCGACCGAGACCGGTGGCGACAGCGCCAAGGCGTTCGTCGACTACCTGTACTCGGACGAGGCGCAGCAGCTGTGGGCCGACAACGGCTACCGGCCGGTGGTCCCCTCGGTCCTGAAGCAGAACGCTGACAAATTCCCGACCCCGCCGGACCTGTTCACGATCGACGACCTCGGTGGCTGGGACAAGGTCACCACGGACTTCTTCGATCCGGAGAACGGCTCCGTCGCTGAGATCGAGAAGAACCTGGGCGTCGCCACTGAGTGACGATCGCGGAGCGAAGCGAAGCGGAGTTGCGCCGCCGTTGAGGCGCCTGATTGTGGCGTCGACTGGAGTAGCAACCGCGCGCGTGCCGAAGGCGAGCCTTTCGAGGCTCGGCTTCGGCGGCCCCGCGCTCACCCGCGGGCTGGTCGTCCTCTACCTGAGCGTGATCGTCCTGATCCCGCTCGCGGCCGTGGTCACGAAGTCGTTCGAGAACGGCATCGGCGACTTCTGGGACGCCGTCACCGGGCCACAGGCGATCGCGGCGCTGAAGCTCACGCTGATTGCATCGGCGATCGTCGTCGCAATCAACGCGGTCTTCGGGACGATCATCGCCTGGGTCCTCGTCCGCGATGAGTTCCCCGGCAAGAAGGTCATCAACTCGCTGATCGACCTGCCGTTCGCGCTGCCGACGATCGTCGCCGGCATCACGCTCCTCGCCCTCTACGGCGACAACGGCATCCTCGGCCTCTCGGGCATCGCGTTCACGCGGATCGGCGTCGTCATGGCGCTCCTGTTCGTGACGCTGCCGTTCGTCATCCGCTCGGTGCAGCCGGTGCTGCTCGAGCTCGACACCGACATGGAGGAGGCGGCCGCATCGCTTGGCGCCGGGCCGCTGACCAGCTTCCGGCGGATCATCCTGCCGAACCTGACGCCCGCGATCCTCTCCGGCGTCGCGCTTGCGTTCGCCCGCTCGATCGGCGAGTTCGGCTCGATCGTCCTGATCTCGGGGAACATCCCGTTCAAGACGGAGGTCGCCTCGGTCTTCATCTTCGGCCAGATCCAGTCCGACCGGGCGGTCACCGCGGCCGCCGTCTCGGTCGTCCTGCTCGGCATCTCGCTGATCATCCTGATCGGGATCGGGATCCTCTCGAGAAGGAGCCTGCGTCATGCCGACTGACGTCGCCACCGTCGACGCGGGCCCAGCCCGCGGCGCCGCGGTCAAGGGCAGGCTCGCGAAGTACGGCCTGCGCGGGGTCGCGCTCGGCTATCTGTTCGCGCTGCTGCTGATCCCGGTCGTCGTCATCTTCTTCAAGGCGTTCGACGACGGCGTTCGGCACGCGATCGACGCGGTCACGACGCCGGAGGCACAGCACGCGTTCTGGCTCACGTTCGTCATGTGCGTGATCGCGGTGCCGCTGAACACGGTCTTCGGCATCGCCTGCGCGCTGGTGCTGGTCCGACACGACTTCCGCGGCAAGGCACTGCTCAACGGGATCATCGATCTGCCGTTCGCCGTCTCCCCGATCGTCATCGGGCTCTCGCTCGTGCTTGTCTACGGCAGCGTCGACGGCTGGTTCGGCCCTTGGCTGCTCGAGCACGGGATCCGGGTGATCTTCTCGATCCCGGGAATGGTCCTCGCGACGATCTTCGTCTCACTGCCGTTCGTGGTGCGCGAGGTCGTGCCCGTCCTGCAGGAGATCGGGGACGATCAGGAGCAGGCCGCCGCGACCCTCGGCGCCAACGGCTGGCAGACCTTCTGGCGGATCACGCTTCCGGCGATCCGCTGGGGCGTGACCTACGGCGTCGTTCTCGCGACCGCCCGCGCCCTCGGTGAGTTCGGTGCGCTGAGCGTCGTCTCGGGCAAGATCGAGGGGAAGACGCAGACGGCCACGCTGCTCGTGGAAAACCAGTACGAGCACTTCGACGTCTCCGGCGCGTACGCGGCCTCGCTGGTGCTGGCTGTTATGGCGCTTGCGGTGCTCCTGTTCATGAACTTGATCCAACGGCGCGACAAGGAGATCTGATGGGGATCACGGTTGAGAACGCGACCAAGCGCTTCGGCGACTTCGTCGCCCTGAACGATGTGTCGATCGCCGTGCCCGATGGCTCGCTGACAGCGCTGCTCGGCCCGAGTGGGTCGGGCAAGTCGACGCTCCTGCGCGTGATCGCGGGGCTCGAGACGCCCGACTCCGGCCGGGTGATCATCTCTGACCAGGACATGACCAAGGTCGCGGTGCAGAACCGCAACGTCGGCTTCTGCTTCCAGCACTACGCCGCCTTCAAGCACATGACGGTCGGCAAGAACGTGGCCTTTGGTCTCGACATCCGCAAGCGCCCGAAGAAGGAGATCAACGATCGCGTGCACGAGCTGCTCAAGCTCGTGCAGCTCGAGGGCCTCATCGACCGTTACCCGTCCCAGCTCTCCGGTGGTCAGCGCCAGCGCATGGCGCTCGCGCGGGCGCTCGCGGTGGAGCCGAAGGTGCTGCTGCTCGACGAGCCGTTCGGCGCGCTCGACGCTCGGGTGCGCACGGAGCTGCGCCAATGGCTCCGCCGCCTGCACGACGAGGTCCACGTGACGACGATCTTCGTCACCCACGACCAGGAGGAGGCGATGGATGTGGCCGAGCAGATCGTGGTCATGAACGACGGCGCGGTAGAGCAGGCCGGCAACCCGACCGACCTGTACGACCACCCCGCGACTGAGTTCGTGATGAGCTTCGTCGGCTCCGCGAACCGGCTCGACGAGAAGCTGGTGCGGCCGCACGACGTACAGATCACGCACGTGCCGGCGGTCGGCTCGGTCGAGGCGATGATCGACCGGATCGTCAACCTCGGCTTCGAGGTGCGGCTCGAGCTGACGCTCGGCGACGGCAGCCCGCTGATCGCGCAGCTGACCCGGGCGCAGATCGAGGAGCTCGAGCTCGGCGAGGGCCAGATCGTCTACGTGACAGCCAGCCGTGCGCGCGTGTTCGACGGCAACGGCTCGGCGCCGCGGACGGAGGAGCTGGCGCTCGTCGGATGAGGCGCGTGAGGCTGCTCAGCGCCGGCGGCGTTATGCGCCGGAACGCAGGTCCGCGAGGCTGACGTTCTCGAGGACGTCGCGAATGCTCGTGCGCAGCGAGATCCAGACGTCGCGCAGCGGCTCGGCCGTGCCCGTGTAGGCGAGCTGGTCGGCCGCCTCGCCGCGCACCGAAGCGAGCGGCCCCTCGACGGCGCGGATGATGTCCGCGACGCTGATCTGCGCGGGGTCCTTGGCCAGCCAGTAGCCGCCGTCGGATCCGCGCCGGCTGTGAACGAGGCCATGGACCCGCAGCTCGGCGAGGATGCGCTCGAGAAAGTTCGTCGGGATCTGCTGCGCCACCGCGATCGTCTCGCCCTTCGCCGGCTGCGCCTCAGACGCTCCGGCGGCATCGAGCTCGATCATCGCGCGGACCGCATAGTCCGCCTTCGCCGACACCCTCACGCGCGAGGACTCTAGTGGGGACCAGATAGATAGTGGGGGCGCTGGGAATCGAACCCAGACCAGCAGATTAAAAGTCTGCAGCCCGACCTTCGGGCCACGCCCCCAGGGACGTGACGAAAGTCTCGCATCCCCGCAACTGTCCGTCCTGAGTGTCGCTGAGCGCCACCGAGGCCGGACAGTTCGTCGCCGATCAGCGCACCGGGTAGTCCCGTACCTCTTCCAACACCACGCGGCCCGCAACCTCGGCCGTCTCGTCGTCCACCGGCCGGGCGTAGAGCACCGAGCCTTTGCCCTGGCGGATCTCGATCTCGCGGCCGAGCTTTGCCGTCAGGCGCAGCGCCGCCGAGCCGGTGGCCTCGTCCTCGTCGACCCCCGCCTCGTCGGCGAAGACGCGCTCGCGAATCAGGCCGCGATCGCGGTCGATCCAGGCCCAGACGCCGACCCACCCGTACCCGTCGGGTGCGCCGGTGAGCGCCTCGACCTCATCCGCCGACCCGACCTGCAGGAACTCGAACGGCGGCCCCCACTCCGGGTTGGCCGAGATGTGGACGAGGTCGCCCTCGAACCGCACCGGCACCTCGCCGGCCGGCGGCCTCAGCATCGGCACGTGAAACCCGCGCTCGCGCAGCAGCCACGCGCTTCCGACGAGTGGGTGGCCTGCCAGTGGCAGCTCGACCTCCGGCGTGTAGATGCGCAGCTCGCTCCGCTCGGCATCGTCGACGAAGACCGTCTCGGCGAAGCCGAGGTCGGCCGCGATCGCCTGGCGCCGATCCTCCGGCACCTGGCCGCCGTCGACGAACACGCCCAGCGGGTTGCCGCCGCTGCCGTCGGGGGCGCAGAAGACACGCAGGACTGTGAGCTCGGCCATCGGGCTAATGGCGGAAGTGGCGGCGGGCGGTGAAGACCATCGCGACACCGGCCTCGTCGCACGCGGCGATCACCTCGTCGTCGCGCTTGGAGCCGCCGGGCTGAATTACGGCCGTCGCCCCCGCCTCGATCGCGCCCTGCGGGCCGTCGGCGAACGGGAAGAAGGCATCCGACGCCACGACCGACCCGCTCAGCATCTCGTCGGCGCGCTCGCCGAACGCCACGGCGCACTTCTCAACCGCGAGGCGTACCGAGTCGACCCGGCTCATCTGCCCGGCGCCGATCCCGACCGTCGCGCCGCCCTTTGCGAACACGATGGCGTTGGAGCGCACGTGGCGACAGACCTTCCAGGCGAAGAGCAGGTCATCCCACTGCTCCTCGGGCGGCTGCACCACCGTTGTCACGACCATCGTCTCGCGCGTCTCCTCGATGCGGTCGGCGTCCTGCGCGAGCACACCTCCGCGCACCCGCTTGATGTCGCGCTCGCGCGGCTCGTAGGCGATGTCCTCGACGTCGAGGATGCGAATCGCCTCCTTGCGGGTGAGGATCTCCAGCGCGTCCTGCTCGAAGCCCGGCGCCAGCAGCACCTCGATGAACTGCTGCGAGAGCCGCTCCGCAAGGGCCGCGTCGATCCGCCGGTTGAAGACCAAGACGCCGCCGAACGCCGATAGCGGGTCGCATGCGAACGCCTTCTCGTAGGCGTCGAGCACGGACCTGCCGACGGCCGCCCCGCACGGGTTGTTGTGCTTGACGATCACGCACGCCGGCTCGTCGAACTCGTCGAGCAGGCGGCGGGCCGAGTCGAGGTCGAGCACGTTGTTGAACGACAGGTCCTTGCCGTGCAGCTTTCCGACGCCGGTGAGGATGTGCTCCTTCACCGATGACTCGGCGTAAAGCGCGGCCTTCTGGTGCGGGTTCTCGCCGTAGGAGAGGTCGAGCAGCTTCTCGTAGGACATCGTGAAATGGCTCGGGAAGACCTCGTAGCGCAGGCCGAACCAGCGGCTGATCGCCGCGTCGTAGACCGCGATCTGCGCGAAAGCTTCGTTCGCGAGCCAGTGACGGGTCTCGGCCGAGATCTCGCCGTCGGACTCGGTGAGCTCCGCGATCACCGCGTCGTAGCTCTCCGGCTTGACCACGACGGCGACCCCGTCGTGGTTCTTTGCCGCGGCGCGGATCATCGTCGGGCCGCCGATGTCGATGTTCTCGACCGCGTCCTCCTCGCTCACGCCGGGCACCGCGACCGTCTCCTGGAAGGGGTAGAGGTTCACGCACACGAGGTCGATCGGCTCGATCCCCTCGTCAGCCAGCGTCTGCATGTGGTCGGCCAGGTCACGGCGCGCGAGCAGCGCGGCGTGCAGCCGCGGGTGAAGCGTCTTCACGCGGCCGCCGAGAATCTCCGGCGAGCCGGTGAACTCCGCCACGTCGGTGACGTCGATGCCCGCCTCGCGCAGGACCGCCGCGGTGCCGCCCGTCGAGAGGACCTCGACATCGAGCTCGCGCAGGGCCCGGGCGAAGTCGATGATCCCGGTCTTGTCGGAGACCGACAGCAGCGCCCGCTCGACTCGCACCGGCGCGCCGACCGGCGACGTTCCCCCCTCCTGAGTGATCGCGGTCTCGTCGATCTGCATCGCCGCCGAGTCTATGGCCCAAAGACGATGGGCTTCAGTCAGAGATCCGCACAATCCGCGCGTTCTCGGCGTCAAAGCTGACCCGGCCGGACGCGATCAGCCGTACGGCCTCCGGCAGCAGCTCGTGCTCGACTGCGTGGATCGCCTCCTCCAGCTCCGCCCGATCGCGCGACGGCGGGATCGCCACCGCCCGTTGCAGCAGCACCGGGCCCGTATCGACGCCCTCGTCGACGAAATGCACGGTCACCCCGGTCGTCCACACGCCGTAATCGAGCGCCTGGCCGATGGCGTCGAGCCCGGTGAACGACGGCAGCAGTGCCGGGTGGACGTTGATCACCCTGCGCGCGAACCGGCGCACGAACGACTCGGAGAGCAGCTGCATGTAGCCGGCGAGGACGACGAGCTCCACCTCGCAGCGCTCGAGCCAATCGCCAATCGCCGTGTCACGGCCCTCGCGGTCGGCGTGCTCGCTCGCCGGGAAGGTGGCTGTCTCGACCCCCGCGGCGCGCGCCCGGTCGAGCGCCCGTGCGTTCGGCTTGTCGGAGCCGACCGCAACGACCTGGGCCCCATCGCGGCCGTGGACCTGATCGAGGATCGCCTGGAGGTTGGTGCCCGCCCCGGAGGCGAGCACGGCGACGCGCATCAGGCGGCGCGCGCGGTGAGCGCCAGCTTCGGGAAGCGCCCGCCCGTGGATCGCAGCATTCCGCCGTCGATGAGGGCATCGACCTCGCGCAGCAGATCGTCCGCTCGCCAGTCGGCGAAGTCGCCGTAGCCGGGCAATTCGTCGTAGCCGTACTTGAGCACCACCTTGCTGCGCCCGCCGCGCAGCACCTCGACGGCACGCGTTCGGCCAAGCGCCGGCTCGGCCTCGCGAACCACCTGCAAAATCGCCCGTTCCACCGTCTCGCCGCCGCCCGTTCCCGCCGTCTGCGGCCGGCGGTCTACGGCCGGCGGTCTCGCAATGGCCAGCGGGCCGTCGCATACGTCACAGCAGCGCCCGACGGGCGCCTCGGGCTCCGACCGATCCCCGAAGTGTCGGAGGATCGCGCGTCGTCGGCAGGTCTTGTCCTCGACGTAGCTCCACACCTCGCGGTACTGGCGCCAGCGGTGGTTCTTCGCCTCGGGGTTATCGACCTGGTTGATGAAGAACACGTGCAGACCCTTGTCGCGGTTCTCCGCGAGGAGCACGCAGCGCGACTCGAGGCCGTCGCGCCCCGCCCTGCCGGCCTCCTGGTAATAGGCCTCGAGCGACGAGGGCACGACCTCGTGGATGACCGTCCGCACGTTGGCCTTGTCGACGCCCATGCCGAACGCGTTCGTCGCGACCACGACCGGTGTCTCGCCGCTCATGAACGCGCGCTGCGCCTCGGCGCGGGGCTCGCGCTCCAGCCCGGCGTGGTAGGCCGGCACCTGCAGCCCGAGCTCGCGCGAGAGCCAGCTCGCCGTCTCGTCGGTCCGCTTTCGCGTCCCCGCGTAGACGATGGCGGGCAGCGCGTCGGGCTCGCGTAGCAGCGCGATCGTCGCCGCGCGCTTTGCTCGATCGGACGCGACCGGCACCACGTCGTAGGACAGGTTGGGGCGATCGAATCCCGTCGTGATGCGGACCGGGTCGCGCAGCCCGAGCCGCCGCGCGACATCGATGCCGACCTGCGGCGTTGCGGTGGCCGTCGCGGCAAACACCGACCGCGCGCCGACGGCGCGAGCTACGTCACCGAGGCGGAAGTAGTCAGGGCGGAAGTCGTGTCCCCACTGGCTCACGCAGTGAGCCTCGTCGACCACGAACAGGCCGATCTCGGCGGCTGCCAGGCGATCGGTGAAGCCCGGCGTCGCGAACCGTTCGGGCGCGACGTAGAGCATCTCCACCTCGCCGCCCAGCGCTCGCTCGAGCGCCTGCCGGTTCTCAGCCGCGCTTCGCTGTGCATTGACCAGCTCCGCCCGCCCGCCGAGGCCTTGGACCTGATCGGTCATCAGCGAGACGAGCGGCGAGACCACGACGCCGAGCTTGCGGTCGAGCACCGCGGGCAGCTGGTAGCAGAGCGACTTTCCCGCGCCGGTGGGCATGACGAGGAGCAGGTCGCGACTCGACACCGCCGCCTGCACGGCCTCGAGCTGGCCCGGGCGGAACCCGCCGTGACCGAAGCGCTCGCGCAGCGCCTCTGTGAGCTGCTCCTCGCTCAGCATCCGGTGCGTACTACCGCGCGCCCTGGACGACCGGCAGGCCCTCGAGCGCGAACTTGCCGTTCGCCTCGCCGCCGTCGCCGAGCGGGTACTCGCCTGTGAAGCACGCGTCGCAGTGAACCTCGCGCGGAGTGCCCACTGCCTCGTAGACGCCTTCGAGCGAGATGTAGGCGAGCGAGTCGGCGCCGATCTCCTCGGCGATCTGCTCGACCGAGCGCCCGTGGGCGATCATCTCCTCGCTGGTCGACATGTCCACGCCGTAATGGCACGGGTAACGGATGGGCGGCGCGGAGATCCGCAGGTGCACCTCGGTTGCGCCGGCGTCGCGGAGCATCCCGATGATCTGCTTGGTCGTGTTGCCGCGCACGATCGAGTCGTCGACGACCACGACACGCTGGCCCGAGACGATCTCCGGGAGCGGGTTGAACTTCATCCGCAGCCCGTGCTTGCGCAGCTCCTGTCCTGGCTGGATGAAGGTCCGCTGCACGTAGCGGTTCTTGATCAGGCCGTCGTCCTTAGGCAGACCGGATGCGCGGGCATAGCCGTTCGCGGCCGCGTTGCCGGAGTCGGGCACGGAGATCACGAGGTCGGCGTCGGCCGGCGCCTCGCGGGCGAGGATCTCGCCCATCTTCCCGCGGACCTCCTGGAGCACGCGGCCCTCGAGGCGCGAGTCCGGCCGCGAGAAGTAGATGTGCTCGAAGACGCAGTGGGCCTGGCGGTTGGATGGCATGACCTGCGTGGACTCGAGCCCGTCGGCGGTGAGCGAGACCGCCTCGCCGGGCGACACCTCACGCACGAGCTTCGCGCCGATGATGTCGAAGGCGCAGCTCTCCGACGCCACGCAGAACGTGCCATCCGGGAGCCGGCCAAGCGACAGCGGGCGCACGCCGTGCGAGTCGCGGAAGGCGACGACCGCCCGCTTGGTCATGACCACTGTCGAGAAGGCGCCCTGCAGGCGCGGCATGACGGCCGCGACCGCCGCCTCGATCGGCCGGATCTCCTCAATCGACAGCAGCGCGGCGATGATCTCCGAGTCGGAGGTGCCGCGGAAGCTGATGCCCCTCTCGCGCAGCTCGTTGTAGAGCTCGACCGCGTTGGTCAGGTTGCCGTTGTGCGCGAGCGCGACCTCGCGGCCGTCATCGCGCCAGACCGGCTGGGAGTTCTCCCACGAGCCGCCACCGGTGGTCGAGTAGCGCACGTGACCGATCGCCATGTCGCCGTCGAGCGCTCGCAGCTTCTGCTCGTCGAAGACCTGCGAGACCAGGCCTGTGTCGCGCAGCGTGGTGATGTGGCCGCCCTCACAGGTCGCGATGCCCGCGGACTCCTGGCCGCGGTGCTGGAGCGCGTATAGCGCGAAGTATGCGAGGCGTGCGACGTCATGCCCAGGCGCATACACGCCGAAGACACCGCACTCGTCGCGCGGTCCGTCACGATCATCGATCGAGCTCATAGAGCCTGTCGCGAACCCCGAGAAGTGGTGGCGAAGGCAGGCGATCGCCTACCCCGCAAGGCTAGCAACGCCGCCGGATTCGCCATGACCACCCGGGTGAGAGGGAGGGCGACAGCAATTCTCGCCGGGGGTGTCGCCGCTCTTGCAATCGCCGCGAGCGCGCACGCTGCTCCCGGCGACGTCTACGTCGCCGACCGGGGCGCCGGCCCGGGCGGCACCGGCGCGATCTTCCGCGTCGACATCTCCTCCGGCGACCGCACCGTCCTCACATCCGGCCCGCCGCTCGTCCGGCCGACGGACATGGTCTTCGACCGCAGCGGCAACCTCATCGTCACGGACGAGGGCGCCGACATCATCTGCGGCGACGACGGCAACGACCGCATCAACGGCAGCAAGGGTGCCGATCAGCTCTACGGCGGCGCGGGCAAGGACCGCATCAACGGCGCGCCCGGCCCCGACGTGATCGACGGCGGTTCCGGTCGCGACCGCTGCGACGGCAAGGGCTCGAAGGACCGGGCGACCGGCTGCGAGCACACCCGGCGCATCCCGTAGGCGCGCCGGGCGGGCGTGAGCCGCTTGGCAGGGCGGGGCAGTGAGGGGACCAGGCTTGGCCGTTGAGGCGCACGCAAGGCGCGTGGTTTGGCGCGAGACCGGGACGCAACGGCCTGCAGCGCCGAAGGGTGTCCCTCGCTCCGTCCTATGGCACGGCGTGCGGGACACCCTGGGGCGGCGGGCGCGCGGAAGGCGCGGCGAACGTCGCGGGACTCGCCCCGCTCGCCCCCTTTTTGCGGGAGTTGCCGCCGCGCGAAAGGCGGCTCAGACCGCCGGGTACGCCACGTCCAGATGCTCGCCCAGCGAGCGCCAGGCGCGTTCGGCGTCCGCCACGGAGACGTCGACCGAGCCGATCCGCAGGCGCTCGCCGCCCGTGGCGCCGATCACGCGAACGGTGACCTCGCCGCCGCCGAGCGTCTCGAGCGTTGCGCGGTCGCCCGCCACGAGGAACCCGCCGACGCCCTCGCCGAACAACGCCGTCGGCTCGTCGCCGGCGATCTCGTCCACGTCGACCTCCGCGCCGGTGGCACCGGCGATCGCCATCTCGGCGAGCGCGCAGGCGAGACCGCCGTCGCTGATGTCGTGCGCCGCGCTCACCGACCCCGCGCGCACGGCGTCGCGCACCACCGCGATCGCCGCCACGACGTCAGCGATCGACGCTTCCGGCAACCCTGGGCCGAGCTCGCCACGCAGCTTCGCGAGCTCCGAGGCGGCGAGCGAGGGTGCGAACGGTCCAACGAGCGCGATCGCCTCGCCCTCGCGGAGCGCCAGGCCGCCCGCCCGCTCGGGGTCCGGGAGCTCGCCAACCATGCCGACGACGGGCGTCGGGTAGATCGGCCCATCCTCGGTCTCGTTGTAGAGCGAGACGTTGCCGCCGACCACCGGCACCCCCAGCGCCTCGCAGGCGTCGGCAAGCGCCTGGGTGGACCGGTCGAGCTGCCAGGCGACCGTCGGCTTCTCGGGGTTGCCGAAGTTGAGGCAGTTCGTCAGCCCGAGCGGCTCGGCGCCGGCGCACGCGAGGTTCTGCGTGCACTCGAGCACGGCCTCGACCGTCCCGAGGTAGGGATCCGCGGCCACGCGCCGGCCGTTGCCGTCGATGGCGATCGCGATCGTCGCACCGGCCTCAGCCAGGTGAAGCACGGCGGCGTCCGAGCTCTCGGGCCGGCGGACGGTGTGCGATCCGACGATCGAGTCGTACTGCTCGAACGCCCATTTCTTGCTGGCGATGCTCGACGAGGCCAGCAGGCCGAGCAGCAACGCACTGCCGTCCGTCTCAGGGCTGGCGGGCTCGCGGTTTCCGTAGATCCACTCGGTCGGCGCCTCCGGCGCCAGGTCATACAGGGGGCAGTCGTCGACCAGGGCGACCACCGGCATCTCGCCCACCACGTCGCCGTCGCGGAGCACGCGGAAATCACCCGAATCGGTCACCTCGCCCACGACGGAGCCGCCGACCTGCCAGCGCTCGCACATGGCGAGGACCTCGTCGACCCTGTCGGGTTCGACCACGGCGAGCATCCGCTCCTGCGACTCGGAGACCATGATCTCGAACGGCTCCATGTCGGCCTCGCGCAGCGGCACGCGGGCCACGTCGATGTCGATGCCCGTCGCACCCGCGGAGGCCATCTCGGCGGCCGAGGAGGTGAGCCCGGCGGCGCCGAGGTCCTGGAGGGAGACGAGCAGGTCGGCGCCGAGCAGCTCGAGGCAGCACTCGAGCAGCTTCGACTCCTCGAACGGGTCGCCGATCTGCACCGTCGGGCGCTTTGAGTCGTCGCCGGTCTCGAGGTCGGCCGAAGCGAGCACCGAGGCGCCGCCGATGCCGTCGCGGCCGGTCGACGCGCCCATGAGGACGATGCTGTTGCCAACGCCGGCCGCCGCGGCGCGAACCATGTCGTCCGCGCGAGCGAGGCCCACACACATGGCGTTGACCAGGCAGTTCTGCTCGTAGGGGGGCTCGAAGTAGACCTCGCCGCCGACCGTGGGAACGCCGATCGAGTTCCCGTAGTGGCCGATGCCGGCGACGACCTGCTCGAAGAGGTAGCGCGACCGCTCAGAGTCCAGTTCGCCGAAGCGCAGCGAGTCGAGCACCGCGATCGGCCGCGCGCCGAGGGCGAAGACGTCACGCAGGATCCCGCCGACGCCGGTGGCCGCGCCCTGGAACGGCTCGACCGCGCTGGGGTGGTTGTGCGACTCGACCTTGAAGGCGACGGCCCACCCGTCGCCGATCGAGACCGCACCGGCGTTTTCGCCCGGGCCCATCAGCATGCGTGGGCTCTCCGTGGGAAGGCGGCGCAGCAGCTTCTTGGAGTGCTTGTAGGCGCAGTGCTCGGACCAGAGCAGGCTGAACATGGCGAGCTCGACGTCGTTCGGCTCGCGCCCGAGCTTGTCGACGATCAGCTCGAACTCGGCGTCGGTGAGGCCGAGCTCGCGGTGCTTTGGGAGTGTCGATTCCGAGGCGGACAACGAGAACCTTCAGACTAGGCGTTGACACGGAGGTTGAACTGCCGGGCCGAGTAAAGACCGCGAAAGGGGGGATCGCGCTTGTCGCGCTGCTGCTGCTTGCCGCGGCCAGGATGGCGGCGGGCCAGCAGGTCCTGCCGCCGGGCTACTCGAAGCCGCCCGCGCCGATCGTGGCGACCAGCGGCAACAAGTCCGAGCTCATCAACCGCGTGGCGATCCGCAAGCGCCCGGGGCGCAGCACGCGGGTGGCGATGCGGATCGGTCACCGGGCGCTCGAGCCGCTGGAGGCCGGCGACCGGCTGCGCGCCAGCGCCGAGGTCCAGATCTCGACGACCTGCATCGTCCAGGAGCGGCGCTGCATCGGGCGCTCGTACACACTGAGCCCGTTCGTCACGGCGCAGATCGTGCTCGCCCGCAGCCACCGCCCGCGCTCGCCACATATCGCTCTCTCGCGCCCGGTGACCGTGCTCTGCAAGCAGCACCGGCCGAACCGCAATCACCACTGCACGCTGACGGTCCCGAACACGCTCACGGCGATCCCGAACCCGCGCGCGCTCCCCTGCCCGCCCAACCGCTGCTACGTCAACCTGCTCCTCAGCGCGCATAACCGCAAGGCAAAGCGCGGCAACTACGTCGTTCTCGGCGGCGACAAGCCCGACGGCAGCCTCGAACAGGACAAGGGCCGGCTGAGCGTGGTCCAAGAGCACCCCGGGGTGCCCCCGCCGACGGTGACGACCAACGCCGGTCTCCTGCATCGCCACCTGCCGCTGACGATCGGCAGCGCCGACAAGCGTCGGGTCGTCTACTCGGCTCCGATTCCAGCGCCCAGGCGCGGGGAGGTGGTCGCCTTCGACGCCAGCTTCCTCAGCGCGATCAACGCGCTGCCGTTCAACACGTTCGTCAGCTCGCGCGTCGTGCTCACGACCGGACCGGGCAACACGCACCCACATCAGCACGCCAAGACCGCGATCCGGTTCCGCGGCCAGGCGACCGAGTCCAACGGCTTCGACTGCACCCTCGGGCCCAGCGGCTACGCCAACCCATGCATCACCCATAAGGCGGGCGCAATTCGGTTTCGCCGCGACGTGATCCAGCGGCGCACCGGCCAGCCCGTGACCCTCTGGCTCACCGTCCTCGCTGCCGCGAAGCCGCTGCTTGCGGAGACAAAGGTGACGCCGCACAACACCGTGTCGCTTGCGGCGATGCCGGACGGGCTGACGATCTGGCGCTACGGCGGTTAGGCGGTTGCAGGCCGACTTTCATCCGGCGGGGTGCCGCGTCGTCTTAAGCCTGCGCGTGTTGTGATCGAAGTATGGGTGGTCCGACCCGAACGCTTCGCGCTGCGCCCAGAGCGGCATTTGCAGCACTTTTCTGCTCCCTGATCGTGCTGGCCGCCCCTGCGCACGCGACCAAGGGCCCGGCCATTCCGAGTCCGACTCTGGCGACATACGCGACGACGGGCGACAACTCGGAGCTGCTTCGCGGGGTCCCGATCTCAAAGCGGCCGGGCAAGCTCGACCGGGTCGCGATGTCGATCCCGCCAAGCAGCTTCGACCCGATTGAGGTCGGCGATCGCCTGCGCGTCAACGGCGAGGTACAGGTGTCGACGACCTGCGTCGAGCGGGGCCCGCGGTGCTTCGGCACTCACTACAACGTCAACCCGAAGGTCACGGCGAGGATCGTCCTCTCCTCTGAGCCGAGCTCGAGCGTCGGCTTCACGCCGATGGGAGACAGCCGCACCCAGCTGTGCAAGCAGACGCGGCCGAACCGAAACCACCACTGCACGATCGCCCTTCCGAACTTCGAGACGACGATCTCCGACCTGAGCGCCGTGCCGTGCGCGCCCGACGCCTGTTACGTGAATCTCATCGTGGGCGCCTACAACCGAAAGGCGAAGCCCGGCAACCGGATCGTCCTCGGCGGTGACCAGCCCGACGGCAGCGTCCAGCAGGACAAGGGCCGGCTCAACATCGTTCAGGCGCATCCGACCGTGCCCCTGCCGCAGATGAGCCAGACGACCACGCTGATCGAGCCGAACCTGCCGCTGACGATCGGCGACAGCGAGAAGCGCCGCGTCGTCTACTCACTGCCGATCACCGCCCCGCAGCAGGGCGACGTGATCACGTTCGACTCCAGCTTCACGACCAACATCACCTCGCTGCGCTTCAACACCTTCATCTCCTCGCGGGTCATCCTCGCGGAGACGCCGACGTCGGCCAAGTCGACCGGCCTCGCCAAGCGTGCGACCGCCTACAAGGGCCAGGGGACCGAGTCCAACGGCTTCAACTGCACGCTCGGCTCGAGCGGCTACCCGAACCCCTGCACCACCGTCAAGGCGGGGGCGCTGCAGATCACCCGCAAGTTCAAGACCGCCTACGGGCAGGAGCCGACAACGCTCTATCTCAACGTGCTCGCCGGGGCCAAGCCACTGCTGCCCGGCAAGAAGGTCACCGGCGACGAGGTCGTCTCCGTCGGAGCCACCGACGAGGGCCTCATCGCCGCGCGCTACAGCCCGTAGGAGTCTGCGCATAGCATCGGCGCGGTGACGGTCCGGGCAACGGTCATCGGCGCCGGAATCGGCGGCCTTGCCGCGGCGATCGCCCTGCGGCGCGCCGGGTGCGAGGTGGTCGTGCGCGAGGCGGACGAGTCCATTCGCGAGATCGGCGCCGGCATCTCGGTCTGGCCGAACGGGATCAGGGCGCTGCGTGCACTGGGCCTGGACGCCCTTGTCGACGACCCCGAGGTCCCGCGGGTCGGCGGGGCCCTGCGCCGTGCCGACGGGTCGGTGCTGGCCGAGTTCGGCACCGACGTGATCGCCGAGCGCTACGGCGAGCCGCTCGTCGGCCTGCACCGCCGCGACCTCCACGAGGGACTGCTCACGGCGTTCGGCATCGACGACGTCAGGCTCGGTTCGCAGCTGATCGACATCGAAGACGACGTCCTGCGCTTTGCCGACGGCGACTCCGATCGTCCGGATCTCGCCGTGGGTGCGGACGGCCTGCGCTCGACCGCGCGCGGCGCGCTGATCTCCCACGAGGACCCGCGCGATTCGGGGATCGTCGCCTTCCGCGGCGTCAGCCAAGCCCCGACCGAGATCCTCGCCGGCGAGTGGTGGGGGGAGGAGAGCGTCGCCGGCCTGCTTCCCCTTCGCGGCGGGCTCGTCTACTGGTACGTCGCCCACCGGGTCGCGGAGGGCGAGCCGGATCCTGGCGCGGACGAGCTCGAGCGCCGCGCGGCGGAGTTCGCAGCCCCGCTGCGCGACGTCGTCGCCGCCACACCAGCCGATGATGTTCTGCTGCATCGCCTTTACGACCGCCCGCCGGTACGCAGCTGGAGCTCGCAGCACGCGACGCTCCTGGGCGACGCCGCCCACCCGATGCTCCCGTTTCTCGGCCAGGGCGCCTGCTCGGCTCTGGAGGATGCGGTGGCGCTCGGCGAGGCCATCGCGGCCCATACCGACGTGCGCGCCGCGCTCGACGACTACGAGCGCTGTCGCGTGCGCCGAGCCGCCAAGCTCGTACAGGGCTCGCGCCGCGCGGCCTCGCTCGTGCTCTCGCCATCGCGGATCGGGCGCCGGCTGCGCAACGCGCTCGTCGGCACCATCCCGACCGGGATGCGCCTGCGCCAGCTCGACCCGATCATCGGCCGCAAGTGACCCGCCGCGTCCGGATCGAGCCGATCTCGGAGGCGCGCCGCCGACAGACCCTTGCGGCCATGCGTCGCAGCGTCGCCTTTCTGCGCCCGTGGGTGACGCCACCGACCACCGACGCCGACATCGACCGCCTGCTCGAACGTCAGAAGACCACGGAGTTCGCGGGCTTCCTGTTGCTCCGCCGAGTAGACGATGAGCTCGTCGGGATGTGCAACGTCAGCCAGATCTTTCACGGCAACTTCAAGTCCGCGTACGTCGGATTCGGCGCCGTGGCCGGATTCGGTGGCCAGGGCTACATGCGCGAGGGCGTCGGCCTCGTGATCGGCCACGCCTTCGGGCCGATGCATCTGCACCGCCTCGAGGCCAACATCCAGCCGGACAACGACCGCTCCAAGCGCCTGGTCAGGTCCCTCGGCTTCGCCAAGGAGGGCTTCTCCGAGCGCTACCTGAAGATCGGCGGCCGCTGGCGCGACCACGAGCGGTGGGCGATACGCGCGGAGACCTGGCGGGGCTAGCCCGCCGTCTGGCCCGCGACGGGCGCTGGGATGCGCGTGCGCTCGGGCTCGACCGCGCCCTTGTCGGCGGCGCGCTGACGGCCCGCGTCGGTGACGACGCCGTAGCCGAGGCTGACGAGGAAGTCGCCGGCGATCGCCTCGTAGGAGGAGATCTCCTCCTCGGTCATCCGCTCGCGCCACATGCCGACCCGGTCCGATCGCGGGGGCTCCTTCGCCAGCCTGTGGCTGTCCATGCGCGCCTCGGCGCTCTGGTTCGGGCGGTTCTTACGGGGGAGCTCGCGTGCCTTCTCCTTGAGCCGGTCCTCGGCGCGCTCGTGGTAGTCGAGCATCACCGGGTCGAACTCGAGATCGATGTAGTCGCAGATGCGGCGCAGCTCGCCCTCCGTGTCGGCGACGAGGTCCTCGAAGTGAATCTCGGTGTAGTGGTCGATCGTCGGCGCGATCTTCTGGGCGCGGCGGATGCGGTTGCGCCACAGGCGCGCTGACTGCTCGTAGTCCTCGGGTCCCCAGTTCATGCGCAGATGCGACAGCGAGACGTCGCGGCCGTCGCGGATGATGTGAACGAAGCGCGCCTCGGGCAGCACGCGCTGAATCCGGCGCATCTCCTGCATGTAGCCGGGCGTCTTGTCCCCGTACCGGCTCTTGCCCTCGCGCTCGGCGTAGAGCAGGTAGAAGGCCCGAATCGCGTCGGCGGCCGTCACGGGGTCGAGCGCGGTGATGCGCTCGCGCAGCTCGTGGCCATCGAGGTGGAAGTCGCCCCAGCGCTTGTGGTCGATGGCGAGCGTCGCCGCATCGTCGCCTGACTGCTTGGAGCGCTCGAACGCCTTGATCAGCTTGGGCACCCAGTGGGTCTCTCCCGGGATCGCCACCTCCGGATGCGAGTCGAGCATGAGACGCAGCAGGGTCGTTCCCGACCGGGTCACCCCGCAGATAAACGGAGCCGGCGGTGGCTCGGGCGTGCGCCCCTTGAGGCGGCGCGTGGCGAGGACGATCCCCGCGCGCTGGCGATATCTAGCTATTTGGTCGGAAAGGCCCATGGCGAATCGAGCAAGCTACCGATTGCTCGCCTTAGAGGTAAGCAGTTCGCCGATTCCAGCCACGGTGGCCGACCACTGACGCTCGCTGTCGCGAACCTCGGCCGCGCCAGCGGCGAGGCGCGCGCGCAGGTCGTCGTCGGCGAGCCGCTCGATGGCCTTGCGCAGGTCGTCGACGTCGGGATCGAGGGCGGGGATGCCGGACTTCGCCGTCCCGTTGGGATGCGAGGCGACCAGAAGCCCGTTGCGCCCGTCGGTGACGGCCTCGTTCATCGGCGGGGCGTCGTTGGTGATCACCGGCTGGCCGAAGGCGATGGCCTCATAGAGCGGCAGCCCGAGGCCCTCCCAGCGCGCCGGCGCCAGGCAGACGTCGAAGCTCGCCAGCTCGCGCAGGTGCTCGGCCGTGGGCTGGTCGCCCAGGCGGAGCTCGATCCGAGCGTCGCGCTCGGCGGCCTCCTCGACAGGGCGCACCTGCTTGCGCTCCACCTGGGCCTTGACCACCAGCCGCAGCCGCGGATCGTCCGTGGCCTCGAACGCCTGGAGAACCGGCTCCAATGGCTTGCGATGGCCGAGAAAGCCGCCGGGGAATACATAGCTGACGGTGTCTGCGGTCTGCGGTCTGCGGTCTGTGGCCTGTGCAAAGGCGATCAGCTCCGGATGACACCCCCACGGCACGTACGGCGTCTCCAGCCCCATCTCCCGGTAGCGCGCCTGCTCGGCCCGGGTCATGGAGTAGACGACGTCGAAGGCCTCGCGCGCGCCGGCGACATGCTCGGCCGTGAAGTGCTCCCAGACGAAGCGACCGATCGTGCGGATCCCGCGGCCACGCAGCTCGGCGAGCTCGGCGAACTGGTAGTTCTGGTCGCAGAGCACGGCCTCGATCCCGTTCGCGTCGACCCAGTCGAGGTACTCGTCGCGGGTGACGTCGAACGACGCCGTCTCGGTGATCCCGGGCTGGTCCCAGACGTCGTCGCGGTCGAGCGCGCCAGGCCGCGGGCCCTTCTCCTTCTTGGGCCGCGCGAGGATGAAGCTCTCATGGCCAAGCTCGTCGACGGCCGAGCGCAGCTGGCGGCCGACAACCGGCTGACCGCGGTTAAACCACTTCGAGACGAGCCCGACGCGCATGGCGTCAGCCCCCCAAGAGCTCGGCCAAGCCCTCCTTGGTCCGGTCCCAGGAGCGGTCGGTCTCTCGCAGCCCCAGCGCGCCCTCCCGCAGCTTCGCGCGCTCGCCGGCATCGCCGAGGCGCTCGATCGCGGCGGTGAGCTGCTCGAAGTCCGGGTCGAAGGCGGGGATTCCCGATCCGGCCTCACCCCACGGAACGGAGTCGACGCAGATTCCGTTCACGCCGTCGAGGACCACCTCGTTCATCGGCGGCGAGTCGTTGGTGATCGACGGCATCCCGACTGCGATCGCCTCATAGAGCGGCAGCCCAAGCCCCTCCCATCGCGACGGAGAGAGGCAGACGTCGCAGCCGGCGAACTGACGCATGTGCTCGTCGGTCGGACGGTCCTCGAGCTCGATCACGACGCGCTGGTCGCCGCCGGCCGCCTTCTCGAGTTTGCCCCCCTTGCGGTCGACCTGGCCGCGCACGAGCAGTCGCAGGTGGTCACCCTTGGCGCGAGTGAACGCCTCGACGATCTCGGGGAAGGGCTTGCGCTTGCCCATGAAGCTCCCGGGCACGACGAAGCGAACGAGGTCGTCGGCGGCGCGGTCGGCGTCCGCCTGGGCCGCCAGCGCAACGAGCTCGGGGTGACAACCCCAGGTGAGCAGCGGGCTCTCGATTCCGAGGCCGCGATAGCGCTCCTGCTCGGCGCGCGTGAGGGAGTAGACGACCTCGTACGCCGCCTTTGCGGGGCCGGCGTCTGCGGCGGCGAAGCTCTCCCAGACGAACCGGCCAACCGTGCGAACACCATCGTCGCGCAACGCCGCGATCTCCTCGAACTGGTCGTTCTGGTCGGTCAGCACAACCTCGATCGAGTTCTGCGACACCCAGTCGCGGTACTCGGCGAGCGGGATGTCGGCCTCCTCCGAGTGGGTGACCCCGGGCTGGTCCCAGACCGGGTCGGCGACGCGCTCCATCTGCGCGCGCGGGCCCTTGCCCTGCTTCGCGAGGATGAACGTCTCGTGGCCGAGCTCGTCGAGCGCCGAGCGGATCTGCCGCGAAACGACGGCCTGCCCGGAGGCAAACCACTTGCTGACGATGCCTACGCGCATCGCTACGCGGCGGCTTCGATCTGCGCTGTGGCCTTCTCGGCCGCGTCGGGCCCGGTCGGGTAACCGAGCTGGTCGAGGAGGTCGCCGGCGATCGATTCGAACTCGTCGCGCTGCTCTGCGCTCATCTGCGTGCGCCAGCGGGCGACGCGGTCGGCGCTCGGAGGCTTGGTCGTCATCTCGTGCGTGGCCATCCGCCGCTCGACGGAGAGCTCCTTGGCCCGGCCCTCGGCCGGCAGCGCACGAGCCATCTCCTTGAGCCGGTCCGCGGAGCGCTCGTGGTAGTTGAGCACCGCGTCGTCCCACGGCAGCTCGATGAACTCGCAGACCTGGCGCAGCACGGGCTCGGTGTCGAGGATCAGGTCCTCGTAGCGGATCTCCGTGTAGTGGCGGAGCTTCGGCTTGTCCTCGCGCGCCTTCGTGATCTTCTTCTGCCAGCGGTTGGCGATGTCACCGGCCGTGAGGTCGCGGACCGTGCGATCGAGCACCGAGAGCGCGACATCGCGCCCGTCGCGAATCACGTGCACGAACCGCGCCTCGGGGATCGCGCGCTGGATCAGCTTCATCTTCTGGACGTAGGTCGGGGTCTTCTCACCCCAGCGCGGCTTGCCCTGCTCGGCCGAGTAGGCGTCGTAGAAGACGCGCACCGCGGGCCCGGGCTCGATCTTGTCGAGGGCTCTGAGGCGCTCCAGCATGAACTCGTCGGAGAAGCCGAAGTCGCCCCATTCGCGCGCGGACTTCATCGCCTCCAGAGTCGACTCCGGCGTCGCATCGTCCTCGCGCGCCGCCTTGATCAGGTCGGGGAGGAAGTGCGTCTCGGGCGGGATCGTCAGATCCGGATGCGCGTCGAGCATCATTCGCAGCAGCGTCGTGCCCGAACGGTTCATGCCGACCACGAACGGGACGGGCGCGCGATCGCCGTCGTCCTGGCCCCCCTTCAGTCGGTCGAGCAGGCCCATCAGTCGCGCTTGATCACGTCGGCGAACTTCGTGGTCCCGGCGTTATCGGAACCGCGCTCGGTGCGCGACTTCGACCGGGCCCACTCCTCGGGCGGCAGCCAGTCCTCCTTGGGAGTGGCGGTCTCGTACCCGAGATCGTCGAGCAGGTACCCAGCGGCCACCTCGAATTCGGCGTTCTCCTCGGGGGTCATCTCGCGCTTCCAGACCGCGACGCGCTCGGCGTCGGGCGGGCGCGTCGTCATCGCGTGTGCGGCGACGCGCTCTCCGGCCTCGCGCTTGGGGCGGCCCTTCTTGGCCGGGAGCGCCCCGGCCATCTCCTGCAGGCGCTCCTCGGCGCGCTCGTGATAGCTCAGCATCGCCGGGTCGAAATCGATCTCGATGTGCTCGCAAACCCTGCGCAGGACGCCCTCGGTGTCGGTGAGCATGTCCTCGTAGCGCACCTCGAGGTAGTGCTGGACCTCCTCGGAGTCGATCCGCGACTTGACGATCCGCTTGCGCCAGCGGCGGGCCATCTCCTTTGGCGGCACCGGGTCCTTGCCGCGCTTGGCGATCCGGGTGTTCTGAGAGATCCCGGCGTCGCGCCCGTCGCGGATCACATGGATGAACCGCGCCTCGGGAAGCGTGTTCTGGATCTTCTTCATCTTGCGCACGTAGTCCGGGGTCTTGTCGCCCCAGCGCGCCTTGCCGTGCTTGTCGGCGTAAAGCGCGTAGAAGGCGCGCAGCGCGTCCGGCGTGTTCAGCGGATCGACGGACTGCATCGCCTCCAGGAGGTCCTCTTCGGTGAGCCCGAAGTCGTTCCAGCGCCGCCGTTCGTCGTGGACGATCGCCCTCGTGAGCGTTGTCGCCGAGAAGCGGAGCTTCCCGGACGCCTGGATGAACTGGGGCACGAAGTGCGTCTCCGGCGGCACCGCGATCTCGGGGTGGGAATCGAGCATCATCCGCAGCAGCGTCGTGCCCGAGCGGCCGACCCCGACCACGAACGGGCTGGGGTGCTTCGGTTCGGAGGCTGTGCGCAGGCGGCGCCTGCGCAGGTATCGGATCGAGTAGTCGAAGGCCAAGGGCGGCCCGTCAGGATAGGAGGTCGTAGCCCAGGTCGCGAAGCAGCGGCCCGGCGACACCCTCGAACTCACGCCTGTCCTCGGCGCTCATCTCCGTGCGCCAGGCGCCGGTTCTATCGGTGGTCGCGGGGCCTCTCGCGCGCGTGTGAGCGGTGGCTCGCTCGTCCGCTTCGCGCGCCTTGCGACCGCCCTCAGCAGCGAGGTCGCCGAGCTCGGCGAGGCGCTCGTCGGCGCCCTTGTCGTGGCGCAGCATCGCCGGGTCGAAGTCGAGCTCGATCAGCTCGCAGATCCGGCGCAGCTGCGGCTCCGGATCGGCGACGAGGTCCTCATAGCGCAGCTCGATGTAGCGGCCCTCGAGGCCCCGGGCCTGGTCGCGCGCGTCCTCGATCCGGCGCCGCCAGAGGTTCGCGGTCTTGGCCATCGGCTTGTCCGCGCCCATCCCACGCGCGCGGCGCGAGAGGGCCACGTCGCGGCCGTCGCGGATCAGGTGGACGAAGCGGGCCTCCGCAAGCACGCCGGCGATCGCGTCCATGCTCTTCACATACCCGGGGGTCTTCTCACCCCAGCGCGGCTTGCCCTGGGACTCGGCGTAGAGCGAGTAGAAGGCGCGCAGGACACCGGCGAGGTCCTGATCGGCCGCTCGCCGTGCGAACTCGTCTGGGTCGAGGCCGAAGTCGGCCCAGGTTCGGGCCGTCATGATGCGCTCGACCGGATCGTCCGCGTCGAGCAGGTCGGGCACGAACTGCGTCTCCGGCCCGATCGCGAGCTGCGGGTGCGCGTCGAGCATCAGCCGCAGCAGCGTCGTGCCCGACCGCCCGACGCCGACGACGAACGGCGCCGGCGCGAGCACACTCATACTGGAACGGCTGCGGCCCTCTTGGCGAGCGAGGCGAACAGCGCCAGCCCGTCGTCCGAGCCGGTCAGCGGATCGACCGCGTGCTCGGGGTGGGGCATGAGCCCGACGACATTGCCCGCCGCGTTGCTGACCCCGGCGACGTCGGCGATCGAGCCGTTCGGGTTGTGCCCGGGCGCGTAGCGAAAGACGATCTGGCCGGCCGTCTCCAGCTCCGCGAGCATCTCGGGCGTAGCGAACCAGCGGCCGCTCATGTGCTTGACCGGGATCGAGAGGCGATCGCCGGGCTCGCACTCGGCCGTCGCGGCGGTCGACGCGTTGACGACCTCGAGCTCGACCTGGCGGCAGAGGAAACGCAGCCCCTCGTTGGGCAGCAGCGCGCCGGGCAGGAGCCCGGCCTCGCAGAGGACCTGAAAGCCGTTGCAGATGCCCAGCACCGGGCCGCCGTCGGCCGCGAAGCGCGCCACCGCCTCCATCGCTGGGGCGAAGCGAGCGATCGCCCCGGCCCGCAGGTAGTCGCCGTAGGAAAAGCCGCCGGGTACGACCACCGCGTCAACTCCGCTGAGGTCCTCGCTCTCGTGCCAGATGAGCTCGGCATCGCCGATCCGCTCGCACGCCGAGAGCGCGTCGCGCTCGTCGCAGCTACCGGGGAACTGAAGGACTCCGAACTTCACGCCTCGACGATCTCGTAATCCTCGACCAGTGGGTTGGCCAGCAGCTGCTCGCACAGGCGCCGCAGATCTGCGCCGTCCTCGGCCTCGAGCTCGACCATGCGCCCGACGCGCACATGCGAGACGCCGTCGAAGCCGAGCGCCGGCAGCGCCCGCTCGACCGCCTTGCCCTGCGGGTCGAGGATGCCCTCCTTGGGGCGGATGAGGACGCGCGCCTTCACCGCGCCAAATCTACTCAGCGCTGCCGTCGTCTCGCCCGGCCCATCAGCCCGGAAAGGCGCGAGCGCGGCTCCGGCGGCGTCAGGTCCAGCGGCTTGGGGTCCGGTTCGAGCGCAGCGATGTCGTCGTAGCCGGCGCGATCGAGCTCCGGCTGCATCTCAAGCAGCGCCGCCGCGCGCGCCCAGCGCGGATCGTCAGCGAGGTGGACGCTGGCGTCGCTGCGGATGTTCTGAGTCGCCCACTCTGCGACAGGTGCCGGGGTCTCGCGGCCGAGGGCGGCGTAGATCCGACCCAGCCCGCGGGCCGGGTGCGCGCGCAGATCCTCGAGGCGGACGAGGATGTAGCGGACGCCGAAAAGGCGGCGACCGTCGCCGTCCGAGGCCGCGAACGCGAGCTTCCAGACGATCAGCGGCCGCAGGAAGTCCGGAATGTCGTTGGGCAGTTCCAAGGAGCGCAGGCTCGTCGCCGCAGCTTCGGAGATCGACCGGCTCGACCACAGTCGCCGCCCGGTGCGCGCGCTGAAGAAGGTGTCGGCGTCCGGGTAGATGTCGACGCGCCGACGGCGGCCAAGCAGCATCGAGGCCGTCACCGCCCGCGGGTCGCGGACGAGGTGAACCACGACCGCCCGCGGATCCAGACGCGCGATCTCACCGAGCTTGTGGTGCAGGCGCGTCTCCTTGATGGCGACGTTGGGCGCGGCCTCCAATAGGGAGGCGAGGAACTCGCTCACGAAATCGGGTAGCTCACGTTCCAGCTCAGCCTGCGGTACGCGCGGGCCGCCCCAGTTGAAGAGTTCTGCCTGGAGCCCCGGATAGTGCTCGGCCCGGAATGCGTCGCGGCGCGCTCGGGTCTCAGCGAAAGCGTCCTCGTCGCGCGCGCCGCTGCCTCCGCCGATCGTGGGCTCCTGTTCGCGCAGCGGCTCGTAAAAGCACGTGAGTTCAGGGTCCTCACGCAGCGCGTCGTAGAGGATCGTCGTCCCCGAACGGCGCAGGCCGCAGACGAACAGGTTCATCCGATCAGATTAGGCCGCGGGCCCGAGCGCGGTTAGAGCGAGCGGCCGGTGATCCGCTCGTACGCCTCGACGTACTTCGAGCGCGTGACCTCGACGACGTCGTCGGGCAGCTCGGGACCGGGCGGGCTGTGGTCCCAGCCCGACTGGTCGAGCCAGTCGCGGACGTACTGCTTGTCGAACGAAGCCTGCCCGCGGCCGGGCTCGTAGTCGTCGGCGGGCCAGAAGCGCGAGGAGTCGGGGGTGAGCACCTCGTCGCCGAGGACGACCTCGGCGCCGGGGGACGACCCGAACTCGAACTTGGTGTCGGCGATGATGATGCCGCGCTCCGCCGCGTGGTCGCGGGCGTGCTCGTAGAGATCGATGGTCACGCGCCGCAGCTCCTCCATCAGGGGCCGATCGCCGATCAGCTCCACGGCGCGCTCGAAGTCGATGTTCTCGTCGTGGTCGCCGACGTCGGCCTTCGTGGCCGGGGTGAAGATTGGCGCCGGGAGCTTGTCGGACTCCTTCAGCCCCGCCGGGAGCTCGATCCCGCAGACCGAACCGGACTGCTGGTACTCCTTCCAGCCTGAGCCGGTGATGTAGCCGCGGGCAACGCATTCGACCGGATACATGTCGAGCTTGCGGACCCGCAGGCCGCGGCCGGCTGCCTCCTCGGGCACGTCTTGGGAGATGTAGTGGTTCGGAACGATGTGACCGGTCGTCTCGAACCAGAAGACCGACATCTGCGTCAGCACCTTCCCCTTGTCGGGGATCGCGGTCGGCAGGACGACGTCGTAGGCCGAGATCCGGTCGGAGGCGACCATGATGATGTCGTCGCCGTCCGCGTACATCTCGCGGACCTTGCCGGAGGCGATCAGCTGCAGCTCGTCAAGTGCGGCGCTCACGGGGGCGATGCTAACAACGCGGGCGGCGTGGGACCGGCCGCCTCCAATACCCCCTGGCGGTATAGTCACAACATGGCTGCAAATACGGACAACAGCGTTGGGTACCTCAGCGACAAGGACGCGCTTCTGCGCCGGCTCGCGCGGATCGAGGGTCAGATTGGAGGACTGAGACGGATGGTCGACTCAGAGGCCTACTGTGTCGATGTCCTCACGCAGATCGCCGCCGTGACAAAGGCGCTCGAGGGGGTCTCGTTGAAGCTGCTGACCGATCACACAAACCACTGCGTCCGTGACGCCGTCGCCGCCGGCGGCACCGAGGCCGACGCGAAGGTCGACGAGCTGATGTCGGCGGTCGAGCGCTTCGCGAGGACGCGCTGATGGAGGCTGCTGCCGTCGCCGACGCGCCCGTGGCGAGCCCCGCTCACGCGGGAAGCCCGCCGCAGGTACCGCTCCCGCGCACGCTGCAGACCGCCCGCTTCCTCGCGAGGCCGATTCCGTTCTATGAGACCTGGCGCGCCCGCCTGGGCGAGACCTTCAGCGCGCAGCTGCTCGGCCCGGGCGACGTCGTCTTCCTCTCCGACCCGGAGTCGATCAAGCGCCTCTTCACCAGCGACCGGATCAACACGATCGCGCCGGGGCGCAACATCGTGCTGCGTCCCCTCCTCGGCTCGCAGTCGCTGCTCCTCCAGGAGGACACAGAGCACCTGCGCCGCCGCAAGCTGATGCTGCCGCCGTTTCACGGCGAGCGGATGCGCGCCTACGAGCAGACGATCGCCGAGGTCGCCGCCGCCGAGATCGCGCGCTGGCCGGTGGGCACGCCCTTCGCTCTTCAGCCGAGCATGCAGGCGATCACCCTCGAGGTGATCATGCGCGCCGTCTTCGGCGTCAGCGACCCGCAGCGCCGCGAGGGCATGCGCGACGGCCTGCTCGCGGTCCTGGGAGAGGCCGCCTCGCCGATCGCGTTCGGGCTGACGCTCCCCGTGATCAAGGAGCTCCCTCACTACCGCCGCTTTGCCGCGAAGGTTGCGCGCACCGACGAGCTCCTCGCCGAGGAGATCGCCGAGCGCCGCGCCGACCCGAACCTCGCCGAGCGCGAGGACATCCTCTCGATGCTCGTCTCAGCCGAGTTCGACGACGGCACGAAGATGTCCGACCGCGAGCTGCGCGACCAGCTGATGACGCTCCTCCTCGCCGGCCATGAGACGACCGCTACCGCCCTCGCGTGGACCTTCGACCTGCTCCTGCACACGCCCGCCACGCTCGACCGCCTGCTCGCTGAGCTCGAGACCGACGAAACCGACTACCTCGACGCCGTCATCGACGAGTCGCTCCGCGTGCGGCCGGTCGTGCCGATGACGGGTCGCCTGCTCCGCCAGGACGCCAACCTCGGCGGCTACGACCTCGCCGACGGCACCGTCGTCTTCGCCGCGATCTACATGATCCACACCAACCCCGAGGTCTATCCCGACCCGTACGCCTTCAAGCCCGAGCGTTTCCTCGAGGACGGCCCTGAGACCTACTCCTGGATCCCGTTCGGCGGCGGGACCCGGCGCTGCATCGGCGCCGCGTTCGCCGAGCTCGAGCTGCAGATCGTGTTGCGCGAGGTCCTGCGATCGGTCCGCCTCGAGCCCGCCGACCCGCGCCCGCAGCGGATGGTCCGCCGCAACGTCACCCTGACCCCGGCCGACGGGACCCGGGTCATCGCCCGGGCGCTGTAGCTCGGGCCGCGCCCCGGCAGGACGGGGCAATGAGGGGGCGAGCGCGGTGTGAGTCTCGTGACGTCCGCCGCACCTTTCGCGCGCTCCGCCGCCCACGGTGTCCCTCTTGCCGTGCCATAGGGCGGAGCGAGGGACACCCTCGGCGCGGCCGGGAGTCGGCCTAGCTGCCGATCTGGTCGAGCCGGGCGATCAGCTCGGGTACGTGCCTGGTGTAGGCGCCGTAATCGAAGACGGCGTCGAGGTCCAGTTGCGGCGCGGCCTCGCCGATCAGCTCGCGGAACTCCGTGCCGGTGTCCCACGCCTTCTGCGCCGCTTCCTGAACGACGCGGTACGCGTCGTCGCGGGTCATCCCGGACTCGATCAGCGCCGTCAGGGCGCGCTGGCTGAACAGCGCGCCGTGGGTGAGCTCGAGGTTCGAGCGCATCCGCTCCGTGTGGACGACCATGCCCTCGACCAGGCGCGTCGAGAGATGCTGCATGTAGTCCAGGAGGATCGTCGCGTCCGGGAGGATCACGCGCTCCGCGCCTGAGTGTGAGATGTCGCGCTCGTGCCAGAGGGCGACGTTCTCGAGCCCGGCCTGGGAGTAGCCGCGCAGTACCCGGGCGAGGCCGTTGACGCGCTCGGCGGTGATCGGGTTGCGCTTGTGCGGCATCGCCGAGGAGCCCTTCTGCGCTCCCGTCGCGAACGGCTCCTCGACCTCGCGGACCTCGGTGCGCTGAAGGTTGCGGATCTCCTGGGCGAAGCGCTCGAGCCCGGCGCCCGCCAGCGCGATGGCCTCGAGCACCTGCGCGTGGCGGTCGCGGGGGACGACCTGGGTCGAGATGTCCTCGGCGCGCAGGCCCAGCTCGTCCATCACCGCCGCCTCGATCTCCGGCGGCGTCGACGCGTAGGTGCCGACGGCGCCGGAGAGCTTGCCGATCGCCGCCTGCCCGAACGCTTCACGCAGGCGCGCGACGTTGCGGTCCGCCTCGAAGGCAAAGCCGGCCAGCCGCAGGCCGAACGTCGTCGGCTCGGCGTGCACGCCGTGGGTTCGTCCCACGCAGAGCGTGTCCGCGTACTCGCGGGCCTTGGCGACAAGCGCGTCGCGGTAGGCGGTGGCACCGCTGACGAGGATCAGGCCCGCCTCGACGAGCTGCAGCGCGAGCGCCGTGTCGAGAACGTCCGACGACGTGAGGCCGTAGTGGATCCAGCGGCCTTCCTCACCGATCGAGCCGGCGACGACGTCGACGAAAGCGGCGACGTCGTGGTTGGTCTCGCGCTCGCGCTCCTTGACCGCGTCGACGGTGAAGCTGGCGCGCTCGCGGCAGGCGGCGGCCGCCTCAGCCGGGACCTTCCCATGCGCCGCCCAGGCGTCGGTCGCGGCGAGCTCGACCTCGAGCCATCCACGCATGCGCCGCTCATCCGACCAGACGGCGGCGATCTCCTCTCGGGAGTACCTGGAGATCATGCTTCCGCAGACCCCGGCACCCCCGGAGGCGAAGCCGAGGAGGTGGCCGGGCAGTTGTTCACGACTGGATAATGCGAACCGCCAGCAGGCCCGCGTTCTTCGCGCCGTCGATCGCGACGCACGCCACGGGTACCCCCGGGGGCATCTGCACGGCCGAGAGAAGCGCGTCGAGGCCGCCGAGGCTCTTGCCGAGGATCGGAACGCCGATCACGGGCAGGTCGGTGTGGGCCGCGGCGACCCCCGGAAGGGCGGCCGACATCCCGGCGCCGGCGATGAGCACCTTCAGCCCGCGCATCCGTGCCGCGTGGCAATACTCGCGCACCTTTTCGGGGTCGCGGTGCGCGCTCATCACGCGGACCTCGTAGCGGATCCCGGCCTCCTGCAGCGCGGCGCCGGCGGGCTGCATCTTCTCCTTGTCGTTCTTCGAGCCCATGATGATCCCGACGCGCGGGGCGTCCACCTCGATCTCCTCGAAGGCGGCCTCAACCTCAGGCATCGGCTCGAGGTCAGCGGTGTTCGGAACGGCAACCTCGGTCTCGGTACTGGGCTCCTTTGGTATTTCCACGTGTCTTCGATCTCCCTCGATCGTTCGTTAGTTGGTCGCCACCGCGTTCGCCGCGCGCGCGGCGATGTCGGTACGCATCTGCTTGCCCTCAAAGTCGATTTTCGCCGCTGCGGCGTACGCCCGGTCGCGCGCCTCCGCCGGCCCGCCACCAAGCGCGGTGACGTTGAGCACGCGACCGCCCGCGGTGACGATGCCGGCGTCGGTCCTCGCGGTGCCCGCGTGCGTGATCTCGACGTCATCGCCCACCGCGTCGAGGCCCGTGATCACGTCACCCTTTGACGAGGTCTGCGGATACCCGGCGGACGCGAGCACGAGCGTCACCGCCCACTCCTCGGTGAACTCGGGCTCGATTCCGGCAAGCCCGCCCGGCTCCCGCGAGGCCTCGAAGAGGTCGAGCAGGTCCGTGCGAAGGCGCGGGAGCACGGCCTGCGTCTCGGGGTCGCCGAAGCGGGTGTTGAACTCCAGCACCTTGGGCCCGGCAGCCGTCAGCATCAGGCCCGCATAGAGCACGCCGTGAAAGGGGGTGCCGCGGCGTGCCATCAGGTCGACGATCGGCTGGTGCACGCTCTCGACGATCTCGGCAACCGTCGCGGCGTCGAATCCAGGCACCGGGGAGTAGCTGCCCATGCCGCCCGTGTTCGGCCCCCTGTCGCCGTCGTAGATCCGCTTGTAGTCCTGAGCCGGGGCCAGCGCGACGACGTTGGTGCCGTCGCAGAGGGCGAGCAGCGAGAGCTCCTCGCCGTCGAGAAACTCCTCGAGCACGACCTCGGTCGCGCCAAAGCGCTGCTCGACGAAGAAGGCCTCGACCGCCTCGCGAGCCTCGCGCTCGTCGGCGCAGATGATCACGCCCTTGCCCGCAGCGAGCCCGTCGGCCTTGAGTACGGCCGGATAGGAAGCGCAGGGGAGATGCTCCAGCGCCTCCTCGCGGCTGCGCAGCACTGTGTGCGCCGCGGTGGGCACCCCGGCCTCCGCCATCGCCGCCTTCGCGTGCACCTTGGAGCCCTCGAGCTGCGCTGCCTTCGCCGTCGGCCCGAACGCGGCGATTCCCTCTGCCTCGAGCGCGTCGACGAGCCCGTCCACGAGCGGCGCCTCGGGTCCGACGACCACGAAATCGACGCCCTCGGCCTTCGCGGCATCGACCACCGCGGCGACCGAGCCGTCGGTTTCGAGCAGGCGTGCGTCGTCCGCGATGCCGGCGTTGCCGGGCGTGGCGAGCAGCTCGGGCGCGCGGGGCGAGCGTGCCAGCGCGCGCACGATCGCATGCTCGCGCCCGCCGGCGCCGACGACGAGGACCTTGCGGGAACGGTCGCTCACAGCGAGGAGGTGAACTCCTCAGCGTCGATTGCGGTCAGCGTCTCGTTGATGACCGAGCCGCGCGATCCCATCTCGATCGAGAGCTTGGCCATGGTCTTCTCGTCGGGCGCCTCGACGACGGTGATGAAGTCGTACTCCCCGAGCGTCGCCCACTGACTGAGGACCTTGACGCCGATCTGCTCGACCTCCTTGTTGACCTCCTGGACCCGCGAGGGGTTGTCCTTGATCGTCTTCACGCCATCCGAGGTGAGGCGGGTGAGCATGATGTAGGTCGGCACTTAATCTCTCCTTTTACTTGGCGGCGGACCCGAAAATTAGGCGCCTCAACGGCGGCGCGCCTCGGCTTCGGCCTTCGGCCTCCGCCTCGAAGTCGCATCATGGACGATGATCGCGGATATGGGCCATCCGATTGTCGCCGCTCTGTACGACCGCGTCCTGGCGGGATCCGAAAGAGCCGGGCTCGCCCGGCGTCGGGCGGGACTGCTCGCTGATCTCAGCGGCGAGGTCCTGGAGATCGGCGCGGGGACCGGGCTCAACCTGCGCCACTATCCGAGCTCGGTCACGCGCCTCGTTCTTGCCGAGCCTGACCGCCACATGGCGCGGAAGTTGCGCGACAAGCTCACCGACGTTCGGTCCCCGATCGCCGTCGAGGTGATCCAGACGACGGCGGAGTCCCTGCCGTTTGCCGACGACAGCTTCGACGCGGTCGTCTCGACTCTCGTCCTCTGCACCGTGGACTCCCCCGAGCGGGTGGCCGGGGAGATCCGGCGGGTCCTCCGCCCGGGCGGCGAGCTGCGCCTGATCGAGCACGTTCGCGACCCCGACTCCGGCTCCCGGGCGCGCATGCAGGACCTCCTCGAGCGACCCTGGGGTTGGGTCGCCGGCTCCTGCCACCCGAACCGCGACACGCGCGCGACCCTCGTGGCCGCGGGCTTCGACACGTCGGCCGTCACCGCCGGCGAGCTCGAGAAGGCGGCGCCATTGATCCGACCGCTGATCGCCGGGCGAGCGCTGCCGCCAGACGGGTAGGGACGGACCATGGCCAAGCTCGAGCGGCTGGAGATCCCGGCCTGGATGCTGCCGCTGCTGGTCGCGGCGCTGATCGTCCCTGCGTTTCTTGGCTTCCTTCTGGGCGGCCCACCCGCGGGCATCGCGGTCGGTGCGCTGACCGTGGCTGGATTGCTGACCGTGGCGGCGCGGATCCGCTACGACACGCCGATCGAAATCGCGCCGGCGCCTGACGGCCGCTATCGGGTCCTGATCGTCTCGAGTGAGCCGATCGACTCGCCGGATCTCCTCCAGCAAATCGCGGAGATCACCGCCGAGGGAGCTGCCGCGGTCGGCGCCGATCCTCCCCCAGAGGTGCTCGTGCTGGCGCCCGCGACCTCCTCGCGACTCGACCGCTGGGCCGACGACCTCGACGCGGCCCGGCGCTCCGCCCACGAGGTGCTCGGGGTGTCCCTCGGCGCCTTTGCAGCAGCCGGGGTCGACGCTGCCGGACGGGTCGGCGACGGCAGCCCGGTCCAGGCGGTCGAGGACACCCTCCATTCGTTCTCGGCGGCCGAGCTGATCGTCATCCGCAAGCCGCCCATCGGGGCAGACGAGATCGAGGAGCTGCGCCGCCGGCTCGACAGGCCCGTCCGCGAGCTGAATCCGCGCAGCCCGGCTTGACGGCTGAGATAGCCTGACCGCCAGGCATGGAGGCTCAGAGACTGAGTAGGGGGGTGGTGATCAGCGCATGTGCGGTCATCGCTGCGCTTCTCTGCGCGCCATCGGCCTTTGCGGGCGACGGCACGTTCACCCAGGCCACCGGTTCGCCGCTCGGGGCGGGCACCGGTGCGTTCCAATCCGTGATTGCGGACTTCAACGCTGACGGCGATGAGGACATTGCGACCGCCAACCTGAACCAGCCGGCGATCTCGGTGGCGCTTGGCGGCGCGGGCTCGAGTTTCACGGCGGCGCCGCAGGTGAGCATCCCGCAGAACGGCTCCGGGATCGTGGCCTCAGACCTCGACCAGGACGGCAGGACTGATCTCGCCGTCCCGAGCGCGTTCGGAAACGCCGTCTACATCCTGAAGGGAAATGGCGACGGCACGTTCACGGCGCAGACGCCGATCTCGCTTCCGGGTCCGGCCTCGAACGTCGCGGTGGGCGACTTCAACAACGACGCCGATGGCGCTCCCGACCTGGCCGTCGTCGCTCCGGAGACGGGGGACCTCAACTCGGATCTTGCCGTGCGGTTCTACGTGCGTAACACCAGCGGCTCCTATCAGCTGATGCAGAGTCTCACCACAGTCGGGCAGGGTTTCGCTGGCGGCATGGCGACCGGCGATTTCGATCAGGACGGCCGCGAGGACGTCGCCGTGATCGTCAACCAGACACTGTGGGTCTTTCGCAACCAGCAGACGAACCAGCTCGCCGCGTTTCCGCAGCCGGCTGGCGCAACCGGCCTCGGTCTCGCCTCCGGCGATTTCGACGGCGACGGGGACCCGGACCTGGTCACCTACGGATTCGATAGCCGCGTTCTGCGCGGAAGCACCGGGATCAGCTTCACGCCCGACACCTCCATCGCGAGCGGCGGCGTGCCGAACGGCATCGCAGTCGGGGACTTCAATTCCGACGGCGACCTCGACCTTGCGTTCAGCGTCCAGTTCAGCAATTCGCCCTCGCTGCTCAACATCTACCTCGGGGGCTCGGGTACGACCTTCGCTGACCCGCCGAACCAATACGCGGCGACGACGACGAATTCCGCCCCGGGCATCCCGGCGGTGGGGGACTTCAACGGCGACGACAACGAGGACGTGGTCCTTCCGAATTTCCAGTCCGCCAACATCAGCATCTTCAACGGTGGCGGGGCTCCATGGAGCGCCGGCAATCTCGTGACGTTGGGTGGGATCGACGGGATTCCGGCCTTCCTCCGCTCGTCCACCGCGCCGCCCGCCCCGTGGACGGGCACTCCCTTCGTCGATTACCTCCGTTACGGCACGAGCTTTGGCCCCGACCTGCCGGTCGCGCAACGCTGGGAGGGTGGCCTCAACTTCTTCTTCGGCGGGTTCCGGACCGGGAGCTCGACGACCAGCCAGACGGTCGACGTGAGCTCGTCTGCGAGCGCGATCGATGCCAAGCAGGCGACCGCGAACCTCTCCGCTCGCATCGGTGGATTCAAGACGTCGACTGACGCGATGACCGTGACCGCCACGTTCCTCGATGCCAACGCGACCAACCTCGGCTCCTTCAAGATCGGGCCGGTGAGCGCCACGTCCCGCGGTAACCAGACGATCATGCTGCGGCGTGCGCTCAGCCAGCCGATCCCGGCGCAAACGCGCTCGATCGTCGTTCGCCTCGATGCGACTCAGACGGACGGCAACAACCGCAGCTACGGGTCCGCCGACAACGTCAGGCTCTTCGTCGTCGCCCCGGGCACGCCTGACCCCACCCAGCCGCCCGGCCCCGTAGGCGGCGATGGCGGCTCCGACACCACTCCTCCCGAGACGACGATCGACAAGGGCCCCAAGCGGCGAACCGAGAAGACGAAGGCGAAGCTCCGCTACTCGGCGAACGAGGCTGCGACCTTCCAGTGCGCGCTCCGGGGCGGAAAGCGCAAGCTCCGCGAGTTCACCGACTGCGGCGAGACGAAGGTGAAGTACAAGCACCTCAAGCCAGGGACAAAGAAGTTCTTCGTCCGCGCGATCGACGCCGTTGGCAACGTCGATCCGACGCCGGCGAAGCTCAGGTGGAAGGTGTTGGGATGAGGCTCATGCTCACGACCTTTGGGATGGCGGCCGCGCTCCTTACGGGGGCGGGTTCGGCTCAGGCCGCGGGCGACGGAACGTTCACGCCGGCGGACGCGTCGCCGTTTGCCGCCGGCAGTACGCCTGATTCGATCGCCTCGGCTGACTTCGACCAGGACGGTGACCTCGACCTCGCCGTCGCCAATCGCGACTCCTCCGACGTCACGGTGCTTGTCGGCGACGGCACCGGAGCGTTCACCGCGGTGGCGACCGTGGCGCTGGCCGCCGCTGGCCGCCCGACGTCCATCGTTGCCGGCAACTTCAACGGTGACGCCGACCCTGATCTGGCAGTGGCCGACGTCCATAACAACAAGGTGGTGATCCTCACAGGAGGCTCAGGGGCCACCTTCGGGACCACCGAAGTCCCGGTCCCACAGGCGCCGAGTCGCCTGGCGATCGCGGACTTCAACCGCGACGGCAACGAGGACCTGGCCGTGGTTACGGGCGGGAATAGCCGCGTGACGATTCTCAAGGGCGCCGGAAACGCGACGTTTACTCCTGCAGCGCCGACGACGCCCGCGGGCGACTCCCCCTCGGCCCTGGCGACTGGCGACTTCAACGATGACGGGGCGCCCGATGTCGCCGTCACCAGCCTCCTTCTCAACACCGTGACGGTCCTGATCGGCGATGGCGCAGGCGGCATGACCCGCCAGGCCGACCAGCCCGCGGCGGGCACGAGTCCGCTGGCGATCGTCGCCGGCGACTTCAACGGCGACGGTGACCCTGACCTGGCCACGGCGAACTCCGTCTCCGACGACGTCAGCGTGTTCGGGGGCGTGCCCGGTCCCGGCTTTGGCACGGGCGCGTCGACAAAGGTCGGCGACGGGCCCTCGGACCTGGCGAGCGGCGACTTCAACGGCGACGGCGAGCCCGATCTCGCCGTGACGAATCAGGTCCTGGGAGGCGCAGCGGGCAGCGTGTCGGTCCTCCTCGGCGGCGCCGACCTCGGCTTCGCAGCGGTGACCGGCGGCCCGTTCGCCGTCGGCGCTGAGCCGCTCGCCCTCACGGTCGGGGACTTCAACGGTGACGGCATTCCGGACATCGCCACCGCAGACGGCGGCGCTGACTCAACCAGCATCCTCCTGGGGAACGCAGCGGTGACGCCCCCGCCGCCACCCGGGGGCGGCGGCGGTGATACGGCGGCGCCGGAGACCACGATCGACAAGGGTCCGAGCGGCAAGACCCACAAGCACAAGGCCAAGATCCGCTACTCAGCGAGCGAGGCGTCGACGTTCGAGTGCAAGCTTGCCGGCAAGGGCGTCGACACCGACCTCGGCTCATTTCAGCCGTGCGGCGCGGCCAAGATCAAGTACAAGCACCTGCAGCCCGGCAAGAAGAAGTTCCAGGTGCGTGCGACCGACGCGGCCGGCAACACCGACCCGACTCCGGCCAAGCTCAAGTGGAAGGTCCTGGGGTAACCGTTTAGGAAACCTGCGCGAGCAGGTCGCGATAGCCCGCGACCGTCTTCGCCCAGGCGAGGCGCTCGCGCGACGCGGTGACGCCGACCTGTAGCTCGTCAAGCCGCCCGGGCTCGGCGATCGCGCGCATGGCATCGCGCAGTGACCGCACCTTCGGTACGTAGGCCGGGATTCCCGAGCGCGCCTTGCCGCGGCGGCGCGCTGAGATCAGCAGGCCGTTCTCGCCGTCGCGGACGACCTCGTTCATCGGCGGGTTGTCGTTCGTGATCACGGGCAGGCCGAGGGCCATCGACTCGTAGAGGTGCAGCCCGAGCCCCTCCCACCTGCTCGGCGCGACGCAGACGTGCGCCGAGGCGAACAGCCGCAGGTGCTCGTCGGTAGGCAGGTCCTCGATCAGGACCTCGACGCGCGGGTCGCGCCTTGCGCCCCCCTCGATCGTGTCGAGCTCGCGCTCAACCTGGCCCTTGATCACGAGTTTCGCGTCGGCGCGATCGAGTCCCCGAAAGGCCTTGAGGATCTCCTTCACCGGCTTGCGCTTGCTGATGAAGCCGGCCGGATAGAAGTAGGTGAGCGCGTCGCGCCTGGGCGCGCCCGCGTAGGCGAGCAGCTCAGGGTGAATGCCCCAAGGCACGCGCGGGCTTTCGATCCCCATCCCGGCGTAGCGCTCCTGCTCGCACGCCGTCAGCGAGTAGACGATGTCGAGGGCAGCCCGCGCCGGTTCGACGTGCTCGGCAGCGAAGTGCTCCCAGACGAAGCGGCCGACGGTGCGCACGCCCGCCGAGCGCAGGGCGGCGATCGAGTCGAACTCGTAGTTCTGGTCGAAGAGGACGACGTCGAGCTCGTTCGCTCGTCCCCACTCGACCATCTCGGCCGGGCCGATCCGGTACTCGGTCGCGTCCGTGACGTTCGGCTGGTCCCAGACGCCGGAGTGATCGATGAACGCGGGCTTGATGTTCTTCGCCCGTGTCGGGCGCGCGAGCACGAAGGTCTGGTGCCCGAGCTCGTCGAGCGCGGAGCGGATCTGGCGCGCGACGACGCCCTGCCCGCGGTTGAACCAGTAGGCGCAGATCCCAACCCGCATCGCGCGGGAGGGTAGATGCCGTTGCGTTTCAGCTATCGGTGCCCGCGCCGGCGCTTTGGCTTGGCCTTGAGTCGGGCCGTCGCCGGCTTGCCCGGCGTGTTGTCGGTCTTGAGGCCGGCGACCTTGATTTTCGCGCTGTCAATCCCGGGCACGTCCTGAAGCGTGATCTTGGTTCGTGCGGTTGTCAGCGCGAGCCGGCGGCCATCGCGCATCGAGGCCTCGACCAGGTAGCGCTTGGCGCCGCTCGCCCGGTGCCAGCTGACGATTGCCTTGCCCGCCGCGCGGCGGACCTTCACCCCTTGTGGCTTTGCCGGCTTGATCGGGCCCGGCGCGCGATACCCGCCGACGATCAGTGAGTCCGTCGGCACCCCGTCGACTGTCAGGTGCGCCTCGATGTCGCGCTTGCCGCCTGGCCCGTCGGCCGCCTTGAAGTCGAGCTGGCCGTGCCCTTCCTTCCCGCGACCGATCAGGCTCGAGCCAAACTCCCCGGTCTCGTACAGCTGCACCTCGCGCCCCGACGCGTGCTTGACCGAGTAGTTCACGGTGCGCCGTCGGCCGTCGCCCGCGTGGATCGTCGTCTTGATCTGCGGCGTCGGCAGGCTCTGCGCCTGGCGAATTCCGGTGATCGCCGGCGATCCCGTCTGGGCGCTGACCGTCCAGACCCCCGCCGCTGCCTTCGGCAGCGCCGCGACCGCGCTGTCGAACTGGTCCGACTGGGTCAGGATCCCGGCAGTCCCGGTCGCCGAGCCGCTCGGGTTGGCGCCGGAGGTCACCGTCTCGCCGTTTGGGCCGGTGATGGTCACGAGCGGCGGGCCGCCGTCACCGGCGATCGCGACGTTGACCTGTCCCCCGCCCGGCTTGACGGTGAAGCTGAGCGGCACGCCGGCCTGCCTGGCGGCGCGCGCCTGCGCCTTGGTCACGACCGCCTTGTACGGGCTCAGGTTGCATCCGGCGAAGATCTCGAACCCGTCGTCCCACCGGTAGGCGACCCCCGCGGCGACCTCGAGATCACCCACGGGCGTCGAGATCGAGACCGCCGAAGCGCAGCCCGAGGCCGCCTTGTTAGAGACCAGGACCTTGATCCCGCCGACGCACCCAGGTATTGGGTCCATTCCGCAGCCCTCACCGCCGCCGCCGAGGTTGAATGAGCCGTCTTTGAGGCTCACCTCGCCGAGCACGTCGCCCGAGAGCCGGATCAGTCCAGCCGGGATCGTGAAGTTGCTGGCGAGGCTGAGCTTCCCATCCGTCACGAACTCGAGCCGAGCGTCGGCCGCGTCGATGTTGAACAGCTGCCCGTGGCCGGTGGCGAGGAAGACGCCCGGGTCGCTGAACGTGTAGCTGATGTCGCCGTCGACGGTGATTGCCGCAAATGGGGACGATCCGAGGTTGAGCGTCGGACCCCCGGTGGCGGTCGCGGTGCCGGCGATCTTGGTGGGATCGGTGGTGACCGAAAAGCCGATGGACCGCAGGAACGCTAGGTCGCTGATCACCGGCAGCCCGCGACTGACTGCAGCGTCGGGATCGAAGAAGTTGAGGGTGGCGGTGCCGTAGTCGAACTCACCACCCCTGAAGCCGAAGTTCGTATCCAGCTGGGACTGGATCACCGGCAGCAGGATCTTCGCCGAGCCCTGGAGCAGGAAGGGATCGACGTTCGTGTACTTGAGGAAGAACTCGCGAACCTCGGCGATCCCGAGCCAGATCGACTTCGCGCGCACCTCGGCCCCGGCGAGGATGAGCCCCTGCTCGTTGTCGAGCCGCAGCGTCGTCTGCCCCGTGATCTTGTCCCCGAGAAGCGCGCCGAATGGCTCGGGGAGCTCGAGGTTGACGGGGATCTCGCTCCCGCCGCCGCCGACGAAGTCGGGGGTCACCCACCCCGATACATCGAGGCCCAGGAACTCCACGTGCGACTTGCCGGCGTCGAATGTCGCTGGGTTTCCTGCCAGGTCCTCGAGCTGTCCGCCAGTCTTCGGAAGCTTCCAGCCGAGCTTCAGCTGGTCGAGCTCGGTGTTTCCCGTCTTCACGAGCACGGGCCCGGACGACACGAGCGTGCCCTTGCCCTTGTCGATCGTGATCGTGGTCGGCCCCTTCGCCGCCGGGGGGGTCAGGTCGATCCCGTTGATGCGCACCGAGTCGGTCGTCGTGTACTCGTCTCCCTTCTTGGTGAAGCACCCCTCGCGTGCCAGCGCGACCACCTTGCCGTAGGTGACGCTGGGAACGCATTGGCCGTCGGCGCCTCCACCGCCACCGCCGCATTCACCGATCGGCGGGACGGCGGCGGCTCGCACGACGCCGCCGCCCGACTCGGAGTTCCACACGACCCAGCCGCCGCCGTCGGGCCCGGTCGCGACGTCGAGGTTGTACGCGTCGTCGCTCGTCTTCGCGAGACGAACCTTGCCGAGCCAGCTCTGGCCGTCGGCTGATTGGCGCACATAGACCGGCTCGCCATCTTCGTCGTTCTGCACCCAGGCCGCCGAGAGGTTCCCGCACGTGTCCTGGGTGAAGTCGCGGAAGATCGGGTCGCCCTTTGGGCTCACGCTCTTCGTCTTGCCAAAGCTCTGGGTGAGCTCGTCGTAGCGGTCGACGACGTAGTACATATGCGCCGGTTGGCCGGTCTTGCGGATCATGTAGAGGCCGCGCAGGCCGCCGGCGAGTTGCGCCTCGTCGCCAGGAAGCGCAGGTGTGGGCGCCCCCCAGTTCGCGGCGTCGTTGTAGGAGCCCGAGCCGCCGTAGACGCGGGCGAAGTTGTTGTCGTCGAAATCCGAGTACGCCACTGCGGGGGTCAGGGGGTTGAGCATCGCGACCGACGCGTTGCTCGCGGGCGCCGTGCCCCCGAGCAACAGGGCGCTCTCGGTGTACGGCACCACCGGGCCGGCGAGTGGCTCGGCCTGGTAGATGACCCCCGCGGTCGGTGCGCCGACAGTCGAAACCTGCCCGGCGCCCGGGCCGAGCGCCACCTCGCCCGAGAACGTGTCCGCGTCGCCGATTCTCACGGGGGCGCCAAACGTCGCGCCGGCGTCACTGGAGACGAGGGCCCAGATCTCGCCGCGGACGCTGTCGGCGCAGCAGCGCTGGGAAACGATCACCACCTGCCCGTCGCCGGCGAGTGCGGTGACCCCGAAGCCCTCCGCCGGAAGCGTGAACGATTGCGTCGCCGCGCACGAGGTCGCGCCCCGGGGCAGGCGGCAGTAGACGACATGGTCGTCACTGCCGCTGACCGACTCGTCCCAGACCACGTGAGCGGTGCCGGCGTCATCGACTGCGATCGAGGGCTTCGACCCGGCGGGCGCCAGCGTCACAGTGCCGGCGTCGGCCACCGGGGCCGCAAGCGCCGCAATGGCGGTGCCGATCAGAAGGGAGCTACGGAGCGCCCCCCTCGGCGCAAGAGCCCGTCCCATAGGGCGAGCCTATCGCCGCGGGTCGAGCCGGGCAAGCTCGCCTTAGGACTTCAGCTTGACCTTCGTCTTGTCGGTTGCGACCTCGGTGCCCGCGGTCGCCGAGACCGAGAGTGTCGCCTTGCCTTTTTCGCCGGCCACGTCCTTGCGGTCCGCCTTCTTGAGCTTGAGCTTCACCGTTTTCGCGACGCCGGCGGAGAGCGAAAGGCTTGTCGCCTTGGTCTTGAACTTGTCGCCGCCGGCCTTGCCCTTGCCCTGAGCGTCAAGCTCGCAGTCCTTCGAGCACGTGACCGTGGCGCGCAACTTCGTCCCCTTTTGTTTGGGCGATGCGGCCAGCTCGATCGTCAATGGAGTCCTCGCCGGGGGCTCCTCCCCCGGGGGCGCCGCGAGTTCGACGGCGCCGATGTCCGAGCCGTCGCCACCGGCGGCATTGGCGATGCCGGCGAAGTCCGACGGGCGCGGCAGCCCGCGCTGGTCGGTCGTCAGACCGCCTCCGCCGCCGTGATCGACGGCAGGGCTGGTTTGTGCCGGCGCGTGGGTTGCGGTCGGGCCGCCGTTGTCTTGCAGCAAGCCGAGCTGGGGATCGGTCGACTGCTGATCGCTCGTCTGAGTGAAGCCGCAGCTGGTGCCGCTGTCGATGTTGAAGCCGCCCGAGGCGATCGTCCCGTCGCAGTTCGGCCCGGCGTTCGGGTTGGCGATGATTGAGTTGCTGATCGTGAGCGTTCCCGTGCTGCGCAGGTTCGCGCCGAGGTCGGCGCGGTTGGTGGCCAAGGTGACGCTGCGAAGCGTGGCGGAGCCTGATCCCGACGTCGCGTTCTGGAACCCGCCGCCGCCGGCGATGCCGGCACGGCCCGGCGTCGCACTCGCCTGACCGCCCGGGATGCCGTTGGGGCTCCCGCCGTTGATCGCGGTCGCGGTGCCTGCCTTCCCGCTTGCGGTTGTGGTGTTGCCGCTGATCGTGCTGTTGCGAAGCTCGAGCGTCCCAGCGTTGAATACCCCGGCGCCGAGGGCGTCGCCGCCGGCTCCACCGTTCGCCGTCGCGCTCCCCCCTGTTCCGCCGGGAGAATTGACGATCACGCCGCCGGAACCGCCTGTCGCGTGCGCGTCCCCGCCGGTTCCGGCCGTGGCGGTGTTCCCTGTGACGGTCGAGCCCTCGATCGTCATCGTGCCGGCGTTGTAGATCCCCACCCCGAGAACGTTTCCGCCGGATGCCCCGGTGCTTGCGCCGGCACCTCCGGCACCGCCTGGCCCTGCACCGACCACATTGGGTCCGCCATTGCCGCCGGGCCCGCCGATCGCGTTCGCGTCGCCGCCATCTCCGGCCACGGCCGAGTTGCCGGTGATCGTGCTCTCGCGAATCGTCATCGAGCCAAGGTTGAAGATCCCCGTCCCCCGCACATCTCCGGCGGCGCCGCTGCCGCTCGTGCCGCTGCCCCCTGGCCCTCCTGCCCCGCCGGGCCCGTTGCCGCTTCCGCCGGCTCCGCCCTGGCCAGTGGCTCCGCCCGCTGGTCCTGCCGTCCCCTGGGCGCCGGTCACAACGACCCGGTCGACGACGAGTTCGCCGTCGTTTACCACGGCGCCTCCGGCGACAAAACCCCCGGTGGCATCGCCACCGGTCGCCGACGACCCGGCCCCACCCCCGGTCGACCCTGCCCCGCCCGTGGCATCGCCCGGGCTCACACTCCCGCCAGTTAGCGTGCCGCCGTCGATCGTGAGATCGGAGATCGTGGCGGTTGCGGTGGTCTCGACAATGACGCGGCCGGAGATCGTCAGCGTCGACGCCCCGGGCCCGGTGATCGTCGTCGGCCCGGTGATGTCGAGGCTGTTGGCGGTGATCGTCCCGGTTACCCCGGGGGCGAAGGCGATCGTGTCCGCTCCGCCGGCGTTGTTCGCGTCCGTGATTGCCTGGCTCAGCGACCCATCCCCTGACGCGTTCGTGTTCGTCACCTGAAACGAGGCTGCGTCGGCCTGGCTAAGCGCTCCGGCGAGCATCGCTATCCCCGCGGCGCCCAACGCGCCCGTAAGCCGCCTCCGTGCCCTGCCAGCCACGGGCTGAGCCTATGCGTGATGGCTCAGCCGGTCAAGTTGCGATGGTCGCGGCAACGTGGCGCTCGAAGCGAAGCTCGCCGTCGGCGGCGTCGACGCGCACGGTGTCGCCGTCCGCGAACTCGCCCTCGAGCAGGCGCAGAGCCAGCTTGTCGACCAGCTCGCGCTGGATCACGCGGCGGAGCGGGCGCGCGCCGTAGGTCGGGTCGTAGCCGAGGTTGCCGAGCAGCGTGCGGGCGTCATCGGTGAGCTCGATCTCGATCCCGCGCTCGCGCACCCGGCCGGCGAGCAGCTCGACCTGAAGGTCGACGATCCGGCTGATGTCCTCGCGGCTGAGGCGGTGGAAGATCACCGTGTCGTCGATCCGGTTGAGGAACTCAGGCTTGAAGGTGCTCGCGAGCACCTCCTCGATCGTCTCGCGAATGGCCTCGTCGATCTGCGCTCCGGTGATTCGGTCGGAGCCGACGTTCGAGGTCATGATGAGGATCGTGTTGGTGAAGTTGACCGTGCGGCCCTGGCCGTCGGTGAGCCGGCCGTCGTCCATGATCTGAAGCAGGACGTTGAAGACGTCGGGGTGGGCCTTCTCGATCTCGTCGAGCAGGACGACCGCGTAGGGGCGCCGGCGGACCGCCTCGGTCAGCTGACCGCCCTCCTCGTAGCCGACGTAGCCGGGGGGAGCACCGACCAGGCGCGACACCGAGTGCTTCTCCATGTACTCGGACATGTCGACGCGCACGATCGCCTGCTCGGTGTCGAACATGAACTCGGCGAGGGCGCGCGCGAGCTCGGTCTTGCCGACGCCCGTCGGGCCGAGGAACAGGAAGCTGCCGATCGGCCGGTTCGGGTCGGACAGCCCGGCGCGTGAGCGCCGCAGCGCGTTGGCGACCGCCTCGACCGCCTCGTCCTGGCCGATGACGCGGTCGTGCAGGCGCGCCTCCATGTGGATCAGCTTCTCGACCTCGCCCTCCATCAGCTTCGCGACCGGGATCCCGGTCCAGCGGCCGACGACCTCGGCGATGTCCTCCTCGGTGACCTCCTCGGCCAGCAGCGAGCCGGCCTCGTCGAGGCTGCGCGAGCGCTCCTCCTGAGCCGCGACGATCTGCTCGAGCTCCGGGATGTCGGAGTACTGCAGCCGCGCGGCCCGCTCGAGGTCGTTCTCGCGGTTGGCCTGCTCGAGCTCACCGCGCGCGGTGTCGAGCCGCTCGATCGCGGCCTTGCGCGCGTCGATCGCCTCCTTCTCGGCCTGCCAGCGCGCCTTCAGCTCCGACGCCGTCTCCTTGAGGTCGGCAAGTTCCGCCTCGATCGCCTCGCGGCGCGCCTTCGACGCGTCGTCCTTCTCGCTCTTCAGCGCCTCGCGCTCGATCTCGAGCTGGAGGATGCGGCGGTCGACCTCGTCGATCTCCACAGGCGAGGACTCGATCTCCATCTTCAGCCGCGAGGCGGCCTCGTCGATCAGGTCGATCGCCTTGTCGGGGAGGAAGCGGTCGGCGATGTAGCGCTCGGAGAGCGTCGCGGCCGCGACGATCGCCGGGTCGGTGATGCGCACGCCGTGGTGGAGCTCGTAGCGCTCCTTGAGTCCGCGCAGGATCGCGATCGTGTCGTTGATGTCGGGCTCGCCGACAAGCACGGGCTGGAAGCGGCGCTCCAGCGCGGCGTCCTTCTCGATGTGCTTGCGGTACTCGTCGAGCGTCGTCGCGCCGATGCAGCGCAGCTCGCCGCGGGCGAGCATCGGCTTCAGCAGGTTCGCGGCGTCCATGGCGCCCTCGGAGGCGCCGGCGCCGACGATCGTGTGCAGCTCGTCGATGAAGAGGATGATCTGGCCCTCGGCCTCCTGGACCTCCTTGAGCACCGCCTTGAGGCGCTCCTCGAACTCGCCGCGGTACTTCGAGCCGGCGACCAGAGCGCCGACGTCGAGCGCGATTACGCGCCGGTCGCATAGGGACTCCGGCACGTCGCCGTCCACGATCCGCTGGGCGAGCCCCTCGACGATCGCCGTCTTGCCGACGCCCGGCTCGCCGATGAGGACCGGGTTGTTCTTGGTGCGGCGTGAGAGCACCTGGATGACCCGGCGGATCTCCTCGTCGCGGCCGATGACCGGGTCGAGCTTGTGCTGGCGGGCGTCGGCGGTGAGGTCGCGGCCGAACTTCTCCAGCGCCTCGGCCATCTCCTCGGCGTTGGGCGACGTCACGCGGCTCGAGCCCTGCGTCTCGGCGACCGCCCGGGCGAGCGACTCGCGGTCGGGCAGTAGGTCGGCGGTGGCCGATCCCTTCGCCGCGAGGGCGAGCAGCAGGTGGCCGACGCTGATGTACTCGTCGCCCAGCGCGGCCATCTCCTTCTCGGCCCGCTGCAGCACGTCGACGAAGGCCTTGGAGGGCTGCACGTCGGGCGCCTCGGACCCGGTGACGGACGGGAGCTCGGCAACCGCGGTCCGCGCGCGATCGGTGATCGCCGCGACGTCCGCGGAGAGCTTTCGCAGGGCGGCCGGCGCGAAGCCGTCCTCCTGTTCGAGCAGCGCCAGCAGCAGATGCTGGGGCGTGAGCTCACTATTGCGATGGCGCGCAGCGATGCGCTGCGCCTCGGCAACGGCCTCATGGGACTTGATCGTGAATCTGTCTGCCTGCATCTGTGATCCAGTGTACGGGGTTAACTGCTAGATGTCAAACAATCTTAGTCAACACGACTCAGATATGGCCCAAGAGCAGGATTTGGGTTAGGTGGTCGATCTGCCGATGAATTCTGCGTATGGCGGCGACGATCGACACCACTGCCGACGCGTTCGAGCGCCTGCGTGAGGCGGAGGAGCGATTTCGGCTGGCATTCGAGCACGCGCCGATCGGGATTGCACTCGTCTCGCCGGAGGGGAACTTCACACGCGTCAACCGCGCGCTCTGCGACCTCCTCGGCTACAGCTCCGACGAGCTCGTCGCCAAGACCTTCCAGGAGATCACCCACCCGGAGGACCTGAACCTCGATCTCGAGAACGTCAACCAGGTGCTCGCGGGAGAGCTGCGCGACTACGAGATGGAGAAGCGCTACATCCATCGCGACGGGCACATCGTCTGGGTGCTGCTCAGCGTCTCCCTGGCACGCGGCGCCGACGGCGAGCCCCTCTACTTCATCTCCCAGATCCAGGACATCACCGAGCGCAAGCAGCTCGAGGAGCGACTCGTCTTCCTGGCTGATCACGACGAGATGACAGGCCTCGCCAACCGGCGGCGCTTCCGCGAGGAGGTGGAGCGGGGGGTCGCCTACGCAGAGCGCTACGACCATTCCGGGGCGATGGTGCTGCTCGATCTCGACAACTTCAAGGACGTGAACGACAGCCTCGGCCACCACGTCGGGGACCGCCTCCTGGTCGCGGTGGCCGAACGGCTTGGGACCCGTCTGCGGCGGACGGACGTGCTCGGCCGCATCGGGGGCGACGAGTTCGCGGCGATGCTGCCACAGGCCGAGCCGGCGCAGGCAATTCGGGTCGCCGAGGAGGTCCTTGACGCGGTCACGACCGCGGCGTACGCGCTTGACGGCCACGTGGTGACGGCTCGCGCCAGCGTCGGCATCGCGCTCTTCCGGCCGGGCCTCGGCATCGACGCCGACGACCTGCAGATCCGCGCCGACGTCGCGATGTATACGGCGAAGCGCGATGGGGGCAACCGCGTCTCGATCCTGGATCCGGATGCCAATCCGCCCCCGCCAGGATCAGTCGCCTAGGGTTCCTCTCGTGTCTAAGAACGGCGATCGACTCGCCAAATACGCGCAGCTTGTCGTGGAGGCGGGAGTCCAGCTTCGGGAGGGCCAGACGCTGCTGGTCAACACCGAGGTCGCCAACGCGCCGCTGGCCGAGGCAATCGCCGCGCACGCCTATCGAGTCGGCGCCGGCTACGTGGACGTTCTCTACAGCGACGCCCATGTGCGCCGAGCGCTCGTCGCCGATGGGCCCGAATCCGCGATCGGTGCGACCCCTCCGTGGATGGTTCGCAGGATCTCCGATGCGATCGAGGCGGGGGCGGCGATCGCGAGCATCGCGGGAGCCTCGAACTCGGCGCTGTTCGCCGGCCTTGATCCGGTCAAGCTCGGCCGTGCGCGCCACCTCGAGATCGACCAGATCTGGATGGACGCGGTCAACGATCGCAAGGTCGCGTGGACGATCGTGGCCTACCCGACGGAGGAGTGGGCGACAGAGGCCCTCGGCGAGCCGGACGTGGAGCGGCTCTGGGAGGCGGTTGGCCACACGCTTCGCTTCGACGAGCCCGACCCCGCGGCGGCGTGGCGAGCGCGTGCAGAGGAACTCACCGAGCGGGCTGAGGAGCTGACCGAGCGGGGCTTTGACGCGCTTCGCTACCGCGGCCCGGGCACCGAGCTCGAGGTTGGCCTCATCCCTCGCGCGCGCTGGCTGGCCGCCCGCGAACAGACGGTCAGCGGCCAGCAGCACATGGCCAACCTGCCGACCGAGGAGGTCTTCACCAGCCCGGATCGCAATCGTGCTGAGGGAACGATCCGCAGCACGAAGCCGCTTGCGATGCGCGGCGGCGGGCTCGTCGAGGGCCTCGAGGTGACCCTCACCGGCGGCAAAATCGTCGAGGTTCGCGCCGACGAGGGCGCCGACCTCGTGCGCACCGAGCTCGCGCTCGACGAGGGCGCGCCGCATCTCGGCGAGCTGGCCCTCGTCGACAGCTCGTCGCGTGTCGCCGACACCGAGATCGTCTTTCAAAACACACTCTTCGACGAAAACGCCGCCTCTCACATCGCCTGGGGCGCGGGGTTCACGTGGACGATCGATCAGCTCGAGGGCGACGACGAGGCGGCAGCGATGGTCAACGAATCGCGCGTCCACACCGACTTCATGGTCGGCGGTCCCGAGGTCGAGATCGACGCGGTCGAGCCGGGCGGGACCGTCGTGCCGCTGCTCTACGGCGGCGAGTGGCAGCTCTGAGGACCTAGCGAGACGCCGCGGCAGGGCGGGGCAGTGAAGGGGGTCAGCGAGGGTCAGTTTCGCGACGTTCGTCGCGTGTTCTACGCGCCCCGCTCACCGAACGTCGCGGAGTCCGTCATATATGGGGGTCTCAGCGACGTTCGACGCGAAGTCGGCCTAGCGCGAGGCGAGCCAGGCGCCGGCCGCGGTCGCAGCGGCGGCGAGGCCGATGCCGCGGACGCCGGCGGCGCGAGTCGACGGATCCCGGAGCGCCAGCGCAAAGGCGAGGGTGTCGCCGGCGTCGCACACCGTGCCCGCGAGCGACGCCCTGGCCAGCTGCTCACCGTCGTCAAGCGCCGACAGCTGCCAGACGCCGAGGACCAGGTCGCGCGTTGCCGCGATGCGCGCGACGGCCAGGGTGCGGGCATCGGGTTCATCGAAGCCGAGAGCCCGGGCCGCAAGCCGAGGCGCGAGCCACAGGCCCAGGCCGATCGCCACCCGGCCCGCGCCGAGGTTGACGGCGAGCGCCCGCTCCAGGCCCTCAGCTGGCATCGGCAGGTCTTGACGGGCGGTCGTAGGCGCCGTACGGAACGATTTCCGCGCGCAGCGATCGCCGGACGCGATCGAGCTCGTTTGTCATCTGGCGCTCGAGCTCCGCGGCTCGCTCGCGCATCCGCTGGACCTCGGCCCGCGCCTGCTCGAGCTCGCGCTCGAGCGACAGCACCGTCTCAACCCCGGCCAGGTTGAGGCCGCCGTCCGCGGTCATCTGCTGGATGCGGCGCAGCCGCTCGACGTCGTCGTAGGAGTAGAGGCGGGTGTTCTTCGGCGAACGCTTCGGGCTGATCAACCCGCGCGCTTCGTACATGCGCAGCGTCTGCGGATGCATCTCGGCGAGCTCGGCAGCGACCGAGATCATGAAGACGGCGCGGCGACGGTCGAGCCCGACCGTCTCGCTCGCCGCGGATCGCTTGCGATTCGGCTGTTGCGCGGCCATCGTTACGTCCTAGACCTTCGCCGACGCCGCGGACGCATCTCGCATGAGCTTCTCGCGGGGGTCATGGTCGTTGATCGCCTCGGCGAACGCTTCAAGGGCCTTGCGCTGATCGTCGTTGAGCTCCTTCGGCATGTCGATCCCGAGGCGGTAGAAGATGTCCCCGCGGGTGCGACCGCCGGGCTTGGGCGGACCCTCGCCCCGCAGGCGCTGGACGGTTCCGTGCTGCGTGCCGGCCGGGATCCGGATCCGCTTTGAGCCATTGAGCGTCGGCACCTCGACCGTGGCGCCCTGGAGCGCCTCGGCGATCGTTATGGGCACCGCGACCTCGAGGTTGCCGTCATCGCGCTGGCGGAACACGGGGGACGGAGCGACCCGGGTGACGACGTAGAGGTCACCCGGCGGCCCGCTGCGCGGGCCGTCCTCGCCCTTGCCGGCGACGCGGATGCGGGTGCCGTCGTGAACGCCCGCCGGGATGCGGACGCGGTAGCGCTTGCGCTGCATGGTCAAGCCGGAGCCGCTGCAGGTGGGGCAGGGGTCCTTGATGATCTGGCCGGCGCCGCCGCACTGCGGGCATGGCTGGCTGATCGAGAAGAAGCCCTGGCTCTCGGAGTCGATGCCGCGACCGTTGCAGCGCGGGCAGGTGACCGGCATCGTTCCCGGCTTCGCGCCGGTCCCGCTGCAGGTCTTGCACGTGGACTGCTTGGGCACGGTGACCGTGACCTCCGTGCCGTCCATCGCCTGCTTGAAGCCCAGGCTGACCTCGGTCTCGAGGTCGCGCCCGCGCGAGGACGGCTGCGGACCCTGGCCGCCGCGGCGAAACAGGGTGGAGAAGATGTCGCCGAAGTCGCCGAACCCACCCGCCGCGGCACCCGCGCCGCCGCCGCTGAACATGCGTCCCCCGGCGTCGTACTCCTTGCGCTTGTCTGGATCCGAGAGCGTGTCGTACGCGCCCTGGACCTCCTTGAAGCGCTCCTCGGCCTTGGGATCGTCCGGGTTGCGGTCGGGGTGGTACTCGCGCGCAAGCTTGCGGTACGCCTTCTTGATCTCCTCGGCCGAGGCACCACGGCCGACGCCGAGGACCTCGTAGTGATCGCGCGCTGCCATACGGGCTACTCGCTGACGACCACGCGAGCGGGGCGCAGAACCTGCCCGTCCAGGCGGTAGCCGCGCTCCAGCGTCTCGACGACCGTGCCGGCGGCCGTGCCGTCGGCGGGCCTGGTCGAGATTGCCTCGCAAGTTGTCGGGTCGAACTTTTCACCGGTCGGATCGAACGGCTCGACCCCGGCGCGCGCCAGGGTGTTCTGCAGCTCGGCGTGAACGAGCGCGACGCCGCGGGCAAGCGCCTCCTGGGCGCTCACCTCCTCGGACGCCGCGGGGTCGGTGTTCGGGTTCACGCCGGCGGCGAGCATCGCGCGCTCCAGGTTGTCGACCGAGGGCAGCAGCTCGCCCGCCAGCTTGCCGCGGCCGCGGCGCTCGGCCTCGGCCGCGTCGCGCTGGGCGCGCTTGCGGTAGTTCTCGAAATCCGCCTTGGCACGCTGAGCGAGAGCGAGATATTCATCCCGCTCGCGCCGAACGTCCTCGAGCAGGGCATCGAGATCGTGCGAGACCTCCGAGCCGTCATCGGACGAGGCGACCTCGGTCACCTCGTCCTCTGCGGTCTGCGGTCCGCGGTCTGCGGCCTCGTCCCTAGGCGCGCTCATCGTCGACCACCTCGGCGTCCACGACCTCGTCCTCAGCATCACCGGCGCCGTTCGCGGACGCGCCGTCGCCGCTGGCGGCCTGCTCGGCTGATGCCTGTGCGTAGATCTGCTCGGACACCTTGTGGAAGGCGGCCTGTAGCGCGTCGGTCTTGGCCGTGATCTCCTCGACGTCGGTCGACTCCAGCGAGTCGCGGACCGCCTTGATCGCGTCCTCGATCTCGGTCTTCGCAGCGGCGTCCACCTGGTCGCCCAGGTCGGCGACCTGCTTCTCCGCCTGGTAGGCGGCGTTCTCGGCGACGTTGCGCGCTTCGGCGAGCTCCCGCTGCTTGCGGTCGTCCTCGGCGTGCGACTCGGCGTCCTTGATCATCTGCTCGACCTCGGAGTCGGCGAGTCCGGAGCCGCCCTTGATCTCGATCGTCTGCTCCTTGCCGGTGCCGAGATCCTTGGCGCCCACGCTGAGAATGCCGTTGGCGTCGATGTCGAACGTGACCTCGATCTGCGGCATGCCCCGCGGCGCCGGCGGAATGCCGGTGAGCTGGAACTTGCCGAGTGACTTGTTGTAGCTCGCCATCTCGCGCTCGCCCTGGAGCACGTGGATCTCAACCGACGGCTGGTTGTCGTCAGCGGTCGAGAAGATCTCCGACTTCTTCGACGGGATGGTCGTGTTGCGCTCGATCAGCTTCGTCATCACGCCGCCCTTGGTCTCGATGCCGAGGGTGAGCGGGGTGACGTCCAGCAGCAACACGTCCTTGACGTCGCCGGAGAGGACGCCCGCCTGGATCGCGGCGCCGATCGCCACGACCTCGTCGGGGTTGACGCCCTTGTGCGGGTCCTTGCCCGTCAGCTCCTTGACCTTCTCCTGGACGGCCGGCATGCGGGTCATACCGCCGACGAGGACGACGTGGTCCACCGCGGAGCCGGCGTCGGCCAGGGCCTGCTTGACGGGCCCGACCACGCGGTCGAGCAGGTCGGACGTGAGCTCAGCGAGCTTCGCCCGGGTCAGCCGGATGTCGAGGTGCTTCGGCTCGTTGTTGATCGCGGTGATGAAGGGGACGCTGATCTGCGTCTCCTGCGTCGTCGACAGCTCGATCTTCGCCTTCTCGGCCTGCTCGTACAGGCGCTGCAGCGAGCGCTTGTCGTTCGATACGTCGACGCCCTGGTCGCGCTTGAACTCGTCGACCAGCCACTCGACGATCGCCTTGTCCCAGTTGTCGCCACCGAGATGGTTGTCGCCCGCGGTCGCCTTGACCTCGAAGACGCCGTCACCAATCTCGAGCACGGACACGTCGAAGGTGCCGCCGCCCAGGTCGAAGACGAGGATCGTCTGGTCGGCGCTCTCCTTGTCGAGCCCGTACGCCAGCGCGGCGGCCGTCGGCTCGTTGATGATCCGCTTGACGTCGAGGCCGGCGATCTTGCCGGCGTCCTTCGTCGCCTGGCGCTGGTCGTCGTTGAAGTACGCGGGGACCGTGATCACCGCCGAATCGACCGGCTCGCCGAGCTTCGCCTCGGCGTCGGCCTTCAGCTTCTGGAGGATCATGGCCGAGATCTCCGGCGGCGAGTACTGCTTGCCGCGGACCTCGACCCGGACGTCGCCGTTGGGGCCGGCGACAACCGTGTACGGGACGATCGTCTCCTCCTCCTTGACCTCGGCCTCCTTGCGGCCCATGAAGCGCTTGATCGAGAAGATCGTGTTCTCGGGGTTCATCACCGCCTGGCGCTTGGCCACGGTGCCGACGAGGCGCTCGTCGGAGTCGGTGAAGCCGACGACCGACGGCGTGGTGCGACCGCCCTCAGCGTTCTCGATGATCTCCGGCTCGGAGCCCTCGAGCACCGCCATCGCGGAGTTCGTGGTTCCGAGGTCGATTCCGATGGTCTTGGCCATCTGTCTTTCTCCTTACAGTCTCGCCAGCTAAAAAATCTAAGTCAGAAGGTAGCAGATCATTTCGAGCAGACCAGAGGCGCGGCCCACGCAGGGACCCGGGAATCCGCTTGGATCAGGCGTTCGGCGCGGTTGTCAGCAGTCCGTGGGGACCGGCGGGCTCTTTGCGGTCGAGGTATCGACCGTAGGACCCTCGCCAACCTGCGAGGCGTAGGCGGCGACGAACTTCGCGACCTCCTGCGCCTCGGCGGGCTCGAGGATGCCGCGGGGCATCCGGCCGTTGAGGCCGCAGCTGACGGCCCGCATGACGCGGGTCGAGATGCCGTCGAACTGCTGGTCTGAGTTGACGGCGCTCGGGACCAGAAGGATGTCGAGGTTCGGCCCGACGACGCCGTCGGTGCCTCCGGCCGCGAGCGTGTGGCAGGTCCCGCAGTTGGTCGCGAAGAGCTGCTGCGCCTCGCGGTCGCGGGATGCGACCTTGACGGTGCCGGCGTTCTCGTCGCCCTCCTTGCCGAGGGCGACGATCGGGATCACCAGCACGCAGATCGCGGCGAAGATCCCGAAGACGATGAAGGGGGTCTTATTCATCGGAGCGGAAAACTACCGGTCGGCGCTGATGCGGGTGCGGTACCAGGGGCACATTCGCCGGAGGCCGCACTCCTCGCAGCGCGGCTTCGGGCGGCAGACGCGCCGGCCGTGGGTGATCAGATTGATATGCAGCTCGTAGGCATCGTCGGGGTCGGTGATCGCGAGCATCTCGTCGTGCGCCCGCTCGAACGAGGCGTTTTCGGGGAACAGGCCGAGGCGCCCGCCGACGCGGTAGACGTGGGTATCGACCGGGATCTCGGGACGGCCGAGGGCGAAGATCATCACGCAGGCCGCCGTCTTGCGGCCGACGCCGTCAAGGCCGACGAGAAAGTCGATCGCCTCGTCGCGGTCTGCGTCGGCGAGCCAGTCGAGCGTCGGCTCCCCCTCCTCTTCGGGGAGCTCGCGCAGCACGTGCTGGATGCGCGGCGCCTTGCTCGGCGCGAGCCCGCCCGGACGGATCGCCTCCTCGACCACCTCGACGTTCGCGTCGCGAACGTCGACCCAGGTTGGCAACGCCGCGCGCAGGCGCTCGTAGGCGACGTCGCGGTTGCGGTCGTTGGTGTTCTGGGACAGGATCGTGCGGACGAGCTCGGCGATGGGATGACCATGCGGCTGGTTGACCGGGCGCCCGTACAGCTCGCGCAGCCGGTCGCGGATCGCGATCACGCGCGACCGCCGAGGCCTTCTCCACGCGGTTACCCGAGCCATCGCCGCCAGGATATGTCGGTCTTCACGCTCCCTTTACAATCGCGCGCAGCATGCGCGCGCTAGGTCGGAGGATCAACGAGGCATTTCCGAAGGGCTGGATGGACGCCGGCCTGCAGTTCCTGCTGTTTTTCCTCGCCTACAACGGCTACCAGGTCGTCCGCGGCATCACGGATTCCGGCAGCGTCCAGGCCTACGTCAACGCCGAGAGCGTCATCGGCCTGGAGAAGTCGCTCGGGACGTTCTTCGAGCCGAGCGTTCAGAACGCGATCATCCAGCACGCCTCCTGGCTGGTCGATTTCACCAACTTCATGTACCTGAACTCCCACTTCGTGGTCACGACGGGCTTCCTGGCATGGCTCTACTTCCGCCGCAATGAGTACTTCTACTTCGTCCGCAACATGTTCATGGTCGCGATGCTGCTCGCCCTCGTCGGCTACGCGCTGTTCCCGACCGCCCCGCCGCGGCTGTTCCCGGGAGAGGGCTTCCAGGACACGATCGCCCAATTCACCGGGGTCGCCCAGGACTCGACGACCGCAAGCCTGCTGGTCAACAAGTACGCGGCGGTGCCGAGCATGCACATCGCCTTCTCGACAATGATCGCGTTTGCCGCCGTGCAGCTCGTGCGCAGCCGGATTGCCAAGGTCGCGTGGGCGCTCTATCCGCCGCTGGTCTTCTTCGTGATCGTCGTGACCGGCAACCACTTCTGGTTCGACGCCGCCCTCGGCGCGCTCGTCGCCACGACCGCAGTCGCGGCGGCTTACCAGCTCGCGCGCCTGCGCCCGACCGAGTGGGCCTGGCGCGAAGCGTGAGTAACTAGATACCGTGCCCTCGGTGGAGGGAAGGCCACAGCCGCGCAGCGCTGCCGAGTGGCGCGGGTTAGCCCGCGACCGGCTGATCGAGTCGCGGCTCACCCCAAACACGATCTCGATGACCGGCCTGGTGCTCAACCTCGCGGCCGCCGCACTCATCCTCGACGACCAGATCTTCCTCGGCGGGGTCGCCTTCATCGTCGGCTCGATCATGGACACACTCGACGGCCGTTACTCGCGGATGTCGGGCAAGGGGACCCTGTTCGGAGCCTTCCTGGACTCGACGCTCGACCGTATCGAGGAGGGGATCGTCCTCACCGCGGTGGCCTACCAGTTCGCCGATGCCGGAGACGCGGTGCCCGCCGCCGCCTGCGTGTTCGTCGTCCTCGGCTCGCTGATGGTCTCCTACACGCGCGCTCGCGCGGAGGCACTGGGCGTCGAGTGCAAGGTCGGAATCGCCACCCGGCCGGTCCGCGTAGTGCTACTTTCCATCGGCCTCGTATTCGGCGCGCACGACCTCTTGGACAGCGTGGATCTGCTGCCAGCGTCCATTTATGCGATGGCCGGGCTGACCGCGTTCACGGTCGGCCAGCGCGTCTGGCACGTCCGCGGCGAGCTCAAGGCCCTCGAGGCGAGCGAGCTGTAACCAAATCGTGAACTGCGGGTAGTTCGCCTTCCACCCGCCCTTCCTGGAGGACTGCAACTTATGAGTGAAACCAACGGCCACGCCAACGGCGCCGCCCCGGCTCAGAACGGGAAGCACAGCGACGACGGCAAGGTCAAGGTTGCCATCGTCGGCGTCGGCAACTGCGCCAACAGCTTCATCCAGGGCGTCCAGTACTACAAGGACGCCGATCCCAACGAGTCCGTTCCCGGCCTGATGCACGTCGACCTCGGCGGCTATCACGTCCGCGACATCGAGTTCGTCGCGGCCTTCGACATCGACGTCGAGAAGGTCGGTAAGGACCTCTCAGAGGCGATCTGGTCGGGGCAGAACGACACGATCAAGTTCGCCGACGTGCCCGAGATGGGAATCAAGGTCGAGCGCGGCATGACGCATGACGGCCTCGGCAAGTACCTCAAGCAGAAGATCACCAAGGCCCCCGGCCCGACCGCCGACATCGTCGGGATCCTCAAGGAGACCAACGCCGACGTCCTCGTCTGCTACCTGCCGGTCGGCTCCGAGCAGGCGACCAAGTGGTACGTCGAGCAGGCTCTGGCCGCCGGCGTCGGCTTCGTCAACTGCCTGCCGGTGTTCATCGCCCGCGAGGACTACTGGGACGAGCGCTTCACCGAGGCCGGCCTGCCGATCATCGGTGACGACATCAAGTCGCAGGTGGGCGCCACGATCGTCCATCGCCAGCTCGCCCGCCTCTTCCACGAGCGCGGCGTCCAGCTCGAGCACACCTCGCAGCTGAACGTCGGCGGCAACATGGACTTCTTCAACATGCTCGAGCGCGAGCGCCTCGACTCGAAGAAGATCTCCAAGACCAACGCCGTCACCTCGGTGATGGGCACCGAGCTGCCCGACCGCGATGTGCACGTCGGCCCGTCGGATTACGTCCCGTGGCTCACCGACCGCAAGTGGGCGCACATCCGGCTCGAGGGCAAGGCCTTCGGCGACGTGCCGCTCACCGCCGAGCTCAAGCTCGAGGTCTGGGACTCGCCGAACTCCGCGGGCGTTGTCATCGACGCCGTGCGGCTGATCAAGCTGGCGCTCAACAACGGCATCGCCGGCCAGCTCGACGGCCCGTCCAGCTACCTGATGAAGTCCCCGCATAGCCAGCGCCCCGACGACGAGGCGCGCGTGCAGACCGAGGAGTTCATCGCCAAGTACGCCCGCACGACGACGGCTGCGACGGCGGCACGCGAGGCCGCCGAGGAGGCCAAGGCCGGGGCCTAAAGCCAGCCAGCCATTGCCAGGTTTCAAAGGGCCCGCTTCGGCGGGCCCTTTCTGTCGGCAAGCACAAGCTCGAGGTGCGTGCGATCGACGCCGCCGGGAACGTCGACCCGACGCCGGCCAAGGCAAAGTGGAAGGTGAGGCGTTGAACGTATCCTGAGGCGGTGGCGCAGAGCGACCGTCTCTCGATCGCGCAGGTGACGCCGCACCCGTGGGGTGCGCGGCACGAGGTCAACGAGTTCGTCGAGCGTGTCTCGGCTGAGCTTGCGGGACGTGGGCACCGGGTCGTCATTGCGGCGCCCTCGGACTCGCGGCGCGAGGTTCGCGACTCGCGGCGCGCGCTGACCGCTGCCAAGGGAAAGCCGGCGACGCTCTTCGAGGACGGCTCGGCGCGAGTGCTTGCGCTCGGCAGCGGGCTTCCCCTGCCGCGCGGCCCGCGCCCGCGTGCGGCGCCGCTGCCACTTGACGTCAGCCGCGCGCTCGAGACGCTGCTCGCCGGGGTCGAGTTCGACCTCGTCCACGTCCACGATCCGTTCGCGCCGAGCCTTGCCTCGGCAGCGCTGCGCCACTCGCGTTCGCTGAACGTCGGCAGCTTTCACGAGCCGAACGAGCGCACGCTTTCCACGCAGGTGGCGCGGCCGCTCGTTGAGATCTTCCTGGGCCGCCTCGATGCGCGCACGACGAGCTCCGCGGCGACCGAGGGCCTGATCGAGCGCTTCTTTCCCGGTCGCTACGAGCGTGTCGAGCCCGGCGCGAATCCGGCGGTTGAGCCGTGGTGGCCGTCGAGCCCGGGCGGGGAGCGGGGAGGGGCGGCGGCCCCGATGCGAATCGCGTTCTGTCTCGGCGAGGAGAAGGGAGCCCTGAGACTGTTCCTGCGAGCGATCCGCCGACTGGAGGCGAGCGGCGACTGGCAGGCTGCCGTGTGGGTTCCCGACGCGACCGAGGTTCGGATCTCGCAGCGACTGCGCGATCGCCTGCGGGTGGTTCGTGCTCGGGAGGCGACGCCGGAGGCGCTGATCGCCGGTGCTGACGTGCTCGTGGCGGCGTCCGGAGGACCGCGTCCGGCGCCGGGTCTGGTGCGGGCGGCGCTCGCGACCGAGACGATTCCGGTCTGCTCACAGCTGTCGCTCTACCGGGAGCTGACTCACGATGGCGAGATCGGCCTGCTCTTCCAGCCCGGCGACGCGATCACGCTCGCCGGACAGCTCGAGCGCCTGCTCGCCAGCAAGGCGTTGCGCCGAGAGCTGCTGAGCAAGGGCCGCGGCGCGGTCCGCGACTGGACCGCGGTCGCCGACCAGGTCGAGGAGATCTACGCACGGATCTGCGCCCGCCGCCACGACCCGCGCGGCGATCCGGACGTCCGCCGCCGGATCTCCCGCCGCCGGTCGATCCACGTCGACCTGCATATGCACACCGACCACTCATCCGACTGCGCGACCCCGGTGGAGACCCTGCTCGCCACAGCGCGCGAGGCGGGCCTCGGCGCCATCGCGATCACCGATCACAACGAGACCTCGGGCGCGTTCGCGGCGGCCGAATTCGCCGAGCGCTACGGGGTCAAGGTGATCGTGGCCGAGGAGGTCAAGACGGCGGAGCAGGGCGAGGTGATCGGGCTCTTTCTCTCAAAGAAGATCGAGCGCGGAATGACGATGGCCGAGACGATCGCCGAGATCAAGCGCCAGGGCGGCCTGGTCTACGTGCCGCATCCGTTCGATCGCCTCCACTCGGTGCCCGACTACGAGCACCTGCTCGACATGGTCGAGGACATCGACATCCTCGAGGTCTTCAACCCACGCGTGGCGCTCACTGCGTTCAACGAAGAGGCCGAGCGGTTCGCCGCCAAGTACCGGATCGTGCCCGGCGCCGGCTCGGACAGTCACGTCGCCCAGGGGCTCGGCAGCGTCATGATCCGCGTCCACGACTTTGACGGGCCGGAGGAGTTTCTCGAGTCCATGCGCGACGCCGACATCGTCCGTAAGAAGCGCAACCTGATCTACGTTCAGGCCCTCAAGTGGCTGCAAACAGGCGGCGGTCGCGGTGGCCGCAGGGCCGCGGCCCCGATCGGCAAGCGCTGATGCAGAGCGGCGAACCGGCAGGAGGGCGTCCCGGCCCGTCAAAGAAAGGCAGGCGCCTCAACAGCGGCGCGACTCCGCTTCGCCCTGACGGGCTCCGCGATCGGAGCCCCGGCTCGGAGAGCGGGCCGCAGGGAGCCAGCTTGCCGACCACTGACGATGAAATCCAGGAGAAGTACCTCGAGCGGGCGATCCGCGAGCTCAACTCGCTGACGCACCGCCTCCAGGAGTGCTCTCACTGTCCGCGCGGAAACCTGATGCCGGTGCTCGGCTCGGGTCACCCGCAGGCCGACGTGATGCTGGTGAAGTTCGCGCCGACCGTCGCCGAGATCGAGGAGGGGGTCGCCTTCTACGGCCGCTCCGGCAACGCGCTGATGAAGAGCTTCAAGCGGCTCGGGATCGACCCGCTGGCCGTGTACGGGACGCTCTGCGTGAAGTGTCCAGTGTCCGACCCCGACCTCGCCGCAGCCGAGTGCATCGAGCGGCTCGTGGAGGAGATGGCCATCGTCCAGCCGCGCTGCGTCGTGGTGATGGGCGAGCGCGCGGTCGAGACGATCAACGACCTGCAGATTCCGATGGCGCGCGAGCTCGAACCGGTCCCGGGTGAGATCCGCAAGCTGACCCCGTCGATCGACGTGCTCTACGTGCCCGACATCGACGACTCGCTCGACTCCGAGGAGTCAAAACGCGACTTCTGGAAGGCGTTTCGAGCCCTCGGCGACTGGTACGAGGACCTACCGCCGTATTAGTTCTGGCGCTCGGCCGGGAGAACCGTGAGCGCGACGGTCTTCGCACCGCGGTCGCGCTTCAGTCGCAGAACCTTCGCGCGGCGGTCCGAGACGACCTCAGCGCCCTGGACGTGGACCTCGTAGTGGCCGTGCGGGTACTGGATGCGGGGGAGGAAGACCTCGGTCAGCTGGGCGCGCGATAGCGGCTTGCCGTCCGGCGCCTTGGCGGAGTACTCGAGGTGAAAGCGCTTGGTCGCCGGGTCGAAGCCGTACCCGGTTGGCGTTCCCGCCACGGCGCGCGGATAGGGGCGCGCGAGCACGGCGAGCTTCGCGCGCTTGACGTTGTCGCCGGTTGGCGGTTTGTGAGCATCGACCACGAGCGACTGCACGCCGGTACCTGACGTGGTCGGGTCGGCGCACTCGCAGTAGTGCCACTCCTGCCAGGAGACCATGTGCGCGTCGGCAAGCCGGACGACGCGCCCGATCGTCTCGAGGTCGTCGGTGGCGCCGAACTCGCTCAGCAGCGGCACGTCGCCCGTGGTGGCCGCACGCTTGTCGGCGTTGGCCAACGGCAGATCCTCGAGCGGCTCGCAGGCGGGGCCGGAGCCTGGACCGCCGAGCGAGCCCGGCAGGCAATACACGTGGAAGGACATGCCGCTCGAGGCATCGCCAGTGTCGGGGAGCTGAGTGTCGGCGCCAAAGTTGAAGGTCACCAGCGGCTCGTAGAAGATGAGCGTCGCGGGGTCGACGGCCCGAATCGCGCTGAAGACCTTGGCGTAAAACGGCGCGAGGGTCGTGGCGTCGAAGGTGGCGCAACCGCTGGTGTTGGCGCAGCCGTCCGAGCTGAACGCGGATCCCGGCCAGGGCTCGTTGAGCAGGTCGTAGCCGAACACGTACGGGCTGTTGGCGAAATCATCGGCGACGTGCTGCCAGGCCGCGGCGTAGGACTCCTGCAGGCCCCGCCCGCCGGCCTGGGCATCGGCCCAGAAGTTGTCGAAGGCTCGGTTGAGGCCCTGGTTGACGATGTAGTTGCCGGGGAATCCGACCTGCGGCTCTGACGGCTGGCCATCGTCGAGCACCTGCCAGTCGGGCCAGCCCTCACCCTGGAAGCGCTCGTTGTAGAGGTCCTGGTGGAAGTCGAGCAGCGTGAAGATCCGCTGCTTGGCGAGCACCGACTCGGTTCGGGCGACGCTGCGCAGGTAGGCGTCGTCGTAGGGGGCCGCGCCTGATGCCGACGGCGGGTTCGGCTCGAGACCCTTGTAGATGATCCCGAGCCGGATCGTGTTGAAGCCGTTGCGCCGCAGCCAGCGCGCGTCGTCGGCACCGAAGCCCGAGTCCGCCGGCCGGTAGGAGCCGACCTTGTAGACCATGTTCAGGCCGTGGAGGATCACCACGCGGCCGTCGCGGTCCGTCAGCCAGCGGCCGTCGTGGCTCAGTGGGGGCTTGGGGGCGGCTGTAGCCGTCGCAGCAACAACGCCAAGCAGCGCGGCGGCGACCGCTAACGCGCGCTTCACGGGGCAGCGGCTTCGGCGACCGCGGTCATGCCCTCGACGTTGGCGCTGGCGAGGCCGCGGACGACCGGTACGTCGAGGACCTCGTCGTAGGCGGCCAACGCGGTCTGCGCCGACTCGCGATCCGGGGCGGCGACGCCGACCGTGCCCTCGGGCTCGCCGAGGCGGTCGAAGTGGTTGCGGTAGCCGTCATGTAGATCGCGGTAGAACGACTCCTCCTTGGCGAGCCGCTCGGAGGCGTCGCTGCCCACTGCCGTCCGCACGTAGCCGAATATCGGCGGCGCCGCGCGGCCAGCCTCGGAGGCGCCGGCCTCCACGTGCTCTCGCGCGGAGGCGGCGAACTCGGGCGTCATCCAGTTGAAGAACACGCCGTCGTACTCCGCACCGGCGAGGTGACACATCTTCGGTCCCATCGCGGCGAGGACGATCCGCACGCCGTCGAGCTCCGAGCGCAGCTCGCCGATCGCCTCGCGCATCGTCGTCAGCGGCTTCTTGCCGAAGCCCGCGCCGACGCCGAGCCACAGCCGTGAGCGGTCAATGCCGATGCGATCGATGTGCCCGGCGATGTCTGCGGGCGAGTGGCGGTCGAGCGCCATCACGGCGACGCCGAGGTCGAGCTCGGGCGCCGCCTCGCCGAAGACCTCCAGCGTTTCCAGCCCGAGGGCGCCCGGGTGGTCGTTCGACCACATCGAGCCGTAGCCGAGCTGCGCGCAGCGCTCGGCCAGGGGCCTCGCGACGTCCCGGTCAAGCCCGGCGGCGACGCCGAATCCGCGATCGCTCATCGCTCGAAGACGGCGACGGCCTCGACGTGAGGCGTCTGCGGGAACATGTCGACGGGCTTCACGCGCCGCAGCGTATAACCCGCTTCGACGATCTGAGCCGCGTTCGGCGCGAGCGTGGTCGGGTTGCAGGAGACGTAGACGATGCGCGGCGCATCGGTCTCGAGCAACCGACGGACGATCTTCTTCGAGAGGCCTGAACGGGGCGGATCGACCACCACGACATCGGGCCGCCCGGCGCGCTCCAGTAGGGGCGCGATGCCGAGGCGGGCGTCGGCGCAGACGAACCGCGCGTTGGAGATCTCGTTCTCGGCCGCGTTGACCTCCGCGTCGCCGACGGCCTCGGGCACGCTCTCGAGGCCCCAGACCTCCCCGGCGCGCGAGGCGAGCGAGAGCCCGATCGTGCCAATCCCGCAGAAGAGGTCGAAGAGGCGCTCGGTACCGGAGAGCTGGGCGAAGTCGCCGGCGATCGCATAGAGGCGCTCGGCCATCTCGGTATTCGTCTGCATGAAGGCGGTGTGGGAGACGCGGAAGCGCAGGCCGCAGAGCTCCTCGGTCAGGTGTTCAGAGCCGAGCACGCCGGTTGGCCCGTCCGTGCCTCCCGAGAGGCCCTCGATCACGGTGTGGAGGTCGACCGGCGGCTGCGGGATCTCGTCGGGGGCGGTGACGAGCCGGGTCTGGATCTGTCCGGTGCGTCGCCCCTCGCGGACAACGAGGTTGCGCAGCGTCCCGGTGTCACGGCGACTGTCGTAAGCAGTGAGGCCGCTGTCGTGCGCCCACCTGCGCACGGCGTTGCGGGCGGCGTTGTTGGCCTCGGAGGCGAGGTGGCAGTCGTCGACGTCGACGATTTCCGACCAGCTGCCGCGGCGGTGAAAGCCGAGGGCGATCGTGTCGGAGCGCTCGCCGAACGAGTACTCCGCCTTGTTGCGGTAGCGCCACTGATCGATTGCCGGCTCGATTGGCTCGAGCTCATAGCCGTCGAGCTTGCCCAGGCGGCGCAGCGCGTCGTCGACCTGCGCGGCCTTCTCGGCGAGCTGGCGCTCGTAGGGCAGCCCCTGCCACGGGGCCCCCGGGCACGGCTCGCCCTCATGGACGCACGTGTCGGGGATCCGGTCGGCGCTCGGCGTGATCAGCTCGACGGCGCGGCCCTCCGCGTAGGCGCGCTTGGTCTTGGTCAGGCGGACGCGGACGCGGTCGCCTGGGAGGGCGCCGGTGACGAAGACGACGTAACCGTTTAAGCGCGCGATGCCGCGCCCACCCTGGGCGAGCGCGTCGACGTCGAGCTCGAGCTCCTGACCGCTTCTCGGTTTGGTCTCGGCGATCTCCATCGGACCGCCGAGGTTAGGGCCCTTCGGCTAGGCCAGCTGCTTTTCGATCGCGTCGAGGATGCTCTTGCGTGCCTTGCCGTTCTTCTCTTGGGTGCGGACCTTGCGGAGGTCGGCCTTGGTTAGGTCCTTCAGGCGCGTCTTGACCTGCGGGGCCGTGAGCTGGTCGTAGGCCGTGATCGGCGGGCCCGGGACTCCGGCGCGCCGGCGCAGCTTGTCGGCCTCCGCCAGCGGCCGCTCGGCGGCATCCCGAGCAGCGCGCCCCACGCGGTCGGCGGTGCTCTTGGCCTGCTTGCGTGTCGACGAGGTGCGCGTGTCGACCTGCTTGCGCGCCTGGTCGAGCAGCTTCTCCAGCTCCTTGATCAGGTCGTCGGTGGCCTTGCGGCTGCGGCTGACGAGGTTCGAGACGAGCTTGTCGGCGTCGCCCCGGGTCATGCGCCCACGCTTGACCGCGTCGTCGACCACTTCCTGAATGCGGTCCCGTGAGACGTTGACGTTGGACTCGAGCGCGCCCCGGCTGCGCTCAAGGGCATCGCGGAACGCCTGCACGCTCTTGTCGGAGCGGCCAGCCGATGCACGGCTCGCGCGGGCGCGGCTCGACGAAGAGCGGCTCGCGGACGAACGGCTCGACGAGGCCCGGCTCGCGCTCGATCGTGTCGCCGCCGCGCGCTTTGGCTTGGGCTTTGCCGCCGTCCGCTTACGACCGCTGGAACTGGACTTCTTGGATCCCCCGGAACTGGTCGCCACGTTGTCTCCTCGCTATCGAAAGCTGGGTCGACCCGGACTATCTCACGTTGCGAAGCGAGCCTCGACCGGCGCGTGGTCCGAAAGGCGGATCGCAAGGCCCTGACTCGTGACCTCGCGCCGCTCGGGCGACCATTGCTCGGGCCTGCCGGCGGGCTCAAGACCGCGGGTGAGCAGGTGGTCGAGCGCGTCGGGTGCCGTGACGCCCACGAGCCCGTAGCGCTCCGCAAGGGTCTCGTAGACATTCGTCTCGGCGGGGCGGAGATTGAGGTCGCCGCCGAGGATGAGCGGGGTGGACCCGGCCCACTCGATGGCCCGGCCGGCGGCGGTGAGCACCTCGCGCTCCGCCACCGCGCGCCGGCCCGCGCCGGCGCTCGCGTGCAGATTGGCGACACAGAGCTCGAGGCGCTCGGCGCCGAGACGGGCGCGGGTAAAGGCCATCACGCGCCGCTCGGGCTTGGGGCCGGAGGTCAGGACGAGTTCGATGCGGTCGGCGATCTCGCCGCGCACGAGGGTGAGATTGGACCCGCCCTCGTTCGAGGCGATCAGGTCGGGGTTGATGCGTGCGAGCGCCGTGCGCAGCCAGCCGAACGAGTTGCGGGAGGTCGTGACCGCGTGGCCGGAGGCACCGCAGGCGTCGGCGAGCGCTGCGCCCCAGCGCGGCGGGCACTCCTGCAGAAGGGCGACGTCCCAATCCGCGCTTGCGAGGACCGTTGCGAACTCGTCGAACAGGTCACGGTTGACCTGCCAGTGCTCGCCGTCCTGCTCCGGTTTGCGGAAAAGGCGCGAGCGCCAGGTGAACAGATCCGGGTTCGGCGGATGGTCGCGGCCGTGGAAGAGGTTCCAGGTGAGCGCGCCGAGCTCCATGCCGTCCATAGAATGCCCGCCTTGAACGACCGGCCTGGACACCTGCTCACCGGTGAAGAGCTCGATGCGCCGGCGCTCGACGCGCTGCTGGCGCGCGCGGCCGAGCTCAAGGGGGCTCGCGACGATGGCCTGGGCGCCGACGCGCTGGCGGGGCGGACCGTCGCCCTCTTCTTCGAGATGCCGTCGACGCGGACACGGGTTTCGTTTCAGGTCGGCGTGAGCGAGCTCGGCGGACACCCGCTGCCGCTTCGAGCGGATGAGCTGCAGCTTGGCCGCGGGGAGTCGATTGCAGACACGGCCCGGGTCCTGTCGCGGTATCTGCACGCGATCGTGATCCGCTCGGCCTCCCACGGGACGGTGCAGGAGCTGGCCGCGACGTCGTCGGTGCCGGTGATCAACGCGCTGACGCCACTTCACCATCCGTGCCAGGCCCTCGCCGACCTGCTGACGCTGCGCGAGCGGTTCGGCGAGCTCGACGGGTTGAGGGTCGCCTACGTTGGGGATGGCAACAACGTTGCCCGCTCGCTGGCGATCCTCGGGCGTACGGCCGGCGTCGATGTGCGGGTGGCCACGCCACCCGGCTATGAGCTCGAGCCGGGGCTCGCGGCGCTGGTCACCAACGACGTTCGCGAGGCGGCAGCCGGCGCCGACGCTCTCTACACGGACGTGTGGTTCAGCATGGGCGACACCGAGGCGGAGGAAAAGCGGCGGCTGCTCGCGCCGTACCAGCTCAACGAGGGGCTGCTCGAGGTGGCGGCGGACCGGGCGATCTTCATGCACTGCCTGCCGGCGCATCCGGGCGAGGAGATTTCTGCGGCGGCCCTTTACGGGGAGCGCTCGGCGGTTTGGGATCAGGCCGAGAACCGCCTGCACGCGCAGAAGGCACTGCTCGAGTCGTTGCTCAGCTAGGCCTGGTTCGACCGCGCGGCTAACCGCGGCGGGCCGATTTCCGACATCGGTCGAGACATAGCGGCGCGCGCGGTCCGCATCCTTGACTCATATGCAGAGGCTCTCGACGCTCGACACTTCGTTCCTCCGAGTGGAGACGCCGAGTGCACATATGCACGTCGGGTGGATGGCAACTCTCGAGCTTCCCCTCGGGGTAGGGGAGCTCGATCCCGACAGGCTCAGCGAGCGGATCGCGGCACGCCTTCATCTGGCGCCGCGCTTCCGCCAGGTGGTGGCTCCCGCGCCGCTCGGTGAGCCGATGTGGGTCGACGACCCGGAGTTCCGGCTTGACCGGCACCTGGTCGTCGAGCCTTCGCCGGTTGGGGGACGGCGCGATCTGGAGGCACTGGTCGGCGGCTTTCTCTCTCAGCAGCTCGACCGCTCAAAGCCTCTTTGGGAGATCGTCGTCGTCCCCCGCGCCGGTCCCGGCAAGGCCGCCTTGCTGGGGAAGGTCCACCACGCGATGGTCGACGGCATCGCCGCGGTGGAGCTGGGGACTTTGCTCTTCGATCTGGCGCCGGATGCGGCGCTGCCGAAGTCCGGGGACTGGGAGCCTGAGCCGCTCGATGCGCCGCTGCGACTGGCCGTCGATGCCGTCGCGGACGGTGCCATCGAGCAGTTCAGAGCGGCACGGAGGATCGCCTCGATGGGAATGCGCCCGCGCTCGACGCTGCGCGTGGCGGAGTCGGTGCGACGAGCTGCGTTGTCGCTGGCCGAGGATGTGATCAACCCGGCGCCACCCTCGTTCCTCAACCGCGAGATCGGTCCAAGTCGGGCGCTTGTGACCGAAAAGGTCACGCTCGCCCGCCTCGACAGGATCAAGCGAGCACGCGAAGCGAAGCTCAACGATGTCGTCCTCGCCGTGGTCGCTGGGGCGCTGCGCCGCTTTGCCGCGACGTGCGACACCGAGCCGATCCCGCTGCGCGCGATGGTGCCCGTCAGCGTGCGCGGCGGCGCCGACGCCGGCGCCGACGGCAACCGGATCACGTTCGCCTTCGTGGATCTGCCCGTGGAGGAGCCGGACGCGAGCCAGCGTCTCGACCTCGTCAAGGAGCGAGTTGGCGAGCTCAAGCGCTCGGGCCGGATCGCCGGATCGGATGCGCTGCTGCGCTCGATGGTTCAGCTGCCCGGCTTTCTCAAGGAGCGCGCGGCGCGCCTGGCTGCCAGCCCGCGGATGTACAACCTCGCGGTCTCGAACGTGCCCGGCCCGCGCGTCCCGCTCTACGCCGCCGGCGCCCAGGTCGACGCGATCTACCCGGTGATCCCGAACTCCGACGGCCACGCGATCGCGATCGGCGTGCTCACCTATCGCGACTCACTCCACTTCTCCGCTTACGTCGACCCGGCCGCGCTCCCCAACGCGGGCGAACTCGGCGGGCTGTTCCGCGCCGCCGTCTCAGAGCTCGAGCACGCGGTCGGCCGCGGGCGTGGCTCCAAGTCGCGAGCGGCCCGTCGAGGCGGCCCGTCGAGCCACCGCGGCTCCTCGAAGCCCGCGTACTCCTGAATCGCGCCGAAGATGTGCTGGACGAGGCCGGTGCTGCGCTTCACACGGCCTGATGGAGCGGGTCTCCCCAATGCGCACGTTCCCGTCCGCCCCGTTGATGCTCCCGCTTGACCAGGCGCTTGCGATTCGCGCGGTGTGCGAGGCGGACCGCGCCCCGATTGGCCCGCCCCGGTTTCGCATCTGCTGAGCCTCGGTCAGCTCGATGTCCTTGGTCCAGCCGTGAACGGTCCCAAGTGCAACGCCGAGACGCACGGCGATTGCACAGAGCTTCATCCCATGCTCACGCCGCAGTCGGCGAGCCTCGTCGCGCTCCCATTTCATGCGCGCTGGCATCGCTGGATCGTCGCGGAGACGAGGTGACATGTCTGCGCGAAACCGTGCCAAACCTGCGAATGATCGCTCCCTAGACTTAGCCCGCCACGGCCCCGTGGTCTAGTGGTAAAGATGCCGGCTTTTCAAGCCGAGCGACACGGGTTCGAGTCCCGTCGGGGCTACTTCAGATGCAACCCGAGATCCACATCGGCCCGGTCACGCTGCAGACCTTCGGGATCATGTTCGCGTTCGGGTTCATCTCCGCCGGGCTCGTCATCGCGAAGCGGCTGAAGGAGCTCGACAAGCCGGTCGACTGGGCCTACGAGATGATCTTCGCCGCGCTGGTCGGCGGGATCGTCGGGTCGCGGCTCGACTTCATCATCGAGAACTACAGCGACGTCAAGAACGACCTCATCGGCAACCTCTTCTCGGGCGCCGGGCTCGTCTGGTACGGCGGCGCGATCGGCGGCGCGATCGGGGTTCTGCTCTGGGCGCGGTGGCGCAAGATGCTCAACCTCACGCTGCTCGACATCTGCGCGCCGGCGCTGGCGATCGGCTACGCGGTCGGGCGAATCGGCTGCCAGCTCTCCGGCGACGGCGACTACGGGATCCCGTGGGACGGGCCGTGGGCGATGGCCTATCCGAACGGCACGGTCCCGACCGACGTCACGGTGCACCCGACGCCGATCTACGAGACGCTCACGATGGGGCTCGTCGCCTACGCGCTCTGGCGCCTGCGCAACCGCTACCAGCCGGGCCTGCTCTTCGCGCTCTATCTGATGCTTGCCGGCACCGAGCGGTTCCTCATCGAGTTCATCCGCCGCAACGACGACGTCGCGCTCGGGCTCACCCAGGCTCAGCTGCTGAGCGTGGGCATGTTCCTGATCGGGGCGATCTGGGTCACGGTGAAGGCACGCCGCGGCCAGCTCCACGCGGTGGGTCCGCCCGAGGACACAGCGGCCAAAGCGGCGGCCACGTAGCTCAGACCGAGCGCAGCAGGCCGCCGTCGATGGCGATCGAGTTGCCGGTGATGTAGCCGGCGCGGCCGGAGGCCAGGAACGCGACCAGGTCGCCGTACTCGGCGGGGTCGCCGAGCCGGCCCGCCGGGATCCCCTGGACCGCCCCCTGTTCCATCTGCTCGTGCCCGCCCCAGTTGGACGCGAGCCGATCGGTCGCAAAGCGGCCGGTGGCGATGTCGTTGATCGTCACCCCGTCGGCGGCGACCTCGCGCGACAGCGTCTTGAAGAAGCCGATCAGGCCCGGACGGTGCACGTTCGACAGCGCCAGGCCCTCGATCGGCTCACGCGTCGAGCTGGAGCCCACGTTCACGATTCGCCCCCAGCCGCGCTCGCGCATCCCGGGCAGTACCGCCTCGACCAGCACGCGCGGCGCCAGCATCAGCGACTCATACGCCCGTCGCCACTCGTCGAGATCGGCGTCCAGCGCCAGTCCCATCGGTGGCCCGCCGGTGTTCGTGATGAGGATCTCCACGGGCCCGAGCTGCTCGGTCACCGCGGCGGGCAGCTTTGCGAGACCGTCGAGGTCGGCGGTCTCCGCCTCGAAGGCGATTACGTCGCCCTCAATCTCGCCCGCCGTTTGCGCAACCCGCTCGAGCGACCGGCTCGCGATCGCCACCCGGGCGCCCTCACGCGCGAGCGCCTCCGCGATCCCGCGCCCGATCCCCTTGCTCGCGCCCAGCACCAGCGCAACCCTGCCGTCGAGTTCGAGGTCCATCGCTCGACGGTAGCGTGCCCGCGATGAGCCCGACAACCGACGACTCGCTCAAGCGCGACTTCAGGCGCTCACGCCTCCTCGGCGTCGGCGGCGTGATCGTCGTGATGGTCCTCGTGGCGGTGCTCGCGCTCGCGTTCGGGCAGAACACGGCGAACCCGACCGGGCTCTACATCGCGATCTTCGCGATCATCTTCGGCTTCGTCTTCGTGCTGCTGCGCGTTCAGCGGCGCGACCTCGACACCGCCGAGCAGCGATCGAAGGCCGAGGCGACCGGTCCCGTCTCCGCGGTCACCGATCCCACAACCGCGAACTCGCCGTCCCTCCTCGCCGCGCTCGCCGTCGGCCCGATCGACGAGCAGGCCGTCACCGACGCCACCGCGGCGACCTGGCAGATCGGCCGCGACTCGATCTCGGGCGGCGGGATCCTGATGATTCTGATCGGCTGCGCGGTAATCCCCTGGCAGCTCTTTCAGACGTACTGGACGCTGTACCTGTTCGTCCCGATGATCATCGGCTACGCCGGCTACATGCTGTCGAAGCTCGTGAGCTCGAGCGGCAGCCTCGCTCCCGTCTACGAGCTTTCGGAGCCCACGATGAAGCCGCTCGGGCTGACGATGACGGAGGTGCCCGAGGTCCACGCGACCCCCCGGGTTCCCGGCGGGGGAGCGCAGAAGCAGATCACCGGCGCCGCCACGTACGAGGGCCAACGACACGGCCGTAACGTCCGCCTCCGGCTCGCGTCTCAGACGACCACCGAGGTCGCCGGCACCTACCCCACCTTCAAGATCGGCAACCGCGAGGGAAAACTGCGCCCGGGATCCGGCGCCCCAGCGGCGGTCGACGCCGTCGTCGGCAAGCTCACACCCTCGCCGCTCTGGCACGGCGTCAACGTCCGCGGCAGGCGACGGCGGGATCGTCGTCGAGCGCCGGGACAACCGCAGCAGCTGGATGTGCGATCTCTGGCTCGCCGAGCGGCTTGCCGACGCACTGAAGCCCGCCCAGCTTCGCGACTTCTGATCCAGCGCCCCCGGCCTCGCGTTAGTAGGGGCCGACGGGGGAGCGACCCGCCTCCCGCTAACGACAACGCATGGGAGTTCATCAATGAGCACTTCCACTCGCAGGAAGACGAGCGCCATCGAGCGGGTCACCAAGGACCCCGTCTCGCGCCGCAAGTTCTTCCTCCTCACCGGCGGTACCGGCTCGGCAGCCGCGTTCCTGGCTGCCTGCGGAGGCGACGACAGCACGTCCTCGACCGCTGCCGGCACGTCGAGCACGATGGGTGGCGACACCGCCGCCTCGTCACAGTTCGGCGAGGGCGACCTCGGGATCGTCAACTACGCGCTGACGCTCGAGTACCTCGAGACCGCCTTCTATAACGACGTCGCCAAGAGCGGCCTGTTCAAGGGCGACGACCTCGCGCTGATCCAGGCGATCGCGAAGACCGAGCAGCAGCACGTCGACGCGCTCACAGCGACGGCGAAGCAGCTCGGTGGCCCCGTTGCCCCGATGCCGAAGGCGAGCTTCCCGCTGAAGGACGCCAAGTCGGTCCTCAAGCTCGCGGCGACCGTCGAGAACCTCGGCGCCGCCGCGTACCTCGGTCAGGCTGCCGCGATCGAGAGCCCGGACGTTCTCGCAGCGGCGCTCTCAATCCACTCGGTCGAGGGTCGCCACGCGGCCGTCCTCAACGTACTCACCGGCCAGGAGCCGACGCCCGATGGCGCGTTCGCCCAGGGCGCGGACATGAGCACGGTCCTCGACGCCGTCCAGCCGTTCATCTCGTAACGGCCGGGACACCAGAAAAGGAGCCTGAAAATGAATGAGAACCTGGCAAAGATCGAGGTCGAGAACCTCAATCGCAGTACGTTTTTGATGCGCGGCGTCCTCGCCGCCGGTGCGCTCTACGGAGCCGCCGCGGCAGGACCGCTCGTGCGCAAGGCGTTCGCGCAGAGCGCGGGCGGTGACATCGACATCCTCAACTACGCGCTGACGCTCGAGTACCTCGAGGCGGCCTTCTATCAGGGCGCCGCAAAGACTCCGGGGCTGAGCTCGGAGGTCGCCGGATACGTGAAGACGTTCGGTGACGAGGAGCAGCAGCACGTCGACGCGCTGATGACGACCATCAAGGACATGGGCGGCAAGCCCGTGAAGGCCCCCGGGGTCGACTTCGGCGACGCGTTCACCAGCGCCGACAAGCTGATCCCGCTGGCGATCACGTTCGAGGACACCGGCGTGAGCGCCTACAACGGCGCCGCCCCGATGATCCAGTCGAAGGACCTGCTCGCCACCGCGGGCGGCATCGTCCAGGTCGAGGCGCGCCACGCGGCGACCATCCGGTTCGCCGCCGGCGAGGATCCAGCGCCCGACGCGTTCGACCCGACGCTGACGATGGACGAGGTCCTCAAGGCCGTCCAGCCCTTCGTCAAGTCATGACCGCGCATGGAGCACGGACGCTCCTCGCCGCGGCGGCGCTCTCGGTGGGCGTCGCCGCGTGCGGAGGCGGAGGCGACGCCCAGAGCGCCACCGCTGCGTCCACGACAGCAGCCACGCCGGCAGCCTCAACCGCGGAGAAGACCGACAAGGTCGCGATCGCCGACTACAAGTTCAAGCCGGAGGTCATCCAGGTCACGGCCGGCACGAAGGTCACGTTCACGAACTCGGACGACACCACGCACACCGCGACAGCTGACGACGGCTCCTTCGACACCGGCGATGTCGACCAGGGCGACAGCGCCTCAGTGACCCTGAGCAAGCCGGGTGAGTTCACCTACTACTGCCGTTACCACCCATTCATGAAAGCGACGGTCGAGGTCCAGTAACTCGGGCCTCGACGGAAACGAGAGAAAGACCAATGCCGAACATCGGACCAATGGAACTGGCGATCGTGCTGATCATCGCCCTCGTGATCTTCGGACCGTCGAAGCTGCCCGAGCTGGGCAAGTCGGCGGGCAAGGGATTCCGCGAGTTCAAGGACTCGATCTCAGGCGATAACGACGATAAGGACGAAGAGGCCCCACGCCTTGCTTCGGGCCAGCCAACCTCACCACGCTGACGAGCTCAGCCTGGTCGACCACCTCGACGAGCTGCGCACGCGGATCATCGTCTCCGCGTGCGCGCTCGCAGTCGCGGTCGGTCTCTGCTTCTGGCAGAACGACCTCCTGCTCGCCATCGCCAACGGGCCGCTGCCGAACGGGCGCGAGCCGATCACGTTCGGCGTGACCGAGCCCTTCTTCACGACGATGAAGCTCGCGTTCTACGCCGGGATCCTGCTCGCGCTGCCGGTGATCCTCTACGAGGCCTACTCGTTCATCCTGCCCGCCTTCAAGCCGGGCGAGCGCCGCGTGGTGCTGCCGCTCCTGCTGATGGTCCCCGTCCTGTTCGTGGCCGGAGCGGTCTTCGCCTACTTCGTGATCATGCCCGCGGCCCTCAACTTCCTGCTCGGCTTCAACGCCGACCAGTTCAACATCCAGATCCGCGGCAGCGAGTACTACGGGTTCGTGATCACGACGATGATGGCCGTCGGCATCCTCTTTCAGATCCCCGTGGGCACGATCGCCGTGACGCGTCTCGCGATCATCACGCCTGAGCAGCTGGCCTCGAACCGCCGCTACGCCGTCCTCGTGACCGCGGTCCTGGCCATGCTCCTGCCGGGCACCGACCCGGTGACGATGCTCCTGTCGATGGCCCCGCTGTACGTGCTCTTCGAGGTCTCGCTGGTCCTCGCGCGAAGGTTCGGGCGCCCGCCCGCCACAATTTCGACATGGCCGGCCGCTTCCTCGGGATCGCCGTAACCCTCGCCGCCCTGGCGCTCCCCACAGCCGCGAACGCATCGGTCGCCTACGTGGGCGACAGCCTCGGCGTGGGCACCGTTCCGTACCTGCGCTCCGAGCTCGACGGCGTCACGATCGACGACGACAGCGAGATCGGTCGCCCTAGCAGCGTCGCCCTGCCGATCCTGCAGTCGAAGATGGCGGCGAACCCCGATGTCGTCGTCTTCGACCTCGGCACCAACGACGATCCCGCCAACCCGGATGCTCTCGCCTCGGACCTCACGTCCGCCCGCCAGATCGCCGGCTCGCGCTGCATGGTCATCGCCACGCTCAACCGGCCACCGCTCAACGGCGTCCCGGTCAACGGTCTCAACCAGGCCGTCACCTCCTTCGCGGCCGCCGACGGCAACGTCGCGCTGGTGGACTGGCACGCCCGCGTGCAGGCCGGCCCGTCGCTGCTGATCTCAGACGGCGTCCATCCGACGCCCGAGGGCTACGCGCTGCGGGCCAAGCTCTTCGCGGCCGCGATCAGGTCATGCGGCTCAGGATCGCCGTCCGCGGGAGGGGGCGGCGGGGGCGGCGGCCATCGCCACGAGCCGCACCGCGACGCCGACCGCTCGAACGTGATTCAGCTCGAGGTGCCCCACCACCACAAGCCCGTGCGCTCAGTCCAGGGGCTTGCGTCCGAGGTCGCGAAATCCGTGGCGGTCGGCTTCGACTTCGGCTGAGCGTTCGGGTTACTTGCGCTTGCGGACGGCCCTGCCCGTGCCGCTCGTCGCCGCCTCGGTCTGAGATGTCGAGACCGCCACGGAGACCGGCAGCTTCTTCTTCTCGGCGAAGTACTTGCGGGCCTTGTGGGTCAGCTTCAGCTTCACCTTCTTGGTCTTGCCGCCGGCGATCTTCTTGAACTCGCCCTTGGCAACCTTGAATGCCTTGTGAGGCGTAGCCGAGCCGCGCCGCTGTTGAGGCGCCTTGTGTGTTGCTTTCGCAGAGGTGACCGTCACCTTGCCGTCGAGGCAGGCGGCGAAGGTCGGTGGGCAGGAGATCATCGCGAGTAGCTTCGATCCCTTGACCTTGAGCTTGCGCTTGGCGAGCTTCGGCGTGTCGTTTCCGAGCGCCGCAAATTCGGCGGCGAGCTCATAGCCCTTCGGAAGCACCTTCGGAGCCGGCGCGCCGACGAGACCGTTCAGGGACCCCGGCTTCTCGAGCACCGGGATCCGGAGCTCGAGGTCGGCGACGTCGACCGGCTGCTGGCCGTCGGACTTGCGGCCGTAGGTCGAGAGCGCGCCCGACCCGGAGTCGGAGGCGGTCAGCTCGAGCTTCGGCACGTGGCCGGCCGCGAACTGCCATCCGTTGGGATGCAGCTGGAAGACCTGCTTGGTCGGCCCGCCGTTCGCCGGGCGCCAGAGGCCGCGGTCGACCAGGGTCTCCGTGCCGTCGGGGGCCACGTCCAGCAGCCGCGCGGCCACCTGCGACGTCTCGCCGCTGAGCGTGAACTTGGCGATCACCGTCGCCGCGCCCATCATCGTGTAGCCGCCGGCCGGGGCGGGGTCGAGCTTGTAGACCGCCGCGCCCGGTGTGTCGGTCGACGGGGCCGTGGCGCAGGCGGGGCCGCCACTGATGGGGTCGAACTGGCCGTTGGTCGTCGAGTCGGCGGCGATCGTCTGCTTGGCCTTCGAATCCATGCGAATCTCGCCGGGGGCCATCGACGCCCAGTCGGGGGCGTTGTACGGGCCGCCCGAGGGCGCCGTCGCCGGGCACGTCTCGGTGAAGGCCTCGACACCCTGCTGCGGAGCCTGGCCCTGACCCTTGACGTAGTAGGCGAACCACGAGTCGATGCGGTCGGCGAGCGCCTTGGTGACGTCGGCCTTGTTCTGCCCGCGCATGTGCCCGAAGTCGCCGAAGAACAGCGCGAGATTGGCGTCGGGGTACTGGGTCTTGGTCCGGTTGTAGTAGCGGATTGTCTCGTCGGCCGGGAAGAGGTCGTCGGTGAACCCGCTCGACATCAGCATCGGCGCCGGGGGCGTCGAGTGGTCGATGTAGTACGACGAGTGGTGCTGGGTGAGCTCGGTGACGATCGCCTTCACGTCGTCGCCGTAGGGCTCACCCTGGTCGAGGCGCGCGAGCCATGCCGTGACGTCCGCCGTCGGGTCGGTGCCAGGCGTTGAGTAAATCCCGGTCGCCTGCCCGGACACGTACAGGCCGGTGACGAACGACTGCTTCTGGATCCCGAGGCGCGCATCGCCGTTGATCCCGAAGTACGGCGCGTCCGCGACGTAGTCGAGCGTGCCACCGTTGGGCGCGAGCGAGTACGCGAGGTCGGTCCACGGGATGTTCGGCGCGGCCGCCGCGATCTGCATCGGCTTGCCGCCGGGGCTGGTCCACGGGACGAGGCTGTAGTCGGGATTGACCATCCGGTTCTTCAGCGCGCCGAGCGCCATCGACATGCCGCCGCCATAGGAGCCGCCGATCGCAGCGACCTTCTGGCCGTCCACAAGGCCCTCGTCGGCGAGCTTGCCCGCGAAGTCCTGCGCGTCGCGGACCTCGTAGCGGTTATCGATCAGCCGGATGTATCCGGTGGCGCAGCCGCTGGGATCAGCCGCCCTCGACGCGGCCGAGCCGCACGACTCGTGGAAGCCGCGATCGCTCATCGAGAAGGTCGCGTAGCCCTGGTCGAGCCAGTGCTGCATGTCGGAGAGGCCAATCTTCGAGCCGCCGTAGCCGTGGAACATCATCACCAGCGGGTAATTGCCGTCGGTGCCGCTCGCCGGCGCGGGTGGGAAGGCCACGTTGACGTCGATGGGGACGCCATCAAAGGCCTTGCTCGTGCTGCGCGGGGACGTCGAGCCGCAGAAGCGCACGCCGTCGGTCTGGACCGTGCACGCCACATCGCCGGCAAAGACGCTCGCGATGTCGGCCTGCGCAGCTGCGGGCGCGATCAGCGCGCCAACGCATCCCGCCAGGACGATCAGCTTCCTGCCACCCGTCAAACGCATCTCTCTCTCCTTATTCACAAGCCGCCTCAACGGCGGCGGGACTCCGCCTCGGCCTGCGGCCTCACCGATCGCAGCGGCGCCCCTGCACGCCACGCTGGAACTCTAACCCTCGCGCTTGACCTGAGAACCGCCGACGATTGCGTCGGAGCCATCGGCGAAGCGGACCCATGCCTTGTTGCCACCGTCATAGTCGGGCGCCCAGAGGACCATCGTGGCCTCGTCGCGACGCTCGGCGTCGGCCGGGCCGATCGAGACGGGCTCGGCGCCCTCCTCGTCGAGGCCGCGCCAGATTCGCACGAACGGGTTTGATTCCCACTCCTCGCCGATCGTCGACGGTTCGCGATGGCCGGGATGGATGCGGGTCTCGGGCGGGAGCTTCATCAGCCGCTCCATGATCGAGTGCTTGAGGTCGGAGAACCCGGTGGCGCCGGGAGCGCGGGTGCCGCCGACGGTGCCCTTGAAGATCACGTCGGCGGTCAGCACGTCGGTGCCGTTGATCGCCAGGGCGCAGTGATCGGCGCAGTGGCCCGGGGTGTGAATCACCTCGATGCGCAGGCTGCCGGTCTCGACCACGTCACCGTCTGTGAACGTCTCGTCGACCCTCTCGTCGATCAGGTCCGCGGTCATCTCGTGGGCGACGATCGGGGCACCGAAGCGGTCGGCGAGCGCTCGGGCGCCGACGACGTGGTCGTAGTGGTGGTGGGTGAGAAGGAGCTGTGTGATCTCGACCCCCTCGCGCTCGGCGAGCTCGGCGAGCGGATCGGTGACCGAGTTGGAGTCGACGAGGACCCCCTTGCCGCCCGGCTCGTCGAAGACGAGGTAGGCGTTCGACAGCCAGTCGGATTGCTCGACGCGAACGATCACAAATTCCGTCCTTTCTTAGCTGAACTCGATCACGCTGCGGATGCCGTCCTGGGCCTCCATCAGCTCGAAGCCGTGGTTGACCTCATCGAGCGTGATCCGGTGGGAGATGAACGGATCGACGTCGATATCGCCGGCCATGTAGCGATCGACCAGCTTCGGCACGCCGTCGCGGCCCTTGACCCCGCCGAACGACGACCCGGCGACCCGGCGACCCGTGATCAGGTACCGCGGGATGATGTCGAGCGTCTCGCCCTTGCCGGCGACGCCGGCCATCGTCGCCAGCCCCCAGCCCATCCGCGCCGACTCAACCGCCTGGCGCATCACCTTGACGTTCCCCGTCGCCTCGAAGGTGTAGTCAGCGCCGAAGCCATCGGTCTCGGACAGGACCCAATCGACAACGTCCTCCCCGCCGAGCCGCACCTCGGTAGCGCCCTGGCCCTTGGCGAGCTCGAGCCGATCCTCCGACAGGTCGACGCAGATGATCCGCTCCGCGCCCTGCAGGCGGCACCCGGCCACCGCTCCGAGGCCGACCATCCCCGCGCCGAAGACGACGCAGGTCGAGCCCTCCCGCACCTTGGCGGTGTTCATTGCCGCGCCGAGGCCGGTCGAAAGGCCGCACGCGAACAGGCAGGCGCGGTCGAGCGGCGCCTCAGGGTTGACCTTCGCGAGCGCGATCTCCGGCATCACCGTGTACTCCGCGAACGTCGAGGTGCCCATGAAGTGGCGGATCTCCTCCCCGTCGCGCTGCAGCCGCGTCGTGCCGTCCGGCAGGTAACCCTTGTTCTGCTGCTCGCGGATCGCGAGGCAGAGGTTGGTGCGGTCGTCGACGCAATGGATGCACTCGCCGCACTGGGGGCTGAACAGGGTGACGACGTGATCGCCCACCTCGAGGTCCTTCACCCCGGGGCCGACCGCCTCCACGACGCCGGCGCCCTCGTGGCCGAGCACCGTGGGCGAGTACCCGGATGGGTCGACGCCTGAGGCCGTGTAGAGGTCCGTGTGACAGACGCCGCAGGCGACGAGACGGACCAGGGCCTCGCCCTCTTTCGGATCGATCAGGTCCACTTCCTGGACCACCAGGGGCTCGCCGAATTCCTCCAGCACCGCCGCGCGCATCTTCATCGGTTCACTCCCAGATCGACTGCGCTGGCGATCGTATTAGGCCACAATCCCGCGGGGCGGTTAGCTCAGTTGGCTAGAGCACTCGCTTTACACGCGAGGGGTCGTCGGTTCGAGTCCGACACTGCCCATCACGGAAAGACAGAAAGGCGAAGGCATGGACGCAGGGTCATTTCGACACGGCGTCGCGAGCGGGGATCCGACGCCGGATCGGGTGGTCATCTGGACGCGGGTGAGCGGTGGGCGCGGTGACGTGACGGTGCGCTGGTGGATGGCGCGCGACCCGCAGGGCGACGACCTGGTCTCCGAGGGTGAGGCGGTCGCCGCGCTCGAGCGCGACCGCACGGTGGCGGTCGACGTCGACGGCCTCGACCCGGACACCGTCTACTACTACGGCTTCGCCCGCGATGACGAGCACTCCCCGGTCGCGCGGACGAAGACGCTGCCCGGCGCTGATGCAGCCAGGCTTCGGTTCGCGTTCTGCTCGTGCGCGAAGTTCAACGCGGGCTTCTTCAACGCCTACGCCCGGATCGCGGAGCGCCGCGACCTCGACTTCGTCCTGCACCTCGGCGACTACATCTACGAGGCCTCCAACACACCCCCGCCACCGCAGACTCCCGGTGCCGACATCGGCCGCCCGTTCGATCCGCTTGGCGAGTGCCGCACACTCGACGAGTACCGCACGCGGTATGCGCAGTACCGCTCCGACCCGGATGTCCAGGCGCTGCACCACTCGCTGCCCGTGATCGCCACCCTCGACGACCACGAGCTCGCCGACGGGGCCTGGTCGGGCGGCGCCGATGCTCACATCGAGGCCGAGCACGGCCCCTGGGAGGAGCGTCGCAGGGCCGCCTTCCAGGCACGCTGGGAGTGGATTCCGGCGCGGCCGCCCGATCCGGCCGATCTCTCGAGGGTGTTCCGCGAGGTACGCGTCGGGGAGCTCGCGCAGATCCTCCTGCTCGACATCCGCAGCCGTCGCGATCAGCCCGTCGCCGGCCCCGAGACCACCGATCCCGGCCGGTCGATGCTCGGCGCCGAGCAGCGCGCATGGCTGGAGGGCGCGCTGGACTCATCGTTCGGCGGCTGGCGGCTCGTCGGCTCGCCGTCGGTGATGACCCGCACGTGGGTCGATCATCCGCAGGAGCCGCTTGCGACGGCGCTCGTGAAGCTGAAGCTGATCGACGAGGACGGCGAGGGGCCGGACGAGGATCAGTGGGACGGCTACCACGTCGAGCGTCGTGCCCTCGTCGAGCGCTTTCGGTCGGTCGACGATGTCGTCGTCCTCAGCGCCGACATTCACGTCAGCCTCGCCGGGATCCTCGGCGCGGGCAGCGGCAACCCTGCCGCCGTTGAGATCACGGCGCCGAGCATGACCTCCCAGAACCTCGACGAAAAGCTCAAGGTCGAGCCGCGCTCAGAGCCGATCCTGGCCGCCGAGCGCGCGTTCATCGACGCGTTCGACTCGGCGCATTGGTGTGAACTCGCCAGCCACGGCTACGTCGTGTGCGACGTCGACGACGCGCGCCTGCGGGCCGAGTGGTGGCTCGTGGACGGCGTCCTCGAGCGCCTGCCGGGTGAGCGGCTCGCCGCGGCGTTCGAGGTTCCCCGCGGCGAGATCACCCTGAATCCGACCTAGCCGCCGGCGATGCACACGGGGTGGCCGCCGCCCCGTCGAGCGAGCACGTTGTCGTCAGCTGTGCCGCGGGGGTCGTCTCGTCGGTCGCGGTGAACGGCACCGTCGCGGTGCGCTTTGCACGCTTGACCTTCGCCTTGCCGATCGTCACCCCGGGGCGCGCGGGTAGGCTCAGGTCAATGGCGAAGATTCTCTTTATCCCGGTGTCGATCATCAGCGGTCTGATCGCAGGCTTTCTCGGCCGGACCGTGTTCGACTCGATCTGGGGCCTCGTCGATGACCGCGAGCCGCCGGACGCCGGCGACCGCGAGATCGAGTTGCCGAAGCTCGCTATCGCGCTGGCGGCGCAGGGCGCGATCTTCTCCCTCACCCGTGGCCTGGCAGACCATTTCGCGCGGCGCGCGTTCTACAACGCGACGGGTGCCTGGCCGGGCGAGGAAGAGCCCGACGAAGCCTGATCTGAGCTCGCGTCGAGGAGGAGCTTCGCGACGAGCTCCGGGTCATCCCAGGTGGGGGTGTGCCCAACGCCCTCGAGTTCCAGGTAGCGCGCGCCGGGTGGCATCCGTTCGGGTCGCGGAGGGCGGACCAGGCGGTCGAGAGTTCCCCAGGCGATAGTCGTCGGGACCTTGACCAGCTCCGGGTCGGAGAAAACGTGGGCGCGCATCTCGCCGTTCGCATCGTCATAGCCCGGCGCGTCGACCCAGTCATCGATCAGGGCTCTGCCCTCTTCGGGGCTGAGCAGCTCAGGATGCCCCACGGTCGTGCGCAGGAACCTCGCCCGCATCCCGGGCGAGGCGACCAAGCCGCGGAACAAGGGCCCGAGCCGGTGAGCGATCGCGTGCGAGTTGAGCCGGCGTGGGCCGAGCGCGTTGCGCCAGAGCCCAGCCGGGGAGATGGCGCAGACGCTCAGAGCCGACTCGGTCTTGGCGAGCTCGAGCGCCGCCCAGCCGCCGAGTGAGTTGCCGGCGAGGTGGTAGCGGTCGAGCCCCAGCTCCGCGCAGCGATCGGCGATCGCCGCGCCGAGGTTGACCGGAGTCGGGGCAACTCCCGCCGGAAGAACATCCGATCCGCCGAAGCCGGGCATGTCCACGGCGAGCACGTCGCGCTCGGCCGCGAGCCGATCCATCACCGGCTCCCAGATTCGCCGCGACCCGCCGAGGCCGTGGATCAGGACTAGTGCGGGGCCGGAGCCCGCTCGCGAGTACGCGATCGCCATCGGTTCGGTCCAGATCCTTCGGTCGTTCTGCCCGCCTTCGCAAGCACCATCTGCAGGTCGCGGATGCGCCGCTCGCGAAACCCCGCCTCGGAGAACGCTAGATAGAAGTTCCAAAGGCGTGCGAACCGCCGGTCGTACCCGAGCGAACGCAGCCGCGGGGCCGCGTCGTTGAAGCGCTCGCGCCAGAGCTCGAGCGTCCGCGCGTAGCTCGCCGTGATGTCCTCGACGGAGTGAACGGGCATCGAGCTGGCGCCGGCCAGCTCCTCGATCAGCGCCTCCGACGGCAGGCAGCCGCCGGGGAAGACGTGGGTGTTGGCGAAGCTGCGCGAGGCCTTCTCGACCTCATACGCATCGTCGTCGATGACGATCGCCTGCAGGAAGAAGAGGCCGCCCGGGCGGGTCAGCGCGGAGCATCGGTCGAAGAACGTGGGGAAGTACTGCCAGCCGACCGCCTCGATCATCTCGATCGAGACGAGCTTGTCGTAGACGCCGCGGAGGTCGCGGTAGTCGGTCAGGAGCACCTCGACCTGGCCGGCGAGTCCGGATTCGCGCACTCGCTCGGTCGCATAGGCATGCTGCTCGCGCGAGATCGTCGTGGTCGTCACCCGGCAGCCGCGCGTTTTCGCCGCGTGGATCGCGAGCCCGCCCCAGCCGGTACCGATCTCGAGGAGATGGTCGTCGGATGTGAGTTCGAGCGCGTCGCAGATTCCCTCGAGCTTCGCCACCTGCGCCTCGTCCAGCGTCGCGTTCGGGTCGTCGAACCGCGCGCACGAGTACTGCATGCGCTGGTCGAGGAAGGCGGCGAAGAGCTCGTTGCCCAGGTCGTAGTGGGCGGAGATATTGCGGGCGGAACCGCTGCGCGTGTTGCGCGGGACCATCCGGCCCAGGCGCTGGAGCGCGAGCAGCGGCCGGCGAAACGGGCGGCGCCACCGATCGAAGGCGGGCATCGTGCGGGCGCCGATGCGGATCAGCGCGACGATGTCGTCGGTGGTCCACAGGCCCTCGACGTACCCCTCGCCGAGTCCGGTGCTCCCGCGCAACGTCCAGCGGTAGGCCCGCGGGTCATGGACCTCGACGCGCGCCCGCAGCTCGGCGTCCGCCGGTCCGAAAGCGTGGAAGCGCTCACCGTCGACCACCTCGATGCGCCCAACCTGCAGGCGGGAGAGAACCGCGAACAGGATGCGCCGAGCCACCTTCGACCTCATGACGGCGAGCGCTCCGGGTGCGCGAACCACGGGGCGCCCTTGAGCCGGAGCCTGAGCGCCTGCCAGTAGATGCGTGCGACCACCTGCGCGGTCATGGCCGGATAGCGAAGCAGCATTCGCGAGGTGACTGCGGGCACCAGCTCGCGGCGCTCGAGCGAGAGCGTCGCGTCGAACGCGAGCTTGTCGTTCTGACTGCTGGAGATGTGGACCTGCAGGTCGTCGCCGGGGATCGTCGTGCGCCACTCATAGACGTGATCCATGCCCATCAGCGGCGAGACGTGGAAGTCCTTCGCAACGCGGCCGCGGATCACCCGGGAGCAGTCGCTGCCGCCGATGACGTAGGCGTGGCTCTCGCCCCACGGCGTGTTGTTGACCTCGGCGAGGACGGCTTCGACCGACTCTCCCGTCTCGTCAAAGCAGAAGAAGAAGCTGACGGGGTTGAAGCAGTGCCCGAAGTAGCGCAGGTTGGCCAGCATCCGCACGGGCCCGGTCGGGCGCCTGCCGCTCTCGGCCGCGACGAGATCGCGCACGCACTCGTCGAGCGGCCGCTGCGGATCACCTAGGTGGTCGGACCGTCGAAAGCGGGCGAGCGCGGGCCTGGTCGCCGACCAGCCGGGCAGCGGGTCGAGGATGTCCGGGAGCTCGGCCAGGTCCAGGTAGGCCATAAAGATCGGGTACTTGAAGGAGTGCTCGACCGGGTCGACTCGCCGATGGCGAATCGTTCCCTCATACAGAGCGGACGCGGCCATCAGGCTGCGAGCTCCAGATCGTCGGGGACGCTCACCTCCGCGGCGGCCAGCAGCGGCTGGCAGGCGCGGATGGCGCTCCAGCAGCCGTCCTCGTGAAAGCCCCAGCGCCAGTAGGCACCGCAGTAGTGCACCCGGTCGGCACCGCTGATCTCACCCCAGCGCGCCTGCGCGGCGACGCTGGCATGGGTGATCACGGGGTGGTCGTACGAGATCGTCTCGATGACCGAATCCTCTCCGATCCGATCGTCCAAATTCAAGCTGACGAAGTAGTCGTGCTCGGCGTCGAGGCGCTGGAGATTGTTCATCCAGTACGTCGCCGCGGTGCGCTCCGCGGGCGGCGCAGCAGGGTCGTCGAGATGGAAGTTCCAGCTCGCCCAGGCGCGCCGGCGCTTCGGCATCAGCGAAGCATCGGTGTGCAGCACCGCATCGTTTGCCTGGTAGCGCATCGCGCCAAGCACCTCGCGCTCCGCCGCCGTCGGCGCCGCGAGCATCCCCAGCGCCTGGTCGGAATGAGTTGCCACCACAACTTGGTCGTATGCCTCTGCGCCGACGCCCGATGCGATCACCTTGATCGCGTCCGGCGTCCGCTCGATCGAACGCACCGGAGCCCCGGCGAACACGCGGCCGTCGAGCTGCTCGACCAGACGCTCGACGTACATGCGCGAGCCGCCCGTGATCGTCTTCCACTGCGGCCGTCCCTTGAGCTGGAGCTGCCCGTGGTTTTCGAGGAACTCGGCGAGGAACCCGAGCGGGAACTCCCAGATCGCCTCAGGATCGGCCGACCAGACGGCGGCGATCTCCGGGACGATCGCCCGCTCGCAGAACCAGCGCGAGTAGCCGGAGTCGCGCAGGAACTCGCCGACGGTTGGCGCGTCTGCGCGCCCGATCAGCGGCCGCACCTCGCGGTTGAAGCGAAGCTGGTCGCGGATCAGCCGCCAGAAGTTCGGCCGCAGCAGGTTCGAGCGCTGCGCGAACAGACCCCTGCGGGTGTTGGCGAACTCAAAGCGCCCGTCTCCACTCGCGATCGACATCCCCATCTCGGCCTCGTCCGTGGCGATCCCGAGCTCGCCGAGGAGCGCCGTGAAGTGGGGGTAGTTGCGGTCGTTGTGGACGATGAAGCCGGTGTCCACCCAGCGCTCGCCCCGCGGATCGTCGACCCGGATCGTGTTCGTATGACCGCCGATCCGGTCGTCGGACTCATAGACGGTGACGTCGTGTGTCGCGTCGAGTAGGCGTGCAGCGGTAAGGCCGGCGATGCCGGTGCCGATGACCGCGATCTTGGCTCGGGAGACCCCCACGCTGAGCACTACGCACGCCCGGGGCCGACTGGATCAGAGGGCCGGCGAGCTCAGCCCCAGATGAGCATCGACTGCGGGTCGTCGGGGTCGACCTTCACGACGATCTCAGAGCCGATCTTCGCCCTGTAGGTGTCGACGGCTCCGGCCAGAAGCTGCTGCGTGAACGTGGCGGAATACGGCGTTCCGCCCGCCGGCCGCACCTCGACGTCGATCTCCCAGTCCTCGCCTCCGGAGAGCGGATCCTTGCGACCGGTGTCGCGCAGGTCCTTGAGCAGGGCCGGTTGCTGCACTCCCTGCTGGCCGATCCGGTTGACCTTCGCCGCGTGCTCGGCCGCGGCGGCGGGGCCGCCCATGTTCGCCAGCGACTGGCCGGGAGCCCGCGCCGCGTCGGCCGCCTGCTTGAACTTGTCCATCAATCCCATCGCACGGCTCCTCTCGAGCTCGGTTCGCGGCCACCCTATCGCTACTGTGGCGCGCTGATGAAGCGGCGAGGAAGGTGCGTCGGCGTCGCCGTGATCGCCCTCTTGATGTTCGCCCCGTCGGCGTTCGCCCAGGACGATCCTGCGGAGCAATCGCCGTTCGGTGGTCAGCCCGTGCCGCCTCTGACGCCGCCGCATTCGGCGAACGCGCGACTCGGGTCGGTGACTGCCGACGACGCGATCGCGATCGCCGGCCGCAACCCGACGATCCGCGCCGAGCTCGCCGAATCGCCGAACGCCGAGCCGATGGCGCTCATCCGGGGACTGCGCTGGCAGATCGAGTACCGCGACGGCGGCGAGCTCGTCGCCTACGCGATCGTGGATGGCGACGGACAAGTCGACGAGGCATGGCGCGACTTTCAGGTCTCGACGCCGCTCGCGCGCGGCTACGAGAACGCCATCGCCCAGAAGGTCAACGCGCCGTACGTGTGGCTGCCGCTCTGCCTGCTGTTCCTCGCGCCGTTCTTCGACCCGCGGCGACCGTGGCGGCTCGTGCACCTCGACCTCCTGGTGCTGATCGGGCTCGGGATCTCGCTCTTCTTCTTCAACCGTGCTGAGATCACCGCGTCGGTGGCGCTCACCTATCCCGTCCTCGGCTACTTCCTGCTGAGGGGCCTGCTCGCCGGTTTACGACCGCGCGAGGACGCGGGGCCCCTGATCCCACTGGTCCCCGTCCGCTGGCTCGCGGTCGGCGTGTTCGCGCTGCTGGCCGCGCGGGCGGCTCTCAACATCGTCGACTCCCACGTCATCGACATCGGCGTGGCTGGCGCGATTGGCGGTGATCGCATCGGCCATGGCATGTCTTTGTATGAGGGCGGGTTCTCACCCGGGCTCGACCTGCGCGGCGATGTCTACGGCCCGATCAACTATCTCGCGTACCTGCCGTTCACGGCCATCTTCGGCTGGGACGGGGTCTGGGACGCCGGAGTCCCCGCCGCGCATGCGGCCGCGATCGTCTTCGACCTCGCCTGCGTTGTCGGGCTCGTCGTCCTGGGGCGCCGGCTGCGGGAGGGCGTTGAGGGCCGCGCGCTCGGTTGGGCGCTCGCCTTCGCCTGGGTCGCCTGCCCCTGGACGCTCTACGTGATGAACGCCAACGCCAACGACGCGTTGATCGCCGCGCTGTCGATCGGGGCGCTGATCGCGTTGAGGTCGCCGGCCACCCGGGGAGTGCTCGTCGGCCTCGCGGCCGCCGCGAAGTTCGGCCCGGCGGCGCTGGCGCCGCTCTTCGCGACGGCCGACGGGGAGCGACGCTGGCGCGGGGCGCTCATCTTCTCGGCCGCGTTCGCGGTCATCTGTATTGCCGCTTTCGTCCCGTTCATCCCCGACGGCGGACTGCGCGAGCTCTACGACCGCACGCTCGGCTACCAGGCGACGCGCAGCTCGCCGTTCAGCATCTGGGGCCAGGCCCCGTCGCTCGACTGGCTGCAGTCGGTGGCGCGGGTTGCAGCGGCCGCCCTGGCGATCGGTGTCGCGTTCTGGCCGCGCCAGAAGACGGCCCTGCAGGTCGCGGCGCTCGCGGCCGCGGTGACGATCGCGGTCCAGCTGACGGCGGGCCACTGGTTCTACTTCTACGTCGTCTGGTTTCTGCCGTTCGTGCTCGTCGTGAGCTTCGCCTCTCAGCGCGTGATCGCGCCCGGGAACGAGAACGGGCGCCCGTAGGCGCCCGTTCTAACCGCCTCCGAGAGGAGTCCGTTACTGGATGAAATGCGTCCCGCGGACGGCGTTGAGCACTCGCTTCGCCTTCCACGGATCGTCGAACGCGCCCTGCGGCGAGATCGCGTGCGCTGAGTTGAGCGCCAGCAGGCCGAAGGCGCCGGCGTGGCGAGCCTCAACCGTGACGATTGTCAGCGCGGCCTTCAGGTACGCCGGGTTCTTGATGTTGAACCCCTGGCCGAGGTACGCGTGCACGCCGGTGTTCTCCAGCGCGTACGCCGTGGCCAGGAACTCGGCCTCGTTGCTCGTCGTCGTGCCGAACTCGAACGTCGGCTCCTTGACGGCCTTGCGGCCGAGCACCTTCTTCAGCGTCGCGACGTGAACGTTCTCGTCCTCGGTCGTGCGCTTCAGGACGACGGCCGTCTGACCGCTCGCGAAGCCGTTCGCGGTCGCCTGGTTGTAGAACGCCGACTCGAGATACTCCAGCGTCAGCGCGTAATTGAGGATGCCGATGTCGCCCGGGCCGAACGCGTTCGGCGGCCGGCCGCCCTTCTCGAAGGCTCCGGCGAGAGCCGTGGTCGGAGCGAGCGCACTCAGCAGCGCACCGCCGCCCATGACCGCTCCGCCGGCCATGCCGGCCTTCTTGAAGAAGTCGAGACGGGTGTCACCTGTCTTCTCGAGCATCGAGGTGGCGTCATCGGCCGCCTCGCGAATCGCGCCAGAGGCGTCGACCGTCTCGAGATCCAGGCCGTTGCGTTCCGAAGAACTCATGTGACCTCCTGGTTGATTTCCCCTTGTCAGTCCCCCCGCGGGGGCCTACGCAGGGGCGCCGCGGCCGGATCAGAAAGAGGTCAGGAGCCGATCAGCGTGGTCAGCTCGCCGAGCTGCGGCGAGCTGACGACGACCTCGTCGCCCGGCTTGAGCCAAACGCTTGGGTTGCGGGCGCCGCCGACGCCCGCGGGCGTGCCGGTCGCGATGATGTCGCCCGGCTCGAGCGTCATCAGGGTCGAGAGGTGGGAGACGATCTCGGGGATCGAGAAGATCAGGCCGGCGGTCGTGTCCTCCTGCATCCGCTCGCCGTTTAGGTCAAGGGCGATGCCGATCGCGTCGTGGGGACCGGCCTCGTCGGTTGTCACCAGCGCGGGCCCACACGGCGCCGCGCCGTCGAAGACCTTGCCCGGCATCCACTGGGGCGTCGCGAACTGCAGGTCGCGGGCGGAGAGGTCGTCGAGCAGCGTGTAACCGGCGATGTGGTCGAGCGCCGCGTCCTCCCCGATCTCCTTCGCCCGCGTTCCGATCACGACCGCGACCTCGGCCTCGTAGTCGACCTTCGAGCTCGCCGCCGGCAGCGTCACGGTCGCGCCGTCGGGCCGCAGCGCGTTGCGGAACTTGGCGAAGAACGTCGGGCTGGGCGGCGGCTCCATGCCGCCCTCGGCGGCGTGCTTGGCGTAGTTGAGCCCGATCCCGATGATCTTCTCCGGGTCAGGGACCGGGCACAGGATCTCGACGCCGCCGAGCGCCTCGCCGTCGGCGCCGGCCAGTTCGCCAAGGCGCCCCGCCGCGAGCAGCTCGCGCACGCTCGAGTCGCCGCCGCCGAGGGCGTCCCAAGCGTCGATCACGCCGTCCTCGCGGAGGACTCCTGCCCGCGGTCCGCGATCGCTGTTGTAGGTCACCACGCGCACGACTCGCGGACCCTATTGGTCTCGCCTAGAATCAGCCGCCGCTGGGGGCGTAGCTCAGTTGGTTAGAGCGCCGGCCTGTCACGCCGGAGGCCGCGGGTTCGAGTCCCGTCGCTCCCGTTTATCGCAAGCTCAGTAGGGGCGCGGGTTTGCAGTTGTTCACCGCCGAGCCCGTCGCCATCTCCAAGTGCTCCGTCCGGCGGCTCAGTGCCCATTGGTGCCCATTCAGCGTCACCGAGCAGGCCGCCCATGCGTGTTTTCGGGCGCATCCCCGTGACGTCGGTGTACACCCGCAGCGTCATCCGAGGATCGCGATGACCCATGTGCGCCGCGGTGATCGCCGGATGCTCGCCGACCTCCGCTCGCAGCGCGGCGTAGGTCCGTCGCAGCGAGTGGAAGGTGATGTCCTTCGGGAGCGGCGGCTTGCCCTCATCGGCCAGCAACTCATTCGCCTTCTCGATCGCGCGATAGAGAACCCGCTTGCGGACGCTGTTTCGCTCCCGCGCTTGCCCGCGGATGCGACCCGGGAAGACGAAGTCATCCGGCTGGCTCCAGCGCGACGCGATTTTGTGCTCGCGAAGGAGCTGCACGAGCTCGGGATCGAGAGTGACCTCGCGAATGCCCGCCGATGTCTTCGATGCGGTGACGGTGAGTGAGCCATTACCGAAGTCGATGTCGCCCCACCGCAGATGCGTCAGCTCCGATACGCGCAGACCGCCGGCCATGATCGCCGTGGCGAGCAGCGTTCGGTTGGAGCCTGCAGCCCGGAGGAGCACCTGGACCTGCTCGCCGGAAAGACGGGTGCGTTTCGGCGGCGCCTCCTTGAGCTTGTCGACCCGCGACTTGACCGGGTTGTGGTCGATCAGCTCGTAGCGAACCGCGACGTCCAGGATCTGACCCAGCCTGGTCAGCGTCTTATTGATGGTCCGGTTCGACAGCGGCCGCTCGATCAGGGCCTGCTCTCGCTCGCGGACCTTGTCCGCCTTGTAGCGGTCGACGGCGTGAGCCGTGATCTCGCCCAGGTGAAAGTCGGCGAAGAAGGGGAGTAGATGGTGCGTGAGGGCGAGCTCGTAGTCCTCGACGGTTCGGGGCGCGAGATCGTGCCGGCGCGACTCCAGCCACTCGGAGGCGAACTGGTGGAAGGTCGGATCGACCGGCGCATTGGCCACGGGCGATGTGGTCGCCCTCCAGATCCCGCGGCTGACGTCGGCGAGGACATTCGCCAACTCTCGCTCTGCGTTGGCGCGAGTCCAGCCTTCGGCAACAGAGCCAAGCGTCACGTAACGGCGCTCGCCGTAGGCGCGAAAGCGCAGCGCGAATGTGCGGCCATCGGCTCGCTGGAACTCCAGGACCTGTCCGCTCGGCTTTCGAGGCACTTGCGTTCCTCTGGCTGAGCCTATGTGGGCCGTCAACTCGCCCCCGCTCCTTTGATCGGAAGTAGGGCGTGGCCAGGTGCTTGAGCATGCGGCCGCCGTTGCCGCGCCTTCGGACCTCGGTCACCCAACTCCACGGCGATACGCATTCGGGCTATGACGATCTCGAAATCGAACCGCAGGCGTGCCCGCGGACCGCGCCCAAGCCGCAGGGCACCGAGCTCGGCCGCATGGGCGTAGACCCACGAGCGCTCGATTCCAAGACGCCGCGCGAGTTCTGCCGCGTCCACAAGGGGCGCTGAAGGAGGCGTACTTCGTTCTTCGACGGGTCTGACGAACCCGCCTACGGCCGCCTGACCCTTGACCGCATCCCCCTCGTTGCCCGTTCCCGACCGCTCCCTCATCACCGCCGATTCAGCCATCTACTTGAAGTAGTGCCGCAAACCCCCGATTAGTCCGGCACGACTTCACTTCACAGCCCTCTTCTCGTTGCCATCTCGTAACCCCTCACCCCATACCGATCTCCTGATCCAACCCAGCCCCGTTCCCCACATCAGTCCCTTTCTCGACCCTTCCCCACCAACTCCAACCTCGCAGCAGCCGACCACCGGATCTCCCCCCAGATTTATCTGTGGGAGAGGCGGTGGTCGGCGGGTGCGAGGTGCCGTAGTTCGCATTCCCCTGGGCGAGAAGGGTGGACGGCCTGGTCCATGACCCCGTCCATAGACAAAAACAGTCACAAAGCATGGGAAGAAGCCCTTTCCGCGGGATACTGCGGCGATGTCGCAGGAGAACGTCGAGCTCGTTAGGCGGCTCAACGATGCGCTGGCTCGTGAAGGCGTAGAAGCGACGCTGGCCTACTTCCCTGACGACGTCGTCGCATATGCCTTCCCCGAGTGGGTTGAGGACCCCGAGTACCGCGGTCACGACGGGCAGCGGGCACTGGTCGCCATCTGGACCGAGAACTTCGACGAGTTCGAGGTTCACATCGAGGAGATCCGCGCGGTCGGCGACCGAGTGTTGATGCTGGGCGAGACGGCCGGTCGAGTCGAAGAGCTCGGGTGTCTCGATCCGCCAGCCGCTCGGGGTCGTCTACTCCGACTTCCGTGACGGCATGATCGGGGAGTGGCGCAGCTTCCTGACCTGGGCGGAGGCCCGCGAAGCCGCCGGGGTCTCGGAGTAGCTCAGAAGTAGCGGATTGGACGAATAGCGAAACGATCGCTAGGCATGGAGAAGCGCAAGTATCCGCGAGATACTTCGCACACTGTGTCGCGGCCCAACATCGAGCTCGTGCGTTCAGTCCACGCGGCGTTCAACGCAGGAGATGTCGATGCGGCGTTCAACATGTTGGCGCCTGATTTCGAGTGCGACATGTCGCGGGCGATCGGCCTCAACGTCGACCGGGATTTCTACGACCTGGCTGGGTTTCGGCGTCTTGTCACCGAGTACGCCAGCAATTGGGAAGCCTTCGAGCTCGGGCCAGAGGAGTTCCTTGCCTCCGGTGACCAGGTTGTGACTCCATTCACCAACCGCGGGCGGGGTCGGGCCGGCATCGAAGTTCGGGGACGCGGCACGTTCGTATGGACGGTCCGTGACGGAGCGGTCGTCAGGGCCTGCCTCTTTCAAGAGCGTGGTGAAGCGCTTGAAGCCGCCGGGCTGGCCGAGTAGCGCTTAGTGGCGCTCGCCCATTTCGGGGGCCGCGGGCGCACCAGCCCAGCGGAGCTTGATCTTCTGATCGGCGTAGTCGGGATGGGGCGCGCGGGAAACCATCGAGAGCCGAATGTATGCCGATCCGGTCGAGGCCTTGGAGCACCTGGTCTGTCGTCGGATCGCTGGGGACGATGTAGCGCACCACGCCAGCGCCCAGCGGGGGAGATACTGCGTCGATGTCCGCAGCACACGCGAATCTCGTCTGCCGGTGCCAGGCTTTTTGGGCAAACCGGGACACGGAGGATCTGCTCGAGCTCGTCGCCGACGATGCCGTGCTCGACCTCTCGCGAAACATCTTCAATCCTGACGTCTACCGCGGCCACGACGGCGTTCGCCGGTGGGTCGCGACGGTCGACGAGATGTGGTCCGACTTCGAGATCGAGGAGGCGGAGATCATCGGCGAGTCCGACGACACGATGGTCACCGCGACGCGCATGACCGGCATCGGCCGGTTCAGCGGCGTGCCAGCCGAGATGGAGGTTTGGCAGGTGTGGACGGTGCGCGACGGCAAGGTTGCTCGCATGACTGGAGGGTTTCGCAGCCGAGATGAGGCGCTCAAAGCTGCCGGTCTGCGGAACGCGACGGATCCCGACGAGAACGGCACGAGCTAGTGGCCGACGCGGGAAGTGAGCTAGTGGCCAGGCTACGGAGGGCCTACGGCGCCTTTAATCGCGGCGACCTCGACACGGCCGTCGCCGAGATGAGGCTCGACACTGAGTTCGAGCTGGTGCGGGCAGGGTTTGGCGGCCAGGGCCCGATCAAAGGGGCTCTTGCATACCGGGAGTGGCTGGAGCCCGACGCGATCGAGGCGCAATTGATCGAGCCGGTCGACTTTCACGTGGTCGGTATGAAGGTGCTCGTGCAGCAACACGGCTCGGGCAGAGGAGCCGCAAGCGGAATCGAGCTGTCTATCGACACGTGGGCGGTCTGGACATTCAACGACGACGGCGATGCGGTTCGCGTCGAAGCTTTCGCCGCCGATGAAAAGTCCGCAGCGTTCCGAGCCGCCGGGCTATCGGAGCACCGCTCTGTACCTTGACCTCAACCGGTCAATCCACCGCCCCTTGACGTCGTGGTCGTCTCGCTCGGACGCTGGAATCCTTGTGGACGAGAAGCGAGTCTTGCCGAATCGTGCCCCGCCCGGCGCCGGTGGGCCGGTGGGCCGGTGGTCGCGAGATACTGCGTTCCCTTACGCGCGCACTTGGAGAGCGAGGTGTACCGCGGCCACGACGGACTGGACCGGTTTCTCACCGAGCTGACGAATGAGTGGGAGGAGGTGCACTTTGGGATCAACGAGACGCGAGCCGCCGATGATCATGTCGTTGGCATTGGCCGATTCCAGGCTCGCGGGAGCGCGAGCGGCATCGAGATCAACGTTCCGCTCGGCGTACTGATGAGGCTCCGACGCGGAAAGATCGTGTACACGCGCTTCTTTTCGGAGCCGGCCGAGGCTCTTGTCGCCGCCGGTCTTTCGGAATAGCGGCTCTGGAAAAAAGGGCTACTTGTCGTCCAAAGCGCAACTTTTGGAATGTGTGAGGTTCCTGAACATGATCATGCAGCGAGACGACAGCGACTACCAGGTTGAGGTGATCTCAAGACGTGGGCTTAAGGCAATCTCGGCTACCGGCGCGATCATGGCAGTGGCCGCTGCGGCGGCGGGGCGCTCGCTCACGCGCCGGAAAGCAGATCGTCGACGACCTACTTGGGGCGCTGGTCGAGCCGTACAGCGGAAAGATCGATTGACCTACCGGACGGGGAACGCATTGCGGAGGGCGAAGTCCGCAAGGTCGTTATTCAATGCGAGGACGACGAGCTCGACCTGGACTTTACGTTCCGTGGCAGGGTCACGAAGAAGGGTGACTCTCTTCAGCGACACATCATTCGGTGACGGTCAGTACTACCTCGAGATTGCCGCCCGGATCAAAGACAAGCGAGCGAAGGGCACCCTGTACTCCTCCGCGATTCCTACGATTCGACGTTGCGCCTGATGCACGACCCTCACTCCGGAGCTCTGGAAGGCGCTTCGCTGATCGAGGGGGCTACGCGTGCACTTTTCGTCGGAGCACTACTTTCACTGAGTTCGACGGGTTCATGACTTCGTCAGGGGAGTCGATCCGCGCCTTACGCAAACAACTAGTCACGTGACGTGGCGTCTGACGGTTGGCGCGTCGAGCGGCACTCGGCAGACGGCCTCAGATGGCGTGGGGCTGGGGCCCGGAACGCTCTATCCGGCCGGCGGGCAGCTCGACAGGTGGCAGTGCAGATTTCACGGCGATGGCGCGCCGGACGTCGTCACGAGCGGTAGCGAGCTTCTCTGTTTGCCGGTGACGGCCATGGCGGTCTCTCGGAACCAACCATCATCTCGTCCGAGGCTTGGCGATCCTTGCGTCGGCGATTTGGTCGGCGACGCGCGCCGGACATCTTGCCACCACTTTTGATGGGCGCGTAGCGGTCTTTGGAGGGGGCAATGGGCTGAGCCTCGCACGGACGTTCGAGATGCGAACGCGACCCGGCGGATCGGTGGTGCTGACTCAACGGAGATGGCCGCTCCGATTCGCGTGACGGCGTATAACGAGCGACGGGTGTCGTCTGGATCACGAGCGGAGACGGCGATTCATCGGTCGAGTTTTCCGACCCGACAGCACTTACGCGCGACGCGGCGACTGACGGCGATGGTGCATTGATCTTGCGGTGATCAATCTCAGCTGGATGGCCGGCACTGTGCCTACTCATGCTTTTCGATCCTCGCCAACAACGGGCACGGCGGCTTCAGGCGCTCGTCCTTGCACCGAGGCCCGAGAAGCCCGCACGAACTTCACCCGACCACGGCCCTGACCACCGGCACGATCGATCGCGGACCGACGCCCGACATCGTGTTGGGCCGTTCTGGGCAGGTCGTGATTCGCCGCAATCTCGGCCACGGCAGGTTCTCGGGCGAAGACCGCTATCACCTGGGAGGGACCCAGATACCGGCTATCGACATCGCGGACTTGAATGGCGATCGCCGGCCTGATGTGCTTGCCCTCACCGGACGAAGGCTCTGGATCCTCAAGAACACCGGGGATCGAAACGGCACGTTAAAGAGACTGCCTGCCGTCCACTTGGACGGCGCTCCCTATGACATCGGGCAGGGGGACATGGACGGCGATCGGCGAACTGACGTCGTTCTCCCGCTAGTGGCCGCGTTTCACTGAGCCCGACCAGGCCGGCAGTCGACGTGCTTCTGAACGGCGCCACCCGAACTCGGCTCAGTTTGCAGCGCCAGCAACCCCGTTCCGATTGATGCACTCCCCATGCAAAGTGATACGAAAATGCTCGGCGTGCGGGTGGGCTCAGCGCGGCCACAAGCGCGCGATGCGCTTCTCGTAGACGCCGTAGATGTATGGCCCCGGCTTCCGACACTGCCGCAGGATCCGGTGACGGTTCTCCACGAGCCATGTCGCTTGTTCGGCTCCGCGCAGCTGGGCTGCCGTGAGGCAGAAGACCCGAGCGCCGGCCGCTTCTAAGGCGTCGCGTTCAGCGGGGCGCCTGCGGATCGCATCGTCCTTGGTGAGGACCACCCAGCCCGCGGTGCCGGCGTCGTGAAGCCACACTTCGTCCTTGAGTGTCTGGGCGGTCTTCTCGCCGTAGACGTCGGCCATCGTCAGGACCTCGAGCCCGACGGCACGTAGCGCCACCGCGATGCTCTTTCCGAGGCTGCGGTCTATGAAGAACGTGACCTCGTTCTTCTCGTTTCGAGCCATCGCTCGCGACTATCGGACGCCGACTCGGCTATGCGGCGGCGAGGGTGGCGACCCGGAGCACATCCTCAACCTCGCCGGCCGGAACGCCGAAGTCGTCAGCGAGCTCGGCCACGCTGTCGCCGGCCTGGAAGCGATCGACGAGATCCTCAACCCTGGCCCCTCCGTGAACGAGGAGCGGCAAGCCGAAGGCGACAGTCGGATCGACCACGACCTCGGCCTGTTGGTAGGTCGGCAGGCGAACGGAGGCCGCCCATCCGTCGCCGCCGTAGTCGATCCGCTTGAGGTAGCCCTTGACGAGCTCGCTGAACTGGCGCTGCTTTGTTCGCAGGACTACGAGATCCATGACGTCCTCGTCGCCGCTCTTCGTCGCGTAGTCGTAGAGCACCTCGGCTCCGTCCGTGTAGAGGCTCTTGGAGGCGAGGGCGTGCTCGATCCCGATCTCCTTTGCGAGAACCTCGACGGCGGGGCGGATCCGCTGCAGGGGAACCCCGGCGCGGCGAAAGCTGGTGAGTACGAATGCCTCAGCGAAGCCGATGAAGGGGACCGTCGCCTGGTGTCCTGCGCGCGGAAAGCAGGTGATCAGCGGCGCGCCCTCTGGGAGCGAGCCCACCTGTGAATGGTCGACTTCGGTTGGCCGAGGTACGCGCCGGTTTCGCGCAGCGTGAAGATCGGCCGGGCCACACGAGGGTCATCCGCCGCGATTGTGTTGGTGTTCTTCTTGGTCGCCTTCTGGATCTCAGTCTCCTCAGTCGCAGCGATCGTACCCGTGGTGACGGCGTGGGCCCGCGTTTGGGCACCAGTGCCCAAACCGCCGTTCATCGTGCGCAAACTGCGGTAATCCGCCGATCAGGCGAGAGGTGGTGGCAGATGCCGCATTTCGGCTGTACGCGCGGCTTTCTTGGCCTCCGAGTGCCGTTCCGACCCGCTCCTGTCACGCCGGAGGCCGCGGGTTCGAGTCCCGTCGCTCCCGTTTATCGCAACTCCTAGGACACGGCGGGCGGCGCCGCTTCGGACGGCCGGCGGGCTGCTGGGCGTGACGCCGCTCTTGTTGGACGCCGGCGTGCGGCGAACCCGTAGCGGATCACGAGGAGCGTCACGATCGGGATCGCGCTGGCGACAACGAGCGTCCGGAACCAGAGGCTGGCGCCGTCGGTCCCCGACCCGAGCGAGTGCATGACCGCCAGCACGTAGACCACCACTATCGCCCGGTGGAGCTGGCGCCACCGCTTGGCACCGATCCGCCGCCGCAGATAGAACGTGGGCCCGAGGATCGCGGCCAAGTACCCGGCGGTGATGCCCATCCCCGTCCAGACCGGTCGGTAGCTCATCGTGAACGGGATCGCGATCCCGGTGACGCCTGGGTGAAGCCACTTGTCGCCCAGCAGCAGCAATCCGTGCGCGGCGATGGCGGCCAGGGCGGCCAGCGCGATCTGCTCGTGGACCTTGACCAGCGTCCGCTTCGCGCCTGGGCGCTTCGAGACGCCGCCGGCCATGAACAACCCCAGGATCACGGCCGTAGCGATCAGGAGAAAGGCAACGATTCCGGCCGATCTGGAGGCGAGCCAGAACGAGTATTGGGAGGGGTCGGGCTCAGTCACCGCCCTCGCCACCTCCCTCGTCGCCCTCTGGCTCGGCGGGCACGGGCGCCGGGGCTGTCCGGGCGGGCGTTGTTCGGGCTCCGGTGTTGACGGGAACAGTGGTCGGAGACGCGAACACCGCGTACGCGGCGAGTGCCGCCAAGGCGACTACGACCACCACCGCGAGCATCTTGGTTCGCGCGCTCGGGCGTGCCACCTCGCGGTAACCGGCTGTTGCGGCGCGGGCGCTCACGGGTGTGTGGGGGAGGTCTGGGTCACGATCTTGGTCGCCTGCTGCGCCTGGGCGGCCTTGCCGCCCTTGGTCGTGCTCTGCGCCGTCTGCGGCACCACCGGGCCCGGCCCGAGGGCCGGGTCGCGCCCGTTGCGGACCTGGATCGCCAGCAGCGTCAGGATCACGAAGAACGTGCCGAGCGCGGCGGTGATCACGGCGAGCGGGCTGGGTAGCGGTCGCGGCTTTCGCGGCTGGCGGGGTGTTTCGGGCGTCTCGGGCATGGCTCAGTCCTCTCCGCAGACTTGGAATCCGTAGCCGCGGGCAAACCCCAGTAGCGACTGGGTCAGGCTGTCCAGCTGCACTCGCAGGGTCTGCAGCTTCGCGACGTCGGTTGCGGCCAGCGCGGTGCCCATCTGGCGTCTGATCTCGAGCTGACGGTGCAGCACGTCGTAAACGTTCGTGCGTAGGAGCGCCGCGTCGCTGGGCGGCGGCGGGATCGCCTCGATCGCGTGGAGTTGGCGCCAGCCGAGGGCGATCGAGTCGTCGTAGGCCTGCGCCCCTTCGCTCGTCTCGACTCCCGCAGCCGCGTGTTCGCGGGCGGCGTTGCGCTCGCGATCGAGCTTCCGGCAGACCCCGTCGACGCGCGAGACGTAGGCGCGGCGAGCCGGATCCTTGATTACGGCGACGGCCGGGGTCGAGGCGAGCTGCTGGCCCGAGCCGTAGTCAGGCGTCTCGGCGACCGTCGTCGAGGTCCCGGCGCGGCTGGTTTCGCCCCCGCAAGCAGCGAGCAGGGCGATCAAAATCGCCGCGGCGAACGCGCACAGGGCTTTAGGGATAGACCTGTTCACCGGTGTCCTCGTCGATGACGGTGATCGCGACCGACGGGCATGCCTCGGCCGCCTGCATGATCAGATCGGGCGGCCCGTCGCCGATCACGTGTGCGGTGTCGTCGAGCTCGAACACCTGGGGGGCGATGTCGACACAGTCGCCGTGCGCGGCGCACGCGTTCTCATCTACTTGCGGCACGTACCTCAAGGCCACTCCTCTCATTAGCGGCGGTTTGCTCGCCGATCAGCTTGCGAAAGCGGGGGATCGACCGTGGCCGGTCAACCGCCATCCCGGCGACGGTGAGCCCGTCGTGGATGACCTCGGCTGAGAAGTCGCGGCACGCCGGGTCGCCGTCGAAACGGATCTCGTCGGCCTCGCGCGCGTCGCCGATCAACTGGATCCGATGGCCGTACTGGTCAGTCCAAAAAGAGGGCAGGGCGACGGGGAGCGGCTCGGATCCGACGATCGATCGCGCCACCTGGGCGCCCTGGCGCGCCGCGGACTCCCATTGCTCGCTGCGCTCGTGCTCGCCAGTCAGCGGGTTGAGCACTCGGGCCGCGTCACCGGCGGCGAAGACGCCGGCGGCGCACGTGCGACCACCGGCGTCGACGCGGACGCCGTCGGGCTCCAGGCCGCTGCCTTCGAGCCATTCCGTCGCCGGCTCGATCCCGATCCCGATTACGAGAGCGTCGCATTCGAGCTGATCTCCGTCGGTCAGCTGCACCCACTCGGCTCCGGCGGGTCCCTCGCCGAACCGGGCGACGTGCGCCGACAGCCGCATGTCGACGCCCTCCTCACGATGAAGCTCGACGAACCACTCCGACAACTCCGGGGTCAGCACCCGCATCAGCGGCGCCGGGGCAGCCTCGAGCACGGTCACATCGACGCCGAGGCGTCGAGCGGTGGCGGCGACCTCAAGGCCTATGAATCCCGCGCCGACGACGATCAGCCGCCCGCATCCGGGGAGCGCATCGCGTAGGCGCTCGGCGTCCTCGACCGTGCGCAGCAGATGTGTGTTGGCGAAGTGTTCGGAACCCGGGAGCGGCCGCGGACGGCTGCCTGTGGCAATGACAGCGGCGTCGTAGCGAAGCGTCGCGCCCGACGCCAGCGTGAGCGTCTTGATTCCGGGATCGAGCGCCACCGCCGCCTCGCCGAGCAGCAGTTCGACCTCGTGGTCGGTGTACCACCGCGAATCGCGAAAGCCAATCGCGTTCGGGCTCTGCTCGCCAGAGAGGATCGCCTTCGACAGTGGCGGCCGGTCGTAGGGCTCCCGCCGCTCATCGCCGACGATGCGGATTCGACCCTCATAGCCCAGCGAGCGAAGCGTCTCGCAGCATCGCTGCGCGGCCAATCCGCCGCCTGCGATCAGGACTCCGCCGGTCATCTTCGGCTGGGTGCGTGGCTTCGCATAACCTCGTCAACGTAGGCGTGGCGACCACGCCTTACATCCGCTGTGGACGCCTAGATCGCTAAGTACTGAGCCGCAGGCAGTCAGGCGTCAGTCGGTCGAATCCGCGTCACATGACCGTCCTCGTCCACGATCAGACCGCCGTAGCCTGCGAGCAGATCGCGAGCGCGATCAGGGCCGCTGAGCAGGGCGGTCTTCGCCAGAATGTCCGCTTCGAGCGCCGTCGGGGCCCTGGCGCTGGCGCAGATGAGACCCGTCCAAGCCGACGAACCGGTCGAGGGGTCGATCAGGTGGTGCGAGTATCCGCCATCGTCGCGCCGCCACAGTCGCACGTCGAGGCCCGAGGTGGCGACAGCTCCCTCGCTGATCGCGAACAGGTCGGCCGCTTCGCCGGTCAGCGGGTGTCGGACTTCGATTTCGATCGGCTCGCTGGCGGGACGGAGGCCGCCAACGCGCACGTCGCCGCCGACGTCGACGGCGAACCGGGCATACCGCGCCAGCGGCCGCGCCGCGAGGTCGGCGGCAAGCCCCTTGCCGATGCCACCCGTGTCGAACATCAGGCCCGGTGGTCGGCGGATCGCGCCGGCATCTTCGAGCACCTCGATCGAGCGCCAGCGGGCGTCCACGGCCGGCCGCGCGGGGCGCCGAGGTGGGGCGCCCGCGAGTGCGTCGTCAAGCGGTGCCGAGTCCAAGCCGTCGCGTGAGGTGGCATATCCGGCCGCCCTCAGTTCGGGCACGAGGGTGGGGTCAATCAGCCCATCCGTCTGCTCCGCCGCCCAGATCCCGGCGCGGACGGCCGCGCGCAGAAGCGATGAGGCCGGAACCTCCTCGCGCGGGTCGCTATTCAGCTTCGAGAGGTCGCTGTCGGGTCGAAACCTCGACAGGCGTCGGTCGAAGTCGCGTAGCAGCGCCTCGGCCGAGATCGCAGCGATCGCGGGGTCGGGGATACCGTCCGCGCCGGCCTCCCCAACGAACACTCGAAGCTCGGTGCCCATGGCGTGGAGTGAGCGCTCGATCACGGCCGCACCCACCGTAACGCTCTACACAGAAGGTTCATCCGCCGCCTACGCGGGCGGCGGCGGGTTCGGCCCCCGTCGGCCCGTGCGCCGGTCGACCGGGGGAGGCGGCGGGGGCTGGTAGATCCCGATTGCGAGCGCGACCGTGCCGATCACAAAGGTCAGCACCGGGATGTACAGACCGAGGACGCCGTCCGGCGCGAAGACGCCGGAGTCGGTGGTCACGATGGGGATCGTGAGCGGCGCGGTGACGGCGGCCAGGGCGCAGAAGCCGGCGATCGGCGCCGAGTACGGTCGGTAGCGGTAGCCGATGATCGCGGCCGGGCCGAAGAACGCGGCGGTGGCGGCGGCCCCAGCCGCGCCGGCGAGCAGCCCGAAGTCGTTGAACGCCTGGGTGATCTCCGGGTTGGTGTCGCCCGGCCTGAAGGCGGCGACGGCGGTGGCCGTGATCGTCAGGAAGGCGAAGATCACGATTGCGATCCCGCCGGCGAAGGCGATCGTGGTGAGCCGCTCCCCGATGCCCTCGGCGGCCGCGAGTCGCTCCCTCACGTTGCCGAGAAACCAGAGGAAGGCGAGGACGGCGACGCAGAGGATCGCGAGGCCGACCTGGATGCGCGACTGGTGATTGACGTAATACGAGGTCCACTCGGGGGCCGGCGCGTCGGCCTTCGGCGCGCCCGGCGCGATGAAGGCGCCGAACGCGATCGCGAAGAGGACGATGAAGATGAAGCCGCTCGAGGCCGCCAGGCGCGAATAGCGTTGGGCTGACATCGGCCCGGATCCTCTCGCGAGAACCGGACCGATGCAAGCCTCGCGGTACTCAGGGGCCTAGACCGTGCTCACCTCCGCGCCGAGATCCTTGTTCTCAGGCACGAACTGGCTGGCAATGAACATCGCGCCCTGGGGATCGGTGATCACCGACATTCGCACCCACGGCGCATCGAACGGTCCGTGGAGCACCGCGCCGCCGAGCTCCTTGGCCAACGCCGCAGTGGCGTCGGCGTCGTCGACGGCGAATGTCACGCCCCAGTGTGGAGGAATGTCGGGCTGGTCGTCACCGATCTCCATCAGTCCGGCGACGGCTTCCTCGAAACGATCCGGTGCGCCCATCTCCTTCATCCCCGCGCGCATTCCTGGGTTCAGCTCCTCGAGGTAATCGCCGTAGCCCGGCAGCGTCCACATGTAGCTGCCGCCGAGGTCGAGCGTCTCCCAGCCGAAGACGGCCCCGTAGAAGGCCCTCGCCCCCTCGAGGTCGCGCGTGTTGAGGGTGTTGAAGTTGACCGAGCCGTGCTCGTTGACGATTCGCGAGCCCCTGTGCTGGTTGGGCTGGAAGATCGACAACACCGCGCCCTCGGGATCGGCGAAAACGGCGATCCGTCCAGCGTCGAAGACGTCGGCCGGCTCCATCAGGAGGGTGCCGCCTGCAGCGCTGACCTTCGCCGCCGTCTCGTCAGCGCTATCGACCCAGATATACGAGTTCCAGGCGATCGGAGGCGGCTCACCCTCCGGCGGCGGCGAGCTGATCGCGCCAACGTCGCCGCCGCGGATACGCCCGATCAGATACTTGCCCGGTCCCTCGCCCGGGATGACGTTCTCGAATTCCCACCCGAAGAGGCCTCCATAGAACTCGGCCGCTGCGTCGGGATCGGGCTGCGTCGTATCGACCCAGCACGGAACTCCAGGGATATATCCATCTCGCTCGGACACTGGTGCTCCCCTTTCGTGATCGTTGTAGAGCGGGTCCACCCTAAGTCGTATTTAGGTCAGGATCTGTCCTCAATGTCGAGGAGGATGAATCCGTCGTGAGCGAGACGTCGAGTCGACTGCTGGAGTTGCTCGCCCTGCTTCAGGGTCGGCGCGACTGGACCGGCGCCGAGCTATCGGACCGGCTTGAGGTCACGCCGCGCACTGTCCGTCGCGACGTGGGGCGACTGCGCGCCCTCGGCTACCCGGTGGAGTCGTTGACCGGGCCGGCCGGCGGCTACCGCCTTCGCGCCGGCACCGCGATGCCGCCGCTGCTGCTGGACGACGACGAGGCAATCGCTATCGCGGTCGGCTTGCGCACCGCCGCGCGTGCGTCGGTGACCGGCATCGAGGAGACCTCGGTGCGGGCGCTGGTCAAGCTCGAGCAGGTCCTGCCGGCGCATCTGCGTCGCCGCGTCAGCGCCTTGGGCTCCGCGATGATCGCGCCGCCCACCGGTGGGCCGACTGTCGACCCGCAGCACCTGACCGTGATCGCCGCCGCGTGTCGTGATTCCGAGCGGATCCGTTTCGTCTATCGACGGCGTGACAGCACCGAGAGCCGGCGAGAGGCCGAGCCCTACTCGCTCGTCAATCTCGGCCGCCGGTGGTACCTCGCCGCGTGGGACCTTCGGCGCGAGGACTGGCGGACGTTTCGCGTCGACCGCATCTCGCGGCCCGCCAGCACGGGCGTGCGCTTCCCCCAGCGCAAACTGCCGGCCCGCGACGCCGCCACCTACGTCAAGCAGAGCATCGCGTCCACCCCGACTCGGTATGAGGCATGCGTGACCTTCCAGCTGTCCGCGGAGGAGATGGCCGGCCGCTTCCCGCCATGGTGGGGCGCCGAACTCGAGGCGGTCGACGATCGCTGCTGCCGGTATCGGACCGGCGACGATGACCTCGGCTGGCTGGCGACGCGGATCGCGATGCTCGGGGTGGACTTCGTCGTCGACGAGCCGCCGGAGCTGATCGAGCACGTGCGGTTGCTGGCCGCGCGCCTCGCCCGCGCGACGCCTTAGCCGCTTACTCGTTCTCTATCAGCGAGAGGATGTTCCCGGCTGGGTCCTTGAACCATGCGATCGGCGGGCCGCCGCCGCGCATGATCCCGAGCTCGTCGAACTCCATCCCGTCGTAGCGGTCGAAGACGACGCCGCGGTCCGTCAGTTCGCGCACCGCGTCCGCGATCGGCCGGACCGGGAAGTTGAGGATCGTGAACGCCGCCGGTTCGTGGTCGGGCTTCGGGTAGATGAGCGTCGGGCGCTCGCCGCCGGCGAGATGCAGGGTGAGCATCCCGTTCTCCTCGGTGACCTCGATCCCCAGCGTCTCGCCGTAAAAGGCCTTGGCCGCGGGGATGTCGTTGGTCGAGAAGCCGCTGAAGGCCTTGCTGTCGCTGAGCATGTCCGCTCCTTGCGGGTAGTGGGGGGTCATGGAAAAAGAACCACAGGATTCAGAGCACGATCAGAGTGGCGACCCCGATCCGTCGACGGAGGGTGAGGGCGCAGGCGAGTACGCCGAGCGCCAGCAGCAGGAGGAGGAGACCCGGGGCCACGCTCCCGCGGACGAGGACGAGGACTAGGCGCCTGCTTCTGGTGGGGCGTCGGCCTCGCCGCCCTCGCCCAGCGACTCGCGGGCGATGAAGTCCTCAACCAACAACAGGTTGTTTTCTGAGCGTTCAACGACGTTCAGCAGGTCGGTCATCAGTGAGACCTCCTCGACCTGCTCCTTGACGAACCACTGCATGAACTGCTCGGCGCGGTAGTCCTTCGCCTCGCGGGCGAGCTCGAAGAGGTTGTAGATCTCCTCGCCCACGCGCTTCTCCTGCTCGAGCGCCGCCCGGACCGGTGTGACGTCGTCCGCGTACTTCGTCTCGACGCCGGCGATGTCGGGAATCTGGACCTCCTCGTCGACGTCGAGCAGGTACTGGATCATCATCATCGCGTGGCTGCGCTCCTCGAGCGCCTGGCGGTAGAAGAACGAAGCGAGCCGCGGCAACGTCTCGGAGTCGTAGTGGACGGCGATGCCGATGTACTGCATCGACGCCGCGAACTCGTTCGCGATCTGGTCGTTGAGGGCGCTGGGGAAGTTCTTCTTCTTGGGAGCCATGCGCGGACCCTACTCCGCCCACCGGAAACCGACATCCGACTGCGCGGGGTCCATCGGGCTTGTCGGCATCCCGGCGGGCACGGCGGGATCGTTGTAACCGGACGGGGCGATGTCGTTCGGCATCGAGGCGTGAAAGAGGGACGAGAGGTACTGGTTCTGGCCCCGGCCGCACTGCAGCTCGCCCTGCCCGCCGCTGTAGACGCCGATCCCGTTCTGCTCGCAGTACGCGTAGATCGCGAGCAGCTCCTGCAGCGAGCCGAAGCGCGACGGCTTTGAGTTGATCGTCTTTCGCGCCAGCTTCTTGACGTCGTCGAGCGAGTGCAGCGGGGCGTCGAAGGTGACGCGGTCGGCGTAGGGCTCGAGGACCGTCTCGGTCTCTGCGTTTAGGTCCGGGTCCTCGATGTAGGCCTCGGGAAACTTCGCGGCCACGGCCGCGTAGAGCTCGGGGTCGGTGTCGACGTCGACCGGCGTGCCCTTGTAGAAGCCCTTGAGGTCGAGGACGCGGACGGTCGCGATGTCGGCGATCTCGTCGATCAGCTGCTCGTCCCAGTCGTTCTCGGGATCGAGCTTGAACTCCAGGCCCGGATAGCGGTCGAGGCGCTTGCGGATCGGCCCGGTCGTGGACTTCCCGCCGTCGAAGCTGCCCAGCCGGGTGGAGCAGACGAAGCGCAGCGGCTGCGGATCGCGCTCGACGACCTCCCACAGCGCGAGCCCGTTCTGGCGCAGCGCCAGGTCGAGCGCCGCCGACTCATACGCCCAGCGGCGGTAGTGAAGCGACGGCTCGCGCTCCGGCGGGTTGCCGTTGAAGAGGTCGAGCTCGCCGAGCAGATCGCAGGCTTCGCCGAGCGTCGCCGGCTGGCTGAGGTCGCCCTGGAGCTCGGGACCGGCATCGCGGTGAGCGATGTGGTCGAGAACGTCGTAGACGACGTCCTCCCCGATCCCCTCCTGGCCCCTGCCGTGCAGGTGAACGACCGTGGACGGGCGGGTGAAGTCGCCGTACTCGCGGTCGTGTCCCGTGAGCTCGTAGCTCTCGATATCGATCGGCAGCTCGGCGAGCCGCTTCCACGCATCACTCATAGGCGAGTGAGCGTATCGGCGGCTCCTCAGACTCGGTATTCAGGGTTTGGGTAGTCGAATCGGCAGCCGGCGTCCCAATCGCTGCGGGAGTTGCCATGCGCGGGAATCCCGCCCGCGTCCTTGAGCATCCGCGCCAGGTGCAGCATGTTCCAGGCGGCGAACGCGGTGTTGCGGTTGGTGAAGTCGTTGTCGGGGCCGCCCGAGCCCTCGTCCAGGTACGACGGGCCCGGCCCCGCCTCGCCGATCCAGCCGGAATCTGCCTGCGGCGGGATCGTGTAGCCCAGGTGCTGGAGCGAGTAGAGCGTGTTCATCGCGCAGTGCTTGACGCCGTCCTCGTTGCCGGTGACGATGCAGCCGCCGACCCGCCCGTAGTAGGCGTACTGGCCGCGGTCGTTGAGGAGATGGGAGTTGCCGTACAGGCGCTCGATCACCTTGGTCGCGACCGATGACTTCTCGCCGAGCCAGATCGGCATCCCGATCACGAGGATGTCGGCCGCGAGCACCTGCTCGTAGATGGCCGGCCACTCGTCGACGTCCCAGCCGTGCTCGGTCATGTCCGGCCAGACCCCGGTCGCGATCTCGTGGTCGATCGCGCGGATGCTGTCCACGGTGACGCCGTTCGCCCGCATCACCTCGGCCGACCGCTCCATCAGCCCCTCGGTGTTCGATACCTCCGGGCTGCGCTTCAGCGTGCAGTTGATGTACAGCGCGCGCAGGTCGGAGTAATCCGTCTCGCTCACTCTCTCCTCCTTGATCGGGTCGGAGGGATAGTGGCGCGAATGAGCCGGGCGTTACGTCAGCAGCCGCGGCAGCCGAGCTCGAGAGCCCAGTAGGCGATGCCGTTGCGCTGGCTCATGCCGATGCCGATGTCGTTGAACGAGCCGGTGAGCATGTTCTCGCGGTGTGGAGGAGAGTTGAGCCAGGCCTTCACGATTGCCCGCGGGGTCGAGTTCTTGCCCCGGCCGTAGGCGAGGTTCTCGCCCCAGCGCCAGCCGCTCGTGCCCGACGTGTAGCCGTACTCGTGGACGTACAGGTCGGCCGGGTTGCCGCAGGCGGTGTGCGAGAAGCCGCAGGCGGCGACGTCGTTGGACTTGCGCCCGGCTGCCTTCTCGAGGGCATGGGAGGAGTGCAGACCGCTGACACCCGAGCGGGTGCGCGCGTAGTTGATCAGGCACTCCATGGCCTTCTGCTGCGCGTGTCCGGAGACGCTCGGGTTGTTCTGGTTGGCGCAGCGCGCGCGTGGCGCGACCATGCTCGCCGGTGCCCCGGAGGCCGCCACGAGGGCGATCAGCGCGGTGGCGGCCAGAGCAACGAGGCCGCCCTTTCGGAGGAACCCACCCTTCATCGAGGGCTGCAAGATAGTGAACGTTTTGTAAGGATGCAATGAGGAACCAGTAATCCCTGCTCAGGGAGATTTTTCACGACAGGGCGGCGGCAGCCGCTCGTCCGAGGGCCTCGATGCCTGCAACCAGGGCTGGTTCGGGAGTGTCTTCGGAGGCCGCGTGGCTGATCCCACCCGCGGACGCGCAGAAGATCATGGCCGCCGGCAGCACCCTCGCGACCTCGGCAGCGTCGTGCAGGGCGCCGCTCGCGAGCGCCCGGTCGGTCCCCGTGGTCTCGGCGACGGCGGCCCGTGCCGCGGCCACGAGGGCGGGGTCGAACGCGATCGGCTCGATGCGCCAGACCGGTCGCTCGGTGACCTCACAGCCGTGCTCGAGGGCGCCCAACTCGGCGGCCGCGCGGGCTGCGGCCACCATCCGCACCAGCGGCTCGGACTCCGGGTGGCGAAGGTCGCAGGAGAGGACGGCCCCGCCGGCGACCGCCGTGACGATCCCGGGCCGAAGCACGAGCTCGCCCGTTGTCGCGACGCCCCCCTCGGCGTCCGGGATTGCCGCGATTGCGAGCGCCGCCCGCGCGGCGGCAAGGCCGGCGTCGTGGCGCATCTCCATCGGCGTCGTGCCGGCATGCGAGGCCTGGCCGCTGAACTCAAAGCGCATCCGCTCGACGCCAGCGGTGCCGGTGACGGCCGCCGCGGCGAGCCCCTCGCTCTCCAGCACCGGGCCCTGCTCGATGTGCAGCTCGAGATAGGCCGCGAGGTCGGCCTGGGCCTCGGAGGCCTCCGTGACGCGCGCGAGCTCGACGCCGTTCCCGGCGAGGACGGACTCGATGGTGTCGCCGTGGGCGTCCGTGAGGCCCGCGACCGCGGCGAGGTCGAGGCTGCCGGCGAAGGCGGAGCTTCCGAACAGGCTGCGCCCGAACCTGGCTCCCTCCTCGTCGGCCCAGTCGACCAGGGTCAGGCTTCGGGGCGGCTGCTGCCCTGACTCAGCCCACGCCCGGAGCACCCCGAGCGCGGCCATCACTCCGTAGGCGCCGTCCAGCCAGCCGCCGTCGGGCACCGAGTCGATGTGGGAGCCGAGCCCGAGCGCCGGTGCCTCACGGTCGGCTCCCGGCAGGGTCGCCCAGAGGTTGCCCGCGGCATCGGTCCGCGGCTCGATGCCGAGCTCGCCCAGGCGCTCGGTCAGGAAGGCGCGCGCCTTGCGCCACGTCTCCGTCCAGCAGAGCCGCTGTGCGCCCCGCTCGTCGGAGGTTCCCTGCGCGAGCTCGCGCAGGTCGGCGATGACCCGTCCGGCGTCGATCGCCGGCGCGGTCACGCTCCAGTCTGCTCGCGCCGCAGTGCCTGGGCGAGGCAGTGGGCGCCGCCGCCACCCTTCGTGAACATCGAGAGGTCCGGGTCGAATACCTCGAGGCCGAGCGCGCGCATCTGCTCGTTGAGCTTCGCCGACCCGGCGGTCGAGATCACGCGCTCGTCGCCGAGCGAGATCGCGTTCACGCCGAGCTCGAACGCGTCGGCGGTGGAGACCTCGAGGATCTCGAAGCCCTTCTCCCGCAGCCACGCCACCAGGCCTCCCGAGGCGGATTCGACGCAGACCGCGGCGAGTTTCGGGGCGAGGATCGAGACGAGCACGTCGATGTGGACGAACTGACCCGGGATCGGCTCGATGCGTACCTCCCAGCCCTCGGACTCCATCCAACCGGCCAGCTGGCGCGCGGCCTGGATCTGGGTGCGCTCCTCGCCGTTGCCGATCAGCATCACCCCGGGCTCGACGATCGTCACGTCGCCGCCCTCGATCGCCCCGGCGGTGATCATGCCGCGGATCGGGATGTCATTGCCCTGGTAGAAGCCGATGACCGGCGCGTACTCGCCTCGCCGCCACTGCTGCGCCATCTGGGTGACGATCGCGCCGTTGGGCGTCATCACGCTCGAGTCGCGGGCGAACACCTGGTAGGGCAGCGCTGGGTCGGGGTCGAGCCTGTGAACGGTGACGCCGGCCGCCTCGTAGATGGAGACCAGCTCGCGGTGCTGGCTCATCGCGAGCTCGCGGTCGAACTTCTCACCACTGTCGAGCGTCGCCTTCGAGATCGCACTCGTCGGCAGCCAGCGAAAGTTGTCCGGAGGCCCCAAAAGCACGTCCTTCAGCACGCCGGTCTCGGAATCCGCTCCCCACTGAATAACTCGCGCCACGTCCTCGGCTTCGCCTCCGGGCGTGCGCGTCATTGCGCCACCACGCGGATGGTCTTCAGCGTTCGGTCAGACGCGCCGCGGACCAGGCCGCCGTGGGCGACGCTGTCGGCGATGTAGTCGAGCGTCGGGCGGGTGAGGCGCTCTCCCGGGAGCACGTTCGGCACGCCCGGAGGGTATGCCGCGAGCGACTCAGCGGCGATCCGCCTCTCGGCCGCATCGAAGGCGACGACCTCCTGCCCGGCGAGGAACGCCTCGCGGGGCGAGAGCTCGGTCGGCCCCCACGGTGGCGGCTCGGCGAAGGGCGGCAGCTCCTCCTGGTCCTCCTCGCCGATGCGCTGGGCGGCATGCTCGAGCGCGTTGACCAGGCGCTCGCCTGTGACCTCGGCGCGCTCGCCGATCCCAAAGACGGCGACGACCACGTTCTCGGCGAAGAGCTCGAGGTTGATGTCGTCGTCCTCGCGCATCATCCGCGCGATCCGGAACCCGGTCGCGCCGAGCCCGCGGACGTCGACGACGAGCCGGGTCGGGTCGTGCGCGAAGACGCCCGCGCGGCCGACGATGCGCTCGTCGAGGACGTCCAGCCCCGGCACCGCCCGGATGCGAGCGCGCAGCTCGGTGAGGGATGCGACCGTCTCGGCGAGCAGTTCCTCGCCGTGCACCGCCGCCTGGCGCCGGGTTGCGTCGAGCGATGCCGTCAGCAGGGCGTTCGGGCTCGTCGACTCGATCAGGGTCACGGCGCGGTCGAAGATCCGGTCGTCGACGCGGTCGCCGCAATCGCCGACGTGCAGGATCGCCGACTGGGTGATCGAGCCGGCGATCTTGTGGGTCGAGGAGAGGACCACGTCGGCACCGCACTCGAGCGCCGCCATCGGCAGCGCGGTGCAGAAGTGCAGATGAGCCCCCCAGGCCTCGTCGACGCAGAGCGGTACGTCGTGCGAGTGAGCGACCTCGGCGAGGGCGGCGACGTCCGCGACCGCGCCGAAGTAGGTGGGGGAGACGATCATCGCCGCGACGGCGTCCGGGTTCGCGTCGAGGGCGGCGCCCAGCGAATCGGGCGTGAGGCAGTGCGCGATCCCGAGCTCGGGGTCGAGCTCCGGCGCGACGAAGGCGGGGCGCAGCCCTGAGAGGACCAGGCCGTCGATCACCGAGGAGTGGACGTTGCGCTGCACGACCACCCGCTCGCCGTGATGGGCGAGGGCGATGCAGGTCGCGTGGTTGCCGCCCGAGCCACCGTTGAGCAAAAACCAGCTGCGGCGCGCGCCCCAGGCATCGGCCGCGAGCCGCTGCGAGAGCTGAAACGGCGCGTTCGCCGGATCGGGGCCGATGTCGATCCCCTCGATCCCGGCCGGAACGTCCAGTCGCAGCGCTCCGTCGCCGATCGCCGCGCGCAGCGCCGGGTCGGCGCCGAGCCCACCCTTGTGGCCCGGGACGTGAAACCGACCCGGATTGCGATCGGCGTACGCGATCAGCGCATCGAGGTACGGCGTCTCGTCCTGGTCCATGCCAGCACGTTAGTCCTCAGATCAGGGCAAGCGGTGGAGCATGGATCTGAACGCAGACGACGGCATCGTGGAATCGTCGTCGCCGACCATGATCCAGCGCACGCGGCCGCGGGCGATGCCGACGAAGGCCAACCTGTCGGACCCACCGCCGTCGACGTAATAGGCGTGCACGCCGCCGACTTTGAATCGCGCCGACTTCAGGGCGAGCCGATCGAACGCGCGCCGGCTCTTGTCGCCGCGCGAGACGCCGTGGAGGGCCTGGCCGGATCCGGAGGTGGCGATGTCCCCGGCGCGGCCCTTGCGCCCATATCCGACGCGCAGCTCGCCCTTGCCGACCAGACACCAGGCGTCGTAGAAATGATGCGAGTACGTCGGTGGCCCGAGCTTCGCGCGGACGGCGGCGCGCTTGCTGCCGAGCTTGACCCGGCCGACTCGGCGACCGCGAACTGCCCCGCCCGGCTCGACGCACATCGACTCGGCGGCGCGATCGCCGTAGACGCGGTCGCGCTCCTCCGGGGTGTCGACCTTCGCGCCGCAGCTCGGATCGGGGTCGGACTCGAGGAGCACCTCGACGCCGCCACCGCCGTTCTCATCGAAATAGGACTGGTACGCGGGCGGGACGTAGGGCGACGCCGACTGCGGCGTGCCGCCGATGCGGAAGTTGCGGACGCTCACGCCGCCGACGCCGCGGGCGCGGTCGTAGAAGTAGTTGCCGTCCCAGTGCCAGAGCTCGGGCGACTGACCCTGAACGATCGAGCCGGTCCAGTGGTCGCGCTGAAAATAGAAGCACTTGTCGCCGGCCGCGGCGACTCGCGCCGGCTCCTGCGCGGTGAAGTCGGCGAGGCCGAAGTCGGTGACGTTCTGGTTCGTCTTGTCGAACTCCACGCAGAAGGGGTCCGCGTGCGGCTCGGGGAAGTCGGTCCCCGTGCCGACGTTCTGCAGCTGGCAGTTGAAGGGAACCTCACCGTCGTAGGGGCCGACAACCTGGGCGGACTGCGCGGCCGCGGTCGCGGGGATGAGCAACGCGGCGGTCCCAGCCAGCGTCGCGATCTTCGCCATGCGCCCCATCGGGGGCAACGTACCGCCGTGCGGCCCGTCCGGAGCCGGTTGTCGGTTGCGGTGGGGGGCGGCCGGGATTACGGTGCCCGGCGTGGCTGAGCTGACACGTCGCGTCTTTCTGGCGCGAGCAGGAGGGCCTCGGTCTGGGGGCGGCGATCGCCGCCGCGGTTCCGATCGCGGCGCGGATGGCGCGGCCGGACGAGGCGCTGGCCGCGGGCCCGACCGACGGGACCCTCCAGGCCTTCTTCGACACGATGGTGCCGGGCAAGCCGGTGCCCGAGCTGCTCACAGAGCTCGGCAACCCGATCGACCCGAAGGCGATCGCCGGCGTCGATTCAGAGCACGGCGCCGTGTACACCGACGCGCTCCTGCTGGCGCGCAACCCGCGGATCGGCTTCACCGCGCTCGAGCCTGCGTTCATCGCCGACCTCAGCGCGCGCTCGCTCGCCGAGGGGGCTGACTTCCTCGACCTCGACTACGAGGCTCGTGAGCGCGTCTGCCTTGCCGGCCTCGACTTCGCCAACGGCGACCGGATCGTCTGGGAGGCCGCGGCCGCGGTCCCGTTCACCGCGTTCTGCGCCGCGGCGAACGTCGTCAACGCGACTCGAAGACGGCGGCCGGCTACGCGGTCATGGGCCATCCAGGCACCGCGCCGAATGGCTACAAGCACTTCTCCTACCGCGAGGCCCTCAACCACGGCCGCACCAAGCGGGGAGCCTCGGGTGATGGCCTTGCTGCAAACCCCGGCACCCCCGGAGGCGAAGCCGAGGAGGTGGCCGGGCATTGGCGCCTGAACGGGTCGACGTCTGCATCGTGGGCTCGGGGTTCGGCGGCTCGATCGCCGCCTGGCGTCTGGCCGAGCTCTACCGAGCTGCGGAGCAGGACACGTCGGTGCTGGTGCTCGAGCGCGGCCTGCGCTTCGGGCACACCGACTTTCGCCAGTCGATGGACGTCGACCACCTCTCCGACGTCTACGAGCTGATCCAGGGCGAGGGCGCGCAGATCGTCGCCGCGAACCTGGTCGGCGGCGGCTCGAACCTGTACCTCGCAGCCTCCCTGCGCTCGCCGTCGGAGACGTTCGAGCGCATGGATCACCGTCCGGACGACGGGCCGCACCGGCGGATGTGGCCGCAGGCGATCAGCCGCAAGACGCTCGACCCGTACTACGCGCGCGCCGAGGCCGGCCTGCGGGTTCGCCAGCCGTCATGGGACGAGGTGTCGAAGTCGGGCGGTGTGTGGGCAGCGATGCTGCGCGAGGCGGGCCAGACGTGCGATCGGGTCCCGCTCGCGATCGACTTCGAGCGCTGCGTTGACGCGAAGTGGTGTTACACGGGCTGCATCTTCGGCGGCAAGAACTCGCTGATCACCAACTATCTGCCGTCTGCCGAGCGCCGCGGCGTGGAGGTGCGGCCGCTCAGTCTGATCAACGAGGTCGCCCCCTCGAGCGCCCGGCCGTACCGATGGTTCGTTCGGGGCGTGAAGGTGGACCCGGCCACGAAGTCCGGCAGCGAGCCGATTGAGATCGAGTGCAAGGTCGCGATCCTCGCCGCGGGCGCGCTCGGCACGCCCCCGATCCTCATGCGTTCACAGCAAAACGGCGGGCTCCCGGGGATCTCGACGCACGTCGGCCGCCACCTCGGCGTCAACGGCGACCACGTCGCCGCGATCGAGGTCGACTCGCGCAAGGCCGAGCGCGTGCTCGGGCTGCGAGGCGGCTACGACGAGTTCTACAAGGGCAAGCCGATCACGACGATGAGCTACGACTACTGGGTCGGCAAGCGCGGCCACGAATTCGACGGCACCCGCTTCACGCTCCAGGAGATCCTCCTCAGCCAGCTCACGAACTTCCTCTACGACGACGGCCGCGAGGGGGAGCCCACATGGTGGGGTCGCGACAAGAAGCGCTCGATCTCGACCTGGTCACGCCACATCGAGATCCTCGCCCAGGTCGAGGAGACGATGGACGGCAACTTCTATGCCGTTCCCCCGGGCGGCAACGGCCACGTCCAGCCGAACGGTGGGCCGGTCGGGATCGGCCTCTTCAACTACAACGTCTCCGAGCAGTCGGCAACCGTTCGCGAGCGTGCGAACGAGGCGATCAGGGCGATCGCCGAGCGGCGCGGAGTCGGCCGCTTCCTCAAGCTCGCCGAGACCCCGGGCGTGTATGCGGCGCATCCCCTCGGCGGCGCGCGGATGGCCGACGACATCGGGCTCGGCGTCGTCGACGACCGCTGCGAGGTGTTCGGCTACGAGGGCCTCTATTGCATGGACTCGTCGGTGATGCCGACGTGCTTTGGCGTCAACCCGTCGCTGTCGATCTCGGCGGTGTGCGAGCGGGCCGCCGCGAAGCTCGTGGCGCGCGCCGACGACTTCGGCCTGCCGGCGCCCCCGGCGGACCTCAAGCACCGCCCGCCCGGCGTGCATGTGGGCCCACGCGTAAAGCCGCACCAGAGCTAGCGGACGGCGCTGCTACCGTTGCGCCGTCCTCCATGGACGACCTCCCTCGAAGTATCGACAGACAATCCGCCGGCTGCTCCGCTTCGCGTCCGCTGCCTGCGGGCTGTAGCCAGCCTTCGCAGTGACCGCACTGTTTCTCGTCCTGCTGGTACTGCTCGTTCTTGTCAACGGGCTCTTCGTCGCGGCCGAGTTCGCGCTCGTGCGCACGCGCAAGGGCCGAATCGAGCTGCTCGCAAAGGAGGGCGAGGCCGGGGCCGAGCAGGCGCTCGAGCAACTCGAGACGATCGACGAGTCACTCGCGGCCTGCCAGGTGGGGATCACGCTGGCATCGATCGGGATCGGCTTCCTCGGTGAGCCGGCGATCGCCGAGCTGCTGAAGCCCCTGCTCGGCGACGGCACCGGCGCGACGGCGGCCGCCTTCGCGATCTCGTTCCTGATCGCCACCTCGCTGCACATCACGATCGGCGAGCAGGTACCGAAGATGCTCTCGATCGCACACGCTGATCGCACCGTGCGGCTGCTCTCGCGGCCGCTGTACATCTTCGAACGAGTCAGCGCGCCATTCACCATCGCCCTGAACGGGATCGCGAACGCGATCGTCCGCCTCTTCGGGGTCGATCCGCATGACCTGTCCGAGAAGCACACGACCGCCGATCTCAAGGAGATCATCCGCACCTCGGCCAAGGGCGGCACGCTCGACCCGGGCGAGGCCGTGATGCTCGGCGGCGTCTTTCACCTGCACGAGCAGGAGGCGAGAGAGGTGATGACGCCGATCCCGGCGGTCGTCACGGTCAACGCCGACGAGACGGTCGAGGAGGCCCTGCGGCGCTGCGTCAGCTCGGGCCACACGCGCCTGGTCGTCGTCGAGGACGACAACCCCGACAAGGTGCGCGGCATCGTCCACAACAACAGCCTGGTTCGGCTCTATATGAACGCGGGCGCCGACGCTTCGCTCGAGCCGGCGATCCGGGCGGTTCCGGTCTTCCCGGAGACCAAGCCGCTCGACGACCTGCTGGCTGAGCTCCAGCGCCAGCGCTCGTCGATCGGGATCGTCTCCGACGAGTACGGACGCACGGTCGGGATCGCGACGATCGAGGACATCCTCGAGGAGGTCGTCGGGGAGATCGAGGACGAGACCGACGCGCGGGCAACGTCACTGCGCCGCCTCACCGACGGCGACTGGTACGTGCGCGGGCACGTCCCGCTCGGCGACCTCGAGGACGCCGGCATCGACCTGCCCGTGTCCTCCGACGCGTTCAACTCGATTGGCGGCTACGTCTTCTCGGAGCTAGGGCGCCTGGCGAAGCGCGGCGACAAGGTGATCGCCGACGGATACGAGCTGCGCGTCGAGTCCGTGCGCGAGAACCGGATCGTCGCCGTGCGCATCCACCCGGTCACCACCGAGCACGCCACGCTCCCGCCGGACACCGGTCGCGCCGACGATTAGCCGTAGCTCCCGCTTCCGTCCGTGCCTGGGCATAGCTTTCCGGGGCGCAGGATGTGGAGCGTCAAGCTCACCGATAAGCAGCTCGAGGTCCTCAGGGCCATGCTCCGCTCCGAGCCGCATCTCGGGCCGGCGTTGCGCGGAGCGCTGGAGGCCATGGAGCTGGCGCGCTGGGACGAGCTGCCCGACGCACAGCTGCCGTGGCAGAGCGTCGTCGAGGAGGCTCGCCGTCAGGGGGTGTCCGAGGCCGAGGTCGTCTGGGATCTGTGCGGCCGCCACCCCGAGCCCGCGGCCCCGCGGGGCCGCCGAGCCCGCAAATCACCGCCGGCCAAGCGCGCCGCCTAGGCGGTCGCGGCCGGCGTTAGCGGCATCGGCCTCGCGACTGAGGCTCACCCCGACTAGGGCTTCGCGAGCGTGAACGCTTGCTCGAGGACCGGGCACGCCTCGGTCAGGAACTTCTCGAGCTTGCGCTCGGTCTGCGAGAACGGGCTGCCGTCCGCTCGCCACACGGTGAGCGTGTTGCCGTTGCTGCCGATGTCGAGGCCGGCCTTGTCGGCCTGCTTGTTGGTGTCAGTGCCGGCCCACGCGTAGCCGTTGTCCCACTCGCCGATGTCGGCAACCACCACCGACCAGCCGCCGGCCGAGTCGTCGGTGGTGAGGATCAGGTAGCCCGCGAGCCCGCTCGTGTGAGGAAGGCTTCCGCGAGCCACGTGGGTGATCGTGCCGGGGATCGCGATATCGATGTGAGCGGCGGTGAACGCGGCGGGGTCCATCAGCTCGAGCCCCAGCGCCTGCGCGTGCGTGCGGAAGAAGGCCTCCGCACCGAGTTGCCGCGAGGCGTGGCTGATCAGCGGAACGCCGAAATGAAGCGCCGCCGCCCGCGCGCTGCGCGGTGGCTGGTCGAACGGGTGCTCTGCGAGCTCGCGCTCGACGGCGTCAGCTCGGCTTCCCGCCGCCGGCGGACTCGGCGCCGTCGGGTTGCCGCCGATCTCGAGCACGCGGGTGTGGACCACGGCGGCGGCGTTGCAGAGCTCGTCGAGCGACGCCGCGTCGGCGAGCGCGCCCCGGACGAAGGCGCACAGGGCGCCGTTTTGCAGCTCGAACGAGAAGCCCTGCGGCGCCGACTCGGTGAGCCAGCCGATCAGGGCCGGGTCGAAGAGCTGCCAGGCGCGGACCTGGTCCTGGTCGTGGTCGGTAGAGACCGCGTAGCGCTTCAGGAAGGCGTCGCTTTCGACCGGCACGTCGCGATCGTCCATGTCGATCGTCTGCAGATCGGCGTCGGGGTTGGAAGCATCGGACTTCGGCATGTCGCGGTCGTGACAGGTGACCCGGACCGCGTAATTGACGCTGTCGGGCGCCGCGACCACAACGACCGTGTAACAGCGCTTGTCGTTGCCGGGATCGAGGCGGAAGTGCGCCAGCTGCGCGTCGCCGAGCGCTCCGGGCAGATCGCCCATCACGAGGTTGGGGACGTCGCCGAACTCCGAGTGGTGCAGGAGCTGGGTGACCTGCGGGATCGACCAGTCTCGGTAGAAGAACAGGCCGTGCTCGCGCGCATATGCCTCCCACTGGGGCCTTGCCGCCTCGGCGCTATCGGCGGACGGGCTCAGTAGGCGAAGAACCCCTCTCCCGACTTTCGCCCGAGTTTGCCCTCGGCAACCATCTCTGAGATCAGATCGGGGACGACGTCGGCGCCGCTGCCCAGGCCGTGCTCGTCCAGGCTGCGGCCGATCGCGGCCGCAACGTCGATGCCGACGAAATCGAGGAGCTTCAGCGGCCCCATCGGATGACCGGCGCCGAGGCGCATGCAGGCGTCGACGTCCTCGGCGGTCATCCCCGACTGCTCCTTGAGGCGCACGGCCTCGAAGAGGTAGGGAAACAGCAGCCGGTTGACCACGAACCCGGTCTGGTCGGGTACCTGGATCGCGGTCTTGCCCATCGCCGCGCACCAGCTGAGCACGCGCTCGCGCAGTCCCTCGCGGACATCGTCGCCGAAGCAGACCTCGATCAGCTCCATCCGTGTCACCGGGTTGAAGACGTGCAGGCCGAAGAAGCGGTCGGGCGCGCCGCTGCGCTCGGCGAGGTCGGCGATCGAGAGCGATGACGTGGTTGTCGCCAGGTCCGCCTCCGGCGCTGCGGCGGCGACCGTGGTGTGCAGCGCGCTCTTTGCGTCCGGGTCCTCCGCGATGGCCTCGACGACGAGATCGCACTCGGCGAGGTCGGCGGGATCGGTCGTCACCCGGATCCGCTCAGGCACGCCGCCATCGAGCTTTCGCGCCTCGCCCTGCGCGGCCTCCTCCGCGCGCCACGCGGACGAGTCGCTGCGCGCCAGGAGCCAGACCGGGCTGAGCTGACTGGCGCAGGCGGCGACGCCGCAGGCGATCGCGCCGGACCCGGCAATGGCCGGACGTTCATAGGTCGCCGAAGCGGACCGCTCTTGGCTGGAGGTGCCTCCCATTCAGCGAGTTACTATCACGCGCGCTCGCAGATGGCTGAGGTCCTCTACTACGCGATCCCGTTCTTCGTCCTGTTGCTCGTCCTCGAGTACCTGTCGTTCCGGCAGGTACGAGCCGAGAACGAGGGGCTGGTCGGATACGACGGTCGCGACACCCGCACGAGCCTCTCGATGGGGTTCGGCAACGTCGTGATCAACTTCGGCTGGAAGTTCGTCGTCCTCGCGGCCTACGCCGGGATCTACGAGCTGACACCGTTGCGGCTCGACCCCGGCGACTGGTGGGTGTGGGTGCTGCTGTTCTTCGCCGACGACTTCTCCTACTACTGGTTTCACCGCATCTCCCACGAGAGCCGCGCTTTCTGGGCAAGTCACGTCGTCCACCACTCCAGCCAGCACTACAACCTCTCGACGGCGCTGCGCCAGACATGGGTGCCGATGACCTACTTCCCGTTCTGGCTGTGGATGCCGGCGATCGGCTTCGAGCCGTGGATGGTGCTGCTGGCGCAGGCCTGGTCGCTCATCTACCAGTTCTGGATCCACACGGAGAAGATCCACAGGCTGCCGCGCTGGTTCGAGTCGATCTTCAACACGCCCTCGCACCACCGCGTCCACCACGGCGTCAACGAGCAGTACCTCGACCGCAACTACGGCGGGATCCTGATCATCTGGGACCGCCTCTTCGGCACCTACGAGCCGGAGGGCGAACGGGTGCGCTACGGACTGACGACGCAGCTGCGAACCTTCCGTCCCGTCCGCGTTGCCTTTCACGAGTACATCGCTATGTGGCACGACGTCAAACGTGCCGCGCGCTTTCGCGACAAGCTCGGGATCGTCTTCCGTGGCCCGGGGTGGACCCCGCCGGGTGTCGCCGAGACCGAGGCGACGCGAGGGTGAGCGGGAGTACACTTATATGAGTCCCATCATGAAACTGACTAGCTTGGAGGAACCTGATGGCCGGTAACGGGAAGTTCTCAGGACGTGAGGTAGTGATCGTCGAGGCGGCGCGCACCCCGGTCGGCCGCGGGCATCCGGAGAAGGGCTACTACAAGGATGTCCATCCGTCGACGCTGCTGGCAAAGGCCTACAGCGAGGTGATCGACCGCGCGGGAATCGACCCCGCCGAGGTCGAGGACGTCGTCGCGGGCTGCGTGCAGCAGTTCGGCGAGCAGGCCATCAACATCGGCCGCAACGCCTGGCTCGAGGCCGGTCTGCCGATCGAGACCCCAGCCACCACCGTCGACCGCCAGTGCGGCTCCGCTCAGCAGGCGATCAACTTCGCCGCGGCGCTGATCGCATCAGGCGTACATGACGTGGTCATCGGCGCGGGCGTCGAGCACATGGGCCACATCTCGTTCGCCGACTCGCTCGAGGTCCAGAAGGAGCACGGCTTTGCCTTCAGCCCCGAGCTGATGGAGCGCTACAACCTCGTGCCCCAGGGCATCTCGGCCGAGATGATCGCCGACCAGTGGGAGATCCCCCGCTCCGAGCTCGACGAGCTCGGGCTGCGCTCGCACCAGCTCGCCGCCAAGGCGACCGAGGAGGGCCGGTTCGACCGCGAGATGATCCCGTTCCAGGTCAACGGCGACACCTACACGACCGACCAGGGGATCCGCCCGGACACCAGCCTCGAGGCCCTCGCGGGGCTCAAGACGGTGTTCAAGGAGGACGGCAAGGTGACGGCCGGCAACTCGTCGCAGGTCTCCGACGGCGCCGCGGCGGTGCTGCTGATGACCCGCGAGAAGGCCGAGGCCCTCGGGCTGACGCCGCGCGCGCGGATCGTCGACCAGACCACGGTGGGCGTCGACCCGGTGATCATGCTCACCGGCCCGATCCCGGCGACCCGGAAGATCCTCGAGCGCAACGGGATGAAGATCGACGACATCGATCTGATCGAGATCAACGAGGCGTTCGCCTCGGTCGTCGCCGCGTGGCGCCGTGAGCTCGAGCCAGATATGGATCGCGTCAACGTCAACGGCGGCGCGATCGCGATCGGCCACCCGCTTGGCTCGACCGGCGCGCGTCTGATGACGACGCTCCTGCATGAGATGGAGCGGACGGACAAGCAGACCGGCCTGGTGACGATGTGCTGCGGCGGCGGGCTCGGCACGGGCACGCTCATCGAAAGGGTCTAACCCTCGCGCTCGTCTTCGCCGCCGCATCCCTTGGGGGTTGCGGCGGCGGGGATGAGTCGACGACGTATCCGACCGGGGTTTCGCGGCCGATCGCCAAGGTCGCGTTCCTGCGCGAGGCCGACCGCATCTGCGAGTCGACGAACGCGCGCGTTCAGGCTGCAGGAGATGAGCTGGTGGGTGGACGCCACGACCCGCCGCCGGCCGAGGTCCGGCGGATCGTGCTGAACATCGTCATCCCGGCGCTGCAGACCGAGGTCGAGGCGATCTCGTCGCTGGGCGCGCCGGCGGGCGATGAGCAGGCCGTCGCGCACATCCTCAGCGCCACTCGCGAGGGGATCGCCCAACTGCGTGCCGACCCGCTCTCGGCGCTCGAGGGTCCGCCACCTGGCATACGCGCGGCGGGACGCCTGGCTGCCGCCTATGGGTCGACCACGTGCGACGCACGGAACTCCGGGTAGGGGCACCGGTAGGCTGCCGCGCTTTCCCCCACCCCGAGAGGCCAAATGAGAAACCGAATCGCACTTATCGCGGGGCTCGTCTGCGCCGCGTTCGCGCTTGCCGTCGCTGGTTGCGGCGGTGGTGACGACAGCTCCTCCACAACGACCGCCAGCAGCACCGCGGCGGGCGCCACCGCCGCCAGCGGCACCCCGTTGAGCAAGGAGGAGTTCATCCAGCAGGCCGACGCGATCTGCAAGGCCGGCAACCAGGCGACCAACCAGGCTGCCAACGACCTCTTCACCGGCGGCCAGCCGACCCAGGAGCAGGTGAACCAGTTCGCCACGGACACGCTGGTCCCGGCCATCCAGGGTGAGATCGACCAGATCGGCGCGCTCACGCCGCCGGCGGGCGACGAGGACGAGGTCCAGGCCATCCTCACCGCGGTCAGCGGAGCGCTCGACAAGGTCAAGGCGGACCCGACGTCGCTGTTCGCGTCGGCCGACGAGGGCCCCTTCAAGGAGGCCGACCAGCTCGCGAAGGCCTACGGCCTGACGGTCTGCGGCCAGGGCTAGTCCGCGTCGGCGCCGGCAGCCGGCGGCGGGAACCTAGTCGCCGGCGAGCCGCGCGCCAACGAACTGAGCCATGCCCGACAGGCGGCGGTGGACCTCCGTGAATCCGCGCTCCTCGAGCGCGCGGACGATCTCGTCGCCCTCGAAGATCCGCATTCCCGTCGCCCGTTCGAGCAGCGGCTTGAGCGGCTTGAGCGTGAGCTCGCGGCGGACGGACGTGAGCAGCGCGATCCGCCCGCCGGGCCGCAGCGTGCGGCGCATCTCGTCGAGCGCGGCGAACGGGTCCCCGAAGAGGTGCAGGGCGGCGAAGCAGCAGGCGCCGTCGAAGGTGGCGTCGCGGAACGGCAGCGCCGTCGCGTCGCCCCGGATCAGCACGAGGTTCCCCGGGTCGTCGCGCCGCAGCTCCTCGCCGCCGCGGGCCAGCATCGTCTCCGAAGCGTCCACGCCCGCGACCAGCCCGTCGGCCCCGACGGCGCGCGCGAAGCTTCGCGAGAAGTTGCCCGGGCCGCAGGCGAGGTCGAGGACCGTGTCGCCCTCGGCAAGGCCGAGCAGCAGGCGCGCGATGCGCATCTCCTCAGCCATCCCGGGCCCGGTGAGGCCGAGCGCGACCCGCCCGAGCGCGGGGCGCCAGTAGCGCTCGTAGATCGCCGGGACGACCCGGGTCAGCATCAGGTCCTGGGTCGTGCCGGTCGACTCGAGCTCGGTCTCGAGGAGGTCGAGATAGCCCGCGCGGTTGAGGCCGCGCTCTCGGGCAAGCACTTTCGCGTGCTCGTCGAGCAGCTCGGTGACCCGGTCGAGCGCTGTGCCGGTTGCCGAGTCCGGTGAGCTCAAAAACCGCCCCGAGGCTCGCCCGAGTGCCGGGAGAGCTCGGTCAGTCGCGCGATCTGGCGCTCGCCCTCGACCCGGGCCGGATGGGTGGCGGGCAGCGTCGTGATCAGCCGCTTGATGCGATTACGGATCTGCAGCGCGAAGTGCGGCGTCGCGGGGCCCGCAAGCGCGCGGACGTCGTCGACGGTGATCTCGCGGCCGCTGAGGCGGTCGGGTCGCTCGCTCTCACTCATTTCGACTTGTTTCCTTGGCCGTTTTGGTTTCGGTTGTTGGGCTCGGATTCCGGCGCGCCGCCGCTCGCGCCGGCATCTGGCGCTCCGGAGCCGGACGTTACCGGGGCCACCTCGGCAAGATCGTCGGCCTCGCCCTGGAGGTCGACGGACAGCGCCGAGGTGTCGCCGACCAGCCAGACGTGGTTGTAGACGGCACGGGTCGGATCGTCGACGTATCCGGGCTTGAGGTCGAGCAGGTAGTCGTGCAGCGCCTCCGGCATGGCGGCGCCGTCGGTGGTGACCAGCAGCGGCCCCCACGTCCCGCTCGCCGAAAGCGGTGCCGCGACCGCGGCATCCATCGGCCGCTGAGAGTTGGCGAGGACGAAGCCGTGCCCCGGGTCGTTGATGTTCCAGCCGAAGTCGCCATCTGCGTAGCGGGCGAAGGCGACCGAGTTCTCGGGCTCGCCCTGATCGCCGACCCGCTGCGCCGACGGCGCGACGTGAGCGATGTCCTTGAGGGTCTGTGCGGAGATGACGTCCTCCGGGCCGAGGACGTAGACGGGCACGCCATCGTCGCGTCGCAGCGCGGCCACGGTTGCGGCCGGCAGCTCGTCCTTGCCCGTGTACAGGATCGGGTCGCCCGATCGCGCCGCCCAGGCGGCGGCGGGCATCGCGTACGCCGGGTCGTCGGAGCTCGCGATCAGGATGTGGTCGGGCTCGCCGACCAGCCGCTCGCGCAGCTTCGCGATCTCGGCGGCGATGGCCGCGGGGCTGTCACCCGCGACGGCGAGCGGTTGGTAGCCCTCGGGGCTCGCCGCGTTGCCGACGACGAACACCTGACGGCCCGCCGTCTCGCCGGAGCCCTGCGGGTTGAGCTCGCGCAGCGCGCTGCCGGTGATCGGTGGCACCGCCCCGGCCTCGGTCAGCAGGATCGGCGCGCCCACCGGCGCGGCGACGAGCGACGCGGCAGCCACCCCGGCGGTCCAGTCGGTCGCATCCACGAGCGTGACCGCGTCGGGACCGGCGAGATTGCCGGTTGACGGCCAGACTGCGAGCGCGATGGCCGCGGCATCGGCGGTCGGGTCCGCACCGGCCACGCGCGTCGTGTTCTTCGTCGCGAACGTCGGGAAGCCGAGGTCGCCGGTGTCCTCGGGGACCGGGACCTGCTTGACGACCACCTCGGGCGCGGGCGCCGGCACGTTCGCGATGGTCGAGCCCGAGCCACCCGAGTCGCTGGCACCGACATAGACGGCCACCGCGACGGCGGCGACCGTGATCAGGAGCAGCGACGACAACAGCTTGTGCGTCGCGAGCCAGTGGCGGACGTCGGAAAGGAAGTAGCGGATCGAGGAGAGCAAGCGGGGGCGAACGGTAGTTCACAGCCGCGATCGGGTATATGCTTTTGGGACTGACTGACTGATCAGTCAGTCGAGGATTTCGACCAGGAGGACCGGCAGTGGACTTCGCGCTCAATCAGGAACAGCTCGAGCTCAAGGCGGAGATGCGGCGCTTTGCGCGCGAGGTCATCCGACCGGTGGCCGCCAAGCACGACGCTGAGGAGTCGACCCCCTGGGAGGTCATGAAGGAGGCCCGCGAATGGGGCCTGTCCGGTCTCGACTACCTGCAGCGGATGGGCTCCGACCCGGACGGCATGTTCGGCGTTATCGGTGCCGAGGAGCTGCACTGGGGCTGCGCGGGAATCGCCCTCGCGATCTCCGGCTCCGGCCTTGCCGCCGCCGGCATCGCGGCCTCAGGCACCCCCGACCAGATCGCCCGCTGGGTCCCCGAGTGCTTCGGCATCGGCGACGAGATCAAGCTCGGCGCCTACGCCGTGACCGAGGCCGGCGCCGGCTCTGACGTCAAGAGCATGCGCGCGACCGCCAGGCGCGACGGCGACGAGTGGGTCCTCAACGGCACCAAGGTCTTCATCACCAACGGCGGGATCGCCGACGTCCACGTGGTGGTCGCAAACGCCGCGCCGGAACTTGGCCACCGCGGCCAGGCGTCGTTCGTCGTCGAGAAGGGCACGCCGGGCCTGAGCCAGGGCAAGAAGGAGTCGAAGATCGGCATCCGGGCCTCGCACACGGCCGAGGTCGTCCTCGAGGAGTGCCGGATCCCCGTCGAGAACCTGCTTGGCGGCGAGGAGAAGCTGGAGCGCAAGCTCGAGCGCGCCCGCAAGGGCGAGCCCTCGCGCGGCTCAAACGCGCTCGCGACGTTCGAGCTCACCCGTCCGATCGTCGGCGCCTCCGCGCTGGGCATCGCCCAGGCGGCGTATGAGTGGACGCTCGAGTACCTCGATGCTGAGCCGCTCGAGGCCGACGCCCTCGCCTCGGCCCTCGACGAGAGCTCGACCGCCGGGCTGCCGCCGCTCGAGCGCCAGGGCAACCAGCAGATCCTCGCCCAGGTTGCCACCGAGATCGACGCCGCCCGGCTCCTCGTCCAGCGCGCCTCATGGATGGGCCGCAACGGGATCCCGCTGATCGGCGGCCAGGGATCGATGTCGAAGCTGAAGTCCGGCCAGGTCGCCGTGTGGGCCACGCGCACGCTGATGGACCTGGTCGGCCCCTTTGCCTACACGAAGGAGTGCCCGCTCGAGAAGTGGTTCCGCGACGCGAAGATCTACGAGCTCTTCGAGGGCACGGCGGAGATTCAGCGTCTGGTGATCTCGCGGATGCAGGTCGCCGAGTACCGCGAGCGCATGATCGAGGCCGCGGCGATCGCCGCCGAGGCAACCGAGCCTGAGCTCGGCGGCTCGGTCGCAGCCGCGAGCGAGTAACTCCAAGCTGGAATCCAGCTTGCAGTAGATCGGCGCGCAGCCGGCGTCGAGCCTGGTTTCGCCATTCTTTCCGACCCTGTCGGGTCCTCGAGTCATAGCCGCGGCCGTGCTCACGGCCATCACGGTGATCGTGGTCGCCGGGGCTGGCCATGCCCGCGCTCAGGACCTCCAGTCGCAGCTTGGCGAGCGCCGGGCCGAGCTCTCCCAGCAGCGTGACCGCAAGGGCGTGTTGTCCAGTGAGCTCGCCGACGCCAACGCCCAGGTCGATCAGCTCGCCGGCGAGGTGGCGACGCTGCGCAACCGCGAGGCGATCGTCGTCGGCGAGCTTCGCCAGGTGCAGGCACGGCTCAACCACGAGAAGGGCAAGCTCGAGCTCTACCGAGCCCAGCTGCGGCGCTCGCTCAACGTCCTGCGCAATCGTCTCGTCGGGATCTACCGTTCCGGCCAGGCCGACTTCATGACCGTGATGCTCGAGTCCGACGGCTTCGACGACCTGCTGTCGCGCTACGAGTACCTGCGGCGAGTCGAGGAGCAGGATTCGTCGATCGTCGGCCGGGTTCGTCACCTGCGCAACGGCACGATCGTCACCGTCGACCGGGTCACGAAGGACCGCGACGAGATCGAGTCCAAGAAGGCCGAGCTCGTCCGCACGCGCACACAGCTCGAGGCGCGCGAGGCCGACCTGGCGTCTGCCCGCGATGCGAAGGCCGCCGCGCTCGATCAGGTCAACTCGACGATCGACAAGCTCGAGGGCGACGTCTCCGATCTGCAGGATCAGATCTCCCAGCAGCTTCAGCAGGCGACCTCGACGCCCGGGGTGACGCCGCTCCCCGCCGGCCCCGTCCAGGGCGCCAGCGGTGGCTGGATCTGGCCGGTCAGCGGCACGATCACCTCGCCCTTCGGCTTCCGCTGGGGGCGCATGCACGAGGGCGTCGACATCTCGGTGCCCGAGGGCACTCCGGTCCGGGCAGCGAGGGCGGGCCGGGTGGTGATCGCCGCGTACACCGGCGGCTACGGCAACTACACCTGCGTCGACCATGGGGGCGGCCTCTCGAGCTGTTACGCGCACCAATCGAGCTACGCCGTCAGCCCGGGCGATTCGGTCGCCCAGGGAGACGTCATCGGCTACAGCGGCAACACCGGTTCGTCGACCGGGCCCCATCTGCATTTCGAGATCCGGGTAAATGGCACCGCCGTTGACCCGCTCGGCTATCTCTAGTTCCCATTACCAGGCGCGAAAAGCCCTGCAAAGCGGGCTGGACGGAAATTTGAGTGGAACCGTTACACGGTCTGGCGTAAGCTTCGCGCTGGATGCATTCGGGGGTTTTCTCGTGCCCAAGATGGGCGTGGGGGCTCACCGGCGCATCTCGCAACAGCGAGATGAGCTCAATAGCGGAAACACAGCCACGGACCGGTCGCCGGAATTTCACCCTGCGGGCCTACCTCGCGGGTACGGCCGCGACCGCCGCCCTGCTCGGCGCGGTGGTGCTGGTGTTCGCCTCGCTCGGGGCCTACGTCGCGTTCAACGGCCTGCCGATCGGCGGCGACCAGGCGTCTGACCCGACCAGCATCGAGGTTGGCGCGGCGGCCCAGCAGACGAAGGCCGCGCATAGCGCGCACCATCAGCAGATCGCGAACGCGACGGTTCACGGCCAGAACGCCAGCGGCGCCTCAGGCGGACCCTCCGCGAACGCGGGATCCAACACGGGCGACGCCTCGAGCGTGTCCGGCCAGCCGACCGCGTCACCCGCGTCGCCGGTTGCGCCCACCGCGACCAACACACCGACCGATTCGGCGAACGGCTCCGGCACGGTCGTCACGGTCGGCCCGAGCCAGGACTCGCCATCGGGCGGAGGCGACTCGTCGCCGCTGCCCACCCCGCAGGTGACCACGCCCGACTCCGTCGGCAGCACCGTCGGCACGGTCGAGCAGACGCTCCACCAGGCCGGCGTGGACGTGCCGCTGAACGATGCCGGGTCGGCGGTCGATCAGGTCACCGACGGCCTGCTCGGCGGCAACCACTAGCGCGGGAGGTTCCGCTCGAGCCAGCGCAGGGCGATGCCCTGCAGCTCGCCGTCGTGCTGTGCCGATCGGTGGTGGCCGCCGGGCACGATGATCAGCTTGCATGGCTCGATGGCGCTGCCGGCGAGCTCCTCCGAGAAGTCGCTCGGGATCCGCTCGTCGCCGGCCGCGTGGATGAGGATCTTCGGCTTCGTACCGGCGAGCTCGATCGCGTCGCGCAGGTCGTGCTCGCCAAGCCAGGCCTCGAGGTCGGCACGGGCCCGCTGGCCGGCGCGGAACTCGAGCGACTCCGAGCGCAGGCCGCGCAGCAGATGCTCCTCGCCCGCCGGGCAGATCGCGATCAGGCCCGCGATCGCGTCCGTGGTCGCGGCCGCGTGGATCGCGACGAAGCCGCCCATGCTGGAACCGCGGACGCACACCCGCGTGGGGTCGACGCCGTCCCACTCGCCCAACAGCCTCGCCATGCGCGCGCAGTCCCCCACGATCTCCGGCGACATCTCGTCGGCGCTATCGCCGTGGCCACGCTGGTCGTAGGCGAGCGCGGCCCAGCCGGCGGCCGCGCACGCGACGCCCGAAGTCGGCGTGGTTCTCCTTGCTCGAGCCGGCGCCGTGCACGATCACCATTCCGGGCCAGGGCGGTGCCGTCTGCGGCAGCCAGGCGAGGTAGGCACGGCCATCGGCCTCGCCGGATGCGCTCGGTGCCGCGGGAGGCGCCAGCCATCGCCTGCTCATCGAGCGCAAGCTAGCGGTGCGCGAGATGTCGTTGGGTCACAATCACCGCCCCGATGAGCGTTGACGCCAGCACAACCACCGCCGTGTATCCGCTCGGCAGTCGCATCAACGAGGCCGGGCACCTCGAGGTCGGCGGGTGCGATGTCGTCGAGCTGGCCGAGGAGTTCGGCACCCCCGCCTACGTCTACGCGACGGCGGACCTTCGCGCCCGCGCTCAGGCCTACCTTGATGCCTTCGCCGCCAGCGGGGCCGATTTCGAGGTCATCTACGCCAGCAAGGCGGCGCCGATCACCGCGATCGAGCGTGGCTTTGCCGAGCAGGGGTTGTCGATCGACGTCGCCTCCGGGGGCGAGCTGCACACCGCCCTACGCGCCGGCTTCGAGCCCGGGCGAATCCACATGCACGGCAACAACAAGTCGGAGGATGAGCTCGCGTTCGCGGTCAGCGAGAGCATCGGCCACGTGATCTGCGATTCGCTCGATGAGATCGAGCGCCTCAACGCGATCTGCTCGCGCGCCGGGCGGCGCCAGCGCGTGCTCATCAGGATCACGCCGGGCGTGAAGGCCGAGACGCACTCCTACGTGCAGACGGGTCAGCTCGACTCGAAGTTCGGTCTCGGGCTCGCCGACGGGCTCGCTGCACGCGGCGTGGAGGCAGCGCTCGCCGCCGACCACCTCGACCTCGTCGGCCTGCACGCGCACATCGGCTCGCAGATCTTCGAACTCGAGCCGTACGTGAAGGCGATCGAGACCCTCGGGGAGCTTTCGGACCCCGCATGGTGTGAGGTGGTCAACGTCGGCGGCGGGCTGGGGATCGCCTACACGGCCTCTGACTCACCACCGCCCATCGCCGAATACGTCGACCTCAAGGTCGAGGCCGTCCGTCGTGTGTTCGATCCGGTCCCGCGCATCCTCGTGGAGCCCGGCCGGTCACTCGTCGGCAACGCCGGGATCACCGTCTACCGCGTCGGCACGGTCAAGGAGATCCCGGGTGTCCGCACCTACGTCGCCGTCGACGGGGGCATGTCCGACAACCTGCGCCCGATGCTCTACGGGGCACGGTACGAGGCCATGATCGCCAGTCGCGCCTCCGAGCCGGCGGATACGGTGGCGACGGTTGCCGGCATGCACTGCGAGTCGTCAGACATGATCGTGCGCGACGCGCACCTTGCGGCGCCGCGCGTCGGCGACGTGCTCGTCACCCCGGCGACGGGCGCCTACGGCTACGCGATGGCGAACAACTACAACGCGGTTCCGCGCCCACCCGTGATCCTCTGCGAGGACGGCGACGCGAAGGTCGCGGTGCGTCGCGAGACCTACGACGACCTGACAGGCAGGGACGTTCCGCCCGCCTCCTCCGCTTCGCGTCCGGGGGCGGCCGGGTCAGCCGAGGGACGCGGCCGATGATCGACGTGGCCCGCATCGGCGTGCTCGGGCGGGGAACCGTCGGCGGCGCCTTCGTGGAGCAGCTCACCGAGCGGGCGTTTCAGGTCGAGGCGATCTCAGGCCGGCGCCCCGAGCTCGCGGGCGTCCTGTGTCGCTCCGAGGGCGATTTCGAGGAGATCCTCAAGGCCTCCGACGTGATCGTCGAGCTGATCGGCGGGACCGATCCCGCCCGCCAATACGTGCTGCGGGCGCTGAGCGCGGGCAAGCACGTGATCACCGCGAACAAGCAGCTCGTGGCCCGTCACGGCGATGAGCTCTTCGCCGCGGCGCGCGACAACCACGTCCAGCTGCGCTTCGAGGCGGCGGTCGCCGGCGTGGTCCCGGTGATCCGCGTGATCCAGGAGAGCCTTGCCGCGACGCGCATCGAGAAGGTCTTCGGGATCGTCAACGGCACCACCAACTTCATCCTCAGCGAGATGGCGTCGACCGGAGCGGCTTACGGCGACGTGCTCGCCCGCGCCCAGGAGCTCGGCTTCGCCGAGGCGGACCCGACGGAGGACGTCGGCGGCGCGGACGCCGCGGCGAAGATGGCGATCCTCGCCCGTCTTGCCTTCGACACCTCGGTCAGCCTCGACGACGTCGACTACGAGGGAATCACCGACATCGAGCCCGAGGACCTCGCGTATGCGCGCGAGCTCGGGCTCTCCCTGAAGCTGCTGGGCGTCGCCGAGCGCCGCGGCGAGGGGATCAGCGTCCGGGTCTTCCCCTGCTTTCTCAACGCGAGCCATCCTCTCGCGCCGATCGAGGGATCATTCAACGCGGTGATGGTCGAGGCGCCGGCGATCACGGAGATCACGATGTCCGGGCCCGGCGCGGGCGGGCCGCAGACCGCCACGGCCGTGCTCGGCGACCTCGTCTCGATCCTGTCCGGCGACGCTCCGGTCGATCAGCCGAGCGCCCGGCTCGAGGTGATCAAGGACGTCAGCGCATCGTTTTACCTGCACCTCGAGGTCGCCGATCGCCCCGGCGTTCTCGCGCGCGTGGCGGAGGTACTCGGACGCAACGGGATCTCGGTTCAGAGTGTCGTCCAGCGCGGCCTGGGTGACGATGCCCGCCTGGTCATGGTTCTGCACGAGGCGCCCGAACGCGACTTCTACGCGGCCCTCTCGGAGATCGGCAAGCTCGACTTCCTCCGCGGCGCGCCGCGGGCGATTCGGGTCGTCGAGGAAGTCTTCGCCTAGGCGGTGAGCAGATGCCCCGTGGCCTGATCGAGCGCTACCGCGAGCGGCTGCCGCTCGAGGCCGACGACCCGGTGATCACCCTCAACGAGGGCTCGACGCCGCTCGTTGAGGCACCGGTCATCTCCGAGCGCGTCGGCGCGCGGGTTCTGCTCAAGCTCGAGGGCGCCAACCCCACCGGCAGCTTCAAGGACCGCGGCATGACCGTCGCCGTCTCCCACGCAGCCGGCACCGGTGCCGAGGCGGTGATCTGCGCATCGACAGGCAACACGGCGGCGAGCGCTGCGGCCTATGCCGCGCGGGCCGGTCTGCGGGGGCTCGTGATCGTCCCGGAGGGCAAGATCGCGATCGGCAAGCTCGCCCAGGCGCTGATCCACGGCGCCCGCGTGATCGCGCTACGCGGGAACTTCGACCAGGCGCTCGAGATCGTCCGCGCCCTCGCCGAGAAGCACCCGGTCGAGCTCGTCAACTCGGTCAACCCGTATCGGATCGAGGGCCAGAAGACCGCCGCGTTCGAGGTGGTCGAGGAGCTCGGAGCGGCGCCCGACGCGCTGGCGATCCCGGTCGGCAACGCGGGCAACACCACGGCGTGGTGGAAGGGATTCGGCGAGCTCGATGCGGCGCCGATCATCTACGGCTTTCAGGCTGCGGGCGCCGCGCCCCTGGTCCTCGGCCACCGGGTGGCCGAGCCCGAGACGATCGCCTCCGCGATCCGGATCGGCAACCCGGCTCGCTGGGAGGAGGCGATGGCCGCGTTCACCGCCTCGCGTGGCCGCGTCGAGGCGGTGACCGACGAGCAGATCCTCGATGCCTACCGTCTGCTCGCATCGAGGGAGGGCGTCTTCTGCGAGCCGGCGTCGGCGGCCTCGGTCGCGGGCCTGCTGGTGCACGGCCTCCCCGTCGCCGAAGGGATGCCGCCCCCCGAGATAGTGGTCTGCGCGCTCACCGGACACGGTCTGAAGGACCCGGACACGGCGCTCAGCAAGGCGCCTGCGGTGATCGGCTGTGAGGCCGATCTCGCCGCGGTCGAGCGGGCAGCTTTCGCCTGACCGCCCACCAAATGGTCCGATGCGCCAAAATTTTCCTGAGTTATGGGGTTATCGGATGTGCTTCTGGGGGTTTTGACTATCGCGTGCTTGGTGTGCGCGATAGTCCTGTGGCGTCTGTACCGGACCGCTCGGCGCCAGCGCGATCTCCTCAACCGCCTGCCCCAGACGGCGCTGACCGCCTTCGACCGTGATCTGCGCATCACCTTCTCGGGCGGCTCGATGGCCGGCCTGACCGGCGATGAGCCGCGGGCCGAGGGTGAATCCCTGTTCGGCCGGTTGCCCCAGGCCCAGCGCGAGCCGCTGATGACGCACTTCCGCGCTGCGCTTCGCGGTGAGCAGCGTTCCTTCGAGTACCGCTCGCCGAAGACCGGCCGCGATCACTGGGTGCGGGTCGTGCCGGTCGAGGACGCAAAGGGGGAGGTGACGGGCGGCCTTGCGGTGGCGCTCGACATCTCCGACCGCCGGGCGGGACAGGCCGGATCCTTGGGCCGGCGAATGACCGTCGCGGCGGTCACCGACGCGACCCGCGAGCTGGCCCGCAGCACCGATCAGGACACCGCGCGCATCGCCGTCTGCAACGGTGCCTGTGCGGTCGCGGACGCCCCGGTGGCGGCGCTGTTCGAGCCGGATCCGCATGACCCGGCGCGGCTCGTGGCAACGGCGTCGGCGGGATCTGAGCTTCGCGGGATGACGATCGCGCTGGATCCCGAGGCCGATGACGGAGCCGCCCATGCCTTCACGGCAGCCGAGGAGACATTTGTCACGCGCGATGCGGACGAGGACGAGGTCACCCTCGACCGCGACTTCATGCGCCGAGCCCGGGTGCGCTCGGTGCTCTGGCACCCGGTCCTTCGCGATCACCAGCCGGTTGGCCTGCTCGCGATCGGCTGGCGCGAGCTGGTGGCGGGGATCTCGCTGCGGCTGCAGTCGATGATCGAGCTGCTGGGCGCGGAGGCCGCGGTCGCAATCGGCCGGGCGGACATGCTCGACGAGCTCGAGCGGCTGGCGCGCACGGACGAGCTCACGAGCCTGCCCAACCGCCGCGACTGGGAGGAGCGACTGCCCTCCGAGCTGGCACGCGCCGCACGCGCCGAGCGAGCGCTATGCGTTGCGATGCTCGACCTCGACCACTTCAAGGCCTACAACGACCGGCGCGGGCATCAGGCGGGCGATCAGCTGCTGACCGCAGCCGCAGCTGCGTGGCTGGGCGTCCTGCGCCCCTACGACGTGCTGGCCCGATACGGCGGCGAGGAGTTCAGCCTGCTTCTGCCCGATGTGGATCTCGACGACGCGGTCGCGCTGATCGAGCGGCTTCGCGCGGCCACGCCCGAGGGTGAGACCTGCTCCGCCGGTGTCGCCGTGTGGGACGGCGAGGAGGGCGCGGGGGCGCTGGTCGGACGCGCGGACGCGGCGCTCTACGACGCCAAGCGCTCGGGCCGAGACCGCGTTTCGGTCGCCACCCACGTCTGACTCGACACAGCTCGCGCGCCAGGCGTGACGGCGCGCCAGTCATCGTCGGCGGATAGACCTCGCAGCCCTCATGTCCCTGCTGGCGCCGCCGCGGTGCGCCGCCTGTGCTGCCGCGACGCGGTCGCATCACGTTCTCTGCCAGCGCTGCGAGGCAGCCCTCGATGCCGCGAGGTCAGGCGATTCAACGCTGGCTGCCGCCGGTGGGCGGCTCGAGGTGCGCTGGGCCAGTGAGTACTCGGGCGTCGCCCGCGAACTGGTGCGCGCCCTGAAGTTCGGCGCCCGCACCTCGGCGTCGACTCCGATCGCGGCAGCGATGGCACCGCTCCTCCCAGGCCCGTGCGTCCTGGTCCCGGTGCCTGCGGCACCGTCGCGGCGCCGGAGGCGTGGGTTCGACTCAGCCGCGGTGATCGCGGACGCGCTCGCGCGTGAGTGCCGGGTCGAGGTCCGGGACTGTCTCGCTCGCGGCGACGGTCCGCGCCAGGTCGGCCGCAGCCGGGCCGAGCGGCTCGCCGATCCTCCGCGGGTCCGGCTCGTCGCGTCGCCGCCATCGGCAGGCGTCCTGATCGACGACGTCTTCACGACGGGAGCCACGCTGGCGGCAAGCGCCCGAGCGCTCGCCGGTGGCGCGATCGGCGCCTGCGTGTTTGCCAGAGCGCTGGCGTGCAGACCGGGGAGGGCGTAGGCGTAGGATTGTTGGAACGGAAGCTCGACGAAAGGAGATTCGGTGCGAATCGAGATCAGGGGTCGGAACGTCGAGGTCACCGATGAGATTCGCGAGGCCGTCAACAAGCGGTTCGCCAGGGTCGCCCGCCAGGTCTCTGACCTTGCCAGCCTCGAGATCGAGCTGATCGAGGAGAAGAACCCCTCCATCGAGGACAAGGAGGTCGCCGAGGCGACGCTCTACCTCAAGGGGGCGACGCTCCGGGCGCGCGAGGCATCCCCGGAGATGCTGCACTCGATCCACGAGCTTGCCGAGGACATCCGCCGTCAGGTCAAGCGCGATCGCGAGAAGCGGCGTGGCCGCACGAGCGCTCGCAGACGCCTCGGGCGCCTGCGCCGGCGCGAAGCCTAAGCGGCACAGCCTCCGGCGCTCGTTACCCTGGGTGGTTGATGCCAGGGCGCGGAATCATCGACAAGGCCCTGCGGCTCGGCGAGGGCCGCAAGCTGAAGGAATACGAGGCTCAGGTCGAGCGGATCAACCGCTTCGAGCCCGAGCTCGAGCTGCTGTCCGACGAGGAGATCCGCGAGCGCGCTGACGAGTTGCGCAAGGCCGTCCGCGAGGAGGACGAGTCGCTCGACGCCGCCCTCCCGGAGGCGTTCGCGCTCGTGCGCGAGGCCGGCAAGCGCGCGCTCGGCCAGCGCCACTACGACGTGCAGCTGATCGGCGGCATGGTGCTGCACTCGGGCGCGATCGCCGAGATGAGGACGGGCGAGGGCAAGACGCTCACGGCCACGACCGCGGTCTTCCTCAACACGCTCGGCGGCCAGGGCGTGCACCTGGTCACGGTCAACGACTATCTGGCCCGCCGCGATGCGCTGTGGATGAAGCCGATCTACGACCTCCTCGGCGTCTCGGTGGGCGTCATCCAGGCCGAGATGTCACCGGAGCAGCGCCGCCAGATGTACGCGTGCGATGTCACCTTCGGGACGAACTCCGAGTTCGGCTTTGACTACCTGCGCGACAACATGGCCTCGACCCTCGAGGAATGCGTCCAGCGCGAGTACGCCTTCGCGATCGTCGACGAGGTCGACAACATCCTCATCGACGAGGCGCGGACGCCGCTGATCATCTCGGGCCGGCCCGAGCAGGCGGCCGACACCTACTACACCTTCGCCCGGCTGGCCAAGCAGATGGTCGGCGAGGAGATGAAGCCGAAGCTGAAATCGCTTGGCGAGTCGCGCGACACCTCCGAGGCCGAGCACGACTACGAGTACGACGAGAAGCACAAGACGGTCGCGCCCACCGAGGGCGGCGTCTCCAAGGCCGAGAAGTTCCTCGGCGTCGAGAACCTCTACGTCTCCGAGCACGGCACGCTCGTCAACCACCTGATCCAGTCGCTCAAGGCGGAGTCGCTGTTCAAGCGCGACACCGACTACGCCGTGATCGACGGCGAGGTCAAGATCATCGACGAGTTCACCGGCCGCATCCTCGAGGGCCGGCGCTGGTCGGACGGTCTGCACCAGGCGGTCGAGGCGAAGGAGGGCGTGCGGATCCGCGAGGAGAACCAGACGCTCGCGACGATCACCCTTCAGAACTACTTCCGCCTCTACGACAAGCTCAGCGGCATGACCGGGACCGCCCTCACCGAGGCGACCGAGTTCATGAAGATCTACGAGATCCCGGTGATCGAGATCGCCACCCACCGGCCGATGATCCGGGCCGACCACAACGACCAGATCTACAAGACCAAGCAGGGCAAGTGGAACGCCGTGGTCAGCGAGATCACCGAGCGCCACGAGCGCGGCCAGCCCTGCCTCGTCGGCACGATCTCGGTCGAGGTTTCGGAGATGCTCGGCAACGAGCTGACGCGCGCGGGCATCCCCCACGAGGTCCTCAACGCCAAGCCCGAGTACGCGCAGCGCGAGGGTGAGACGGTCGCCCAGGCAGGGCGCAAGGGATCGGTGACCATCGCAACCAACATGGCCGGGCGCGGCGTCGACATCAAGCTCGGTGGCGACCCGGAGCAGATGGCCATCGACGAGTTGCGAAAGCTGGGCCTCACCCCGGAGAACGAGAGCTGGGCGAACGAGCTCGCCGAGCACACCAAGCGCTTCTCCGAGCAGACCCAGGCCGAGGGCGACGAGGTCCGCGAGCTTGGCGGCCTGTTCATCTGCGGCACCGAGCGCCACGAGTCACGGCGCATCGACAACCAGCTTCGCGGCCGGTCCGGCCGCCAGGGTGACCCCGGCGAGTCGCGCTTCTTCCTCTCGGCCGAGGACGACCTGATCCGGCTGTTCGCCGGCGAGCGGATCTACAAGATCCTCGACCGCCTCGGCCCCGTTGACGACGATGGAACCGAGTACCCGCTCGAGGCGAAGATGCTGACGCGAACGATCGAGAACGCGCAGAAGAAGGTCGAGCAGCAGAACTACCTCATCCGCAAGCGGGTCCTCGAGTACGACGACGTCATGAACGAGCAGCGGCGCGTCGTCTACAAGTACCGCCGCGAGATCCTCGAGGGCCGCGACATGTCCGACGTCGCGCACGAGGAGATGGAGGAGGTCGTCACCCGGCTCGTCGAGACCTACACGCCCGGGGACATCTACGAGGACTGGGATCTGGCCGGGCTCGAGACCCATGCCGGGACGCTCTGGCCCCTCGGCGTGTCCGTCGCGGAGATCAGCCCGGAGTCGAGCAACCGCGAGCAGCTGACGGAGGCGCTCAATGAGGACGCCGTGGCGGCCTATGGCCGCCGCGAGGAGGAGTTCGGCGAGGAGCTGATGCGCTACCTGGAGCGCCAGATCCTGCTGCAGATCATCGACAACCGCTGGCGCGAGCACCTCTATGAGATGGACTACCTGCGCGAGGGCATCCACCTTCGCGGCTTCGCCCAGATCGACCCCCTCGTTGCCTACAAGAACGAGGGCTACAAGATGTTCGAGGAGCTCATGGCCTCGATCTGGGAGGAGTACGTCCGGGTCATCTTCCACGTCGAGGTCAACATCGAGCCCGCTCAGGCCGAGCAGATGTTCGGCGCGGAGCAGCCGCAACGCGGTGGCGGCGGTGTCCAGTACTCCGGCGGAACCGGCGAGGAGCGCCCTTCGGCGATCAGCGAGGCCCGCGCCGGGGTCGTCACAGCCCCAGGCGATCCGGAGGCGGCGGCGCAGCAGGCCAGCTCGGGCAACGGCGGCGGCGGCGTGAACCCGGCCACCGTCGTGAAGTCCGAGGATGAGAAGATCGGCCGCAACGACCCGTGCTGGTGCGGCTCCGGCAAGAAGTACAAGAAGTGCCACGGGGCCTGAGGGCCCGCCGGCTTCTCGCCGGACTCGCAGCCCTTCTCCTTGTCGGCGTCGTTACGACGGCGTCCTCGGCGCCGCGGACGGTGACGATCTCCGGGCGCGCCTACGCGTTCAACCACATGGACACGTTCCTGCAGGGAGCGACGATCCGCGTGCGCGAGTTCCCCAAGCTCTCCGCGACGACCGACGCAAACGGGGACTACGTACTGAAGGTGCCAGCAGACGCGAACGTCACCCCGTACATCGAGCCGCCGCCGGGTTATCACCAGATCGACCTGCAGACGTTTCACGCCGGCCGCGATCCGATCGTGAATGCCAACTTCCAGACGCCCGCTGACGCCGAGTACAACGGCCTTGCGGCGCTTCTGAACGTGCCGCTCGGGCCCGACGGTAGGCCAACCCAGTGCGTGATCGTCACCACCGCCTCGGCCCGCGACGTGCGGGGCGTCGATTACGCGACGTTCGAGGAGCGCACGCCACACGGCGTCCCCGGTGCGACAGCCCACGCCGTGCCTGCGCTCCCGCCGCCGACTTACTTCAACGAGAACGTGATCCCGGATCCGGCCCAGACGCAGACCTCTGGCGACGGCGGGATCATCTGGACCGGCGTCCAGCCTGGGACCTACCGGGTGATCACCGAAAGTCCATCGACGCGTTTCGCCAGCTTCCTCGCCACCTGCGAGCCGGGCCGCATCGTGAACGCCAACCCACCGTGGGGTGCGTATGAGCTGAGCGGCGGGGAGAGGCCGCTGTTGGCCGGAACCGTCGCCGGGTCGGTCACGAAGGTCAGCAGAGGTCAAAGGGCCGGGCACCGTCTGGTCATCGTCGGCATCGAGGCGGGCGAGCGGCTACGTGCCCAGGCCTCGCTTCTCCAGGGGGAACAGCTCCCGATTGCCACGGCGACGACGAATGTGGCCCCGCCGAACGGAGGCAAGCTGATCCTGCGCGTGCCGACCGACGCGCACATGGGCAAGGTGAAGCTCAAGGTGAAGCTCACGGACGCGGCGGGAGACTCAACCGCCACGACCCGGCTCCTACGTCTGCCCGGCGCGCCCAAGCGGTGAGCAACACCGACGGCGCCCGGAGGCTCCTGGCGGCCCTCCGAGCGCGTGATGCCGAGGCGACCGCGGCCGAGCTGCATCCCGACATCGTCGCGACCGGCGACAGGGGCACCTACGAGGGCATCGCCGCGGTGGTCGCATGGGCCAAGCCGTCGGACGACGGGCATCTCATCTCCCGCGTCGAGGTCGACGAGGTCCGCGAGATCGGCGACTCGCATGTGGCGCTCGCGGCGCGTCGTCAGTGGCGCTGGAAGGACGACTACGACCACGTCGCCGACGAGGCGCCCTTCGGAGTCCTCCTCGAGTTCCGCGACGGCAAGATCATCCGCTGGCGCCAGAACTTCGGATCGATCGTGGACGCCATCGAGGCGATCCCACCCTCATGAGCGGTCCGGGGCTCGCCCTGGGAGACGACGGCAGGCCGCGGTGTGAGTGGGGCCTGTCGGCGCCGGATTACGTCGCCTACCACGATGAGGAATGGGGGCGCCCGGTGACCGACGACCGCGGGATCTACGAGCGGCTGACGCTGGAGGCGTTTCAGTCCGGTCTCTCGTGGCTGACGATCCTTCGTAAGCGGGAGAGCTTCCGCGCCGCGTTCGATGGCTTCGATCTTGAGCGCGTGGCTCGCTACGGCGACCGTGAGGTCGAGCGGCTGCTCGGCGATGCCGGGATCGTCCGCAACCGAGCGAAGATCGAGGCGGCCATCGCCAACGCCCAGGCGACGCTCGCGCTCGCCGACGAGGGCGAATCGCTGGCAGCGCTCGCGTGGTCGTTTCGGACCGAGCCCGAGCCCGAGCGCGCGGCCGGCAGCGATGCCGTGGCGACGACGGACGAGTCGAAGCGCCTCGCCAAGGAGCTCAAGCGCCGCGGCTTTCGCTTCGTCGGCCCGACTACGGCCTACGCACTGATGCAGGCGGTGGGAATCGTCAACGACCACATCGTCGGCTGCGCCGTCCGCGACGAGGTCGAGGCCGAGCGCCGTGCAATCTGATCTCGAACCGTCGGACCCGGAGTTTGATCGAGAACTCGATCGGATCCTGATCGGCGAACGCCAACCCGGGCCGGTCATGTTGGTCGAGCACGATTCCGAATGGCCGAAGCGGTTCGAGGCAGTAAGGGGTGAGTTGACAGAAGCCCTCGGCGAGCACGCAATGAGAATCGAGCACATCGGTTCGACGGCCGTCCCGGGCCTGGCGGCAAAGCCGATCATCGACGTCCTCGTCACCGTCGCGGAGATCGAGGCTGAGGACGTCTATGCGCCGGCCATCGAGGCGCTGGGCTACGAGCTCCGAGTGCGCGAGGCACGCCACCGGCTGTTCAGGCCGCCTGCCCGCGATGTGCACATCCACGTTTGGCCCGAAGGCAGCGACGAGGCTGGGAGCTATTTGCTTCTGCGGGATCGGCTGCGCTCCTCGCCGGCCGACCGCGACGCATACGAGGCGCTCAAGCGCGAGCTCGCGACGCGCGACTGGCCGGACCTCAATTACTACGCGGAGGCCAAGGGCCCATTCATCGCGCAGCTACTCGATCGGGCAGGAGGTGACCGGTGAGCGCCTCAGGGTGTCCCGCGCTCCGTGCCAGGGCACGGCACGAGGGACACCCTCCCGCGTTGCGATGAATTTGCCGCGCCCAGCCTGTCGCTATGTCTGAACCCCAGGAGAGGAGGGGCAATGCCCGCCCCGGATCGAAAGCAGCTTGCGCGCGAGATGTACTCGGCCTATGAGTCCGGCGATCGCGAGGTGGTCGAGCGGATCGTCGCCGACGATTTCATGTTCTTCGCACCCCCCGACCCGGGCATTGACCGCGCCACGTACTTCGAGCGCTGCTGGCCGAACGCCGGGACGACGCGCAAGTTCGAGTACGTCCGCCTGATCGAGCACGGCGACGAGGTGATCGTCACCTACGAGCTGACGAAGACCGACGGCAATCGATTCCGCAACACCGAGATCCTCACGTTCGACGGTGAGAAGCTCGTACGTGCCGAGGTCTACTTCGGCTGGGACCTCGTCACTTGAGGGCGCCACTAAGCTGGCCCCATGGCTGAAGCACCGCAAACGGAGGCCGTAGGGCCGCGGATCGAGGCGATCCGCCAGGGGCTGTCCCTGCTCTCGGACTACCTTTGACCCAGCCACACTCGAAGCGCAGATAGCCCAGCTCGAGTCCGAGATGGGGGCTCCGGGCTTCTGGGATGACCAGGAGCGCGCCGCGGCCACCTCCGCCCAACACGCGCGCATCCAGCGCCGGCTGGACACGTTTCGCGGCCTCGAGGCGGAGGCCGCCGACCTCGACGAGCTCGCCGAGATGGCGGCCGAGGATGCCGAGATGGCGCGCGAGCTCGACTCGCAGCTGAGCTCGGTCGAGTCCCGCCTTGGCGAGCTCGAGGAGGCGCGCCTGTTCAGCGGCGAGTACGACTCGGGCGATGCGGTCGTCACCGTTCGCTCCGGCGCGGGCGGGACCGACTCCCAGGACTGGGCCGAGATGCTCCTGCGCATGTACCTGCGCTGGGCCGAGCGCCGCGGATTCACGGTCGAGATGGCCGAGGCCTCCGAGGGGGAGGAGGCGGGCATCAAGTCGGCGAGCTTCATCGCCCACGGCGAGAACGCCTACGGATTGTTCGCGGCAGAGCGTGGGGTCCACCGGCTGGTCCGGATCTCCCCGTTCGACGCGCAGTCGCGTCGGCACACCGCCTTCGCCCAGGTCGACGTCGCGCCCCTGGTCGACGACGCTGTCGACGTCGAGCTCGATGAGGACGACATCCGCGTCGACACCTACCGCGCGTCGGGTGCCGGCGGCCAGCACGTCAACAAGACCGACTCCGCGGTCCGCCTCACCCACGTCCCGACGGGGATCGTCGTGCAGTGCCAGAACGAGCGCTCGCAGACGCAGAACAAGGCGACCGCGATGCGCATGCTTCGCGCCCGCCTGCTCGAGGAGGAGGAGCGCAAGCGCGCCGAGGAGATGGCCGCGGAGCGGGGCGAGCAGAAGGCCGCGGAGTGGGGCTCGCAGATTCGCAGCTACACGCTGCACCCGACCACTCGAGTGAAGGACCACCGGACGGGCTATGAGGTCGGCGACGCGAACCGTGTGCTCGACGGCGACATCGACGGCTTCATCCGCGAGTACCTGCTTCAGAGCGCCCGGTAATCGGGCATAGTCCGTCCCATGGGGAAGAGGATCGCTGTGGGGGCGATTGTGGCGGCGTTCCTCGCTGCCGTGCCAGCCTCCGCCCAGGTCGAGGGCACCGACCTCGTCCCGTGGCCGCAGGCGCTCCCGCCGGCCGATGTCCCGAACGACGTTCAGGCCCATGGCGTCACCCACTGCGAGCACCCGTCGCTTCGTTGCGTCGTCGGTCTCGAGCACCGGCTCGAGCGCCAGTTCGCGCGCTTTGACGCAACCTGCGATCACCGCGCGGTGATCTCCTACAGCTACCTGCAGATCACCCGCGGGCTGATCGACGATCTGCGCGGCCCGCGGGATGAAGCGCTCGTCGCCCACCGGCGCTGGATGGAGTACCTGATCACGAATTTCTCCAACCGCTACTTCCGCGCCTTCCACCGCTACGCGCACGGGCTCCCGGTCACCCCGGGCTGGCAGATCACCTTCGACACGGCGATGCACTCCGACGCGTCCGCCGGGCAGGAGGTGCTGCTGTTCTCGAGCGTCCACGTCCAGCACGACCTCCCGTTCGCCTACGCGAAGATGGGCATCGAGACGCGTTCGGGTAAGTCGCGCAAGGCGGATCACGACGCCGTCAATGCCGTCAACGCCCGCGTCTTCGACGGGATCGAGAAGTTCATCGCCGCGCACTACGACCCGGCGTTCAGCCTGATCGATGTCCCCTTCGTGCCGGTCGAGGAGGTCGGCACGCTTGAGCTGATCAAGTCGTGGCGCGAGCAGGGCTGGCGCAGTGCCGAGCGGCTGCTCGCAGCGAAGACGCCGGCAGAGCGCCACGAGGTGGCCGAGCAGATGCGGACGACGTCGACGGCCTGGGCGCAGATGATGGCCTCGGGCGGCGCGCCCGGCTACCGAGATATGCGCGACCAGTACTGCCTCGCAAATCAGACGAGCCGCCTCAACAGCGGCGGGGCTCCGCTTCGTCCTTCGGACTCCGCGATCACGAGCAGCCGCCTCAACAGCGGCGGGGCTCCGCTTCGTCCTTCGGACTCCGCGATCACGAGCAGCCGCCTCAACAGCGGCGGGGCTCCGCTTCGTCCTTCGGACTCCGCGATCGCGTCGTCCCCCTGAGTTTTCGGTGCCGACGGGCCCGCGCGGGTACCGTTGACAGATGACGGTACGTGTTGCTGTAGGCGTCTCGGACCAGCCCGATCCGGTCGAGGCGTTCGCCGCGGCTGCCCGCAGTGCGGCGTCAGACCTGGGAGACAACCGCTGTGACCTCGCGCTGGTCTTTGCCTCAGCGCAGCATCTGGACGGCTCGCGGGAGCTGCTGGATGCGGTGCACTCCGAGCTCGACGTGGGCGCGCTCATCGGGTGCGGCGCCGGGGGAGTCCTAGGTGGCGGCCGTGAACTCGAGGTGGGCCCAGGGGCGGTCGTCTGGGCCCTCGCGGCGCCGGACGCTCGCATCGCCACTCATCACCTCGACGCCGCGCCCACGCAGGGCGGGGAGATCGACGGCCTCCCCGACCCGGCCGACCTTGGCGAGGCCCTGATCCTGCTCGCCGATCCGTATACGTTCAGCGCCGAGGCGCTGCTGGCGATGCTCAACGAGACCCGGCCGGGGATGCCCGTCCTCGGCGGGCTGGCGAGCGCCGCCGCGGGCGGTTCCGCCGCGCTCTTCTGCGACGGGGAGGTGCTGCATCACGGCGCGGTCGCGGTGACCCTCGCCGACGTCGACATGATCCCCTGCGTCTCGCAGGGGGCGAGTCCCATCGGACCGGAGATGACGATCACCGCCGCGCGCGGCAACCTGATCGAGCAGCTCGCCTCCCGCCCCGCCATCGAGCGCCTGCGCGACGCGATCGCTGAGCTCGGCCCGCGTGACCAGCTGCTCGCCGCGCAGGGGTTGATGCTCGGCGTGGTGATCGATGAAAACCAGCCGTCCTACGACCGCGGCGACTTCCTCGTCCGCCCGATCCTCGGTGCGGAGGCCGAGACCGGGACGATCGCCCTCGGCGAGCGTGTCCGGGTTGGCCAGACCGTGCGCATGCACGTGCGTGACGGCGCCACAGCGGACGAGGATCTGCGCGACGCTCTGCGGGCGCAGACGGAGGCGCTCGGGGTCGAGGGCGCGGCCGGCGCGCTGCTGTTCAGCTGCAACGGCCGCGGCTCCAACATGTTCGACGTGCCCGATCACGACGCCGCGGCGCTCGCCGACACGCTCGGCGCACCGGCTGCCGGGTTCTTCTGCGCGGGCGAGATCGGTCCGGTCGGGGGCCGCAACTTCCTCCACGGGTTCACAGCGACGATCGCCGTGTTTCCGAATTCCTGATGGCGGAGGCTCTGGCTGAGCTCGTCGCGCGCGCGTTGGCGGAGGACATCGGCGCCGGCGACCTGACCTCGGAGGCGACCGTCCCGGCGGAGCTGCGGGCCCACGCGCGGATCGTGCAAAAGCAGCCGGGCGTGGTGTTTGGCTTCGACGTCGCTCGCGGAGGTGTTCGCGCAGGCGGGGGCGGGCCCGTTCGAGGCGCTCGCCCCCGAGGGCGAGTGGCGCGAGGAGGTCCCCCTGGCGATCGCGACGATCGACGGCTCCGGCCGGGCGCTGCTCGCCGCCGAGCGCACGGCGCTGAACTTCCTCTGCCACCTCTCCGGCGTCGCGACGCTGACCGCCCGCTACGTGGCGGCGGTCGCCGGGACCGGGGTGACGATTCTCGATACCCGCAAGACCACGCCGGGGCTGCGCGCTCTGGAGAAGGCGGCGGTCGTTGCGGGCGGTGGGACCAACCACCGCCTTGGGCTCGACGACGCGATCCTGATCAAGGAGAACCACGTCGCCAGCGCCGGCGGTCTGGCCCGGGCGGTCGAGCTGGCCTCCATGGCGCACCCGAGCTCTCCGTCGAGGTCGAGTGCCGCAACGCCGCCGAGGTTGAGATCGGACTGGCCTGCGGCGCCGATCGCCTGCTGCTCGACAACATGAGCCCCGAGGAGCTGCGAACCGCGGTCGCGGCCCGGGACGCGGCGGCGAGCGCCGCAAGGCTCGAGGCGTCAGGAGGCATCACCCTCGACAACGTCGCCGAGGTTGCCGCGACGGGCGTCGAGTTCATCTCCATCGGCGCGCTCACGCATTCGGCGCCAGTGCTCGACCTGAGCATGCTGCTCGAGGCTGGGTAGGGTCTGCGCATGCCCGTCAGCAAGGACGTCCGGGAGCAGCGCGAGGCGCTCGTCATCGAGCATATGGAGACGGAGAACCGTCACGAGTTCGACGTCACCTCGGCACCTTCGAGCACCCCCGGTACGAGCTGATCCCGACGGGCGACGTCTTCGACGGGCCGACTGAGGTCAGCCACTACTACGAGGAGACCCGCACCGCCTTTCCCGACCAGCGCAACGAGCTGATCAAGATGTACCACGCCGACGACGCCGTGATCATCGAGGCGATGCTCTACGGCACCCACCTCGGATCGTTCCGCGGCCTTCCGCCCACCGGCCGCCAGTTCGAGATGCGCTTCCTCGCGATCTTCGACTTCGAGGGCGAGACCGATCTCGTCTGCGAGCGCGTCTACTTCGACTCGGCGACCGTCCTGCGCCAGCTCGGCATCGCGCACGACCCGCTCACGCTTCGGGGCCGCGTGGCGACGGTCCTCAACCACCCGCTCACCGTCGGCGGCGCCGTGGTTCGGGGGATCTTGCGGCGATGACCGCCGCGCTGCGGGGGGCGCTCGTGCCGGCGATCGTCATCGCCGCCGCGGTGTCGCTGTGGACCGCGACGCAGCCGGCCGATGCGTGCGGCTGCGGCGTCGCGATCGACGCCAAGGTCAATCAGGAGAGCGCCCTCGTCGTCGACAAGCCCGGCTCCGAGCAGATCATCCTCAGCCTCGACCTGCAGAGCCAGAGCGACGAGCGCGCGGCCGTGATCCTGCCGGTGCCCGGCGTACCCGAGGTTGCCGCGATCGACAGGGGCGACCCGCTCGCCTACCTAGATCAGGCGACGCAGCCGCCGCCGAGCGTTGGCTCGTCCGCCGGTGGCGGGGGCGATGCCGCGGCGGCCGCGCCGCCGGTCGAGGTGATCGGGCGGGAGGAGATCGGCGGTTACGACGTCACGAGGCTGGCGCTCGAACGATCGGGAGGCGCTCGACACGTGGCTCGACGAGAACGGTTACAAGGTCCCCGACGGCGCCGAGCCGATCTTCGCGTCGTACATCCGCCAGGGCTGGAAGTTCGTCGCGATCCGGCTCGCGCCGCGCAGCGACGGGCGCCTGAAGCCGCTGCGCGTCTCCTTCAAGACCGACATCCCGGTCTATCCGATGCGTCTCTCACAGCTGTCGACCCGACCGGTCGACCTGACCCTCTACACGCTCGCCGACGCCCAGCGCCAGGTCGAGGGCCTGCAGACGGTGTGGACCGGCCCGGTCACGGCCCTGAACCCCTCGCCGCCTCCGGAGCTCGCCGACGTGTTCTCCGAGGGCAGCTACGTCACGCGGATGCAGGTGACGGGCGCATCCCCCGACAGCTTCGACAGCGACCTGGTGATCGAGCCGCTGACCGAGGCTGATGCCGCTGCGGCTGCCGACGACGTCACGCCCGCGTCGCCGCCGCCCAGCTCCAAGAATGCCGGCTCCGACGACGACCCACAGGGCGTCTGGCAGACGCTTGCCCTCTTCGCCGTCGTCATCGGCGGTTGTTTGCTGATCTCGCTGCTGCGCCGCAGACGCTGCGGCTACTTCAGCAGGCGCGAGAGCCGGCGATCCTTGAGCACCTTGCCGCCCGTCTGACAGGTCGGGGCAGTAGTTGGTCTGGTGCTCGGCGAAGTAGACGGCCTCGATCGTCGTGCCGCAGCGGGGACATGGCTCGCCCTCGCGGCGGTGGACCTGAAGCGGCATCGGCAGCTTGTCGGGCACGACGTCGCCGATGACCTCCTCGTAGTGGTCGATCGCATCGCCGAGCACGTGCATCGCGTCGCGCAGCCGCGCGACCTCCTCTGAGTCGAGATCCGACCCCTTGCGAAATGGCGGCAGCTTCGCTTCCCAGAGGACCTCGTCGACCCAGGAGCGGCCGATCCCGGCGATCGCGCGCTGGTCGCGCAGCAGGGGGTGAAGCTGGCGAGGCTGGTCGACGGCCTTCTCGAGCTCGGCCTGCGGCGGCGCCGGCCACGCCTCGGGGCCGAGCGTCGCGACCATCTCGTCGGCCTCGACCCCGCCCGGTGCGTAGAGCTTGACCCATGCCCGCTGCTTGGTCCCGAACTCGCGCAGCCGCAGCTCGCGCCCGTCGGTGAGCCGGATGAGCACGCGCGAGGCGCGGTCCTTGAGCGAGGCGCGCTTGTCGAACACCTGCAGACGCCCGGCGCTCATCAGGTGGACGAGGAGCTCAAGTCTAAGAGGGGTCTGACCCCTCTCGGAGAACTGGATGACGGGCATCTTGCCGATCCGTCGCGTGCCCGTGACCGTCATCCCCTCGAGCGCGTTCAGCATCGGGTCGAGGGTCTTCACGGCGACCATTCCGGGCGCGAGCGTCGACTCGACCTCGGCGCCGTCGAGGGCGCGCGCGATCCGCCGAGCGGTGATCTCGACTTCCGGTAACTCGGGCACGACTCGCAAGTAAACTGTGCGCCAGTCATTCGCTCTGTTTGAGGCCGGTCAAGGGCCGGCACGGGCAGGCGAACATACGAACGAAGAAGGGCGAGCATGCAAGAGCTGCCGACACTTCAACGAGGCCCCGACCGGAGCTGAGCCGCGACGAGATCGCGCGCATGAGCGCCGAGGTGCGCGCGCTCGCGGCCGAGCGCAACGCGGTCATCCTCGCCCACAACTACCAGGTGCCCGAGGTGCAGGACGTCGCCGACCACATGGGCGACTCGCTGGGGCTCTCGCGCGAGGCGGCCGCCACCGACGCCGAAGTGATCGTCTTCTGCGGCGTCCACTTCATGGCCGAGACGGCGTCGATCCTCTCGCCCGAAAAGACCGTCCTGATCCCCGACCCCGACGCCGGCTGCTCGCTCTCGGACTCGATCGACGCCGATCAGCTGCGCGCCTGGAAGGCGGAGCATCCCGGCGCGATCGTGGTCATGTACGTCAACACCTCCGCCGAGGTCAAGGCCGAGACCGACTACTGCTGCACGTCCTCGAACGCGGTCGAGGTCGTCGAGCACATCTGGCGCGAGCACGGCCCCGAGACCGAGATCCTCTTCGGCCCCGACATGTGGCTGGGCTCGTTCGTCGCCCGCGAGACCGGGCTCGTCGAAGAGCCCGAGCGCTACGCCCGCTTTCACGTCTGGGACGGCGAGTGCCACGTGCACGCCGGGATCCGGCCGGACGACATCGCCCCCACCCGCGCCGAGCACCCCGACGCCGAGTTCCTGATCCACCCCGAGTGCGGCTGCTCGACCCAGGCGATCGAGTACGTCGCCTCCGGCGACATCTCCGCCGAGGGCGTACACATGCTCTCCACCTCCGGGATGCTCTCCCACGTCGAGGCCAATCCCGAGGGCGAGTTCATCGTCGCGACCGAGAACGGGATGCTCTATCCGCTGCACCAGGCGGCGCCGCGGGCGAAGCTGATCGAGGCCAACCGGATGGCCTTCTGCAAGTACATGAAGATGATCACGCTTCCGAAGGTCCGCGACTCGCTGCGCGATCTGAAGGTCGAGGTCAAGGTCGACCCCGCGATCGCCGCGAAGGCCCGGGTGCCCATCGACCGTATGGTCGCAATCGGCTGACCGCTCGACTCAGGCGAACAGGCCCTCGCCGACGAACCCGCCGGGTCGCACACCCGGCGGGATCGCAAACACCGCGCTCGAGGTGTGGCGGATGTACTCCGTCAGTTCGTCGACCGCACCGAGGTTGCGCTGGATCGCCGTGAACTGCGCGGGGTCGCGCTGGTAGGAGATGAAGAAGAGGCCCGCGTCCAGCTGTCCGAGGCGCTCGTCCACCCCGTCCGTGAACGAGTAGCCGCGGCGCAGGATCTGAGTGCCGGTGTCCTGTTCGCTCGCAAGCCGCACGTGAGCCGTCGGCGCGATCACCGGATGTCCCGCGCGGCGAGCATCGAGATCGAGCGGGTCGAACTCGGTCTGTCCGCCCAGCGGCGCGCCCGTCAGCTTGTGGCGCCCGATCGTCCGCTCCTGGTCGGCCAGCGTCGCGCGGTCCCAGATCTCGAGCAGCATCCGGATCCGCCGCGTCACGACGTAGGTGCCGCCGCGCATCCAGTCGGGATCCTGCGCCCACACGAAACGTTCCAGCGCCGCGCTGTCCTCCGCCTTGATGTTCGCGGTGCCGTCCTTGAAGCCCATCAGGTTCCGGGGGGTTGCCTGCGCGGTGCTGGTCGTCGAAGTCCTGCCGAAGCCGAGCTGCGCCCAGCGCATCACCACCAGCCCGCGCCCGATTCGCGTCAGGTTGCGAATCGCGTGAAACGCGACCTGCGGGTCGTCAGCACAGGCCTGCACGCACAGGTCGCCGCCGCTGCACGCGGGGTCGAGCTCGTCGCGCGGCAGCGGCGGGATCTCGGCGAGCGCCACGGGCCGGCGCGCGGCGAGGCCGAGCCGGTCGCGGCCGTCGCGCTCGAACAGCCGCCGCCCGAACCCGAAGGTGATCGTCAGCCGCGACGCCAGCAACCCGGCCGTCTCTCCGGTGTCGGTCGGCGGAGCGAGGCGCACCGGCGCGCCCTCGCTCAGGGAGTCGCCGGCGGTCATCCGGGCGGCTGCGGCGGTCCATTCGCGCAGTAGGTCGCGGAGCGACGCCGCGTCGTCGACGAGCAGGTCGAACGCGGCGAAGTGGAGTCGGTCCTGGGCGGGAGTGGTGATTCCCGCCTGGTGCTCACCGTAGAACGCGACGGTGCCGGTGCCCTGCGGCTCATCGTCGGCCGAGGCCCGGCCGACGAGAAAGCCGCCGGCGCCGAGCCCGAGCCCGACGCCGGTCGCCCCGGCGCCGCTCAGGAGCCCGCGCCGCGTCAGTCCCGACCGAGGCGGACTCACTGGCTCACTGGACGATCAGGGCGGCCACCTGTGACAGGGGCTCGGCGAGTGCGTCGATTGACTGCGCGAGCTTCCGCTTGTCGGCCTTGGTCAGCGCCGTGTACGAGACGTAGCCGTCGCCTCGCCGGTAGGCGCGCAGCTCAGCCTCGACCGCGTCAAAGCGCCGTGAGATCTCGCCCGCAAGTGCCGGTTGCCGCGCCTGGAGAAGGGGGGAGACGGCATTGAATGCGGCGTGAGACCCGTCGAGGTTCGCCTGGAAGTCGACCAGATCGGTGTGCGAGTAGCGCTCCTCCTCACCGGTGATCTTCGACGCCGAGACCTCGTCGAGCAGAGCGTTTGCCCCGTTTGCGACCTGTGCGGCCTGCAGGTCGAGATCGGCCGTCTTCGCGTTGAGACGCTTGACGTCGGCGACGAGCCCGCGCGCCAGCGGTGCCAGCCCGTCGGTCGTGCCGTCCACCCACAGCGCCCGCTCGATCGGATGAAAGCCGGTCCACCGGGCGGCCGGGACGTCCCCCTCACGTGCGTCGATCTCGGGATCGAGATCGCCGAAGCTCTCGGCCACGGGCTCGATCCGCTCGTAGGGGATCCTCGCGGCCGGGTAGAGGGCCTTCGCGCGGGCGAGGTCGCCGCTCTGCACTGCGGCGGCAAACGCTTCGGTCCTGGCGACCAGCTCGGTCGTGTTGGTGGCGACGTAGTGGCGGTACCGGTCCGCGGCGGCCTCCAGCTCCGGCGTGGCGCCGCCCGCGGCCTCGCCGGTGACGGTCAGGGTTCCGGGCTCGACGTCGTTGTCGAGCGTGCAGCGGACGGTGTAATCGCCCTTCTCGAGATTCAGGGAGAAGTCCGAGGTGAGCCCGGGCGTGATGTTCTCGCGCTCGCCGAGCACGTTGTCGCCGTCCAGGACCTCCAGCTCCGTCGCCGAGGCGCTGTCGACGTTCTTCGCCTCGAACGTGATCGCGCCCGCCGGAGCCTTGGCGTCGACGGGATCACACCCGTCATCGGTCAGCGTGAACGTGAGCTTGGCGGCTCCGGGGTTGCCGCTCCCGCCCGACCCGGAGCCGCATCCGGCGACCACGAGCGTGACGGCGATCGCGAGGACGGTCGCCGCGATGATGCGCCCGTCCGGGAGCCGGACGGTCTGCGGGGGCTGGGGCCAGAGCACGTAGATGCCCATCGGGATCGCATAGGCGAGGTAGGCGATCGCCTCGCCGACGGTCGGGCTCGGCTGCAGTCCAAGCATTCCGGTCAGCAGTGACCCGCTCACCGTCCCCGGCTGCACCAGCCAGGTCAGGTCGACGGCCTGTGACTGCAGCGCGCTGAACCAGCCCGCCTCATGCGCGGTGTGGACCGCCGTCGCCAGCAGGCCGGCGGCGACCGCGACCAGCACGATCCCGGTGAAGCGGAAGAACCGCGACAGGTTGATTCGCACCCCGCCGCGGTAGATGCCATAGCCGAGGACGATCGCAATCACCAGGCCGATCACAGCTCCTGTGCCCGCGGCCGCCGGGTCGGTCGCGTCCTGGAAGACGGCCAGCAGAAACACCGAGGTCTCGAGCCCCTCGCGCAGAACGGCGAGGAACGCCATCCCCGCCAACGCCGCCACGGACCCGGTCACGAGCGCCTCGGCGACACCGCTGCGCAGCGTCGAGCTGAGGCCGCGCGCGTTGCGGCGCATCCAGACGATCATGTAGCTGATCATCGCCACGGCGACCAGTCCCACCACGGTCTCGAGACCCTCCTGCTGGCGCTGGGGCAACTGCTCGCCGGCGTAGCGCAGCCCGAGCGCGACTGCGGCGCAGAGCGCCACCGCGGCCGCGATCCCGATCCACATCGTCCGCAGCGCGTCGGCGCGGCCCTCCTTGACCAGGAATGCGGCCACGATGCCGACGATCAGGCTCGCCTCGAGGCCCTCACGGAGGGTGATGACGAGGGTCGGAATCAAGCGCAGCTCCTTCGCGAAAGGTCGGTCATTAGGGAGCCCTAATTAGGGCGCCCGAAAACCTAGCACGAGATCGGAATTCGCCGCCGCGGTGGCTTGGTAGCGTGCCGCACGTGCTGGAGGTCATCGCGCGACTGGTGCTCGGGGGGCGTGCTGGCCGGGGCAAGCGTTGCGAAACTCGCCAGTCCGAGTTCGAGCCGAGCGGCGCTGACCACCTTCGGCATTGCCGGGCTCCGGGCGCAGTCGATCGCCTGGGGGCTGCTGATCGCCTGCGAGCTCGGCCTCGCCGCGGGGGTGATCGCGGGCTCAGCGACCGCTGCCTACCTCGCTGCGGCGCTCATGGCCACCTTCGCGCTGACGATGATCGGGGCGATCCTCCAGGGTCGGGCCGGGGCGCCGTGCGCCTGCTTCGGCGCCCGCTCGACGGTGGGCTGGACCTCGGTTGCCCGAAACGGCGTGCTCGCGGTCGCGTTCGCGGCGCTGCCCTCGCTGCCCGCCCGGTCGCTGTCGACGGACGAGTGGCTGGGCCTGGGTCTCGGGGGCGCCCTCCTGGCCTGCATCGCCCTCGCGGTTGCCGTGCTTGCCCTGGCGCGCGAGGTTGGCATGCTCCGCCTGCGGCTGGGGCCGGGGTCTGCGCTCGAGGTGGTCGGCGAGGGGCCGGACGTCGGCTCGCGCCAGCCGGTGATCTCGCGCTTTGCCATCCGGCCAGAGACCGAGTTCGCGCTCGCCGTCTTCACCTCCCGCGGCTGCCACGTCTGCCACGGCCTGGCACCGGCGATCGCGAACCTCGCCAACGACCCGATCCTCGCCGTCGAGACCTTCGAGGAGATCGACGACACCCCGGTCTGGGCAGAGCTTGAGATCCCGGGCAGCCCCTACGCCGTCGCGTTCGACACCCGCGGTCGGGTGCTGGCCAAGGGCACGTTCAACAACCTCGCGCAGCTCGAGAGCGTGCTCGCCTCGGCGGAGCGCCGCCGCAACGACCGGGACTTCATCGAGGCGATCGGTGTCTGACAGCAAGGTGGAGAGCGCCTTTGAAGGGCTCGCCGTCAACAGCAACCGGCGGGGATTCCTGGCCCGGGTGGGCGCGGCGTTGACGACGGTGACGGCGGGCGGCCTGGTCGCCAAGGCGGTCGAGCCGGCGGACGCCGAGCGCTACTACGGCTTCTGCGGCCACACCTACACGACGCACCCGTGCCCGCACCCGACGGGGCTGCCGCGGATCGACGCCCGCGGCTTCCCGATGCGGGCGTCGGACGGCTCGCCGATCGACGACCTCGGCCGCCCGGTCAACGGCAAGGGCCAGCCGCTGGGGGATGACCACAAGCTTCTGCACGACCCCGACGGGCGGCCGCTGCCGCCTGCGCCGCGCACCAAGGTGTGCGACGAGACGGCGCGGCGGTTCGGGATGAAGACCCACGTGGACGGCTCCTGGTATCGGTGCTGCAACGGGCACGTTCGCAAGCTCCAGGACTGCTGCTCGTACTCGAACACGCGGATCAACGGTGACGCCGCCCTCACCGGCTACTGCTTCAGCGGCCGGAAGGTCTTCTGCGTGATGTTCGTGCAGACGAAGGTGCCCTGTTGAGCGGCCTGGAGATCACGCTCGCGGTCGCGGCCCTGCTCGCCGGCTTCTGCGGCACCTGGTCGCCCTGCGGCTTCTCGATGATCGAGACGATCGGTCCCCACGGCCATTCCGGCGGCCGCGCGACGACGCTCTCGGCGTGCGTCACCTTCACCCTCGGTGCGCTGGTCGGCGGCGTCTTCACGTTCGCCGCGCTCGGCTGGCTGGGCTCGCTGCTGCAGGGCGCCGAGCAGAGCGCGGCCTATGTGCTGGGCGCGGTGATCGCCGTTGTCGCCGCCGCGCTTGAGATTCGCGGCGTGCCGATCCTGCCGCAGCTGCGCCGCCAGCTGCCCGAGCACTGGCGCCGGGTGATGCCGATGCCGGTCGCGGCGGGGCTCTACGGGATCCTCCTGGGCCTCGGGTTCACCACCTTCGTGCTCACCTTCGGCGTCTTCGCCCTCGCCGGCGATCTCATTCGCCGTCGGCGATCCCGCGATCGGCGCGGTCATCGGCCTCGCGTTCGGCATCGGCCGGGCGCTGCCCATCGCGTTTGTCGCCCCGATCGCCGACCGCGACTCCGGCGCGGCGATCACGCAGGCGATGGGCGACCGGCCGGGCATCTATCGCGGCGCGCGGCTTCGGCGACGGCCTCGCGCTCCTCGCGGTTGCCGCGGCGCTCGTGGTGGTCGGCGCCCGCCGGGAGCCGCCCGCACCGACGTCCAGCCGGGCGCGGACCCGTCGGTCTCGGGCAAGCGCCTTCGTCTTCCAGCGGCCCGACGGCGCCGGCGTCCTGCGCCGAGGCGGCAAGACGACCTCGCTTGCCCGGCCACGACCCGGCGATCGGCGACGGCCGCATCGCCGTGATCAGCCGCGGGCAGATCGCTGGTCCTCTCGGAGAAGGACCTCAGCGAGGTCGGACGCGTCCCCGCGCCGCGGCGCCGACGCCGTCGCGATCTCCGGCGGTGGCTCGTCTGGCGGGCCCACCACGGCGGCACGACTACATGCGCGCCGCGCGGCCGCGACCCGCGCGGACGCGCCCGGCCGCGAGCGAGGCCTCGGCCAGTCCGGCCCGCAGCCGCAGCTCGGGCGCCCGAGCCTCGACGGCAACCGCCTCGTCTACGCGCGCGCGGGCCGCGCGCGAGAACTCGATCGTCAGCCGCCGGCTCGGCGCCGGCGGCCCAGGCGCGCGCAGGCGGTGCTGCTGCGGTCGCGCTTCGAGTCGCTCTCGAACCCGGCTCGGTGCGCGGCGGCGCGCTGCTCTACGTGCGCGCACCCCCGCGGCGACCGCCTCAAGCTGCGCGCCGATCTCAGCGCCGCGGCCCGGGCCGCACGCTGCTCGAGCGCAAGCGGCACGGGGCACGCTCTGGTCGACGGCGCTGACGCCGGGCGCGCCTACGTCACCCTGATCCGCGGCTCGGCCCGCGGCAGCAGATCGTGTCGGTAGCGCGCTAGCGCGCTCTCGAGGTCCGGCTCGCTCGCCAGGACGTAGGTCGGACTCGACGACAAACGGCACAGGCTCACTCGTAGGCCAGAGCCTCGAGCACGTCCAGACGCGAGGCCCGGCGCGCCGGGCCGATGGCGGCGACCACGCCGGCGAGCGCGGCGAGGACCAGCATGAGGACCAGCGGCCCACCGGGATCGAGAGCACGAACCCGTCGGAGGCCAGCGGGCGGCTGATGACGACGGCGAAGATCACGCCGAGCACCGCGCCCAGGACGGCGCCGATCAGGGCGGTGATCACGGCCTCGTAGCGGACGATCCTGCGCACCTGGCGGCGCGACGTGCCCGACCGCGCGCAGCAGCCCGAGCTCGCGGGTGCGCTCGTGGATCGAGAGCGCCAGCGTGTTGACGATCCCGAACAGCGAGACGATCACCGAGAACGCGAGCAGCGCGTAGACGATGCCGAGCAGCGTGTCTGAAGCTGGCTTGGCGATCGAGTCCTTGAGCTCCTGCTGGTTCTCGGACTTGACGCGTCGGGGAACTGCTCGGCTGAGCACGTCGTCGATCTGGCGCGCGCACGGTCGCCGGACGTCGGCGCCGGGCGTCGAGGTTGAGGAACACGTTGGTGACGCCGTTGCGCCTCGCCGAAGGCCGCGGCGTTGACGTCGGAGGCGGCGTAGTCGCCGATGAAGTCGGTGTTGTCGGTGAACGTGCCCGGTGACGTTGTAGGTGAGCATCTTGCCCGAGGCGGTCTTCGCCGACGAAGCTGTCGCCGACGCCGAGGTTGTGGTCGTCGCCCCACTTCTGGTCGATGACGGCGTCGGTCGGGGCCGAGATCTGGTGAGCAGGTCCTGGGAGCCGTCCTTCCAGTCGAGGCTGAGGACCTGCGCCGCGGTCGGCGGATCGACCAGGGTGACGTTGCCCTTGCCGATCCCCTGGACGATGTCCTGGGTGTAGCGAGCGGCGAGGCGACCGCGACGCCGTCGATCCCGTGCATCGGCGTCGACGCGCTTGCGATCGGGATGTCGGAGAAGCCGTCGTCGTTGGAGAGGATCAGCTCGCCGGTGATGGTCTTGTCGATCGCGTTGTCGATCGAGCCCTTGAGGCCCGGCGGCGAACACGGTCACGAACGAGACCAGCGCGAGGCCGATCATCAGCGCGGCCGCGGTCGAGGCGGTGCGGGCCGGGTTGCGGATGGCGTTCTCGCGGGCGAGCCGGCCGGGGATGCCGCGCAGTGCGCTCGAGCGGGACGCCCGACGACCGAGGCGATGCGGCGTGACGAGCCGTGGGCTGAGCAGGGCGGTGCCGAGGAAGACGGCGGCCGGCGCCGACCCCGACCCAGGCCGCGCCCGGGCGTGAGGACCTCGAACAGGCCGAGGAGCATCAGCGCAATGCCGAGCGCGGCGAGCACGACGCCGGCGATCCGTCGCGCCGGCGCCGCTCGCTTCGGCGTCGCCGATCACGGCTCCCTCCCGCAGTCCGGTGACCGGCGCCACGCGGGTGGCGCGCAGCGCCGGGCATCAGCGCGGCGAGCGATGGTGAGGCCGGTGCCGAGGACGAGGCCGACGATGATCGTCCGCGCCTCGATCACGGTGCCGGTTGTCGGGCAGGTCGATGCCCGAGCGCTTGGAAGAGCGCCTTGATCGCCGAGCGCGAAGCCGATCCCGGCGCCGACGCCGACGATCGCGGCGCACAGCCCGATCGACGAACGCCTCGACGATCACCGAGGTGAGGATCTGGCGGCGGCTCGCGCCCAGCGTGCGCAGCATCGCGAACTCGCGCGTGCGCTGGGCGACCGTGATCGAGAAGGTGTTGAAGATCAGGAAGGCGGCGACGAACAGGGCGACGCCGGCGAAGATCAGCAGCGCGGTCTTGAGAAAGCCGATGAAGCTCGCTGACGTCGTCGCGCTGGGACTGGACGTTCTGCGGCGCCGGTCTCGGACCTCGAGCGAGTTCGGCAGCTCCGCCTTCAGGTTCGCGGCGAGCTGCTCCGGGGTCGACGCCGCGATGCGGCGGCGACGACGATCTGGTCGAGCTCGCCCTCCTTGCCGGTGATCCGCTGCGCCTCCGGCAGGGTGAACTCGGCCGATGCGTGGCGCCGCCGAACGAGTCGACGTCGCCGAGCGTCGCGATGCCCGACGAGCGTGTAGGTCTTGGCCGCCTCCTTGCCCGCGACCTCGATCTGGTCGCCGACCGCGAAGCCCTCGTCGTCGGCCGACGCCTTGTCGATGACGACCTCGTTGTCGGTCTGCGGCGGGCGCGCCCTCGACGTAGGTGAGCGGGTCGAACTGCTTCGGCGCGAGCCGAGAACCCGAAGCTGGGGGCGCCGTTGCCGCCGCGCGGGCTCGCCGTCGGAGCCGATGATCGACACCTGCTGGTCGGCGATCTCGCCCGCCGCGGCGCCGACCCCGTCGACCTGGCGCGACCTGGTCGAGCACCTTCGCCGGGAACGGGGGCACCTGGCCGTCGTCGGTCTCGACGGCCTGATGGGTCTGGACGACCGCGTCGATGCCCTCGTTCGACTGGGTGAAGATGTCGTCGAACGACGCGGTCGATGGTGTCCGTGAGCACGTAGGTGCCCGCGACCATCATCACGCCGAGGACGATCGCCAGCGACGTCAGGACGGTGCGCAGCTTGCGCTCGCCCAGGTTGCGAAGCGCGATCGCGGTCATCGGCCGACCTGCTTCATCAGGTCGATGGACCTGCTCGGGCTGCCGGCCGTGCTGCGTCGCGCACGATGCGGCCGTCGACCAGGACGACGACCCGATCGGCGATCGCGGCGGCGGCGGGGTCGTGGGTGACCATCACGACGGTCTGGCCGAGGTCGTCGACCGCCTTGCGCATCATGCCCAGGACCTCCTCGCTGGACTGCGAGTCGAGGTTGCCGGTCGGCTCGTCGGCGAAGACGACCGCCGGTGCCGAAAGCAGCGCCCGCGCGATCGCCACGCGCTGCTGCTGGCCGCCTGAGAGCTCGGACGGACGGTGGTCGAGCCGATCGGTGAGGCCGACGGACGTCGGCGAGCTCGCTCGAGGCGGCCCGGCTCGGGGTCGCGACCCGCGAGCTTGAGCGGCAGGAGCATGTTCTCCCGCGCGTCGAGGACCGGGAGCAGGTTGAAGAACTGGAAGACGAAGCCGACCTTGTCGCGGCGCAGCTCGGTGAGCTCGGCGTCGTCGAGCGTGCCGAGGTCGACGCCGTCGATCGATCGACCGTGCCCGAGGTCGGGCGGTCGAGCCCGGCGAGGCAGTGCATCAGCGTCGACTTGCCCGAGCCCGACGGGACCCATGATCGCCGTGAAGGCGCCCTGTCGGGAACTCGACGTCGACGCCGTCGAGCGCCGGACCTCGGCCTCGCCCTCGCCGAAGACGCGGCGTCAGGTCGGACGCGCTGACGATCGCGGTGGGTGCGGGTGCGGGTGCGGGTGCGGCGGTGGCGGCTGGCTCGGACACTGGGTGTCTCTTTCTGTCTGGGGGGCGCCATCCTGTGCGGCTGTCCGCGCGCCTTCAATCGGGGATCTCCCCGACGAGCCCGCCACCTGTCGTCGTCCTCGCGCAGGATTAGCTAAGGGTCAATCCGGAGGAGACAGCCGACGAGCGGCACGTCGGCGATCCCCACTGCACGGTAAAGGGTGGAGCTCGGCTTTGCCACGAGCCAGCCGGCGCCCGACGCGGGTCGAGGTAGACGATGTCGTCCTCATATGAGGGGTGCGGCCGGCGATCGGCGAAGTCGGTGACGATCGAGGCGATCACCTTCGCGCTGTCGCCGTCTTAACTCGACCTTGCGCAGCTTCAGGATCTTGGTGCCGGTCCCAGACCGGCAGCCCGCGTGGGTCGCGGTAGCCGATCGAGGCGTCCAGCGAGGCGGCGCAGGAGCCGCGCTCGATCGGGCATGTTCACCGAGGCCGATGGCGCCGGGCGCCAGCAATTTGCAAACGGCGGCGCCGTCACGCTCGTCGAGCGCGGCCGACGTAGCGCGCGAACGGTGCGCTGCGGCCGCGCGCTCGAGCGCGGTCGTGCGCGGGTCATCGGTCGAGGCCTCGGCCGGGCCGGTCGCCGTCCGGCCTCGCCGGAGGGGGTCGGCGCTGCGGTGGTGTGAGCCTGGGTCGTCGAAGTTGACGTGCTCTGCCGCCGGGAGTCGAAACGGTCACCGTCGGCGCCGGCTCGTCGTTGCCACCGCACCGCCGAGCGCGAGCGCGGCTAGGCGCGAGGGCGCCTGGCGCGAATCGGCGGGCGAGCGTCCAGCCCATTTTGCGGGGATCGGGTCGCCGGGTGGCGTCCGCGCGCTGGCATACCTTCCGACGCGGTGTCCTCAGCCGAACCGATCAGCACCGCTAATCTCGCGCGCCGTGACGCACCTGAGGCCGGTCCCGGACCCGAAGCCCCCCGCCGCGCTCGACGAGCGCGCGGGCCGCCCAGCCGAGCGATCGCCGAGCTCGAGCGCTGGGCGACGCTGCTGCGCGCTGGAGTGCGTGCGGATGCTCGCGGTCGCCAAGTCCGGGCACCTCGACTCGTCGCTGTCGTCGGCCGACATGGTCGCCGCTCTCTACTACCGGGTCCTTCGCCACGACCCGCGCCGACCCCGACTGGCCCGAGCGCGACCGCTTCGTCCTCTGCAAGGGCCACGCGGCTCCGATCCAGTACGCGGCGCTCGCCCAGCACGGCTACTTCCCGCTCGAGGACCTGATGGGGCTGCGCCAGATCGGCGCCCAGCTCCAGGGCCACCCGGACATGAACCGCACCCCCGGCGTCGAGGTCTCGACCGGCTCGCTCGGCCAGGGGCTCTCGATGTGCCTCGGGATCGCGCTCGCGCTGCGCCTCGACGGCCTCGACGACACCGCCCACGTCTTCGGCGTGCTCTCCGACGGCGACTGCCAGGAGGGCCAGACCTGGGAGGCGGCCACGGCGGCCCCGCACTTCGGCGTCAGCAACGTCACCGCGATCGTCGACTACAACCACCTGCAGACCGACGGCACGACCGAGGAGGTCATGGACATCGGCGACGTCCGCGCCAAGTTCGAGGCCTTCGGCTGGGACGCGGTCGAGATCGACGGCCACGACATGGACGCCGTCGTCGAGGCGCTCGAGCGCAGCCGCACGCTCGACAAGCCCGCCGCGATCGTCTGCCAGACGACCAAGGGCAAGGGCGTCTCGACGATGGAGGGCCGCTTCGGCTTCCACGGCAAGGCCGCGGTCAGCCCCGAGTTCGCCGCCGAGGCGCTCGAGGAGCTCGAGCGCGCGCCTCGAGGAGCAGACCAGCGGCGCTGCAGGCCGGCGCCAGGGACGAGGAGTAGATGCCGGCCGAAGCCAAGACCGAGCCGACCGCGACCCGGGCCGGCCTACGGCGACGCGCTGGCCGACCTCGGCGAGGCGCACTCGGACGATCGTCGCACTCGACGCCGACCTCGCCGGCTCGACCCAGTCGATCAAGTTCGGCAAGCGCTTCCCCGAGCGGTTCTTCAACTGCGGTGCCGCCGAGGCGAACATGATGTCGATGGCCTGCGGGCTCGCCGCCACCGGCAAGGTTCCCTACGCGTCGACCTTCGCGATCTTCGCCTCCGGGCGCGCCTACGACCAGGTCCGGCTCGGGATCGCGCACAACGAGCTCAAGGTCCGGATCGGCGCCTCGCACGGCGGCGTCTCGCTCGGCGAGGACGGCGCCTCGCACCAGATGATCGAGGACATCGCGCTGATGCGCGCGATGCCGCGGATGCAGGTCGTCGTCCCCGCCGACTACAACCAGGCCTACCGCGCGGTGATCGACAGCTACGAGGCCAACGACGAGCCGATGTACATGCGCTTCGGCCGCCCCGCGACGCCGATCGTCTACGACGAGATCCCCGAGACGCTCGGCGACGGCGTCGACGTGCTGCGCGAGGGCAAGGACATCTCGCTGATCGCCACCGGCCACATGGTCTGGCGCGCGATGGAGGCGGCCGAGACGCCTCGAGGCCGAGGACGGCGTCGAGGCCGAGGTCGTAAACGTCTCGATCATCAAGCCGCTCGCCTCGGCGCCGATCCTCGAGTCGCTCTCGAAGACCGGGCGTCGCGGTCACGGCCGAGGAGCACCGCGTCGCCGGCGGGCTCGCGGACGCCGTGCGCACCGTCGCCGCCGAGCAGCATCCCGGTGCCGATCTTCGCGGTCGGGATGGGCGACGAGTTCGGCCTCTCGGGAACCGGCGAGGCGTGCATGGAGCACTTCGGGCTCACGGCACGCGGCATCGCCGACCGCGCCCGCGAGGCGCTGCTGCTGAAGCCGATCGTCTCGCGCCCGCCGCTGTTCGGGCCGGAGTGGACCTAGCCACACTCTCGCCGCGGGGTGGATTGCCCTGCAATTGACGGCCCATTTGGGCGCGAACCGTCAAGGCGGCAATACCCGTTCTCTACTCTCTCTCGCCCCCGGATCGCCGCCCGCGGTCCGCACGTTTCGATGCAGGGGGCGTTGCAGCGCAAGGTCGCGCAAGGACTGGGCCAGGCGCCGAAGAAAGAGGGCCGCGCATGCCACTTCTGACACGCAGATCACAAAGTCGCGAAGCCGCGACGCCGGTCGACCACACCCGGCGCGAGCCGCGCGGTCGTCGCGCGCCGCGCTCCAGCGGCCAGCCGCCGATCATCTCGGTCGACGACGCGACCGTCGTCTATCCCGGCGGTCACGTCGCACTCGACCGCCTCACCCTCGACATCGACCGCGGCGAGTTCGCCTTCATCACCGGCCCGACCGGGTGCGGCAAGTCGACCCTGATCAAGACGCTGATCCGCGAGGTCGAGCCGGCTGCGGGCAGCGTCCGGATCGCCGGCAAGGACATCAACGAGATGCCCGAACGACCGCACGCCCTATCTGCGGCGCCGCATCGGCACCGTCTTCCAGGACTTCAAGCTGCTCCCGAACCGCACCGTCTACGACAACGTCGCCTACGCGCTGCAGGTGATCGGCGAGCCGCGCTCGCAGATCCGCCGCAAGATGCCGGAGATCCTGCGCCTCGTCGGCCTGCAGTCGAAGATCCACAGCTATCCCGGACGAGCTCTCCGGCGGCGAGCAGCAGCGCGTCGCGATCGCGCGCGCCTTCGTCAACCACCCGCCGCTCCTGCTCGCCGACGAGCCGACCGGCAACCTCGATCCCGAGACGTCGATCGGGATCATGCAGCTGCTCTACCGGATCAACCGCACCGGCACGACCGTCCTGGTCGTCACCCACGACCGCGACATGGTCGACAAGATGCGCCGCCGCGTGATCGCGCTCGAGGAGGGCCGTCTCGTCCGCGACGAGGCGGGCGCCGGCTACCACGACGAGTCGACGACCGAGTTCGCCGCTCGCATCCGCGCCGAGATGGGCGTGCGGCGAGCCGTGCCGGGTTCGAGCACTAGGCGAGGGTCATGGGCCGCGTCGTCTTCTTCTTCTCCGAGGCATTCCGCGCGCTGCGCCGCAGCGCCGCGCCGAGCGTCGCCGCGATCGTGACGATCGTGATCACGACGCTGCTGCTCGGCGTCCTCGTGCCGGTCCTGCACGCAAGCGAGTCGAAGGCGTCTGAGGTCCGCGACCAGATCGGGCTGAAGGTCTTCCTCTACCGCGACTCCACGCAGGCGCGCGAAGGACGAGCTCGAGAAGAAGCTCAACGGGCATCCCGCACGTCACCGGCGTCACCTACTGCTCGCCGACGTGCGCGAAGAAGGATCTGCTTTCGCGCCTGCACGGCGACCTCCAGGGCTCGATCTCCGAGCTCAACCAGAACCCGCTGCCGCCGTCGTTCGACCTCAAGCTCGACGACTCCGAACAACCTCGAGGCGGTGCGCGCGTCGCTGCTGCCGACCAACGCGGCCGGCAAGCCGACCCCGATCAGCCCCGCGATCGACCCGCCGATCGGTCAGAGCCGCGAGGAGGCCAACAAGATCCGCGAGGTCACCGGCGCGGTGAAGATCGTGCTGCTGGTGATCGCCGGCCCTGCTGCTGATCGCCTCGCTGCTGCTCGTCGCCAACACGATCCGCCTCTCGATCTACGCGCGCCGGCGCGAGGTCGAGGTGATGCGGCTCGTCGGCGCCACCAACTGGTTCATCCGCTGGCCGTTCATGATCGAGGGCGTCATCGTCGGCCTCACCGGCGCGGGATTCGCGGTCGGCATACTTCTGCTCGGCAAGGTAACGATCGTGGATCCACTCGCTAGCGACTTCGCTCTCGTAGACAACCTCTCGACCATGGGGTTCGCGCCCCTGGTCGGGATGCTCGTCGCCGCCGCAGTGCTCGTATCCGCGCTGGGCAGCGGCATCACGTTGCGCCGCTTCCTCAGGGTTTGACCCCGAGCCGCCGGCGCGGGTTCGACGCCGGGCTCGCGATCTGGCCTGCTGGCCGGTGATCGTCGCCGTCGGTCGTGGCGGGCCTGGTCGGGGGCTGGCTCGACTTCTCGAGCGACACCGATCCGGTGGCCAGAGCGCGCCAGGTGATCGAGGACAACTACTTCCACGATCCCGACGCGCACCGCGCTCGACGACGCGTCGATCGACGGCATGGTCAGCGACCTGCGCAAGCGCTACGACGACAAGTTCTCCCACTACTTCACGGCCGACCAGCTCGAAGATCTTCGAGGAGCAGACCTCGGGCCGGTTCGCCGGGCGTCGGCCTCAGCGTCACCGAGGTCCCGGAGGGGCTGCGGGTGATCGCGCGTCTTTCCCGACACCCCGGCCAAGGAGGCCGGGATCAAGGCGGGCGACTTGATCATCGGCGTCGACGGCAAGTCGATCGCCGGCGTCTCATCGGAGGTGTCAACCTCGCGGATCCGGGGCCCGATCGGGACGCAGGTCGAGCTCACGATCAAGCCTTCGGGTCGGCGGCAAGCCTCAGCAGGTGACCTCAAGCGCGCGTCGGTGCGGATCCCGGCGGTCGACGCGCGCATGATGCGCGATCGCCGACGGCGACAAGGTCGGCTACGTCGCCTTCGCGACCTTCAGCTCGGGCGCCCACGGCGAGCTTCGCGACGCGATCGAGCGGCCTTTACCGGCGCGGCGCGCAGGGGCTCGTGCTCGACATGCGCGGCAACGGCGGCGGCCTGCTCAACGAGGCGGTGCTCTGCGCGAGCATCTTCCTCGACAAGGGCACGAACGTCGTCTCGACCCGCAGCCGCACCCAGGGCAATCAGGACTACCCGGCGGTCGGGCGACCCGATCGAGCCCGCATCCGACCGCCGTCCTCGTCAACCGCGACACGGCCTCCGCGGCGGAGATCCTGACCGCGGCGCTCAAGGAGAACGACCTCGCGACCGTCGTCGGCACGCGCACCTACGGCAAGGGCGTCTTCCAGGAGGTGATGGACCTGCCGGCGGCGGCGCGCTCGACCTGACGATCGGCCAGTACCTGACGTCGGACGGCACCTCGATCCTCGGCGTGGGCGTGAAGCCCAACGTGCGCGTCGAGGACGACCCGGCGACCGGCCGGCGACGACGAGGGGCTCGACAAGGCGCTCGCAGGTCGTCGGCGACGCGGATCGGCCGTCCAACGCGGCCATTGACTCGCGCTTCGTCGCCGTCGTCGGGCGGCGCGGGCGCTTTCTGGTCGTCGAGCCGCTGTTCGAGCGCGGCGCAGCAGCTCGGGTCTGGCGGGCGGGCCGCAGGGTTCGCGGCGGCGAGATGGTCGCTGGTGGAGCGCCGCGGAACGCGGGCACGAGTGCTCACCGAGCTCGGCGATCCCACGAGCGCCCGCGACGTCGTCCGCGGCGCTGATCTGCCGAGCGCGCCTGCACGAGCCGCGGCTTCGACGCCGCGATCGAGGCCGAGGCGACGCGAAGTCGCGCGACGGCGCCGGGCGATCGACCCGACCCGGCGCGACCTGACCGCGCTCGACACCTTCACGGTCGACCCGGTCACGGCGCGTGACTTCGACGACGCCGTGTCGGCCAGTCCGAGGACGGCGACGGCGATCCGGCTCTGGATCCACATCGCCGACGTCGCCGCGCACGTGCGCCCGGAGACGACGCTCGACGCCGAGGCGCGAGCGCCGCGCCAACAGCGTCTACGTGCCCGGCGACCGTCGAGCCGATGCTGCCGAAGGCGCTCTCGGCCGAGGCCTGCAGCCTCGTCCCGGGCGTCGGAGCGCCTGGCCGTGACCGCCGAGATCCTGCTCGGCGCCGACGGGGCCACGCGCTCGGCGAGCTTCTACCGCAGCCGGATCCGCTCCGACCACCGGCTCTCCTACGACGAGCTCGATCGGTACTTCGCCGGCCGCGAGCGCCCGCCCGATCTGATCGCCGAGCCGCTCGAGCTCGCGCGGCGTGCGGCCGCGGCTCTGCGCGAGCGCCGACGCGGGACCGAGCGCGCTCGAGGTCTCGACCGCCGAGCCCGAGTTCGAGTTCGACGCCGATGGCAACGTCACCCGGCGCCGTCGCGGTCGAGCAGACGGAGGCGCACGGGCTGATCGAGCAGCTGATGATCCTCGCCAACGAGCGCGTCGCCGAGCTCTGCGAGCGCCGCGGCGTGCCGACGCTCTACCGCGTCCACGAGCAGCCCGGATCCCGGCGCGCATCGAGGCGATGGTCGAGAAGCTCGCCGCGCTCGGCATCGCCACGCCGGCGCTGCCACGAGACGATCTCGCCGAGCGAAGCGGCCGGAGCTCGCGGGCGAGGCCAGCCGGCTGGTCGCGCGCGAGGCCGAGCGACGCGGCCACGGCCGCGCGGCGTATACATCGCTCGTGCTCCGCTCCCTCAAGCCAGCCATCTACTCGGACCGCAACCTCGGCCACGCCGGGCTCGCCAGCCCCGCGTACTGTCACTTCACCTCGCCGATCCGCCGCTACCCGGACCTGATCGCCCACCGCGCGCTGCTCAGCACGCTCGGCGCCGGCGAGGACGAGCCCGAGCGCTCCGACGGCGACGCGAGGCGCGGCTGGTGGTGCTCGGAGCGCGAGCGCGACGCGATCCGGATCGAGCGCGACGCCGACAAGGTCTGCGCCGTCGTTCCTGCTCGAGCGCGAGCTGTTCGAGTCGGGGCCGCGGCAGCGAGTTCGAGGGTGAGGTCTCGGGGGTGATCCGCGCCGGCGCGTTCGTCGCGCTTCGCGGGCGAGCTCGGCGAGGTCTACGAGGGCTTCCTGCCCGCTCGCCGGATCCGCGGCGAGCGCTGGGAGCTCGACCAGACCGAGACGGCGATCGTCGGCGCGCGCACGCGGCCGGCGACTGCGCTCGGCGATCCGGTCGAGCGTGCGCGTCGACGGGGTCGAGGCGCCGCGCGGGCGCGTCGACCTCGATCCCGCCGGGGAGGTCGGGAGCTGATGGCCAAGAAGGGCAAGCGCAAGGCCGGCCGCCGGGGACGTCGCGACGAACCGGCGCGCGAGCCACAAGTACGAGCTGGTCGAGCGGTTCGAGTGCGGGATCGAGCTGCACCGGCAGCGAGGTCAAGTCGCTGCGCGAGGGCAAGAGCCAGATCGGCGACGCCTACGCGACGATCCAGGACGGCGAGGTGTGGCTGCGAAACGCCCACATCCCGCCGTACGAGCCCGCAAGCGATCAGAACCACGACCCGGAGCGACCGCGCAAGCTGCTGCTGCATCGCTACGAGATCGAGCGGCTGATCGGGCGGATGCAGCGCAAGGGCCTGACGCTGATCCCGACGCGGGTGTACTTCAAGGGCCCGTGGGCGAAGGTCGAGATCGCGCTCGCGACCGGCAAGCAGCAGCACGACCGCCGCCGCGAGATCCGCGACCGCGACATGCAGCGCGACGTGGAGCGCGAGCTGCGCGACCGCCAGCGCTAGATCGAGCGCGGAGCGCCGCAGCGCAGCGACTGCGGCACAGCCTGAGCGCGGAGAAGATCGTTCGACCGAAAACGTTTGGTCGCGGCGTGAAGCGGCGATCAATGGCACGATTGGCGCCATGCCACCGTTCAGGCTCGAGCGCAAGAAGAAGAAGCCGGATCAGGAAGCCGGGGCAGCAGCCCCCGGCTCTGACGTGCCCGCCGAGGCGCGGAGCGAGCGAGAGCCCTCACCGCTCGAGGCCGCGGCCGCGCACCTGCAGGCGGCCGATCAGCAGGCCCGGCGAGCCAGCTGCCGCCCGCTGCCACCGACTCGGCGCCGGTCCTCCGACCGAGCCCGCCGACACAAGGCCCCGACGGAGGTCGCGCCGCCAGGACTCGCGCAGCCGGGCAGCGCCGACACGCGCCGGACGCACGCCGACGCCCGACGCCGCCAGGAGCGCCGCAGCCGCCACCCGCGCCCGCCGGCCCCGACCTGCCGCGACGCGCCGCCCGGAGGCCGAGCGCGACCGGCTCGGTGCCGCCGCCGTCGCGCGCCGCCGCCCCCGACGCCGACGCCGGACGCCACGTCGCGGTGCCAAGGTCCGGCCGCGAGCGCGGCGCAGCGCAAGCGCGCCGAGCGCCAGCGCCGCCAGCAGGAGGCGCGCGCCCGCAAGCAGGCTGAGAAGCAGCGCGAGCGCGCCGAGCGCGCGGCGCGCAAGGCCGCGAAGGGCGGGAAGGGACAGGCCCCAGCGCCACCAGCCCCACCGGGGACACCGGGACGCCCCTCCGCAGTCCGGCTGCCGGCGGCCGCCCCCGGCGCGCCTGACGCCGGCCCCCGGTGGCCCCTGCGCCCGCTTCGGCCACGCCGGGCACCCCGCCGGAGAAGGAGGGCGTTCTGGGGCGCGCCGCCGGCGCCAGCGTGCCGAGCAGCTCGCCGCTCGCAAGGCAAGAAGGACGCGGCCCAGGAGGAGCGCAAGCGTGCGGTGGCCGCGCGCCAGCAGCAGCGGCATCGAGCAGAAGCGGTCCGCGAACGCCGAGCGCCGGGCAAAGCTCGCCGCGCAGCAGACGGGAAGGGCAAGCCCGGGCGCCTGCGACCGGCCGCCGAGCGCAGGCTCCGGAGGGCGCCCGCCGCCCGCGCCGCGCTCCAGGGTCCGGCGCCGACCCCAGGCCGCAGCCCGCAGCGGGCGCCGCCGCGACCGAGGCACTGCGGCCCGCTGCCGCCGCCGGTGCGCAACCTCGCCGACGAACTTGTCGAGCCCGCCCGCGGCGGACGAACCATCATCCGAGGCCGAGCCACCGCCGATCCGTTCGACAGCCTGGCCGAGGTCGAGGAGATGGCCGAGCCGACACGCCAGCGCGAGCGCGCCGCACCGAGCTCGCATCCCGTGGCACCCGACCCGATCCCACGCTGGGCGTCGAGCCGACCGAGCCCGAGCCGACACGCCGAGCCGGAGCCGGAGCCCCCGCGTCGGGGTCCGCCGTCGCAGGAGCCCGAGCCGGGCGGCGGAGCCCGTCGCGGCGAGCCGGCGGCACCCCCGCCGCCGGACCCGGCCGAGCGCGCGCTGCGCGAGGCCGCCGAGCGCGAGGCCCTGGCAGCGGTTGGCGGAGGCCGAGCTGCGAAGCTCCTCGGAGGCCCAGGAGCCTGCGGAGGCCGAGGCGCGCGAGCCGTCGAGCGCCGCGCCGAGGAGGTCGAGCGCATGCAGGCCGAGGCCGAGCAGCGGATCGAGCAGGCGCGGATCGACGCTGAGCAGAAGATGCGCGCCACCGCCGAGGCGTCACGCGCGAGGCGCAGCGAGGAGCGCCAGCGAGCCGAGGCCGAGGCGCCACCGGCCCAAGCGCGAGGAGCTACTGGCCGAGCTCGAGCGCGCCGAGCGCGAGCTGCAGGACAGCCGCGCCGAGGGCGAGCAGCTCGCCCAGGAGCTCGCTCAGGCCGAGCAGCGGATGACCGAGAGCCAGCGCGAGACGGTCCACGCGCTCGAGCGGGCCGCAGCGCGTCTGCAGGAGTTCGAGACGCGCGCCGCCGACGCCGAGTCGCGGGCCGAGCACGCCGAGCGCCTCGCGCCGCAAAGGCCGAGGAGGTCGGTCGCACCGACCGGCTGCGCGAGATGCTCGATCAGATCGCCGAGGCCGAGGACCGCGTCAACCTCCGCCGAGCAGCGCGCCCGCGAGGCGTTCGAGCGCGTCGCCGAGCCGCTCGCAGCCCGTCGACACGTCGGCAATCGACCAGCCAGCCGCCACGCCGCCGTCGCGCCCGAGCCGCATCGATGCGCCGCCGCCCGACCTGCCGCCGGAGCCGGTCCACGCCGACCGCCGCCGCCGCCGCCCCCGCAGGCCGTCGAGCCGCCGATCTCGGCGCCCCGGCGACGCCGGCGCGGCCCCGATCCAGTCGTGTCGCCGATCAGATCCTCGGCCCGGCGCAGCCGGACGGCCGAGCGCCGCCCGCCGTGCGCTCGCTGCAGGTCGGTCGCCGGACGAGCCCGTGCCGGGCCGCAGCGCCGAGCCTCGGCGCCCGAGGCAGCCGCGACGACCCCGGTGGCGGAGACCGATCGCGCGCTCAACGGTGCCACCTACGACGAGCTGCGCGCGCTCGGGCATGTCGGTGACCCAGACGGGCCGGCTGCTCGCTCACCGCGAGCGCGTCGGCAGCTTCTCGTCGATCGACGAGCTCGAGCGAGATCCCCGGCTTCTCGAGCGAGCTCGATCGCGGACGATCAAGCGCAAGCTCGGCGCTTAGGCGCCGTAGGCCTCGAGCAGGCGCAGCCAGGTCTCGCTGCGCGTCGGGAACGCCGGCACCGCGTGGCGCAGCGCGATCGAGCGGGCATCTCGGCCGGCGACGGCGATGGTCGCCGCGTGCAGCGATTCGGCGATCTCGGGGCCGACGAAGGTCGCGCCGACGATGCACGCTCGCGCGACTCGTCGACGACGATGCGCGAGGTTCCGACGGCGTTGCGTCCGATGAAGCTTGCGCCGGCGTTCGCTGCGGTCTCGACGTCGACGGCGCGAACGTCGAGGCCGCGCTCCTCGGCGGCGGCGGGCGTCAGGCCGACCGCGGCGAGCTGGGGCTCGGTGAAGACAACCCGGGGCGAGCCGGCGAGGTCGGCGGTCGCGGCGACGTCCCGACCGAGGATCTCGCTCGATGCAGACCCAGCGCCTGGTACTTGCCCATGTGGGTGAGCAGCGAGCGGCCGTTGACGTCGCCGACCGCGTAGAGCCAGTCGCGAGTCGGCGACGAGCATCCCGTCGTCGACCTCGATGTAGCCGGCCTGCGTTGACGCCGACACCAGCCGTGCGCCAGACCGAGCTCGGATGTCCGCGGCCGGCGTCCGACCGCGACGAGGAGCTCGTCGCCGTGCAGCTCGCCGCCCGTCGTCGAGGCGCAGGGTGACCTGGCCGCCTCGCCCCGCGAGGCGCCGACCGCCTTGACGCCGGTACGGATCTCGACCCCGGCGGCTTCGAGCGAAGCGGAGATCTGGTCGCTCGCAAACTCCTCCTCGGCGGCGAGGATCCGTCGGTAGCGCCTCGACCACGGCGACGCTCGCGCCGAGGCTGCTGAAGGCCTGCGCCATCTCGACGCCGACGACACCGCCGCCGAGGATCAGCAGCCGGTCGGGTACCGACCTCGTGCCGTCGTCGCCTCGCGATTGGTCCATGGCCGCGCCTCGGCGAGGCCGTCGATCGGCGGGAGCAGCGGCGGTCGTCCCCGTGGCGATGACGACCGCCTTGCGGCGCCGTCGAGCCGCTCGTCGCCGGCGACCACCGTGCGCTCGCCGTCGAGCGCGCCGCGGCCGCGGATGAGCTCGATCCCGCGATCCTCGAGCCACGGGATCATCCCGGAGTCGTCGAGGTCGTGGATGACCTCGTCGCGGCGGGCGAAGACGATTGCGCGGATCGAGCTCGCCGCGAGACCATCTCGCGCGGACCCGGGAACCCGGTCGACCTCTGCGAGCAGCTCGCCCGGGCGCAGCAGCGCCTTCGACGGCATGCAGGCGTAGAACGAGCACTCGCCGCCGATCAGCTCCTGCTCGACGATCGCCGTCGGCAGAGCCCGGCGTCGGCGGCGCGCCCGGCGGCGACCTCACCGGCCGGCCCGGCGCCGATCACGATCACGTCGAACTCGCGCGTCCGCCACGGTCGACAGGTCCCCGATTCAGACGTCGGCGAACGTCTTGACCAGATGCGTCTCGTAGACGCCGACCGCGAGCAGTGACGACGAGCCCGAGATAGACGACCGCGACGATCGCCCGCGTGCGGGCCGGGATCGCGTGGAACGCCTGCGACTCGAGGCGAGTTGCGGGTCTTGCCAGCGCTTGTAGCTCTCATAGCCGCCGAGCAGCAGGATCAGGATGAGGATCGGGTTCGGGAACGCGAAGGCGAGCGCGATCAGTCCCGCGAAGCCGATGAGCCAGACCCAGGGCGAGAGCGCCGCCATCGCCCGCCCGCCGTCGAGCGGGAGCACGGGGAGAAGGTTGAAGAGGTTGATGAAGAAGCCGACGTAGGCGAGCGCCTGCCAGAACTCACCGCCGGTCGCCTGCCAGATCGCGAGCGGGATCAGGGTCCCGATCGTGCCGAGCACGGGCCCGGCGAGCCCGACGCGAGCCTCGGCCGCAGCGTCCTTGCCCATCGACTTCGCCATAACGACCGCGCCCATGAAGGGGATGAACATCGGGGCCGACGCCTTGATTCCCTCTCGGCGCAGCTGGATCACGTGGCCCATCTCGTGGATCAGGAGCAGGAGGACGAAGCCGATCGCGAACTTCCAGCTCCAGATCAGCGCGTACGCGGCGATCGAGACCAGCATCGTCGCGGAGGTGCTGAGGATCTTGATCTTCGGCAGGATCAGCAGCAGCGCCTTGAGCTTCGCCGCCAGCGCAATCGCCCCGGCGCCGATCGGCGCGAGGAAGCGCTTCAGCCGTTCCCACAGACCCTCGCCCCGGCCCGAGCCAGGGTGCACCGGCTCGTAATCGAGCGGAACCGGCGGCTGGGAGAACTCGCCACTCATGCCAGATAGAGAGTAGAGCGCCGTCGATCCGGGCTAGAATCGTTCGCACATAGCACGGGGGCGACATGGATTCGACATGGTCGGCTCGTGCGAACGATTGCAGGTCGAGGTTGCCGGAGGCCTCGTAAAACACCGGCAAACAACATAATTGCGGACCATGAGTTCGCCCTCGCCGCTTAGTTAAATCTAAGTAGGCCAGGCATCGGCCCACCCTCGCCCACGGGGTGGGGTCCCGGTGTCATCAGTGGGCTCGCCCCGAAGGTTCGCCTTCGCCGACGGGGGACTCTTTTGAAGGCTGTGCTTCCCGTCGTGCCCGCCGGCGCGGACCCCGGGAAGCAAGATTCAAGCGCCGGCTAAGCCTGTAGAGATTTTTCGTCACGCGACCGTGGACGCCGGTTCGAAACCGGCCGCCTCCATCGTTTTAAGCGCCGCATCGATTTGCTCGGTGCGGCGCTCGCGCACATGAGCGGGCGGATAGCCAGCATCAGACGCCGCCGATCTACACCCGGGCCAGCGACCTCAGGATCTCCCGCGCGCACCGCTCGCCGCTCTCGACGGCGCCCTCGAGATAGCCCTGGTTCGTGGTCGCCGTGTGCTCGCCGGCGAAGTGGATCGGCCCCTCCGCCTGGCCCGTATAGCCGTAGTACTTCGTGTACTGGCCGGGAAGGAAGGCCGCGTAGGAACCGCGCGCCCATGGGTCATCGACCCAGTGATCGGTGAAGGCGCGGCCGTTGAAGCCGGCGTCGAGCCCGGCAGTCGCATGCTCCCGCCCTGGGTCAGGCTCGCGAGATTGCGATCGACCTCCGCGGCGGTCGTGGGCGCGTGGGGGCCGTCGGAGTCGAGATCGGAGCCTCCGGACCGGCCGCCGAAGTAGGTGGTGATCACGCTGCGCTTGCCGGAGGTGGCGAGCGTGCTCTCCCAGGTCTCGAGCACGGGGTCGTCGCTGAGCATGTAGCCGTCCCAGTGCCCATACGCCTGCGGGCGCTGGGCGAACTGCATCGCCACCTTCGCGTTCGTGCCCATCCCGAGGTCATCGATGCACCGCAGCTTTCGGCGGCTCAGGCCCGCCGCCGAGAGGTCGACCAGCCGCAGCGTCGCGAACGGCAGCGCCAGGACGACCAGGTCGGCGAGCACGGGGTCGGCAACGCCGCCAAAGCTCAGGGCAGGCGTGCCGTCAGCGAGGCGGGCGATCGCCTCGAGCGGCGCGTCGAGGTGGATCGCGCCGTCGGGCAGCGAGGCCGCCAGCCCGGCGACGACCTGGTCGTTGCCACCGAGCACGTGGTAGCGCTCATCGGCGCCCGGCGTGTTCTCGATGTACTCGAAGAGCAGGTTGAGGGCGCTGAGGTTCTCCGGGTCGAGGCCAAACTCACTCGCCATGTCGGTCGCGACGTAGCGCCCCCACGGACTGTCGGCGCCGCCGTTGTCCAGCGTCTCGTCGAGAAAGTCCCTGACGGTCATCGCGTCGAACTCGACACCCGCCCGGTTGTGGTCGGCGGCCGTGTAGCTCCCCACGGAGCGCGCCACCCGCTCGAGCGCGCGAATGAACACCGCGCGGTCGTCGCGCATGTCGCGCCGCCGGCGCAGCTTGCCGTCGAGCCAAAAGCGTGTCGCGCCCGGGTCGTTGACGGCGTAGAGGTCGGTGAGCTCGAGCCCGAACCGTTTCGGCGAGCGCCCGCATGCGGATGTGGCGCGAGTCGATGAACTCGCCCCCGTGCTCGGACGTCTGCCCGCCCGCCCAATCGCGCAGTGTCCAGCAGCGCCCGCCGATGCGCTCGGGGTTTGCGTCATAGACGGCACAGTCGAGGCCGCGCCGGCGCAGCGCGTACGCGCAGCTCAGCCCGGCCAGGCCGGCCCCCACCACCACGATGCGCGGCGCTGTGCGCCGCAGGAAGGCCTGTGCGGCGCGCGCCGGAACGAAGGCCAGCATCGCCGCGCCGGCACCGCGTTGCAGCAGCTCACGTCGCGAGATCGCCGAGCGTTGCACGCATGCAGTCGAACAACCATAAGGAGAGCCCGATGTCCGACCGACCCAGCCAGCAGGCCAAGGGTGAGGCGCTGCGCGATCTGCACACCGGCGAGCCGTTCGTGATCCCCAACCCGTGGGATGCCGGCTCGGCGAAGATGCTCGCCGCGCTGGGCTTCAAAGCCCTGGCGACGACCAGCGGCGGCTTCGCCTTCACGCTCGGGCGTCCGGACGGTGGCGTGACGCTCGACGAGGTCTGCGAGCACGTCACCGCGATCGATGCGGCGACCCCCCTGCCGGTCTCGACCGACCTGGAGAACGGCTATGGCCCGAAGCCCGAGGACGCTGCGGAGGCGGTCCGGCGCGCGGCCGAGGCGGGAGCCGTCGGTGGCTCGATCGAGGACTTCGATCCCGACGGCGGCCTTTACGAGACGGCTCTCGCGACGGAACGCGTGGCCGCCGCGGTCGAGGCCGCTCGCGCGCTCGACTTCCCCTTCACCCTCACCGCCCGTGCGGAGAACTTCCTGCGCGGCAACCCCGACCTCGAAGACACGATCGCTCGCCTACAGGCGTTCGAGGGGGCCGGCGCGGACGTCCTCTACGCGCCGTTTCTGAAGACCACCGAGGAGATGTCGGCGGTCTGCTCAGCGGTGTCGAAGCCGGTCAACATGCTCGGGCTCGCGAGCGGCCCGTCGGTCGCCGAGATCTTCGCGGCGGGCGCGCAGCGGATCAGCATCGGGAGCTCGCTCACGTGGGTCGCCTACGGCGCCGCGCACGCTGCTGCCACCGCTCTTGCCGCGGGCGATCTTGGCGCTCTGCGTGCTGACTTCACGGTGTCGCGGCGTACTCAGCTCCTGAGGAGCGTCAATTCGCCGGCTTCGCCAGCAGTGTGATCGCGACCAGCACCAAGGCCAACATCGCGTAGAAGATCTTGCGCGCGGCGCCCTCGCAGGTGCGGAAGGCCATCGCGCTCTGAATCGCGTAATAGGCGGCGAAGGCGCGCGAGGCGATCGCGACCACCGTCAAGGTCGGCACTGTGAGCGCAAGTGCGATCGCCGCGATCCCACTGACCACGTAGGCGCGGCTGCCACCGACTGCCGACGGCCCGATCTTGTGCAGGTTGCCCCCGGCTGCCACGGTGTCGGCCGTCGCGGCGCTGAATTGGCTGAGGACGGCGCAAACCACGACGGGCAGGGTGAGCAGCGGCGCGATTCGCGTGGTGATGTCAGTGAGCTCGCCATCGGCGCCGGCATTGGAGCCGAGCCCCATCAGCGGGGTGGCGACCGCGACGAAGCCGATGTAGATCGACGCCGCCACCGCCTGGGAGAGCCTCGATGCCCAGATCCGTGTCGGCCGGTCGAACTCCTCTTGCAGGTAGCGAACCGTCTCAAAACCCTGGACCGCGATCACGATCCCGCCGAGGACGAGGACGACGTTCACGAATCCGGTGTCGGGGATCGGCGGCAGGGTCAGGCCTTGGCCGAGGACCTGGCCAGCGTCGGAGACGGCGAAGGCGCCACCGAGGATGGTGACCAACACGAGCACGGCCCCAAGTGCCATCCGCTCGAGCCAATCGAGCCCGCCGTAGCCCCGGAACACCCCGATCCCGACGATCGTTGCGATCGCCGCGGACGCCAGGGCGCGCTCGGCGAGAGCCGAATCCGATCCGGCGTAGGTGACGACGTACTGAGCCATGATCCGGACGTACAGGGCGACCGAGATCACGTAGGCGACCACGATCACCCAGTCGCCCAGCCGATCGAGTCGGCGGGTGGTCTGATCGAGGCTGCCGTCGTCGAGCATCGGTTCGACAACCCGGACCACATGGCGAACGGCGATTCCGATCAGCCAGGCGAGCCCGCAAACCGCGATCGCCCCAAACACCGCAAGTCGCCCCAGCGTGCGCTCGAGAATCGGGACGATGATCAGAAAGCCGCTGCCGAAGATCGAGGCGAGGGGCGTGACCGACGCTGGTGCGACCTTGCGGATGCCGGGCCACCCGGTCTCGTCGCTGCGCGGCGCCGACGCCACGCTACCGAGACCGACTCAGCGGCTCGGAAATGCCGCGCGCAGCTTGCGGCGGCTGGTCATCGCCCAGGTGCTGGCGAGGATCCCGCGGACCAGCGGCCCAAGCACGGCGGGCTTGTAGTCGAAGTCGATCGTGTACCGCACCGATGTGCCCGTGGCGGTGGGCTTGAACTCGATCCGCCCGAGGTGGTTGGAGAGCGGCGCGTCGTTGATGACGACGTACTCGATCAGCGTCGGCCGGTCGTGAGTGATGATCCGCTCCTCGAGCGCCGCCGACCCAGGGGGCTTCATCCGGCGGACCATCCCGAGGCCCATCGGCTCGTTCGGGTCGCTGCCGGGCTCGAGCACCTCCGCCTTGCCGGGCCACAGGTCGAAGAAGTTGTCGGTGAAGTAGGTGAAGACGGCGTCGGGCGAACCGGCGACGTCCGCCTTCAGGACCACGTGGTTGCGCGCGTTCTCGGCAGGCATGGCGCGGAACCTTATTCGGAAGTTCGTCAAGATCCGGCCGTGGCAAAGCGAAAGCGACGCGAAAAGGTGCCCGTCGAGACCTTCGACTACACCGACCCGGAGGGCAACGTGCTCACCCTTCGCGGCGAGCTCAGCGCCGGCACGATCCGCAAGCTCTCCGGGCGCCACGGCAAGGCCGCGGCCTCGACCGAGGACGAATGGCGCCGGCGGACCGAGATGCTGTTCGAGCGCCTCGCCGTGAACTGGGAGATCGCCGGTCTGCCGCTTGATGACCAGAAGATGCTCCTGGGCCGTTACCGGATGGCCGACGCCGAGATGCAGGCCTGGGTCCGCCGCACGGTCACCGAACACCTCGAGCGCCACATCCCCGAGCTGCAGCGATGAGCGGCGGCCTCGACAGCGCCTGGCTCGGCGAGTGCAGCCGAGGCGATCACCGCCAGCTTCGAGCGACGAGCTCGAAGCGCTGGTTGCGGTCTCCTCGCCCTCGGGCGACGTCGAGGGCGCCGAGCGGATGTGCGCGCTCGTGAGCGAGATGTCTCCGCAGGGGGCCGAGGTCGAGCGATCGAGTGCTCCTCACCGGGGTTTGCTGCCGACCTCCTGGTCACCGTCAGAGGAACGGGCCAGGGCCGATTGCTCCTTCTCGGTCATCTCGACACCGTCATCGCACACGACGACCACCGCCCGCTCGAGCGGGCGGACGGCCGCCTGACCGGCTCCGGCAGCGTCGACATGAAGGGCGGCGACGTGTTCGCGCTCGGGGTGATGCGCGCGCTGGCCGCGGTCCCGGAGACGTTCGCCGAGGTCGGCCTGCTCACCGTGGTCGACGAGGAGTGGCGCACCGGCGGTTTTCGCCACGGGCCGCGCTTCGCCGATTGGGACGCGTGCCTCTGTTTCGAGGGCGCTCAGTTCGGCGAGGACGGGGAGGAGGCGCTCGTGGCCAAGCGCAAGGCCGCGGCGACGATCCTCGTCTCGGCCCAGGGCGTCGCCGCCCATGCGGGCTCTTCGCCTGAGAAGGGCCGCAACGCTCTGCTCGCGCTCGGCGAGGTCGCTCGGCGAATCGCCGCCGCGAATGATCCCGACGGTGATGGGCACCTGACCGCCGTCCCAACCGTCATGCACTCCGGCGGGGCGTTCAACGTCGTCCCGGCCGGGGGCGAGCTCGTCTGCGACGTCCGCGCCGACTCGCTCGAGGCCACGCAGCCGGCGATCGAGGCCGTCCCGGCGGAGGTCGACGGGGTTCGGATCGAGGCTCGGTGGGTGCGCCAGTGGCCGGGAATGGACACGCGCGCGCTCGTGGCCGAGCGTCTTCTCGGACAGGCCTCGGCGCTGCTCGGCAGTCCCGTTGTGGCCGCTCAGCGCGGTGGCGCCAGCGACGCGAGCCACATGGCTGGGCACATCCCGCTCACAGTCGACGGGCTGGGCCCGCACGGCGGTCACGCTCACCACCCGGACGAGTACGTCGACCTCGGTTCACTGCGAAAGCGAGCCGAGATCGCACTCGCCGTGTCAGCGGCCGCGTTGGACGCAATCTGACATCGCGCGATGTCATAGTTACCGAGTCGTGACAGTCACCGACAGGGGCTACTTCCCGGCGGGCGAGTCCGTCTTGCGCCGTGTGCACGGCGAGCGCGCCGTCGGCCTGAATTACGGGCAGCGGGCCCTGATGATCGGCGCCGCGCACCCGGTCAACTTCATCGGTACCCAGGCCAATACGCGCTCGGGCAACCGGCCGTTCCTGCGCCTCGTCCACACCGCGAAGGTCTTCGAGGCGGTCTTCTTCGGCACGCGCGCCGAGGCCGACGAGATGCTCGGGATCGTTCGACACATGCACGATCGGGTCCTGGGTCAGTTGCCCGAGGACGCCGGCCGCTTCGCGGCGGGCACGCCCTACAGCGCCTACGACCCGGAGCTGATGCTCTGGACCGTCGCCGTGATTGCCGACTCGGCCGAGGTCTTCTACGAGACCTTCTGCCGCAAGCTGGGCGCCGACGAGAAGGAGAGTCTCTGGCAGGACTACATCCGCTTCGGCGAGCTCTTCGGGATGCCACGCTCCGCGGCGCCACCGAGCTACGCCGCATTCCGCGACTACTGGAACGGGATGTGGGCCGGCGACGAACTCCACCTCACCGACCGCGCGCGCGAGGTCGCGATGGCGATCGCGTTTGAGATTCCAATGCCGCGGCACCTGCACCCGCAGCGCGAGGTCCACAACCTGGTCCTCACCGGAACGCTCCCGCCGCGGGTCCGCCAGATGTTTGGTCTGCGGTGGACGCCGCTTCACGAGGCAACGTTCCGGGCGATCGTCGCGGCCGCTCGCGGTGCCGCCGACCGGTCACGCCCAAGCGCATCCGCCGCGGCGGCAACATCGGCTCGTTCGAATTGGTAGCGAGGACCGAGCGTGCGCTCGTGGCCTCGGGCCGGGCCACGCTCTCGAACGTCGGGGGACCGGGTTAGGCCGCCGGGGTCGAGCGTTCGCGCGGTCGCGGAGCGGGGGATCTCCCGATGATCGGGGAACGTGCCGAGCGCGTGATCGGCGAGCGTGTTCGTGATCCCGTGCCAGTAATGCTCGTTCTTGAAGTGGTGGAGCCGGTGGTTGCGCCAGACCGACCGATAGGCGCGCGTCCGCGGCACGTACGCGGTGTGGATCAGATAGTGGGTCCACTCGTAGACCCCGACCAGCACGTAGCCGGCGATCGCGGCGCTGACCAGGGCGCCGACCGGCACCGAGCCGGCGATCAGGCCGACGGGCACCCCGATCGCCACGACGACGAAGGGCACGGCGAGCAGCAGCAGCTCGGCGAGCTCCTTCGAGTCGAGCAACAGCGTCATCAGGTTGTTCGGATGGCGGTGGTGGTAGCGGTGGTCGCGCGTGGTCGGCAGCTCGTAGCGGCGCCCCCGCATCTCGATCGGCTTCGCGTGCAGCAGGTAGACGTGGATCGCCCACTCGCCGAACGGATAGACGACCAGCATGGCCCCGACCGCGACGGCGTCGCGCCAGGAAAGCGGCTCGTCGATCAGCACGCGCACGACGACAAGAGCGATCACCGCGGCGCCGATCATCCACGGCGAGTGGCGCTTGCGCGAACTCGCGCACCGCGTCGCCGAGCGTCTTGATCTCCGGTCCCCACTCCGCTTTCGCGGCCATCGGGAGGGACTATCGCAGCGTCTACGGGTTGATGCCACGGGCGCGGATGATGAAGTCGTCGAAGCCCTGGCCGTTGAGATGGATCTCGTACAGGCCGGGGGCACCGACCTTCGCGACGTGCGTGGAGCGGAACGGTCCGTGGGCTTTACACGAGACGCGTGAGTTGGCGATCGGCGCGCCGTTTAAGAACGTGGTCGCGTTGAGCTCTCGGTCCTGTCCTCCGCGGGCGGCGCAATGGAGGTTGATGTACTCGCCCGATCGCTTCGGCGCCGTTCGGTGCTTGTGGCCGTCGTAATCCGAAATGACCACTGGACCCGTGTCGAGTCCGCGTGCGGTCATGTCCACGCCACGGCCTGGTTCGGTGCTGGACGCTCGGCCCGCCTCGAGCTGATCTTGAAGGGGGGCCGGAAGCTCGGCCACGCTTTGGATCTGCTGGATCTCATCCTCGCGCGAGGCGCGGAGCTGTCGGTGTTCGTGCCTGACCTTGTGGATGACCCGTTTGCTGCAACGGTGGATGGCGCGAGCCGTCGACGCCTTGATATCGGAGCCGGCGAAAGCCCGCAGTCCGTGACCGGTTACGCGAACCGCGCACTTGCCGATCAGCGGGCCATCGCGAAGGGCCTCAGGCAGCCGGGCCGAAGCCGGGGGCGGGGGTGGGCCCCAGCCCATCTCCTCGCACGTCGCATCGCCATCCGCCAAGGCGTCCGCGTAAGGGCTGAAGGCTCCGCCGAGCAACTTGAGTTGATCGAGTCCGAAATCCTTGGCGTTCGCGCTGTCGCTCGCGCTCCGCGCGCGAATCGCGATTAGGACCGTCGGCGCCTCGTCCTCCGCCTCCGGGCGGACGACCGCGCGCCTGCTGCTGTCGCTTTGAAAAACGAGTCCGGCGTTGAACGCCTGCTGCTGGCCGTTGGGCAGGGTCAGATTCACGAAGTCGCGTCCGGGCGCTGGCGGGGCATCGATGGTGTGCCGCGCGATTCGCACGCTTCCGCCGGCGCTCGTCGGTGCCCCGTCACAGGTGGAAAAGAAGGGGATCATCCCTGCCCAGGTGCCCGCATGGTTCGGGGAACCCGGAACCACGAACACCCGGACGCTTTCGATGCCAGCGTCTTCGAGCTCGCTGTTCATCTCATCCGCGCTGGCGTCGGCGTTGGTGATCGTCAACGTCACCCCGTCAGGCCCGCGCTCGATCGCGAGCGCGCGATCCGGGCCCGAACCGGGCCCCGATCCTCCGAAGACGAGCACGACCAGGACGGCCGTTGCAGCCAGGACCGCCGCGCCGACAGCCAGGCGGCGGCTGCGCCACGACGACCGCGGCGGAGCGGCGGTTTGAACGCGGCCCCACACGCGGTCGCGCTCGCCGGGTGGCTCGGCGTCGTCGGTCGGCGGCGCCGCGGCGGCGAGGCGCCGTAGCAGCTCGTCGTTGTCGTGTTCGTCGGGCATCAGGATTCCGTATTGATCGGCGTTGGGCTGTTTGAGACCGAGTCGCTCGTTTCACCATGTCCGCCAAGCTCGAGATGTTTCGCGAGCGCCGCCCGCGCCCGCGAGAGGCGAACCCGGAACGCTCCCGGGGTGCAGCCGAGTGCGGCGGCCGCTTCGGCGCTGCCCATGCCGTCCCAGGCGACCAGCCGCAGGACCTCGCGCTGGTCCGGAGCCAGGCGTGCGAACGCTTGCGTGATCTCGTTGCGTTCAGCCGAGACATCCGCCGGGTCACGCCCCAGGCTCGGGGGATCCGCGAACACCCGCCCGCGCAGCCGCAGCAGCCGGCGGGCGGATCGCCGGTGATTGTCGATCACGTGCAGGCAGACGCCCGCGAGCCACGGCCCTGGTGAGTCGGGAACGTCGCGGCGCCGGCGCCAGGCGACGGTGAACGTCTCGGCCAGGACGTCCTCGATCGCCGAGGCGTCCTCTACGCGGCGCGCGACGAACCGACGCAGTTCTACGTAGTGCTCGTCGAAGACGTGGCGAAACCAGGCCTCGCCACGCTCGCCCGATGCATCGGCCGCCATCCAGGGATCATGTCCGGGCGGGACGGAACGTTACGACCGAGCGTTGCCGCTACGCGCGACCGGCTTCGAGTAGCCGCCGCAGGAACTTCTTCGTCTCGGGCTGCTGGGGATCGCCGAGGACCTGCTCGGGCGTGCCGACCTCGCACACCCGCCCGGCGTCCAGGAAGCAGACGCGGTCGGCGACCTCGCGGGCGAAGCCCATCTCGTGAGTGGCGATGAGCATCGTCACGCCCTCGTCCTTCAGCGTTCGCACCGTCTGCAGCACCTCGCCGACGAGCTCGGGGTCGAGCGCGGAGGTGACCTCGTCGAGGAGCATCGCCCGAGGCCGTGCGTTGAACGCGCGTGCGATCGCCACGCGCTGCTGCTGACCTCCGGAGAGCTGGTCGGGATCGTCGTCCTCGCGGCCTCCGAGCCCGAGCCGGTCGAGTTGCTCGCGCGCTGCCCTCTCGGCGTCGTCTCGCGGGACGCCGTGGCCGCGCACGGCCCCGAGGACGACGTTCTCGAGCACGCTCAGGTGCGGGAAGAGGTTGTAGGCCTGAAAGACGAATCCGAGCCTGCGGCGGACGTCGACCACATCAACCGACGGGTCCGTGATCACCTCGCCGTCGAGGAAGATGTCGCCATCGTCGATCTCCTCGAGCAGGTCGATGCAGCGCAGGAGCGTCGACTTACCCGAGCCGGAGGCGCCGATTACGGCGACCGCCTCGTGCTCGGCGACCTCGAGGTCGATGCCGTGCAGGACCTCGCGATCTCCGAAGGCTTTCGTGACGCCCTCCAGCCTCAGGACCGGCGGGCTCATTTCGGAATCTCCGAGTAGCCCCAGTATTCGAGGAGGCGGGCGAGCGGGATCGTCACCGCGAGGTAGAGCATCGCCGCGCCGAGCAGCGGCGTGTAGTTGAAGTCCGAGGCCGCCTGGATCTGTGCGACGCGGAAGGCCTCGCCGGCGACGCCGAGGATCGAGATCAGGGCGACGTCCTTCTGCAGCGCGATGAAGTCGTTGAGCAGCGGCGGGCCGACGCGGCGCACGGCCTGCGGGAGGATTACGTGCCTCATCGTCTGGCGCTCTGTCAGGCCGATGGCGAGCGCAGCGTCGCGCTGGCCGCGGTGGACCGAGCGCAGCCCGGCCCGGTAGACCTCGCTCACGTACGCGCCGTAGGAGAGCGTGAGGGCGATCCCGCCGAGGACCACCGGCTGCGTCGGCAGCCCGGTGAGGTCGAGGGCCGGGATCCCGAAGCCGATGAGATAGATGAGGAGGATCACGGGGATCCCGCGGAAGAGGTCCGTGTAGACGGTTGCGAGGAGCCGCAGCGGAAACAGCGCCGCAGCTCGGTTGATCCGCATCAGAGCGACGATCAGGCCGAGGAACAGCACGGCAACCTCGACCACGCAGAACACGCGCACGTCGAGCCAGAAGGCGCTCAGAATGTCCGGGAAGGAGTCCTTGAACTCCTGGGCGTTAAAGAACGTGTCCTTGACGGAATCCCAGCCGGGGCTGCTGACGATGAGTACTGCCAGGCCGCCCAGGACGACGATCGTCGAGATCGCCGCGATCGTCGCGCCGCGGCGTGCCTTCGCGCGCTTTGCCGCCGCCCGCTCGGCGCGGCGGTCCGTCCGGGGCCCGACGTCCGCTACTGCAGGATCGGCGCGTCCGCCGAGTCGCTCATCCACTGCTTCTCGATTTTCGGCAGCTCACCTGAGGACTGCAGGTCGTCGATCGCGGCGGACACGCACGGCGTAAGCGACGAGCCCTTCTGCAGCAGGGCCCCCCACTCGTCCTCCTTGCCCGAGGACTCGAACTGACCGACGACGGTGGCGGTCGGGACCTGGGCTGCGGTCAGGTAGAGCGCGGTTGGCAGGTCGACCACGACCGAGTCGACCTGGCCGTTCTTGAGGGCGCTGACGACGTCGTTGGAGTTGTCGAAGACCTGCGGGTCGTTCGAGGGCTGGATCGCCTCGTTGACCGCGTCAAGGCTGGTCGTTCCGATTTGGACACCGATCTTCGCGTCGGCGAGGTCCGCGAGGGAGGTCGCGTTCGCGATGGGGGAGTCCTTGAGCGCGACGATCGCCTGGTTGGCGGTGTAGTACGGGCTCGAGAAGTCGACCTGCTCGGCGCGCTTCGGCGAGATCGAGATCTGGTTGACGTCGAAGTCGAAGTCCTTTGGCCCGGGCGAGTAGGAGGCGTTGAACGGCTCGACCACCCAGTCGACCTGGTCCGGCGTATATCCGAGCTTGTCTGCGATCGCGTATCCGACGGCGCTCTCGAAGCCCTTGCCGTTCGTCGGATCGTTGTCCTCGAAGTACGGCGGGTAGGCGGGCTTGTCGGTGGCGATCGTCAGCTTGCCGGCGGTGTGCGTGTCGAGCGTGTCCGGCGTGCAGTCCGCGAGCGACGTCGTGCCTCCGGTCGTCGCTCCGGCGTTTGTGTCCTCCTTCTTTTCGCCACAGCCCACGAGCACGGCAAGCGCGAACAGGGCGACGAGGATGGACGGGATGCGGATCTTCGACACGGTGAGGCGACCTCGGTCTCGGGGGCGGAATCCGGGAAGATCCTACGCGTATGCAGGGGTCCGACGTATATGCGGCGCTGGGAAGGGTCGGCCTGCCAGCGCCGATCAGCGAGCTGGCTGGCCGCCAGTGGGACGCGATCGTGGTCGGCGGCGGGCACAACGGCCTCACCGCCGCCGCGTACCTGGCCAAGGCGGGCAAGCGCGTGCTCGTGCTCGAGCGCCGCGACCAGCTCGGTGGTGCGGCGACGCTTGAGCGCCCGTTCTCCGACGAGCGCTTCATCGTCAGCCCCTGCGCCTACGTGGTCGGCCTGCTCGACCAGGTCGTGATCGACGAGCTCGACCTCGGCCGCCACGGCTACCGGGTCACACCTGCGGACCCCAACCTCTGGTGCCCCTTTGCCGACGGCACCTCCTACGCCGGGTTCATCGACGGCGAGCGCACCCGCGCCTACCTGCGCGAGCAGGGCTTCGCGGATGCCGACATCGAGGGCGTCTCGCAGTTCAACGCGACGTTCGATCGGATCCGCGATCTCCTGCGCGGGGGCGGCGACGACCTCTGGCTGCGGCCGTCGCCCGACCGCGAGAAGATCGAGCGGCGGCTGGGCTGGGACGACGAGCTGATCGGGATCGTGTTCGAGGAGTCGATGGCCTCGATGCTTGATCGCTACGTCAGCGACCAGCGACTCAAGGACGCGATCGCCTGCCAGGGCACGATCGGCACGTTCGCGGGGCCGCGCGACCCGGGCACGGCGTCCATCCGCCTCATGCACCACGAGGGCAACCTGCAGGGACTCGGCTCGGTCTGGGGCTACGTCGAGGGCGGGCTCGGGCGCGTCTCGTTCTCGATCGCCGACGCCGCGCTGGAGGCCGGGGCAGTCATCGCGGCCGGAGTTCCGGTCGGGGCGATCCTCCCGGGCGAGGGGGTCGAGCTCGAGTCGGGCGAGCGAATCTCGGCGCCCACGGTCGTCTGCAACGCCGACCCGAAGCGGCTGCTGGGCATGCTCGAGGCTGGCGGATCGGAGATCCCCGGCGACTACCGCGAGCGGCTCGACGGCTGGGACGTGCGCTCCCCGGTGCTCAAGCTCAACGTCGCGCTTGACCGCTTCCCGACCTTCACGGCCGCTCCCGACGGCCTCGAACCGCAGCGCGCGATGGTCACGATCTCAGACGGCGTCGATGCCGCCCAGGCTGCCGCCGATGCAGCGCGCCGCGGTGAGCCGGCGATCGGGTTCTGCGAGCTCTACTTCCAGAGCGCCTACGACCGCTCGGTGGTGCCCTCCGACAAGCAGGTGATGAGCGTCTTCTGCCAGTTCGTGCCCTACGAGTTGGCCCACGGAGATTGGGACTCACGCCGGGACGAGATCGCGGCGATGGCGCTCGACGCCATCGAGGCACACGCGCCCGACGTGCGCGACTGCATCGATGAGCTGCAGGTGATGGGGCCGCCCGACATCGAGGAGCGCATCGGCCTCAGCGGGGGCCACATCTTCCAGGGGCAGGCCCTGCCCTCGCAGATGTGGGATCGCCGCCTGCACGCCCGGACGCCGATCGAGGGCCTCTACCTCTGCGGCGCCGCCACGCACCCCGGCGGGTCGGTGATCGCGCTCAACGGCCGAATTGCCGCACGACAGGCGCTCGCGGACTAGCCTCGCCGCGTTAAGGGGTCAGACCCCTTAACACGAACTCAATGTGAGCCACCACCTCCAGAACCTCATAACGATCCCGCTGTTCACCGGCGCGATCGGCTACCTGACCAACTGGAGCGGGGTCTGGATGCTGTTCAACCCGATCCACTTCAAGGGCTTTCGGGTGCCCGGCCTCGACTCGCTAGCGAGCCTGCTGCCGCGCAAGATTCAGCAGATCCCTGGCGTCGCCCACGGCGGCATCGGCTGGCAGGGGATCATCCCCTCGCGCGCGGCAAAGATGGGCTCGATCGCCGTCGACAAGGGGATCGCCAAACTCGGCAGCCCGAGCGAGTTCTACGAGCAGCTCGAGCCCGACCTGATCGCCGAGCACATCCTCGACACCGCGCAGGGCGACATCCGCGAGCTCACCGAGCGGATCCTCGAGCGCGAGCACCCCGGACTGTGGCGCGACATGCCGCCGCAGCTGCGGGAGCGGGTCCACGAGCGCGTGCAGAAGCAACTGCCCGAGATCGTCCATGAGGTCACCGACGACATCGGAGCGAACATCGAGCACCTCATGGACGTGAAGCTGATGGTGATCCGGCGGATCGAGGAGCGCCCCGAGCTCGCCAACCGCATCTTTCAGGACGTCGGGCGCAAGGAGCTTCGGTTCATCATCAACTTCGGCTTCTTCTTCGGCGCCGCGCTGGGCTTCCCCATGGTCTTCATCACCGAGGCCGCGCCCTACTGGTGGGTCCTGCCGATCGGCGGCGTCGTCATCGGCTACGTAACCAACTGGATGGCGCTCTGGATGATCTTCCAGCCCGTCCGGCCTGTGAAGATCGGCCCGCTCAAGCTCCAGGGTCTGTTCATCCGCCGCCAGCCCGAGGTCGCCGACGTGTACGCGGGCATCATCGCCGACGACATCGTGACCCTCCGAACATGGGCGACGAGCTGCTGCACGGCCCCCAATCCGACCGCACCCGGCGGATGATCGAGAACCGCCTGAAACCCGCCGTCGACCGCTCGCTCGGCGTATCGCGGCCGGCCGTACGGATTGCGGTCGGCACCCGCCAGTTCGACGCCATCCGCGAGGCGATCGCGTCGGAGGCGGTCGAGTACACGATGACCCCGCTCTCCGACCCCGACTTCAACCGCCGCCAGTCGAGCGAGATCCGCGAGCTGATCGGCGAACGGATGGGGGAGCTGCCGCCCGAGGACTTCCAGGAGCTGCTGCGCTCGGCCATGCGCGAGGACGAATGGCTGCTGCTCCTGCACGGCGCGGTCCTCGGCTTCGCGGCGGGGTGCCTGCACCTCTTGCTCTTCGGCGCCGGCTAGTAGCGTCGGCGGCGTGCGCCGCTTGTACCTACTGGTGGCCGCGGTGATCCTCGTCGACACGATGTTCTACGCGGCGATCACGCCGCTTCTTCCGCAGTACGCGGACGACCTCGGCCTGTCCAAGGCGGTGCCGGAATCCTCAGCGCCTCCTACGCGGCGGGGACGCTGATCGCTGCCATGCCCTCGGCTTGCTGGCCTCGAAGATCGGTTCAAGTCCTCGATGCTCGCCGGGCTGGCGTTGCTCGGCGCGTCGAGCGTGGTCTTCGCGTTCGCCACGTCCGTTACTCTCCTCGACATCGCCCGGTTCGCGGAGGGCGTGGGCGGCGCCTGCGCCTGGACCGGCGGGCTCGCATGGCTGATCGCCGCGGCGCCCTTCGAGCGTCGCGGCGAGCTCATCGGCGGCCGCCCTGGCCGCGGCATCTTCGGGATCCTGCTCGGGCCGGTGATCGGCGGGATCGCGTCGGAGATCGGGCCCGAGATCGTGTTCTGCGGCGTGGGTGTCATCGCGGGGGTCCTCCGGCCCGCGTGCTGGCGAGCGAACCGGCGCCGCAGCAGCCGGCTCAGCCGCTGCGCGAGGTGGCCGCGGCGATCCTGACGCGACCCGTCATGTTCGCGTTCTGGCTCGTGATCCTGCCGTCGATGCTGTCCGGGCGTTCGACGTGCTCGTGCCGCTGCGTCTCGACGATCTCGGTGCCGCGGGGTGGCCGTCGGCGCCGCGTTCTTCGGTCGCCGCCGCGCTCGAGTCGTTCACGGCTCCGGCGATCGGCAGGCTCTCCGACCGCAGGGGACGGATGACGCCCATCCGGCTCGGACTCATCGCCTCGCCCATTGCCGCCTGGCCTGCCGGTGCCGGCCACGCCGTCCTGGTCGCCTCGCGCTCGTCGTCGTCGTGCTCGCGATGAGCCTGATCTGGACGCCGGCGATGGCACTTCTGTCCGACAACGCCGAGGTCGCCGGGCTGGACCTCGCGTTTGCGACGCGCTGGTCAGCCTCGCCTGGGCCGGCGGGCAGGTGGCGGGCGGTCGGGGCTGGCGGCTTTGCGGACGCGACCACCGACGCGCCGCCTACGGTTTGTCGCCGCGATGTTCGCGGCACGCTCGCGGCCGTGCGTCGGCGCCGCGGGCGCCCCGGCGACGCCGACCCTGGGCGCCCGGCTAGCCTGTGGGCCGTGAAGGCCGTCTCGCGACTCATCGCCGCCGCTCGCACTCACAGCGCTCTCGCGGCGCCGCCGCCCCGGCGCAGGCCAAGCACTTTCGCGCCTACGCCTCGTGCGGGTCCAAGGGCAAGCACGCCGACGACTTCTGCTTTACCGGCGACCATCCAGTCGCGGTCGTTGCGCGCGTTTGGCAGGCCGAAGGTGAGCTACAGGCTCTGCTCTCGAAAGGCGGGCGAAAACAGCACTGCCGCGACCGCCACACGCACAAGCCGGGCCAGCTCTCGCGCACCCGCTTCGACGTCGACGGCGACGGCAAGTACAAGCTCGCCTTGTTTGCGAACGGGCGCGCCGTCGGCCGCGACAAGCTCGTGATCCGCGAGCGGGCGGTCTTCGCCGTGGGGGATTCGCTCGGCGAGGGAACGAGGCCGTACCTCCCCGGCGCGTTGCCGGGCTGGAAGGTCAGCCAGTCGGTAGCCGTCTCGCGCTTCTTGCCCGAGGGCGTCTCGATCGTCCGCAACCGCGGCGGGCTGCCCGGGGCGATCGTCTTCGCGCTCGGCACGAACGATGACCCACACAACGTCAGCGGCTTTCGCAGCGCGGTGGCGACCGTGGTCGGGATCGCCGGCAAGACCCGCTGCGTCGTCGTCCCCAACATCGTCCGCCCGCCGGTCGGGGGCGCGAGCTATGCCGGATACAACAACGCGCTCGCGGCGCTCGCCCGACACCACGACAACCTGCGCGTCGTCGACTGGGTCGAGCTGGTCTCGGCCAATCGCGGCTGGCTCGCATCCGACGGCGTGCATGTCACCGCGACCGGATATCAGGCGCGGGCCCGGGCGATCGCCAAGCAGGTTGAGCGCTGCTGAGCTGATCGTGGGCGAGGTTCTGCACCTGACCCCGAGCGAGGGCGTGGAGGTTGTCTTGACGACGCCGGAGGCCCTTGTGGTCGAGGCCGCCTACGGGCCGAAGGGCAGCGCGCCGCCCAGGCACCTGCACCCCGCCCAGCACGAGGTCTTCGAGATCCTCGAGGGGTCGGTCCGCTTTCGCCTCGGCTCGATGGAACGTGACCTCGACCCCGGCGAGGAGATCGAGATCCCGGCCGGGGTGGCGCACCAGGTCTTCAACCCCAACGACGAGCCGGCCCGGGTCCGCTGGACGACCGCGCCCGCGTGCGCACCGAGGAGTGGTTTCGCGCCCTCGACGCGCTGGTTACGGAGTCCGCTCCGGCCGATCCGAGCGCGCTCGGCTTCGCGGTGTTGCTCTCGGAGTTCGGCGACACGTTCCGGCTGTCGGTCGCGCCGTATCTGCTGACGCTGCCGGTGCTGAAGCTGCTCGGCGGCCTGGGCCGCCTCACGGGCCATCGCGTCGGCGGCAGGTCCTCGACCTAGGCGGCGGGCGTGTCGCCCACCCAGTAGCGCGGACCGGGCCCCTTGCGCGCGGCGCGGTCGCCCGGGTTGGAGAGCTGACAGCGGTCGAGCGAGAGGCAACCGCAGCCGATGCACTCCGTCAGCCCGCGCTTGAGGCGCTCGAGCTCGGCGATACGCGAGTCGATCCGCGCCGCACCAGCCGCTCGACAGCCGCGACCAGTCCCGTCGGGTTGGGAGCGCGGTCGCCGGGGAGCTTTTGCAGCTCCCCGCCGATCTCCTCGAGCGACAGCCCGATCCTCTGCGCGAAGACGATGAATGCGATCCGGCGCAGCACGGCCGCGGGTAGCGGCGGTGCCCCGAGCCGGCGCGCTCCGAGTGATCAGGCCGCGCTCCTCGTAGAAGCGCAGGGCCGACGAGGCGACGCCGCTGCGGCGCGAGACCTCGCCGATCGTGAGCTCGGTGGGGCCACCGGCGAAGCAAAGCAGCAATCTCGCTTGACTTCAAGCTCACTTGAACTTGTAGTGTCGCCGACATGACAGAGTTACAAAGTCCGAACGAACATCGATGGACGGAGGTCGACCTCGCTGGCCGGGCGGTCGAAGCCGGTCTGACGGCCGACCGCGGCGAGCTCTCGCTGCGCCTCGGTCGGCGCGAGATCGGCCACCTGCACGGCGACCGCGTCGCCCACTTCGGCTTTCCCAAGCGCGTGTGGCATGAGCTCCACGACGCCGGGCGGATCGACTATCCACCCGGTCTTCCCGGGCCGCCCGGGGTTCGGCGCTCGGCTGATCGAGGATGAGGCCGACGAGCGCGATGTGATCGCGATGCTGCGGCTCAACTACGCGCGCGCACTCGAGCGCCACGGGATGCCCGTCGCGGCCAACTAAATAGGCTGGCGCCGTGAAGTTCGGCGTCGGCTACTTCCCCACCGACGGACGGCATTGACCCGCTCACCCTGGCGCGGATGGTGGAGGAGCGGCCGTTCGAGTCGCTCTTCTTCACCGACCACACCCATATCCCCGCGTCGCGCGACACGCCGTACCCCGCAGGCGGCGAGCTGCCGCCGGAGTACTCGAGCATGTACGACCCGTTCGTCGCGCTCACGGCCGCCGCCGGCGTGACCCAGCGGATCAAGCTCGGCACCGGCGTCTGCCTCGTCATCGAACGCGACCCGATCGTGACCGCCAAACAGGCGGCGAGCGTCGACCGCCTCTCCGGCGGGCGCTTCCTCTTCGGCGTTGGCGCGGGCTGGAACGAGGAGGAGATGGCCAACCACGGGACCGATCCCCGGCGCCGATTCTCGATCCTTCGCGAGCGCGTCGAGGCGATCAAGGAGATCTGGACTCAAGACGAGGCCAGCTACCACGGCGAGCACGTCAACTTCGACCGCATCTGGTGCTGGCCAAAGCCGCTCACCGACCCGCACCCGCCCGTGATCGTGGGCGGTCACGGCAAGAAGGTCCTCGACCGCGTCCTGGCCTTCGGAGACGAGTGGATGCCGAACCGCATCGGCGACGACCAGAAGATCTCGGCCCGAATCGCCCGCCTGCGCCAGGCGGGCGAGGATGCCGGCCGCGGCCCGATTCCGACCACGCTCGCCAACGCGACCACCGAGCCCGACGTGCTCGAGCTCTACGAGAACGCCGGCGTCCACCGCGCGCTGTTCTGGCTCGCCCAGGGCGACGCGTCAGACGCGGAGCGCCGCCTGGACCGCATCGCGGCGGGCATCGAGGCGTACGGGGCGGAATAGCGGCTCGCCGCCCGAACTGTCCGGCCTGAGTTCCCCTGAGCGGTACTCAGAACGGACAGTTCGATGGACCGGGAGGGACTCCCGCTCTAGAGCTGCGAGCGCGTCGAAGTCCAAGGCCAAGCAGCGAGCGGCCGGTGAGCTCCCAGGTCGCCGGGCCGACGAGCATGTGCTGGGTGGCCGCGTGGATGTCGCGGAAGCGGCGCTGGAGAGGGCTCGTCTCGTAGATCGCGCTGCCGCCGCCGAGGCGGTAGGCCTCGTCGATTGCCGAGGCGGCGGCTTCGACCGCGTGCGTTGAGGCAAGACGCAGCGAGGCGCGCTGCTCCACCGAGATCTCGCCGCCCTCCTGGGCCGCCTTCCAGCACTCGGCCGTCGCCTCGAAGAGCAGTGCCCGCGCCGCGCGTACCGCGGCCTCGGCGCGCGCGATGCCCGACTGGGTTGCCGCCCGCTCGGCGAGCTTGCGCGTGCTGAGCGTCGGGGTCTTCGTGCCGGCGAGCTCGCCGAGCTCGTCGAGGGCTCCGCGGGCGGTCGCCGAGCGCGACGGCGGCGATCGCCGCCGCGAGCAGCCCGAACGGGGGGAAGGCGTAGAGGGGCCCGGCCTCGCGGGGCGGGTCCGTGAGCAGCGATGCGGCGCGAGCCGCCGGCACCTCGAGGCCCTCGACGGCGATGTCGTGGCTGCCGGTGGCGCGCAGGCCGGAAACCGTCCAGGTGTCGATGACCTCGACCTCGTCGGCCGGCATCAGCACGAGCCGGATGTCCGGCCGGCCGCTGTCGAGCGTCCGTGGCGCCTCGCCGTCGAAGACGATGCAGCCGCCCATCAGCCAGTCGCAGTTCTCCGCGTTCGAGCAGAAGCGCCAGCGGCCGGAGACGACGAGCGTGTCGCCGTCCGCGACCGCGCGGCCGCTCGGGGCAAAGACGCCGCCGACCACACCGGCCGGGTCGCCGTAGACCGTGGCCGCGGCATCGGGCTCCAGGTAGGCGCCGAGCATTCCGGATGTCGCGCAGACCGCGACGCACCACCCGGCGGCGGCGTCACCCTCGGCGAGCGCCTCGACAACGCGAAACAGCTCGGCCGGCTCGGCCTCGCCGCCGTCGAGCGATGCCGGCACACAGAGGCGATAGAGCCCGGCATCGGCGAGCTCCCGGGAGAACGACTCGGGCAGGCGCCGCTCGCGCTCAGCCTCGGCGGCGAGCTCGCCGGCCTGCGGCGCGAAGCCGCGAGCGAGCTCGGAGAACTTGCCTTCGCGGCTCATCGGTGAGAAGCTTGTCGCAGATCAGAGGGCGGCACGACGCCGTTCCTGAAAAGACGAGGACGTCACCGACTTGGGGGGTGCTCTGCGCCCGCCGTGAGAGCATCCCGGTGGCGTCTTCGTCGTGAAGAGGCCAAGACTTACAGCTCGCACCAAGTGCCGCGGGGGCCGAGGTTCACGATCCGCGTCGGGCCCACCTGCGACTCCTGCCCCCAGCTCTCGTGGATGTGCCCGCAGACCGCAAGCGGCGGCTGCTTGGCCTCGATCGCCTCGAGGATCGCTGCGCTGCCGAGGTGCTGGCCCGCGCCGGAGACATCGACGTGGCCCTGCGGGGGCGAGTGAATGATCATCACCGCGCTCTCGCGGACACTCGGCGAGCAGCGGGGCGGCCTCCTCATCGGAGAGGTCAAAGCTCCAGTCCCAGGGCGTGACGGGGATTCCGGCACCGAGGCCGTAGAACGTCGTGCCGTCGACGTCGGTCGATTCGCCGTGCAGGACCGTCGCGGCGGGCCACGTCGCGGTCGCCTCGCGCAGCGCATCCTCGGTCTCGTTGTTGCCGGGGACGAGCAGCGCCGGCGCCTCGATCGCAGCCAGGGCGTCGATCGTGCGCTCGAGGCCCTCGTGCACGGAGGCGAAGTCGCCGGCGCCGACCACGAGGTCCGCGTCCGCGCTCATGCGCACGAGCTCCGCCGCCTGAGCGAGGTCGCAATGCAGGTCGGAGAACGCGAGTGCGCGCACGGGCCGCAACCTACCCGTTAGCCGGTGGCGTTCTCGTGCGGTCCCAGCGAGTCCGCGCCCTCATGGCGGATGCGCCGGCGCGCGTCGTGGAAACGCATCGACTCGTAGGCGATCAGCGCGACGTGGACGATGGCGACGGCGATCACAGCGACGATGGCGTCGACGGAGGTCGCGAACGGAATCAGCGCCAGCAGGATCAACGAGCAGAAGACCCGCTGGCGATTGAGGGTTCCGATGTTGCGCAGCCGGAACGCGATGTGCCCGGCGAGATAGAGCGCCGCACCGCCGCACAGCGCGACGGCGGGCACCGTGTCGAGCGGCTCGTCGGTGTGGGCAAGCGCCTTCTTCAGTCCAAGCGCGACAAGCATGATTCCCGCGATCAGCAGCCCGTGAAGGACGCCGTAGGAGTCACGGGCGACGCGGTTGCGCTCGACCCCCTTCAGCTCGGCGAAGCGGCGCCCGGCGACGAGGGCGACCACGTCGAAGTACGCCCACCACTGACAGCCGGCGATCACGAGCCCCGCGATCGCTGTGACGACGACGCCGGCGGTGAGGCTGGTAGCGCTGAGGCTGCTCCCGGCGGCGACGATCGCCTCGCCGAGGGCGATGATCACGATGAGCCCGAAGCGCTCGTGGAAGTGCGACGCGGCGACGCGAAAGCCGCTGACGTCCTGCACGTACGGCGTGCCGTAGTCGAGCAGCACGGCGACCACCCAGAGGCCGGCCTGCGCGCCGCCGTCGAGAAAGCCACCGATCGCGACGAGAGCCGGCGCCGCGAGCAGGCCGGGGGCCAGCTTGAGGATCGCGTCGCGGTTGTCGACGTCGGGTGCGCCGTACGCGTAGACGGCGATGTGAATCGCCCGAACCGCGAAGTAGGCGAGGCCGAAGACGATCGAGTCCACGCCGAAGGCACCGGGCACCGCGAGCGCCGGTGATCAGCATCGCGGCCATCGCCGCCAGCAGGCCAACGCGCGCGATCCCGTCGTCGGAGTGCAGCGAGTTGGTCAGCCAGGCGTAGCCGCCCCAGGCCCACCAGATCATCGCCAGGATCAGCATCGCCTGGCCGACGCCCTCCCAGGTGGGGTGGGCCGCCATCAGCGCCGTCACCTGGGTGAAGGCGAAGACGAAGACGAGGTCGAAGAAGAGCTCGAGTGCGGTGACCCTCGTCTCGGGCTCCTCGAAGGGGTCGCCGAGCGGATCGCCCTCCGGCTCGAGTGTGGTCGTGGTCGCCTCCATCAGCCGATCCTTGCAGCCGGGCGGTGCGACTCCTCGAGCCCGTGCGCGCGCTCGAGCGTCTCCGGGTCGAGCTCGGTCTCGACCAGCTCGTAGTCCTTGGCGAGCGCGGCGATCACGGCGTCCTCCACGACGTCAAGCGTGGTGGGGCCGACCTCGTCCTCGACAGCCCCGGTCGTCTCGGGCTTCCAGTCGAGCTCGAGCGCTTCGTAGACGGGCTCGAGCGTCTCGCGCACGAGCTTCGAGTCGCTGACCACGATCACCGCACCGCAGTGGGCACCGCCGCGGATCATCCGCTGGCCGATGCCGACGAGCTTGGTCTCGCCGCGGGCGTTGATGCTCCAGGCGCCGGGGCAGTACTCGCCCGGGACTTCGCCGATGCGGGCGTCGACGCCGAGCTCGCGCAAGGCGCGCGTGATCAGCTCGGCCAGCCAGCGAAAACGATCCTGCGTCCCCTCGACCGGGCGGTCGGCGTGCGATGACCAGGCGATCGCAAGCGACCCCTCGTGAAAGAGCGCGGCGCGGCCGCCGGCGAGGCGCACGACCGGCTCGAAACCCATCGCGCGCGCGGCTTCGACGGCGGTCTCAAAGCCTGGCGCCGCGCGGTCCTGCTTGGAAAAGGCCAGCTCACGAGCTGGCCGATGCAGTCGGAAGGTGTCGCCCAATTCGCCCGCCGCAACCCGGATCAGGAGTGTCTCGGAGACCGCGGTCCCGTAGGCGGGGCGCGCCGGGAACCCCTCGCGAACGAGCCTGAGCAGGGGTTTGTGCGAATTGTGAGCGTTTCCTTGCAAATGTGACCCTGGTCACACACAAACAGCTGTTCGCCTGGAATCCTGCCTCGTTCACACGGACCAGATCCCTAGATCGAGCCTACTCGGCTCCTAGGGCCGCGAAGCCGCCCGGCCAACCACCCCGACGTATTCGAGGCGATCTACGCCGACCGGGCGCACGGAACGGAGGTATTTCCGTGTTACGTAGAACGAAGCTTGCTGCAGTGATGTGCGCGCTCGGGCTCCTGGCGACGACCGCCACGACCGCCCAGGCTGTGAACGCGGTGCAGCAACCCACGAACCAGATCGAGCGCGCGCTGGCGATCCACAAGCACCTGACAGTTGCGGTCACGGACCTGCGCGCCGCCAGGCAGAAGGCTGAGGAGATCGCCAAGAAGGCGAAGAAGCCCGACTTCGGGCTCGCCGGTGGCGTCTCGCAGTCGACCCTCGACGCGATCGCCGCGTGCGAGTCGGGTGGGAACCCCGCCGCCGTCGACTCGAGCGGGACCTACTACGGGCTCTATCAGTTCGACATGGGCACCTGGGCGTCCGTCGGCGGCCATGGCAGTCCCGCGGCCGCCTCGCCGGCCGAGCAGAGCTACCGCGCGTCGCTGCTGTACTCGCGCGCCGGCTCCAGTCCCTGGCCCGTCTGCGGCGTCTAAGAAACGCCGTAAGGGCTTCAATCGCCGCCTTCACCTGCCGATGACAAGCAGGTGAAGGCGGACGATCTGGTCCTGGTCTCGGGCATGCGCGACACGCGCGGCGCCCTGGCCAGGTGGAACGAGCACCCGTGGCCAGTCCTGCGGGTCTGGTTCGGCGGGGCGCTCGTCGTTGCCTCGGCGCTGCTGTTCGCGGTCTGGGTGATTGCCAGCCATTCGCCCGTCGACCTCAGCCTGACGCAGATCCCGGGCCTGACCGAGGCCCCGGCGTTCGGCGACATCGGCCACCTGTTGCTGCGTAACTCACTCGTCCTCGCCCTGCACGCCTTCGCGTGTGTGGCCGGGTTCATCGCCGGCAGCTCGCTGGTCATGAGCGCTGCGCAGAGATCCGGCTTCTCGAGGGCGATTCACGAAAAGATGAGGCCGATCGCCTTCGGCTGGGTCGCGCTGGTGACCTGCTTCTCGCTGATCACGCAGGCGTACGCGCTGGGGCTCACCGGCGCTCAGCTGGCCAATCAGCTGGAGATCTCGCCGGCGCTGCTCGTCGTCACGATCATCCCCCACGCGATCCCCGAGCTCGTCGCGCTGTTCCTCCCGCTCGCCGCGTGGACGATCGCAAGCCGGCGCAGCCAGTGGCACGATCTCCTCGCAGCGACGTTCGTCACCGTCGCGATCGCGGTCCCGATCCTGATCTGCGCGGCCCTGTGGGAGGTCTTCATCTGGCCACACCTCCTGGCCTGGGCCTCCCCGGCCTACTAAGGGGTCAGACCCCTTAACGGTTCTCAACAGTTGTGCCGAAAGTGTGCCGCGAACCCTAAGTGGGGTCTGACCCCTGGTCGCCGAGCAGCGCGCGCCTGAAGGTCCGCTCCTCCTCTTCGAAGAGAAAGCCCCACAGATGGGTGCGCTCGAGCATGGTGCGCCGCTTGGTTTCGAGGATCGCGGCCCGCGGCAGCCCGGCAATGCGCTGCGCGAGCTCGACCGCGCGCTCGACGACCCCGTTCGGGCTGACCTCGCGCACGATCCCCAGCCTCTGCGCCTCCTGGGCATCCACGATGCGGCCGGTGAGGCAGAGCTCCTGCGCGACCATTGCCGGCAGCACGGCGCGCGCCGCGGCATAGCTTGGCGGGATCCCGCGCGGCAGCTCCGGATAGCCGAAGCGCGCCTGCGCCCCGGCAATGCGCAGATCGCACAGCAGGGCGAGAGCGAACCCGCCGGCGATCGCCGGGCCGTTGACCGCGGCGATGACCGGCCGTTCGCACTTGCTGACGCCGTCGAAGGCGGCGGTGCTCGTGGTGACCAGGCGCTCGCGATGCTCCAGATCGCCGCCGAACTGGGTCGTGTCCATCCCCGAGCAGAACGCGGAACCTGCGCCGGTCAGGACCACGCAGCCGATGCCGTCGTCGCCGGACAGCGAGCCGAACGCCTCGGCCACCTCCAGGCGCAGGTCGATCGATAGCGCGTTGCGCTTCTCCGGCCGGTTCAGAGTCACGATCGCGACCTCGCCCTCACGCTCGACCTGTAGGAGCTCCGGCATCGGCGGCGACTCTATCCCCGCCGCCTAATGCCGGGCCCCACGGCCGAGCCTCCGGGCATGTCCGGAGCTCAGGCCTTGCCGCGTCGCGGAGCAGGAGAGAGATGGCCCGCGATCGCGTCAGCGCGTCGCGGGGACCCGGGGAGAGAGACACCCGGGAGGAGAAGCGACGCAGAGAGGACGCTAGAGCGGGGGGTGCGAGCAGATGTGAAAGGAGTGAGAACGGGGACTCAGAGCTGGCTGGAGCGCCAGTAACGCTTGATGCGTCGCGTGAACTGCTTCGGCTTCTCGGCGTACAGCCGCTCGCCGTAGGCGTGCGCCTCGCTCTGAAGCTCGCCGCGACGCACGGCGATGAGCTTGCTCAGATGCTCGAGCTGGGGCGAGGGGGCCAGCCGAGGGTGCCCATCCAGGTAATCGCCCAGCACCGCCAGGTCGTGATCGTCGCCCAGGCGGTCGGCCAGCTCGTGGGCTTCGTCCGCGCTCGCGCCGAGAACCTCGGGCCAGGCCTCGCGCAGGAGGCGCAGGTGGTACCAGAGGTCCTTGGCGCGCTTGCGCCAGGCGTGGAGCGCCTCGTCGGTGGGATCGGCGAAGGCAGCGTGGAAGCGCTTGCGCCCGTGTGAGTACGCGCGCCGCAAGCCGGGCTCGAGCAGCCCAAAGCCGTCACCCTCCAGCGGCCAGGATTCGATCGCCTCCCCGCCCTCGGCGATCTGGGACGCGGCCCGCTCCCGCGCGGACGCGAGGTCGCCCGAGTCCGGCTGTGGCCCGGCAACGGCGTCGCGCAGCGCCGCCCAGCCGCCGGCCGGTGGATCGTCGGCGAAGCGCTTTGCGAGCGCGTCGATCGTGCCCGCCCGCACCTGCGCGTCACGCATGTCTGAGAGCTCGCGGCCGGCTTCTCGATAGCGGTTGTTCTCCCGCTGGTAGGTCTTGCCGAGCGCGGGACGCACCAGCCGCAGGTCGGCTCGCAGCTTCTTGATGTTCTTGCGCGCCTCGTGCACCGCCTCGACTGGATCCGCGTCGTCGTCGCGCAGCAGCTCCACGGCCTCCTGCGTGAGCTCCTGTGCGACGCGGCGAACCGCGTCGTCGGCGTCCTCCGCGCGCTTGAACCGGTACGAGCTCACCGCGGCATCCCCTGGGTAGCGAGCGCCCCGTTGCGGTAGGCCGGGTCTGCCGTGACCTCCCGCCCGAACCACGCCGGGGGGTCGTACGCGGCCGCCGCCGGCTCGTCGGGGAACTCGACCTCGGCGGTCGCGAGTCCCTCGAGCGATCCCTCGTAGAGGTCGAGCTCGATCGTGCGCTCGCCGTCCGTGAAGAGGTAGCGCGTCTTTTGCACTCGACGCCCCTCGGTCAGGGGCCAGAGGGACTCGAAGCGCTCGGCGTCGAGCTCGATCTCCTCCTCGACCCGGGTCGTCGCGCCGGCCGACTTGACCGTCAGCAGCGTCGCGGCGTCACGCCGTCGCAGGCGGACCTCGGCGCCGCCAGGGTCGTCGGCCAGCGAGAGGTAGCCCTGCTCGATCCGGCTGGACTGCCGCCCGCCGAGGTTGGGGACCGCGTCGACGATGAACTTGCGCTCGATTTCCATCTCCTGCGAGGATTGCAACATGGCCACCGAGCCGACCTCAGAGCCCCCCGTCGAGGTCGCCCCGGCCGGCCCCGGCGAGCTGGGTCGCAGTCCCCGCGCGGCGATCGAGGCGGCACAGGTGAGCGTCCCGACCCGCGGCAACCGGCGCCTCGAGGCGATGCTCGCCGCGATGAACGCCGACGAGGAGCTACGGACCTGGTGGCACATGGCGCAGGTGCAGTCCGAGCGCCTGGGCATGTCCGATCACTCGTGGGTCCACATGCAGGTCGTCGTCAACATCGCCCTGCGGCTGCTGCGTCTGCTGGTCAAGGGTGGCGTCGAGCCGGCCATGGTCACCGACCACGGCATGCGCGATCGCGACGCGGAGGTCGTCGTCGCGGCCGGGTCGCTGCTGCACGACATCGGCATGTCGATCCACCGCGCCGACCACGAGGCGTTCAGCCTCTTTCTCGCGGAGCGCAAGCTGCGCGAGTTGCTGGCGGACGTCTATCGCGACACGGCCGAGCGCACCGTGGTGATCGCCGAGGCCCTCCACGCGATCATCGGCCACCGCCGCCGCGGCGAGCCGTACACCGTCGAGGGTGGCGTCGTGCGCGTCGCGGACGCGCTCGACATGGCGCACGGCCGCTCGCGCCTGCCGGTCGAGGCGGGTCAGATGGGCATCCACGCGATCTCGGCGGCGGCGATCGACAAGATCGACATCGGGGCCGGCGACGATCGCCCGGTGCGCATCGAGATCAAGATGAACAACTCCGCCGGGATCTTTCAGGTCGACGACCTGCTTGCCACCAAGCTGCGCGGGACGCCGCTCGCCGACCACGTCGAGGTCGTTGCGTCGGTGGAGGGAGAGTCCGAGAAGCGGTTGCTAACCGAGTTCCGGATCGGCTAGCGATCGCGGAGGCCGCAGGCCGAAGCGGAGCCCGGCCGCCGTTGAGGCCGATTATGCGATCGCGGAGGCCGCAGGCCGAAGCGGAGCCCGGCCGCCGTTGAGGCCGATTATGCGATCGCGGAGGCCGCAGGCCGAAGCGGAGCCCGGCCGCCGTTGAGGCCGATATGCGATCGCGGAGGCCGCAGGCCGAAGCGGAGCCCGGCCGCCGTTGAGGCCGATTATTAGACGCCGGTGCCGCTGGCGCCGCGCCCCTCACCCGCCGCGAAGCGGGCGGCGCCACCGGCGCCGACGAGGACCGACATCCGGCCGAGCTCGGCCTCGCGTGCGAGGCCCTCGGAGAACGGCAGGCCGATCCCCTCGAGCGCGGCGCGCCGGTCGGAGAGCATCGTCTCCTGCGGGAACCGCGCCAGGCCCTCGGCGATCTCGAGCGCCCGGCTCAGATGAGCGCCGGGTTCGACGACCTCGGTAACCAGCCCCCAGTCGAGCGCCTCGGAGGCCCCGACGATCCTCCCGGTGAGGATCATCTCCAGCGCTCGCCCGAGCCCGACGATCCGCGGCAGCCGCTGCGTGCCACCGTCGATCAGCGGCACGCCGAAGCGCCGCTCGGTGAAGCCGAGCTTCGCGTCGGACGTGGCGACGCGAAGGTCACACCAAAGCGCCAGCTCCAGGCCGCCCGCCAGGGCCCAGCCGGAGATCGCGGCGACCGTCGGCTTGGACGGCGTGAGCCGCGTGAAGCCGAGCGGGCCGTCGGGCCGGTGATCGAGCCAGGCCGACACCGCCTCGGCGGGGTCGTCGCCGGTGAAGGCCTGCGCCTTCTCGGCGAACGCCTTCAGGTCGGCGCCGGCGCAGAAAGCCTCCGGTCCCTCGCCGGTGAGCACCAGCACCCGCGCCTCGTCATCGGCCTCGAAGCGATGAAACGCGTCGAGCAGCTCGGCCGCGGTGTCGTCGTCGACGGCGTTGCGCCGTTCGGGCCGCGTGATCGTGAGCACGGCGGCGGCGCCGACGCGCTCATAGGAGGTACTTGCCACGGCCGCAGCCTATGCGAGGAGTGGTGGCGGGGCGAGGCAGTGAGGGAGACGGGCTGATCGCCGAGGCGTGACGCGAGGCGCGTGGGAGTCGCAAACGTGTGACGCCGAGGCCGCCCGCCGGTACGGTGTCCCTCGTTACCCCGTATAGGACGCAGGGAGGGACACCCTTGGTACGCGAGCGCGCGGAAGGCGCGACGAACGTCACGAAACCCTGACCCCGCTACCCCTCGTTGCTGAACCGCTACGCGGCCGCGCAGCAGATGGCCAGCTACGGCCGGCTGAGCCGCTCGAGCTCTTCGCGCGCCCGATCCTTGCGACTGTCCAGGCGGCCCTGGATGATCGAGGCGACGGTCACGAAGACCGCGAAGAAGATCATCAGCCCGAACGCGAAGTAGGTGACGACCTTGTCGTCGGTGCGCCCGTAGAGGCCGACGCCGTCGGCGGCCAGCGCCGCGGGCGCGAGCGCGAGCAGCGCGGTTGCGGCGAGCGCGAGGACGAGCGCGAGGCGTCGGGAACGGGTCACGGCGGGAACTCTACCGCGGCCGGGAGCGTGTCGGACGAGCCGATCCCGGCGCCTCTAGTCTCCCGCGTCGATGTCGTACCTGGAAGCGATCATCCTCGGCGCGATCGAGGGCTTCACGGAGTTCCTGCCGATCTCGAGCACCGGGCATCTCACGATCGCCGAGAAGCTCATGGGGTTTCAGATCGACGCCGCGGACATCACCGCGTTCACGGCGATCATCCAGACGGGAGCGATCGCCGCGGTGGATCATCTACTTCTGGGGCGAGCTCTGGGGACTCGTGCGGGCGCTGGCCGGCGGCATCGTCGATCGCGGCCGCCGCGAGACGAAGGGACTTTCGCTTCGGCCTCGCCGTCGCCGTCGGCTCGCTCCCGATCGCGGTCGTCGGGCTGGCCCTTCTGGCCACGTGATCGAGGGACCGCTGCGGGGCCTCGTGGTCGTCGGAGCGGCCCTGATCATCTGGAGCTTCGCGATGTGGGCGGCCGAGCGGAGCAGGCGACTCAGGAGCGTGGCGAGGACGACTTCAACATGCGCGATGCGCTCGCGATGGGCTTCACCCAGTGCCTGGCCCTGGTCCCCGGGGTCTCGCGCTCGGGCGCGACGATCGTCGCCGGCCTCTTCCGCGGCCTCGACCGCGTCACGGTCACGCGGATGTCGTTCTTCCTGGCGATCCCCGCGCTCCGGCCGCCGGCCTACTCGAGACGGCGACGAAGGCGTCGGATATCTCCGCCGGCGTTGGCTGGGGCCCGACGCTGGTCGCCCTCGTCGTGGCCTTCTTCGTCGCCTACGCGTCGATCGCGTGGCTGCTGCGCTACGTCGCGCATCACAACTTCGCGGCCTTCGTCGCGTACCGGATCCTGCTGGGGATCGTCATTCTCGGCCTCGTCGCGACCGGCGTCACCGCCGCTACCTAGTCTCGGGCGCTGCGTGCGGCATGACCGCGTCGGCCGCCTCGCTGGGGGTGATGTCCGGGTACAGGATCCGGACAACTGCGACGGCCAGCGCCCCGCCGACGAGCTGGGCGACGATGAACGACGGAACCGCCGCCGGGGCGATGCCTGCGAACGTGTCGGAGAACATCCGCCCGACGCTGATCGCTGGGTTGGCGAAGCTGGTTGAACTCGTGAAGAAGTAGGCGGCGCCGATATAGGCGCCAACCGCCGCCGGGGCGGTTGCCGACCGCCGGCTGCGCGCCAGCGAAAAGATCACCAGCAGCAGCCCGAGGGTTGCGACCACCTCGGAAAGCAGGTGAGCCGGGGAGGCGCGGTGGTTGTCCGAGATGCTGATCGCGGCGAGAGCGAACATTGCGTTGGCCGTCACGGCGCCGGCGATGCAACCGGTCACCTGCGCGGGGATGTAGGCGAATGCATCGCGCCACCGCAGGCCGCCGAAGCACGCGTCGACCAGAGACACCACCGGGTTGAAGTGCGCTCCGGACACCGGGCCGAACATGAGGATGATCGTGAACAGGCCCGCCGCGGTGGCCGCCGCGTTCTCGAAAAGCTGGAGGCCGACATCGCCGGGCGAAAGCGACGCGGCGGCGATCCCGGAGCCGATGACGGTCGCCGCGAGGAACGCCGAGCCCAGGAACTCTGCAAAGAGGCGGCGTGACAGCGGCGCGGTCATCGTCAGCAGCGCAGCTAGACGGCGATCAGGAGCTTTTCGGCGTACTCGCCGGGGAGGCCGGCTTCGGCGACACTTCGAGCGGCGAACTCAGCGTCGTACTCGAAGCGCTCGATCCGGGCCTGAACCGCTTCGTCAGCAGCTTCAAGAATCGCGAAGCCGCCGCGCGGATCGCCGTCCTTCGGCTTACCGACCGAACCGCAGTTCACACACAGCACGCCCCCGTACTCGTGGATCCAGGGCTTGTGGGTGTGGCCGAAGACCATCACGTCGCAGTCGGCGTCGGCCACGATGCGCTCGAACGTCCTCGCCGGCTTGTCCTCGAACAGGTACTCGTTGACCTTGCGTGGCGACCCGTGCACGAGCAGGACGCGTCGGCCGCCGATCTCGAAACGCAGATCGAACGGCAGGGCGCGCATGAAGTCCTTGGATGCCTGGTCGGTGTGCGCGAGAGTCCAATCGACCGAGAGCTGACCCAGATCGCGATCGTGCTGGTTGGGGTAGGCGCACATGCAGTCCTCTTCGTCGCGGCCGATCGCGTAGTCGTAGTTGCCGTAGATCGTCGGAATTCCGCGCGCTTCGATCAGCCGGCAGACCTCGTTCGGCCACGGCCCGTAGCCGACCAGGTCACCGCCGCAGTAGATCCGTTCGATCCCGAGCTCGTCGATCCGCGTGAGCGCCGCCTCGAGCGCCGGCAGGTTGCCGTGAATGTCAGTGATCACGGCGACCGCTGACTGGCCGGTCACGTCGAGGCCCCTACGGCCCCGAGACTGGCGAGCAGCGCCTCCGCCCGATCGCGAATCTCATCCCGAATCACACGCACCTCTTCGAGCGATCGACCGTCCGGATCCTCGACCTCCCAGTCCTCATAGCGCTTCCCAGGAAAGATCGGACACGCATCTCCACAGCCCATCGTGATGACCGCGTCGGCGGCCCGCACGACCTCGTCCGTCATGGGCTTTGGGAACTCCTTCGAGATGTCCACGCCGACTTCACTCATGGCCGCCACCACGTTTGGGTTGATCTCCTCCGCCGGCTGAGACCCGGCAGAGCGCACGTGCACCCGCCCGGCAGCGAGCTGGTCGAGGAGTCCGGCAGCCATCTGGCTTCGGCCGGCGTTCTGCACGCACACGAACAGGACCTCGGGAACCTCCTTGGTGATCGACCCCTCGACCTGCCCGAGCGCGCGCAGCCTCTCGCGGGCGAATCGGTGGACGAACAACGGGATGAAGTTCTTGACCCGGGCTCCCGGGAGCTTCGACAGCGACTCGACCGTGTAGCGCTCGATCGTGTCCTCTGAGAACACGCCGGCGAACTCATCCGCAAGCGACTCCATGCCTCGCTCGAGGTGGCCGCGGGTGATCAGGTCGAGGTCCAGGTCCTCCAGCTTGGTCGTCATTTTGGCTTTCTCCTCTCCCGCCCCGAGAAGTGGGCGCCAGACTACTCCATTGACAAACGTCTTTTCAATAGATATATGTAGATAGATGACTATCGATCTGGAACTGGCGCCGAAGCAGAAACGCGCCAAGGGCGAGGTGTGCTGCGAGCCGGTTGTCTATCCGGACATTGAGCGCGAGCACGCCGAACGCATGGCCGAGGTCGCCAAGGCGCTCGGCGATCCGGTGCGGATGCAGCTCGTCGACGTGCTTCGAAAGCATGCGGGCAAGGTCTGCGTCTGCGAGCTGGTGCCGCTCTTCGACCTCTCCCAGCCGACGGTCTCGCATCACCTCAAGAAGCTGCGCGACGCGGGCATCGTCGGCTCTGAGCGCGAGGGGCTATGGGCCTACTACTACGTCAAGCCCGAGGCGCTGAAGGAGTTGAGCGCATGGCTGAGCTAGAGAACGCCGACGAGATTCGGGAGCGCGTCAGGGACCGCTATGCGGCGGCAGCAACGAACGCGCGCAGCCGCAAGTCGGGCTGCTGCGGCGACGGGGCCGGTTGCGGTGACGCGGCCGAGGTGACCGACGAGCAGCGCGGGCTTTTCGGCGCCGGCCTTTACGGCGACGGTGATCGAGACTCGCTGCCCGACACAGCTCAGCTCGTCTCGCTCGGCTGCGGTAACCCGACCGCCGTTGCCGACCTGCACGAAGGTGAGACGGTCCTGGACCTTGGCTCAGGTGGCGGCATCGACGTGCTGCTGTCCGCGCGGCGCGTTGGCCCGACGGGGAGGGCCTACGGCTTGGACATGACCGACGAGATGCTCGACCTCGCGCGCCAGAACCAGCGCGAGGCGGGCGTCGAGAACGTCGAGTTCCTCAAGGGCACGATCGAGGAGATCCCCCTGCCCGATGCGTCCGTCGACGTGATCATCTCCAACTGCGTGATCAACCTCTCCGCCGACAAGCCGCGGGTGTTCCGCGAGGCGGCTCGCGTCCTGCGTCCCGGGGGTCGCTTCGCCGTGAGCGATGTGATTGCCGATCCCGAGATGGACGAGGGGACGCGGCGGGACATGCGGCAATGGACAGGCTGCATCGCCGGCGCCCTCACCTGCGAGGAGTACGAGCGCGACCTCGTGGCGGCTGGCTTCGGCGATGTCGAGGTCCGCGAGACCCATCGCGTCCACGAGCACGCCGGGTCGGCGATCGTGCGCGCGCGGTTGGCGGACTGATGGCGGCCACCGAGATCCAGCTCAACGACCCCCAGACCCTTTACAGGCGCTGGGAGGACTCCCAGTGGAGTCCGTTCGCGATCGACCTCGAGCGCGACAAGGCGCAGTGGGCCGAGTTCGCGGAGGAGGACAAGCAGCTCGTCTACTGGGTCCTGGCGCAGCTGATGGTCGCCGAGGAGCGGATCACGACCAAGTTCTCGGGTCTCGTCGGCGCCTACGGGAGCGAGGAGGAGGCCACCTTCCTCTCGACCCAGCAGGTCGACGAGGCGCGCCACATGCAGTTCTACGCGCGCTTTCAGGACGAGGTGGTCGCCGAGCCGGCGACGGTCGCTGCACACGTCGAGAGGGCCAGGCGGGAAGTCACTCCGGCTTTTCGGAAGATCTTCGACGAGGCGCTGGTCGCCGCCCACGAGCGCCTGGTCGCCTCCCCGGGTGATCTGGCGGCGAAGGTGGGCTTCGTGACGATCTACCACCTGATCCTCGAGAGCACCCTCGGCCTCACCACCTTCCGGTTCGCGACCGAATACCTAGAGCGCGAGAACCTGCTCCCGGGCTTCGTCGAGGGCTATTCGAAGATCCACCACGACGAGACCCGCCACATCGGCTATGGCGTCTGGTTTCTGCGCGCATCGGTTCGCGAGCATCCCGAGGCGGCTGAAGCGGTGCGCGAGACGTTGAGGGAGCTGTTCCCTTCGGTGGCGGAGGCGCTCGGCGGCGCCGGCGACGGTCCCGACATCGAGCGGCTGGGGGTGAGCACCGACGAGGTTCGCGCCTTCGCCCTCGACGGGCTGACTCGCCGGCTCGACATCATCGGCGTGCCGCTTGGGACCGTGTATCCCGCCAACTAAAAAGCGCGCGACTCGGGGCAGGGAAGAGTCGCGCGCTGCACGAGAGAGGATCTCGATGCGCCCAAGTTTTGCCCCACGCCCTCAACGCAACGTGAAGAAACCGAGAATTTGCGTGTGAAAGTCCTGTGAACGCGCGTGGACGGTCATCGTGTGGCACTAGGATTCGGGGTGTCCGAGGGCAGGTATGAACAGATGAATCCACAGCACGGGACCGTCCGTCTCGCCGTGATCGACAACGACAGCGGCTTCCTCCGCGTGCTCACGCGGCGGTTCGACGCGGCCGGCTGGGAGTACCGCATCCACGGCGCCAGCGTTCCGCCCGACGAGCTCGTGGCGATGAAGCTGAACGCGTTGCTGGTCGATCTCGCGGTGCTGGGCCCGCTCGGCTGGGAGTTCCTCGAGCGAGTCTGCGGGACCCTTCCCGATCTCGCCGTCGTCGTCTGCACCCAGGGTGCGACGGTCGCCCAGCGTGTGCGCGGTCTGCGCCTCGGGGCCGACGACTGGATCGCCAAGCCCTCCCACCCGGAGGAGGTAATGGCGCGGATCGAGGCGGTGGTGCGCCGCCGCCGTCGCAGCCGGCCAAGCCAGGAGCAGACACCGGTCCAAGCGGGTGAGATCGAGATTCGGTCCGATCAGTTCCAGGCCTTCGTCTCGGGCCACAGCCTCGAGCTCACCCGTCGCGAGTTCGAGCTCGTCCAGGTCCTCGCCGAGGCCTCGGGTCGCGTGATCGAGCGCGAGGAGATCTATCAGCGGGTCTGGGGTTACGCGATGGCCCACGGTGACCGCTCGGTCGACGTCTTCGTCCGCAAGCTGCGCGCCAAGCTGCAGCGCCTCTCGCCCGACTGGGAGTACATCCACACACACTTCGGCATCGGTTATCGCTTCGAGGCGCTCCCGCAGAACCCGGGGGCGCTCGCCGCCTCGGCCCCGATCGCGGAGGAGATCCGCGAGGCCGAGGAGGACGTCGAGCCGGCCCGGGTCCGCAGCTCGGCCTAACGGCCTACCCGCCCTGAGGGCGGTCTCCTCCTCCGTTTACATCCTTTTCACAACCTCGCGACCGCGAGGTAACAAGCTCCTGTACGTGCGCGTGCCAAGTTGCCACGCGATCGGGGTGTCGGTGCGTTACCGCCCGCAACGCCGCACCGTCGTACCCCTCGAACCATCGAACAAGGAGACAAGCTCAAGTGATCTCGAAGAAGTGGCTGCTCGCAGCCGGCTCCAGCGTCGTGCTGGCGTTCGGCATTGCCGCGTGTGGCAGTGACAACTCGTCAAGCGACTCAGGTGGCAGCTCCAGTGGCAGCGGTGCGACGAACCTCTCCGGCGAGATCGCCGGCGCGGGCTCAAGTGCCCAGGAGGCGGCTCAGGAGGCATGGAGGGCGGGCTTTCAGGACCAGAACTCCGACCTGACGATCTCCTACGACCCCGTCGGCTCGGGTGGCGGTCAGGAACAGTTCATCGCAGGCGGCGTCGACTACGCCGGCTCGGACAAGCCGTTCGACAGCGACCAGCTCACGCAGGCGGCGAAGAACTGCGGCTCCGAGGACAGCCTTGTCCAGGTCCCTGTGTACATCTCGCCTCTCGCCGTGATCTACAACCTGCCGGACGTCGACTCGCTGCAGCTCAGCCCGGACACCCTGGCGGCGATCATGAATCAGAAGATCACCGCCTGGAATGACCCGGCGATCGCGCAGGACAACCCGGGCGTCGACCTACCAAGCACCCGGATCACCCCGGTGAACCGTTCTGACGACTCGGGCACGACGTTCAACTTCACCGATTACCTGTCGAAGGCCGCGCCGGACTCGTGGCCCTACCCGGCGGGCGAGACGTGGCCGGTGAAGGGCGGCGAGGCTGCCGAGGGCACGTCGGGCGTCGTGGAGGCAGTCACGGCGGGTGAGGGCGCGATCGGCTATGCCGACGCGAGCCAGGCCGCCGACCTGGGGATCGCGAAGGTCAAGGTCGGCAACGAGTACCTCGCTCCGAGTGCCGATGGCGCCGCGCACGACCTCGAGATCTCGAAGACGGACCCGTCGATCAGTGGCGATCCATATCCGTACGTGTTCGCCTATGACATCGAGCGGACCTCGACCGACACGGCGAACTATCCGCTCCTCCTGGTCTCGTACCTGATCACCTGCACGCAGGGCTCGAACGCCAGCATCGTCGGGCCCTACTTCAACTATGTGATCAGCGCGGACGGTCAGCAGGCGGCGGCGGACCACGCCGGGTCAGCGCCAATCACCGACAAAACGCGTCAGCAGATCCAGCCCGCGGTGGACGCGATCGGCGGCTAAGACACAGGACCGAGGGATCGGGGCCCCGCTTCCGGCGGGGCCCCGCCTTCACCCCTAGAAACGCAGAAGACTTGGAAGCACACGTAGACACCACCACCAACGCCGGGCAGATCCTCGCCGCGGCATCCGGTGGTAGTCGCCGCGCCGGCGACAGGATCTTCTCGAACGCGGCGGTTATCGCCGGCGTCACGATCCTCGCGTTGCTCGCAGGCGTTGCGATCTTCCTGGTCGCGGAGTCCGTGCCGGCGATCACGGCCAGCTCCGCCGATCTCCCCGACGGCAAGAACATCCTCGCTTACATCGCGCCGCTTGCCTTTGGGACGGCGCTTGCTGCGGTGCTCGCCGTGATCGTCGCTGTGCCGCTGGCGGTCGCGGTCGCCGTGTTCATCACGCACATCGCGCCGAGGCGGATCGCACAGCCGTTGAGCTACATCGTCGATCTCCTCGCGGCGATCCCGAGCATCGTCTACGGGCTCTGGGGCATCTTCGTCCTGGGCCCGGCCATGATCGGCCTGATGGGCTGGCTCGCCGACCACCTCGGGTGGATTCCGATCTTCGAGGGCCCGGCATCGGTCACCGGCCGGACGATGCTCGTCGTCGGCCTCGTGCTTGCCGTGATGATCCTCCCGATCGTCTCCGCGGTCGCGCGCGAGGTCTTCTCTCAGACCCCGCGCCGGCTCGAGGAGGGCGCGCTGGCTCTCGGCGCCACGCGCTGGGAGATGATCCGCATGGCCGTTTTCCCGTTCGGGAAGTCCGCCGTGATCAGCGGCGCGATGCTCGGGCTCGGACGCGCGCTGGGCGAGACGATGGCGGTCGCGATCATCCTCTCGGTCTCGGGCGTGGTGTCGTTCAACCTCATCAGCTCGTCGAACCCGTCGACGATCGCTGCGAACGTGGCCCTCAACTTCCCGGAATCGTCAGGGCTCGACGTCAACGCCCTGATCGCGTCGGGGCTGGCCCTGTTCGGGATCACCCTCGTCGTCAACATGATCGCCCGCCTGATCATCTCCAGGACCAACGTGCAGTAGGGAGAGGGCGATGTCGCAGGCAACATCCGCGATGGCAGCCGGCGGCCGCGCCGCCGACATCCTCAACGGCGGCTCGGGTGCCGGGGTTCTTCCGAAGTGGGCCAGCTACGGAATCGTCGCGGCATCCGCTGTCGCGGTCGCCGCGTTCCTGCTCGCCATCGGCAGCTTCAGCATCGTCGCGTTTCTTGCGCTGACCGGCGTGATCGCGATCGGTGCCACCTATCCGTACTCGCTCGCGGTCGAGGGCCGGCGACAGGCGTTCAACCGTCTGATGACCCTGGCGATCGTCTTCGCCTTTGCCTTCGCGGTGCTGCCGCTCGCCTCGTTGCTCTATGAGGTGATCTCGCGCGGGATCCATCGCTTCGACGTCGCCTTCTTCACCCAGTCGGCGCGTGGGGTGCTCGGTGCCGGCGGGGGCGCATCGCATGCCATCGTCGGGACCTTGGTGATCACGGCGGTCGCGACCGTGATCTCGGTGCCGATCGGGCTGATGGCGGCGATCTATCTGAACGAGTACGGGACCGGCCGGCTCCGGCGCGCGCTCACCTTCTTCGTGGACGTCATGACGGGGATTCCTTCGATCGTGGCCGGTCTCTTCGCGTACGCGCTGTTTGAGCTCTTCCTCGGCCCCGGCATCCGCCTCGGGATCATGGGGTCGGTCGCGCTGACGGTGCTGATGATCCCGATCGTCATCCGCTCCTCAGAGGAGATCCTCAAGATCGTCCCCAACCACCTGCGGGAGGCGGCCTACGCCCTGGGCACGCCGAAGTGGAAGACGATCACGAGGATCGTCCTCCCGACGGCGATGGCCGGGCTCGTGACGGGCGTGATGCTCGCCGTGGCACGCATCATCGGCGAGACCGCGCCGCTGCTCGTCACGACCGGTGTGGTGGATTCGATGAACGCGAACCCGTTCGAGGGCCGGATGCAGAACCTCGCCGTCTACGCCTTCAACGAGTACCGCAGCCCGGGGATCGACAAGCAGGCGGCGTTCGACCGGGCCTGGACTGCAGCGCTGGTGCTGATCCTGATCGTGATGATCCTCAACTTGGTCGCCCGCTGGGTCTACCGGCGCTTCGGGACCGATCTCCGCTAGACCTTCAATTGAAAGAGCATGGAGCTATGTCTGAACTTTCGGTACCGAGCATGACCGCCGGTGACTCGCCGGTCGAGGAGGGGGCGGCCGCCGCGACCGAGCTGCTCGACCTCAAGCCCGCGCTCAAGGACACCCAGCCGGTGGAGCGGCGCGCGACCACCGTCGAGGTGCGCGACGTCAACCTCTACTACGGCGATTTCCAAGCGGTACAGAACGTCAACATGACGATCGAGCCGAACAGGGTCACGGCCCTCATCGGCTCATCCGGCTGCGGCAAGACCACGTTCCTGCGCTCCATCAACCGGATGCACGAGCTCACGCCCGGCGCCCGGGCCGAGGGCGAGATCACGCTCGACGGCTACAACATCTACGACCGGTCGATCGACCCGGTGCAGGTCCGACGGCTTGTCGGCATGGTCTTCCAGGCCCCGAACCCGTTCCCGACGATGTCCATCTACGAGAACGTCGCCGCTGGGCTGACGCTCAACCAGAAGGTCTCGAAGTCGGAGAAGGACGTGGTCGTCGAGAAGGCGCTGCGCGGGGCACACCTCTGGGAAGAGGTCAAGGACCGCCTGGATAAGCCTGGCTCAGGCCTCTCCGGCGGCCAGCAGCAGCGACTGTGCATCGCCCGCGCGACCGCGGTCGAGCCCGAGGTCCTGCTGATGGACGAGCCATGCTCGGCGCTTGACCCGGTCGCGACGCTCGCCGTCGAGGATCTGATCGCCGAGCTGCGCAGCAAGTACACGATCGTGATCGTCACCCACAACATGCAGCAGGCCGCCCGGGCCAGCGACATCACCGCGTTCTTCAACCTCGAGGAGAGCGGCAAGCCGGGGCAGCTCGTGGAAATGGGCCCGACAGAGAAGATCTTCACGCACCCTGAAGAGCAGGCGACCGAGGACTACGTGAGCGGACGGTTCGGCTGATCCCATGGCAGTCGTCTCCCGAGCCGAATATCGCGAGGAACTCGAGCGCCTCGAGACCGCGGCGCTCGGCGGCCTCGACATCGTCGCCGCCCAGCTGGACCGCTCGATCGAGGCGGTCGAGCACAACGACTCCGAGCTCGCTGAGCTGATCGTCGCCAACGACGACGTCGTCGACGGTCGCTACCTCGAGGTCCACCAGGCGATCCTCACACTGCTCGCCACGCAGGCGCCGGTGGCGACCGATCTGCGGTTGATCGCGGCGCTCCTGCACCTGATGAAGGCGATGGAGCGGATGGGCGATCAGTGCGTGAACATCGCCAAGATGATCCCGCTGACCGGCCACGAGCCCCCGGCGGACGAGCGCATCGTCAAGGACGTGGTGACTATGGGCAAGCAGGTTCGCACGCAGATCTCCCAGGCCAAACGGGCCTTCGGCGACCGCGACGTCGAGATGGCGCGCGACCTCGTTCGCCAGGACGATCTGGTCGACAACCTCAACAAGGAGATCTTCCGGATCGCGCTCGAGATCGGCGACGACCACGACCGCCGCGAGTGGGCGATGACGATGATCCTGGTCGCTCGCGCCATTGAGCGCATCGGCGACAACGCGGTCGACATCGGCGAGCAGGTGGCCTTCATCGTCACCGGGCTCTTTCGCGAGTTCCAGGATGCCTCGCATCCAGGCGCACCCATCCCGCGCTGAGCGCGAATTGCCGGGCTCGCCCATCCGGGTTCTTTGCGATGATCGACGCGTGCTCTGCGCCGCCGTCGACATCGGCTCGAACACCACGCGCGTGCTCGTCGCCGAACCTCAGGACGGCCAGCTCCGCAAGGTGATGGAACAGCGCGCCTACACGCGCTTTGACAAGGACTCAAAGCGCAAGGGCAAGATCACCGACGAGAAGATCGCCGAGCTGGCCGAGGTTGTCACGACCCAGGTGAAGCTCGCCGAGGAGCTCGGCGCCGAGGCGTTCCGGATCGTCGCGACCGCCGCGATCCGCGAGTCGCGCAACGCCGATCAGGTCGCGGCCGCAATCGGGGAGGCCGCCGGCCGCCCGGTCGACGTGCTCACCGAGGAGGAGGAGGGGCGCCTCGCCTTCATCGGCGCGACCAAGACGCTCGGCCACCCCGTGGAGGGCGATATCGGCGTCGTCGACGTCGGCGGTGGCTCCTCGGAGATCATCCTCGGCACGATCGCCGACGGGGTGCGTTCGGTGCGGTCCTTCAAGATCGGGTCCGGCTCGATCGCCGACGAGTTCCTCACCAACGATCCGCCGTCGGCAGCTCAGATCCGTGGCCTGCGCGACCACATCGACGACTTCTTCGAGGGCGTCGAGATCGACCACCCCGACCAGGCCGTCGCGGTGGGCGGCAGCGCCACATCGCTGCGGACCCTCGTCGGCGCCGTGCTCGAGTACGAGACGCTCGAGCGGGCGGTGCGGGTGCTCACGGGCGACACTGTCGCCGAGGTTGCAAAGAAGTTCGAGCTCGATCCGCGCCGGGTTCACATCCTGCCGGCCGGGGTCCTCATCCTCGAGAAGCTCTCCGACCTGCTCGGCCAGCCGCTTCAGATCGGTAAGGGTGGCCTGCGCGAGGGGATCATCCTCGACCTCCTCCACGACGCGGCCAACGGCGCGCCGACGGCTCTCGCGGCCTAGGGGCGGCGCCAGGCGGAGATAACGGTGGCACGGGCGCGACCGGTTCCCGATCTGCAGCCCGACACGCCGTTTGCGACAGCGGCGGCGCGGGTCGTCGCCGTGCGGGCCGACGAGCTCCTCGAGCACTCGCACGACGTGCTCGACCTCGCTGGCATCGAGCGGGTCCACGACATGCGCGTGGCCACGCGTCGCCTGCGAGCGGTCCTGGAGGTCTTTGCCCCCTGCTTTCCCAAGAAGGCGCGCAGGGCCGTCATCAGCGAGGTCAAGGACCTCACCGACGGGCTCGGGGAGCGGCGCGATCGCGATGTTCAGATCGAGGTTCTGACCGAGTTTGCGGCGGGGCTCGAGGAGGGCGAGCGCGCCGGAGTGCAGCGCCTCATCGAGACCCTCGAGGCTGAGCGGCCGGCGGTGAACAAGGAGCTCGCGCCGCAGCTCACGCAAGAGCGCATGGCCGCGCTCGCCTCACGCCTCACGGCGCTCGTCGCCGCCGCCGAGAAGGAGGGGGCGAAGGCATGAAGGCAAGGAAGGTCAAGGGGCTCGATCCGCGGGCTCCGCTCGACGAGAACGCAGCGCGCATCGTTGCTGTGCGGCTGGACGAGCTGCGCTCGTTCGCGCCGGAGGCACTCGCGCGCGACGAGGCCCGCGCTCAGCACGACATGCGCATCGCGGCGAAACGCCTGCGCTATGTGCTCGAAACCGTCGGCCTGTGCTTCGGCGAGGCGGCCGATGAGGGGCGCGGTGCCGCCCGCGACCTCCAGGGAATCCTCGGCGACATCCACGACTGCGACGTGCTGATCGCGATGGTCGAACGCCACACCTCCGAGCCCGGGGCACCGGCGACCGACCGAGGCCTCGAGTTGCTCATCGGGCGCACGGTGGAGCGCCGCGATCGACTGCACGTCGACTTCGAGGCGCTGTGGTCGAAGCTCGAGCGCGACAGCGTCTGGGACCGCCTCGAAGGTGCGGTCGCATCAGGAGCCGATCGAGACTGATCTAGAGTCCCTGTCGATGCAGGGGCTGCAAAAGGCGGTGTTGTGCGCCGTCGTGGTTGCCCTCACCCTCGCAGCCGCGATGCCTGCGGCTGCCGCCGCGGACTTCACTGCGGGGACCACCGGTCTCGGCGATCCATTCTTTCCCGAGGCCGGCGACGGCGGCTACGACGTCGCCTCCTACGGCCTCCAGCTCGACTTCACGCCGGACACCGGGGACCTGACCGCGACGGCCACGATCGCCGCGACCGCGACGCAGGACCTGAGCGCGTTCGACCTCGACCTGCGCGGCCTGCAGGTGAACGCCGTCACGGTCGACGGCGCCGACGCGGCGTTCTCGCAGGACGACCGAAAGCTGTCGGTGACACCGAGCGCCGTCATCCCCAGCGGCGGCGCGTTCACCGTCGTCGTCGCCTACTCCGGGCAGCCGCACAACGTGATCGATCCGGACGGGTCGAAGGACGGGTGGATCCCGACCGACGACGGCGCCTTCGTCGCGTCCGAGCCGCAGGGCTCGCCCACCTGGTTTCCGTGCAACGACTCGCTGACCGACAAGGCGCTGTTCGACTTCGAGATCACGGTCCCGAAGGGAGTGGAGGCGGTCGCCAACGGGGCCTTGGTCTCGCGCCGGGTGGACGGGCCGCGCGTCACCTGGAGCTATCGCGCGACGCAGCCGATGGCGCCATATTTGGCGACTTCCACGATCGGCCAGTTCAGGATCGATCAGCGCCCCATCGCGGGCATCCCATCGATCGTCGCCGTCGACCCGCGGGTCGCGGGGGCGTCCAAGAACGCGCTCTCGAGACAGGCCCAGATGTTGCAGCTGTGGGAGAAGCTCTTCGGTCCCTACCCGTTCAGCGAGACCGGCGTGATCGTCGACTCCGCTCCCAGCGTCGGCTATGCGCTCGAGACGCAAACGCGCCCGCTGTTCGACCAGGCGGCCGACAGCATCACGCTCGCCCACGAGCTCGCTCACCAGTGGTTCGGCGACTCGGTGAGCATTGCCACCTGGCCCGACATGTGGCTGAACGAGGGGTTCGCGACCTGGGCCGAGTGGCGCTGGGCCCAGCACCAGGGCGGGCATACCACCGCTCAGCACTTTCGCGAGCTCATGCGACGGCCGGCGTCGGACCCGCTCTGGGGCTTCCCGCCGGCCGCGATCCCGAAGCCTGCCGAGTTGTTTGCGACGCCCGTGTACGCGCGTGGCGCGATGGCGCTCGAGGCGTTGCGCCAGCGCGTCGGTACACAGACTTTCCTCGGCATCCTGCGAGCGTGGGCGGCCGAGCATCAATACGGCAACGTCGATACCGCAGAGTTCATCGCGCTTGCGGACGCGCGCTCGGGAAAGCGCCTCGACGGCCTCTTTGAGCGCTGGCTGTACGAGCCCGGCAAGCCTTAGTCGCCCGCGGCTTTCTCAAAGTCTTCACATCCGCCGGCTCTGAGGTGTCGAACCTGATGGCGTCAACGCAATTCGACACATAGGGAGCACCGATGATTCCCGTACCCAGCACCATCTCGTCCAGGGCTGACCTTCACTGCCACTCGACCGCGTCGGCCCTCGCCAAGCTCGGCATTCAGCGCAGCGTCGGGCTCCCTGAGTGCGCCACGCCTCCCGAAGAGGTCTACGAGCTCGCCAAGCGGCGGGGCATGGACTTCGTCACGATCACCGACCACGACACGATCGACGGCGCCCTTGAGATCGCCGATCGTCCGGATGTGTTCGTCTCCGAGGAGCTCACCACGTGGTTCGCCAACGAGCCCCAGGCGGTTCACGTCCTGTGTTGGGGGATCACGCCGACTGACCATGAGTGGCTGCAGGCGAACGCGCGCGACCTCGAGGCCTGTGCCGAGTACCTGCGCGCAAACGAGATCGCCTGCGCTCTCGCGCACCCGTTCTTCGCGGTCGCCGCACCGCTGAGCGCCCGCCATCGGCGCCGCCTCGCCCGCATCTTCGACGTCTGGGAGACGCGAAACGGCGCCAGGGCGCATGAGCTCAACCAACCCGCCGCCGTGTACGTGGACACGCACGGCGGCACCGGCGTCGGCGGCTCCGACGATCACGCCGGGGTCGACATCGGGCGCACGTTCACCGAGACGCCCGGGGCCTCGACCCCGGAAGAGTTTCTCGCGCACATCCGGGCGGGCCGCGCCGCGGCACGGGGCGATCAGGGCAGCGCCGCGAAGTGGGCGCATGCAGCGATCGCGCTCGCGATCCGCGCGTACGGCCCTGAGCTCGACGCCGGCGCGCTCGAGCCGGCGGCGATCATCGCGATCGCCGAGCGGGTAGTGGGCGACGGCGCTGAGCGCGGCGGCGCGCCCGCCTCGAACTTCGGTACGACCGAGGCGCGGGCGATTCTGCGCGCCTGGCTCGACTCGGTCGACGCTGGCGAGGATCCGGCGTCGCTGATCGCGACGATGCAGGCGGACGGCTTCAGCCACGGTGCGCTGGCCCGCCGCGCCGCCCGCGTGCACGAGCAGCGCATGCAGCGGGGCATCGCGATGCTGAGCGAGGCCACCGGCTCGGGGTGCGGCTTCGCCGAGGCGGCGGGAGCGATGCTCGAGGCCGTCATTCCTGCGCTGCCATACGTGCCGGCCGCGACGATCGTCGGCCAGGAGACGGCAAAGCTCTCCGGACGCGACGACGAGCCCGGGCGCGTGGCGCTCGTGGTCGACGGGGCGGACTCGATGCACGGGGTCACCGCGACGATCGAGCGGATCCGCGAGCACGGCGTCCCCGGCTGGGACGTCGACGTGATCGGCGTCGACCCGCGGGTCGACCGGCGCCTGCCGGCGGTCGCGGAGCTGGAGCTGCCGCTTTATCCCGGTCTGGCGATGGGCGTGCCGAGCGTCATCGACCTGGTCCAGACGCTCGCCGACGGCCGCTACGACCTGATCCATGTCTGCTCGCCCGGTCCGGCCGGGGTCCAGGCCGCGCTCGCCTCGAAGATCGGCCGCTGGCCGCTCGTCGGCAGCTACCACACCGAGCTCGCCGCCTATGCCGGTGTGCGCAGCGGCGACGCCGCGGTTGAGGCGACCGCGCGGGCCGCGCTCTCGCTCTTCTACGGGCGGTGCGCGACGGTGCTCTCGCCCAGCTCGAGCGCCGACGAGTCGCTCTTCGCCCTGGGAATCGAGCCCGAGCGCGTCGGCCGCTGGGGCCGCGGCGTGGACACCGGGCTGTTCGATCCCGCCAAGCGCGATCCATCCGCGCTGCCCGGCGAGGTCAAGATCCTCTACGCGGGGAGGCTCACCCACGAGAAGGGCGTCGACCTGCTCGCCGAGAGCTTCCTGACAGCCTGCGAGCGAGATCCGCGGCTGCATTTGCTCCTGGCGGGCGGCGGCCCCGAGGAGGAGCTCCTGCGGGTCCGCCTCGGCGACCGCGCCACGTTCCTCGGCTGGCTGAACCGTGAGGAGCTCGCCACCGCCTACGCGAGCTCCGACGTCTTTCTCTTCTGCTCCACCACCGACACCTTCGGCCAGGTGATCGTGGAGGCGCAGGCGAGCGGGCTGCCGGTTGTCGCCGTGAACGCCGGCGGACCGGCGACGCTGATCCGCGACCGGCGCACCGGCTGGCTGTGCGACGCCGATCCCAACGCGCTGGCCGCCGCCGTCCTGCAGCTCGCCTCCTCGCCCTTCCTGCGCGAGCGGATCACGCGCACGGCGCTCGGCGAGGTGGGCGGGCGCACTTGGGAGGGCTCGATGGCTGAGCTCGCCGCGGGATATCGCCGCGCCGGTGGTGCGGCGGTGCGCAAGCCCCGACCCAGCCCCCTCGAGGAAGTCGCCTGAGGCCGCTTCGGCGCTACCTTTCCTTGGGCGTCGTGGAGAGCCTGAGAACCGAGATCAACGAACCGATCGCCGAGCCTGCGGATCCAAAGCTCGCACCGGTCGCCGTCTCCGAGCCCGATCTCGCCGAACCGGACCTCTACTTCAACCGTGAGCTCTCATGGCTGGACTTCAACGACCGCGTGCTCCAGCTGGCCGAGGATGAGGCGACGCCGCTGCTCGAGCGGGCGAAGTTCGCGGCGATCTGGGAGTCGAATCTCGACGAGGTCTTCATGGTCCGCGTCGCGAACCTCCAGGACCAGGTCGAGGCGGGCTCGACCGCAAAGGCGGCTGACGGGATGCTGCCCGGCGAGACCCTCGCCGCGCTGCGCGATCGCGTACTCGAGCAGCGTGACCGCGTCGGCCGCTTCGTCGACGGGGAGCTGCGCCCGGCGCTCGAGGAGCACGGCATCCGGATCATCACCCCCGAGCAGGCGACGGCCGCCGAGCGCGAGGAGCTCGCGGCGCTATTCGAGCGACAGGTCTTTCCGGTCCTGACACCGCTGGTGATCGGGCGCGGCCGGCCCTTCCCCTACATCTCGAACCTGTCCCTCTCGATCCTCGTCGCCCTCCGCGACCCCGAGAAGGACAACGAGATCCTCGCCCGCGTCAAGGTGCCGAAGGAGCTCCTCGGCCGGTTCCTGGCGATCGGCGAGCGCAAGACGACGCTGGTACCGCTCGACGCGCTCATCGGGGCCAACCTCGGCTCGCTCTTTCAGGGCATGGAGGTCATCGACCACTCGCTCTTCCGCGTCACGCGCGACACCGACTACGACGTTTCCGACGAGGCCGACGACCTCCTGCAGGCGGTCGAGGAGGAGCTGCGCCGCCGCCGCTTCGGCGAGGTGGTGCGGCTCGAGATCGACGCCGGCATGAGCGAGCGCCTGCGCGACCAGCTCACCAGCGCGCTCGATGCGTCGCCCGACGAGGTCTATGAGATCGATGGCCTGATCGACCTGGCGGACCTCTGGGAGGTGGTCGGGCTTCCGGGCCATGACGAGCTGCGCGACCCGCCCTTCACGCCGGTCACCCCGCCGCGGCTGCTGCTCGGCCCCGAGGGCAAGGAGAGCGACCTCTTCGCCGCGATCCGCGGCGGCGACATCCTCGTCCACCACCCATACGACTCCTTCGTGACGACGGTCGAGCGCTTTGTCAAGCAGGCGGTCTCGGATCCGAACGTGCTGGCGATCAAGCAGACCGTCTACCGCACGAGCGCCGACTCCCCGCTCGTCCCGGCGCTGATCGAGGCCGCCGAGCGCGGCAAGCAGGCGGTCTGCATGGTCGAGCTCAAGGCTCGCTTCGACGAGGGCGCGAACATCCGCTGGGCGAAGAAGCTCGAGCAGGCGGGCGTCCACGTCGTCTACGGGATCCCGGCGCTCAAGACGCACGTCAAGTGCATCCTGGTCGTGCGCCGCGAGGGCGATGGCGTGCGCCACTACGTCCACATCGGGACCGGCAACTACAACCCGAAGACCGCTCGGATCTACACCGACCTCGGCCTCTTCACCTCCAACAAGGAGATCGGCGCCGACATCGCCGAGATGTTCAACTCGATCACCGGCTACGCGCGTCCCCGCAACTACCGCAAGGTGCTCGTCGCGCCGTTCAACCTCCAGAGCGGGCTTCTCGACGAGATCGAGCGCACGATCGAGTCGCACTCGGCGGCGACCCCGGCGCGGATCCGGATGAAGATGAACTCGCTGCTCGACGCACCCTCCATCCGTGCGCTCTATCGGGCCTCGCAGGCCGGGGTCGAAGGTCGAGATCAACGTCCGCGGGATCTGCGCCCTGCGCCCGGGTGTGCTCGGCGTCTCGGACAACATCGAGGTCAACTCGGTCGTGGGCCGCTTCCTCGAGCACTCCCGCATCTACGCGTTCGAGCGTCACGGCGAGGAGCCGAGCATGTACATCGGTTCCGCCGACCTGATGCCGCGCAACCTCTACAACCGCGTCGAGCTGGTCACCCCGGTGCTCGACGGGAAGATCCGCGCCGAGCTTGCTCGACGTGCTCGATCGCTCGATCGCCGACAACACGAACTCGTGGCGGCTCGGCTCCGACGGCAAGTGGACTCGCAGGCGTCCCGGCAGGGACCCGCGCAACGTTCAGCGTGAGCTGATCGAGCGGCACACCGAGCGCTCGGCGACCGGCGCGGCGGTCGAGGGGCCTCCCGCCTCCTAGACCGGCGAGCGCGGGGGCGATGGCCGAGCGCCACGACGCCGAGGGCTTCTGGCTGGCCGAGGCCGGCGCGACCACGGCCGCGGCGGGGCCGGCGCTCGACGGCGACCTCGAGGCCGACGTGCTCGTCGTCGGCGGTGGCTACACCGGTCTTTGGACCGCCTGGCACCTGCGCAGGCTCGAGCCCGGCGCGCGGATCGTGGTGCTCGAGGCAGACCGCTGCGGGCATGGGCCGAGCGGTCGCAACGGGGGCTTCGTCAACGCCTGTGGTTCAGCCTGCCGTCGCTGCGCGAGCGGTTCGGCGACCGGAAAGCGATCACCGTCGCCCGGGCCGCGCAGGCTTCCGTCGACGCGATCGGCGACTTCTGCGCCGAGCAGGGGCATCGACGCCTGGTACCGGCAGGCCGGGTACCTGCAGGCCTCGACGGCCCCCGCCTGGGACGGCGCCTGGGAACGGGTCGCGCGGGCGTGCGAGGAGCTCGGCGAGCCGGGCGCCTGCCTGCCGCTGAGCACCGAGGAGGTCCGCGCGCGGTGTGACTCGCCGCTGTTTCGCGCCGGGGCGTTCTACCCCGGAGCGGCCACGGTGCAGCCTGCAAGGTTGGCTCTTGGCCTGGCCGCCGCGGTCAGGGCGAGCGGGGTGGAGATCTTCGAGGGCAGCCCGGTGCTCGGGATGGCGCGTCGCGGCGACGAGGTCGTTGTCGACACGTCGCGGGGCCGCGTACACGCGGGCGCGGTCGTGCTGGCCTGCGGCGGGGCGCTGCTCGGGTTTCGCGGCATGCGCCACCGGCTGACGCTGACCTCGAGTCACATGGTGATCACCGAGCCGGTGCCCGACGTGCTCGAGGAGCTCAACTGGACGCGCGGGGAGTGCATGACCGACGCGCGCGCGATGGTCCACTACTTCCGCACGACGCCCGACGGCCGCATCGCCTTCGGGTGGGGCGGCGGTAGGGTGGCCTATGGCGCCCGCACCCATGGGCGCGCCGAGCGCGATCCGGAGGTCGTCGCGGACCTCGAGGGGCACCTGCACCGCTTCTTTCCAGCGCTGGCCGGGCGCCGCATCGAGCGCGCCTGGGGCGGGCCGATCGATGTCTCCCCGAGCCACCTGCCCGTGGTCGCCGAGGTCCAGCGCGGCGTCTGGGCCGGGTTCGGCTACACCGGCCACGGCGTCGGGCCCACGCACCTGGTCGGCCGCTCGCTCGCGTCGCTCGTCGCCGGCCGCGACGACGAATACGCCAACCTCGCGATCGTCCGCTCGCCGGCTATCCGCGTCCCGCCGGAGCCCTTCCGGTTCATCGGCGGCACCGTGATCCGCCACGCGATCCTCCACAAGGAAACGGTCCAGGAGCGAGGGGACGCCCCCGGGCCGCTCACGCGAGCCGTGGCCGCGATCCCTGAGAAGATCGGGATCCACGTCAGCCGCTGAGCGGGGGCGAACGTCCCGCACCGAGGCCTATAGGGGGTACTCCGGGACGGTCGCCGCGTTGCGGGCCGGGTCGAAGCAGTAAAGGGAGGCCGGCGCCGGTGTTGCGGGACGCTTCACGCGAGTTTGGCGCGCATTCGGCACTCCGGCAGGGGAGGGTGTCCCGGAGTCCCCGCTATAGGGGGGCATGCGGGACACTCTCCACCTGACCGAGCCTCGCCGTGCCGCCGGCGATGAGTTCCGGGACGCCGGGCGGTCGTAGAGGTATGCCCATATTTCGCACGACATTGATGCTCCACGGCAAGACGGCTACCGGGATGGAGGTGCCGCCGGAGGTGGTGGAGGAACTCGGTGCCGGCAAGAAGCCGCCGGTCCGGGTGACGATCGCCGGCCACACATACCGCAGCACGATCGCGCCACGCAAGGACCGCTATCTGCTCGGCGTTAGCGCCGAGAACCGTGAGCTCGCCGGGGTCGAGGCGGGCGACGAGGTCGAGGTCGAGCTGGAGCTCGACTCCGAGCCACGGGTGATCGAGCTGCCGGCCGATCTCGCCGCGGAGCTTGCCGAAGACGCGAAGGCAAAGGCCTTCTACGAGGGCCTGACCCCGTCGCAGCAGGGCTCATACGTGAACTGGGTCGAGAGTGCCAAGAAGGCCGAGACCCGCGAATCGCGCGTCGCCAAGTCGGTCGAGAAGCTCGGCTCAGGTCAGAAGAACCCCTGAACGCCAAAACGGCCCGGCGGCTGACGCCACCGGGCCGTTTGGAGATGCGGATGTGAGCTGGGCTACCGCGTGATGGTCGGTGAGGTGACCGCCTTGCAGAAGCCGGGGACCTTCGCGGCCTTGGCGTAGAAGGAGCCGTGCTTGAAGCCGCTGTTGCCGATGGACCACATCGCGTCGGGGCCGTTGGGCTCCGCGATGTCGGTGCCGATCTTCTGGTCGGTCTTCGGGCTCTGCGTCGAGCCGAGCTGCTTGTAGACGACGACCTTGCGGTTGTTCTCGCAGTGAGTCGAGTCGGAGCTGTGCACGTAGCCGTAGTAGTCGCCGTTGGTGCCCGTGATCGAGACGGTCGAGCTGGTCGAGGCCTCGGCGGCGCCGGCGAAAGCGGTGAGCGCGACGGCGGCGGTGGCGAGGGCGGCGGTGATCTTGTTCTTGCGGGTCATTGGTAACTCCTTGGTGGTGAGTGGGGCTAACTGCTTGCAAGAGCAATGCTCGCCTCAAATCGGCTCCCCAACTAGGCACCCAAGGGGTGGAGTCGACCACCCCCTTTGAGACGATGGCCGGGTGCCCGCGAACCGGACGATCGCCCACCTCGACATGGATGCCTTCTACGTCGCGGTCGAGCTGCTGCGACGTCCGGAGCTGAGGGGCAAGCCGGTGATCGTCGCGGGGAGCGGGCCGCGTGCCGTGGTGACCACGGCGAGCTATGAGGCGCGGCCCTACGGCGTCGGCTCGGCGATGCCCGTGGCACATGCGAAGCGCCGCTGTCCGGACCTGATTCATCTCCCCGTCGACCACGCCCACTACCGCGAGCGCTCGCGCGAGGTCATGAAGCTGGTCGACGAGGTGGGCGTGCCGACCCAGCCCGCCTCGCTCGACGAGGTCTACCTCGACCTCTCGTCGCTGCCCGACCCGATCGCCCAGATGAGCAGCCTCGTCCGCGCCATCCGCGATCAGCTCGACCTCCACGCATCGGTCGGCATCGGGCCCAACCGCCTGGTCGCCAAGGTCGCCTCCGATGCCGAGAAGCCGCGGGGCTTCGTCGTCCTCACCCGCGAGCAGGCCGCCAAGCGCTTCGCGCCCGAGCCGGCGCGCCTGATTCCCGGCATCGGGCCGAAGACCGCAGAGCGCCTCGAGCAGATGGGGGTGAGGACGATCGGCGACCTGCAGGCATACCCGGCCGACGAGCTGATTCGCAGGTTTGGCAACAGCCATGGCCGCGGCCTCCACGAGCGCGCGCACTTCCGCGACGACTCGCCCGTTGCGCGCGGCGAGCTCAAGTCACGCTCGATCGAGACGACCTTCGACTACGACATCGCCGACATGGCCCGGCTCGAACAGGTCGTCGAGGAGCAGTCCCGTCGTCTGGGCGCCGAGCTTCGCGAGCGCAGCCTGCTCGGGCGCACGATCGGCATCAAGGTGCGCCTCGACGACTGGACCACGGTGACCCGGGTCCACACAGTCGCCGCGCCAACCGACGACGGCGAGCTGATCGCGGCGACGGCATTGTCGCTGCTGCGGGCATACGACCCGCCGCGCCCGGTCCGCCTGATCGGCGTAAAGATGGCGAGCTTCGCCGACGAGGCTCCCAAGGCCAACCCTGAGCCGGTTGCGCTGAGCCTCCTGGCCGACGCGGCGTAGTGCACCCGGTTCTGGAGGCCCTGCGCGAGCGGCCCGAGGGCGCGCGCATCGCGCTGGTCGTCGAGGGCGGTGGCATGCGCGGGGCGGTCTCCGGAGGCATGGTCCTCGGGCTCGACGAGATCGGGCTGGCCCAGTCGTTCGCCGCAGCGTACGGGTCCTCGGCGGGGACGCTGAACGCGATGTGGCTGGTCAGCGGCCGCATCCGCGAGGGGATTCCTACCTGGACGGATCCCGAGCTTGTCGACGAGCTGATCGACTGGCGGCGGGCGATTCGCCGCGGGCCTGTCGTCGGCATCGAGCAGCTGGTTGAGCAGCGTTACGAACAGCTTGCGCCGGGGCTCTTTCAGTCAGTTCTCGCCTCGCGGACAACCCTTCACCCCATCGCCACTGAGATCGACTCGGGGCAGGCGGTTGATCTCGCCTCGTCGATCACCGATGAGCCCAGCCTGCGGCTGGCGCTCCGAGCCTCGGCGACGTTACCGCTGCTCGCCGGATCGCCGGTGACCGTTGACGGCAAGCGCTATCTCGACGCCGGCCTCAGCGCGGCCATCCCGTTCCACGCCGCGATCGCCGACGGTGCCACCCACATTCTTCTCCTGCGCTCTCGCCAGCTCGGCGATGTGACTGCGGCTCCGACCGGGCTCGCCGCGCGCGTCATGCCTCGAGTGCTGCGCCGGGTCAGCCCGGCGGTAGGCGAAGGCTTTCTCTCCCGCGCGTCGCGCGAGGGTGCCGACGAGGAATTGCTCGCCCGCCACGACGGCGATCCGGCGCTCGAGCCGCACATCCTCTCGGTGCGCCCGCCAACCGGCTCTCCGGTCCCATCGCGCCTTGACCGCGACATCGAGGTCATCCGTGGCGGTCTGGAGGCCGGGCGCGAGGCCGTCCACCGCGCCCTGGGCTCGGTGGACTAAGCCAACAGGCCGAAGAGGATCCCGTAGGCGATCGCGCCCGCAAACGAGGCGGCCGCGACGATTTTGGTGGAACGCAGGTCGTCACGCGACCAGAACACGAATGCGCCCACCAGGCCGACCATCGGGAGGATGAAGCCGCCGACCGATGCGGCGATCACGTAGTTGCGGTACTTGCGCGGGTCCTCGAGATCCACGCGCGCAGTCTGGCAGTTCTCAACGTTTGTCCAGGCCGGCGCTGATCCCTAAAGCGCCCTTTGAGCACGCCGATGTCAGTCGTGAAAACCCAGGCTGATAAGGGCAAACCCGTCGCGAGGCGGGGACGCAAAGCAAGAGGTCTTCGTCAGCGAAGACGGCTCGGCCGCCGGCCCATGACGACACAGGAGATTCGTTGTGAGCTTTAGGCGCAACCTGAGGGTGGCGGGCGTAGCAGCCGCCGCCGTCGACAATCCGGGGGGATTGGACGAGGCGAATCGCCTCACCTGGAAAGGACACTCGAGCTCGCGTTCGCTGATCGCTGCGATCGTGGCATTCGCGATGCTCGTGACCCTCGGGGCGGCGGCGAATTCGCTGATCACTCCCTCGAGTACCTCGGCTGCAACGGCCGGTGGTGCGTCGCATTCCGCGCTTGCCGACCTCGCGATGCGCAGCCCTGACAAGCGCGTGGAGGTAATCCTCCAGCTCGCAGGTGGCACCGACGCCGCGACGGCCAAGGACCTGATCCGGGCGTCCGGTGGCGAGGTCACGCGTGACCTGCCGATCATCGACGGCATGAGCGCCAAGCTCGACGCAGCCGCAGCGCAGAAGCTGGCCACCAACCCCGCCTTCCACGCGGTCTCGCTCAACGCGAAGGTCGCAAGCCAGGGCGGCGACCCGGGCACGGCCGGCCCGAAGTTCGAGGACAGGTACCTGCAGACCTCCTACGAGAGGTCCATCCACGCTGACAAGGCGTGGAAGGACGGCTACACCGGCAGTGGCGTGGGCGTGGCGGTGATCGACACCGGAATCCAGGGCAACCTCCCTGACTTCCAGGTTTCGCGCGCTGACCCGACCTCACGCGTCGTCGCGACCGCCGTCGTCAACCCCGGCGCCTCGACCGCCGCCGACACGCTCGGGCACGGCACGCACGTCGCCGGCCTGATCGCCGGTGACGGCACGAACCGTCAGTACGGCGACCCCCTGTACGGGGACTATGTCGGCGTCGCACCCGACGCCAATCTGATCGCGGTCAAGGCCGCCGACGACGAGGGCAACACCACCGTCCTCGACGTCATCGACGGCCTGCAGTTCGTCGTCGATCACAAGGCCGACTACAACATCGATGTCGTCAACCTCTCGCTGAAGTCGACGCAGGCCGAGTCCTATCTGACCGATCCGCTCGATGCTGCCGTTGAGGCGGCATGGAACGCCGGCGTTACCGTCGTCGTTGCCTCAGGAAACGACGGCACCGCCGAGGACGCCGTCGACTACGCGCCGGCCAACGATCCCTACGTGATCACGGTCGGCGGCGTCGACGACATGGGCACCAACAATGTCGATGACGACACCCTGGCCTCCTGGTCGAGCCGCGGCACGACGCAGGATGGCTTTGCGAAGCCCGATGTGCTCGCCCCCGGCGCGCACATGGTCTCGACGATCCCGGCCGGCGCCGACTACACGCAGCTCTGCCCGAGCTGCATGGTCGACGGCCAGTACTTCCAGGTCGGCGGCACCTCGATGGCCGCAGCTGTGGCCTCGGGCGCCGTCGCGGACCTGATCCAGGCGCATCCGACGTGGACGCCGGATCAGATCAAGAACCAGCTGGTCCGCAAGACAACCGCCGTGTACGCGCCGAAGACGACGACCTACCTCGTCGACGCGCTCGGGATCAAGATCGGCGTCACGAGCACGACGAAGACGATCGTCGGTGGCGAGATCACGCTGGACAAGGCCATCAACGATGGCTACGACTACAGGAAGGCCTCGCTGAACGCCGGCCTCACCCCCAACTCGCTGATCGACCCGGCCACCGGCCAGATCGACTACAGCCGGGCCTCCTGGTCTCGCGCCAGCTGGTCCGATGCCATCGACTCGCTCCGTGCGAGCTGGTCGCGCGCGAGCTGGAGCCGAGCGAGCTGGTCGCGTGCCAGCTGGAGTGCGACCCCGGAGAGCTGCGCTGAGTTCGAGCGCGCGAGCTGGAGCCGTGCGAGCTGGAGCCGTGCCTCCTGGAGCCGAGCGAGCTGGTCTCGCGCGAGCTGGAGCGCCGACGGCATGTCGTCACCGGATCTGACCGATGTCGACTACAGCGCGATGGACGCGGAGATCGCACAGGCGCAAGCCGACTGCGAGCAGCTCCTCGCCAGCATCGACGCAACCCGGGCGAGCTGGAGCCGGGCGAGCTGGAGCCGAGCCTCCTGGTCGACCAGCTTCAACAAGTAGGCCCTCTCTAATCAACGCAGTGCAGCGCGGCGCCTGGCTTCGGCCGGGCGCCGCGTATGCGTACGTAGTCGCCCGGTAGCGCCGCTGCGTGCTCGTTGCGGTCGACGAGAGCGGCGAGGCAGCGCAGACTCGACCATGTGAAGCGGGTGGTGATACTCGGCGGCGGAAGCGGCGGTGCGGTCGCCGCCAAGCGGCTGGCAGGTTGGTCGCGCGACGGGGAGTTCGAGGTCGTGCTCGTCGACCGCAACCCGTATCACGAGTACCGGCCGAGCTACCTGTGGGTGATGACCGGCAAGCGCGAGCCCGACGATGTGCGACGCGAGCTCTCATTGCTCGAACGCCGCTACGGGACGCGCGTCATCACCGACGAGGTGACCGCGATCGACACCTCAGCGCGCACCGTTTCGGCCGGCTCAGAGCAGCTCGAGTACGACTACCTGATCGTCTCGCTCGGCGCCGAGCTGCAACGCGACGAGCGGATTGCCGGCATCGCCGCCCCCTGGGAGCTCGAGGACGCCCTCGACGCCCGCGAGCGACTCCGCGACTTCGACGGCGGCCACGTCGTGGTCGGCGTGGAGTCGTGGCCCTACCGATGCCCGCCGGCGCCCTTCGAGGCCGCGATGATGCTCCGCTACCTCGCCGAGCAGCGCGGCGTCTCCGAGCGCACGGACGTCTCGGTCTTTCACACCTGGCAGCAGCCGATGGAAACGTTCGGGCCGATCATGGTCGACGGGTTCGGGCGATTTCTCGACCAGCGTGGGATCGATTTCGAGGGCTCGTTCGAGCTCTCGGGCCACGACGCCTCCAACCACACGCTCACCGCCAAAGACGGCCGCAGTCTTGAATACGACCTGGCGATGGTCGTCCCGACGCACCGGGCCCCCAGCGTCGTGGCGGAGGCCGGTTTGGCAGCCGACAGCGGGTTCATGAATGTCTCGATCCCCTCGATGGCATCGCCCGATCACGAGAACGTCTGGGGTATCGGCGACGTCGTTGCGCCGACGATCGGGCTCGGGATGGCAGGCGTCTTTGCCCATTTCCAGGCCGAGCACGTCGTCACGCAGATCATCGACCGGGCCCGTGGGACCTATGTCGGTGAGCTGTACAACATGGTGGGTATCTGCGTGATGGACACCGGCTATGAGGGGGCGGCCGTCTGGTGTGACTTCACCGACAAGCTGTACAAGCGCTCCGCGGTGCCCGACTGCCGGTTGCTCGGAGGAATGCGGGCGTTCCGGGCCGTCAAGTCTGGCTTCGAGGCGTACTGGTTCGCGAACCTGTTCGGAGGTTGACCATGAGCGACGCGCACGCCGAGACAGAAGACTTGACCGCGGAGGAGCGCGAGGCGCTGGCGCGGCTGAAGAAGCGTGTCGCGCGCGACGCCCCGCAGATCGAGCAGGGCCTCGACCTGATCGAGCGACTTGCTGACAGCGGCGTCCTTGCGGGCGCCAACTCCTTCCTCGGGGAGTTCGATGAGAACTTCAGCGCGCTGACCCGCCCGGACGTCATGACGATGGTCGCCAACCTGATGATGCTCCTCGGCCTGCTCGGCCAGCTTCCATATGAGGGCGGCTTCAAGCTCGCCATGGACGGGCCGCCGGCCATCACGGAGGCCTATCCCCGCTTCCGCGAACGGCGCGAGCCGATGAAGATGCGCGAGGCCGTCGCAATCATGCGCAGCCCCGATGTGGCGGCCGCCCTTGAAATGTTCATGAGCGTGTTGCGGTCTCAACGCTCATGACCGAGTCGTCCACCCACTCGCGCACGAACCTCGCCGAGCGCCTGTCGCGGCGCGAGTATCCGCAGCGCGTGCCCTTGGCGGTTGCGGCCGAGCCCGGCCTTTTCCTCGTCGATGGCACCTGGGGGGCCGTCTCTCCCCTGGAGCTGCACCCCGGCGTTCGGACCGTTGGCGAGCTCGAACTGATTGAGCATGTCGGCGGCGGGGGCGAGCTCATCGATACCCGCCCGGACGACGCTTGGAGGCTCGAGACGATTCCCGGCGCCCGCAACATTCCCTGGCGCGAGACGCTTGCCAGGTTCGACGAGCTGCCCGAGCAACCGGCCGTGTACTTCTGCAACGGCCCCCAGTGTGCCGCCACGCCCGCCGCGATCGAGAACATGCTGGCCGTGGCCAAGGCGCCGGAGACGATCCTCTACTACCGCGGCGGTCTCCACGACTGGATCACGCTCGGGTATCGGACCGCGCCCGGGCTACCAGCGTGAGGTCACGACCTTCTTACGCGTGTAGAACTCGACCGCGTCCTTGCCGTTGGCGTGCAGGTCGCCGTCGATCGAGTCCTTCCAGCCCGAGAACGGAAACCATGCGACGGGTGCGGCGACGCCCACGTTGATGCCGAGCATCCCGGCCTCCGCGCCCCAGCGGTAGGCACGTGCGGCGCCGCCTGAGGTGGTGAAGATCGAGCCGGCGTTGCCGTAACGCGAGCCGTTGGCGAATTCCAGTGCGGCGTCGAGATCGTCGGCGCGCACGACGGCGAGCAGCGGCCCGAACAGCTCCTCGCGCGCGAGGTCGGACTCGAAGTCGGAGGTCTCGACGATCGAGGGGCCGATCAGCGAACCGCCCGGGCCCGCGTCGCGGCGGCCGTCGAGGACGACCTCCTCGGGGCCGCCCTCCGCGGCCTCGACCGCGGCCGCGATGCGGTCGCGCGCGTCGGGCCCGACCAGCGGGCAGACCTCCACACCGTCCTCGTCACCCGGCCCCACGCCGAGCTCGGCGGCTGCGGACGAGAGCGCATCGAGGGAGCGGTCCTGCTCTGCGCGAGTGCCGACCAGCACCGCGACCGAGCCGGCGAGGCATCGCTGGCCGCCGGCGCCGAAGGCCGAGCTCATGATGGCCGGGACGGTCACGTCGAGGTCGGCGTCCGGCATCACGATGAGCGAGTTCTTCGCTCCGCCGAGCGCCTGGAAGCGCTTGCCGTTGGCCGACGAGCGCTCCGCGATGTAGCGCGCCGTCGAGGCCTGGCCGACGAACGAGATCGCGTCGATCTCGGGATGGTCGAGCAGGCCGTTGACCGCGTCATGGGCACCGTGAACCAGGTTGAGGACGCCGGCGGGGATCTCTGAGACCGAATCGATCAGCTCGAAGATCCGCTCGGACGGGCGCGGGTCGCGCTCGGACGGCTTGAGGATGAACGTGTTGCCGCAGGCGATCGCGTACGGCAGGAACCAGAGAGGGATCATCGCCGGGAAGTTGAAGGGGGTGATCGCGGCAACCACGCCGACGGGCTGGCGCACCAGCTCGACGTCGACGCCCCCCGCGACCCCCTCGAGATTCTCGCCCTTGAGCAGGTGCGGGATCCCGCACGCCGCCTCGCACGACTCGATCCCGCGCAGCACCTCGCCGCGAGCGTCGGCCAGCGTCTTGCCCATGTCCTCGGTGACGAGACGGGCGATCTCCTCCTGGTTGTCCCACAGCGCGTCGCGCAGCGCCATCACGGCGCGGGCTCGCTTCTGAACCGGGACCGCGCGCCACGCGGGCTGGGCCTCCCGTGCCGCGCGGGCGGCGGCGTCGATGTCGGCGGCACCCGACAGCGGCACCAGCGCGATCAGCTCGCCGGTCGCCGGATTGCGGTCCTCGAGCGTTTCGACCGAAGAAACCTCGACCCAGGAGCCGTTGACGTAGTTCCGAAGCGTCCGCGTCGCCGCCTCTGCGGTCTGCGGTCTGCGGTCTGCGGTCTCAGTCGCCATACGGATACCACCAATCCTTCTGCTCGATCTCGGTTTCGATGTGAACGTGCTTGGTTTCCTGGAAGGCCTCGAGCCCCTCGCGGCCGAGCTCCCGCCCGAGCCCCGACTGCTTGAAGCCGCCAAAGGGCCCCGCGTCGTTGTCGGTGAGGGGGTCGTTGAACCACACGGTCCCGGCCTTGAGCTCGCGCATGCAGCGCAGCATCGTCTTCATGTCCTCGGTGTAGACGTTGGCCCCGAGGCCGAAGCGCGTGGAGTTGGCGAGCTCGATCGCCTCGTCGAGCGACTTCACCCGGACGATCGGCGCGACCGGCCCGAAGGTCTCCTCGCTCAGCAGGGCGGTGTCCGCGGCAGCACCGGTGACGACGGCGGGCGAGTAGAAGTGGCCGCGCTCGTGGCCCGCGTCGTCTCCGCCCACGAGGAGCTCGGCCCCAGCGCCGACCGCGGCCTCAACCTGGTCGGCCACCTTCAGCCGCTGGGCCGCCGAGACCATCGGCCCGACGTCGGTGGCTGGGTCGAGGGGGTCGCCGATGACGAGCGTGCGGGTGTGGTCCGTGAAGGCCTGCAGGTAGTCGTCGTAGACCTCGTCGAGAACGTAGAAACGCTCGGCCGAGGTGCACACCTGGCCGGCGTTCAGAAACGCGGCCCAGGCGCCGCCGCGCGCGGCGACCTCGATCTTCTCGGCGACGTCCGCGCAGACGATGAAGGGGTCCTTGCCGCCCATCTCGAGGTTGACCCGCGCGACGCGCTCGGCGCAGACGGAGGCAATTCGCTTACCGGTCGCGACCGAGCCCGTGAACGCGACGCAGGCGATCCGCTCGTCGCCGACGATGCCGGCGCCGATGTCGCCGGCTCCCGCGACGAGGTTGACGACGCCGGGCGGCAGATGGTCGAAGCACTCGGCGAGCATCAGCGTCGACAGCGGCGTGATCTCCGAAGGCTTGTTGATCGTCGCGTTCCCGGCCGCCAGGGCCGGCGCCAGCTTCCAGGCCAGCAGCAGGAGCGGGTAGTTCCAGGGAACGATGCAGCCGACTGGGCCCACCGGATCCTTCACCACCAGCGCCAGCTGGCTTGGCTCGATCGGCGGGATCACGCGGCCGGCCGAGTCGCGGCCGATCTCCGCGAAGTAGTCGAAGGCCGCCGCGGTCCAGCCGATCTCGTCGCCGTTCTCGAGCTTCGGCTTGCCGCCCTCCAGCGTCATCACCTCGGCGATATCGCTAGAGCGCGCCCGCAGGCGTGTGGCAACCTCGTGCAGGAGCTCGGCGCGCTCGAGCGCCGGTGTGCGCTCCCAGGGGCGCTGTGCCTCGGCGGCGGCCGCGATCGCCGCGTCGAGCTGCTCGGGAGAGGGTGCGCGAACGCTCGGCAAGGATCGCCTCGCTGAACGGGTTCTCGACCTCGATCTCGGCGCCGTCTCCGGGGACCTGCTGGCCGGCGATCAGAAGCTCGGTGGTGAATCCGCCCATTCGGACAAGGCTACCGGCGGCTTTGGAGCCAGATGATCGGGTAATCCATGCACGACTTGTCCGATTCGAAGCAGAGCGCGCAGGCGGAGGAGCGCAACGAGACGGAGGCTGAACGGCTCGATCGCAACCTCATCGAGCTACTGCAGGAGCTGCGTGTGGCCAGCATCGGCGTACAGTTCCTCTTCGCCTTCCTGCTCGTCGTCCCGTTCCAGCAGGGCTGGGCCGACGTCACCGAGTTCGAGAAGCGCGTCTACTACGTCGACCTGCTGCTCACGGCCGTCGCGGGCATCTGCCTGATGGCGCCGGTGGCCCGCCACCGCCTGCGCTTCCGCGACATGGACAAGGAGTGGATCGTCAAGTCCTCGCACAAGTACTCGATCGCCGGCCTGGTCTGCCTCGCGCTGGCGATAGGCGGAACGATCCTGCTGATCTCCCACGTGGTCTTCAGCGCCGCTCTGGCGGCGGTCGCAACCGCCGCGATCCTGCTGGCGATCGCCTGGATCTGGTTCGGCGCGCCGCTGTTGCGCGCGTTGAGCGGCCGCGACTAGCTCGGGACCGGGACGACCAGAACCGGGACCTCGGCGAAGGCGAGCAGCTTGCCCGGGGTCGAGCCGATGATCGCCGCGCGCAGTGGCGGCTCGCTGTGGCTGCCGATGATGATCATCCGCGCCCCACGCTCGGTTGCGACGTCGTGCAGCGCCGCCGCCGGCTTCTTCGCCACGAGCTCGGTCTCGACCGACGTGCCGCGTCGCTCGGCGTGTGCGCGGCCGCGCTCGAGCTCCTTGCGACCGAGCTCCTCGACGGCCTCGCGCTGCGCCGGCACCTCGCCGCCGCCGTAGCCGCCGGGGGCCGCGGCGAAAACCAGAACGACGCGGTCGCCGAACGCGTCGGCGAAGCTGAGCGCCGTGTCGAGGGCAACGTCGGCGTACTTGGAGCCGTCGTATCCGACGACGATGTCGCGCCCGTCACTCATCGGCCATCACAGACGCCTCTCCCGTGATCTCCCCGGTGAGGATGCGCGGGTCGGCGACCTCCGTCTTGCGACTGAAGAAGTCGCGGTATTTGCCGCTGACCAGCAGCATCAGCACCCCACCGAAGACCAGCAGCCCGACGCCGATCACGTCGGCGGCACCGAGGCCGAAGACGCCGCCCGAGTACGCGGAGTCCACCGGCGCGTTGTCGATGAACGCCTTGACGAAGATGAAGGTCAGCATCAGCCCGCCGACGAACGGCGCGACCCCGACCATGACGAAGTTCTTCGCGTTCTTGAAGATCTCGCGGCGGTAGTAGATCGCGCAGGCGAACCCGGTGAGGCCGTAGTAGAAGGCGATCTGGAAGCCGAGCCCGGTGAGCGAGTCGCCGAGGACATTCTGCGAGACGTTGATGATGATCAGCGTCCAGACCAGTGAGATCCCGCCCATGAGCAGCGTTGAGGTCCCTGGCGTCAGATAGCGCGGATGGATCTCGCCGAGCGCCTTCGGCGCGGCGCCGAAGCGGGCCATGGCGAGCGTTGTTCGCGCGGTCGGCAGGATCGTTGTCTGGGTCGAGGCCGAGGCAGAGGTCAGCACCGCGATGATCAGGAGCTTGTCGAGCGGCGAGCCAAATACGTGCCCGCCGAGCGCGCTGAGGACGTCGTCCTTGTTGTGGCGCAGGAAGTCGGTGCCGGCGTACGCCTGGGCCGCATAGGTGACGACCAGGTAGATCGCGACGAGCAGGATCGTGCTCATCACGGCGGCCTTGCCCGGCCCGTTGGCCGGGTCCTCCGACTCCTCGTTGACGCTCACCCCGGTGTCCCAGCCCCAGTAGATGAAGACGCCGAGCAGGACGCCGCCGACCAGCGCGCTCGTCGTCATCGCGAACGGGTTGAGCCATCGAACGACGGGTCCATCGAGCCGGGGAGGCCATTGCCGGCGTAGGTCTTGATCAGCGCGACGACCGCGAACAGCGCCAGGGTGAAGATCTCCATCGTCAGCAGCCCGTACTGGGTCTTCGCCGAGAGCTCGATGCCGACGTAACAGATCCAGGTCATCATCGGCGATCCAGACGACGGCCGACGATGCTGACCGCCAGAAGTGAGTCGGCGCCCTCCTGCCAGCCGAAGAGCAGGAACGTGTAGACGCCGGCGATGTAGCGCCAGCGTTGCCATCACGACGATGTCGGCGACGACGATCGCCCAGCCGGTCAGCCAGCCGAGCCGCGGCCCCATCGCCTTCGTCACCCAGGTGAAGCTGGTGCCGCAGTCGGGGTCGGCCGGTTCATGTAGTTGTAGGCGACCGCGATGCAGCAGCATCGGGATGAACGAGACAAGCATCACGGCCGGCGGCGTGGACGCCCACGCCCTGGCCGCGACCACGAAGCCGAGGGTCGCGGCGAGGCTGTAGCCGGGCGCCGTCGAGGCGACGCCGATGACGAGGTTCGAGAGGTAGCCGAGCGCCCCCGCCTTCAGTCCCTTGTCGCCCGCGGCCGAGCCGGTGCCTGGCGGCCGGCGCGGGAACGCGAGGCGCTCTCCATCGGCCCGTCCGCTCAGCCGCCGGCCGACGCCGGGCGCCGCCGGGACGGCGTGGCGCCATCGAGCGGGTCTCCCTCCTGGTCCGGACGGACCGCCGCGAGCTTCTCGGCGCGCGCCCTGCTGCCAGATCGTGAACGCCATGGCGAGCACCGTGACGGCGAAGAGGATCGTCGCGATCACGTTGACCTCGACCGGGATCCCGCGCTGCGCGGCGCCGAAGATGTACAGCGGGAAGGTGACCGTGGTCCCGGAGTTGAAGTTCGAGATCACGAAGTCGTCGATCGACAGCGCGAACGAGAGCATCGCGGCGCCGACGATGCCGGGCATGATCAGCGGCAACGTGACCTTTCGGAAGGTCGTGAACGCGTCGGCGCCCAGGTCGCGGGCGGCCTCCTCGAAGCGCCGATCGAAGCCGATCAATCGCGAGCGGACGACGACGACCACGAAGCTGATGCAGAACATGACGTGGGCGATCAGCAGCGTTACGAAGCCCGAGCGCGATCCCGTAGACCAGGAACAGCGACAGCAGCGCCGCGCCGATCACGACCTCGGGTGTCGCCATCGGGATCACGATCAGGAAGTTCGCCGTGCGGCGGCCGAAGAACTCGTAGCGGACGAGCGCGAGGGCGATCATCGTTCCGAGCACGGTCGCGATCACAGTCGCGAGGGCGGCCAGCTCGAAGGCTCTTGACCAGCGCGTCGTTGAGCTCCGGGATGCTGAACGCGTTCTTCCAGTGGTCGAGCGTGAACCCGACCCAGGTGAAGTTGTAACGGCCGGCCGGATCGTTGAACGAGAAGAGAATGATGATCGCGATCGGCAGCAGCATGTAGATCACGACGAGCACCGCGAACGCCATCAGCCCGTTGCGCTTGATCCAGCCCATCAGGCGGGAGCCTCCTCCTCGCCCATCAGGGCCTCGGAGCCGGCAAAGCGGATGTAGATGAAGACGATGGCCATGATCCCCGCCATCAGCACGAACGACAGTGCCGCCGCCGGCGGATAGTCGCGCTGGGTGACGTACAGCGACTGGATCGTGTTGCCGATCATCTTGTTGTTCGGCCCGCCGAGGAAGAAGGCGTTGACGTAGTCGCCCATCGCCGGGATGAACGTGAGCAAGGTCCCGGCGACGATGCCGGGCGCCGTCAGCGGGAGCGTCACCTTGCGGAAGGCGGTCCGGCCGTTCGCGTAGAGGTCGTTCGCCGCCTCGATCAGCCGCCCGTCGACGCGCTCGAGGCTCGCGTACAGCGGCAGGATCATGAACGGCAGGAAGTTGTAGGTGAGCCCCGCGATCACCGCCGGAGCGGTGGCCAGTACGTGCCCGTCATTGGCGACGACGCCGATCGTCTGTAGGAAGCTCACGACCGGGCTCTGGTCGGAGAGGATCGTCTCCCAGGCGAGGGTCCTGATCAGGTACGTGGTGAAGAACGGCGCGATCACCGCGAAGAGGAAGAGGTTGCGCCACTTGCCGGCCTTGAAGGCGATCGCGTAGGCGAGCGGGTAGCCGATCAGCAGGCAGAGGATCGTCGAGATCCCGGCGTACACCAGCGAGCGCACGAACTGCGTGTCGTACAGGGAGAGGGCGTCCTTGTAGTTGGACCAGTCCCAGTTGAAGCTGAAGCCCTGCTCGAGCGAGTCCCCGCCGTAGAGCGAGAGCTTGCCCGAGTAGTACAGCGGGACGACGAAGAAGAAGATGAGCCACAGCAGGCCCGGTGCGATCAGCAGGTAGGGCGTGAGTCGAGAGCGCCTCATCGCAGCCCCGGCCCGGCGAGAGCGGACGCGAAGCGGAGCATCTCGCCGGATTGGTTCATCAGCCGTTGACCACAGCCTCGAAGGCAGAGGTGATCGTCTGCTCCTCCTTGCCGCTGATCGTCGGCGCGGAGTCACAGGGCTCGAGGAACTTGGCGGACGGGAAGACGAGCGGGTTGTTGGCCAGCTCCGGATCCTGCTTGAGGAGGACCTCCTTGGTGCCCGCGACCGGAGAGACGTAGTTGACGTACTCCTCGATCTGCGCCTGGTGGACCGGGTCGTATACGTAGTTCATGAACGCCTCGGCCGCGGTCGGGTTCGGCGCTCCGATCGGGATCACCATGTTGTCCGACCAGAGCATGCAGCCCTCGTCGGGCATGCGCCACTCGATGTTCGGGTTGTCGGCCTGCAGCTGGACGGCGTCGCCCGACCAGCCGATCACAGCGGTCGCGTCTCCCGATGCCAGGTCGCGGGCGTAGTCGTTGCCGGTGAAGCGGCGGATCTGGCCGGAGTCGGCGGCGTCGCCGATCTTCTGGATCGCCGCGAGCCAGTCGTCCTCGGTCGCCTTCGAGAGGTCGACGCCCATGCACTTCATCACCAGCGGCACGGTGTCGCGCATCTCGGTGAGCATCTCGACCTTGCCCTTGTACTGCGGGTCGAAGAGATCGCAGATCGAGTTCACGTCAGGCGCGAGGTCCTTGCGGACGATGATTCCGGTCATCCCCGTCTGCCACGGCATCGAGAAGTCGCGGTTGGGGTCGAACGGGACACCGGGGTCGTTGTTCAGGCTCGGGACGAGGTTTTGGTAGTTGTTCGGCATCGCCGTCTTGTCGAAGTTCTGCAGGTAGCCGAGCTCGTGCATCTTGTTGGCCATCCAGTCGGTGACCACGAAGATCGAGCGCCCGCCCGACTCGCCCTGGTCGAGCTGTGGCTGGACCTTGCCGAAGAACTCGGCGTTGTCGTTGACGTCCTCGATGTACTTGACCGACACGCCGGTCTTGTCCTCGAAGTCGGGGATCGTCTGCTTGTCGATGTAGAGCGGCCAGTTGGAGATCGTCAGCTCGCCGGTCGGCTTGCCGCTGGCGACGACGGTCTGCACGTCAGAGGTCTTCGGGCCGCCGATGACGGCCTGTTCGGCGCAGCCTGTGACGACGACGCTCGCTGCGAACAGGAGCGCGATCGCCAGGCGGCGCGTCCTGCTCACGCCTTTACTTCCTCAGGGTCTTCCGGTGCTGGAGGCGCCTGTGATTCGCGCACGACGTGGATGTGCTCGGGCGCCCAGGCGAGGGAAACGTCCGCGCCGCCGCCGGGAAGCCGGTTGCGCTCGGCCTCGTCGGCGTTCGGGACCAGCACGGTCATGCGCACGTCGCCGGCGAGCCGGACGATGATCTGCGTGGCGGTCCCGAGGTAGACCGAGCTCTCGACCTGTCCCTGCACCTTTGGCCAGTTCGGGTTCGCCGCGGAGGAGCCGTTCGTGGCGATCACGAGCTTCTCCGGGCGGACCACCGCGTGGCAGCGCTCCCCGGTTGAGAGGCCGTCGACCTGCGCGGCGACCTCGACGCCCGCGTCGAGCTTGACCTTCGAGCCCGAGCCGTTGGCCGAGATGACCTGGCCCGGCATCAGGTTGGAGACGCCGATGAAGCCGGCGACGAAGGTGGTCGTCGGCCGCTCGTAGACGGTCTCGGGGTCCGCGCACTGCTCGACCTCACCGCGGTTCATGACCGCGATCCGGTCGGACATCGTCAGCGCTTCCTCCTGATCGTGGGTCACGTAGACGAAAGTGATCCCGACGTCTCGCTGGATGCCCTTGAGCTCGAGCTGCAGGCCCTTGCGCAGCTTCAGGTCGAGCGCGCCAAGCGGTTCGTCGAGCAGCAGCACCTTCGGGAGGTTCACGAGCGCTCGGGCCAGGGCGACGCGCTGCTGCATGCCGCCGGAGAGCTGGTTCGGGCGCCGGTTGATCTCCCGTGCGAGGCCGACGCGCTCGAGCTCGGTCTCCACCCGTCGCTTGGTCTCGGCCTTGTCGACCTTCTTGCGCTCGAGCCCGAAGGCGACGTTCTCGCCGACGCTCAGGTGGGGGAACAGCGCGTAGCTCTGAAAGACCGTGTTGGTGGGGCGCTTGTGCGCCGGCAGCCCGGCGACGTCGGTGCCCTCGATCAGCACCTCGCCCTCCGTCGGCTGCTCGAAGCCCGCGATCATTCGCAGGGTCGTCGTCTTGCCGCAGCCCGACGGGCCGAGCAACGTGAAGAACTCGCCCTGGGCGATCTCGAGGTCGAGATCGTGCACGGCGACGAAGTCGCCGAACGCCTTGGTCACGCCACGCAGATGGACGCTTGCCTCGGTCACCGCTGTCCTCTCCTCCGCATACAACGACCTGCCAGCACCTTTAGCCGCTCAGGCTAAGTCGCCACGCCGGACAGTGCAAGTGGCGAAAGTCCCAAAACGTCCAACCCCTCTTATACGAGTTGCACAAAGAGTCGATGCGATCTTGAACCGAATCCCGGTTGCCATCCATTGGGACGCCGGGTACCGTTTGTACGGAAAGGCGCGGACAGGTGGACCGAGCGTCCTAGAGCCGAGCGCGAGACAGGAGGAAGAGGAAATGGCGTCAGCCGACACCGTGGTCCGTGAGGCAACGAACCTGCAGGAGGCGGCCCGGCGGCATCTGTGGATGCACTTCACCCGCATGGGCGCGTATGACAACGTCAATCACGTGCCCGTGATCGTGCGCGGCGAGGGCGCCTACGTCTTCGACGAGCACGGCAAGCGCTACCTCGACGGCCTCGCCGCCCTCTTCTGCGTCAACGCCGGCCACGGCCGCACCGAGATCGGCGACGCGATGGCCGAGCAGGTACGCGAGCTCGACTTCATCACGATCTGGAGCTACGCGCATCCGCGCGCGATCGAGCTCGCCGAGCGGATCGCCAATCTCGCGCCGGGCGACCTCAACCGCGTGTTCTTCACCAACTCCGGCTCCGAGGCCGTCGAGTCGGCGATCAAGCTCTCCCGCGCCTACCACCAGCGGACCGGAAACCCGCGCAAGTACAAGTTCCTCTCGCGCGACGTCGCCTACCACGGCACCACGCTCGGGGCGCTGCAGGCCACAGGCATCACCTCGCTGCGCACGGACTTCGAGCCCCTTGTCCCCGGTGGGATCAAGGCGCCGAATACCAACAGTTACCACTGGCCCGCCGACCGCGATCCGCTCTGGGCCGCTGACCAGATCGAGGAGGCGATCGAGTGGGAGGGTCCGGAGACCGTCGCAGCCGTGATCCTCGAGCCGCTGCAGAACGCCGGCGGTTGCTTCGTTCCCCAGGACGGCTACTTCGACCGGGTCCGCGAGATCTGCGATCGCCACAACGTGCTGCTCGTCTCCGACGAGGTCATCTGCGCGTGGGGACGCCTCGGCTACGCCTTCGGCTGCGAGCGCTATGGCTATCAGCCGGACATCGTCACCACGGCGAAGGCGCTGACCTCGGCCTACGCGCCCATGGGGGCGATGATCGCCACCGATCGCGTCTTCGAGCCGTTCTCGAAGGGCGCCGAGTCCTTCGCCCACGGCTCGACCTTCGCCGGTCATCCGGTGGCGGCCGCCGCGGCGATGGCGACGCTCGACATCTACGAGCGCGAGAACCTCTTCGAACACGTCCGCGAGAAGGAGGGCGAGTTCAGGTCGATGCTCGATGGCCTGCGTGACATCCCCATCGTCGGCGACGTTCGCGGCGCGGGCTTCTTCCACGCGATCGAGCTCGTCAAGGACCCGGACGCGAAGGAGAGCTTCACCCACGAGGAGTCCGAGCACCTGCTGCGCGGTTTCCTCTCCGGCGAGCTCTACCGGCGCGGGCTGATCTGCCGCGCCGACGATCGCGGCGACCCTGTGATCCAGCTCTCGCCGCCGCTGATCTGCGACACCGAGCAGTTCCAGGAGATCGAGGGTGTCCTGCGACCGGTGCTGACCGAGGCCGCCGAGCGGCTCGAGATGGGTTCCTTCCGCGACGAGGACCTCTGATCGGTCGTCGTCGTCGGGAGCGGATGGAGGGCCGTTGCTGACAGTCGCGTCACTCGTTGCGGAATGTGGCCTTGAGCTGGCGGTCGCCGCCGAGCACGGCGACAACCGCGTGCGCTGGGTCCACATCTCCGAGCACGAGGACCCGACGCCGTGGCTGTCGGGGAGCGAGCTGCTGCTGACGACCGGCTACAACCTCGGCACCCCGGCGAAGCAGCGCCGGTACGTGGAGTTGCTCGCCGGCGAGGGGCTTGCGGGCCTCGGCTTCGGCACCGGCTTCGATCACAAGCGGATCCCCAAGGCGATCCTCGAAACGGCGGCCAAGCACGACCTCCCGGTCTTCGAGGTCCCTTACGAGATGCCGTTCATCGCGATCACCGAGCGCGCAGCGGCGACGCTCGTCAACGACCAGTTCGACGCGCTCGAGCGCGGTGCCCAGGTACACGAGCGCCTCGAGCGCCTGGTGATCGAGGGCGGTGGCCTCGACCAGATCCTCGCCGTCACCGGCGCGGCGATCGGCGGTGCCGCCTGCGTGGTCGACCGTTCGGGCGCCGAGATTGCCCGCAGCAGCTCACTTGACGCTGTGGACGCCGAGGCCGTTGTCGTGCTCGCGCGCGAGCTCGCGGGTGACGAGACGGCGGCGACCCCTTCGGCCCCCGACTCGGGACCGCTCGCCGGTCGCGCGCTCGCGGTTTCAGTCCCGGGCCGCCGCGGCGGTGTCGCGGTCGCATGGCTGATCGCCGTCGCCGATCGCGAGCCGCTCGGCGAGTTCGAGCGGCTCTGCATTCGCCAGGCCGCGATCGTCGTCGGCCTTGAGCTGATGCGCGAGCGCGTGGTGCGCGAGACCGAGCGACGCCTCGCCGGCGACCTGCTCGCGGACGCGCTGGGCGAGCGGCTGGGCACCGACGAGCTCACGGGCCGGCTGCGCCCGTTCGGGATCGGCGCCGAGGCCGCCGTGCTCATCTTCGATCTCGACGACCCGACGGCTGCCGAGCGCCAGCTGGAGGGCGCGCTCGCGGACGCGGGCGTCCACGCGCTGGTCGCGACCAGCAGCGCCGCAGGCCGGCCGCTGCTCTGCGCCGTCGTCGACTCGCACGACACCGATCCGATCGCCACCGCCCGCCGCGCCCGCGAGACCCTCGCCGGCGGCCCGGGCCGCAACGGCGTGCGGGTCGCCGCGAGCCGCCCGGCCGCGGTAGGCGCTCTGCGCCGGGCCTTCCACGAGGCGCGCTGCGCGCTCGAGGCGACCTCGCTCGCCGATGGCCGAGCCTCGGACGTCGCCTCGCACCGCGACCTCGGCGCGTTCACCCTGCTGCTCGCCCTGCAGGACGACGACGCGCTGCGTCTTTACAGCGACGGCCTGCTCGACCCGATCGAGCAGACCGAGGGCGAGTACGGCGGCGAGCTCCTGCGCTCGCTCGAGGCGTTCATCGAGAACAACGGCAACTGGGAGCGCGCCGCGCGCCAGCTCTATTGCCACCGCCACACATTGCGGTACCGGATTCGCAAGATCGAGGAGCTCACCGGGCGGGACCTCGGAAGGGCAACTGATCGGATAGAGCTATGGCTGGCATTACGAGCAAGGGAGCTGGTGAGATGAAGGTAGGAGTACCGACGGAGATCAAGCCCGACGAGTACCGGGTCGCGATCACCCCGATCGGCGTCCGCGAGCTCTCCGAGCACGGGCATGAGGTCTACGTTCAAAAGGGCGCCGGCGAGGGCTCGGCCATCGAGGACTCCGCCTACGAGGCTCAGGGCGCGCGGATCCTCCCGACCGCGGAGGCCGTCTTCGACGAGGCGGAGATGATCCTCGGCGTCAAGGAGCCGCAGGCCGAGGAGGTCCACCTCCTTAAGAGGGGTCAGACGCTCTTTACGTATTTGCACCTCGCGCCTGCGCCCGAACTCACACGAGGGTTGTGCGAAAGCGGCGCGACCTGCGTGGCCTACGAGACGGTCGAGGACAAACAGGGGCGGTTGCCGCTCCTGGCGCCGATGTCGGAGGTCGCGGGCAAGATCGCCACGCAGGCAGGTGCGTTCATGCTCGAGCGCCCGCTTGGCGGCCGCGGCATCCTCCTCGGTGGCGTCCCGGGGGTGCCGCCGGCGAACGTGATGATCATCGGCGGCGGCGCGGTCGGCATGCACGCGGCGTTCATCGCGATCGGGATGGAGGCCGACGTCTTCGTCTACGACGTCTCGCTGGACAAGCTCCGAGAGCTCGATGTCGCCTTCGGCGGCCGCGCCTCGACCGTGTTCAGCTCGACCCTCTCGATCGAGGAGAAGCTTCCCGAGATGGACCTCGTCATCGGCGGCGTCCTCGTCCACGGCGCCCGCGCGCCGCACGTGATCACCAAGGCTCAGCTCGGCCTGATGAAAAAGCACGCCGTGATGGTCGACGTCGCGATCGACCAGGGTGGCTGCTTTGAGACCTCGCGCCCGACGACGCACGGCGATCCCACCTACGAGGTCGACGGGATCATCCATTACTGCGTCACCAACATGCCGGGCGCGGTCCCGATCACGTCGACCTACGCGCTCACCAACGCGACGCTCCCGTATGTACTGGCGCTCGCCGATCTCGGCGTCGGCGAAGCGGCCTCGCGCGACCCCGGCCTGCGGCTCGGCATCAACGTCGCAGCCGGCAAGGTCACGCACCCCGCCGTTGCCGAGGGCGTCGGCATGGAATACACCCCGCCCGAGCAGGTGCTCGACATCGGCGAGCCCAAGCCGGTCGTCCCTGGCGCGGGTGGCGCCGGCGCAACGGCGACCCACGCGATCCCGGCTTCGTAATGGCAACCGTCACCGGCACAGAGCTGAAGAACTTCATCGGCGGAGAGTTCGTCGCCGCGTCCGCGACCGAGGACGTCATCAACCCGTCGACCGGGGAGGTGATCGCCAAGGCGCCCGTCTCCACCGCAGAGGAGGTCGATGCGGCCGTCAGCGCAGCGCGCGAGGCGTTTAAGACGTGGGGCTCGAGCACCCCGCGCAGCCGTTCGGAGATGCTGCTCGCCCTCGCCGACGCGATCATCGAGCACGGCGACGAGCTCGCCGACATCGAGTCCGCCGACGCCGGCAAGCCGCGCCAGGCGTTCGTCGACGAGGAGCTCGAGCTGTGCGCCGACAACCTGCGCTTCTTCGCGGGCGCCGCGCGCAACATGGAGGGCAAGGCCGCCAACGAGTACGTCGCCGGCTTCACCTCGATGACCCGCCGCGAGCCGGTCGGCGTCGCCGCCCAGATCACTCCGTGGAACTACCCGCTGATGATGGCCATGTGGAAGATCGGCCCGGCCTTCGCCGCCGGCTGCACCACGGTCCTCAAGCCGGCCGAGAACACGCCGCTCTCGACCTTCAAGCTCGCCGAGATCGCGGCCGACATCTTCCCGCCCGGCGTCCTCAACGTGATCGGCGGCCACGGGGATCCGGTCGGCGCGGCGATGGTCACCCATCCCGAGGTCGACATCGTCTCGTTAACGGGCTCGCCGGGGACCGGCAAGTGGATCGCCCAGCACGCCGCGGACACGCTCAAGCGCGTTCACCTCGAGCTCGGCGGCAAGGCGCCGGTAATCATCTTCGACGACTACGACCCCGAGCTCGCGCTCGAGTTCATCGCCACAACGGCGCTCTTCAACGCCGGCCAGGACTGCACCGCGGCGACGCGCATTCTCGCCTCGGACAAGGTCTACGACGATGTCGTCAGCGGGCTCGCCGACCAGGCACAGAGCTTCGTGATCGGCGACCTTGACGACCCCGAGACCACCCTCGGCCCGGTGATCTCAGAGGTCCAGCGCGAGCGCGTCGGCGGCTTCATCGAGCGTAAGCCCGGCCACGCCGAGGTCGTCACCGGCGGTCGCAACGCCGACCGACCCGGCTTCTACTACGAGCCGACGGTCGTCGCGAACCTCGAGCAGTCAGACGACATGATCCAGGACGAGATCTTCGGCCCGGTGATGACCGTCCAGCGCTTTTCAGACGAGGCGAAGGCGATCGAGTGGGCCAACGGCACGCGCTACGGCCTCGCCGCCTCGGTCTGGACCCGCGACGTCGCCCGCGCCTTCCGCGTCGCCAACGCGATCCGCTTCGGCGCCGTCTGGATCAACAACCACATCACGATGGCCTCCGAGATGCCCCACGGCGGCTTCAAGCAGTCGGGCTACGGCAAGGACATGTCGATGTACTCCGTCGAGGACTACACCGTCGTCAAGCACGTGATGCTGAACCTCGAGCTGGACTGAGTCTCAGCGCCTCGCATACCCGGGCAGCGCTTGGCCGGGCCTCAACGCGGAATCACGCACCTGTGACGCACTGGCGGCGCCCACGGCCAGCGACGGGCTACCTAGCCGAGGAGGGACGCCCGCCCGCTCCGGGCCTAGGGGCCAGCGGGGTAGATGGTTCGACGCCAGATCAAGGCCAGTGTCGCGGCGACATCCTCAGGAGAATCCGCAGGGCGGCCGCCTCCGAGGCGCTCGACGAAGAGGTTCGAGTTCAGAACCAGCAGCGCCCTCGCGACTTCCTCAGGATCATCGACGTCCGCCCGCCCGGCTTCGTTCTCGGCCCTGATCCTCGCCGCCACGGCCGTGATGAAGTTCTGGATCAGCCCCTGGCGGTAGTAGAGCTCCACCTCCCGGTCGTGGTAGGAGGCCTCGTGAATGGCCCGCATCACGCGACCGTGACGCGCATAGGTCCGAGCGACTTCGAGCAGCCCCGCCTCGATCCCAGCTGCGGGATCGTCGAGGGGCTGGTCTAACCACCGAGCGCTTGCCTCTCTCATCTCGGCCTCGATCCTTTGCAGAAGCCGCATCGCCAACTCGTTGCGGTTCTCGAAGTAGTTGTAGAACGCCGACCGCACCATGCCGGTGCCGCTCATCACCTCATCCACGGTCAGATCGCGGAAGTCGCGCTCCTCAAGCAGGGCTTCGGCCGCATCGAGGATCTCGCGCTCCCCGTCCTCGGGCTTGCGGCGGACGCGAAGATGCGCCGGAACCTTCTTCGTCCGCGTTGCCATTGGGCTCAGGATACGGCCGCTTCCGGCGCGGGTCCGGAGCTTGTGACGCGACGTCATCGACTATTGACGTTGTGTCTGTTACTGTCCACCGCGATCCACTGACGAGGAGAGAGACTTGAGGTCCACTGCGGGAGTGCGAGGAATCTGGGCGAGCTCGAAAGGCGGCGCCTCACGTTCAGACCGCGTCGCCTACCACGGCCGGATGGCGCGTGGACTGCTGGGAGCGGCGGCAATGGCGGCCGTCGCGCTCGCCGCGAGCCCGTCCTCGGGCCGGGCTGCTCAGCCGGCCGGGACGATTGTGTCGGCCGAGAGCGCGACGCTGATCAGCGCGGTCGTTCCTACCTCGGCGGAGCACCCCTACCGATCGATGTTGCCCAGCGGCATCGCCCCTCCCTCCATTCCTCGCAGTCCCTCTAGCCCGAACCGTCCGTCGGTGAAATTGACCGGGCTCGACCTGAAGCCAATAGGCGTTCCTTTCTCCGTCTTCGAGAACTACGCAATGGTGCGTTCCCGCTACTGCGGCCAGAACGGGTGGTACAACCAGGGCGACGGAGCCAACTCGCCGCTGGTGAAGCCCCTGGGGGACTCGCTCGGAATCTCGAAGTTCACCATCGATGCCGACAGCGGCTTGGGTCCCGACACCACCGAGCCGCAGGTGTGGAAGTCGCGCGCGAGGCTCGACGGGAAGCCGCTCGTCACCATGACATGGCGCAAGGACCCCGCTCGCCTCGCTGAGCTACTGCGGAAGCAGCCGTGGCAGTACCGCTGGCTGCGTGGCTCCGGCGCACCCTTTGATGGGCCGATCTGGGACGCGTTTCCCGTGCCTGGCCAGGAAGGACAACTGAGCTGGATCGACGCGAACAGCCCGGACACCGCCGATCCGCCCCAATGGACGAACCGTCTCGGAGTAGTGAGGGTGAAGGTTCGCCAGGGCGTGGACCCCTCGCAGACCAATGGGGATTGGATGTCCCTGGTCCCGAAGGTCGTCGAGGTCCCGGGGGTGCTGCAAACGTTCACGCACGGCACCTCATACGTCACGCTGCAGCGAGAGGCACTCGGAGCGTGCTGAGGCAGGCTCACACGAGACGCCGGCATCGATCGGAGGGGATCTGAGATGAGCTCCATCACTCCGCCCAACCAAGAGCTCACCGGCCTCGACGTCAGTGACCTTGACCTGTGGAGAGAAGGCCCTCCGCACGAGGTGTTCACCAGGCTGCGAACAGAGGAGCCGTTGCACTGGAGTGAGTTCGGCGACTTTCCCGACGAGTCCGGTTTTTGGTCGGTCGTCCGCTACGAGGACATCCGCGCGGTCGGCCGGGACACGAAGACCTTTTCCTCCGATCGCAGCATCATTCTCTTCGACAAGCTCGCACCCGAGGGCGAGCCGGATCCAATCGACCTGAGCGCGAACATGCTGATCTCTCAGGATCCGCCCCGGCACGATCGACTCAAGGGCCTCGTCCAACGAGCGTTCACACCGAAGCGCGCGATCGACCACGCCGAGCGGATCAGGGAGATCATCAACCTCGTCTTCGACCAGGCCCTCGCCGCGCATCCGGACGGGCGCCTCGACCTGGTCCAAGACGTGGGGGTCTACGTACCGTCGATGGTGATCGGCGACATGCTCGGGGTGCCGCGCGAGGATGCCGACAAGCTCGTTGACTGGACGAACCGGACGACCGCCTTCGAGGATCCGCGGCTGGTGCCCGACCTCGGTGACGTATGGCGTGCCCTGGAGGAGTTCATGCCCTACGTGAACTCGATGATCTCGGACCGGGAGAGAAATCCGACGGACGACCTCACCACCGCCTTCATGGAGGCAGAGGTCGACGGTGAGCATCTGTCGCCCGAAGAGGTGCTGATGTTCTTCTTCCTGCTGATGGTCGCCGGCAACGACTCCACCCGCGCCGTGTTCACCTCGGGCGTCAAGAGTCTCCTCGACGACCCCGAGCAGATGGAGCTCGTCCGCTCCGGGGCCGTGCCACTCGACCAGGTGGTCGAGGAATTCGTCCGCTTCCACCCCGCGTTCGCATACATGCGCAGGACCGCCACCGTCGACACCGCGCTCGCGGGTAAGCAGGTCATGGCCGGCGACAAGCTGGCGCTCTGGTACGTGTCGGGTAACCGCGACGAGTCCGTCTTCGACGATCCCCAGAGATTCGACGTGCGCCGTGAGCCGAACGCCCACCAGGGGTTCGGAGGCGGCGGCAAGCACTTCTGCCTCGGAGCCGGGCTCGCCCGCCTGGAGCTGAAGCTCTGGATCGAGGAGACCCTGAAGCGATTCGGCGAGATCACCCTCGACGGCGAGAGCGAGCGGGTCAGCTCCACCTTCCTCAACCAGTACCGAAGCATCCCGGTGACTCTGGTGAGTCGCTAGCGGGGTGTCTTACTGCCGGGTTTCGACCTGCAGACCGCCTACGACAGCACGGAGATCGCGAAGGCTGCGAAACGGTCCAGACAATGCATGGACGAGAAACGGCCCGTGCGTCAGGACCAGGCAAAGGTCGAAGGGCCAGGGCGAGCAGCTTCGCCTGGTAGATTTGGATGTATCGGCCCGTGCTCGGACCGCGCAGTAGGTCGAGGTGCCGCTCATCATCACCTGGCCGTCGACGGCAGCCTCCATCTCCCAGTCGCCGACCAGCGGTTCAGCTTCACCATGTTCGGGTGCATTGCGGTCCTTGCGATTCATCGCCCGCCCTGGATAGGAGGTACCCATGACTGAAATTCCCACCATCGAACTGAACGACGGCAACAGGATCCCGCAACTCGGCTTCGGGGTCTTTCAGATCGACCCGGGCGAGACCGCCGAGGCGGTAACGACGGCGATCGACACCGGCTACCGCCACATCGACACCGCCGAGATGTACGGCAACGAGGCGGAGGTCGGCGAGGCGATCACGGCGGCGCCGGTCGAATACGACGACGTCTTCGTCACGTCGAAGCTCAACAACGGCTACCACGAGCCCGATGACGCCCGCCGCGCCTTTGACGAGACCCTGGAGAAGCTCGGCTACGACTACGTCGACCTCTTCCTGATCCACTGGCCGCTGCCGACGCTCTACGACGGCGACTTCGTCTCGACGTGGAAGGTGCTCGAGGAGTTCAAGGCCGACGGCCGCGCCCGCTCGATCGGCGTCTCGAACTTCCAGATCGAGCATCTCCAGCGGCTCGCGAACGAGGCCGACGTCGTGCCCGCGGTCAACCAGATCGAGGTGCACCCCTACTTCCTAAACGCCGACGTGCGCGCCTACGGCCAGGAGCACGGGATCGTGACCGAGGCCTGGTCGCCGATCGCGCAGGGCGCTGTGCTTGACGACGAGACGATCAGCGAGGTCGCCGAGCGCGTCGAGCGCACGGCGGCTCAGGTCGTACTGCGCTGGCATGTCCAGCACGGCCACATCGTCTTCCCGAAGTCGGTGACCCCGGAGCGCATCAAGGAGAACATCGAGCTCTTCGACTTCGAGCTCTCGGCTGAGGACATGAAGGCGATCGACGGGCTCGACCGCGGCGAGGAGGGGCGCACCGGACCGAATCCGGACCGCTTCGCCCACGTGCCCGACTGACGGGAGCCGGCTAACCCGGCGGGCTCGGCGCGAACGGGCGCTCCTCGAAGAGCCCGCCGGGGCCGACCGTCACCGACGTGGCCTCGGGGATCTCGCGCCAGACGCCCGGCAGATCGGAGAACGGCTCGGAGACGACGACGCGATCGTCGTCGGACAGTTGCTTGAACCGCTCGATCTCGGGATGCAGGCGGCGGATCGTCTCGGCCTCGGTCGACGCGTACAGCGACCGCGCCGGGCCCTCGGTCGCGTAGCGGACGGCCCACAGGTGGGTGCCATCGGAGGCGCAGAACGTCCCCTGCACCGCGCCCTCGACGCCGTGAGCCTGCGCCGTTTGCTCGATGAGCCCGACCGTCTTCTCAATCGCCGAGATCGGATCGTCCTCGAGCCCGAAGGTGAGGGCGAGCTGGAACACGACCTCGGTGTCGGTCGAGCCGTGGACCGCTGCGAACCGCTCCGGGTCGATCGCCAGCATGAGGTCGCGGCGCAGCTTCGGGAAGTCCGCGATGTAGCCGTTGTGCACGAAGAGCCACTTGCCGTGGCGGAACGGGTGGCAGTTGGTCTCCTGCACCGGCGAGCCGATCGCCGCCCGCACGTGGACGAGAAACAGCGGGGACTGAATGTGCGAGGCGAGTTCGCGGAGGTTCGCGTCAGACCATGCGGGCGCAACGCTGCGGTAGATCGCGGGGTCGTCGCGCTCGCCGTACCAGCCCATGCCGAAGCCGTCGCCGTTGGTCGTCTCGGCGCCGAGGCGCGAGTGCAGGCTCTGGTCGACGATCCCGTGCTGGGTCTTGAACAGCAGCTCGTCGATATAGACGGGTTGTCCGAGCCATGCCATCCAGCGACACATCGCCAGTGATCATCGCAGCGGGTGGGCGATCTCGTCGGCGCGCAGGCGTCCCGCGATGAGGGCGAGCGGGCCGATGATCGCCGGCACGAGCCCGGCGGCGATGAACACCGTCGTCAGGCCGAACGCGTCGGCGGCGGGGCCGGCGAGCGCCATCGAGACGGGCAGCAGCCCAAGTGAGACGAAGAAGTCGAGGCTCGAGACACGCCCACGTAGGTGGTCGGGGACGCGGCGCTGCAGCAAGGTGCCCCAGACCACGTCGCCGATGCCCGACGTGACGCCGACGACCACCATCGCGACCAGCATCGGCCACAGCGAGCTCGCCAGCCCGATGACCGCGATCGGTAGCGCCCCGAAGCCCCAGACCAGCAGCATCGTCGTCAGGTAGCGGCGCGGCATGGGGCGCGCGGAGATTCCGAGCGCGCCGACGGCTGAGCCGATGCCGAAAGCGGTGAGCAGGGCACCGTAGGCCCCGGCGCCGGAGTCGAGCCGGTCGGTCACGGCGAACGGGATGAGCACGTCGATCGGCCCGATCAGAAAGAGGACGGCGATCAGCGCGAAGAGCAGCGTTGTCCACAGCCACGACGTGTGGCGCACGTACCGGCCGCCTTCGCGGAGATCGTTGAGCGCCCGGCGCACGCTGGCCTCCGCATCGTCGCGCGCGGCCGTGCCCTCGGTCCGGATCCCGAGCAGGCATGCCGCGGAGAACACGAAGGTCGCCGAGTCGACCATGATCGCGGCGCCGGGCGAGAGTGCCGCCACCGCGATTCCGCCGAGCGCCGGCCCGGCTGCGAACTCGGCGAGTGGACGCAGCGTTCCCTCCAGCCCGTTCGCGGCGAGGATCTGATCCTCGTCGACCAGATGCGGGACGAGGCCCGTGTAGGAGGGGATGAAGAACGACTCGCCCGCGCCGACCACGAAGCCGGCGACGGCCAGCATCCAGATCTCCAGGCCGCCGGTCAACGCAAGGGTGGCGACGGTTGCGACGACGACCGCCCGAACGACGTCCGCGGCGAGCATCACCTGGCGGCGGGGAAGCCGATCCGCCACGAGCCCTCCGACCAGGATGAGGCCAATGAGCCCCGCGCTGAAGGAGGCGACAACCAGCGAGAGCTGAACGGGGCCGCCGCCGAGCGTGATCACCTCGAAGGCGATCGCGACGATCCAGATTCCGTCGCCCGTGAGCGAGACCGCAAGGGCCGCGAAGAGCAGGCGGTAGTCGCGGTTGCGCAGCGGGGCGAGGGCGACCGGGACGGACACGCGACAATCATGGCCGCCTTGACGAATCCCCCGCGGATACTGATCTTCACCGCGTCGATCGGCGAGGGCCACGACGGCCCCGCTCGCCAGATCGCGGCTGGGCTCACCGAGCTCGCGCCCGACGCGAAGGTGGAGATCACCGACTTCCTCGATCTATCGCGCCCGATCCGGTCCATCGGGATGGGGGGTTCGAGTTTTCACTCCCGTATCGGCAGCCTCACCTTCGATGCGATTCACTGGCTGACGACCGAGTTCCCCCCGACCCGCTGGCTCGTCCCGCGCCTGACGATGGCGTTCGCCGACCGCCTCGTCGTGAAGAGGATCGCGGCCAGTCGTCCCGATGTGGTGGTGAGCACGCACCCCGGCCCGACGATGGTCTTCGGCGGTCTGCGCGCAAGCGGACGCCTGCGGGTGCCCGCGGTTGCCGCGATCACCGATCTCGCGGCGCTTGGGCCCTGGGTGCATCCGAACGTCGACGTCCACCTGATCACCCACCCGGAATCCGAGCCGGAGGTCCGTGCCCTCGCGCCGGCGACCAGGATCGTGTGCGTGAGCGGGTTGACCTCTCCCGGTTTCGACCGTCCACTCGACGCCGCCGAGGCGCGTGCGGCGCTGGGACTGCCGGTGGAGAAGCCGGTTGTGGTCGTCTCAGGTGGCGGCTGGGCGGTGGGCGATCTCGATGGGGCGGTGCGGACGGCGCTCGACCGCACCGACGCGACCGTCGTCTGCCTCTGCGGGCGAAACGAGGAGGTGCGCGCCGAGCTCGAGGCTGCGCACGGCGCGAATCAACGGGTCGTCGTCATGGGCTTCACGGACCGGATCTCAGAGATCTTCGCCGCCGCCGATGTCCTCGTTCACTCGACGGCCGGGCTCACGGTGCTGGAGGCGCTGATGCGCGGCTGTCGCGTGATCTCCTACGGCTGGGGCCACGGGCACGTGCGCGTCAACAACCGCGCGTTCGAGCGCTTCGGCCTCGCCGAGGTCGCCGCGGACCGTGCCGAGCTCGGGCCGGCGCTCGTGCAAGCGCTCGCGGCGCCGCGCGTTCCCGACTACTCGTTCAACGAGCTGCCGAGCGCGGCTGCCGAGGTGCTGGCGCTCGTGTCCTGATCGGCGGGCTCCTCGGCGAGCACGCCCACCACCGCGCTCGAGCTGGCGAGCCCGAGAACACCCACCGAGAGCAGGGCGAGAGCGACGCCGAGAACGGCGCCGCCGAGCGGGGTCGCGCTCCAGGATTCGCCCCCGACCAACGGTGCGAGCACGACGGGGATCGCGATCTGAAGGACGAGCACGGTCGGGGCGATCCGGGTCGCTGCGGCGCGCTGGAGCGCGGTTGACTCGCTCAGCAGCCCGACGAGGACGGCGAGTCCTGCTCCGGCGGCCCAGATGGCGGCAAGCCCCCAATGTCCGGCCGACGTCTCCTCGCTCACGATCTTGGTCACGAAGGCCGCGAGCCCGTCGGCGGCGCCCGCCGAGAGCACCAGCAGGGCGACGGGCGGGACGGCGCGCAGGTTGATGGCGAAGGGAACCACCGTGACCAGGATGAGCGCGACGAGTGCGACGACCAGCCCGGCGTCGCGAGGTACCGTTCCGGCCTCTTCCGGCGCTGCGTAGGCGATCAGGCCGACCGCGACGACGATCACCGCGACCGCCGCCCACTCGCGCGGGCCGACGTGCTCGCCGAGGAGGCGCACGCCGAGCGCCAGCAGGAGGAAGAGGCCGAGCGCGAGAACGGGCTGGACCAGCGTCAGCGGCGCCTTGCCGAGCGCGAGCAGCTGCAGGACCCAGCCGACGATGGCCAGGCCGATGGCTGCGAGCCAGATCGGCCGCTTGGCGAGATGGACGAGGAGGCCCGGACGCATCGCCTGCTCGTGCGGGGCGCGCCGCGCCTCGAAGGCCTGCAGCGCGTAGCCCGAGTCGTAGGCGCAGGCGGCGCCGAGGGCGAGGACGAAGCCCGCGAGCAGGGTCGGGTCGATCACTGCGAGGATCCGCGCATGGGCCCGAGACTATGGCTGGCGCTGGGCGCCGCGGCCTGGACGGCGCCGGCGCTGGCGCCGATCTCTCCACCGGTCGCGGGCGCGCTCGGCCTCCCTCGCCGACTTGAGAGCGACGACGGCGTCTTTCTCACGTTCGACGATGGGCCTCACCCGGAAGGCACGCCCGCGGTACTCGACGGGCTCGCCGCCAGCGGGCAGGGCAACGTTCTTCTGCGTCGGCGAGCAGGCCGAGCGGTATCCGTCGCTGTGCGCCGAGATCCTCGCCGCGGGTCACACCGTTGCCCTTCACGGCCAGCGCCATCGCTGCCAGCTGCGCCTGACGCCGGGCCAGGTCGCCGACGATCTCGATCGGGGCACCGAGACCCTCGGTCGGCTCACCGGCTCCGCGCCGACGACCTACCGGCCGCCGTACGGGATCTTCAGCCCGCCCGGGCTGCGAGCGGCGCGCCAACGCGACCTTGAGGTCCTGCTGTGGTCGCGTTGGGGCCACGACTGGCGGCGCTGGATCTCGCCCGAGGCGATTGCCGCCGAGGCGACCGAGGACCTGGGCGCGGGCGACGTGATCTTGCTCCACGACGCCGATCACTACAACGCGGCCGACTCCTGGCGGCGGACCGTGGCGGCGCTCCCGGCGATCCTCGAGCGCAGCGAGGCGCTCGGGCTGCGGGCCAGAGCGATCTGATCTACTGGGGTCTCGACCAACGCGGAGAGGAAGGAGCCTCAGGTGGCGATCAGCGCGCGTGAGCAGGGGCAGATCGACAAGGCCAACGCGAGCGGGAAGACGCCGGTGCTGTTCATCCATGGTCTCTGGTTGCTGCCGTCCAGCTGGGACAACTGGGTCACCTTCTTCGAGGAGAACGGCTACGCGGGGATCACGCCCGACTGGCCCGACGATCCCGCGACTGTCGAGGACGCGCGCGCGAACCCGGAAGTGTTCGCGAAGAAGTCGCTGAAGCAGGTCGCCGACCACACCGCCGAGGTGATCGGGGCGCTCGAGAAAAAGCCCGCGGTCATGGGCCACTCGACCGGCGGGCTTCTGGCCCAGCTCATCGCCGACCGCGGCCTCTCCGCGGCGACGGTCGCGATCGATCCGGGTCCGTTTCGCGGCGTCCTGCCGCTGCCGATCTCCGCGCTGCGCTCGGCGCTCCCGGTGCTGAAGAACCCCCTCAACAGGGGCAAGGCGATCACGTTGACTCTCGACCAGTTCAAGTACGGCTGGGCGAACGCTCTCGACGCGGGCGAGGCGAAGAAGCTCTACGACACCTACCATGTCGCGGCGCCTGGGCTGGCCCTGATGCAGATGGCCAACGCGAACCTCAACCCCTTCACCGAGGCCAAGCTCGATCCGAAGAATCCCAAGCGCGGACCGCTGCTGGTCATCGACGGCGAGAAGGACCACACGGTCCCGTGGGCGATCGCGAACGCGTCCTACAAGCGCCAGAAGCACAACGAGGCCGTGACGGAGATCCAGCAGATCCCGAACCGCGGGCACTCGCTGACGATCGACTCAGGCTGGCGCGAGGTCGCGCAGGCTGCGCTCGACTTCGTCAAGCGCTTCGTGCAGTAGTCGGCCGGCCCGCCGCTAGGCGTGCTCGAACGGCGCTTCGGCGCTGTCGGCGCGCCAGCGCCTTGCCGCCGTGAACGTGCTCATCGCGATCGCCGCGCCGAGCGCGCTGAGTAACCCAGCGCCCACGTGTGGCGCACTCAGGGTGAGCCCGTGTCTGGTCTCCGGGATCGCGAGCAGGCCGACGTAGATGACGCCAACCAGGATCGCGCCCGTCAGGTCGCGGCCGCGCAGCGGGCTCACCGGGGACAGCGACATCGCGATCAGCGACGCCGCGAGGGTCGTCATCAGCACGGCGTGCAGCTGGCCACCCTGGAACCCGAGCCGGGCTGCGAGCAGGTATGAGATCGCCGTGCCGACGAGGGCGCACAGGCCGCCGATCGCGACCCCCACGACGCTCTCCGCGGGCGACTCCTGCGGGGCGGGCATGGGCACGGCGGCCGGCTGACCGTGCTCGACCCAGTCGCGGTAAAGCGAGACGCCGCGGCGGATGGGCGTGGACGCCGCCCAGTCGAGCTCCTCGCTCGCGCGCACGCTTGAGATCTCAGCTCCGGAGAAGTCGCCGCTGCGCCCCGGGGTGTGGACGATCTCCACCGGGCCCACCTCATCGCGCACGATCTCGGCGAGCTCGCGGATCGTCACAGTCTCGGTCCCGGCGAGGTTGTACACGCGGTTGGCGGCCTCGGGCGCGAGCCCGCGAACGACGCCGTCCGCGAGATCCTTGACGTAGACGAAGCGGCGCGTCTGCATGCCGTCGCCGGCGAGGGTCAGCGGCTCACCGTTGAGCGCCTTGTCGATGAAGATCGCGATCACCGTCGCCGGGCGAGCGCGTGGCCCGTACGGGATCCCGAAGCGCAGGATCGTCGGCTCGAGGCCATAGAGCTCGGCGTAGGACGTGCAGTACATCTCGCCCGCGAGCTTCGACGCGGTGTAGAGGTGCTTCGGCAGGTTGAGCGCCGACTCCTCGGTCACCGGATCGTCGCCGCAGCCGTCGTAGACCCAGATCGTGCTGCCGTAGACGACGCGCTTGACGCCCTCGGCCCGACACGCCTCGAGCACGGAGAGCGTCCCGCGGCTGTTGGCGCGCTCGGCGCCCGCGGGGTCCTCGAGGACGATGCCGACGTCGGCGCACGCCGCGAGGTGAATGGCGGCGTCGCAGCCACGCAGGGCCCTGCCGAGCGTCTCGGTGTCGTCGAGGTCCCCGATCACCGTCTCTACCCCGGCGTCCTCGTGGTAGGGCGACGGTCGCAGGTCGTAGTTGACGACCTCGTGGCCCGCGTCGAGCAGCGAGTCGACGACGTGCGAGCCGATGAAGCCCGAGCCGCCGGTGATGAGAACGCGGCTCATCCGGTCATCTCGCCGACGAGGGCGTGGTCGCCCACGGCCTCGGAGTCGGGTGCGTAGTAAAGGGGCACACACCAATGGTTGGCTGCGACCCAGTCGGTGTTCGGAAGCTCATCGCCCGTCCTCATTATCCGGTGGCAGGGCTCGTCGTACACCCGCCCGGTCGAACGCTCGATCGGATCGAAGACGATGTACTTGTAGAGGCCGGAGAGCATTCCGTCGGGAAGCTCCACGCGGTTGGGATGGGCCGGGTCCAGGAGCTCGCGCGCGACGCGATTCTTGTTCGCGACGATCTCGTCGAGGCGCTCCGTCTGCACGAGCCCGATCGCAGCGGTGAACTCGCTGATGCGGAAGTTGAGCCCCATGACCTCGTAGTCGGGCTTGCCGTAGTTGCGAAACGCGCGTGCGTGGTCGAGCAGCTCACGATGACGCGAGACAAGCATGCCGCCCTCGCCGGTCGAGATCGTCTTGGTCGCGTAGAACGAGTACACGCCGGCGTCGCCCCACGTGCCCGGCCGGGCTCCGTTCCAGGCGGCGCCGTGGGCGTGGGCGCAGTCCTCGATGAGGAAGATCCCGTTGTCGCGGCAGTACTCGGCGATCCGCTCGACGTCGAAGGCGATGTGGCCGCCGATGTGTACGAGGAACGCGGCGCGTGGCTTGGAGGCCTCTGCCTTGCGGGCGAAATCCTCGAACGACATGCACAGGTCCTCGCGATTGCAGTCGACGAACACCGGGCGCCCCCCCGCGCGCTGGATCGCCAGCGGTGTCGCCATGAACGTGTTCGACGGGCAGAGCACGTCCTCGCCGGCGACCCCGGCGAAGTCGAGGGCCGCCAGTGCGCCGCCGCTCCAGCCTCCGAAGGCAACGGCTCCGAGGCCGTTGTGGGTGGCCCATGCGGACTCGAAGCTCTCGGTCAGCTCACCCTCCGACCAGCGCTCGGAGGCGATGACGCCATCCCACAAATCGTGGAGCCGTGGCAGGTCGGCCCGGTCGAAGCCGATCGCGAAGCTGGTGTGGTCGCGCCCAGGCATCGACGGCCGGAAGGTACAGGCTCAGGCCTGAAGGAGGCCTGACTACGGCCTGACTACTCGGGCGCCTGCGCCCCGATCAGCAGGCCGAGCTGGCGCGATTGCGCGACGAGAGAGCCGTCGGGAGCCCACAGCTGCCCGTCCTCCTCGAAGAATCCATCGCGCACGAGAGTCGTTGTGAAACGCCCCAGCAGCAGGGAATCCGGCAGGGGCAGCGGCGCCCGGAAATGCACGGTGAGGTCGATCGTGGGCGCGGGTGCCAGCGCGGTCAGCATCGGCCAGGGTGCCGGAAACCACGCGTCGGCCAGGACCGCGATCGCCGGCGCGTCGAGCGGCCGGCGCTCGCGCAGCCCGAGCCACCCGCCGACCTCGCCGCGATCGGAGCCGCTGAACGGCTCGTCTCCGAAACGCCGCTGCATCGACAGCCGCTGGACAAACGCTGGCGGGCCCTCGCGCGTGATCCCGATTGCCTGCGGATCGACATCGATGTCGGGCGGCGGGCGATGATCGGGATTCGGCGGCTCGACATCCGGGATTGGCGCCGTGTCGAGCAGCGGGCTCTCCCATGCCTTCGAGTAGGCGGCGAGCGTGAGGGCGATCAGCTTCCCGTCCTGCTCGAGGCGGCCGCTCACGGTCGTCAGCGAGCGCCCGGCGCGCTCGACGTTGGCGCTGACCACGACCGGTCCGTCGTGCGGTGGCCTCAGGAAGTGCGTCGTGACGGAGCGGGCGCTCCTGTCCGGATCATCAACGGCGAGCTCGAGCCCGCGCATGAGGATCGCCATCACGTAGCCACCGAGCGGGCCGCGCGGTGTGTGCCAGCCCGGGGCGAGCTCGCCGTCCCAGGTATTCGGCGTGCCCTCGGCGGGGGTGAGGGCGATGTCGCTGTCGAAGCCGGTCACGGGCGCGGCACGATAGCTTCGCGGCGTGGCACAGGAACACGAGCTCGCGGCACGAGGTTGGAATCGCCGGATGCTGGAGAGCCTCTGCGACGTGATCGAGCCGTGGGAGCACGGCGAGGTCCTCCTGGCCACGGAATATCCGACCTACTGGAACTACAACGTGGTCCAGGTCGAGGGCGACCCCGGGCTGAGCGCGGCCGAGCTCATCGCGATTGCCGACGACAAGCTGGCTGCGTTCGAGCATCGGCGGGTGGACTTCCTCGATGCCGACGCCGCCGAGTCGGTCCGGCCTGACTTCGAGGCCGCGGGCTGGCAGGCCACGCGGCTGGTCTGGATGCACCACGACGAGCCCCTGCCGCCGGGCGAGAGCCTTGAGGTCGAGGAGGTCGATTACGACGCCGTCGTCGACCTGCGCCGCGAGTGGAACGCCGAGGACTTCCCCGGGATCGACCAGGAGAGCCACATAGAGACGGCCAAGGGCGTGGCCATGAGCCGCGGTGTTCGTGTGATCGCGAGCCTCGAGGACGGCGTGCCCGTCGGCTTCGCACAGCTCGAGTTCATCGATGGGAGCGCCGAGGTCACGCACGTATTCGTCAGCGCCCCGTACCGGGGCTCGGGCCGCGGCACCGCGATCACCCGAGCTGCGATTGAGACGGCGATCGACGACGTCGACGACCTCTGGATAATCGCCGACGACGAGGACCGGCCGAAGCAGATCTACGGCCGGCTGGGCTTCCGGCCCGCGTGGACCGGTACCGAGTTCCTGCGGCTACCGCCGAGCTAGGTCTAGGCGCTCGCCCGCGCGCGGTTCCACGGACGCCGCGCGCGCTTTCTGTCCTTGAGGATGCGGTGCGCCGCGTTGTGGCCGGAGCAGGCTGTGACCCCGCCGCCCGGGTGGGTGCCCGCGCCGCAGAGGTAGAGGCCGTCGACCGGGGTCGCGTACTGCGCCATCTCGGGATGGGGACGCATGAACGCCATCTGGTCGAGACCCTGTTCGCCCTGGAAGATCGACCCTCCCTGAAGGCCGAAGATCCGCTCTAGGTCCGGCGGTGCGAGGACCTCGTACTCGAGCACCGAGTCCTTGAGGTTGGGCGCGAACTGCGTGAGCTGCTCGATGCAGGTCTCGCCGTAGCGCTCGCGGTCGCCCTCCTTCCACTGGCCCTCCTCGGAGGGCCCGTACTGGGTGAACATCGTCATCACCCAGCGGCCGTCGTCGGTGAGCGTCGTGTCGACCGCCGACGGCAGCTCGGCCTCGACGTAGGGGTGCTCGGCGGGCTTGCCGAGGCAGGCGTCCTGCCAGGCGCGCTCCAGGTAGTCGATCGACGGGCAGATGTTCACGCCGGCCGTGCGCATCAGCTGCTGCTCCTCATCGGAGACGCCGGTGTAGACCGGGGGCTCGGAGAGGAGGAGGTTGACCTTCACCGAGGCGCCGCGGGTGCGATAGCGGTCCATCTCCTCGGCGATCTCGCTCGGGAAGTTCTCGCGGCCGGTCAGCTCGAGGACCGTGGTCTTCGGGTGCGCCCCTGAGGCGACGATCGGCGCGCGCAGCTCGCTGCCGTCGGCGAGGGTTACTCCCACCGTGTGCCCGTTTCGTACATCGATCGAGACGACCTCGGCGCCGGTGCGGATCTCAGCTCCGGCGGCCTTCGCCGACTGGGCGATGGCGTTTGAGATCGCGCCCATGCCGCCGATCACCTGGCCCCAGGCGCCCTCGATGCCCCCGCACTCGCCGAGCGCGTGGTGAAGGAGGTTGTAGGCGGTGCCCGGCGTCCGCGGACCGGCCCAGACGCCGACGACGCCGCTCGAGGCGGTCGACCCCTTGAGGCCGTCGAGCTCGAAGTAGTCGTCGAGCAGGTCGCCGACCGACATCGTGAAGACCCGGACGAGCTCGTGGATCTCGCGCTGGCTGAAGCCGGCCATGCGCCCCGCCTCGCGCAGGAGGGCGACGAGATCGCCCGGCGCCTTCGACCCGAGGGCCGGCGGCTCCTTGAGCATCATCGGCTTCACGAACCGCGCGGCCCGATCCATCAGCGCCTCGAACTTCGGGTAGTTCTCGGCGTCGTGCCTGCGAGTACCTGGCGATCGACTTCGCCGTGTTCTCGACCTCGTTGAAGAAGAAGATCGGTCCCTCCTCGGTCAGCGACACGTAGGCGGGGTCGAGCGGGATGGCCCGATAGCCGTAGCGCTCGAGCTCGAGGTCGCTGACGATCTTCGGCTGCAGCATCGAGACGACGTAGGAGCAGCGCGAGACCCGCGCGCCGGGCCACAACTCCTCCGTGACGCAGGCGCCGCCGAGAATGTCGCGGCGCTCGAGGCAGACGACGTCGAGGCCCGCCTTGGCCAGATATGCGGTGGTCGTGAGGCCGTTGTGACCGCCGCCGACGACGATCGCGTCATAGGAGCGCGGACCTCGTGCCGGCGCCCCTCCGTTGCGTAGGCGTGGACGAGGGCGGGGCGGGGCTCGTGGCGGCTTCCATGCGCGGCAGCCTACCAAATACGTGCAGTTGACTACAAGGTCAACCCACGGCCCCGCTGCGAACTGTCCGTCCTGAGTTCCGCTGAGGGGAACTGAGGCCGGACAGTTCGGGAGTCAGCGGCGGATTACGGCATCGAGGGCGACCGCCCGGCCCTCGTGGACGGAAACGGGGTTGAGTTCGATCAGCGTGAGGTTCGCCTCCACGAGCAGATGGCCGATCCGGGCGCCGAGGGTGGCGATCGCTTCGAGGGCCCCCGGCTCGCGCTTAAGGACGGACGCCCCCCGCAGGGACGCGAGCGCGTCGGCCACGCGCCCGGGTGTGGCGGGTAGGGGCACGATCATGACGTCATCCAGCGCCTCGGCGTAGGCGCCACCCAGGCCGACGACCAACGCCGGGACGACCGCGTCGGCGCGCGCGGCGACGATCACCTCGGCCCCTGGGGGCTCCATCCGCTCGACGAGAAAGGAACTCTCGGCACCGAGCTCCTGCGCCAGCCGCGCCAGATGGCGAAAGGCGTCACCGAGTGCGGCCTCGTCGGCGATTCCGAGCGCGAGCGCACCCGCGGCGGCCTTGTGCTGAATCGCCGGGCTGCTCAGCTTGAGAGCAACCGGCCAACCGACACCCTCGGCGATCCCAAGGCACCCGGCGAGATCGAGGGCCTCGCCGCCGAACGGGAACGTCCACGCCGCTACCCGCGACGATCCGCTTGGCCGCCGCCTCGCCCATCCAGCCATCGCCGGCCATAGGGCGCGCCTCGGCGGCCCCGGCGATTTCGCGCAGTCGCCGCGCATCTGCGCGCGGGCGCATCAGCGCGGCCGCGCAAGCGATGGCCGTCCGCAGCCCCGCGATGGAGGGAAGCCCCCGATCGCGCGAGCTCGAGCGTCGCGCTCTCATCCAGCAGGTCGGGCAGCGTCGCGGCGAACATCGCTGCGGAGCCCGATTCGAGCGCGCCCGCCGCGAGCCCCTCGCGCACGGCGGCCCACTCGCGCTCGTGCTCGGGCGAGAGCCCGCGCGGGTGGTCGTAACAGAGCAGCAGCAGATCGATTGCCGGGTCGTCGCCCACTGCGCGGGCGATTGCCGCCAGGCGCTCGGTTTCGCGCCCAGATCAGCGACGTGTAGTCGAGCGGGTTGCCGATGGTGGCGGCCTCTGGGAAAAGCTCCGCAAGAGCGTGCCCGGGTGGCGGCGCCAGCAGCGGCAGATCGACACCGGCGCTGCTCCGCTTCGTCGGCCGCGAGCCCGGAGTCGCCGCCCGAGCAGGTGAGGACGGCGACGCCTCGCCCGCGTGGGCGCGCCCGCGGCTCAGCCATCGCCCGGGCAAGCTCGAGCAGCTCGTGCGGGTCGGCGGCCCAGGCGCCCCCGGCCTCCTCGATCAGCGCGCGAAAGACCCGCTGGTCACCGGCGAGCGCGCCGGTGTGTGCCGTGGCGGCCCGGGCGCCGGCCGCCGACGTACCGACCTTAAGCACCGCAACCCCGGTCTCGCGCTCCGCGCATTCGGCCAGAGCACTGGCGAGCTTGGCGCCGTCCCCATCGGCCTCGAGGAACATGGCAACCGATCCGACGCCGTCCGTCTGCGCGAGGGCCGCCAACCAATCGCTCGCGTCGAGCACCGCCTGGTTGCCGGTCGAGATGAGCGTGTGGAAGCGGATCCCGCGGCGCGAGCCGATCGCGTTGACCGCGACGTTGCCGCTCTGCGAGATCATCGCCACGCGGCCGGGCTCGAGGACCGGTACCGAGTCGCCCCACAGCGGTGCGCGGGAGCCGACGGCGACCACGCCGTTGCCGTTCGGGCCGCAGACGGGGAGGCCGACGTCGAGCGCCTCCGCGCGCAGCTCGGCCTCGAGCTCGCGGCCGGAATCGACCTCACCGAAGCCCGCGGCGAACACGATCGCGCCGCCGCAACCCCGCGCGGCGATCTCCCCGATCAGTGGCGGCACGCCGGCGGCCGGAATCGCGACCACGACCGCGTCCACGGCCTCCGGCAGATCGGCGACGGTCGGCACGCACGGATGCCCGTGGACCTCGGACCGCTTGGGGTTGACCCCGTAGATCGGTCCCGCGAATCCGGCCCGGGCGAGGTTGGCGTAGACGGTGTCGGCGTAGGAGCCCGGGCCGGTCGTTGGCGCCGACGACGGCGACCGAGCGTGGCCGCAGCAATGGCGTCAGATCGGTGGCGCGTTCAGTGAAGGATCCGCTCGACCCCACGGCGCTCCAGACCCCGAGCCACGATCAGCCGCTGGATCTCGCTCGTCCCCTCCCAGATGCGGTCCACGCGAAGCTCGCGCAGCAGCCGCTCGGCGACGTTCGAGCGCAGGTAGCCGCGGCCGCCGAACGCCTGGACGCAGCGATCGGCGCACCGGCAGGCGGCCTCGCTCGTGAAGAGCTTTGCCATCGAGGCCTTGTGGTGAACGAGCTTCGGGTCGGCGCCGGCGTCGGCCATCTCGGCGACCGTGAAGGTGAGCAGGCGCCCCGCGGTGGCATCGGCCGCCGAGTCGGCGAGCGGGAACGAGACCCCCTGGTGATCGAAGACGCGGGCCCCGCCCTGCTCGCGGGCGGTCGTCCAGGCGACGGTCTCGTCGAGCAGGCGCCACATCGCGCCGCCGCAGCGGGCGGCGATGCCGAGGCGCTCCTCGGTGAACCACGCGCGCTGCAGCTCCTCGCCGTTCCCGACACCGCCGATCACCTCGGAGTCGGCGATCTCGACGTCGGTGAAGCGGATCGTCGGATGGCCGTCCGGATAGTTGTGGGTGAACGCCGGGTTGTCGACGATCTCGATGCCGGGGAGCTCGGCGTCGATGACGAAGAGGGTGGGCAGGCGGTCGGCGCCGTCGATCAGGTTGGCCATGACGACGTACACGGCGGCGTGGTCGCCGCCGGTGACGAACCACTTCTCGCCGCTGATGCGATAGCCGGCGTCGGTGCGCTCGGCGGTGGCCGTGATCCCCGAGGGGTCGGACCCCGCGTCGCGCTCGGTGACCGCGTAGGCGTCCTTGAGCTCGCCGCGAAGCGCCGGGCGCAGGTAGCGGTCGATGTGCTCTGGCGAGGAGTGGGCCCAGACGTTGTAGGCCTGCGGCACGTGCCAGTGGATTGCGTTCGTTGTGCGGCCGTACTGCTCCTCGACGAGCGCCCACTCGACCCGGTTCCAGCCCTGGCCGCCGTGCTCGACGGAGTGCATGCCGCCGTCGAGTCCAGCCTCGATCGCGGCCTTCTTGACCGCGGCGATCGTCTCTGCGGGCAGCTTGCCGCCGAGCGCCTCGGCCTCCTCCTCGAGGGGCATGAGGACGTCCTCGGCGAACCGCCGAGCGCGGTCTTGGAGATCAGCCGCCGTGGGCGGAAGGGCCGTCGCGGCTTCCATTGCACGCGAGGCTAACATGCGATTAACTACAAAGTCAATGACGCCTGTGACCCGCCCAAAGCTCGACCTGGACCCGCGCGACGTCGCGCTCACCCAGCAGCCGGTCGAACGGGCGACGATGCTGCCGCCGGCCGCCTTTGTCGACCGGCAGGTCCTCGAATGGGAGCTCGACCAGATCTTCCGCGGCTGGGTTGTCGCCGGTCACGTCTCCGCCGTCGATGAGCCCGGCAAGTTCCTCGTTCGCCAGGTCGGCACCGACAGCGTGGTCATCATCGCCGGCGAGGATGGGAAGCCGCGCGCCTTCCTCAACGTCTGTCGCCATCGCGGTGCCCAGCTCGTCGAGGAGCCCGAGGGTCAGGTGCGCAAGCGGCTTCGCTGTCCCTACCACGCCTGGTCGTACGACCTCGACGGGGAGCTGCGGGCCGCGCCGCACATGGACGGGGTGGAGGACTTCGACTACTCGTGCAACGGGCTGCTCGGCGTTCGACTTGCCGTCATCGGCGGCCTCGTCCTGATCGATCTCTCCGGCGATGCGCCCGACCCCAACGAGCACGTCGGCGATCTGTTCGACCATCTCGAGCGCTACCGGCTCACCGACCTGCGCCGCGCCGGCGAGACGACCTACGAGGTCAACGCGAACTGGAAGGGCATCGCCGAGAACTACAACGAGTGCCTGCACTGCCCTGGCGTGCACCCGGAGCTCAACGCGCTCAGCCACTACATGAGCGGCGAGGAGGTGGTGGGCGAGGGCGCCTGGTGCGGCGGCTCGATGACCCTGCGGGAGGACGCGTCGACGATGGCCTTGGAACAACAGCCCGACAGGGCCGAGTCCCTGTCGGGGTCTGAGGCTAGTCACGCGGACCGCCCGCCGATCGAGGGGCTCACCGCCGAGCAGGCGAACACGGTCCTCTACTTCGCGCTCTTCCCGAACGCGCTGGTGTCTCTGCATCCCGACTACGTGATGCTCCACACCCTGTGGCCGCAGGCGCCGGGCCACACCCACGTCACCTGCGAGTGGTTCTTCGAGCAACGCACGATGGCGGAGCCGGGGTTTGATCCGAGCGATGCGATCGGCTTCTGGGACATGGTCAACAAGCAGGACTGGTACGTCTGCGAGCTTCAGCAGAAGGGCCTCGTGACCCGCAATTACACGGCCGGGCGGTACTCGGCCGAGGAGGTCGACGTGCACGCGTTCGACCTGATGGTGGCCGACCGCTACATGGAGGCTCTGCGCTCGGAGACGGAGATCCCCGCGTGAGTAACCGAATCGCCGAGCAGCTCGGAGAGGTCGGTCTGCCGGAGCCGGTCGCCGACCTGGCCAAGCGCGACTGGGACGCGATCGTCGTCGGGGGCGGTCACAACGGGCTCACGGCCGCGGCCTACCTCGCGAAGGCCGGCAAGTCGGTGCTCGTGCTCGAGCGGCGTGAGCGCCTCGGCGGCGCCGCGACCCTGGAGCGCCCGTTCTCCGACGACCGCTACGTCGTCAGCCCCTGCGCCTACGTGGTCGGCCTGCTCGACCAGCTCGTCATCGACGAGCTCGACCTGCATAAGCGCGGCCTGCGCTACTGGGTCGCCGACCCGAACCTGTGGGTCCCTTTCGACGACGGCACCGCCTTCGGCCAGTGGCTCGACGACGCGAAGACCCAGGCGTGCCTGGAGGACCTGGGCGTCTCGGCAAAGGACATCGCCGGCTACTGGGCTTACGAGGAGCTCTTCGACGACGTCCGCAAGCTGCTGCGCAAGGGCGACCGCGACACCTGGGTCGGCGATACGCCGACGCGCGACGAGATCGAGTCGATGCTCGGCGGCTCGCAGGAGATGATCGACCTCGTCTTCGAAGCCTCGATCGCCGACGTCCTCGACAACTACCTCGACGACGAGCGACTGAAGACGGCGCTCTTCGGCCAGGGAATCATCGGCACCTGGGGCGGTCCCTACGAGCCCGGCACGGCGTCGATCAAGCTCATGCACTACCAGGGCGACCTCGACGGGCAGGGTCCCGTCTGGGGCTACGTCGAGGGCGGGATGGGGATGTGCTCCTTCGCGATCGCCGACGCGGCGGCCGAGTACGGAGCGGTGCTCGCGTGCGGCGTCGCCGGTCGCTCGGATCACGCCGGGCGAGGGCGTGACGCTAGAGGACGGCACCGAGCTGCGCGCGTCCACCGTGATCTGCAACACCGACCCGAAGCGGATGGCTGGGCTGCTCGCCGATGCCGACATCGACGGCGACTTCGCCGACCGGCTCGAGGCCTGGAAGATCCGCAGCCCGGTGGTCAAGTTCAACGCCCGCCTCGACCGCTTGCCGAACTGGACCGCCGCCCCGGGCGAGAGCTGGCCCGCGCAGGCGACGGTCGACGCGACCGGCACGATGGCCGAGGCGCAGGCGGCGTTCGAGCGCTGCGCTGCCGGTGAGCCGGCGGTGGCGTTTGGCGAGATTTACATCCAGACCGGCTATGACCCGAGTCCCGCGCCGGACGGTAAGCACCTGATGAGCGTCTTCGGCCAGTACGCGCCGTACGACATCGCCAACGGCGACTGGGACTCGGCCCGCGAGGGCGTCGCCAAGCAGTTCATCGATCTGATCTCGCGCTTCGCGCCGGATCTCGGCCGAGTGCCTGGCCGAGTACGAGGTCCTCGGCCCGCCCGACATCGAGTCGCGGATCGGCCTCACCGGCGGCAACATCTTCCAGGGCGAGGTCACCCCCGATCAGATGTGGGAGGGACGCTTCGCGTCACGTACCCCGGTCGAGGGCCTGTACATGTGCGGCGCCGCCACGCACCCCGCGGGCAGCGTCATCGCCCTCAACGGCCGCAACGCCGCCACGGCGGTGCTGGCCGACCAGGGCGCAGCCGTCGCGACCTGATCTGCGCGAGCATTACGGCGTGGCGGCCGCCGCTCGATCAGCCGTGTGCGTCGTCGTGGTCGGCCTGACCGCGCTCATCACCCCCGCGGTTGCGGCCGCCGCGCCCGAGACGACGATCACGGCGGGCCCGAGCGGCCGTACGGGCGATTCGAGCCCGAGCTTCGCCTTCGAGTCGAGCGATCCCGAAGCCACGTTCGAGTGCAGCCTCGACGGCGCCGGGTTCTCCCCTTGCACCTCGCCGACGGCCTACGCGGGCGTCACCGAGTCGCCGCACACCTTCGCCGTCCGGTCCGTCGACGCCGCCGGCGATGCCGACCCGACTCCCGCCGAGCGCAGCTTCGTCGCGGATGCGAGCGTCGACGCGACCGTCTCCGCGGCGCAACAGCAGGCTCAGGAGCGCGCGCACATCCTGGTCGCCGTCAGGATCCAGGCGAACGAGCGGCTCCGCGCGGCCGTGCGCGGCACGATCGGGCTCGACAAGTCCTCGTTCGACCTCAAGCCCGTGCGCGAGCGTGTCGACTCCGGCCGGACCGTGGTGCGGTTACGGCCCGCGGCCGCGGACGCGCGCGCGATCGCAAAGGCGCTCGCGCGCGGTGAGAGGGCGAAGGCGCGCCTGCGCGTCGCCCTCGCCGACTCACTCGGCAACGAGCTGAAGGTGCCCGTCGCCGTATCGCTCACCGGGCCGTGAGCGCCTCGCTCGACGCGACCCACTCGTCGAACGTGGGCCCGGCGAGCCTTGCGCCCGGATGGGGAAGCGCGGCGCCGCCCGCGTAGGCCGCGGCGTCCGGGTCGCCGGCCGGCGCGATCTCCTGGATCTCGAACGAGTCGCCGCGGGTCGCAAAGAGCCTGGCGGCCACATCGGCGAGCCGCTCCTCCTGCGGACCGGCGACCTCGGTGATCCTGCCGTTGTCGATCTCGCGCTCCTCGGCCGCGTCAGCAACGGCCTCGGCGACGACACGAGCTGCGACGAGCTGCGTTCGGAACTCGGGGATGTAGGCGACGCCGTCCTGGATCAGCCACCCGACCAGCTCGCCGACGAACTCGTGGAACTGGGCAGCGCGAACGATCCGGACCGGGAGCGGGCCCTCGAGCAGGGTTGCCTCCTGCACGGCCTTCGCCGCGTTGTAGCCGCCCTCGAATTGGTCGATGCCGATGATCGAGACGACGACGATCCGGCCAACCCCGGCCTCGGCGCCAACTCGCTGGAGGTTTCGCGCCGAGGCGGTGAAGAAGGCGGTCTCCTCCTCCTGGTCGGGCGACGGGCCGGTTGCCGCGTCGATGATCGTGTCGACCCCGGCGAGCGCCTGATCGAGCCCGCCGCCGGTAACAACATCAACGCCCGCAGAACGCGCGATCGGCACCACGTCGTGCCCGCGTTTCTTGAGGACCTCAACGACGTGCGATCCGAGCCGGCCGGTGGCTCCCGTGACGGCGATCTTCTGGGTGTTTGTTTCGGTTTGCATGGCCCTTCCTTTCTCTCACCCAGTTGACCCGCCAGCGGCCAAAGATGTGACGAGATAGCCTCGGGTGCGAACGCCATCCGACCGCATGGGAGTGGAGCAAGTTGGGCAAATACGCAGTCATCAATCCGGCAACCGGCGAGACCGTCAAGGAGTACGACGACATCTCCGACGAGGACTTCGAGGCGGCGATCGCCGCGGCCGCGGACGCCCACCGCAACTGGGGGCTCAAGACCTCCGTCGCCGAGCGCGCCGCGATGGTCCAGAAGGTCGCCGATTTCCACAGCGAGCGCCGCGAGGAGCTCGCTCAGATCATCGTGCGCGAGATGGGCAAGCCGATGGAGCAGGCGCTGGGCGAGGTCGATTTCTGCGCGGCCATCTACGGCTTCTACGCCGAACGCGCGGAGGACCTCCTCGCCGACGAGCCGATCGATCTGCTTGGAGGCGACGGCACGGCCGTGGTCCGCAAGTCGTCGGTCGGTCCGCTGGTCGGGATCATGCCCTGGAACTTCCCCTACTACCAGGTGGCACGCTTCGCCGGCCCGAACCTGATTGTCGGCAACACGATCTTGCTGAAGCCCGCGCACCAGTGCCCGGAGTCGGCGGAGGCGATCCAGAAAATGATGGACGACGCCGGCTTCCCGAAGGGCGCGTACCAGACGATTCTGGCCTCGAACGATCAGATCGAGAGGGCCATCGAAGATCCTCGCGTGCGTGGCGTCTCGCTGACGGGCTCCGAGCGCGCCGGCGCGGCGGTCGCGGAGGTCGCCGGGCGCAACCTGAAGAAGGTCGTGCTCGAGCTCGGGGGCTCCGACCCGTTCATTCTCCTTGGCGCCGACGACCTCGACGAGGCGGTGGACGCCGCGGTCGCGGGTCGGCTCGACAACACCGGCCAGTCGTGCAACGCCGCGAAGCGATTCATCGTCGCCGACGAGCTCTACGAGGACTTCCTCGCGAAGTTCAGCGCGAAGATGACCGACACCAAGCCGGGCGACCCGACCTCGGAGGAGGCAGCGATGGGACCGCTCTCGTCCGACTCGGCCGCGGAGACCCTCCAGGATCAGCTCGACCGGGCCGTCGCCCAGGGGGCGCAGGTCGTCGTCGGCGGCGATCGTGACGGCAACTTCTTCCCGAGCACGGTGCTGACCGGGATCACGCCCGAAAACGACGCCTATCGCGAGGAGTTCTTCGGACCGGTGGCCAGCGTCTACCGGGTCGGCTCGGAGGAGGAGGCGATCGAGATCGCCAACGACACCCCGTTCGGGCTCGGCTCCTACGTGTTCTCGAACGATTCTGAGCAGGCGGAGCGTGTGGCCAACGCGCTCGACACCGGGATGGTCTACGTCAACGGCGTCGGCCTCGACAGCCCCGAGCTTCCGTTCGGCGGCGTCAAGAATTCCGGCTTCGGCCGCGAGCTCGGCAAGTACGGCATCGAGGAGTTCGTCAACAAGAAGCTGATCCGGGTCGCCAAGTAGGGCTCAGGGCGCGGTGAATAGCCGCGACCACGACCCTGGGAGCGGGCTGAGGCGGCCTCCGAAGAAGACCACCGACCCGCGACCCAGATTTGCCTGGAACGGTGCACCCGTGAGCGGGGTTGGGCCGTATCCGGGCAGATCCACGGCGAGGTCACCGGTCCAGGTCGGCACCCCATTGTCGGCGCGCCCGAGTTCGGCCGACCCTGAGAACGGTGCCGGAGGCGCGACCGAGGCCAACTCCTTGTGGACGTCGTAGGTGAAGGTGCTCTTGGGAGCGCGCGCGCTGATCGAGCTGTAGACGTCGACCCCGTCGATCAGCTCGGCCAGATCGGCACTGAACTCGGCGCTTTGCCTGTCCAGGATCTGCATGGCTTCGAAGGTGGTCCCGTACTCCCCCTGGGAGTTCGACGCGTTCAGGAAGACCGCGCGATGGCCGTGCACCATGTGTTCGGTTCCGACGCTGACGGGGTTGCTGTCGCATGTGAACTTGCTTGTCGCCTGCTTGGCGGGAATCTCCATCGCGTCCGCCGCTGTCACGTCGTCGCGGGCATGAAACGAGAAAGAGCCGCGGAGGACGCCCGGACGGACCGTTAGGGACGCATGACATCCATGCGGGACTCCCGGCACGTGCGGATGACGAGTCTTGCCGCGCTGCACAAAGGTCAGATCGACGCTGCCGAACTGTCCGAAGTCGGCGGCGAGGTGCTGGTCGGTGACGTCGCCGTGAACGATGTACGACGCGCTCGCGTTGTCGCGCGAGGCCGTGATCGCCACCTGGTGGCGATAGCTGTAGACGCGCACGATGTAGCCGTTCGTGCCGGCGACCCTGCCGTACGTCGAGGTGTCAGACGAGTGGACCGAGGCCGTTGCGGCGTGCGGTGTCGCGAGTAACGCGAACCCGAGGGCGATAACGACGATCCGTTTTCGCATTGCTCAGTGAACACTAAACGGTGGCCTGGCAATCGCCGAGTGGCCGCTGTCGGGAATCAAGCGTGGACATGGATGGTTTCAGGAGCCGCCGCGAACTGTCCGTCCTGAGTGTCGCTGAGGGGAACTGAGGCCGGACAGTTAGCCCGGAGAAAGACTCGCGTTGGACGAGAGGCAGCCCTTCTTCTCCGAGCGCATTCTCGATGTCTTTGCGTCGCCGATGGATCCCGCCATAGGATGGCTCGATCAGGGAACCCGCGACCCGCTGACGCACTCGTCTCGTCTTTCGGCGTCCGCTCGAAGGAAGACAAGATGCACATTCACCACAGGCGCTTTGGAGTAGCCGCGTTCGGGGTCCTGCTGACCGCTCTGGCGGCCGGCTTTCTCGCAGTCAGCCTCGGCTCCGCCCAGGCGAAGGGCAAGGCCCTTCACCTCACGGCGGTGACGAAGAAGGACCACCATACGATCAGCGGTGACAAGGTCAGGCTCGCTTTTTTCGACGGCAAAAAGGATGTCGGCAGCGCCAGCTTCCCCGACTGCGCCGCCAACGCGACGTCTTTCATTTGCGGTGGAAAGGTTTCGATCGACCAGGTCGGCGACGGCCTCGACACGTTAATCACCTGGGACTGCCCACCCGTTGCTCCGTTCACCTGTAAGCCAGGCGTTGGCTCGCTCGAGAAGAACGGCGCCGCGGTCGCGAAGATCAAGCTCAAGGTGCAGCCCAGCGACATCGACAGGGGTGTGCGTTTCCCAGCTCTGATCACCAAGCTTTGAGTGATCAAGAAGCTGAGCCGGGTCGTTAACGAGCGCTCAGCGCCGGATCAGCGGCTCGAGCCGCTTGATCACGTTGAAGTAGCGAACGGGAACCGTCCGGGCAAGCGCCGACAGGACGTACGCATCGGGTCCGATCAGGATCCTGTCCTTGCCCGCCTCGACGCCGGCGTGGATCGTTGCGGCAGCCCGCTCGGGTGTCGTCTTGGCGGCCTTGTCGAAGTCGCGCTCGAGCTCCCCGCGATCGGTGTTGCCGCGGTCGTCGACGTGAAAGCGGGAGTGGCGGACGATGTTCGTCTTGATTCCGCCCGGATGGACGGTGACCGCGTCGACGCCCGAATCGCGCAGCTCGTGGCGCAGTGACTCGGTGTAGCCGCGGACCGCGAACTTCGAGGCGCAGTAGGCGCTCTGGGTGGGCCACCCGATCAGCCCGAAGACGCTCGAGACGTTGACGATCACGCCCGAGTCCTGCTCGAGCAGGATCGGCAGGTAGGCGCGCGTACCGTGGACGACGCCCCAGAAGTTGACGTCGAAGACCCACTCGTCGTCCTCGTGGGCCGCGCCCGCCGCGGGTTGCGAAACGGTCACGCCGGCGTTGTTGACGACGAGTCCGAGCGGCGCCGGGGCCCACTCATGCACGGCGGCCGCGAACGCCATCTGGGCGTGGCTGTCGCGAACGTCAAGGGCGCGGGCGAACACCTCGCCCGCGATCGTCTCCGCCGTCTCGGTCAGGCCGGCCTCGTCCTGGTCGCAGATCGCGACGGGACAGCCGCGCCCGGCCAGTCGCTGCGCGAGCGCCCGGCCGATTCCCGACCCCGCCCCAGTGATCACCACCGTCCGGCCCTCGATCGTGCGCCTTCGGCGTCTATTCGACATCAAACGATGATACATTGAACCGTGGCATGTCCGGTGTTGCGCTAGCCGCCGCATCCGACCCGCCCGCGGCGGGGGCAGCGCTAGGCCAGGTGGCCATTGTGACCGTCGCCGCTCTCGTCTTGACCGCCATCCTTGTTTGGATCGGGATCGCCTATCGCAGCGGCCGCGGTGGGCTCCTCGCATGGGTTGACCAGATGTCACGGTCGATCGGCGGTCTTCCCGGGTGGGCGGGAGCGCCGGCGCTGCTCGCCCTCGTCACCCTCGTCCCGGCGCTGTTCGGGCTCGCGTGGGACGAGTCGTTTCACATCGACGACGGGCGCGACCCAGGCCCGCTGGCCAACCCGGCGCACTACTTCCTGCTCGCGGGATTGTTCGGCATCTTTTCTGCGGGCTGGATCGCCTGCGTCGCGACCCCGCCAGGGCGCCGTCCGAGTTCCTCGGCGGTCCGGATCAGCGGCGACTGGTACGCGCCGGTGGGCGGGGTGCTCACCCTCGGCGCGGCGGGTTTCGCGCTGCTCGGCTTCCCGCTCGACGACATCTCGCACCGGCTCTTCGGCCAGGACGTCACGCTCTGGGGCGCCACTCACCTGATGATGATGTCGGGGGCCGTGATCGCGGTGCTGGGGGTTGTCGTCCTACTCGCCGAGGGCAGGGCGGCGGTTCGGGCCGAGCGCGCCGCCGGCGACACGCCTGCCCTGGTCGCGCCGCCGACCTGGCTGCGGCCGCTGCTCCCGGTGTTCGCGGTGGTCGGGTCGCACCGCTTCCGGCTGATGATCGCGACCGGCGGCATCCTCGCGGGGCTCTCGATCTTCCAGGGCGAGTTCGACTACGGCGTCCCGCAGTTTCGTCTGCTCTACCACCCGGTTCTGATCGCGTTCGCTGCAGGGGTCGCGCTCACGATGGCGCGGCTGCTCGCTGGTCGCGGTGGCGCTCTCGTGGCCGTCGGCTTCTACCTGGTGGTGCGCGGAGCGACCACGTTCCTCGTCGCCGTACCGCTCGGTGAGTCGGTCGATCATTTCCCGCTCTACATCGCCGAGGCGCTTGCCGTCGAGTCGCTCGCACTCGTCGTCGCGACCAAGGAGCGTCCCTTCCGCTTTGGTGTGCTGAGCGGCATCGCCTGCGGCACGGTCGGGGTGATTGCCGAATACGGCTGGTCGCACATCTGGATGCCGTTGCCGTGGCCGAGCGGAATGCTCCCGGGGGCGATTCTGTTCGGCGTGATTGCCGGCGTCGCCGGCGGGCTTCTCGGCGCCTTTGGCGCGTCCGCCCTGGCCGGCCGTTCGGACCTGGTTGCGACGAGGCGAGGCTGGGGGACCGCTGGCGCGAGCCTCGCGGTCGTCGCCGCGGTGGTCGTCTACCTCGGTCACACGACCGCGCCCGACGCGAGCGTGAAGGCGACCCTCGCGGAAGTCAGCGACTCGGGCCCGCGCGAGGTGGTCGCAACGATGCGTTTCGACCCGCCGGACGTCGCCCGTGATCCCGACTGGCTCTACACCGCCGCCTGGCAGGGTGGCGAGCGGGTGCGGACCGATCCGCTGACGGAGATCGCGCCCGGGGTCTACCGGTCGGCGCCGCTGCCGGTCTCGGGCACGTGGAAGTCGTCGATTCGCCTCCAGCGAGGCGATCGGATGGGCGCGGTGCCTGTCTTCGCACCGGCCGACACGGCCATCCCGGCCGCGGAGATCCCCGCCCCGCCGCAGTTCGAGCGCCAGCTCGGCGACGATCGCAAGCTCCTGCAACGCGAGCGCAAGCAGGGGATCCCGAACTGGTCGATCGTCGCTTTCGGCCTCGCCGTCACCGCGTTCGTGGTCGCGCTTCTCCTTGCCGCAGGAGTCGCGCTCGTGCGCGTCTCGCGTGCCGGGTCGCTAGCGGACGGTGAAAGGCGCCTCGGCGATCACCGAGTAGCCGTCGTCGAGCATCAGCCGCACGACGTAGTTCCCCGGGTCAAGACGACCTAGATCCTCGCGGGTGAGGGCGAAGCCGCCCTCCGGCCTCGCGTCGACGTATTTGTAGCCCACGTATCCGTACATGCTGGGCTCGTTGGCGGGGAAGACGGCGACGTAGTCGAGCTTGTTGCCGGGCCCGTTCGTCCAGCGCACCGCGATCGGCTCGCCGGGCACGTAGCTCGCCTTCACGGTGCGGATCTCCGGCTGCGCGTCGCGCGCCTGGATCCAGAACGGCTGGGTCGCGAGCAGCGATCCGTCCTTGTCGATCAGCGCCGCGCGGTACGGACCCGGGGCCAGTGGCGCGGTCCCGAACATCGGCGCGATGTGGTCGGAGGCGTCGTAGATCGGGATCGTCTGAACCGGCTTGGTCTCGGACGAGCCGCCGCCGCCCGGGATGATCCCGACGGTCCGCCCCGACCCCCCGCCCGCGAGCGTGTAACGGATGGTCACACGGTCGCCCTGGAGGACCACGCGGGGATCGGCGCTCACGGCGTACGGCGCCGGGGCGGGCTGGACGCTGAAGCTCCGAAACCACCGCGCGGTGGTCGGAGCCCCAGCGGTCGATGCCGATGCCGACGTCCGGGCCGCCGGTCTCGCCGACAACGTCGCTTGAGAGCGTCGTCGACGGGCCGCCGGCGAGGATCCAGTCGATGCGGTCGTGCGTCTCGGAAGGGCGCATGCGCGGGGGCGGCTGGCCGGCGGTCCACGTGAGCCCCGGCGTCGCCGCGGGATCGGGGTGGACATCGCGATAGGAGTCGCGCATGCCGGCGTCGGCGAGCGCCTTGGCCGCCGGCCACTGCGACCGGGTAGGGCAGGCCCCTCGCGTCGACGGCAGCCTGGGTCCAATCGTGGGAGGAGGGGGAGTTGAAATCGCCGGTCATGAACACCGGGATGTCCTCGCCGATCAGCTTGCGCATCACGGCCGCGTAGCTCTCGGCCTCGGGGAGCCGGGTGCGGCGCTCGAGCGCGAGCACGTCCTCGACGGTCTTGCCGGCGGCGACCAGGTTCGGCCCGTACGGGCAACAGGTCAGGTGCACGTTCTCGACGGCGACCACCTGATCGCGAGCGACCTCGACATAGGCGAAGCGCACGCCCTTGAGCTCGCTCTCGAAGATCGGGTAGCGCGAGATCAGATGCAGGCTCGGGTCGACGTACGGATACCCGGCCGCCTCAGCAATTCGTTTCAGATCGGCCTCCGGCTCCTGCACGCCGAGCACGTCGGGATCCGCTGCGTTGATCGCCGCGGCGATCTGGCCGAAGTCGACCGAGACGCCGCCGTACCAGACGTTGAAGGTCATGACCCGCAGCTCGACGTTGCCGGGCGGGACCGCGGCGGGCTTGGAGTCGCCGCCGCCGCAGCCCGATGCAGCCGCGCAGGCGAGCACGAGCGCGAGGCGGACAAGGCGACGCATGTGAGCCCGGATAATGTCGCTTCATGGCGACTGACGCTCGCGAGCGCATCCTTGAGGCGGCGTGCAACCTGATCGCAAGCGATGGGATCGACGACGTGCGGATCGCACGTGTCGCGACCAAGGCCGGGGCCTCGACCGCGCTCGTCCACCACTACTTCTCGACGCGTGAGGAGCTGCTCGAGCAGGCGCTCATCCATTCCTTCGAGAGCGCCGGCGCGGAGCGCTTCGCCGAGGAGCCCGAGGGCGAGCCGAGCCCCAGCCGCGGTCTCGCACGCTCGATCGCGGCATCGCTTCCGTATCCGGGCGAGCAGGAGCGCGACTGGACCCTGTGGGTCGAGCTGTGGTTGCGCGCCGTCCGCGACCCGCAGTTGCGCCCGCTCGCCGCCGACCTCTATGGCCGCTACCGCGAGTGGTTGGCCACTTTCATCGCCGCCGGGATCGAGAGCGGTGAGTTCGAGTCCGACCGACCGGCCGAAGAGCTCGCGGACCTGGCGGTCGGTCTCGTCGACGGACTCGGCATCCGCGCCCTCGTCCGCGACCCCGAGATGGACATCGAGCGGGCGCGCCGGACCATCGCGGAGCAACTCGCCAACGCGCTCGGCGTTGACGCTGAGGCTCTCCTCGCCACCGACTAGCCCAGGGGAGTAGATTTCCTGAACGGCGGTTCAGGAAAGAGCCGCCGGCATGGGAAGGAGCCAGTCCGGGCGTGAGCCCGCGTCCGCAGATCCAGCACATCCGCCGCCCGCAGTTGCTCACGGCTGCCGCGGAGGTGATCGCCGAGCGCGGCTTCGCCGCCACCCGCATCGCGGACGTCGCCGAGCGCGCCGGCACCAGCGCCGCCGGCGTCCTCTACTGGTTTGAGTCGCGTGACGAGCTCCTCGCCGAGGCGCTGACGTTCGCGGAGGAGATCTTCGCCGAACGTCTGCGCGCCAGGCTGGCGTACCTCGACTGTCCGTCCGAGCGGCTGGTCGCGCTGATCGAGAGCTCGGTCGGCGACGACGATGACTGGAAGCTGTGGATCGAGATCTGGACCCGCGCTCTGCGCGACCCACAGATTGCCAAGTCGCGTCAACGGCTCGACGACCGGTGGCGGGCGCTGATCGCCGAGGTGGTCCGCGAGGGCCAGGCAACCGGCGACTTCAAGGGGCCGGACCCCGACCGCGCCGCGCTCGAGCTCTCGGCCCTCATGGACGGGCTGGCGGTACAGGTCGCCCTCCGTGACAAGGTCGTGACCCCGGCCCTGATGCGCGCCACCTGCGTGGAGGTCGCCGAGCGCCTGCTCGAGACCGAGCTGGTGGTGCCCGAGGAGGTCGTCGCATGAGCATCGACCTCTCCAGGCGGGAGCTGCTGCAGGCCGGGGCCGGGCTCGCGCTCGCCGGCTACGGGCTCGCCGGCTGCACCGTCGAGCGGCCGGTCGACCGCTCGGCGGCGGGACGGATCATCAAGCCGCAGATCGACGGCGACCTCCTGATCTACAACTGGGCGCAGTACATGGACCCGAACCTGCAGAAGGGCTTCGAGGACAAGTACGGCGTCAAGGTCACCGAGGTCAACTACGACAACCTCGAGGCGATGGTCGTGAAGCTGCGCTCAGGCGCGCAGTACGACCTGATCTGGCCCTCGACCGAGTACGTCCCGAGGCTCGATCAGGAGGGCCTGCTCGCGCACTTCGACCGGGGTCTGCTGCGCAACAACGACAACGTCTCGGACTTTTACGACCACCCCTGGTGGGACCCGCAGGACGACCTGTCGGTCCCGTACGCGTACTACACGACCGGGATCGCCTGGCGCGACGACGAGGTCTCGGGGATGACCGGCTCCTGGAACGACATGATGAATCCGGACGCCGCGGGGCGCATGTTCATCCTCGACGACTTCGAGGAGGCGATCGGAGAGGCCAACATGCTCAACGGCTTCGACATCAACACCGGCGATCCCAACGAGCTCGAGGTCTCCAAGCAGACGCTGCTCGACCAGAAGGCAAACGCGCGCGGCTTCTCCACGAACAGCGTGCAGAACCTCGTCTCCGGCGCCGCCGTCCTGCATCAGGCCTGGAACGGCGACATCGTCAACGTCCGCAACCAGGTCGACGACCCCGAGCTCTACAAGTACGAGACCTGCAGCGAGGGCGTGCCGGTCGGCACCGACCTGATGTGCATCCCGGTCAACGCGCGCAGCCCGGGCACCGCGATGCTGTTCATCGACTGGCTGCTCGAGCCCGAGCACGCGGCGCAGAACGTCGCCTGGAACGGCTACCCCATGCCCTGCGAGGGCGGCAAGCAGGAGTTCGCGAAGCTCGTCAAGGACGAGCCGTCGATCGACGTCGACCTTGAGGCGCTCGGGTCGGGCGGCATGGAGTACAAGCTCGCGGATGCCGCGACCCGCCGGCTATGGGCGACCACCTTCACGGAGGTCAAGGCGGCGTGAGGCGTAGCCGAGCCGCGCCGCTGTTGAGGCGCCTTGTATGAGCGCCGGAAGGTTCTGGGACCGGTTCCTGCTCCCCGGTGGGATCTGGCTCGTCGCGCTGTTCGCGATTCCGTGCGTGCTCGTGCTCGCGCTGTCGTTCGGCTTCGTCGACGATCTCGGCCGCGCCGTCTACTCGACGAAGCTCAACAACTACAGCGACGCGTTCGACCCGATCTACATCCCGGTCCTGCTGCGATCGGTCCTCTTTGCAGGGATCACGACGGCGCTCTGCCTGGCGATCGGCTACCCGGTCGCCTACTACATCGCCCGCTACGGCGGCCGCTATCGCAACGCGCTCATCGCCCTGCTGGTGCTCCCGTTCTTCGTCAACTACCTCGTGCGCACCTACGCGTGGGTTGCGCTGCTCTCCGACGAGGGTCTGATCAACAACGGCCTCAAGTCGATCGGGGTCATCGACGACCCGATCCGGATGATCAACACCCCTTACGCGGTCATCGGTGGGCTGACCTACGGCTACCTCGTGTTCATGATCCTGCCCGTCTACGGCTCGATCGAGCGCCTCGATCGATCGGTGATCGAGGCCGGCAAGGATCTCTACGGGACGCCGCTTCAGACCTTTCTCCACGTCACCCTGCCGCAGACCAAGCAGGGGATCCTCGCCGGGTCGGTGCTCGTCTTCCTGCCGTCGGTGGGTGACTTCGTCTCGGCCCAGCTGCTCGGTGGGCCCGACACCTACATGATCGGCAACCTGATCCAGGATCAGTTCTTCGCCGCCAACAACTGGCCGTTCGGGGCGGCGCTGACCGTGGTGATGATGCTGTTCCTCGCCGTCTGGATGGTGGGCTACCTGCGCTCTGCGGCGCGCGATGTCAGGGGGGCGGCGATATGAGCATCGCCGCGCACGCCCGGAGGCGAAGCCGAGGACGTGGCGCGAGTCATTCCTTCGACAAGCCGCGCTTCCTGAGGTTCTTCACCTTCTTCGTCTACCTGTTCCTGTTCGCGCCGATCGTCGTCGTGATCCTCTTCTCGTTCAACTCGATCAAGTCGCTGAACGTCTTTCACGGCTGGTCGCTCGAGTGGTATCGGACGTTCCTCGAAGACGACTCGCTGCGCCAGTCGCTGTTCACGTCATTGGAGATCGCGGCGATCACGGCGGTCGTTGCCACGGCGATCGGGACGATGCTCGCGATCGGTCTCGTCCGCTCGCGCGCGAAGTGGGCGCCCGGCGCCAACATCCTGATGCTGGTCCCACTCGTCGTGCCGGAGATCGTCACCGGGATCTCGGCGCTGCTGATCTTCAGCCAGCTCGGCATCGCGCTGTCGTTCTGGACGATCGTCCTCGCGCACATCACGTTCTCGATCTCATACGTGACGATCGTTGTGCGCGCGCGGATGGCGGCGATCAGCCAGGAGGTCGAGGAGGCCGCGATGGACCTCGGCGCGACCCGATGGCAGTCGGTCCGGCTCGTGCTCGTGCCAGCGCTGTGGCCGTCGGTCGTCGCCGCGGGCCTGCTCACGTTCGCCTTCTCGTTCGACGACTTCGTGCTCTCGTTCTTCACCACCGGCGAGGACCTGCAGCCGCTGCCGGTGAGGATCTGGTCGGCGATTCGCTTCGGGCTGTCGCCGACGATCAACGCGATCGGGACGCTCATGATGGTCGTCTCACTGAGCACGATCGCGCTCGCGGTGTTGCTGCCGCGACTGTTCGGCCGGCGCGAGTCCGGCTTCAAGGTGCTGACCGCGGGGGAGGGCTGAGTAGTTGAGCGCAGCGATCGAGATCGAGAACGTGACCAAACGCTTCGGCGGCCACGTCGCCGTCGATGACATCAGCCTCGAGATCGGGGAGGGCGAGTTCTTCTCCCTGCTCGGCCCGTCGGGGTGCGGCAAAACGACGACCCTGCGGATGCTCGCGGGCTTCGAGGTGCCGACCGAGGGCCGGATCAAGCTCGAGGGAGAGCCCGTGGAGAAGGTCCCGCCCTACAAACGCGACGTCAACATGGTCTTTCAGAGCTACGCGCTCTTCGAGCACCTCGACGTGGCCGACAACGTCGGCTTCGGGCTGCGTCGCAAGAAGGTCTCCAAGGACGAGATCAAGCGGCGCGTCGGCGACGCCCTGGAGCTCGTCAATCTCGCCGAACGCGCCAACGCGCGCACGAACGAGCTCTCCGGCGGTCAGAAGCAGCGGGTCGCGCTCGCGCGGGCGCTTGTCAACCGGCCGAAGGTCCTCCTGCTCGACGAGCCGCTGGGCGCGCTCGACCTCAAGCTCCGCAAGCAGATGCAGGTCGAGCTCAAGCAGATCCAGCGCGAGGTCGGGATCACCTTCGTCTACGTGACGCACGACCAGGAGGAGGCGCTCTCGATGTCCGACCGCATCGCGGTGATGGAGGCTGGCAAGGTCGCCCAGTGCGGCGCGCCGGAGGAGGTCTACGAGCACCCGACCGGCGAATTCGTCGCCGGCTTCATCGGGATCTCGAACCTGATTGAGGGGTCCGTCGCCGATCGCGGCCAGGTCCGCCTCGACAACGGCTTGCGGATCCCGGTGAATCTCCCGGGTGAGCTCGATCTCGGCGACCGGGTCAACCTCTCGATCCGGCCTGAGAAGATCGCTATCGACGAGGAGGTGACGCCGGAGATGGTCTCGATGGAGGGGACGATCGAAGCGCGCGTCTACCTTGGGGTGATGACGCAGATCACAGTTGGCCTTGGGGATGGGGCTCGCCTCGTTGCGCTCGAGCAGGCCTGGCACCGCGCCCGCGTCGACGAGCGCTGGGAGCCCGGGATGAAGGTCAAGATCGGTTGGAGCCCGGACAACTGTCTCGTTCTGCGCTAGTCATCGGAGCTGGTCTCTCGGGGCTCGTCGCCGCGACCGAGCTCGCCGACCGCGGGCTCGAGGTCGAGGTGCTCGAGGCGCGTTTCCGCGTCGGCGGCCGCACGTGGTCGTGGGCGTTGGGGAACGGTGCCGTGATCGAGATGGGCGCCGAATTCATCCTCCCCGGCAATACGGAGGTCGCGGCCCTCGCTGGCGAGCTCGGTCTCGGCCTGTGGGACAAGGGCATGCGCTATGGGATGCGCGAGCCGCGTGGGGGTGCGCCCGTGACGCCGGAGGAGCTCGCGATCGGCGTCGCTGCTGTCGCCGACGCGCTGGAGTCGCTGAGAGATCAGCCCACCGCGCGGGAGCTCCTCGACTCGCTGGAGATCGCGCCGGGTGCGCGCGAGGCGATCCTGGCTCGGCTTGAGATATCGGCGGCCAGTTCAGCCGACGAGGTGCCGGCGACGGACATGGCGGGACTCGCCCACATCGGCGACGAGCCGGCGCCAAGCGTCGCCGGCGGCAACCAGGGCATCGCGCTCGCGCTTGCGCAACGGCTTGGCGAGCGCGTGCGGCTGGGCGACGCCGTCACCGCCATTGGCTGGGGCATCCAGGGTGTCCGGGTCGCGACCGCGTCGGGCCGCGCCGTCGAGGCCGATGCCGCCGTGATCGCGGTTCCCGCCAGCACGATCAGCGCGATCGAGTTCTATCCCCCGCTGCCGGAGGCCAAGACCGAGGCCTTCGCGAGCGTCCGTTACGGCCACGCCGCGAAGCTCTTTGTCCCGCTCGCCGAGCCGGTCGCCCCGAGCGCCGTGATGAACGTGGCGGAGCGATGGTGGTGCTGGACGGCCACAGGCGAGGCTGATGAGCCGACGCCGGTGGTCAGCTGCTTCGCCGGGTCGGCCGAGGCTCTGAAGGGCCTCGAGCTCAGGGACGGCCCGGCGCGCTGGGTCGAATCGCTGCGCGAGCTGCGCCCCGACCTGCCCCTGCTCAGCGACGGCGCCGTCCTCTCCACCTGGGACGACGATCCGTGGGTCCGTGGCGCGTACTCGGTCTCGTCGAGCCCGGAGATCGCAGCCGCCGTCGCCGCTCCCGAGGGCCCGCTCGCGTTCGCCGGCGAGCACACGGCGGGGCCGTTCACGGCCCTGATGGAGGGCGCAGTGCGGTCGGGGCGCCGCGCCGCGGGCGAGATCGCCGATCCGTGATCTTGCTTCGCACCCGGAACGCCGCCATCGCCAAATCCCGAACCCCTGAACTGTCCGGCCTGAGTGGGCCTCAGGGGAACTGAGGCCGGACAGTTCGGGAGAGGGCTAATCCGTGGCCATGGATACCACTTGATGCGCCCGCGACTGCCTAAACGTCCGCGAATCGGCCTGTTCACCCAAGCTGGCCGCGCACCTGCCGATGGTCAGCGCGATGGAGTGGATGCCGGGGTTCTTGCTGGAGTGCCTGGTTGTCGTCTGCGTCACGCGCTTTGTGACGGTCCCGATCCTGATGATCGTTCACGAGCTCGGTCATGCGGCAGCGGTCGCGCGGGCCGGGCAGCGCCCCGTGATCGTTGTGGGCAACCGGCCGCCGATCTTCATGCGCGACTTTCGGCGCTTCGATCTGCTCCTGCACCCGGCGATCGGCTTCGACTACTTCCGGCTTCGGCGCGAGGATGAGGACGAGCAACCCGACGCGCACATCGCTCGTTGCGCCTACAGCCCGGTCGGGTTGACGGTCAAGCAGCTGCGCTCGATCTCCCTCGCTGGCCCGCGCGCCTCGCTGCTGGCCGCGGTCGTGCTCGCGGAGGTCACCTACCTCCTTGGCGATCCGCTCTCCCTCCAGTTCTGGATCGCGGCGCTCGGCTCATCGTTCGCCTGGTACGAGGGGATCACGACGATGATCCCGCTCGAGTTCGGCGAGCTCTCATCCGACGGCGCGCGCCTTGCGGCGCTCCGGAGCCTCGATAAGGACGAGGTCCCGACACCGTTCCCGACAGATCACCTCGGGCGCAAAGTCGCACCGCCGGTCGCCGCCGCCGACCGCTAGCTCGGGTCGTCCAGCGCCTCGGCCGCTGGGACCAGGTGGGCGCGCATGTTGCGCTCCATCATCTGCAGCGCGGCCTCGCCGAGCTCCGGACTGATCGGGATCACGGCATCGGTGGGGATCCGGACGGTGAAGTGGCGCACGTAGGCGTCGAGCGCCGAGTAGAGGATGCATTGCTCGGTCACCTGGCCGGCAAGGATCACCGTGTCGACCTCATTCGAGCGCAGCATGTACTCCAGCGACGAGCTGTAGAAGGCGCTATGGCTGGCCGTCGAGCGCCTTCTCGACCATGTCCCCACGGGTGGCGCTGAAGTCGCCGTAGTTGTCGTTGACGTAGACGAGCTCGGCGTCGCCCTCGCGCGTGGCCGCGATCAGCTGTTTGATGGGCTCGATGCGGGTACGGGCTTGCTCAGCGAGCGCGTCGGCGTCCTCGTGGTCGTAGGGATTCAGCATGTCGATGACGATGGTGGCTATACGTGACATCTCGCAACCATTTGCCCGCCCATGGACTTCCGAAGCATCTACGAGCAGGGATTCGCGCGAATAGCCGCGTGCACCGCGCCCGTGGCGGTTGCCGACCCCGCCGCGAACGCACAGACGGTCCTGCGGGTTGCGGGTGAGTGCGCCGCCGACGGCGTCGCGGTCGCCCTCTTTCCCGAGCTGTGCCTGACCGGCTACTCGATCGAGGATCTGCTTCACCAGGACGCGGTCCTCGACGGCGCTGAGCAGGCGGTCGCAACCGTCGTGGAGGGCTCGGCCGAGCTGCCTTCGGTGCTGATCGTCGGGGCTCCGTTGCGCCACCGCAACCGCATCTACAACTGCGCCGTCGTCATCCATCGCGGCCGCGCGCTCGGGGTGGCGCCCAAGTCGTACATGCCGACCTACCGCGAGTTCTACGAGGGCCGACAGGTCGCGTCGGGTGTTGGGGAGGGTGGCGAGATCCGCGTCAACGGCACCGAGGTTCCGTTCGGGCCGGACCTGCTCTTTGCGGCCGAGGACGTGCCGGGACTCGTGATCCACGTAGAGGTCTGCGAGGACGTGTGGATCCCGATTCCGCCGAGCTCCGAGGCGGCGCTGGCGGGCGCCACCGTCCTCTTCAACCCGTCGGGAAGTCCGATCACCGTCGGCCGGGCGGAGGACCGCAAGCTGATGTGCCGCTCGCAGTCCTCGCGCTGCCTCGCGGCGTACGTCTACGCGGCCGCGGGGGAGGGTGAGTCGACGACCGACCTCTCCTGGGACGGCCAGACGATGATCTACGAGAACGGCGTCCTGCTCGCCGAGACGGAGCGCTTCCCGGACTCCGAGCGCCGCTCGATCGCCGACGTCGACCTCGACCTCCTGCGCCAGGAGCGCATGCGGATGGGGACGTTCGACGACAACCGCCGCGCTCACTCAGAACGGCTCGCCGGCTTCCGCCGCATCGGTTTCGAGCTCGGGCCTCCGGGCGGCGACCTCGGCCTACGTCGCAAGGTCGAGCGCTTCCCGTTCGTGCCGGCGGATCCGGCCCGCCTCGAGCAGGACTGTTACGAGGCCTACAACATCCAGGTCGCCGGCCTGCAGCGACGCCTGCAGGCGATCGGCGGCGAGACGAAGGTCGTGATCGGCGTCTCCGGCGGGCTCGACTCCACGCACGCGCTGATCGTCGCTGCGAAGGCGATGGACCGGATCGGCCGCCCGCGCACGGACATCCTCGGCTTCACGCTGCCCGGCTTCGCCACCAGCGAGGGCACGAAGGCAAACGCCATAAAGCTCGATGCGCGACCTCGGCGTGACAGCAGCGGAGATCGACATCACCGAGACGGCGCGGCTCATGCTCGCGGAGATCGACCATCCGTTCGCGCGCGGGGAGGAGGTCTACGACGTCACCTTCGAGAACGTGCAGGCCGGGCTGCGCACCGACTACCTCTTCCGCATCGCCAACCAGCGCGGGGGGATCGTGCTCGGCACCGGCGACCTCTCCGAGCTCGCGCTCGGCTGGGCGACCTACGGCGTTGGCGACCAGATGAGCCACTACAACGTCAACGCCGGCGTGCCAAAGACGCTGATCCAGCACCTGATCCGCTGGGTCGTGAGCTCGGAGCAGTTCGACGAGACCGTCGGCGAGACGCTCGACCGCGATCCTCGGCACGGAGATCAGCCCCGAGCTCGTGCCCGGGGGACGAGCTGCAGTCGACCGAGGCGCACATCGGGCCCTACGCGCTGCACGACTTCACGCTGTTTCACGTTCTTCGCTACGGCTTCCGGCCGACGAAGATCGGCTTCCTCGCCTCCCACGCTTGGCGTGACGCGGAGGCGGGCGATGGCCGCCGAACTTCCCCGAGGGAGCGCCCCTACGAGGAGGCTGAGATCCGCAAGTGGCTCGAGTTCTTCTGCGAGCGCTTCTTCGCCTTCGCGCAGTTCAAGCGCTCGGCGATGCCGAACGGCCCGAAGGTCTCGCACGGCGGCTCGCTCTCGCCGCGCGGCGACTGGCGCGCGCCGTCCGACGGCACGGCTGCCGCGTGGCTGCGCGACCTCGAGCGCTGGACCGTCTAGCTACGGAACGGCGCCCGCCTCGGCCATCGTCGAGGTGGCGGTCGGTGCCGCGGCGCGGCCGCCCGGGGTGGCAGCGCCCTCGTCGCGGGTGAGCCGGTGGGCGAGGTAGACGGGGATGATCGAGATCAGGACGACCAGCACCGCGACGACGTTGACGATCGGGACCTGGTTCGGGCCGGAAGAGGTTGGAGAAGATCCAGATCGGCAGCGTCTCGGAGCCGGCGCCGAGGGTGAACGTGGTGACGATGATCTCGTCGAAGCGACAGCGCGAACGCGAGCAGCGCGCCGGCGACCAGCGCGGTCTGCATGTTCGGGCGACGTGACGTGGCGGAACGTCTGCCAGGTGTGGGCGCCGAGGTCGGCCGAGGCTTCCTCGAACTAGCCCGAGACGCGGCGCAGGCGTGGCGAGCGACGTTGTTGTAGACGAGGACGATGCAGAAGGTCGCATGGCCGACGACCACCGTGAGGAAACCGAGGTCGATCCCGAGGACCTGCGTGAACGTGTCGGAGAGCGCGATGCCGGTGACGATGCCGGGCAGCGCGATCGGCAGGACGACCAGGAACGAGATCGTCTCGCGGCCGAAGAACGGGTAACGGCTGACGGCGAACGACGCCAGCGTCCCGAGCACGCAGCGCGATCGCGGTCGCCACCGCGCCGACCTTGATCGAGGTCACGAACGCGTCGCGCGCGCCCTGGTTGTGGATCGCCTCCCGAACCAGTGCGTCGTCAGGTCCGACGGCGGCCAGCGCGAGGGTCGGGCTGCCGTTGAACGCGTAGAGCGCGATGATCAGCAGCGGGCAGGTAGATGAACGCCAGCGTGATCGCCGACGCCGATCCGCAGCACGATGCGCGTTGCGCGCGAAGAGCCTCATAGATGTTCGAACGCTCCCAGGCTGCCGGCGATCAACAGGTAGACGACCATCACGACGATCGGCACCATCGCGAAGGCCGATGCGAGCGGCAGGTTGTTGGTGATGTTCGACTTGACGACGTTGCCGATGAACTGCGTGTCGGGGGAGACCAGCGACGGCGTGATGTAGTCGCCGAGGGTCAGCGAGAAGGTGAAGATCGAGCCGGCGACGATCGCCGGGAAGGCGAGCGGCAAGATCACCCGCCGGATCGTCGTCCACGGCTTCGCGCCGAGGTCGTCGGAGGCGTTGAGCAGCGAGTTCGGGATCCGCTCGAGCCCGGCGTAGATCGGGATGATCATGAACGGCAGCCAGAGGTAGCTCTCGACCAGCCAGACGGCGGTGGTGCCGTAGCCGGGGCCGTGGAGCCCGAGCGGGTCGAGGGCCCAGTTGATCACACCGCCGGCGGACAGCATCGTCCGCCAGGCGTAGACCTTGACCAGGTAGAACGACCACAGCGGCATCAGCACGGCCACCACCAGCACGCCCTTTGCCCGCGGGCTCGCAACCTTGGCCATGTAGAAGGCGATCGGCAGCGCGAGGAGGATGTCCGTGACGCGTCGCCGCCGCCGGCGATCCCGATCGTCCGCACGGCCACGTCCTTGTAGACCGGCTGGTGTCGACCAGCTCCTTGTAGTTGTCGAGGCGTGAAGCGCTGTGCTGCGTCTCGCCGCTGAGCGCGTCGACGCTCCAGAACGAGGCGACCAGCAGGACGGCGAGCGAGCCCGAGGTAGCCGATCACCAGCCAGCCGATCGGTCCGGCGAGCAGCGTGCCGAGCTGCAGCCGGCGGCGGCCATGGAAGAGGTCGGCCAGCCTGCTGCCGACCGACCTCCTCGGTGCCGGTGTCAGTACACCGGCTTCCACGGCCTTGGGACTACCCCTTGATCTCGGTCCAGGCCGAGACCCAGTCGTTGTAGTCCATGCACGTCTGAGCCGCGGTCGTCACCGCAGTCCGCCACCGGGGTGATCCAGTAGTAGACGCGGCTCCAGAACTTCGGATCCGCTGCGTGGTAGTCGTCGCAGAACTTCGGATCGGAGGTGAAGTCGCACGCCTTCGACTGCGCCGGGCGCCTCGCCGAACCACTCGGCAACCTGAGCGTTGACCTTCGGGTCGATGATGTGGTTCATCCACATGTACATGCAGTTGGGATGGGCGGCCTGGGAGCTCATCATCCAGGTGTCCGACCATCCCGTCGCGCCCTCCTGTGGCAGGAAGCCCTGCGACGCGGGGCTCGCCGCGACCGGCTGCCCGTCGCCCTTGAGCGCGAAGTACTGGTACTGCCAGGTGGTGCCGACCTGATCGTCGCCGTTGGTGAACGCCGAGATCTGCTTGAGCGCGTCCGACCAGTACTCGCCGACGTTCGGCTTCTGCTGCTTGAGCAGATCGACCGCGGCGTTGAACTGATCCTGGTCGAGCTCGTACGGGTTGTCGATCCCGAGGTCCGGCTGGTGGGCCTTCAGGTACACCGCCGCGTCGGCGATGTAGATCGGGTCGTCGTAGGCGCTGATCTTGCCGGAGTACTGCGGCGCCTTGTTCGGGTCGAGCATCACGTCCCACGAGGTCGGCGCCGGCTTGACGTCTGTCGGTGTTCCACATCAGCAGGTTCGCCCCGCGGCCGTGCGGGATGCCGTAGTGGACGCCGTCGACCGTGTTGTACGGCTGGTTCTTGAGGTCGTCGAAGACCGTCTTGTAGTTCGGGACCAGGTCGACGTTGACCGGCGGCGACGTCGCCGCCGTCGATCAGCCGCAGGGAGGCGTTGCCCGACGCCGAGACGCCGTCGTACTGGCCGCGTCCGCATCAGGTCGACCATCTCGTCGGAGGTGCCGGCGACCTTGACGTTGACCTGGCAGCCGGTCTGCTTCTCGAAGTCGCGTGACCCAGTCGACCTTCGGATCGTTGGAGCCGTCCTCGACGTATCCGGCCCAGGCGATCAGGTTGAGCTCGCCCTCGCCCTTGCCGACCGAGGTCGGCATGTCCGACGCTGGCGGTTGCTCGAGCCGCTGTCGCTCGACCCGCAACCGATCGCGAACGCGGCCATGAACGCGAGCAGACCCGCGATCACGAGCCAGGCGACCTTGGCGGGATTTCCCGCGTTCTGACGCATCACTTGTCTCCTCTCTCGGTCGCGGACGAGACCGCGATCGTGTGTTCTGGCCGCCAACCGACGACCACCTCGCGTCCCGACCTGCTCGAGCGCCTGCGCTGAGGACGTCTCGAGGTTCTGGCGGACGACTTGAAGCTCTCCACCCGCGTCGAGGACGACGAGGTAGCGGGTGATCATCCCCGCGTAGGCGACGTCGCGAATCCGTGCCCTTCTCGGTCTCGAGGCCCTCGGTGGGGTCGCCCGGGCTCGAGCAGCCGGACCTTCTCGGGGCGGACCGTGAAGCTCCGGCCGTCGCGCTCGATCACGTTCGAGACGCCGACGAAGCCGGAGACGAACGCGGCTCGAGGGCTCCTCGTAGACCTCGGCGGGCGTGCCGACCTGCTCGATCCGCCCCTCGTTGAAGACCGCGATGCGGTCGGACATCGTCAGCGCCTCCTCCTGGTCGTGGGTGACGTAGACGAACGTGATCCCGACCTCGCCCTGGATCTGCTTGAGCTCGACCTGCATCTGCTCGCGCAGCTTCAGGTCAAGCGCGCCGAGCGGCTCGTCGAGCAGCAGGACCCGCGGGCGGTTGACGATCGAGCGCGCGAGGGCGACGCGCTGGCGCTGGCCGCCGGACAGCTCCGACGGCTTGCGGTCGCGCGTAGCCGGTCGAGGCGGACCATCTCGAGCGCCTCATCGCGGCGGCGCGCGCGCTCATCCTTGGCGACCTGCTTGACCCGCAGCCCGTACTCGACGTTCTCGCCGACGGTCATGTGCGGGAAGAGCGCGTAGTCCTGGAAGACGGTGTTGACCTCGCGGTCGTACGGGGGCGAGATCGCCGACGTCGCGTGCCCGCGAGCTCGATCGTGCCAGCGTCGGGCAGCTCGAAGCCGGCGATCATCCGCAGCGTCGTCGTCTTGCCCGAGCCGGAGGGGCCGAGCATCGTGAAGAACTCGCCGCGCGCGACCTCGAGGTCGATCCCGGCGACGGCAACGACGTCGCCGTAGGCCTTGCGGACCGCCGCTGCAGGCGGATGTCGGCGGGGCCGCGCTCGCGGCGGCCGACGCTTCCCCCTCCGATGCGACGGTCGGAGCTCGTCAACTGCTCCATTGCGTACAAACGCTGGCCGGTTCCAACCGCGCTGACGCTATCCGAACCGTCGAAGCCGTGCCACTCTCGGCCGGACAAAGATCGGCGCGCCGCACGCCGAATAGGCCAGAGCGGGTCAGACCTAGGAGACCGGCGCGAGAGCGCGGTGACGATCGCTGCCAGGGCGACCACGGAAGCGCCGAGGCGCGCAGCCCACAGGGCGATGGCCGCCGCCGCCGACGCCGGCGAGCCGCGCGTCGAGCTCGAAGCGAGCCGCCCTCCGGCGCGCCGAGCGTCTCGACCACGACGAGCGCAGCGAGCAGGGCGGGGGCGACGAGCGCGATCACGCCCTGGATCGCGCGCGGCATGCTCGCGTCCGCCGAGCAGCACCGGCCCGGAGGCGCGGATGGCCGCGGTGGCGACGGTCAGGCACGCGCGATCTGTGATGCCAGACGCTCAACGCGCGGCTCAGCTCGGCTGCCTGCGCCGCTCCTCAGCGCTTCCCGGCGACCGGCGCGGCCGTGGCGGCGCGCAGGCCCAGCAGCGCCGCCGCCGAGGCCGCGATCACCGGCACTCCGGCGGGGGTGAACGGGATCAGGACGAGGGCGATCAGGCTGCCCGAGCCCGGCAACGACCGCGCGGCAGGCCCGGCCGCAGCTCGCCCTCGACCAGCAGGCAGAGAAAGAACGCCGGGAAGAGCGCGTCGAGTCCGAGCGCCTGCGGGGTCGCCGATCAGGTCGCCGGCGAAGACGCCGACGACGGTGCCCGCGACCCAGCCGGGTAGGAGGGCGCGGTCGCCCCGAGCATGAAACGCCAGTCGAAGCTCGCCGCCGCCGCGGCTCGCCGCGGCCCACGAGAAGTCGATCATCGCCTGCCCGATCGCCGCGCGGCGCAGCGCGCCGCCGCTGAGCGACGGCGCGAGCGCGATGCCCATCGGGACGTAGCGGAGGTTGAGCAGGATCCCGGCCGCGATCGCAGCGCCGGCGCCGCCGCCGGCCGCGAGGACCGCGGTCGAGGCGAACTGGGCCGAGCCCGCGAAGACGAACACCGACATCACGATCGGCGCGACGTCGCCCATCAGCGGCTGCGCGAGCACGCCGAAGGAGATCGCGAGCAGCAAGCACGCGACGGCGTAGGGGATGCCGGCGCGAGACGCCGTCGCGAAAGCGCTCCTCGTCGGTCGCTCCTGCCCGTCCGCCATCGCGCCATTCTGGCGCGACGATCGCGGCTCAGCTATTCGGAATCACGACCGCCGCAATAAGGCGCCTCAACGGCGGCGCGACTCGGCGTCCGCGTCGCAGGAGCGCGCGCGATCGATCGATCGAACGCCCAGAGCCGAGCGGGTGGCGCGCTTCGAAGCCGCTCGGCGGGCGCATCACCTTGCTCCATCCGGGGCCGTCGCCGACGGTGTCGGAGGTGTCGAGCCGCAGGCCGGCGATCACCGCGTACATGTGACCCTCGTTGGCGTAGGTCGTGATCCACTTCCCGGTGCCACGGCTTGCCCCAGCCGCGGCCCATGAACGAGCCGGAGGGCATCGCGGCGTCGAGCAGTCCGGCGCCGGTGAGCGCGTAGCTGACCGAGCCGGAGCAGTCGTAGCAGCGGTCGACGCCGGCGGCGCGTGCCCGCCGCCCATGCAGTAGGGGTGGCCCTTGACGATCTCGTTGGCGGACGTCGATCGCCAGCTTGACCTTGCGCGGTGCGCTCGCCGGCGGAATCGCGAAGCCGTGCTTGAGCTTCGCCTTGGGGCCGGCGGTGGTCGTGCCCGCGGTCGGCGGGGTCGTCCCGGTGCCGCCCATCCCAACGCCGCCGCTGCCCGTGCTCGCGGGCCGCGCGATGGGCAGGCGAGCGCCGCGGCGACCGCTCCCGCGGCAACCGTGATCCGCATACGGCGTCTTGATACTGGATCCCGTCCCTGCCCGAAATCCTGTGTAGGTCAACGTTTGCGCTTCTCCTTCGTCGGCCTACGGGGTTAGCTGACGGGCTGGTGCTGAAAGAGCCTGCGCCCCCACCATCCGGTGGGTTCGCCCCAAACGCTTGGTTCCCCCGCTCTCTGCCTTCAGCTGGTCACATCGGGCAGAATTCGGCTTTACCGATTATCGAGTTGCGGCAGCCTACACAATTCGACAGCGAAGTGCAAAGACCTGCTCACAATTGCGTGTAGAAACGCTCACAAAGAGGCTAATTCGGCTTGTTCAAGCCGTGTGTCGCGGGGCGCGGTAGCGATTCGGGCAATAACGGGTGTGAGGCCGCCACGCCTGGGGAGGCATGGTCCCGCAACGAATCCTGCGTCGATTCCGGAGCGAAAGGCGGCTGAATCGCGGATGTCGCGAGCGAGCCGCCTTTCGGCGCGGGCTAGGTGGCCGGGTGGGCCTCCGCCCAGGCCTTGATGTTGGCGCTGTCCTGGATGATTTCGCCGCTGTCGGTGACCAGGACGGGGACCTCGCGCTGGCCGGTGAGCTTCTCGACCTCGCGGCGGCCGTCCGTCATCACGTTGAGGAACGCGGGCCGATGCCGAGGCCGTGGACCTTCTCGAGTTCCGGGTCGTAGCCGGCATTGCGCAGGGCCTTGTAGGCGTTGCGCACGGATGCCCGCCAGGCCGCAGCGTCTGGAAGGTTCCCCAGCAGATGTAGAGCTTCATCGCCGACCCTCGCCCGAGTTCTACCGACTGGTTCCAGGTGCCGCGGTCGAAGAACGGCAGATCCGGGGAGGACGCGGCGCCCTGCGCCGAGACCTCATACATCCGGCGGGGCTCGCGCCAGGCGGCGGGGTCGGCGCTGCCGAACCGGGTCGTCAGCGCCGTCGCCGCTGCGTTGGCGGCCTTCGCGTAGCCGCGGGCGTCGAGCGTGCGCAGCGCGAGCGACTCGCCGTTGGTGATGTCGAACTGGTGGGACATGCCGGTCGATCCACCGAGGTCCTCGGCGGCATCGGCATCCGCCATCGGGCGGATCAGCACGCCCTGCAACTGCGCCTTGAACTCCTCCCAGATCGCGACACCGGGGTCGACCGTCCCGGCGGCATCGGTCTCCGCATAGCTGCCGTCCCACTTCAGCAGGGCAGCCAGTGCGGCGCGCCCGGGCCCCTTCGCGAGCCGCTTGGCCTGCTTCAGCCGCTTGCGATCCACGAACGGGAACTGCTGGGCGTGCGTGCCGGAGGTCTTCACGATCGCGGTCGACCGCTCGTAGCTGGGGTGCTTTGCGACCTTGCTCACCAGCTTCTGCAGGATCCGCACGCGGTGAAGCGGGCCGGCGAGGCGCTCGAGCGCCTCCGAGTCGCCGTTGGTCCAGCCCGCGGAGGGCAGGTTGTTCCAGTTGGTGAGCCAGCCCTGCTTCGGGTCGATCACGTGCGGGTTGTCCTTGCGCGGGAGGTAGCCGGCCCACTCGGCGCGGCCGTCGCCGGGATAGGGAAGGCGCTCGTCCCAGCGCTTCGGGCGCAGCGGGTGCAGGCCCGGATGCCAGAAGCCGATGTTCCCGCGGTCGTCGGCGGCGATCACGTTCTCGTTCCAGGTGACGTGCAGCATCGCCTTGTCGGCCGCCTTCACGGTGGTCGCGTCGTTGAGCTGGGAGAGGCCGACGATCGTCTCGAGCTCGCGCTTCCAGGCGGCGAAGCGGCGGCTGAGGACAACGCCGTTTCCGGAGTACTCGACCGGCCCGTGCACGTCGCGGCAGATCTGCTGGGTGACCGACCCCGACGGGGCGCCGGGTGAGGTGATGAGGTCGGGGAGGTCGGTCGCGGGCGTGTTGTAGGTGAAGACCTCGTCACGGCAGTCGAGCTTGCGCTCCTTGCCGTGGAACTCATACGTGTCGTTGCCCGTCAGCTTGTCGACGTAGAGGTCGTCGTTGTCGGAGAGTCCGGAGGTGAAGCCCCAGGCGAGGTGGTCGTTGTGCCCGATCCCCACCAGCGGCACGCCGGCGGCGCTCACGCCGCGCAGGTCGGGTTGCGACGGCGAGTGCAGCTCGAACTCCACGAACAGTTCGGGGATCGAGAAGCCCAGCTGCGGGCCGTTGTAGAGGTAGGCGCGCTTGTTGGCCTTGTCGGAGATCGCCCACATGAACGAGCCGCCGTGGGGGAGGATCGACGTCAGGCCCGCACCGGGAGCACCGGCCGTCTGCGTCTGCACCGGGATCTGAGTCGCGGTGTCGGTGACGCCGGAGAGGTCGACGCCGTCGAGGTACCGCTGAGTGCGCTTGAAGCCCCTGCGCTCGTCGGCGTGCGTGCGCCCGGGATCCGAGGGGAACTTGCCCTCGCTCGGCGGGATCGTCAGCCGCGGATGCTTGGACTCGACGGGAAGCATCTCGTTGAAGTCGTTGGGGCCGAGGGCGGCGAGGTCGTTGGCGTTGTCGAGCTCGCGGCCGTTGCTCGACGGGACCGTGCGCGCGAGGTACACGCCGATGCGCGCGCTGTCCTCGAGCGTCCACGGCTGGATCGGCAGGTCCGCGAGGGCCACGAACTCGCCGGGCATGTCGGGCAGGCCGGGCGAGGAGACGTGCTCGATCCAGGCGTTGATCCCGTCGCGATAGGCCTCGAGACGCGCGAGGAGCGGCGGCGGGATCTTGGCGAGCATCTGATCGATCTCGGCGTCCGTGTAGTAGTCGCGCCGGGCGATGAGGTCGTCGTCGAGGTAGGTGGAACCGAGGATCTCGGCTAGCCGTCCGCTGGTCGCGCGCCGGAAGAGGTCGAGCTGGAAGAGGCGGTCCTGCGCGACGGCGTAGCCGACGCCCCACCAGGCGTTCGCGTCGGTGTCGCCGGTGATCGCCGGGACGCCGTAGGTGTCGCGGGTGATCGAGACGCCGGCGCGGGGCGTCTCCGTCGACCCCGGCTGGTCGAACATCTGCGACTTGTAATCGAAGTTCTCGAAGAGGCCGACCTGGTCGGTCAGGTGCGGGGAGCCGGTCCCGTCAGCCACGCCGGAAATCGAGACATAGCCGCTCTGGCCCGGGGCGAGCACGTCCTGCGCCTGGAGCACATCCGCCGTCGCCGGCGCGGCCGAAACCGCGACCGCGAGAGTGGCGAGGATGAGTAAGCGACGCACGGCGCAGCAGGCTAGGACCCACGGGCCTGACACGCGCCGGTCGAGTAGGTTCAGGGCGATGAAGCTCGAGGGCAAGACGGTTCTGCTCACCGGCGCCACCGGCGGCCTCGGCCGCGCGATCGCCACGGCACTGGGCGAGCGCGGCGCCAAGCTCATCCTCAGCTCGCGCCGCCAGGCCGATCTCGACGAGCTCGCGCTCGGCCTCCCGGGTGGCCCGCACCGCACGATCGTCGCCGACCTCGCCAACGAGGGCGAGGCGCTGCGCCTGCTCGAAGCTGCGGGCGAGATCGACGTCCTCGTCGCGAACGCGGCGCTGCCCGCGTCCGGCGTGCTGGAGAGCTTCAGCCAGGAGCAACTCGAACGGGCACTTCGGGTCAACCTCGAGGCGCCGATCCGGATGTCGCGCGAGCTGGTTCCCCGCCTGGTCGATCGGGGCGCCGGGCACCTCGTCTTCATCTCCTCGCTATCGGGCAAGGCGGCCACGGCGCGCGCGTCGCTGTACTGCGCGACCAAGTTCGGCCTCCGCGGGTTCGCCCTCGCGCTGCGCGAGGATCTGCGAGCAAGCGGCGTCGGCGTCTCCGTCGTAATGCCCGGGGCGATCCGCGACGCCGGCATGTTCGCCGACTCCGGTGCCTCGGTCCCGGCGATGATGGGCACGGGCACGTCCGAGCAGGTCGGTGCCGCCGTGGTCCGCGCGATCGAGCGCAACCGCGGCGAGGTCAGCGTCGCCCCGATCCGCCAGCGCGCGCTCACGGCGATGGCCGCCAACGCGCCCGAGCTCTCGGGCCGAGTGGCCGGCGGCACCGCGGCCAAGGTCGCCGAGGGCATCGCGAGCGGCCAGACCGACAAGCGCTAGCCCGCGCTCGGGGCATCGCACCGCGCCCAAGCGGATCGAAAATCCGGCGATCGCCGGGTTTCCGCCTCCGCAGCGACGACTTTCCGGCGATCGCCGGATTTTGCGCGGCGCGATACTCCCGCGCGTGATGGTCGTGATGACACCCGGGGCCTCGGACGCGCAGATCGACGCCGTCCGCGAGCGGCTGGAGACGACCGGCGTGCACGTCGTGGTCATGCCAGGCGAGCTGACCACCGCGATCGGCGCGATCGGCGATCCCGAGGGCGTCGCCGAGCTCGGCCTGGAGGGGATGCCGGGAGTCGACCGCGTCGTCCCGATCTCCCGGCCCTACAAGCTGGCGAGCTCGGAACTCAGCCATCACGAGCCCACCGTGCTCGAGATCGGCGGCCGGGTCGTCGGCTCTCCCGAAACGTTCTGCCTGATCGCGGGCCCGTGCACAGTCGAGTCGCGCGAGCAGACGCTCGCCGTCGCCGAGGCGGTCAAGGCGGGCGGCGCGGCGATGCTGCGCGGCGGCGCCTTCAAGCCGCGCACCTCACCGTTCGCGTTCAAGGGCCTGGGCGCCGAGGGCCTCGAGATCCTCGCCGAGGCGCGCGAGGCGACCGGCCTGCCGATCGTCACCGAGCTGCTCGACCCGACCCACGCCGAGCTGATCGCCGAGCACGCCGACGTTGTGCAGATCGGCGCGCGCAACATGCAGAACTACGCGCTGCTGGAGGTAGCCGGCCGCCTCGGCAAGCCGACGCTCCTCAAGCGCGGGCTCAGCTCCTCACTCGACGAGCTGCTGCAGGCGGCCGATTACGTTCTCAAGGAGGGCAACGAGGCGGTGATCCTCTGCGAGCGCGGAATCCGCACATTCGAGACGGCGACACGCTTCACGCTCGACCTCGGCGCCGTGCCGTGGCTGAAGCTGCACTCGCACCTGCCGGTGATCGTGGACCCTTCCCACGCCGCCGGCGACCGCCGCCTGGTCGAACCGCTCTCGAGGGCAGCCGCCGCGGTCGGCGCTGACGGGATCATCGTCGAGGTCCATCAGGATCCTGAGCACGCGCTCTGCGACGGGCCGCAGGCGCTCTTCGCGTCCGACTTCGCCCGGTACGCGGCCGATGTCGCCGCGCACGCGGGTCTCGTCGGCCGGACTCTGAGCTGAGGCTCAGGCGTCGTTGTGATCCACGACCGCCTCGAGCCAGTACGGGCAGAAGCTTCCGCCCGGGGTCGCATAGAGCTCGATCCGGAGGACTCGAGCAGCGGTGGACGCGTGCACCTCCACGTGCATTCGCGTGATGCCGGATCCGCTATAGCCGACGCCGCCGGAGGTGCCTGTAATTCCCGCCGCGCCGACCGGGGTGTTGTCGAGGAGGTCTGTGCCGAAGAGGTCGGCGCTCTCGGTGTCCGTGCTGTTGAGCGCGTAGAAGGCGCTAAATCCCGTCGGTGCGGTGCACGAGAGGCGCATCGTCCCGAAACCCGGCACCACCAGCAGGTCGTGAGAGGAGCTGTCGTTTGGAAGCGTGTTGCTGCGCGAGATCACATCGGCGACTGAGTCGGGATCAAGCTCGGCAGCGCCGACGGTGCCGTCGGCGATCTTCGCTCCGTTGACGGCGCCTTCCGCGATCTGCGCGGCGCCCACGGCTCCGTCGGCGATCTTCGTCTCATCGATCGCACCATCCGCGACCTTGTCGCGCAGGACCGCACCGTTCCCGAGCTTTACCCCACTGATCGCGCCGTCGCCGATCTTGCTCGCGGTCGCGGCGCCATCGGCGAGCTGGCCGGTCCCGACCGACCCTCCCGCGAGATCGGCGCCCAGTAGGCCGCCGTCGGCGATGTCAATTCCCGTCAGCCCACCGTCGGCTACATCCACCGACCGCACCGAACCGTTCTTTATCTGCCTGGACTTGACCGAGTTCTTGGCCAGGCCGGCGGCGTAGGCGGTGCTCGTGGCGCACACGATCACGAGTGCGAGCAGGCCAACGTGGTGGCGGCGGACGTACGTGATCAAACCATTCATCGGACCCCTTCCTTGGCTCTCGCATCACTCTCCTCCAAACGCTGCGCCCGGTCAAGGCGGGGTTGCGATACTGAATCCATGAGCGATTCCTTCTCTTCCAAGAGCACGTTGTCGGTGGGGGACACCGAGTACGAGATCTTCCGGCTCGACGCGCTTCAGGAGAAGTTCGACGTCGCCCGGCTGCCGTATTCGCTGAAGGTCCTGCTCGAGAACACGTTGCGCCTCGAGGGCGGGGATTCCGGCGTGGAGGCCAAGGACGTCGAGACGATCGCGTCCTGGGACGCGAAGGCCGAGCCGAGCGAAGAGATCCCGTTTCAGCCCGCCCGCGTGCTCATGCAGGACTTCACCGGCGTGCCGGCGATCGTCGACCTTGCCGCGATGCGCGACGCGATGGACGAGCTCGGCTCCGATGCGTCGAAGATCAACCCGCTCGTGCCGGTCGACCTCGTGATCGACCACTCCGTCCAGGTCGACGCCTTCGGCAACGCCCGCGCCTTCGACATCAACGCCGACCGCGACTACGAGCGCAACCGCGAGCGCTACGCCTTCCTGCGCTGGGGCCAGCAGGCGTTCGACAACTTCCGCGTCGTCCCGCCGGCGACCGGGATCTGCCACCAGGTCAACCTCGAGTACCTGAGCCAGGTCGTCTTCAGCCACGAGGACGATGGAGTCACGCAGGCCTACCCCGACACGCTCGTCGGCACCGACTCGCACACGACGATGGTCAACGGGCTCGGCGTCCTCGGCTGGGGCGTCGGCGGGATCGAGGCCGAGGCGGCGATGCTCGGCCAGCCGATCTCGATGCTGCTGCCGCAGGTGATCGGCTTCCGCCTCGACGGCGAGCTGCCCGAGGGCGCGACCGCGACCGACCTCGTCCTCACCGTCACCGAGATGCTGCGCGAGCGCGGCGTCGTCTCGAAGTTCGTCGAGTTCTTCGGCCCCGGGTTGCACACGCTCGGCCTCGCCGACCGGGCGACGATCGGGAACATGTCGCCGGAGTTCGGCTCGACCTGCGCGATCTTCCCGGTCGACCGCGAGACGCTGCGCTACCTCGAGTTCACCGGCCGGCCGACGGAGATGATCGAGCTGGTCGACGCCTACGCGCGCGAGCAGGGGATGTTCCACGACTCGAGACTCCGAGGACCCGACCTTCACCGAGCACGCTCGACCTGGACCTCGGCGAGCGGTCGAGCCGTCGATCGCCGGGCCGAAGCGCCCGCAGGACCGGATCGCCCTGGCGAACGCGAAGCCGGCGTTCATCGAGTCGCTGGCGGAGTTCGACCCCGACGCCGCCGAGGCGCTCGGCAACGGCGTCGACGAGGCGATCGCGCGAGTCGTTCCCGGCGTCGGACCCGCCGGCCGAGGACCACGACGAGCGAGGCGGGCAAGCCCGCGCGTGTTCGAGCCGACAGCCACGAGGGCGAGAGCCTCGCCGCGATCGCCGAGCACGAGGCCGAGCCGGTGATGGTCAAGCTCGAGAGCGGCGAGGAGGTCGAGCTCGACCACGGCCGCGTGGTGATCGCCGCGATCACCAGCTGCACCAACACCTCGAACCCGTCGGTGATGGTCGGCGCCGGGCTTCTCGCCCGCAAGGCGGTCGAGAAGGGGCTCCAGAGCCAGCCGTGGGTGAAGACCTCGCTCGCGCCGGGCTCGACCGTCGTCACCGAGTACCTCGAGCGCGCCGGCCTCGACGAGTACCTGGACGAGCTCGGCTTCAACCTCGTCGGCTACGGCTGCACCACCTGCATCGGCAACTCGCGGCCCGCTGCCGGAGGAGATCTCCGAGGCGGTCAACGCGAACGACCTCGTCGTCTGCGCGGTGCTGTCGGGCAACCGCAACTTCGAGGGGCGGATCAACCAGGACGTGCGCAACAACTACCTCGCCTCGCCGCCGCTGTGCGTCGCCTACGCGCTCGCGGGGCGGATGGACATCGACCTGCTCAACGACTCCCTCGGCGAGGACGCCGACGGCAACCCGGTCCACCTCGCCGACATCTGGCCGACCTCGGAGGAGATCAAGTCGACGGTCGCCGAGGCCGTGCGCCAGGAGATGTTCGAGCGAAGCTACGCCGACGTCTTCACCGGCGACGACCGCTGGCGCGAGCTCGACACCCCCGAGGGCGACCGCTACACCTGGCCGGACTCGACCTACGTGCGCAAGCCCTCCTTCTTCGAGGGCATGGACGCCGAGCCGCAGCGCCGATCGAGCCGATCTCCGGGCGCGCGAGTGCTCGCGGTGCTCGGCGACAGCGTCACCACCGACCACATCTCGCCAGCCGGCGCGATCAAGAAGGCAAGCCCGGCGGGGGAGTGGCTGATCGACAACGGAGTCGAGCCGCGCGACTTCAACTCATACGGCTCGCGCCGCGGCAACCACGAGGTGATGATCCGCGGCACCTTCGCCAACGTCCGCCTGCGCAACAAGCTCGTCGAGCGCGAGGGCGGGTTCACCCGCCACTTCCCCGACGGCGAGGAGACGACGATCTACGAGGCGGCGATGGCCTACGCGGAGGAGGGCGTGCCGCTCGTCGTGCTCGCCGGCAAGGAGTACGGCTCGGGCTCGTCGCGCGACTGGGCGGCCAAGGGAACGGCGCTGCTCGGCGTCCGCGCGGTGCTCGCCGAGAGCTTCGAGCGCATCCACCGCTCCAACCTGATCGGCATGGGCGTGCTGCCGCTGCAGCTCCCCGAGGGCGAGACCGCGCAGTCGCTGGGCCTCGACCGGCGAGGAGACGATCGACGATCGGCGACCTCGAGGACGGCGAGGCGAAGACGGTCGAGGTCACGGTGCCGACCCTGCGGCTGACCCGGCCGCCCCCGGACGCGAAGCGGAGGAGGCGGGCGGAACGTTTGTGTTCGAGGCGACGCGTGCGGCTCGACACTCCGAACGAGGTCAGCTACTTCCGCAACGGCGGGATCCTCCACCGGGTCTTGCGGGACCTCCGCTAAGCCGCATCCAAACGCCGGTTTGCACCATTGACAGCCGGGGTGGGCAGATGGAAGAGAATCGGCGCCTCAGGGACACTTGCGAGACTCGTCCCCGGCCAGTCCCGCCTCCGGGGGCGATCGCGTCGGCATCCCTCCCTGGCTACCGACGCGCTGGCGGTGGCGTGGGCCGTGTGGACCCCCTGCCTCCCACAGCCCCGCCCCGCCGATCTGCCGCCGAGCGCGCAGCCGGGACTCGTGCGAGTTGGTTATCGTGGTTTCATCCGACTCGGTCGGGTACTACTCCGCCGCAAGGGGTTAGGTCTAAGGGGGCTTTACGTGGGGCGGGCCGCGTGACCCCCTTCGCGGTCCCGCCCCACCTTTTTACCCGGCGGATCTCTGGCTCTGTTGTACTTGCGCTCGATGTAGTGGATCGCGATCACGCTCCCGACGGGACCGACCGGCGTGAGCGTCGCGGCCAGCAGCGTGTACGGCGCCTCGTGACGCGGATCGCCGCGACCAGATCAGGAGCGCCAGGGCGACGAAGCCGAGCCCGTGCGCGAGGCCGAGGACGGCCGTCGCGCCCCTCGAGACCCGGGCGCGACCCAGACGACGATCAGGGCGGCGAACAGCGCCAGCTCGATGTAGGAGGCGACGCTTGACCACGCTCGAACAGTCGGCCCCGGGACCGGCGTTGGCGCAGGACCGGCTCGCTCTCGGCGCTCATCGCCCGAGCGTACAAGCGGGCACGGGCAAGCTTGGACCTGGGTCCATGGGAGCAAGCGGGGTTTGCGGCGAAGATTTACCCATGGTCAATGCAAACTCATCCGATACCGGCCGGACCCTCAGGGATCCTGGCGCGGTTGCTCGCGAGGCCCGCCGCCTGGTCGGCTTCGAGCGCAGCTACCGATGCGACGGCTGCGGCCACGAGCACCGGACCTGGTCGCGGTTGTCGGCGTGCCCGGACTGCGGCACGGCGTACGTCGCGGCCGTGATCCACCGCGCCGCCCTGGCGTAGAGCCATCCGCCGTCCGATCGCCTCAACCACCTATACGGCGGTCCAGGCGTAACTCGGCGGCAAGAGCGCGAAGCCTCGCCTGAATGTGGGCGACGGCTGCTTCGGGTCCCGCTCGATCTGAATGTCGGTTACGCGATGCACCTTGAGGCCGCGGTTCTCGAGGTCAGTCGTCTTGCGGCGATCACGGTCAAACGCCCAGGGAGAGGAATGCGTCGCATAGGCGTCTACCTCGCTCGGGATTTGACCTGATCCTTGACGGTCGCCGCTCCGCGCCGATCAGTGCTCGAATCCGCCCCACGCCTCGCCGCCCCCGCGCTTGCGTCAACTGCCCGCTGGAGCATCCTCCTATTGACCAGTCCGAGAGCGAACGCTTCTGCAATGGCCTGTTCGAGCTCGTCGTCGGTGCTGTCACTTCCCGCAAAGTCGATGAGCGTGCGCAGCGGTGAGGTGACGGGGATTCCGTGCTTGTCCCGAACTTCGTAGTGAGGGAGGGAGGTTGTCTCGTGGATTACGAGTCGGTCATCGCCGACGCGGCGGCGGCGCGGGACGGTGATGTGGACCGGGCCGGGTCTAGCTGGGTAGGGGAGAAGTTTGTAGAGATGCGTGCCGCTCCTGTGGGACACGGTCGCGGCGCGCCCGCCGGCGAGCGCGGCGGCCATGAACGGCGTCAGCTGGGTTCATGTGTGACCGACCAAGTAGACGCCACGGTGAACCCGGCGCAACTCCCCGCGCCGCAGCATCCCGGTTACGCCCTTCTCTCCGACCCCGCAGGACGTGAGCTGGTGAAGGGTCACGACGCCGTGCTGCCCCTTCATTGCCCTTGGCCACCGGGCCGGCGCTCGGCGGGGGCTTTAGCCCTCCAGGGCGGTGAGGACGATGCGCTCCTGCTCGAGGCGGTGCGCCACCGGGTAGCCCTCGGATGGGCTGGAGCGCTGCGGGACGGCCGACGTATTGGTATTCGACGCCGTCAGGGGTGAGCTCTGGGAGCCGGCGGGCCATCACGCTCCAGGCGCCCATGTTCTTCGGCTCCTCCTGGGCCCAGACGATCTTCTTGAGGTTCGGGTAGCTCTGCGATCAGATCGCGAATCTCGTTGCGCGCGAAGGGGTAGAGGAGCTCGACGCGGGCGACGGCGACGTTCGAGGTCGCGACTCGCGCCGCTCGTGGCCGTCGATGTCGTAGAAGACCTTGCCGCTGCAGAGGACCAGGCGGTCGACCTGCTCGCGATTTTCGCCGATGCGTGGGTCGTCGAGGACGAGCTTGAACGAGCCCGTCGTCAGGTCTGAGAGTGAGCTCGCGGCAGCGCGGAGGCGCAGCAGGCCCTTCGGGGTGAAGACGACCAGCGGCCGCGGCTTCGCGAGCCGCGCCTGGCGGCGCAGCAGGTGGAAGTACTGGGCGGCGCTCGTCGGGTTCGCGAGGCGGATGTTGCCCTCGGAGCCGAGCTGGATGAAGCGCTCGATGCGCGCGCTCGAGTGCTCCGGGCCCGCGCCCTCGTAGCCGTGGGGCAGCAGCAGGGTCAGCCGCGTCGTCTGGCCCCACTTCGACTCGCCGGCGGCGATGAACTGGTCGACGATCACCTGGGCGGAGTTGACGAAGTCGCCGAACTGCGCCTCCCAGAGGATCAGCGATTCGGGCGAGGCGGCCGAGTACCCGTACTCGAACCCGAGGCAGGCGGCCTCCGAGAGCGGGCTGTTGTGCAGCTCCATCGGGGCGAGGCGCACCGGTCAGGTTCTGGATCGGGACGTAGCGCAGGCCCGTGTTCTCGTCGTGCAGCGCCATGTGGCGGTGCGAGAACGTCCCGCGCTCGGTGTCCTGGCCGGTCAGGCGGATGTGCGTGCCCTCGGTCAGCAGCGAGGCGAACGCGAGCGCCTCGGCGTGGCCGTACTCGATCTCGCCCGAGTCGAGCTTCTCGATCCGGCTCAGCAGCGGCTTGCGCAGCTTGCGGTGGATCGTGAAGCTGTCCGGCACCCGCAGCAGCTCCTCGTTGAGGGTGCGCAGGCGCTTCTCGGAGACCGCGGTGTCGACCTCTGGGCTCTTGGTCCGGTCGAGCTCGCCGGTGCCGAGCGCGGTGGAGCTCGGGTCCTCGTAGTCGCCGGCCTCCATCTTCGCCCGCAGGCCCTTCAGCGTCGCCTGCAGGCCGGAGAGCGACTGCGTCGCGTCGCTCGGCAACGTCGTCCTGGGAGATGACGCCCTCCGCGATGAGCCGCTCGGCGTAGATCTCGGAGACCGGCGGGTGCTCCTTGATCTGCGCGGCCATCTTCGGCTGCGTGTAGGCGGGCTCGTCGGTCTCGTTGTGGCCGTAGCGGCGGTAGCCGATCAGGTCGATGACGACGTCGCGCGCGAACCGCTCGCGGTAGGCCATCGCCAGGCGGGTCGCGGCGATGCAGGCCTCCACGTCGTCGGCGTTGACGTGGATGATCGGGCAGTTGAAGCCCTTCGCCATGTCGCCGGCATATGGGGTGGAGCGGTCATCGCTCGGATCGGTGGTGAACCCGACCTGGTTGTCGGTGATCAGGTGGATCGTGCCGCCGGTTGAGTAGCCGGAGAGCGACTGCAGGTTGAGCGTCTCGGAGACGACGCCCTGACCGGGGAAGGCTGCGTCGCCATGCAGCAGCAGCGGTACCGCGACGTGATGGTTGTGATGAAGCTTCGGGCCCGAGTGCTCGGTCTGCGCCGCGCGCGCGCCGCCGGTGACGACCGGATCGACGAACTCGAGGTGGCTGGGGTTCGGGTACAGGCGCATCTTGACCTGGTCGTCGTCGCGGGTGTTGAACATGCCCTCGGCGCCGTGGTGGTACTTGACGTCGCCGGTGCCGGAGTGCGGCATCGCGGTGATCGCCTTGACCTGATCGAGCGCCTTGGCGCCCTCGAACTCAGCGAGGATCGACTCGACCGAGCGGCCGAGGTTGTGGGCGAGCACCGCGAGCCGACCGCGGTGCGCCATTCCGATCACGACCTCCTCCGCACCGTTGCGACGGGCGAGGGTGCCGATCTCGTCGATCATCGGCACGGTCACGTCGAGCCCCTCGATCGAGAACATCTTCTGTCCGAGGTAGGTCTTCTGCAGGAAGCGCTCGAACTGGAAGACCTCCGTCAGCCGCTCAAGGAGGGTGCGCTTCTCATCGGCCGTCAGCGGCGTGCGATGCCACCCGGTCTCGATCATCTCCCGCAGCCACATCCGCTGCTCATGCGACGAGAGGTGCTCGATCTGGTAGGCGATCGTCCCGCAGTAGGCATCGCGCATCCGCGGCAGCGCGTCGAGCAGGTTCTCGCCCTCGACGCCGATGCGCAGGATCTCAGCGGGGATCCGCGCCATGAGGTCGGGCGTGAGGTTGAGGTTCTCGGGCTCGAGCGCCGGGTCGCCCTTCGGCTCGCCGCCGAGCGGGTTCACCGCCGCCGCGAGGTGCCCGTGCGTGCGGTAGGCCTTGAGCAGCGAGGTCGCCGCCTGGACCGCCTGGAGGATCTCGCGGTCGGGCTCGGCGCTCACGACCGCGCTCGGCGAGGCGACGCCGCCTCCGGCCGTGAGCGGGGGTGCCGATGCGGAGGCCGGGTGGGCGTTGGTCACCGCGTTCGTCGGGATCTCGAGGGCCTCGGCGACGCGCTCGTAGAACTGATCCTCGCCCTGCAGCAGCTGGTCGATCCGCCGCAGGAACGAGCCCGACTCGGCGCCCTGGATGATCCGGTGGTCGTAGGTGGACGTCATCGTCATCACCTTCGAGACGCCGAGCGCCTTGATCCGGTCGGCGGTGGCGTGTGCCCACTCGACCGGATAGGCGATCGAGCCGGTGGCGATGATCGTCCCCTGGCCACTCATCAGGCGCGGCACCGAGGCGACGGTGCCGAGGCCGCCCGGGTTCGTCAGCGAGATGTTCGTGCCCTGAAAGTCGTCGGCCGTGAGCTGGTTCTCGCGCGTGCGCGTGATCAGGTCCTCGTACGCCGCGTGGAAGCTGGAGAAGTTGAGCGTGTCCGCGCCCTTGACGACCGGGACCAGCAGGCTGCGCCCGCCCTTGCGCTCGACATCGACGGCGATCCCGAGGTTGACGTGAGGGTTCTCGACCACCTGCGGCTTGCCGTCGAGCTCGGTGTAGGAGCGGGCCATCACCGGCCACTCGCGGCCGGCCTCGACGATCGCCCACGCGATGAGATGGGTGAACGACACCTTCATTCCGCGGTCCTTGAGCGCGGCGTTGATCACCTTGCGCTTGGCGTCGAGCGTGTCGACCGGGACGGTGCGGAACGAGGTCGCCGTCGGCGTGGAGAGCGACTCGTTCATCGCCTTTGCGAGCATCGCCGCCGGCCCGCGCAGTGGCTTGGTCTCGCCCGGCCCGAGCGCTGCCGCGGGCGCGCCGCCGTTGCCGGCGTTGAGGACATCCGCCTTGACCACCTTGCCGCCCGGGCCTGATCCCGAGATCGACCCGAGGTCGACGCCCTGCGCGGCCGCGATGCGACGCGCGACGGGGGAGGCCTTGGCATCGCCATTGGTGGCCGCCGGCGCCGGGGTCTCGGATGCTCGTCCTTCGGCTGACCCGGCCGCCCCCGGAGGCGAAGCCGAGGAGGCGGGCGGAACGTTGCTGATTTCCATCTCCGCCAGCGCTTGGCCCACCTGGACCGTGTCGTCGACGTTGACGAGAAGCTTCGTGATCGTGCCGCTCACGGGGGCGGGCACCTCGGCGTCGATCTTGTCGGTGGAGACCTCGATGACGGTGTCGCCCTCTGCGACCGTCTGCCCCTCCTCCACGTGCCATTCGAGGATCGTGCCCTCGGTGACCGACTCGCCCATCTCGGGCATCGCTACGACGACGGTCTCTCCGGATCCCGAATCCTCGGCGGTGGCTACCGGGGTTTCGATCAGGCCCGGCTGCGATGAATCGGAGGGAACGCTGTCGTCGCCCAGGTCCTCATCGCCCTCGCCGCCGCCCATGACGAGGCCGCTGGCGTCCGTCTCGTGCAGCGGCGACGGGTCGCCGCCGTTCGTGGCGGTCCCGTTCGGGTCGATCTGGGCGAGGACCTGGCCGACCTCGACGACGTCGTCGACCGCAGCAAGTAGCTTCGTGACGACGCCTGACGCGGGCGCCGGAACCTCGGCGTCGATCTTGTCGGTCGAGACTTCGACAACGGTGTCGCCCTCGGCGACCTCCTGGCCCTCCGAGACGTGCCACTCGAGGATTGTGCCCTCGGTGACCGACTCCCCCATCTGGGGCATCTGCAGCTCGATTACGCCGTCACTCACGTACTCATCTGAGTCTATGCGGTCGCGCTCGCGTTGATGTGAACGATGCGGCGCTTGCAAGCGCTCAAACGCGGTAGCGCTCCAGCGCTTCCTCCCTGGCGACCCCGTGGTCGACGATCGGGGCCGGATAATCCTCGCCGATGGCGACGCCGCATTCGCGCTGGACCTCCTCGGGCATCGTCCACGGCTCCCGCATGTATTTCTCGGGCACGTCGGCGAGCTCGGGCACGTAGCGCAGGACGTACGCGTTGTCCGGGTCGTAGCGCTCCTGGTGGCGGGCAGGGTTGTAGATCCGCCGAAACGGCGGCTGCGGGTCGACCCCGACCGAAGCGATCCACTGCCAGTTGCCGTTGTTGTTGGCCTCGTCGCCGTCGATCAGCATCCGCATGAACCAGCGCTCGCCCCAGCGCCAGTCGATGCCGAGGTCCTTGGTGAGGAAGGAGCCGACGACAAGGCGCGCGCGGTTGTGCATCCAGCCCTCGCGGCGCAGCTGGCGCATCCCCGCGTCGACGAGCGGGAAGCCGGTCCGGCCCTCGCACCACGCCTCGATAGGGCAGCTCGGCGTGGCTCCACCTGATCGAGCCGCGATAGCGGTCCTGAAACTCCGACTTCACATTGCGCGGGAAGTGGTGCAGGACGTGGTGGTAGAAGTCGCGCCACGCGACGCTGGCGATGGAAGGCCTCCGGCCCCTCTCCGCTGCGGCAGGCGCTCCTCGATCGCCCGCGCCGAGAGGCAGCCGAAGTGCAGGTAGGGGGAAAGCCGCGAGGTGTTGTCGCGTCCGAGAGCGTCGTGGTCTGACGCGTAGTCGCGGATCGGGCCGTCGAGGAAGCGCTTGAGGGCCTTGCGGGCTGCGGCCTCGCCGCCGGGCGCCGGGTCGTCGACCTCCTGGGTGAGGCCGAGCGAGTCGAGCGGCGGGACCCTGCCCTTGGCGAGATCGGCCGGCAGCGGGGGCAGCCGCTGCGGCGCGGTGAGGACGTCCCGGCGCTGCGTCTCGAGCCAGGCCCGATGGAAGGGCGAGAAGACGGAGTACGGCTTACCGGCCTTCGTCTCGATCGTGCTGACGTCGATCGCGTTGAGCCCCGGATGGGAGGTGAGGCTGAGGCCGGCGCGCCGCATGCGCTCGGCTCGCTTGTGCGCGAACGGGCTGACGTCCTCGGTGTCGTGGATCGCCTCGGCGCCGACCTCCTCGGCCAGCCTCGCCAGCTCGTGCTCGGGCCTGCCGCGGCGGATCACCAGGCCAGACCTACGCTGGCGCAGTTCGCCGTCGAGATCCGCGAGGCACTCGAGGAGGAACTGCGTGCGTGGGCCGGACGCGTGGCGCCCGTCCAGCAGGCGGTCGTCGAAGCAGAAGACCGGCACGACGTGGCGGTGGCGCTCCAGGGCGGCGCGCAGCGCTGGGTGATCGCGGATGCGCAGGTCGCGCCGAAACCAGACGATCCCGACGGAGTCGGCGGTCAGGCGAGCCTCGCGACGAGGATGACCTCGTTCGCAGGCGCCTCGAAGACGTCCTCGCGAAGGAAGTCGAGCGCGATCGACGTGTGGTCGCAGAAGCTGCAGGTGAGCTGCTGGCGTGGGCGAACCTTCGGTGCCGGCCACACGGGCAGCGAGCACTGCGGGCAGGCCAGCGCTCCGCGAGCCAGGACCTCGAGCCCGTCGGCAACGAGACGGTGCTCGCCGACGGCCGCGCCGCCGACCGCTCCCTGCTTGACGTCGGGCTCGCCGCGGTCGCCGGGGTCGGGCGCGATGAAGCTCACGGCGCCAAGTGTAGGCTGCGACCTGGGTACGCCTCCGAACCCGGGAGGAAAGGGAATGAGCTACTTCGTCACAGGCGCAACCGGCTTCATCGGCCGCAACCTGGTCGAGCTCCTGCTCGAGCGCGAGGGGACGATCTACGTGCTCGTGCGCGAGGGCTCCAAGGGCCGGCTCGAGGAGTTGCGCAACCGCTGGGGCGCCGACCCGGACCGAGTCGTCGCCGTCGTCGGCGATCTCTCGGAGCCGCGGCTTGGGATCTCCGACGCGGATGTCGACATGCTGCGCGGCAACGTCGACCACCTCTTCCACCTGGCGGCGATCTACGACATGACGGCGAACGCCGAGTCGCAGCGCGTCGCCAACGTGGAGGGCACCCGCCACATGGTCGAGTTCGCCGAGGCGGTGCAGGCCGGGCGTGTGCACATGGTCAGCTCGATCGCGGCCGCGGGCCTCTACCGCGGCACCTGGCGCGAGGACATGTTCGACGAGGCCCAGCACATCGACAACCACCCCTATTTCCAGACCAAGCACGAGTCCGAGGCCGTCGTGCGCAACGAGCTGGACCGGCCCTGGCGCGTCTACCGCCCGGGAATCGTCGTCGGCAACTCCGAGACCGGCGAGATGGACAAGGTCGACGGGCCCTACTACTTCTTCAAGCTGATCCGCCGGATCCGCAGCGTCGTTCCGCAGTGGATGCCGATGCCCGGGATCGAGGGCCGCGAGATCAACATCGTGCCGGTCGATTTCGTCGTCAAGGCGATGGATCACATCGCCCACCTCGACGGCCTCGACGGCAAGGCGTTCTCGCTCACCGACCCGAACCCGCCGACGGCGGGAGAGGTGATCGACATCTTCGCCGACGCTGCCCACGCGCCCAAGTCGACCGTCCGCCTCCCGGCTGGCGCGCTCGAGGCGCTCGAGCCGATGGCGAAGTTCGGGATCTCGGCTGCTGCCGCTCGGCGACACCTTCCTCGACTGGATCCTCGCCGACTTCGGCATCCCGCGATCGGTCCTCGTCTACGTCAACTACCCGACCCACTTCGACTCGCGCCAGACGCAGGCGGCGCTCGTCGGACACCGACATCTCGGTGCCGCCGCTGCGGGCCTACGCCGGCAAGCTCTGGGATTACTGGGAGCGCCACCTCGATCCCGACCTCTTCCGCGACCGGACGCTGATCGGGGCCGCCCGCGGCCGCGCGGGCTTGGTCGGCGGGATCGCCCAGATCATCGAGCAGCAGATCCCGGACGAGCTGATGCGCGTCGGGCGCCGCCTGCAGGGAAACGCCTCGCTCGAGGCGGCCGTGCGCGGGCAAGGTCGTGATGGTCACGGGCGCCTCCTCGGGCATCGGCAAGTCGGCGGCGCTCAAGATCGCCGACGCCGGCGGGACCGTGCTGCTCGTCGCCCGGACGCCCGAGAAGCTCGAGGAGACCCGCGATCAGATCGAGGCCGGCGGCGGGAAGGCATTCGTCCACCCGTGCGACCTCTCGGACTTCGACGACATCGACAGAATGGCCGAGGCGGCGCTCGCTCAGCATGGTCACGTCGATGTGCTCGTCAACAACGCGGGTCGCTCGATTCGCCGCTCGATCGCGCTGTCCTATGACCGCCCGCACGACTTCGAGCGCACGATTCAGCTCAATTACCTGGGCGCGGTGCGACTGATCCTGAAGGTGCTTCCGGGGATGCGCGAGCGCCGGTCGGGCCAGATCGTCAACGTCAGCTCGATCGGGGTGCAGACCAACATGCCCCGGTTCTCGGCTTACGTCGCCTCCAAGTCCGCGCTGGACGCGTTCAGCCGCTCGATCGCGTCGGAGATCATCGACGACGGCGTTCACATCACGACGATCAATATGCCGCTCGTGCGGACCCCGATGATCGCGCCCACGAAGATGTACGACCGCTTCCCGACGATCACCCCCGAGGAGGCGGCCGACATGATCTGCGAGGCGATCATCCACAAGCCAAAGCGGATCGCGACGCCGATGGGGACCCTGGGCCAGATCCTCTACGCGCTCAATCCGAAGTCGATCGACTACATCCTCAACACGGCCTATCACCTCTTCCCGGACTCGAGCGCTGCGCGAGGCGAGAAGGGGGAGAAGGGGGCAAAGCCCGCTCCCACCGGCCCGGGAACGTCAACCGACGAGCAGGCCAACAGCCGTCAGCTGCTGTTCGCGAACCTCATGCGGGGCGTGCACTGGTAGACACCTGACGTCGGACGGGCCCCTCGCTTAGGGTTGCCCGTAGTTCTCTCTCAGGACAGGTGTCGGGTGTCGGATCTTGCGGGCGAAGTCGTCGAGCGCGCGCGCCTCTTGCGCGGACTCAGTGGCGCCCCGCTCGTACTGATCGAGGCGGGCGGTGGCTACGGCAAGAGTGTGCTGGCGGCGCAGCTGCGCACGCGGGTCGAGACCGCGTCGGCAGTGGTCGAGCTCGAGCGCGACACCGACGACCCCGAGCAGTTGGTCGGCGCCGTGCGCCGCGGGATGCGGCGCGCCGGGCTCTCCGACATCGCCTCGGCGATCGACGGCGCTTCGCCCGACGAGGTGGCGACCGCGCTCACACGCTCGGACGAGCCGCTGTTCTTGGTCATCGAGGAGGTCCAGCACGCCGGCGGAGAGGCCGCCGATGCGCTCGCGGGGCTCGCGCGCCGGCTGGATCGTGGCCGGATGATCCTGATCGGCCGGCGATTCGACCCGCGACTCTCCGACCTGCGCTCGTCCGCGGACGCCATCCACGTCGCCGCCGACGAGCTCGCCTTCGACGACGAGGAGCTTCGTGACCTGCTCGCCGCGGCGCTTGGCGACGAGCCCTCGAAAGACCAGATCGCGCAGGTGCGCCGGCTCACCGATGGCTGGCCGGCGGCGGCCGCGCTGGCGGCCACCGGGCTAGGGCGTGCCGGCGGCTCACTGCCGGCCGCTGGCGGCCGGCCGCTGGCAGGGCTCATCGACGGGCTGCTCGCGGGTACCGACGCCGCGACCCGCGAGCGCATCGGGCGTCTCGCGTGCCTGCCGCTGCTCTCCGAGCGTGTGGCGAGCGCCTGTGCCGGCGATGGCGCCCTCGCCGCTCTCATCGATGCCGGCCTGCCCGTGCGCAGCGGCCGCCCGGGCTGGCTCGAGCTGCCCGAGCCGATCCGCGAACAGCTCGCCGAGGGGATCTCCATTGAGCCGGAGGCAGCCCGAACTGCGGCCGCGGCCTACGCGGATGCCGGCGAGCTCGCGACGGGGATCACCCTCCTCGCCAAGGTCGAGGATCCCGAGGGTGTGGCGGATCTCATCTCCGGGCGGCGGTGGCAGGAGCTCGCGCAGCTCGAGCTCGCCGAACTGCGTGCGACCCTCACGACGCTGCCGCAAACCGCGCTCGCGGCGCACCCCGGGGCGCTGGTCCAGGTGGCGCGCGTCGCCGAGCAGGACGGCGATCTCGAGTACAGAACGCGAGCTGCTCGGCGAGGCGCTGTCCCTGCTCGCCGATCCAGCCGCCCGACGCGAGATCGAGGCCGAGCTGATCGCCACGCAGGCGATGGTCGAGCCGGGCGGCCACATCGCGCGAGCGGCGCAGGCGATTCTCGAGCAGGCCGACGGATCCGAGACTCGCACCCGGGCCAGGGCGCTCACGGCCATCGGGCGCGTGGCGGCCTGGAGTGGCGAGCCCGCGGCAGTGCTCGAGGCCGAGCGGGCGCTTGCCGAGGCGGCCGCGTTGTTCCGGCTCGCCGGCGAGCTCGAGTGGCAGGCGCGGACGCTCGTCAGCCTCGGCTACCGAGTCGCCTTCGCACGGGGCGAGCTCGAGACGGCGGTTTCGCACATGGCCGCGGCGCTGGCCCTGCTGCCCGAGCCCGGGCGCGAGCGAGCGACGGCGGCGACGTTCCAGGCGGACGTGCTCGCGTACGTCGGTCGCTTCGAGGACGCGGCCGCGGCGATCGGGGAGGCCATGTCGATCGGGCGCAACCTCGGGGACAGCCGCCTGCGCGCCTACGCGGCGTGGACGGGGATGACCCTGGCCTCGCTGCGCGGCGACGCGGCGTCGACGCTGCAGCGAATTCGCACGGTTGAGCTGCACCCGGGCGAGTGGTTCGAGCACCCGACGGGGATCGAGTTTCTCGCCGAGGCAGCGCTGGCGCTCGCGCGAACCGGCGCCGTCGACGCGGCAGGCGAGTACGCGGCGCGAGCCACCGAGCGCGCCGAGGCCGCCGGCCACCCGGAGATTGCGTGGCTCGCCGAAGGAGCGGTGGCCGCGCGCTGGGGCGACGCCGAGCGCGCGGAGGAGGATCTCGTGCGCTTCGCCGCCTCGCCCCAGCAGGCGCCGCGCGACGAGTGGCGGACGTTGCTCTTCCGCGCACAGGCGGCCGCGCGCCGCGGCGACCAGGCCGCCGGCTCGCTTGCCGCGCAGGCCTACGAGGCCGCCGGAGAGCTCGGCCGGCCCGACCTTCCCGAGCTCCACGAGCCGGACATCGCCACCTTCGTCGTCGAGCTGGCGCGCGCGTGCTGGCTCGCAGGCCGCCTCGCGGGGCGGGCTCGGCGAGGCACGCGGCGCATCTGATCACGGTGCTCGGTGGGTTCCGGGTGGCGGTGGCGGGCCGCGACCTCGATCCGCCCGCGGGCCGGCCCTCGACGCTGATCAAGCTCCTTGCCCTCAGCGATGCCCCCGTCGCAGTGGACGAGGCGGTCGAGATGCTGTGGCCCGGAACCGATGGCCCGACTGGCAGGCGCCGGATGCGCAACCTCCTCAACCGCCTGCGCACGAGCTGCGGCGACCTCGTCGGCCGCGATGGCGAGGCGCTTGTGCTCGCGCCGGGAACGGAGGTCGACGCGCGCATGTTCGAGCGCGACGCGGCGGCGGTGAGTGCCGCCGATCCGGCCTGCTCGCCCTGGTCTCGCGCGCGCAGCGCGCTCGCCCGCTACCCCGGGGAACTGCTGCCGCAAGATCGCTACGAGGCCTGGGCCACCGCGCCTCGCGAGCGCCTGCGCCGCCGCGGCCTCGAGCTCCTCGACATGCTCGTCGAGGACGCCTCCGAGCGCGGCGAGATCGACGAGGCGATCCGCCTGCTCGACCGGGCGATCGCAGCCGAGCCACTCGACGAGGACCGCCACCTTCGCGCGGCCGAGCTCCTGCTCTTCCAGGGTCGCCGCGGAAGCGCGCGGTCGCTCGTGGAACGCGCCGCGACGATCCGCACCGACCTCGGCCTCGACCGAAGCCCGCGCCTGGAGCGGCTGCGAGCAGCAACCAAGGGGTCAGACCCCCCATAGGCCCGCCTAACAGGGGTCAGACCCCTTCATGGTTCTTAACAGTCCGCGCGAAAGTGTGAATTTGGCGGTTGGACGCTGGTTGGACGGCCCGTGAGGACGATCGGCTCGTGCTCGTCACCCTCGTGTGAGACTCGTGCCCGAACGGCTTGCCGATGGCGAGTTCGTCGGGCGAGGTCGAGCACGTCGGGAGGGCGGGCAGGACGGTCGTCCGCGACCTCGCCGATCTCGTCGGTTTCGCCCAGCGCGCCGCGGCTGCGGAGCCGCGCCGCGATAGCGTGGCCCGCAATGCGAGCCAGCCGCGTCCCGTCCCGTAAGCACTGGGGCTGGGGTTATGAGGACCAGCAGCCGACGGCGACCGATCTCGAGGCCGCTGCCGCCGACATCCGCGAGCGCTCGGGTTCGGCGGCGATGCGGAGCAGCCGGCACCTCTCGAGTCGATCGAGCTTTCCGCCCCGCGGCTGAGCCCACCGGGATCGCTCGCGCAGATCGTCACCGACGACCGCCGCGAGCGGGTCACGCACGCGCTCGGCAAGGCCTACCGGGACATCGTCCGCGGCTTTCGCGGCCAGATCGAGAACGCGCCCGATGCTGTCGCCCGCCCGCGCGACGAGCGCGAGGTCGAGTCGGTGCTCGGGCTGGTGCGCCGAGGCCGGCGCGGCGGCGATTCCGTACGGCGGCGGGACCAGCGTCGTCGGCGGGGTCGAGCCCAGGGTCAGCGACGGCTACGCCGGCGCGGTCAGCGTGGATCTCGGTGCGCTCGACCGTGTGCTGGAGGTCGATCGGGTCTCGCGAGCCGCCCGGATCCAGGCCGGGACACTCGGGCCGGCGCTGAACGAGCAACTGGCCGAGCACGGCCTCACGCTGCGCCACTTCCCGCAGTCGTTCGAGTACTCGACTCTCGGCGGCTGGATCGCCACCCGCGCGGGCGGGCATTTCGCGACCGTCTGGACGCACATCGACGACCTCGTCGAGTCGGTGCGCGCGATCACTCCGAGCGGCGCATGGGAGAGCCGGCGGCTCCCGGGCTCTGGCGCCGGGCCCAGCCCCGACCGGATGCTGATCGGCTCGGAGGGGATCCTGGGCGTGATCACCGAGGCCTGGGTGCGGGTTCACGAGCGCCCTGCGCACAAGGCCTCGGCCGCGGTTGCCTTCCAAGCTTTGCCGCCGGCGCCGAGGCTGTCCGCGCCCTCGGCCAGTCGGGGCTCAACCCGGCCGAACTGCCGCCTGCTCGACGAGGCCGAGGCCGAGATCACCCACGCCTCCGAGGACGGGAGCGCGATTCTGGTCCTCGGCTTCGAGTCGGCCCACCAGCCCGTCGACGCACTGATGGATCAGGCGCTCGAGCTCTGCCGTGATCATCGGCGGCGCCGTCTCGGAGCGCCGACTCAGCGACGGCAGCGATGCGACGGGCGCCTGGCGCCACGCCTTCCTCGCCGCTCCGTATCTGCGCGACACCCTCGTCGCCTGCGGCGTCCTCTCGGAGACGTTCGAGACGGCGATCACCTGGGACCGCTTCGCGGATTTCCACGCGACGGTGCTCGAGACCGCCGTCCGGGCCGCGGCCCCGAGGCGAAGGTGATGTGCCGCTTCACCCACGTGTATCCGGACGGCCCGGCCCCGTACTTCACGATCCTCGCCCCCGCGCGCCGCGGCTCGGAGGTCGAGCAGTGGGACGAGATCAAGGTCGCCGTGTCTCGAGGCGCTGATCGACGCCGGCGGCACGATCACTCACCACCACGCCGTCGGCCGCGACCACCGTCCCTGGTACGACCGCCAACTGCCCGAGCCGCTTCGCCGAGGCGCTGCGCGCGGCGAAGCGACGCCGTTGACCCGGCCGCAATCCTCAATCCGGGAGTGCTCATCGACCCCTGGACCGGCGACCGCCCGCCTAACCTTCCCCGGCCATGCCGCCGCTGCTTCGGGCGCTGCGCCCGCCGGAATGGATCAAGAACGTGCTCGTCTTCGCGGGCCTGCTGTTCTCGGGCCGCCTCGACGAGGGCGCCGCCGTGGTCGACGCGACGCTTACGTTCGTCGCGTTCTGCGCGATCGCGAGCGCCGGCTATCTGCTCAACGACCTGCGCGACCGCGAGCACGACCGTCTGCATCCGGAGAAGCGCGATCGGCCGATCGCCAGCGGCGCTGGTCACGCCGCCGACGGCGATCGTCACGGCGGTGATGCTCACCGTCGTCGCGCTCGTGATCGGCTTCGCCGCCGATCCCGAGGTCGCGGCGCTCGTCGCCGTTCTACGGCGTGATCACCACGGCGTATTCGCTGATCCTCAAGCGCCTCGTGATCATCGACGTGATGACGATCTCTCGCTGTTCATCCTGCGCGTCGTCGCCGGTGCGGTCGCGGTCGGCGCCCACGCCTCCGAGTTCCTGCTCGATCTGCACCGGGATGCTCGCGCTGTTTCTCGGTTTCACCAAACGCCGGCAAGAGGCAATGCTGGAGGAGGACGAGGCAAGCGGAGCCCGGGACGCGGCCCGGTGCTCGAGCACTACTCGCTGCCGTTCCTGGATCAGATGATCGCGATGGTGACCGCGGCGGCGATCATCAGCTACGTCATCTACACGGTGGGATCGCCCCGCATCGGCTCGAAGATGCTGGCGACAGCGCCATCGGTGCTCTACGGGATCTTCCGCTACCTCTACCTGATCTACGACCGCCGCGACACGCGTTCGACCGCGGCGATCCTGACCGAGGACCCCGGGATGATGTTCGCCGCTGCGACCTGGGTGGGTGCGGCATTGTGATGCTTTACGTGGTTGACTGACCATAGGGGAATTTATCCCAGGGGTTGAGGGCCCGTTTAGCAGCTGGGCCTAATTTCGTAAGGCATCGCAGGGCAACCAGGTTTGCGGGGTGAATATGGGTGCCAGTAGCAAGGAAGTGACTTGGGACAGGCGGCGTGGGGACCGGCGAGCCGAGGCTCTTAGGCACCGACCGCCGCCGATGCGGACTCGCCGTCGGGAAGCTACGAGGCATATCTGGAGACGCAAGCTCGAGCGCTCGAGCAAGCCGCTGCGGCGACCGCCGCCGAGAGATCGGGCGCCGAGGCGAGCAAGGTCCGTGCGAGCTCGGAGCGGCGACCATCGACGCCGAGACGGGTCGATGGACTGCCAGCGGCTGTCGCGCAGCCCACGAGATGGCACGAGGAGCTGCGCGCCTGCGCGAGGAATTCGCGGTGCCAACCGCGGTGACGGAATGATCCGGCCGCCGTGGGCCCTCCGAGGGCGCCGAGTTGCTCGTTCGCCAGATGGCGATCGCCGGAGCCGACGTGAGCGAGATCGAGCAGGAGCTCGCCAGCCTCGGGATTGGAGCACCCCCGCGACGGCGATCGAGGCGGTTCTCGCAGAGCCGAGTAAGGTCCGCGGTAGCATCTGGCGCCCGGATTCCGAGGGGATGGAAGAGCACGGAAGCCAAGGCAGCTGGAAGCAGCACGCGGGCGCAACGCCGCCGCGCGTCCGACGCACCGCCGGGCGCGGCGGTCGACTGAGTTCAGGGCGTTTCTGGACTCGCGCCTGCAGGCCCTCGAGCAGGCAGCCGCGATCGCGGCGGGCGAGATCGAGGTCGAGGCTGAACGGCGCGTGGGTCGCTTGCGGACGGCGATAGGCGGGCCTGTTTCGAGCCTGGGAGGCGGGCTTGCCGCGAGCCACCGCGGCGCTGCCGAGGAGTTCGCGCGGCTGCGGCCGCGGATCGACGGGGCGCTGCATCGACCGCGGCGCGGCCCGTCGGAGGGGATGCAGCTGATCGTCGAGGCAGATGGCGATCGCCGGTGCGGACACCGGTGAGATCGAGCGCAGGATCGCGAGCCTCGGGATCGAGGGCTCCCGCGGGGCGATCGAGCGATCCTCGGGGACAAGCAGCCGTAGTTCGTCGCTCGCTGTCGCTTTAGGATGCCGCCACGGCCGCCAGTTCGGAAATCGAGCATCAGCAACCAGTCGACCCGGACAAGCCGCCTCCGCGGCTCGCAAAGGTGTTCGCCTACCCCGGGACCGGCTCCCAGCGGGCCGCCGTCCCGCCGGTTGGGGCCGCACCGCCGGCGCCCGATGCGATCAAGCCGCTGAGCTCGGAGCTCGTCGAGTTCCTCGAGGTGGCGGAGCGGCGAGTGCAGCGATCGAGCAGGCGGCTGACGCGGCGGTCGAGCATCTGTCCGCCGAGCTCGACCGGCTGGTCGAGCGGCTGACAGCGGGCGGTGACGCCGATGCCGAGAAGATGCAGAGCACGGGCGAGGTGGTCGTCGGTTACGGCCAGGCGGTCTCGGAGTGGAGCGGCGCGGTCCGCCGGTGGCTTGAGAGCGAGGGTGCCGAGCATCGCGGCGCGCCCTCGGATGGGGTCATTCTCCTCGCCCGGCGGATGACCATCGCCGGGATCCCGGCGCGAAAGATCGAGGCCCTGCTCGCCGGTCTCGGCGTCGTCGATCCTCAGGCCGCGGTCCGCCGGGCGCTTCAGTCCTCGGGCGCCTGAGCGCCGCCCGCGCGGTCTTTGTAGGGTTCCCCCGGTCCGATGGATCTGACTCTGACCCCAGAGGAGACCGCGTTTCGCGACGAGCTCCGCGCCTGGATCGAGGAGAACCATCCCGGTCCGGCTCCTCAGGGAGGCGACCAGGTCCAGTACGAGTTCGAGCGCGAGTGGCAGCGCAAGCTTCACGCGGCCGGCTGGGCCGGGGTCTCGTGGCCGAAGGAGTACGGCGGTCGCGGCGCGACGCTGATCGAGCAGTCGATCTTCGGCGAGGAGCTCGCCCGCGCCAGGGCGCCGCGGCCCGCGAACGTCCTCGGCCTGGTGATGGGCGGCCCGGTGGTGATCGCCCACGGCAGCGAGGAGCAGAAGGAGCGCTTCCTCGAGCCGATCCTCTCCGCCGAGGAGATCTGGTGCCAGGGCTTCTCCGAGCCGGAGTCGGGTTCCGACCTCGCGTCGCTGAAGACGAAGGCGGTGAAGGAGAACGGCGGCTGGCGCATCACCGGCCAGAAGGTCTGGACCACGTTCGCCCACGAGGCGAAGTGGTGCATGCTCGTCGCCCGCACCGACCCCGACGTCCCCAAGCACAAGGGGCTCACCTACTTCCTCATGGACATGGAGCAGGACGAGGTCGAGGTGCGCCCGCTGCGCCAGATCACCGGCGAGGCCGAGTTCAACGAGCTCTTCATCGAGAACGCGTACGTCCCCGACGAGAACGTCGTCGGCGGCGTCGGCAACGGCTGGATGGTCGCGATCACGACGCTGATGAACGAGCGCGCCGGTCTCGGCGCGTCGGCCGCGCTCGGGCTCGTCGAACTCGCTCGACGAGCTGATCGAGCTGGCGCAGCGAGCGAGGGGTCGCGCGACGACCCCATCGTCCGCGACAAGATCGCGCGGCTGAAGATCGGCATCGAGGGGCTGCGACTCGGCGCGATGCGGGCGCTGACCGCGACGATGAAGGTCGGGATCCCGGGGCCGGAGGGCTCGATCGCGAAGCTGCAGTGGTCGTCGACTAACCAGGCGATGACCGAGCTCGCGCTCGAGGTCGGTGGCATCGACACGCTCTCGAGGGGCGACCTCTGGGCCTATCGCTTCCTGCGCTCGCGCGCGAACTCGATCGAGGGCGGCACCACCGACGTGCTCAAGAACATCGTCGCCGAGCGCGTGCTCGGCCTGCCGAAGCTCGAGGATAAGCGACTTCATGGAATTCGCTTTCAACGACGAGCAGCGCGAGATCAAGTCGACCGCGCACGAGTTCATCGCCAGCCGCTTCAAGCCGGAGAAGGTCCGCGAGCTCGCCGAGTCCGACAGCCCCTACGACGACGCGCTCTGGACAGGAGATGTGCGAGCTCGGCTGGCCCGGGATCGCGATCGCCGAGGAGCACGGCGGCCAGGGCCTCGGCGTCGATCGAGCTGGTGATCCTGCAGGAGGAGCTCGGCTACGCGCCTCGCGCCGTCGCCGATGATCTCCAACGCCTTCGCCGGCGCGCTGATCGAGGGCGCCGGCTCGGACGAGCAGAAGGCCGCCTGGCTGCCCGGGATCGCCTCGGGCGAGCGCGCGCGGCGCGGCCGCCTTCACCCCCGAGGATGAGCCGGTGGTCGGCGCCGCCGCGGCGCCGAGATCCTCGTCCTCAACGCAGGGCGACGGACGGCGCGCCGGCTCGTCGAGGCAGGGGACGTCGTCGCTCGAGCGCCTCGATCTGATCGACACCACCCGCGCCTACTTCCGCGCCACGCGCCGACGGCGGCGAGCCGCTCCCGGGCGACGTCATGGCGCCGCGGTCGACGTCGGCGTCGTCGCGCTTGCGGCCGAGCTCGTCGGCGTCGCCCAGCGCGCCCTCGACATGGCCGTCGACTACGCGAAGGAGCGTGAGCAGTTCGGCCGCCCGATCGGCGCCTACCAGGGCGGTCTCGCACCGGCTCGCCGAGATGCTGTGGGAGGTCGAGGAGGCGCGCTCGCTCACCTACTACGCCGCCTGGGCCGCCGACGCGCAGCCCGAGTCGCTGCCGCTCGCGGCCTCGATGGCGAAGGCGCGCGCCTCGGATGCCGCCAACTCGGTCACCCACAACGCGATCCAGACCTTCGGTGGGATCGGCTTCACCTGGGAGCACGACATCCACTTCCTGCTCAAGCGCGCCCGCGTCTCGCGCGCAGCTCCTCGGCACCCCGCGCCAGCACCGCGAGCGCGTCGCCGCGCTCAGCGGCCTCGGCGAGCCGTCGCCGCCTAGCCGGTCAGGTCGCTACTCGGCGTCCGGGACGATCTCCAGCGTCCGCGGCGAGCCTGGTCTGGCCGTCGACGCGTGTACTCGACGTCGACCGTCTCGTTCTTGCGGTAGGTGCCGAAGAGGCCGAGGTACATCGCTGCCCAGCGGGTCGGGGTGACCGTCTCCTTGATGATCGGGCGGGCGAAGACCACCTCGCCGCCGCGAACCTCGTAGTCGGTGCCCGCGCGGTCTGCTCGACGCCGTTGATGTGGACGTGGATCGGCGTCTGCGGCGCCGCGCGGCAGCCGCACCCGCCGGCCGGCCGCGTAGCTGCCCTTCGGGATCTCGACTTCCTGCGTCGTCCACGACGTTCAGGCTAGGCCCGCGCAGAGCCGTGCGAACGGCGTCGAAGGGCGAGCCCTCGCCGTGGCTCGAGCGGCTCGCGGCTCATCCCCCCGCGAAGGCGACGATAGCGGCCGTCGCCCATCACGTCGACACCGGCGTCGAGTCCGCGCCGCAAGAGGCCGCCGGTCGAGAGCTCGACCCGCGCCGGCCACCTGGTCGCCGGGTTCGAAGTCGCGCACCAGGAGCTGCTCGCAGCAGCGGACCCTGGGAGCGGATCTCCTTCGCCTCGCGCTCGAGCGCCGCGATCGCCTCGTCGAGGTCGTCGAACGACTCGCGATCGACGTTGGCGCCCGCTGCGGACGGTCAGCTTGAACGCCGCCGGGCCCCGCCCCGAGGCGCCGCTAGGCGCCGCGGCGCTGGCGGATCGGCCGCCGCAGGGCGTCGTTGGTGATCTTCTCGGGCCCGTCGCGCTCGGTCGATCGGCGACGTAGTCGACGTCGCGCAGCCCGGTGTAGATCTGGCGCGGGCGGGCGATCTTCGTCTCCGGGTCGTCGAGCATCTCCAGCCACTGGGCGACCCAGCCCGAGGTGCGCGGGATGGCGAACATCACCGTGAACATCTCGTTCGGCAGCTCGAGCGCCTCGTAGATCAGGCCCGGAGTAGAAGTCGACGTTCGGATAGAGCTTGCGCGAGGTGAAGAAGTCGTCGTCGAGCGCGCGCTTTTCGAGCTCGGTTGCGATCTCGAGCAGCGGGCTCGGCTCGGTCGCCTCGAGCACCTCCTCGACGTGCTTCTTGATGATCCGCGCCCGCGGGTCGTAGTTCTTGTAGACGCGGTGGCCGAAGCCCATCAGCTTCTCCTCGCGGTTCTTCACGCCCTCGAGGAAGCCGGGGATGTTGTCGACGGTCTCGATCCGGCGCAGCATCCGCAGCACGGCCTCGTTGGCGCCCGCCGTGCAGCGGGCCCGTAGAGGGCCGCGACACCGGCGGCGACCGCCGAGTAGGGATCCACCTGCGAGGAGCCGACGCTGCGCACGGCGCTGGTCGAGCAGTTCTGCTCGTGGTCGGCGTGGAGGATGAAGAGCACGTCGAGCGCCTTCGCCAGCCGCGGGTCCGGCTCGTACTTGAGCTCGGTCTTCTTGAACATCATCGAGAGGAAGTTCTCGGCGTAGTTGAGGTCGTTGTCGGGATAGACGTAGGGCAGGCCGCGGTTGTGGCAGTAGGAGAAGGCCGCGAGCGTCGGGCACCTTGGCGATCAGCCGGACCGCCGCCATGTAGCGCTCCTCCGGGTCGTCGATCTGCTTCGCGTCCGGATAGAAGGTCGAGAGGGCCCCGACGCTGGAGAGCAGCATGCCCATCGGGTGGGCGTCGTAGCGGAAGCCCTCGAGGTGCTGCTTGATGTCCTCGTGGACGAAGGTGTGGTGGGTGATGTCGAAGATCCAGCGCTCGAGCTGCGCCTCGGTCGGGAGCTCGCCGTAGACGAGCAGGAAGGCGACCTCGAGGTACGTGGACTTCTCGCAGAGCTGCTCGATCGGGAATCCCGCGGTGCTGAAGGATCCCGGCTTCGCCGTCGATGTAGGTGATCGCCGAGCGACAGGACGCCGTGTTCGTGAACGCGGGGTCGTAGGCCATCATCCCGAAATCGTCTGTCGTTGACCTTGATCTGGCGCAGGTCCATCGCCCGGATCGTCTCGTCGGTGATCTCGACCTCATAGGTCTCACCGGTGCGGTTGTCGGTGATCGACAGCGTGTCCTGCTGTTCCTCACCGCCCCGTCGCCGTGGCTACGGCCCCCTCGTCCTCTGCAGTCTCTTGGTCATCCGCCATCAGTCTCGATCTCCTCGCTAGCCGATCGTCGCAATTCATTCTTCCAGTTCAAGCTCGAGGCCTTCAGCGTCGATGACCGGATCAGGAGGTGTGAGCCCGAGGATGCAGTCGACGACAGCCCGAAGGGGAATAGCAACGCTCAAGGAGGGCGCGCTCTCCGCTGGCCGCGCACGCAGCGTCGACACGTTCCTCGTCGAGGTGGTCGACCAGCTCGCGCGGCTCGTCGATTCGAGCCAGTGCTCGATTCTCCTGGCTCGAGGGCGGCAAGCTCCGCACGGGTGCCTCCACCGGCCTCGCCGCCGAGTACGTTGAGGCGACGCGACGGCCTCGAGATCGGCCCCGACTCCGGTTGTTGCGGCGCTGCCGCCTATCTCGGCGAGACGGTGGTCACCGAGGACATCGCGAGCGATCAGCGCTGGGACGGCAGTTCAGCGAGCTCGCGCTCGGGCTCGGCCTGCGGTCCTGCTGGTCGGTCCCGCTGCGCCTCCCGGACGGCACGATTCTCGGCACCTTCGCGACCTACCGCGACGTGCCCGTTCGCTCCGGACCCCGAGGAGATCGAGACGGTCGAGGCCTACGCGTCGATCGTCGCCCTCGGCATCGACAGCGTTCGCCGCAAGGCCGAGCTCGCCGCGAGCTATGAGTCGGCTGTCCTCGCCCTGACCTCGGCGCTCGACGTCCGCGACGACTACACAGGCGCGCATTCCAACGCGACCTCGCGCCTCGTCCGCGATGTCTGCGCCCGGCTCGGCCTCGGCGACGCGGACTGCGAGATGATCAGCCGGGTGGCGGCGCTCCACGACGTCGGCAAGCTCGGCGTCCCCACCGACATTCTCACCAGTCGCCGAGGCCCTGACGCCGGAGCAGCAGCGGATCATGCGCGACCACCCGGTGATCGGCGAGCAGATCCTGCGCCAGATCCCGGGGATGGAGGAGATCGCGAAGGCGGTTCGCCACGAGCACGAGCGGTGGGACGGCGGCGGCTATCCCGACGGCCTCGCCGGCAAGCGCGATCCCGCTGGCAAGCCGGATCGTCTTCGCCTGCGACGCCTTCCACGCAATGACCTCCGACCGGCCCTACCGGCGCGGCGATGGACCGCGCGGACGCCGATCGCCGAGCTCCGCGACAACGCCGGCACCCAGTTCGATCCGCAGCGTCGTCGAGGCGCTGCTCGCCGCCCTGGGCGACGACGCACTCATCGTCGGCTGCGCCCCGGGCGACGTCGCCGAGCGCGACCAGCGCCTGGCGCTCGAGGCAATCGCCGCTGAGCTCGGCGCCGAGGACGTGTTCGTCTTCCGCAAGGTCGCGCGGCGACACCTTCGCCCACCTCGCCGGGATCGGCCGCGGCGAGGGATGGGCCGGCAACATCGAGCTTCGCCCGCGAGGACGGCGGCTCGGGACCGTCGCTCGGGACGTTCAGCCGTCCGGTGCATCGCCGAGGACGAGTCGGTTCGGGTCGTCGGCCCGTACTACGCGCGCAGCGCGGTGATCGTTCCCTGCGGCCACGACGTGATCGTCGTCTTCGGCTCCTCGACCGACTCGCTGGCCGGCGTCTCCGAGCGCGACATGCCCGTCTTCGGCGACCGCGTCGCCCGGCTCGTCGATCACGTGCCCTCAGCGAAGCGGCTGGCGGACGAGCTCGAGGTACTGGACGCCGTCCGCGCGGTTACCACCGTCAACGCCGACGGCGTCGAGGCGGCGCTCTCCGAGATCTCTGAGCGCGCAGCCGAGCGCCGCTGTCGTGCGAGTTCGGCGCCGGTCGTCCTCACGGGCGCCGGTCGCGCGATGCGAACCGGCTGGGCCGACTTGCGGCTGGACCCCGGGCTGACCCCGGTGCGACGCGGCGCCTGCTCGGGCTAGCTCGCCGGTTCCCTGTCCGGAGGCCATGGCGGAAGGCTTCTGATCCAGGACACGTCGGACCCGACCGCCATGGCCCCCGAGGGCTTCGGCGCCCGACGACCGCGTCGCCTCGGTGCAGGCGGTGCCCATCGGCACCTCGGCTTCCTCGTCACGGTCCACGCGCTGCCCGAGACCTCGCGGCTTCACGAACCTTTGCCAGCGCGTCGCTCGCTCGGTCGCCGACGGCGCCGAGCACGTCATTCGCCGCGCCCTCGCCCAGGAGGCTCTCGCGGCCGAGAACGCGCAAGCTCGAGCGCCGGGCCAGCACCGACGGGCTCACCGGCCTCAACAACCGCGGCGGCTGGGACGATGCGCTGATCGCCGCCCAGATCGGCGCTCGCCCGCGACGCCGCGTCGATCTCGGTCGCGCTCTTCGACCTCGACGGCCTGAAGACGGTCAACGACACCTTCGGCCACGCGGCGGGCGACTCGCTGATCCGCGCCTTCGGCGAGATCCTCGCCACCGAGGTCCGGGCCGGCGACTACGCCGCCCGCATCGGTGGCGACGAGTTCGCCGTCCTGCTCAACGGCTGCGATGGCGACGGCGCGCGAGGCCTGGTGCCGCCGCGTCGTGGAGGCCGTCGAGGAGCGCAACCGCAACACCGACGCTCACCCCGTGCGCGTCTCCTGGGGCGCCGCCGCGGCCGAGCAGTACGGCAGCATCAGCTCCGCGGTCGTCGCGGCCGACCGCAGCCTCTACGGCGACAAGGCCGCCTGAGCCGCAGGCATAGCCCTACCGCCAGGCGATTGCGCCCGCGTCCTCGAACGTCATCAGACGCTTGAAGTCCTCGTAGCGCTCGCCGAGGTCCGCCGCGGTCACCGCAGCTGACGCGCTCGGTGCCGAAGTCCTCCACGTTGAGCGACGCCATCACCGAGCCGTGGACCATCGCCCGGCGCAGCGCCGTGCTCGTCGTAGGTGCCCGCGATCCGGGCGCCGTCGAGATAGCCGAGGAAGCCACCGGCGAAGCTGTCGCCGGCGCCGGTCGGGTCGCGGACCTCCTCCAGCGGCAGGCCGGGAACCGCGAACGAACCCTCCTCGGTGAACAGCAGCGCGCCGTACTCGCCGCGCTTGGCGACGACCACGCTCGGGCCCATCGCGATGCGTTGCCCTGCGCTGCCGTCGCGAGGTTCGGCTCACCGGTGAGCATCCGCAGCTCGGCGTCGTTTAGCAGCAGGCAGTCGACCTCGCCGATCGCGGCGCCGAGCGAGTCGCGGGCGGTGTCGATCCAGAGGTTCATCGAGTCCAGCGCCGGCGAACTCCGACGAAGATTGCGCGCGGACGTCGCGCTGAAGGTCGGGCTGGATGTTGCCGAGAAAGAGCATGTCCGCCGCCGCTGACCCGTCCGAGAGCTTCGGCTCGAAGTCGGCGAAGACGTTGAGCTGGGTGTCGTCGGTGTGCGCGACGTTCATGTCGTGCTCGTAATGGCCGCGCCAGAAGAACGTCTGACCGCCGGGCACGTGCTCGATGTCGCCCGTCTCGATGCCGCGCGACTCGAGCACAGCGAGCTCATCGGGGCCGAAGTCGTCGCCGACCGGCCCAACGACCGCCACGTCCGTGAAGAAGCTCGCGGCCAGGGCAAAGTGCACGGCGGAGCCGCCGAGCATTCGCTCGCGCTCCCCGAACGGCGTCCGCACGCTGTCGAACGCAATTGAGCCGACAACAGTCAGTCCCACGAGTGCGGCAGACTAGATGACTAGGCCAAGCAGCTGTCTCACTCGCAAGGGGAAGCAAGGAATGCAGACCAGAAGTCTCGTCGTCGCCATCGCGCTGGTGCTGGCGCTCGCCGTCGCTGCGCCCACCATCGGCGCCACCACGAACCAGCGTGGAGTTATCGCCGAGAATGCCCTCGACGTGGCAAAGCAGGCGCGCGAAATAGCCAAGAGCGCGAAGCGCACCGCAAACCGCGCACGCGGCGTCGCCGAGTCCGCGCTCAACATCGCGAACGGTGCGAACGCCGCCGCCAACGTCGCTTCGACGAAGGCTGACAACGCCTCCAGCGCCGCGAGTGACGCGGCCGGCAAGGCCGACGCCGCTTCGAGCGCCGCGAGCGCGGCCGCGTCGAAGGCCGATGCCGCCGCCGCGGGCCTCGCCGCGCTGAAGGCGAAGTCGCAGACGCTCAACGGCTCGGTCACGACCAGCAACGAGACCGACTACCAGGACCTTGGCGGTCCGTCGGTCAGCATCACGGTGCCATCGTCGGGCCTGGTCCAAGTCTGGGCGGCTGCGGACGTAGAGGAGGGCTCAGTGTCAATTTACGAGGACAACTCCCAGCTGGCGGATCAGGATCCGAACGGCCTCTGCGACGGGGTGCCGGGTGCACTCCTGGCGGTGCCGGGAACACCGGACGCATTTGTCACCACGGCCAACGCGGCGCCCTTCGGAGGATTCTGCGGGGCGCCCGGCCCGCCGTCAGCGGTGCTGTTCAAGGCGACGCCCGGCGAGCACACCTACACCATGCGCTACGCCGACTGCGGCTGTGACCCGGCCGACGCGACCTTCTCCGACCGCTTCCTCGCGGTGTCGCCGCTTCCATGAGGGCCATCCAGATCCAGGAGTTCGGCGGCCCGGAGGTGATGGAGCACGTCGAGCTCCCTGACCCTGAGCCCGGAGAGGGCGAGGTCCTCGTCGAGGTCGCGCGCTCGGGCGTGAACTTCGCCGACACCCACGCGACCCGCGACGACTACCTCGCCAAGCAGACCCTGCCGCTGATCCCGGGTGGCGAGATCAGCGGCACGACGCCCGACGGGCGCCGGGTGGCAGCGGTGCTCGGGAGCGGCGGCTACGCCACGCACGTGGCCGTCCCCGAGTCGTTCCTCGTGCCGGTACCCGACGCCGTTAGCGACGACCAGGCGGCCTCGATCCTGCTCCAGGGGCTGACCGCCCACGCGCTCGTGCATCGCTGCGCGCGCCTGAAGGAGGGCGAGACAGTCGTCATCGAGGCGGCCGCCGGCGGCACGGGCACGCTCGCGGTCCAGCTCGCCAAGCGCGCCGGTGCGCGCGTGATCGGCCTTGCATCCAGCGCCGACAAGCGCGAGCTGGTCGAGCGCCTCGGCGCCGACGCCACGGTCGACTCACGCGCCGACGAGCTCGGCGAGGCGATCTTGGCGGCCAACGACGGCAACAGGGTCGACGCCGTCTTCGAGATGAGCGGGGGCAGCGCCTTCGACCAGACCCTGAAGACCCTCGCGCCGTTCGGGCGCATGGTCACCTTCGGGATCGCCTCGCGCGAGCAGAACGAGGTCGCGACCGGCTGGCTCATGCGCCACTCGGTGGAGGTGGTCGGGTTCTGGCTGATGCACCTGATCCCGCTACGCGACGAGGTGACCGCGATGATCTCCGACCTCCTCCAGGCCGTTGCCGTGGGCGAGCTCGAGGTCGTCGTCGGCGGCGTCTATCCGCTCTCGCAGGCCGCCAAGGCGCACGAGGCGCTGGCCGCGCGTACGAGCACGGGCAAGTTGCTGCTCGATCCGACTAAGTAGCCTCGCCAGAGTGAGTTTCCACGACCTCGGCCTGTCCGAGGACATCCAGACTGCCCTCGACGAGCTCGGTTACACCGAGCCGACCGCAATTCAGGAGCAGACGATTCCGGCGCTGCTGGGCGGCCAGGACGTGATCGGCCAGGCCCAGACGGGCACCGGCAAGACCGCCGCCTTCGGCCTGCCGCTGCTGCAGTACCTGGACCCGAAGTCTCAGGAGACGCAGGCGATCGTGATGACGCCAACCCGCGAGCTCTGCATCCAGGTCACCCAGGCGCTGCGCGCGTACGCCGAGCACCTCGACGTCGAGATCGTCGCGGTCTTCGGTGGGGCGCCCATCGCGACCCAGCAGTCGCGCCTGCGCAAGGGCGCCCATGTGGTCGTTGCCACCGTCGGGCGGATGATGGACCTGATCTCGCGGCGCTCCCTGGTGCTGACGTCGGCCCGCTACGTCGTGCTCGACGAGGCCGACGAGATGCTCGACCTCGGCTTCATCGAGGACGTCGAGAAGATCCTGCGGATGTGCCCGTCAGGGCGCCAGACGGCGCTGTTCTCGGCGACGATGCCCGCGCCGATCGCCCGCCTCGCCGAGGCCTACATGTACGAGCCGGTCACGGTCAAGGTGACCCCGAAGCAGCTCACCGTCGACGCGATCGAGCAGGCGTTCGTCGAGGTCGAGCCGCGGAACAAGACCGAGCGGCTGATTGAGGTGCTGCGCGCCGAGGAGCCCGAGCAGGCGATCATCTTCTGCCGCACGAAGATCGGTGCCGCGCGCCTCGACCGCGAGCTTCGCGACAAGGGTTTTCGCAACAAGGCCCTGCACGGCGACATGAGCCAGGGCCAGCGTGACGGCGTGATGATCCAGTTCAAGGAGCGGGGGATGCCCCTGCTCGTCGCGACCGACGTCGCCGCGCGTGGGCTCGACATCGAGCACGTCACTCACGTCATCAACTACGACCTTCCGAACAACACCGAGATCTACGTGCACCGCATCGGCCGCACCGGCCGCGTTGGGCGCACCGGCCGAGCGATCACGTTCGTGACCGCGAAGCAGCGCGGCGAGATCGGCGTGATCGAGCGCGAGGCGAAGACGGCGATCGGCGAGTGGGAGCCGCCCGAGGAGCGCATCGAGCACGCGCCACGCCCGCGCCGCCGCGACCACGACGACCACAAGCCGAAGCGCGAGCGCGAGCGCGAGAAGCTTGCGGTCGACGAGCCCGAGAACGGGGCCGTTGAGGCCGAGAACGGGCACGTGAAGCTCTTCGTCAACCGCGGCGCCCGCAGTGGGATCAGCGAGGAGAACCTGCGCTGGGCGCTCACCGAGGGCGCCGTGATTCCCGCGGAGGAGATAGGCGACATCCGCGTCCTCGAGCGCTTCTCGTTCGTCGACCTGCCCGACGAGCAGGCCAAGCTCGCGCTCGAACGCCTCGACGGCACCAAGCTCGAGGGCAAGCAGATCCGAGTCGAGTACGCGAAGGACTAGGCGGGCCCGTTACCGCGAATAGCCGGGCGGTGCAATTGTTGACAAGCGCGCGCGGCTACCTCGACCGGTTGGTCTTCGTCCCCGCGCCTGAGCGTCGACTCACCCCGACCGGGATCTCTGTCGCGGTGGCGTGGGTCGCGGTTGGAGCCGCGCTGGTCCTCCTGCGCGCCTGGTCTGCGGATCCGCTGCACCACCTCTACTCCGAGGACTCCTACGTCTACCTCGCTCATGCGCAGGGCGGCATCTTCGGCGCCCTGCTCGATTCCTACAACGGGTACGTACAGGTCTCGTCTCGCGCTGTGGCGGGCGCCGTTGCCTATCTCCCGGTGGGATGGTGGGCCGCGGCGATGGCCGTGGGGGGCGCTCTGATCGTCTCGTGCTGCGCACTCGTGGTGTGGGTGGCAAGTGGCGGTCACATCCGCGACCCTTGGCTGCGGGGAGCGCTGGCCGCGGCCGTCGTTCTCTTCGGCGCGATCAACGGGGAGATGCTTGGCAACGTCGTCAACACGATCTGGTTCACCTCGTTCGCGTGCTTCTGGTTGCTCCTCTGGAGGCCGCGGGGGACCGCGGCGGGCGCATTCGGCGGAGCCCTCCTTCTAATTGGGACGCTCAGCCACTCGGCGCCGCTCTTCTTCCTGCCGATCTGGCTACTTCGCGCAAGCGTCGTGCGATCACGAGCGGACGCGCTGATCGTCGCCGGATTCGCCGCCGGCGCCATCCTGCAGCTTGCGTTGTCCTACGACGACATCGGCCCGGCCACTCATGTCGCCGACCCGATTCCGGCCGGGGCCCCGTTCTCGAGCCGCCCGTACTGGGACTGGAACCTCGTGCCCGCCTTCGGGCAGCGGATCGTGGGCAGCGTCCTCGGCGGTCAAGATGCCAACGCTTTCCTCTGGCGGGAGCTCGGACTTCCATATCTGCTCGCGCTGACGGGGCTCTATGCGACGCTCATCGTCTCCGCATGGCGGACCCGCGGCACTCGGCTGCTGGTCTTGGGCACGGCGGCGATCGCGCTGACCGTCTTCCTGTTTTCAGGCTACGTTCGCTGGGGTGCCGGCGGCGACGCCCTGCATTGGCCCGCCGGCTCCTCGACACAGCTCGGCGGGCGCTACGTCTACCTCCCGGGAATGCTGCTGCTGTCCGCCGTCCTGATTCAGTGCGACGCGTTGCTGCGAGCCGTGAATACCGCGGCCGGACACCCCCGCCTGTGGCTGCGGACGGTCCCAGTCGCGCTGCTTGCGTTGCTTTTCGTTGTCGACTTCCAGGTGACCGCACTGCCCGAGCTCGGGCCGCGCTGGGGCGTGGCTGTCGAGCGGGCGCGGGCCACCTGCATCGCAGGCGGCAGCGAGACCGTCCAGATCGTCGCCACGTCGACTATCGCCACAAAGACGGTACCCGTCGCCTGCTCGCGTCTGCGGTGACCCGCTTGGCGATTGTCCGGGTCGAAGGGCGCCGGCACGGCAAATCATTCGTATGCTGGTGGCCCATGCCCGCATGGTCGACTGCCTGGATCGTCGCCGGCCCCGCGCTGCCAGCCGTGACCGGGATGACCACCTGCCTGATCTGGGCACCGCCCAGCAAGGATCTCGCCGCCACGAGCTTTCGACCGAGGTTCGCGAAGGACTAGGCGCGATGGCCGACTGGCGAGACGAAACACTCTCCAGAGCCCGTGCCCTCATCGAGGAGGCCGTTCCCGACGTGGTCGAGGAGGTCAAGTGGAAGAAGGCGTCCAGCCCGGATGGCGTCCCGGTCTGGTCGCACAACGGGATCATCTGCACCGGCGAGACCTACAAGGACAAGGTCAAGCTCACGTTCGCCAAGGGAGCCTCGCTGGATGACCCGGCCGGCCTGTTCAACGCCGACGACCGCGGCAAGACGAGGCGGGCGATCGACCTTCATGAGGGCGACGAGCTCGACGCGGACGCGTTCAAGGCCCTCGTCCAGGCCGCGGCGGACCTGAACGAATAGCTCATCTCATCGCGTGTTAAGTCGGCGTTCAGGCTTCCCCGGCTAGCTTCGTGGGGAGCGCCTCCGCCTCAAGGCTTGGGCGTGAGGCGGTACGTGCTCGACACCGGAGAGGTATTCGCATCGAGTCCACCAACGAGATAGCCGGCGTCCGCAAAGACCGCTGCGGCCGAGTTGGTGAGCGGTGCCGGCAGACGGCCGGCGGGGGAGACCTTGCCGGTGGCGGGATCGAACGCGAGGATGTCGCGTCCCGCCACGCCGCTCTCTCGACCGCCGAGGATGAAGATCGCACCCCCGAGTTCGACCGCCGCGGCATGGGCGAGCGTCGTCGGCAGGTTTCCGATCACGTGGGCACGGCCCGTCGCGAGGTCGACAGACTGGATCGTGCTCGAGTCGGTGCCATCGGTGCGCTCACCGCCGAACGCGTACAGCACGCCGCCGAGCTCGGCGACCGCCGTGTAGCGAACCGGCACCGGAAGTTCGGCGACCCGATCGAGGCGGGACCCATCCTTGGTCTCGAGCACGTCACCCAGCGCCTGCGCACCGTCGTATCCACCCACGACGTAGGCGCGCGAGCCGACGGCGACGGCCGCCACGTCCGATGCCGGGCGCGGAAGCTGACCCACCACGCGCCCGCTCGCACCGGGCACGATCTCCTGAACGGTGCTGACCGTGGTCGCCGAGCCGCCGCCGAACGCCAGGGTGCGTCCCCCCACCGTCGCTGCGGCGAGGTCGTGCAGCGGTTCGGAGAGCGAACCCGCGGGCTTCGCCTTGCCGCTTGCCGTATTGAGCGCGAGGACGCTGTCGGTCGAGGTGTCGGCCTGATCAAGCCCTCCGATCACGAGCAGCCCCTGGTCCGTGGCGGCAAGGGCCTCGCCGGAGACCGGGGCCGGCAGGCGGTTTCGCAGCGGTTCCACCTGCAGATGTGTGGGAACGGGCGGCGGGGGCGTGGCCTGAGTGACGGTCGACGACGTCGACGAGGACAAACTCGTGGAGCTCGACGCGCCGCCTGAGCCCAGACAACCCGACGCTCCGAACGCGCACGCGGCGACGGTTAGGACCGCCAGCGGTCTTTCGGCTTTGAGACGGCCCCGGCGCAGGCGCCGCAGTCTGCCCGATTGGCCTGAACCTCGCCTGAGCGCTCGCCGTTCGACTATCGCAGCTGCTGCGGCGCTTGCGGGCGTCGCGCTCGCGGCCCTCGTGCTCGGGGGATGCGGCGGAGGGGGTGGCGGCGCCGGGAGCTCGACCACCGCACCGACCAGCTCGACCACCGCACCGACCAGCTCCACCGACGTGCGCACGACGCCCAGCCCAGGTGGCGGCGCCGGTTTGTTGCCCGGGATGCCGCGCCCACTCGACCCCAACGACGTATACGCGGCGGACAGGCCGGGGATGCTGTCGCCGGTCGTGCGCGACTTCCCGGCGCGGATCTACGTGCCCAACAGCGAGAGCAACACGGTCAGCGTGATCGACCCGAAGAGCTTCACGGTGATCGACACGTTCCCGGTAGGTCTGCAGCCCCAGCACGTCGTGCCCTCCTACGACCTGAAGACCCTCTGGGTGACAAACGACCAGGGCAACACCCTGACGGCGATCGATCCGGCGACCGGCAAGCCGGGGGCCACGGTCGGGGTCGCCGATCCCTACAACATGTATTTCACCCCCGACGGCAGGCATGCGATCGCGGTCGCCGAGCGGCTGCAACGGCTCGATTTCCTCGATCCGCACACGATGAAGCTCGAGCACGCCCTGCCCGTGAAGTGCCCGGGGATCGACCACATGGACTTCACCGCAGACGGGCGCTACCTCCTCGCGAGCTGTGAGTTCGGAGGATCTTTGATCGAGGTCGATGTGGCACGGGAGAAGGTGGTCGGCTCGGTGCCTCTGACAAATCCTTCGGACATGCCCCAGGACGTGAAGCTCTCCCCGGACGGTCGCGTCTTCTACATCGCCGACATGGCGGCCGGCGGCGTCTGGCTGGTCGACGCGAGCACTTTCAAGAAAATCGGCTTCCTGCCGACCGACGCAGGGGCCCACGGTCTCTACGCGAGCCGTGATTCGAGGTTCCTCTACGTCTCCAACCGCGACGCCGGGACGGTCTCGCTGGTCTCGTTCGCACGCCGGAAGGTGGTCGACACCTGGCAGCTTCCTGTTGGCGCCAGCCCCGATATGGGCGGCGTCTCGGCCAACGGCAAGGTCCTTTGGCTCTCGGGGCGTTACGACTCCGAGGTCTATGCGATTAACACCGAGACGGGAAACCTGATCGACCGAATCTCGGTCGGCAGCGGGCCTCACGGCCTATGCGTCTACCCCCAGCCCGGCCGCTACTCGCTCGGGCACACCGGCGTCTTTCGCTGACGGCGCCGCACGGAGGTCGCGCCTAGGTCGGCTTCGGGTCGCCCCTCGCGGCGCGACCCTCGCGGATCAGCCGCCGCAGGTCCCAGGCCCTGAAGACGACGCCGAGCGTGATGAAGGCGATCGCAACCGACCAGATCGTCACCGAGAGCTGCTGGCCGACCGAGTACGCCACGACCGCCGCGTACGTCGGCCCGTGGAGGGCGACGACGAGCAGCGCCTGCTGGGCTCCCGCGCCGCCCGGTGTGAACGGCAGGGCGCCCGTGATCGCCTGGACGCACATGACCAGGAGGACGTTGTCGAAGGACCCGCCGATGTGAAACGCGTCGAGGAAGAGCCAGAACGACGCGAACCGCAGGATCCAGCCGGCAAGCTGCCAGGCGAGCACCTCGCGGAGGTAGCGCACCGGCTCGCGAAGGATCACGACCCCGCGCTTGAGGTTGTCCCAGAAGCTCTCGATGCGCCGGGCGACGTAGGAGACCAGGATCACCAGTCCGATCCCCACCACGGTGATCGTGAGGAGCAGCAGCTGGGGGTGCGCGGCCCAGAACGAGATCTCGAAGGCGGGCAGCTCCGGCAGCCTGGGCGCCGCCGGCAGCAGTCCGCGGGTGAGGGCGTAGCCGAGGACGATGAGGCCGATGCCCGTGTCGAACGGCGCCAGGACGGCGAACGACGAGATGATCGCCGGGTAGGAGGAGCCGCGGACGCTGCGCTTGGCGAGGACGATCTTGATCGCGTCTCCACCGCGGGCGGGGAGGATGCCGTTGAGGCCCGAGCCGACCAAGAACGCGCCGACGACGCCGCGCTCGCTGACCGCTTTCCCCGGGTAGGCGGCGCGCAACGCGTTCGACCACGCGTGCGCCCGGCACAGCTGTAGCAGGAGCGAAAGGGCGAGGGCGGCGGCCAGGTAGGGAAGGTCGATTCGCGCCAGTTCTGAGAAGAAGGCGCCGATCGCGCTATTGACGCGATCGATCTGACCGCCGAGGTCGAGGGTGGCGATGGGCATGGCTAGGGCCGAATCATTCCTAAGCTGGTGGCCCTTGCCCGCCCCGTCGTCTCGCTGGATCGTTGCCGGCCCGGCCTTGCTGGCCGCGATCGGGGCGATCGCCTGCCTGATCTGGGCGCCACCGAGCCAGGATCTCGCCGCAGCGAGCTTTCGCGCCGACCTGTTCGCCGATCACGGCTTCCTTCTCTGGAGCAACCAGTGGTACTCGGGGCATTACCTGCTCTCCTACAGCGTCCTTTATCCGCCGCTCGGCGCGCTCCTGGGTCCGGAGCTTGTGGGGGCGCTGGCGGTCGTCGCGGCCGCGACGGTGTTCGCCATCCTCGCCGAGCGGCGCTTCGGCGCCACGGCCCTGATCCCGTCGCTGTGGTTCGCGGTGGGGGTGGCGGCCTGGCTGCTGACGGGCCGCATCACGTTCCTGCTCGCGGTGCCGATCGGGCTCGCCGCGCTGCTGCCAAGGCCTACCGGGCCGCTGTGGCCGGCGGCGCTGCTGGCCGCGCTGACGAGTCTCGCGAGCCCCGTCGCCGGTCTCTTCCTGGCGCTCGCGGGCGTCGCCCTGGGCTCGGCGGCCGAGCGGCGCCGTGGGCTCGCGCTCGTGGTCGGCGCCGGGGTGCCGATCGTGGTCCTCAACCTGCTCTTCCCGGTCGGCGGGACCGAGCCATTCGTCTTCTCGGCGTTCATCGGCGTCCCGCTGCTCGCGGTTGTGGTCGTCTGGCTCGTCCCCATCCGCCACCGCGCCCTGCGCATCGGTGCCGTGCTCTACGCGGCCCTGGCGATCATCGCCTTCATCGTCCCGACGGCGCTGGGCGGCAACGTCGCCCGCCTGGGTGCGCTGTTCGCCGGCCCGGTGCTCGCCCTCGTGCTGTGGCCGCGCGGCCGCCTGGTCGTGATCGCCGTCTCGATCCCGCTCCTTTACTGGCAGCTCGTCGGGCCCGTGCGCGACGTCGCGAAGTCCGCGGGCGAGCCATCCACCGAGCGGGCCTTCTACGAACCGCTCCTCGCGGAGCTGCGCTCCCGTCAGGCGGGCACGCCACCGTTTCGGATCGAGGTCGTCCCGACCGTCAACCGCTGGGAGGCCGACTACGTGGCCCGTGAGTTTCCGATCGCGCGTGGATGGCTGCGCCAGCTCGAGGACTCGGACTACGACCGCTTCACCGACGGCAGCCTCGACGCGGCGTCGTATCGCGACTGGCTCGACCAGCGGGCGATCGCCTACGTGGCGCGTCCCGGACGCGGAGGTGGTCGATCCCGACGAGGCCGAGCTGATCGACGGCGGCTTGCCGTATCTGCACGAGGTCTGGAGCGACGAGAACTGGCGGCTCTTCCGTGTCGACGATCCGGTGCCGCTCGGCGTCACCGCCACCGGGCCGGACTGGTTCGAGATCGAGGCGCCGCGCCCCGGGAGCTACCCGGTCGCGCTCAACTTCACCTCGACCTGGACGGTGACCGATGGGGATGCGTGTGTCGAACGTGGCCCGGACGACTCGACCGTGGTCGCGGCACATGCGCCGGGCACGATCCGGGTGCAGTCACAGCTCGGCTTCGGCTCGGGCTGTTAGCTCGACCCCGAACAGCTCGCTCAGGCGAGCCAGGGTCTCGGGCGTCTCGCGGTGCAGCACGGCGGTCATGCCGACGGCCTCGGCGCCGGCGCAGTTCTCGCGCAGGTCGTCGACGAAGACGGCCTGCACCGCCTCGACGCCGAGCCGTTCGCAGGCGAGCTCGTAGATCTCGGGCTGGGGCTTGTGGAGTCCGACCTCGCCCGAGATCACGCTGACGTCGAACAGGTCAATGGGCGCGCGGTCGTAGATCGACAGGCCCCACGAGTTGGAGATCAGGCCGGTCTTGATGCGGGCCTCCTGGGCGGCCCGGACGGCCCCGACCATCTCCTCGTCCGGTCCGAGGTCGGCGAACATGTCGCCGATCAGGCCCTCGTGGGAGTCGAGGCCGAGCAACTCTGCGAACTGACGCTCGAACTCCGGCTCGGGGAGATCACCGGTCTCGAGGCCGCGCAGCAGCTTCAGCGCACGCTCGTCGCCTCGGAAGAGGTCGCGGACGGTCTCCGGCGCCAGGCCTACCCGGTCGCAGAACGCGGCGAACGCCGGCCAGATGCTGGTCGTCAGGACGCCGCCGAAGTCGACGATCAGGGCGCTGAAAGTAGGCTTCGCCGCCATGGGCGAGGAGGCTACTGACGGAATCGACGCCGAAGGCGTCACCGCGTGGTTCGAGGATCAGGTCGAGGCGATCGAGACGCCGCTCGAGTTCGAGCGCATCTCGGGCGGGCGCTCGAACCTGACGTACCGGGTCACCGACGCCGCCGACCACCGGTGGGCGCTGCGACGGCCACCGCTCGGCAAGCGCCTCGCTTCGGCTCACGACATGGGCCGCGAGTACCGCATCATCTCCGCGCTGGCCCCGACGCCCGTGCCGGTGGCGTCGGCCGTGGGGCTGTGCGAGGACGAGTCGGTCAACGGCGCGCCCTTCTACGTCATGGACTGGGTCGATGGGCCGATCCTCCGCTCGATCGACCAGGCCGGCGAGTTCCCCGGGGAGGACGAGCGCCGCGCGATCGGCGAGCGCATCGTCGACACGCTCGTCGCGATCCACGCGATCGACCCAGATGAGGTCGGCCTTGGCGACCTCGCCAAGAAGGAGGACTACGTCGCGCGCCAGCTGCACCGCTGGAACGGCCAGTGGGACAAGCAGCACACGCGCGAGTTCCCGCTCGTGGGCGAAGTGCACGACCGGCTCGCCGCGCGGATTCCCGAGCAGGGCCCGGCCACGCTCGTCCACGGCGACTACCGCCTCGACAACATGATCCTCACGCCCGCGGGCGAGGTCGCCGCCGTGGTCGACTGGGAGCTCTGCACGCTCGGCGACCCGCTTGCCGACATGGGGATGTTGCTCGTCTACTGGGGAGGCGAGGGCGAGGACCTCAGCCCGCTGCGCCCGGCGACCACCGCTCCCGGGTTCCCCTCACGCGGGGAGGTCACGGCGCGCTATGCCGAGCGCTCGGGCCGCGATCTCTCAGAGATCGAGTTCTACGTCGCGCTCGGGCTCTGGAAGCTGGGGATCATTCTCGAGGGAGTGTTTGCCCGGTATATGGCCGGCGGGTACGGCGAGGCCGACAAGGAGAGCGCGAAGGGGTTTGCGCGCACGGTCGAGAAGCTGATCGAGGCCGCCGACCAAGCGGAGCGCGGAACGCTAGCGCTGTAGGCGCGTCGCCGTGGTGTCAGGGACGTTCGGCACCTGGCGCGCACCCCGAGACGCGTGGCGGCTCTAAGCGCGCTTGACGGTCTCGCAGCCCTTGACGCGGTCCTTCTTCGCGTTCGCGAAGACCGTGTCGTCGCCGGGACCGCAGTCGACGCGGTCGCGTGAGCCCTTTGCGACATGGATGACGTCGTCGCCCGCGCCGGCCTTGATCCGGTCGCGCCCGCGCCCGCCGCGCAGGTCGTCATTCCCGCCGCCGGCGTCGATGACGTCCTTGCCTGAGCGCCCGCTGAGGCAGTCGGGGCCGTCGGAGCCGATCAGGTGGTCGTCCTTGCCGGTGCCAAACGGGTAGCGCAGGCAATCGCTGGACGGCTGATCGAGCGGCTGGGTGACGGGGAGCGTCACCTTGGCCGACTTGACGTCGATCAGCCCGGCGGAGCGCTGGATGTCGTAGACCGTCGAATCGGAGATCAGCTGGAGCTCATAGCCGGAGGCGGTGCTCAGGCTTGCCATCCGCTCGAGCGGGATCTGCAGGGTGTGCTCCGCGCCGTCGAGCGTGACCGGGACCGGAGTGACCTGGTTGCCGACCACCACGTTGCGCGACGGGTCGACGAGCTGGGCGAAGACGTAGGTCTGGGCCGGCGCCGCGGTGCCGGAGTAGGTGAGGTCGAGCTGCGGCTCGCCGACGACGTCGAGGCCGGCCGCGGAGCTCACCTCAGCTGAGACCGACACGGACTGTGGCGTGCCGTAGAGCGCGAGCCCCTGGCCCGGCGGGGGTGAGGTGCCGGGAGTCAGCGGGAGCTGGCCGGAGCCCGTCCCGGTGAGCTCACTCACCTGCTTGGGCGGGTACTGCTCGCTCGAGTGCCAGGTCGCGTCCTCGTCGATCCACTCGAACTGCGGGCCGGTGTCGACGTTGCGCTCGTCGCGCAGGTAGCGGTCGAACCACTCGATGCGGCGCTTCTGGGCGAGCGCGGAGTCGCCGACCACGGGGCTGTCGGAGTCGGACTTCGTCAGGCACACGCCGTGGCCGCCGCAGAAGAACATCATCTTCAGCGGGACGCCCTGCTTCTGCAGCGCCTTGAAGTTGCGATCGGCCTCGTCGAGCGTGAAGAGCGTGTCGACGGTGCCCTGGATGAGCAACGTCGGGATCTTGATGTTCGACAGGAGGTAGTCGGGCCCATGGGCGGCGAACCACTGGCGGTTCGAGTCGCTGACCGTGCCGGTCGCGACCCCGTCGGTGACCGTGGAATAGAACTCCGGGCTCTGCTGGCCCGCCTGCGGTCCGGCCGGGCTGACGACACCGGGCGCCACCCCAAAGGGCACGCCGAGCCCGGACAGCGCCAGGCCCCAGCCGAGCTTGATCTTCCCGGACTTAAAGAGGCTCGTGACCAGCGAGTTCCAGGCGATCGTGGGTGCGATCGCGTCGACGCGCGGATCGAGCCCGGCGAGGACCAGCTGGATGCCGCCGCCGTAGCTGCCGCCCGACATGCCGAGGCGCGGGTCGCCGGGCGCGTCGAGCTGTGCCTCGGGCTGCTTGGCGACGAAGTCGACGAGCGCCTGCGCGTCTCGGCCCTCGTAGTCGGGGCTGTCGATCTCCACCGTGCCGCCCGAGCTGCCGAAGCCGCGCGGGTCCCAGGTGAGGACGTTGTAGCCCGCCTGCACGAAGGGCCCGACCGAGCCACCGCTCGGATCGGTCTCACCCGGCTGCGACCACCCGGGCCCGATCATGATCGTCGGCGCCGGCTTGTCGGCGCTCACCCCGTCGCCTCCGAAGAAGTGCGCCGCGATCGGCGTGCCGTCGAACGACGTCACGATCGCATCGCGCGCCTGTGCCGGGCTTGCCGCGAGCGCACACGCGGCAACCACTCCCACCATCACCAAGATCCGCCGCCCCATCAAGTCCTGAACGCTAGGCGACGGCACCGCGAGACGCGCCGGTCCACGCGAGAAAATCCGTCCATCGCCGGATAAGGCCCGCCACCGGGAAGCAAATCCGGCGATCGTCGGATTTTCGCCCCGGGGGCGGGTTAGGTCGTGGTGGTTGTCGCCGGTGCCGTGGCGCCGTTGGAGCCCTCGGCCGGGGCATCCTCATTCGCCCACTTGTTGAGCTCGCGGCGGGCGATGACCATCTTGTGGACCTCGTCGGGGCCGTCGGCGACCTTGAGCATCCGCGAGAACCGCCACATGCCAGCAAGGGGCGTGTCGTCGGACATCCCGAGCGAGCCGTGGACCTGGATCGCGCGATCGAGGACGTCCATCACGACGTTGGCGGCGACGACCTTGATCATCGAGATCTCGCGCCGCGCCTCCTTCTTGCCGTAGGTGTCCATCCGCCAGGCCGCGTTCAGCGTGAGCAGGCGCGCCTGATCGGTCTCCATGCGCGACTTGGCGATGAAGTCCTGGACGAACTGCTTCTCGGCGAGCTTCGAGCCGAAGGCCTCGCGCTCGTTGGCGCGCTTGCACATCATCTCGATCGCGCGCTCGCAGCTGCCGATCGCGCGCATGCAGTGGTGGATGCGCCCGGGGCCGAGGCGATCCTGGGCGATGACGAAGCCGGCCTGCTGCGGACCGAGGAGGGCGTCCTTGGGCACGCGGCAGTCCTCGTAGAGGATCTCGCAATGGCCCGGCCCGCCGTCGTGGCCCATCACCGGCACCGGGCGGACCAGGTTGAAGCCCGGGTTGTCGGTCGGCACGAGGATCATCGAGGCGCGGGCGTAGGGATGCGCGTCGGGGTCGGTGACGACCATCGCGATCGCCAGCGAGGCGCCGACGGCGCCTGAGGTGAACCACTTGTGGCCGTTGATGACCCACTCGTCGCCGTCCAGAACGGCCTGCGTTTGGAGCGTGCGCGGGTCGGAGCCCGCGACGTCGGGCTCGGTCATCGAAAAGCAGGAGCGGATCTCGCCGTCGAGCAGGGGCGCCAGCCAGCGCTCCTTCTGCTCGGGGGTGCCGTGCTCGGCGAGGATCTCGGTGTTGCCGGTGTCCGGGGCTGAGCAGTTGAACGCCATCGGCGCGATCGCCGGGCTGCGCCCCATCTCCTCGCAGAGGATCCCGTACTCCCAGTTGGTCAGGCCAACGCCGTGCTCGGAGTCGGGCATGAACAGGTTCCAGAGGCCCTCGGCCCTGGCCTTCTCGCGGATGTCGACGAGGATCCGCGGATAGGCGACGTTAGCGCCCTGGACCACCTCCTCGTCAAGCGCGCGCAGCGCCTCCGCCTCGTTGGGGTAGACGTGCTCGTCCATGAAGGCGCGGATGCGGTCGCGCAGCTCGGTGACTCGTGGGCTGGGTTCGAAGTCCATGCCCGCAGCGTATCTCTCGCTCGTCTCTCGCCGCTAGGCGGCGATCGGAACGTAGGCCTCGGGGAACCCGGACAGGCCGAAGAACCAGCTCTCGATCGCGTAGCGCGGGTTCGGCATGGACGGGTCGGCGGCCGTGGAGTGAAGGTTCATCTCGTCGAAGAGGATCACGTCGCCCGGGTCGAAGATCGGCCGCACCACGCCCTCCGGCCCCGCGACCTGCTCGACGACGTCCGGCGGCGACGGACCACTCGAAGATCGCTCCCGGCGTGCCCGCCGGGACGATCTCCTCGAGCCGGCGGGGCACGAGGTCCATGCCGGGTGCAACGTCACCGCAGCGCGAAAGGGAGGCCCACACGTTGAGCGCGCGCACGTTGCCGAGAAATGCGCCGTCCTGATGCCAGGCGGAGGCGCTGTCGGGATCGACCTTGCGCATCGTGCACTTCTGGACCGTGATTCCCGGCCGCTCGTTGAGATAGCCGCGGATCACCTCCGTCAGCCCACTGCGCTCGAAGGCATCGAACATGTCGAACATAAGCTTCGGTGAGTCCGCCGCCCAGAGCCCGCCGGCCGTGACCCACTTGCGCTCCTCCCAGAGATCGACGGGAGGGCCTGGCTCGAACTCCTCGTAGTAGCCCGGCTCGCCACCGTGCGCTTCGCGCGCGGCCACGGCGGTCTGGATTCCGTCGGCAAAAGCCAGTGCCTCCTCCCGCGGGATCACCCCGCGGACGATGAGCGCCCCATCGCGCAGGAGTGCCGCGCGAACCAGCCCGGGCGTCAGAGCAGCCGCCTCGACCTCCGGGATGCCGTCGTTCTTCACGTCGGCGAGCGCGGCGTAGTCGGGCTCAGCGAACTCGGCGCCTGACGAGGCCGTCCCGGCAAGGGCGGCACCGAGCTCGTGGCGCAGGGCGCGCAGCTGGCGCTCGTTCTCGGCGTCGCGCGCCTCGCGGTTGCGCCGGGTCAGCTCCTCGATCTCGCCAACGAGCGCCTCGGGGTCACTGGCCTTTCGTTGACGCTTGAAGAACATGGCGCGAACCGTAGCAGGGGTATTAGGGCGCCCGAACTCAGTCGGGACGCCGCGCAAAAGCCCACACCTGCACCGGAAAGTCGGGCTCGTTTCGCAGTGAATGCCAGCGCCTGTAGGCCGACCACGAGGTGAAGTTGCCGACCACGCAGGCGCGGTTGCCCCACGCCTCGACGGATTCGACCTCGAACCCCGCTCCCTCGAGCAGCGTGCGCATTCCGCGAGGCGTAAAGCGCCAGTAGTCGAGCTGGAACACCTCCTCGTGCAGCTTGATCAGAAACGGCGTCGAGATGATCAGCTCGCCGCCGGGCTTGCACAGGGCGAAGAGGTTCACCGTGGCGGCCCATGGGTCGGGAACGTGCTCGAGCACCTGCTCGCAGATGACCACATCGAAGCGGCGCTTCTCGGTCAGCGGCGCGCTGAGATCGAACTCGGGCCACGCAAGCGCCGCGTACTCGCGCCATGGCCTGTGGGAGTGCAGGTCGCCGCTGATCTCCGCGACCGATCGCGAGGGCGGGTCGAGGGCGCCGATGCGCGCCTCGACCGAATCGTTCATCACCCGGCGCTGCCAGTGCTCGCCAGCGCCGGTCGCCTCCGGGAAGGCCGCGCTGTCGGCCGCTCGGAACAGACGCTTTGCGGTGTCGCGCACGAAACTCAAAAAAGCCCCTTCCATGACGCCGGGATCGGCTCCAGGGTGATGTGGATTCCCGCCTCCTCGAAGCCGGAGTCCTCGTAGAACCAGCGCTCGTACTCGGCCTCGTCGGCGACGCGGTTGTAGCTGGTCCAGCCCTCCGCGACGTCGCGCTCCGCCCACGGCCGCTCGGCGCGCGCCTGGCGGCGGGCGAGCCCGAGGTCGTAGTCGACCCGGCGCAGATGGATCAGCCGCAGGTCGGGGTCGTAGTTGCGCCGGCCATCGGCGCTGCGGTGAAAGCCGGGGATCCACGTCATCGGGACGGTTGCGAGCACCGGCTTGTCATAGCCGTCGTGGGCGAACCAGTAGCCGCGCTGGTCGAGCACGGGGCGGGTGGGGTCGAGCGGCGCCTCGCGGTCGCGCAGGTGCAGGATCTCGTAGCCGAGCGGGTTGACGAACTCCTCGTCGAGCCGCTCGATGTAGTCGCTCAGCGTCCCCCATTCGGGAATCGGCGTGAGGATCTCGTCGGCGTCGGTGAAGAGCACGACGTCGTAGCGGTCGAGCAGCTCGTGCTGGAAGGCGGAGACCGTCTCGTTCATCCAGGCCATGTCGACGCTGTCGTGCGCGACGGGGACGCGGACGAAGCCGTCGCCGAGAGTCGAGCCGTCGGTGCTGTCGTTGTCGAGGACGTAGATGTCGCTGGCCCCGAAGTGGCGCGAGTAGAAGCCGAGCCAGATGGGCAGGAACACGGCCTCGTTGTGGGCGATCGTCATCACCGCCGCGCGCCGGCGACGCCGCCACCGGCGCCGCGGCCTGTAGTCGGCGTAGCGGATCGCCCTCGCCTCGCGCCACGGGGCGAAGAACTCCTCGTGCGGGTGCCCAGGGTCGTCGTGGATTGCGGGTGTCTCGACCAAGAGCTCTCGCCGTCGCTCAGAACGGTCCGCCGGCGTGCTCGCGATCCTCATCCAGGGCGGGAGCGTCGGGGTCGTAGTCCCAGTGCCCGGAGAGGTCCTTGCGCGTGTAGGCGACGCTGCCCGGCTCCTGCGCCCAGTTCCACTCCGTCGCGGGGCCGAGGTAGAACTGCCCAACGCCCACACCCGACCCCGCACCGATCAGCCCCGGCGGCGTCGTGTCGAACGTCTCGCGCCAGTAGCGCTCCGACCAGAAGAGGCCGCAGAACTCGGTGAAGATGTACTCGTCGATGAACACGTAACCCCGCTCGGTGAGGTGCGGCCAGAGGTTGCGGATGCAGTCGTCGAGGCTCGCCTGGTAATCGACGTCGAGGAACGCCAGCGCGATCGGCTCGGAGTGGTTCGGAAGCGTCTCGCTGAACCAGCCCTTGCGGAACTCGCAGACGCCGATGGCGCCGAAGCGGCGGACGTTGTCCTTGACCGTGTCGATCGGCGCCTCGAGAAAGCCGGTCTGACGCTGGCGCGCGTATCGGTCGTTGCCCGTCGGCGCAGGCAGGCCCTCGAACGAGTCGTAGACGATGAGCTTGCGGCCGACGATCTCGCAGACGAGGGACAGGTTGGCCGTGGAGCCGCCCATGTAGCAACCGCACTCGACCACGACCCCCTCGACCTGGGGCGGGATCTCGAGTAGCTTCACCGCCATCGCGAGGTGAGCTTTCGGCGACGTCCCGGTCCAGACGCCGCGCGTCGTCCGCCACATCCGCACGGCAAGTCGCAGGCGCTTGCGCCAGCTGAGCCGATACGCGGGATGGATCCTCGGGTCGAGGAACAGGAAGAGAACGGTCGGCGGCCAGGAAACGATGCTCCACAGCCGCGCGAGCCGCCGCGGCAATTGAGATCGGAGCTTCATCGGGCGTTCACGGGTGGCGGAAATTAGCCCATCCCAGGCAGCAGGGCTAAGATCCGCGCGGCGGAGGCAGGGGAGATCCGCTGCGCTGCCCGGTCGCCTATTGATGAGAACCGAGTTAGACGAAACTGCCGCGGTGACGGCCGCACCGGTGCCGGCGGCGGTGGAGGTTCCGAAGGCGATCGAGGTTCGGGAGCTCTCGAAGGCCTTCGACATCCCCTTGACGCGCGTCGACTCGCTCAAGGAGCGCGTCGCTCACCCCCTTGCGCGCCCCAAGACGCATCGCCTCGACGCGCTGCGGGGAATCTCCTTCGATGTCGACCGCGGCGAGTTCTTCGGCATCGTCGGGCGCAACGGAACGGGCAAGTCCACGCTGCTGAAGATCCTCGCCTCGATCTACCGGGCCGACAGCGGCACGGTTGCCATCGCCGGCCGCGTGGCGCCGTTCATCGAACTCGGCGTCGGCTTCAACCAGGAGCTCACGGCGCGGGAGAACATCGTCTTAAACGGCGTCCTCATGGGCCTTTCGCGGGGCGACGCCGCGAGCCGGGTCGACAGCATCATCGAGTTCGCGGAGCTGAGCGAGTTCGCAGAGCTCAAGCTCAAGAACTACTCGTCCGGGATGGTCGTGCGGCTGGCGTTTTCAATCATGATCCAGTCGGACGCCGACGTGCTCCTGATCGACGAGGTGCTCGCCGTGGGCGACGCCTCGTTTCAGCAGAAATGCCGCGACGTCTTCCACGACATCCGTGAAACGGATCGAACGGTGGTCCTCGTCACCCACGACATGACCGCGGTCGAGGAGTACTGCACCCGGGCGATGCTGCTGGAGGGCGGCGACATCATCGAGATGGGCGATCCGGGCGACGTCGCTGAGGCATACATGCGCGTGAACTTCTCGACGGCGGCCTCGCCGGGAGAGACCGAGGCCGACTACGGCCTGGCCGATATCCAGGTCGTCGAGAGCTGGCTGGAGAACGGCGCCGGCGAGCGCACCGCGAACTTCGAGCAGCACGACGAGATCGAGCTCCACGCGATCCTCGTCGCGGCTGCCGACGTCGAGGGCCCGAGCATGGGGTTCATGCTCTCCAACGCCGAGGGCGTCGACGTGTGTGGCTTCGGCATCGCCCTCGAGGAGGCGCATGGGCCGAAGGATCGGCTCGCTGCGGGCGAGCGCGTCCACGTGCGCGCCACGATCGACAACCAGCTCGCGGCGGGTCGGTACTACATCTCCTGCCGGGTCTACGCGAGCCACTCCTACGCCGAGCAGCTGCTCGTCGTCCCCCGCATGATCGACTTCGTCGTCTACGGAACCGACCACACGGTGGGCATCGTGTCGATCTTCCCGCGGACGAGCATCGAACGCACCACCGGCGATGGGACCGGACCGTGAGCCACTTCCCGACGGACCCGGACGAGAACGCGGCGTCGATCGTCAACCTCGCCGAGGTGCTCTTCGGCTGCTTCGAGGCGGTCGATGCCAAGGTGGTGGCCGAGGTCGGCGCCTTTCATGGCAAATCGACCGAGGCGCTCCTCGAATGGGTCGCGCCGCGCGGTGGCAGGGTCATCGCGATCGACCCAGCGCCGGAGCCGGCTCTGCGTGCCCTGGCGGCCGAGCGGGCCGACCTCGAGCTCGTCGAGAGGACGAGTATCGACGCCCTCGAGGAGGTCGACGCCGACGTCGTCGTCCTCGACGGCGACCACAACTACTACACGCTCAGCGCAGAGCTGCGGCTGATCGATGGTCGGGCCGGCGCGGCGGAGATGCCGCTGCTGGTTCTCCACGACATCGGCTGGCCGCTCGCGCGTCGCGACGGCTACTACGTGCCTGACAGGATCCCGCCGGAGCACCGCCAGCCGCTCGCGCACGACACGTTCCTGGTGCCCGAGGAGCCCGGGACGGTCGCGGCGGGAATGCCGTTTGCATGCGTAGCCGCGCGTGAGGGCGGACCGCGCAACGGGATCCTCACGGCGGTTGAGGACTTCCTCGCCGAGCGCGAGGGGCTCGCGTTCGCGAACGTCCCGGCCTTCTTCGGCGTCGGCTTCATCTGGCCGCGCGACGCGCCCTGGGCCGCGACGGTGGAGGCGATCCTTGCTCCGTGGGACGGGAACCCCGTGCTCGCGCGGCTCGAGGCGAATCGCGTGCGCCAGATGACTCAGCGCTACCGGATGACAAAGATGCTCGACGGCGACGAGGAGCGCTCGCGGCCCGCGAGACGACGCGTTGCGTTCGATGTGGACTCGCGTGCGCTCGCGCTCGAGCGACCGGGCGCGGTCGCTGCTCGGCCGCCCCGGCTCGACGCGCGAGGAGATCCGCCGAGCTCTCGGCGAGTAGCTGCGGTCTAGGCGCCGTTGCGGCGCGAGCGCATCCAGCCCGCAACCTTGCGCAGCGGTGCGGTCAGACGCCAGCTCGCGCTCGTACGCACGTCCTCGAACTGCTTGTAGTAGGCGACTCGCAGCAGCTCGGTGACGCCGCCCTGCAGGCGGGCCGCCGCGGCCTCGGCCTCGGCGCGCCGCGCGCGCCACTCCCAGTCTGAATCGCGCGATCCGTTGGACGGCAGCTGGTCCTCCCACTTCTTCGCGGTCGCATGGAGCCTGGATCCACGTCTCGGGATCCTCGAGCAGTTGAGCGAGTGATGGTGGATCACCTGAAGGTCGGCGGTGACCACCTTCTTGCCGGCCGCCCGGGCCTGCATGCAGAAGTCGAAGTCATAGCCATGGAAGTCGCCCAGCGACTCGTCGAAGCGGAGGTTCTCGAACGTCCACGGGTTGAGGCCCATCACGAACCCGTCGATCGAGTCGACCTCTCCGAGCTGAGCGAAGGGCGGGCGCTTCTCGTTCGCCCACGAGAACGCCGGGATCTCGCCACCGCCGAACTCCTCATAGCGGTGGGTGAAGGCGGCCCAGGTGATGGAGCCCTCCCACCAGGCGATGCTGCGCACGTCGAGGGCGCCCGCACAGCCGACGATCGCGACGTCCGGCTCGGCGAGGGCGACGCGCAGCTTCGCGATGAAGTGGGGGTCGACGATCTCGGCGTCCTGATGGATCAGGACGAGAGCCTCGACGTCGTCGCGCTTGGCGACCTGCTCGCAGATCAGGTTGTAGTTGCGGAAGATCGAGCCGACGCTGGCGAAGGCGATGAGCTCGACGTCCCGGTCGGCCTCCTGCAGACGACGAACGCCGGCGGCCGCACAGCGCTCGAAGATCTCCGGTTCGGTAACCGCGGTGGCGAAGACGATCATCGGCGCGCGGCAGGCTACAGATCCGCCGTAAGCGCTCATGCCGGCGACGTTGCCGGGCTACGAGCGTCCCGAGTCCGGCCGCGTCCGACGAACTGGGCGCCGAACAGGATCGCGACCATGACGCTGGCAACGGCGATCGCCGGGAGAACGATCCCAGGCGAGTAGTTCTTTGCGATCAGGATCGCGCCGGAGGCGGTCAGGACGAAGGCGAGCAGGTAGCGCAGGAGCTTCTGCGGTGCCCGCACCGAGAGATTGGTGCCCGACGATGACGCCGGGAACGGAGCCGACGATGATCGTCCCGGCGAGGAGGAAGTCGATGTTGCCGCCGATCCAGTGTGCGATGCCGGCGGCCCACATCAGGACCGCCGCTTGGAAGATGCTCGTGCCGACAACCCGCTGCGGGGTCAGGCGGAAGATCGTGATCAGGGAGATGGCCACGAGCGTGCCTCCGCCGGCCGAGGTCAGCCCGATCACGAACCCGGTCACGACACCGGTGAACACCGCGGCGACGATGTGGCGGCGATAGAGGTGCATCGCGAAGCGCTCCTCGATCGCGTCGGCGAAGAAGAGCGAACGCAGCAGCGTCGCGATGCCGACAACGATCAGGGTCGCGCCGAGGATGCCGAGAATGAGGGTGTCGAGATCGCCGCTGTAGTTGCGCTGAAGCCACTCGATGACCCACACGCCCGCGATCGCGGAGGGAACGCTTCCCACCGCGAGCCAGAAGGCGATGCCCCTGTGGACGGTGCCGAGCTTGAGGTGCTTGTAGCCGCCGACGCTCTTCGTGACCGCGGAATAGAAGATGTCGGTGCCGATCGCGGTCACCGGCTGGATCCCGAAGATGAGGATGAGCATCGGGGTCATGAGCGAGGCGCCACCCATGCCCGTGATGCCGATCAGCAGGCCGATGCCGAACCCGAAGACGATGATTCTTGGGTCGATGCCGAGACCGAAGATGTGCACCCAAGGGTCCATCGAAGACCGTCACGCCACCGCCGGCTTGGGTCCCTTCGAGCCTCGGTTGCGCGAGATCAGCTGAGCTCCGAACAGCAAGCTCGATCATCAGCGTGGCGATGCCGATCGCCGGCAGGACGATCTGAGGCGAGTAGTTCTTCGCGATCAGGATCGTTCCGGAGGCGACGAGGACCACGGCGAGCGCGTAGCGCAGGAACTTCTGCGGCGCCTTGACGGAAAGGTCGGTGCCAACGATGACGCCGGGGATCGAGCCGACGAGGATCGTCGCGGCGAGCGCGAAGTCGATGTTGCCGCCGATCCAGTGGGCGATTCCGGCGGCCCAGAGCAGGACGGCGGCGTGAAAGACGTCGGTGCCGACGACCCGCTGGGGCGTCAGCCGGAAGACCGCGATCAGGGCGATCCCGATGAGCGTGCCGCTGCCGGCGGAGGTGAGGCCGATGACGAAGCCCGTGGTCATGCCGGTGATCACCGCGGCGATGATGTGGCGGCGGTAGAGGTGCATCGCCGAGCGCTCGGCGATCACGCCCGTGAGGAAGAGGGAGCGCAACAGCGTGGCGACCCCCACGACGACGAGCGTGCCGCCGAGCATCCCGAGCACGAGCGTGTCGAGATCGTCGCCGTAGCGGCTCTGCAGGAGCTCGATCACCCAGACGCCGGAGATGGCCGCGGGCACGCTGCCGACCGCCAGCCAGAACGCGAGCCCCTTGTGGACCGTGCCCAGCTTCAGGTGCTTGTAGCCGCCCACGGTCTTCGTGATCGCTGCGTAGAAGATGTCCGTGCCGATCGCGGTGACGGGCTGGATCCCGAAGATGAGGATCAGCAGCGGCGTCATCAGCGACGCGCCGCCCATACCGGTCAGCCCGACCAGGAGGCCGATGGCGAATCCGAAGAGCATGATGATCGGGTCGATCCCGATGCCGAAGATGTGGAACAGAGGATTCATGAGCCGTTTTAGGCGTTTCCTGACCGACTTACTCGTCTAACCGCAACGCGGCATGGTAGCGGGCCGCGGGCCGCTGGTATCCATTGTTTTCCGGGGGTCTTGGTGTGGAATGGCCTAGCGCTTGAGCCAGGCCTCGGGGTCGTTCAGGACCGCCTCGATCCGCCACGGGAGGTCGCCCCGGGCGACCTCTTCCAACGTCGCGCTCTCGAGCACGGAGCGCAGCGCCGCCCGGACCGCCACCCAGACGTCGCGCAGGCGCTCTGCCGCCCCGCCGTAATGCAGCTCCTCGGGTGCGTGCTCGTGGATGTTTGCGAGCGGGCCCTCGACTGCGCGAATCACGTCCGCGATCGTGATCTTCGACGGGTCGCGGGCGAGCCAGTAGCCGCCGCGGGCGCCGCGGCGGGCCTGGATCAGGCGGGCGTGCTTGAGCTCGAGCAGGATGTGCTCGAGGAACTGCAGCGGGATCCCCTGCGATTCCGACAGGCGCTCGCCCTTGACGGGGTCGCCGCCGTGGTTGGCGGCGAGCTCGAGGGCGGCGCGGACCGCGTAGTCGGCTTTCGCTGAGATGCGCACTGCGGGCAATTGTCGCAACTCAGGTCAAGAATGTGCGTCCGCCCGGTAACCTCCCGCGCTCGATGATCGACCTGCAGAGCCATTCGACCGTCTCCGACGGCCAGCTCGAGCCCGGAGACGTCGCCCGCTCAGCCGCCGAGGCCGGCGTCACGGTGATGGCGCTGACCGATCACGACGGCGTCGCCGGAGTGGAGGAGGCGACCCGGGTCGCAAACGAGCTCGGCATCGAGAACGTCCCGGCGACGGAGATGTCCTGCGTCCACAGGTACTCCGAGGACCTCCACATCTGCGGCTACTGGGTCGACCTGGAGAAGATCGCGCCCGCCTGCGCGAAGGCCCAGCAGGAGCGCGTCGACCGCGCCAAGGAGATCATCGCCAACCTCAATCGCCACGGCGTCGAGGTCACCTTCGAGGACGCCGTCGCCAAGGCGGGCGCCGCCGACGCCATCGGCCGCCCGCACATCGCCAAGGCCGCGGGCGCCGGCCCGGACCTCGGCCCGTTCTTCGAGGAGTACCTGGTACCCGGCGCGAAGGCGTTCGTCTCGCGGAAGTGGCCGACCGCCGAACAGGCGGTCGAGATCATCCACGACGCGGGCGGGGTCGCCGTCGTCGCGCATCCCTACTGGGACGTCCAGGACCCGGAACAGGTGCGAGATCTCGTTGAGTCGCTGGTCCGCGACGTCGGCCTGGACGGCATCGAGACCTTCTACCCGCCGCATACGCCGGAGCAGACCAAGCACTGCCTCGAGCTCTGCGATGAGTTCGACCTCGTCCCGACCGCCTCGTCGGACTTCCACGGCCCGACGCACAAGACGTTCAGCCGCTGGGGCGCGTACGACACCTACGGGCTCGGCGAGCCCCAGGTGCCGCAGAAGCCTTAGCCCCGCGAAGAGCGCTTAGCCGCAGGCGACGGTGACCCGGCCCTTGGCCACCTGCTTGCCCTTGACCAGGATCTTCGCGTGCCAGGCGCCGTCGATGTTGATCGGGCCGAATGGCCCGGCCGCAAAGCTGAAGCCGTAGGCGGTCTGGAAGTTCTCGGTCGGGCCGACCGGCCACGGGAAGGCGTTCTGTTTGATCGACGCCGTGGTCGGCTCCTCTGAGAAACCGGCGGCCGGCGGACCGCCCCAGACGCCGACGCCGACCTTCGTGTCCTTCTTGATGCCCTTGCCGCCGAAGATCACGTCGAGCGTGCGCTGGCCGGTACCCATGTCGAGGCACTGGTTGATGGTCTGCTTGTTGCGGACCTGCGGGGCGCTGGCCCCTGCCTGCGTGGTCCAGCCGAGCACCTTGAGCTTCGGCTTGGCGTCGGCCGTGGCCGGAATCGCGAGCGCGATGACCGCGAGCATCCATGCCGCTGCCCTTCTCATGGAGGTGATCCTAATCCGTCGGGACGGGCCGTGGGCGGCGTCCGGCCGGCGAGATCGGCGCGGCGGCGCGAATTTCGCTCAAAAGGCGGGCGGCGAACTCCCCGTGGTCCTCGCCCACGCGATAGCCGCCCTCCGCGGGCGGGCTGAAAGTCACCGTCACGCGCGGGCGCTTCGGAAAGCGCGCGTAATCGGTCGTGCCGGTGACGGCCACCAGGACGATCTGCGTCTCGGGGACCGCCTCGGCGAGCCTGCCGATGCCGCTGCGAGCGCGCAGCTCGCGCCCGAGCGACCGCGTGCCCTCGGGAAAGACGCCGATGCAGGCGCCGTCGCGCAGCGCCGCAATTGCCTTGTCGAGCGCACCGGTGTCGCCCTTGCCGCGTTCGATCGGGATCTGCCCCATTCCGTTGAGGATGGGCGACAGCGCCCTGCACGTCCCAGAGCGACGATTTCGCCAGCGCACGGATCTGGCGGTGCTTGCGCGCCGCGACGCCGATCACGACCGGGTCCATCTGGCTGTCGTGGTTACCAGCGATCAGTACCGGGCCCGAGCGTGGCAGGTTGTCGAGCCCGGCCACCTGCATGCGCCCCCACCACTTCGCCCAGGGCGCGCAGGCGCCCATGGCGAAGCGGTAGGTACGCGTGAAGGGTTCCGGCGTTGCGGCGATGCCGCAGAGACTAGGCGGGGACGGCCGCTGGAATCAGCCCGCGATCCTCGAGGTAAGTGAGGATCTGGTACGCCGACTCCGCAGCGGACTGGTTCTCCGTATCGAGGATGAGCTCCGGGTTCTCCGGCGGCTCGTACGGATCGGAGACGCCGGTGAACTCCTTGATCTCGCCCGAGCGCGCCTTGGCGTAGAGGCCCTTGACGTCGCGCTCCTCGCAGACCTCGACCGACGCCTTGACGTAGGCCTCGACGAAGCGATCGCCCATCATCTGGCGCGCCTCGTCGCGGATGTCGCGATACGGGGAGATCGCGGCGGTGATCACCGGGACCTCGTTGCGCGAGAGCAGGTTGGCGACGAAGGCGATCCGGCGGATGTTCGTGTCGCGGTCTTCCTTGGAGAAGCCGAGGCCCTTCGAGAGGTTCTCGCGTACGACGTCACCGTCGAGCACCTCGAGCTTCGAGCCTCGCTTGCGCAGCTCCTTGACGAGGTGCGTGGTGATCGTGGACTTGCCGGAGCCGGAGAGGCCCGTGAACCAAAGGCAGAAGCCCTTTTCGTCAGACATTGGTTTCTTACTCCTCGTTTGCGTAGGCGTCGATCAGGATCTGGGCGACCTCAGGCCGCGAGAACTCGTGCGGCGGCTTCTCGCCGTTGCCGAGCATCTCTCGCACCTTCGTTCCGGAGAGGAACAGATGCGACTCCTGGGGGTGGGGACAGGTCTTCGCCGAGCCCATGCCCTCGCACTCGTTGCACCAGAAGGTGTGCTCGAAGAACAGGGGCGTGATGCCCAGTTCGTTGATGTCGATGTCGTCGAAGATCCGCTGGGCGTCGTAGGTGCCGTAGTAGTCACCGACGCCGGCGTGGTCGCGGCCCACGATGAAGTGGGTGCAGCCGTAGTTGCGGCGGATGATCGCGTGCAGGACAGCCTCACGCGGGCCGGCGTAATGCATCTTGCCGGGGTTGACCCCGAGCATCACGTGGTCCGGGTGGTAGTAGTTGTCCATCAGGACCTCGTAGCACTTCATCCGCACGTCAGCCGGGATGTCGCCCTTCTTGGTCTCGCCGATGAGCGGGTGGATGTAGAGGCCGTCGCAGATCTCGAGCGCGGCCTTGGTGAGGTACTCGTGCGCTCGGTGGATCGGATTGCGGGTCTGGAAGGCGACGATGCGCTTCCAGCCGCGGTCGGCGAACGCCTTCTTGGACTCCTCCGTCGTCTGGTAGCGCTTCATGAACGCTTCCTCGTGATCGGGAAGCGCGTCGACCTCGATCGGGCCGGCGATGCAGCGGGCGCCCTCCTCGCGGATGGCGGCGACGCCGGGATGGTCGTTGTCGGTCGTGCGGTAGACCTTCTCGGCCTCGAGCTCGAGGTCCTTCTCGTAGATCTCCTCGACGGTGATGCGGCCGAGGGCCTTGCCGTTCGGCGCGGTCAGCTCGACCACGTCGCCAACCTCGCACTCGAGGTCGGTCGCGAGGGTGATCGGGATCGACCAGATCTCGCCTGAGGTGAGCCGCATGTCGTTGCAGACAGACACGTGGTCGTCGGATCCCATGAAGCCGGTGAGTGGCGCGAAGCCGCCATTACCAAGCAGTTCGAAGTCGGAAGCCTGGCGGTTGCTCAGCTGCAGCGCGAGCTCGGCGGGGGCGGTTGTGTCAGACAAGTTCTTTCGTTCTCCAGAGTCGTGTTCTTAGCCTGGCGAGGGTAGCGACTCGCCGTCAATCCTGAGCAATATGGGCAAGAAACGGGGTCTGACCCCTGTTAGGCGTTCCCTAGCCGTGGATTCCGCACTCGGTGCGGTCGGTCCCGGCCCAGCGGCCCGCGCGCTCGCCGGCGCCCTCGAGCGCGACGGTGGTGCACGGCATGCATCCGATCGACGGATAGCCCTGATCGTGGAGCGGGTTGTACGGGCACGTGGTGATCCTTGATGTAGCTCCAGACCCGCTTCTCGTCCCAGTCGGCCAGCGGGTTCAGCTTCCAGAGGCCGAACCGCTCGTCCCAGCCGAACTTGGGCGCGTTGACTCGAGTGTCGGAGTCAACCCTGCGGATGCCCGAGACCCAGCAGCTCGACTTCGTCGAGCGCCCTGCGCATCAGCTCGCACCTTGTGGCTCCGCGCAGCACCCATCCCGGTCCAGCGACCAGGGCTCGGAGCCGTCGGCGACCGCTCGAACTCGATTCCATAGCGCTCGGTGAGCGCGTCGCGCGTCGCGTAGGTCTCCGGGAACAGCAGGCCGGTATCCACGTAGAAGAAGCGCGCCTTCGGATCGATCCGGTGGGCCATGTCGATCATCACCGAGCTCGTCTTCTGAAACGAGACGGCGAAGCGAAGCTCGTTGCCGAACCGCTCCATCGCCCAGGCAATCGCGTCCTCGGCGCTGAGGCTCTCGAGATCGACGTCGAGATCAAGGGGCGGGGCGGCAGGCGCCTCCGGGAGCGGGGTGGGAACGACGGTCCCACTCATACCAGGCGCCTCAACAGCGGCGCGACTCGGCTTCGTGCTGTCGCACTGCCGCCTCATACCGCGCACTCGCCCTCGCCGCGCTCGACCTTGTAGGGCTCGGAGCGGTTCCAGTCGATGAACTGGTTCATCGTCTCGAGGCTGAACTCGGCGGGCAGCGTCAGCTCCTTGACCTCGGCCTCGAAGCGGTCGGTGCCGACGCGCTCGACGAAGTCGTTGAACTCCTCGCCGTCGTTGCGCTCGGCCTCGTAGAGGCGCAGCCAGCGCTCGACGGCGTCGGGAACGCGCTTGGCGGGCAGGCGCGACTTCAGCCGGTGCGCCGTAGATGACCTCGCCGCCCTCGTAGTTGCCGCCGAGATGCGGGATGTAGGCGGGCATCTGGCGGCCGCCGACCTTGAGCGAGGCGCCGTAGAAACCGATGTTGGCGATGTGGTGCTGGCTGCAGCCGTTCGGGCAGCCGGACATCTTGATGTGGACGCGCTTGGTCAGCGGGTCGTCGATCTCCATCGCCTCGACGCGCTCCTGGATGGCCTTGTTGAGGCCCATCGAGGCGGTGATGCCGAGCTTGCAGCTGTCTGTTCCCGGGCACGAGACGACGTCGGTGACCTGGTCCGCGCCGGCGTCGCCGAGGCCGAGCTCGCCGAGACGGCGAGCCAGACGTCGTAGACCGACTCGTCGCGCACCCAGCGCAGGACGAAGTTCTGATGGACCGTCGTGCGCGCCAGAGCCGCCGGTGTACTCGCGCATGATCTGACCGATGCCACGCAGCTGATCGGGGCTCAGGTCGCCCCGGGTGATCTTGATCTCGACCGTGTTGAAGCCCGTCCTGGCGCTGCGGGCTGGACGTTCGCCTCGCGGAAGCGGTCGAACTCGCGAGCGGTCGCCGTTCGGGCTCGCGTGCAGCCGCCGGCGGCCGCGGGCGCGTTGCGCCTCCTCGTCGATGACGTAGACGAGGTGGTCGATCGAGAAGTTGCCGCTCGCCGACCCAGTCGCCCTCGAGCTCCTCCTCGACCATCTCGCGGAAGGCGTCGATGCCGATCTTGTCGATCAGCACCTTGATCCGGGCGCGGGCGCGGTTGACGCGCAGCCACTCCTGGCGGTCGAAGATGCGGAAAACGGCCTCGGAGACCTTCAGGTAGTCGCCGTTGTCGAGCTCGACGAAGTCGTAGAGCGTGGGGGCGACGCGCGGCATGATCGAGGTGCCGCCGCCGACGCGGACCTCGACGCCGCGGACGCCGTCGCGCTCGCGCGGGATGAAGCCGATGTCGTGGATGCCGGTGATCGCGACGTCCTCGTCGGTGCCGTGAACGCCGTCTTCACCTTGCGCGGCATCAGCTGGGTCGTCGGGTGGCGGACGAAGTAGCGGACGTAAGCCGCCGCGTAGGGCGTGAGGTCGAAGAGCTCGCCCTCGCTGACGCCCATCCACGGATCGCCGGTGACGTTGCGGACGGTGTTGCCGCAGCCCTCGCGCGACGAGAGCCCGGCGTCGGAGAGCTCGCGGATGAGCTTCGCCGCGTCAGGAAGCGGGACGTGGTGCATCTGGATGTTCTGGCGGGTCGTGACGTGGCCCTTGTTCAGCGGCACGTACTTCTCGATCACGGTCGCGAATGCGTCCATCTGGTCAGGGGTGACGCCGCCCATCGGCAGCTTCACCCGGATCATCTGCACGTCGGGCTGGCGCTGGCCGTAGACGCCCTGCTTGAGGCGGAAGCCGATGAACTGGTCCTCGGCCTGCTCGCCGGCGAGGAACTTGTCCGCCTCCGTGTCGAAGTCGTCGAACTCGCGCTCGATCGCCGGGATCAGGTGGCCCGGGATGTTCTCGTAGACCTCGGGGTTGGTCAGCGAGCCGAGCTTGCCCTTGCCCTCCTGGGGCTTGGAGTGGTCGACGTCGAGCTTGTGTTCGGCGGCGATCCGCTCCGCCGCGGTCGCCTCGGGCGCGGAGGTGGGCTCCATGGGCGCGGCATAATACACAAATCCCGATGGGGATTAGGGTATTTAGGCCAGACGAGCGCTGAGCCCCGCCTCTAAGCCCGATCGGGAAGGGCCCCGCGAGTCGGGGCCCTCCGCGTTCGGGCAGCTCAGTCGACGTCGGTGTCGTCGATCAGGAACGCGACGCGCACATGAGCGCGGTACTCGTCGAGGTTCTCGCCGCGGATCCCGGTCGAGACGATGTCGACGGCGCGGATGTTGCGCAGGGATCTCTGCGCCTGCGTCAGCGCCTGCTTGGCGGCGTCGTCGGTGGACGTCTTCGAGCTGCCGACGAGCTCGATGATCTTGACTACGGCCACGGGCTTCCTCCTTGCTGGGGCGGCCCGAGTGCGGGCGGTGGAGGTGTTCTATCGCGGTGCGTGGCCCCACGCCGAGCCGCCGCACCTGCCGCGCGGAGATGCCCTCCTCGAGCGCCGCGCGCTGCCAGGCGCTCTGTGCTCGGGCGTCGGCTTCGCGCGGGGCCGGGGCTCGGTGTCGGCCAGGAAATGCTCGAGGGCGCCGACGATCGCCGCCGCCTCGGAGTCCGAGCTCGCCTTGGTCAGCAGCTCGATCCGCGGCCGCGGCGGCTTGCGGTTTCCGTTGCTCGTGCCCGTCATCGCGTGCGGAATCTAACCTCACGGCGATGGGCGAGGTGGCGATCTTCGATGCGGCGGCGGTTCTCGACGGCGGTTTCGCCGGCCGACGCGATCGCGCGCACCCGCGACCGCCTTCGAGCGTCACGCCGCCGGCGATTGGGAGATGCCGGCCAAGGTCTACGTCGAGGCGCCGCCACGATGGCGACTTCCGGGCGATGCCGGCGCGCGGCGACGGGCTGGCGACGCTGAAGTGGGTGACGTCGTTTCCCCACAACCCCGAGCGCGGGCTTGCCGGTCGTGGCCGGGGCGCTGCTGGTGTCCAGCGCCGAGACCGGCGAGCTGCTTGGCCATCATGCGACTGCGCCGCGATCACCTCGCTGCGCACCGGCGCCGCTGCGGCGGTCTCGGCTCAGTTGCTCGCCCGCGCCGACGCCGGGAGCGTCGGGGCTGATCGGCTGCGGCGTCAATGGCGCGTGGGCGGCGCGCTGCCTCGCCGCCGCCGGCTACGGACCCGGCATCTGCTTCGATCCGCGCGCGGAGGCCGCCGAGGCCCTGGCGGCCGAGCTTGGCTGGCGAGCCGGGACTCGCGGACGAGGCCGTGACAGGCGGACGTCGTCGTCACCGTCACCCCGGCCGCCGCAGCCGGTGGTCGCGCGCCGGCGACCTGCGACGCCGGCCAGCACTTCGCGGCGCTCGGCGCCGACGCGCACGGCAAGGGAGAGGTCGAGCCGTCTGCGCTCGCGCGCTGTCGCCTGTTCTGCGACGAGTGGGTGCAGGCGTCAAAGGGTGGCGAGCTCTCGGCCGCCGTCACGCGGGGCTGGTGAGCCGCGACGAGGTCACCGAGATCGGCGCCGTGCTGCTCGGCAGCGCGGCCGGCCGGAGCGCCGACGAGGAGATCACCCTCTTCGACTCGACCGGCCTGGCGATTCAGGACCTGGCGATCGCCAAGGCGGTGCTGGATGCGCACGCGGCCGCGCTCCAGGTGCCGACGATCTCGCTCTGAACGGTTAGTGGAGGTCGAAGAAGGCGACGTAGAGGTCGTCGCCGGCCAGGCCCTGCGGACTGGTGTCCGACGCGCCAATCTCTGCATCATCGCCCGGACTGCACCCCAGGGTTACCGGCGAGATGGCCTCAGTGGTGAAGTCGACATTGCTCTTGCTTTGAACGAGGATGAGGTCGGGCACGAACCCGCCGGCAAGTTTGTAACACGTGATCCCGTCAACTCCAGCTCCCGGGCCGTCGGTCACGCTGATGACCCCCTCTGAATCGACAAGCGTGGGTTCCGCGCCGGCTCCCGCCCCATCGGCCACCTCGGCCCAGGCCGTTGGGATGTCGAGCGATTGCTCATTCGTCTTCGCGCCGGTGACCGCGCCGTCCTGCAGCGCGGCGGTGTCGACTGATCCATCGGCGAGCTCGCTTGCCCCGACGGAGTTCGGCGCCAGATCCACGGCCCCCAGGCTCTCGTCGAGGACCTTGGCGCTGTCCACCGCGCCGTCGGCAAGGCCCGACGCTGGGATCACTCCCGGCGCGATCTTCCCGGCGGTCACCGCTCCCTCGGCGAGGTTGGACGTCGCGACGGCGCCCGCGGCGATGTCCTGCGTCTTGACCTGTCCGTTTTTGATCTGCTTGGACTTGACGCTGTTCTTGGCCAGCCCGGCGGCCCACGCGACTCCCGCCAGCGCGATGAACAGGGAGGTCATGGCTACGACCATCGACGCCGACGGCTTCCAACTGCGTCTCTCCACGGTTCCTCCCTGAATTAGCTGACTTGAGGCGAACGTACACCCGGGTGGGGCGCGGTTCCTAATCGGGCTTCGCCAGCGCCCGCATCAGCGCCTCGGTGAGGTCGGCCGCGCAGGCGGCCGTCTTGAAGTTCATGTTCGCCGGGGTGTCGCTCATCGAGTGGTAGTTGTCGATCCCCTTGTGGCGGTTGAGCGAGACCAGGCAGGTGCTCGGGATGCCCATCCGGCTGGTGACCACCGAGTCGGTGCTGGTCGAGGCGCGCATCCCGCGGCGCAGCGGGATTCCGTCGCGATAGGCGATCCGCTCGCAGAGGTCGCGCAGGCCGCGGTCGAAGTAGTCCTCCATCACGAACGCTCCCTCGCCCTCGAGCATCGCCAGCTCCCCGGAGCCGATTGAGTCGAGGTTGATGACCCAGGTGCGGTCGCGGTCCAGCGGGGCCAGGTGGCGGCGGGAAAAGCCGTAGACGCCGCCCTGCAGGACCTCTTCGGCGCCGCACGAGGCGAGCAGGACTCGGGCCCCGGCAAGCGGCCGGTCGCGCAGCGCCTCGGCGATCGCGACCAGCGCCGCCACCCCGCTGAGGTTGTCGTTGGCTCCCGGGACGACCGGGTGGCGGGCGATGTCGTAGAAGGCGGCGACGCTGCTGGCCGAGATGGCGGTCCCGGCGGCGGCCAGGCCGCGCCGCCGGGTGGCTGCGCCGAGCGCGACCAGGGCGGGGCCGGCGGCGACTCCCCACCAGACGGGGATCGCGGTGTCGATTCGCTCGATCACGCCCGGGAACCAGTCGCTGAGCTTGCGTTGCAGCGTCTGGTCGAAGTCGCGCCGCCGTGGGCGGCGTCGTGGTGCGCCATGGCGACGACGTGCGCTCGGCGCCGGGGTCGCCGAGCTCGGCGACCACGTTCCAGGTCGTGCGGCGCTTCTCGGGGCCCGGCGGGCCGGCCGCAAGCCGTTGGAGGCCTCGTCGACGACCAGCGCCGCGAGCGATGTGGCCGCGGCCATGGCGGCGGCCGCGGGCTCGGCCGCTGAGCGCCACCATGCCGGCGGCTGTGCTCAGCGCCGGCGAGCTTCGCGTGCAGGGCGGCGTAGCCGTCGAGGAACTCCTCCTCTTCGATCCGCACAGCAGGCGCCCCCGCGGCGTCCAGCCGTGCCGCGAGCCACTCGGCCGCCTCGCGCTCACCCTCGGAGCCGGCCTCGCGCTCCAGCGGCGCCAGCGCCTCGACGACCTCTCGAAGCGTGGCTCTTCGGACGCGCGCGTCTCGACGTCGGTGATGAGGGCGGCGTTGGTCGGCATCGCGAGCGCCGCAGGCTACCGGCGCTCGCGACTCGGCCCTGCGGTCCTAGGCCGACCGCTCGCAGCCGCGAGGGCGGTCGCGGCTCTCGCTGCCCGTGCACTTGTCGCGGCCGGGGCCGCCGATCACGTCGTCGATGCCGGGGCCGCCGTTGAGGCGATCCTTGCCGGCGCCGCCATCGACGCGGTCACGGCCAGGCCTCCGCTCGCGCGATCGTTGCCACCACCGGCGAACACCTTGTCGTTGCCGCTGCCGCCGCTCAGCGCTTGTCGTTACCGCCCTTGCCGCAGAGGACGTCGCGGCCGCGGCCGCCGGCGATGCTTGTCCTTGCCCGCGAGGCCGATGATCACGTCGCGCTTCTTCGTGCCCTGGAGCTTGTCGTTACCCGGCGTGCCGACGACCGTGCCCTTCAGCCCCTTGCAGCGGTTCTCCTTGCTCGGGACAACCTGGATCTCGATCTTGGCCGAGTCGTCCTGGCCGCTCGAGTCGGTGACCTTAGCTGCGCCTTGTAGGTCCCGACCGTGGTGTAGACATGGGTCGTCTGCCGGCCCTTGCCCTTGCAGCCGTCGTCGAAGTCCCAGGCGTACTTGAGGTCCTCCGGCGCGTCGATGTCGTCGAAGGATCCGCTGCCGTCGAAGCTGACGGTTTCGCCGCCTGGATCTTCTCCGGCTTCGCCTGGCGACGGCCGTCGGACTTTGCGTTCGATCCGCCGGGGCCTGCGGCGTTGCTGCCGCCGAAGTTGAACTGCGCGCAGCCAGCGCCCATGTCGAACGACGCGTCGCCGTTGAGGTTGTAGGTGCCCTGCGCCTCGGGGCCTGCGTCATCGCCGGCCAGGCGGCTGACGTTGAACGTCAGGCACTTGAAATCGAAATGCCACAGGCCATCGTCGGTCGACGGGTCCGCGTAGTTATCGATATGGCCCGCGCCGGAGTCGGTGTATTGCGAGTCGCCCGCCGCGGCGGTAAACGCGGCGTCGTCGAGATTCGGCGTCTCGCTTCCGGTCTCCGGCTGCGAGTCGAGCGGACTCTGCGCCGGCGGATCGTCCGTGCCGGCGTTCCCGTACCCGTGGTTCTCGTCCGTGTAGGTCAGCAGGACGCCCGGTGAGAACGTCGGGCCGGTCCCGCGATCGTCCTCGCCGTGGCCGGTGTCGTCGAATCCGGAGCGGTCGCGCATTTCGAGCAGGTAGCCGTGCTCGGCGGAGGAGCCCTGGCCGCCCGTGACGTATTGCCAGCCGTCCGTGCAACTGGGCGCGGTGCGCAGCCCGCCCTCGGCGCAGCCGCCGTTGACGATCGCGGTGTCGTTCGCGTTCTCGAAGTCGGACTGGTAGATCACCTGATCGCCAGCCGTCACCTTGACGTCGTCGATGAACCAGCCGGGCCGGGCGAGGCCGGGGTCGGTCGCGTAGCTGAAGCGCAGCGTCGTCGCCTTGCCGGCATCCGCCGAGAGGTCGTAGGAGTCGTTGACGAAGGTCGGATCGCCGTAGTTGCCGAGGACGCGGTCGAGCGGCGCGGTCCCGGCGTCAAACGACGCGCCGGAGCCGGTGATTCCGTTGCCGTACTTCGCCTGGCAGGCGGCCTGGTTGGGGTTCTGGGTCGCCGGCGTCGTGTAGCCGTTGTCCGAGGGCAGTGAGGTGTAGCTCTTGCCGTTGTCGGTCGTGGTCATCACGAAGCCGTAGTCGAAGTCCCACTCGATGTCGAAGCGCGACTTGAAGGTCAGCGTGATCGGCGTTCCCGCCGGCACCTGCGCCAGCTGCGGCAGCGCGATGTCGAGGTTGTGGCCGCCGTCGGGCGTGCAGCCGAAGTCGTTGCCCGAGCCCGAGAAGTACAGGTGCGAGCCGGACGGGACGTCCGCGGCGCTGATGATTTGGCGTCCTGGGAGGGCAGCCTCATAGCCCTGGCCGTTGTTGACGTCGTTGCCCTGGAGGGTGTACGGCGTCCCATCCGGGGTCTCCCAGTCGATCCGGTGGGTGTTCTTCTTCGTGTCCTCCCAGTTGGTCGCGTCGACGTGCGTGCTCGGCTGGAGCACGCGCGGCACGACCCAGCCGAGCTCCTTCTTGCCGATGATGTCCATGTTCTGGGAGTGGTCCTCAGCCATGAGCGTCCACGTGCCGTAGGTCGTGCGACTGCCGGTCGAGTAGTAGTCGGGCAGGCCGAGGGAGTGGCCGTACTCGTGCGAGATCACGCTGGCGTGGGTGACCGCCGTCTCGGGGTTGACGTTGTACGGGCCGACGCGCACGAACACCTTGAGGGCGTCGCCGGTGTCCTGCGTCGTCATCTGCGTGCGCGAGTCGTCCGTGTACCAGAGCGGACGGTCCTGGTTGTCCTTGAGCTGGTCGTCGGAGATGTAGCCGGTGAGCCCGGTGGTGGGATCCGTGTAGGCGCCGCGAAGATCGGCCGAATGCGGCCAGATGTTGTCGTAGGGCGGGACGCTCGTCTGCGAATCGCCGTTGCCACCCGCGCCGGGGAAAATCATCATGAAGAAGTCGACGACGCCGTCCTTGTCGGTGTCGTAATCGGAGTAGTCGATCTCCGGATCGGCGATCTGCGCCGCGTCGTAGACCGCCTTACCGGTCGGGCCGCAGGCGGAATCGATGTTCTGCAGCGCGCCGACTCCGGCCTCCGCGCCGATCAGCGCCGAGCCGAACGAGTCGTCGCCGTAGTAGTCGGTGGTGCCGGGCAACTCGTACCAGCCGTTGACGATCCTCGGGTTTGCCGTGTAGGCGTTGCCGGGGAGGTCGGCCTCTGTGATCCCGTGGCAGGTCTGCGGGTTCGAGAGCAGGGTCGTCTTGGAGAAGTCGAAGCCGGGGGTGTAGGAAGCCCAGTCGGCGGTGGCGACGCCATCGCTTGGGACCGTGCCCTCCGGGAAGAGTTGTCCGTAGGACATCTCCTGGTAGAGGTTGAACGTCGAGCCGGGATTCGCCGGATCGTTGATCTTCGAGTCGAGCAGGCTCGCCGGTGCGGTCGTGTCGTCGTGCTGGCGATCGACGAAGTCCACCGGGACCACCGGGAACGGGCGGTCGCCGTAGCGGGCGGTCTCAAAGCCACCTGATGCCGGGATCACCTTCGGGCCGTGGCTGCGCGACGCAACGCTCCCCCCGGGGACCGTGGTGGTCAGCGTCGCGTCCGTCGAGAGGTCCTTCCAGGCGATCTGGGGGTCCTGCCCGTATGTGTCGGCGGTGGCCTGGGCCGCAAGGTCAACCTCGCCCGGCACCAGCTTGCCGCCCGGCGGCAGCGTCGCTGCCGGGACAGTGCCCGCGTTCCAGGTGAGGGTGTTACCGGTCACGTCGACCCCGCCGGCACCGTCGGGATCGATCAGAGTCGTTGCGTCGGGCGCGGTCAGTGTCGCCGTTGCCCCGAGCGCGGGCGTCATGTCGTAGTTGAGGACCTTGAGGACGAACGGGTAGGTCTCGCCGGGCTTTACCCAGCCCACCGAGGAGACGAAGGAGTTCTGCAGCACCACCCCCGAGGTCGGGGCGGCGCCGACCGCAAACTCGCCCGCCGGAGCGCCGTCAGCGGTGGAGGCGGAGCCGTATGAGGCGCCGACGAGCTGCAGTGCGAGGACCTGGCTGTAGTCCGTGCTGGCGTCCGGATGAACGCCATCGGTGGCCGAGCCCGGAACGGTCGCGGTGACCTTGCCGTCGGGTCCAGCCTCAAACGGGCCGAACGTACCGAGCACCTGGCCGTCGGCATCGACCGTCTGGAGGCTGAACGTGGCCGGGACGCCCTGCCCGTCGGCGGTCGGGTCACTCGTCGGGACCTCGAGCACCTTCCCAGTCACCGTCACGGCCTCGCCGGGATGCGCGAGGTCGGCGTGGCGCGGACTCGAGAGGTCAGCGCGCAGAGTCGTGCCGTCGTTGCTGCTGCCCTGGGCCACGCCAACCGCGGCCGCCCCTGCGCCGATCGCCGCCACCGCACCGACAACCGACACGACCCGCCCGCGAAAACCGTTGCTCATAACCACCCGATCGAGATCTATTGACACTGCCCCGCGGACTCCCCAGGCCCGACGCGAGCAGGGTAAGTCGCCCCGCGCACGGATGCGCCGGTTCTGCGGAGCGCCTCAGGCGCGGCCGAGCCCACGCCCCGCTCCAGCCCCAGCACCCCCCTCCCTGGGCCGAATCGGTCCCGCTCAGCCCGGGGTGGGCCGAATCGGTCCCGCTCAGCGGGACACATTCGGCCCAGCTGCGCGGCGGTCCCGCTCAGCGGGACACATTCGGCCCAGCTGCGCGGCGGCTGCGGTTGAGCGCGGCGTGTACGTCGCGGACGACGCTGGCGGGTTCGGTCGTGACCTGCGCGTAGGTGAACCGCAGGACGGTGTAGCCGGCGAGCGTGAGGAGTACGTCTCGGCGCCGGTCCGCCTCGAACGCATCCGGGTCCTTGTGGAAGCCGTAGCTGTCCAGCTCAACGATGAGGCGCTCCTTCGGCCACAGGCAGTCGACCTCGAAGCCCTCCACCACGACGTCCACGGCCGGTCGCGGGATGCCCGCGCGATCGCACTCGAAGAGGAATCGATCCTGCAACCACGATCGGGACGTGGGCAGCGGCCTGTAGTCAGCGAGGATCCGGCTCAGCTTCTTCGTTCCCCGCCTCCCCGGTGCCTCCTGCAGCGTTCGCTCGATCCGGCAAACGTCGAGGAGTCGGTGACGATCGGTGTTGTGGACGGCTTCGCGCAGCTGGCTCTCGCCGAGGATCGACGCGAGGTCGACAAGGGTGCGCGAAGCGCTGGTCACGGGGATCCCGTCTCTGATCCATCGGTCGCTTAAAGGGAGGCGTCGCGGCCGGTGAATTTCGGATGCCGTCGTGGCGGGCGCGGCCACATCGGGGTGCGATCACGTCGATCGGTCCGGCGAACCGAGCGATCATCCGAAGAAGACCCCCGGCGCTCCGGTGGCTCAGCATCGCGTCCTCTCCACCGGCGATGACCGCCGCGAGCAGGCGACCCTGCTCGCTCGTGGTCGCGGTGCCCACCGCGTAGACCCCCAGGTGCATCACATGGAGCAGGCCGCGCCCGACGGCGCGGTGAATCGCGCTCTTGCTCAGGCCGAGCTCGAGAAGCTGCCAGCGCCCGATCGTCCCATGTTGCTGATCGGCGACCTCCGCAACCACCTGCCACGGTGGGCCGAATCCGACCCGCTCAGCGAGATCGATTCGGCCCAGCAGCGGCATGCGGGCCACGATGGCCGACTCAAGCGCGCGCGTGGCGCGCAAGCAGTCGCGAAAGTGTGACCGGGACCGGCGGCGGGGGGTTAAGGGGTCGGCGTGGTGGTCGCCGCGCCGGGCGGCTGCACGTCGAGCAGGTCGACGACGAACACGAGCGTCGCGTTCGGCGGGATGGTGGGCGGCGAGCCCTGCGCGCCATAGCCGAGGTCGGGCGGGATGATCAGCTGGCGCCTGCCGCCGACCTTCATGCCGACGATGCCCTGGTCCCACCCCGGGATGACGCTGCCGGCGCCGAGCTGGAAGGTGAAGGGCTGACCAGCCGACCACGAGGAGTCGAACTCCTTGCCGTTGTCGTAGAGGACGCCGACGTACTGCATCGTCAGCGTGTCGCCGGCCTGGGCCTCGGCCCCGTCGCCCACGGTGATGTCCTTGGTCTGCAGCGTCTTCGGCGGCGCCCCGGACGGCACCTCGACCTTCGGCTTGGTGATCGAGTTCGGGTCGAACGTCGAGCTCGAGGAGTTGTCGTCGCCGCCGGTGACGAGGACGACGATCACCGCGATGACGGCGGCGGCGCCGATGGCGCCGAGGAAGATCAACTGGTCGCGCTTCATAGAGGGATGTTTCCGTGCTTTCGCTTGGGCTGTTCCACGCGCTTGGTCTGCAGGGTCCGCAGGGCGCGAATCAGCTTTGGACGGGTCTGCCGGGGCTCGATGACGTCGTCGAGATAGCCACGCTCGGCCGCCGAGTACGGGTTGGCGAAATGCGCCTTGTAGTCGTCGATGAGCTTCGAGCGGCGCTCGTCTGGCGTCGGCGAGTTCGCGATGTCCTTGCGGTAGATGATGTTGACGGCGCCCTCGGGCCCCATCACCGCGACCTCCGCCTGTGGCCAGGCAAAGTTGAAGTCGGCGAGCATGTGCTTGGAGTTCATGACGTCATAGGCGCCGCCGTAGGCCTTGCGCGTGATCACGGTCAGCTTTGGCACGGTCGCCTCGGTGAACGCGTACAGCAGCTTGGCGCCGTGGCGGATGATCCCGTTCCACTCCTGCGAGGTGCCGGGGAGGAAGCCGGGGACGTCGGTAAACGTGATCAGCGGGATGTTGAAGGCGTCGCAGAAGCGGACGAATCGCGCGGCCTTCTCGGAGGCCTCGATGTCAAGGACGCCGGCGAGGTGCTTGGGCTGGTTGCCGACGATCCCAATGGGATAGCCGTCGAGGCGGCTGAAGCCGATGATGATGTTCTGAGCGAAATGCTCCTGGACCTCGAAGAAGTCGCCGTCGTCGACGATCAGCGAGACGACCTCGCGCATGTCGTAGGGCTTCTGCGGATCCGGCGGCACGACCGTATCGAGCGCCTCCTCCATCCGCTCGGGATCGTCGAAGGGCTCGACCCGCGGCGGCATCTCGAGGTTGTTCGAGGGCAGGAAGCCGACCAGGTAGCGGATGTCCTCGAGGCACTGCTCCTCGTCCTCAGCGGCGAAGTGCGCGACGCCCGACTTGGAGTTGTGCGTCATCGCGCCGCCCAACTCCTCGAACTCGACCTCCTCGCCGGTGACCGTCTTGATCACCTCGGGGCCGGTAATGAACATGTGCGACGTCTCCTTGACCATGAAGATGAAGTCGGTCATGGCCGGCGAGTAGACGGCACCGCCTGCGCACGGCCCCATGATCGCCGAGATCTGCGGGATCACGCCGGAGCACTGGACGTTGCGGACGAAGACGTCGCCGTAGGCGCCGAGCGAGACGACGCCCTCCTGGATCCGTGCCCCGCCTGAGTCGTTGATCCCGATCACGGGAGCGCCGACCTTCGCGGCGAGGTCCATGACCTTGCACATCTTCTCCGCCATCACCTCGCCGAGCGAGCCGCCGAAGACGGTGAAGTCCTGGCTGAAGACGAACATCGGGCGGCCGTCGATCGTCCCGTAGCCGGTGACGACAGCGTCGCCCCATGGCCGCTTCTTATCCATGTCGAACTCGTGGGTCCGGTGGCGGACGAATGTGTCGAGTTCCTCGAACGAGCCCGGATCGAGGAGCTTCTCGATCCGCTCACGGGCGGTGAGCTTGCCCTTTTCGTGCTGCTTGTCGACCGCCTCCTGTGACGCGGAGTGGATCGCCTCCTCGCGGAGATCGCGAAGGTAGGAGAGCTTCTCCTCGAGGGTGATGGGGTTCTTCTCGCGCACGCGGCGCGGGATTCTACGGGTGAAAAAGACCCGGGCCGCGGCTCAGGTCCGCGCGGCGCGATCGAGCACGCCGAGCAGGGCGGCCGCGATCGAAGGGTCGAGCTCCGCGGCGGCCTGCCGCGAGAGCTCTGAGCGGGCACGCTCCGGTGCGGAGGGCTCGCCCGGAAGGCCCGGTGTGCTGAGCGCCGTCTGGCAAACGCAGGCGGCGCGGATCAGCCGCGATTCGATCGGGATGCTGCCGCCGCCCAGGCCCTCGGGGCCCCTCCCGTCAAAGCGCTCGCGCGCCCGCAGCAGCCAGCCGCACGTCGTGTCGGGCAGGCCGGCGCCCCGGGCCAGGCGGTAGCCCGCCTCGAAGTGGGAGTCGACGACGGCGTCCTCCGCTTCGTCGCGGGCGGAGGGCGGCCGGTTGAGGATCTCGGCGGGCACATAGACGAGGCCAATCTCGTGCAGGCGCGCGGCCTCGCGTGCGACCTCGCACTGGGTGCGGTCGAAGCCGATCGCCACAGCGGCGACGAAGGCGTAGGACGCGGTCCCGTCGGCGTGCTCGCGCGCGCCGGGCAGGTGGCGCTCGAGCGCTTCGAGCAGGGGCGCGCCGCGCTCGCGCAGCAGCGCCGCCAGCCCGGGCTCAGCCGGAGACGAAGGGTCGGCGTTCGGGCGATCCGAGCTCATCGAGCAGGCCCTCGAGGGCGGCGGTTGCGTCTTCCGGGCTCGGGTGTGAGTGCTGGGCGGTGATCTCGACGGTCGTGCCAAAGCCGCTCTCTGCGAGCTCGATCGCGATCAAGGCCGAGGGGTCGGGCTCGGAGGCGCGCCATACGAGCATCTTCTCCGGCTCGCGACTCGTCACCTCCACGGGGACCGGGCCACCGGAGCCGACCAACCCGCCCATCCACGCTTCCATGCGGGCGAGGTCGTCCGCGAGTTCCCACAGCTCGGGCGCAGATTTGACGAGGGTGCGCTTGGTCTTCGATTCCATGTGCGCGGGGTTCGGCCGGTTTCCGGCGACTCCTGCCACCAATTCCCGCGCTGCAAGGGCGCTCTCTAGAAAAAGGCGCCGCCCTTGTACTCGCCGAAGACGTCGCGCAGGGCCCCGCAGACTTCACCGATCGAGGCGTTGTCGGCCAGGGCGGCGCGAATCGGGATCAGCAGGTTCACGTCTCCGCGGGCGCCCTCGCGCAGCTCGGAGAGCCGCTTTTCGACGAGCTCTGCGTCACGGTTCGCCTTGAACTTCTCGAGCCGCTCGAGCTGGCGCTTCTCCGACTCGGGATCGACCCGCAGGATGTCGACGTCGTCGACGGTGTCCGTGACGTACTTGTTGACGCCGACGATGATGTCCTGGCCCGAGCGGTAGCGCTCGTGGTAGGAGAGCGCGGAGGCCTCGATCTCGCGCTGAATGAACTCGAGGGCGTTGACGGAGCCGCCGAGCTCCTCGACCTTTTGCATCAGCTCCCACGACCGTTTCTCGATCTCATCGGTGAGCGACTCGACGAAGTACGAGCCGGCGAACGGATCGACGCTGTCCGCCGCGCCGGATTCGTGAGCGATGACCTGCTGCGTGCGCAGCGCGATGCGCGCTGAGCGCTCGGTCGGCAGCGCCAGGGCCTCGTCGAAGCCGTTGGTGTGCAGCGACTGGGTGCCGCCGCAAACCGCCGCAAATCCCTGCAGCGCGACGCGGATGATGTTCACCTCCGGCTGCTGGGCCTGGAGGGTGACGCCGCCCGTCTGCGTGTGGAAGCGGATCATCTGCGAGCGCTCCGACGTCGAGCCGAAGCGGTCGCGGACGATCGACGCCCACATCCGGCGGACCGCGCGGAACTTCGCGATCTCCTGGAAGACGTTGTTGTGGCAGTTGAAGAAGAAGGCCAGCCGGGGTGCGAAATCGTCGATCTCGAGGCCCCTCGCGAGCGCGGCCTCGGTGTAGGCGATCGCGTTCGAGAGGGTGAAGGCGACCTCTTGAACCGCCGAGCACCCCTTCTCGCGGATGTGGTAGCCGGAGATCGAGATCGTGTTCCACTTCGGGACCTTTTCGGCGCAGTACTCGAAAAGATCGGTGGTGATCCGCATCGTCGGCTCAGGCGGGTAGATGTAGTTGCCGCGAGCGACGTACTCCTTGAGGACGTCGTTCTGGACCGTGCCGCGCAGCTGCTCGGAGGGGACGCCCTGCTCCTCACCGACGAGTTCGTAGAGCAGGAGCAGGACCGCGGCGGGGGCGTTGATCGTCATCGAGGTCGAGACGCTGTCGAGCGGGATCTGGTCGAAGCAGATCCGCATGTCCTCGATCGTGTCGATCGGAACGCCGGTGCGGCCGACCTCGCCGTTGCAGAGCGGATCGTCTGAGTCGCGGCCGAGCTGGGTCGGAAGGTCGAAGGCCATCGAAAGGCCGGTCGAGCCGTGCTCGATCAGGTAGCGGTAGCGCTCGTTCGTGTCCTCGGGCGTCGCGAAGCCGGCGTACTGGCGCATCGTCCAGAGCCGGTCGCGGTACATCCCGTCGTGGATGCCGCGCGTGAACGGGTAGGCGCCCGGCTCGCCGAGGCGCTCCTCTAGGTCCGGGGCGACGTCGGACTCGTCGTAGAGCCGGTCGATCTCGATCCCGGAGTCGGTGAAGATCCGCTCGTCATCGGGGCCGACGACCGGCGCGACGTAGCGGTGCAGATCCTCGTCGACGGCCTCCTTGGCGTCGTCTGCGCGCTCGCGTGCCTTGGGCTCGGTCGCCATCGCGGCGAAGTCTAGGAGTAGCTGGCGCGATCCCTCCCTTTACCTGGCTTTGTGGAAGGGATAGTGTCGGATCGACTGGGCCCGTGGGGGGTCCTGAAGAGAGAAGGGGAAACGAATGGCGCGACGCGCGGCTTTCGTCTCGATTCTTGGCACGGCGGTGTTGTTCATCGCGGCCCCTGCTGCGTCCGCGGACTGGGCGAAGGTGCCGGCCGGCGCGGCGAGCCTGAACCGCTTGAGCACGCAGAGCGCGGGGGAGCCGAGCGTGGCCTCGGTCGGCGGCGTTCCCTACCTCGTGTGGGAAGAGGGCGATGGCGCTGGCCACATCCAACTACGCGCGGATCGGCTTGCCGCAGACGGCAGCGGCTGGGAGCCGGTTGGCGACTCCCTGAATCGCGACCCCACGCAGGTCCCCGCGCATCCGAGCGTCGTTGACGTCGGTGGCGTGCCCTACGTGGTGTGGCACGAGTTCGCGGCCGGCGTAACGCGGGTCTACGTCGATCGACTCAACGCGGCCGGAGCTTGGGAGCCCGTCGGCGGCGCGCTCAATCGCGATTCTTCAAAGAACGCGGCCAACCCCGCGCTCGCTGCGGTCAACGGAGTTCCGTACGTCGTCTGGCAGGAGTTCGACGGCGCCAACAACCAGATCTACGTCGATCGCCTGGCGGGTGACGGTACGACCTGGCAGCCGGTAGGCATTTCGCTCAACCGGGACGCGAGCCGCCCCGGTTACGCGCCAACGATCGCGGTCATCGACGGGGTCCCGTACGTCAGCTGGTACGAGCAGGTCAACATGGCCTTCAGGGTCTTCATCGATCGCCTCGACGCAGACGGCACAACCTGGGATCCGATCGGAATCCGCCTCAACAGGTCCGCCACCTCGAAAGCGTTCTCGCCACAGATCACCTCGGTCGGGGGAGTTCCATACGTCGCCCTCACCGAATTCGACACGGGCGATCCGGGCGAGGCGGTCTACGTCAACCGGCTCGATCCGGACGGCACCACGTGGGATCCGGTGGGCGGATCGCTCAACCGAAATGTCGCCGGAGTTTCGATCAACGCCAGGATCGCCACGGTGGCTGGCGCGCCCTATGTCAGCTGGGCCGAGGAGACGGGCGGGGGCCCGTACCAGGTCCACGTCGACCGCCTCGGACCCGACGGCGTGACCTGGGAGCCCGTCGGCTCGCCGACCCTCAACGACTCGTCCTCTGATACCGCGGATGTACCGAGCCTGACCACGGTGGACGGCGTGCCGTATCTCGGCTGGGACGAGACCGAAGGCGGCCACCCCCAGGTTCGCGTCAGCCGGCTTGAGCCCGAGTTCGGCACGACCACGGCCACCCCGACCGAGACCGGCGCCACCCTCACAACCGAGGTTCACACCTACGGCATCGGCTACCCGGTCGGATTCGAGTACGGCGGCGTGCTCGAGATGTCGACGACGCCCACGCCGGCCCCCGGCGGCGCCGACACGACCACCGTCAGCCAGGACGTCACCGGCCTCCCCGCCTCCACGACCCTCTACTTCCGGCCGTTCGCAACGGCCGGCGTGGCGCAGCCGAGGGTGCCCGGGGCGACCCAGCAGTTCACGACGCTCCCTGACAAGACGCCACCCGTCGTCTCCTTCGACAAGAAGCCGAAGAACAAGGTCGAGGGGTCGAAGGCGACCTACAAGTTCTCGTCGTCTGAGGCGGGCTCGAGCTTCGAGTGCAAGCTCGACCACAAGCGGTACAAGCCGTGTACCTCGCCGCATAAGGTCAAGCATCTGAAGCCGGGCAAGCACCGGTTCAAGGTGGAGGCCATCGATGCCGCCGGGAACACGTCGGCCGCCGCGAAGGACAAGTTCAGGGTCGTCTGAGATCCGCAGCGGTGTCTCTAGCATCGGCCGCGATGAAGGTCGTGATCGCCAGCTGCGCCGAGATGCCGGGCGAGTTCGTCGACGATCAGCGCCTGATCGCCGAGCTCGAGAGCCGTCAGGTTGAGACGGCCTATGAACCCTGGGACGCCGACGGGGTCGAATGGGCTTCGTTCGACCTCGTCGTGATCCGCTCGACCTGGGACTACGCGCGGCGCCGCGACGAGTTCCTGGAGTGGGCGGACTCCGTGGGCGAGCGGTTGTGGAATCCGCCGGAGGTCGTTCGCTGGAACAGCGACAAGCGCTACCTCGGCGACCTCGCCGCCGCTGGCCTGCCCGTGATCGAGACAGCATTTGCTGCGCCCGGTGAGCCGCTCCCCGCCCTGTTTGACGGCGAGGTGGTGGTCAAGCCGAACGTCTCTGCCGGCGGGCGCGACACCGGCCGGTTCGGGTTGGCGCGTATCGACGACGCCCTCGCTCTGGTCGAGGACATCCGCGGAAGCGGGCGGGTTGCGATGGTCCAGCCGTTTCAGCCCTCCGTCGACGAGCGCGGCGAGACCGCCTGCGTCTTCTTCCGCGGCGAGTTCAGCCACGGCCTGCGCAAACGCGCCGTGCTGCGACCCGACGAGGTCGCGCCCGTCCGCGACGACTTCCTCGGCGCCGCCGAGGTGATGTACGAGCCCGACCTCGTCGGCGCGACGGACGCCACGACGGCCGAGATCGAGCTCGCGGAGGCCGTGCTGACCGAGGTCAGGCGGCGGTTCAACACCGACCTTCTCTACGCGCGAGTCGACATGCTCCACGACCCCGACGGAGCCCCACTCCTCCTCGAGCTGGAGGCGATCGAACCAAACCTCTACTTCGACCAGGTCCCCGGCGCCGCCTCGCGTCTGGCCGAAGCCATCATCGCGAGCGGATAGGGGCGCCTCGGCCGGCCCCGCAGCCGAAAGGCGTCTGAGTCGCGGGAGTCGAGACTCAGACGCCTTTCGATCTCTTGCGGCTCGGCTGAGGTCTGAGCGAACGGAAAGCAGGAAATGGAACGTCGTCGTTGGCGTCGTCCACAGCGCCGGCGAGTTGGGTTGCAGAGCCTTCAAGATGACCTGAACGGCCGGGTGTCCGAGGCTTCAGCTGAGTAGGAGAACATCGATCGGCCGTCGGTGCATCAGGTGTCGCCAAGATGAACGCGTCGGATCAGGTCGCCGCCGCCCGTAGCAGCCACCGGATAGCTGAAATGCAGGTGTTGCCGCGACATTGGCGTCGTGGCAATGACGGTGTTCGCCAAGACGATGTCACGATGTCTGCGGCGTCCAGGCTATGGTCAGCCACCTCCGACGAGCCGACCGCGTCCGGCGCGAGGTCGCTCGCGTCGAGGCTGTTTGAGACAACCTCGCTCGAGCCCACGGAGTCGTCGCCGAGGTCGGCGATGCCGATCGTCGCGTCGAGGATCTTGGCTGCGTCGACCGCGTCCGCGGACAGGGCAGCGCCGCTGACGCTGCCGGCCCCGAGCTTCGATGCGGTGACGGCGCCGTCGGCGAGCTTCGGCGTGGTCACCGCGCCGGCCGCGAGCTTCGGCGTGGTGACGCTGCCGTCCTCCAGCTCGGCAGCGGTCGTGGTGGTCGTAGTTGTCGCCGTTGCCGCGCCGTCGATCCGGTCGGCCAGCGCTTGCGACAGCTTGGCGTTGGTGATTGATCCGTCGGCGAGGTCGCCTGTAGCCACGCCGCCGTCCTTGAGGTCCGGCGATTTGATCGTGTTGTCCTTGATGTGCTTGGACTTGACCGAGTTCTTGCCGAGCTTGTTGATCTCGGTGGCGGCGATCGCCGAGCCGCAGAGCGCGACGAACAGCGCTACCAGCGCGACGACGAGGGCCGGTGACGGCCTTCCGACATTTCCCTGAGGCATTACGCCCCTCCCTTATCCCCCCGATTGCGGGTGATTTTCAGCCGCGAAGCTAACCCGGTCGAAGAACCTCGCGCAATCGCTCTGGACGAGTTTCCTAGTGCGACGTGTGCTCGGCGATCGCCAGCTCGATGGCGGAGGCCAGCTTCTGCGCCGGCGCCGGATACGTGTACGGGGCGACCGCCTCGGCTGGCGGCGGCGCCAGCTTTCCGGCGGCCACCCCGGCCAGGGCGGCGGCGATCGCGGTGGGGTCATCGGCGCGAACCACCTCGCCGCCGACCTCGCTCACCACCGTGCCGGCCTCGGTGCCGTCGGCGAGGGCAAGCATTGGCCGGCCGGACGCGAGGTACTCGAAGACCTTGATGTTCAGCAGCTGCGACCGGGTTGGCTGGGCGATCAGCAGCAGCGCGTCGGCCTCGCGCTGCAGCGCGAGGGCGCGCTCGCGGTCGAGGCTGCCGGCGTGCACGATGCGCGCGGGGGAGACGTCGGTCTCAAAGAGCCGTGCCTCGTCGTCGGTCAGCGGTCCGGCGATCACGAGCTCGAGGCGGGCGGCCTCGTCTGGGTGCTCGCGCGCCAGCAGGGCGAGCCCGTCGACGAGCGGGCGCGGGTCGCGGCCGTAGGTGCCGAAGCGGCCCGTGTAGACGAGCGAGACGCGATCGGGATCGAGCAGGCCCGTCGGCGCTCCGGTCGGCGGCGCTGCCTCGGGGTCCCAGCCGTTGCGGATGAGGACGGGCTCGGCGATGCCGCGTCGTTGCAGGTCGGCAACCGCCGGCTCGGCGACGCAGACCACGGTGTCGGCCGCGCCCAGCCAGCGGCGCTCGAGCCACTCGTCGAGCCGCCGCTGCGGCGCGGTCGGAAACTCGGGGCGCAACGGCTCGAAGGTCCACCCGTCGCGCACGTCGGCGAGCCACGGGGTGCCGCGCCTTCGCAGCGCCATCCCGATCGCGTGGATCGACTCCGGCGGGGAGCTCGTCACAACGCAGTCGAAGCTGCGCAGCCTGGCGAGCGCGAGCGCCTTCGAGCGCGCGAAGGGCAGCCACGCTGCTGCCAGCGCCTCGGGAACGATCACGCGGCTGAGCGGGTGCGGCTTGCCGGAGTAGGTGGGCGAGTCGAAGAGGGCGCCGATCGTGTCGCGGCCCTGGCGCCGAGCGCGCCAAGCCTGGACGTCGCGGGTCCGCACGACGTCTGGGGCGCCATCGTCTCCGTAGGCCGAGGTGGTGAGGACGGTGACGTCGTGTCCGAGGCGGCGCAGCCACTTGACCATCGCCGCCGATCGCAGCATCCCGGTGTCGCGCGAGGGCGGATAGAAGTAGGCGACGTAGAGGATGCGCCGGCCCATCAGCCGGTCTTTCGCCGTCGGGCCGCGATCGCCTCGGAGTAGGCGGCGTCCATGCGGTCGACGAGCTGCGGCCAGCTCCACTCGCTCAGTGCCTTCTCGCGCCCGCGGGCACCCATGCGCTCGCGCATCTGCGGGTCGCCGGCGAGGGTGCCCAGCGCCGACGCGGCGGCCGCGGGGTCACCACGGTCGACGAGCAGGCCGGTCTCGCCGTCGTCCACCACCGCCGCGACCCCGGGATAGTCGGAGGCGATTGCGGGCAGGCCACACGCCATCGCCTCGATGAGAACGATCCCGAACGACTCCGGGGGTTCGGTCGTGAGGAGGAAGAGGTCCGCTGCGCGCAACACGTCCGGCAACTCGGCGTGCGGGACGGCATCGAGAAAGTGGACGCGGTCGCCGACCCCGGCATCGAGCGCTTGGGAGCGAAAGCCGTTCAGCAGCTCACCACCCCCGGCGACCACGAGATGCACGTCGGCCGCCTCCAGCCGTGCGAGCGCGTCGATCGCGACGTCGAGTCGCTTGAAGTGGTGGGCGCGGTCGAGCGTGGCGACAAAGGCCGCGACGACCGCATCGGGCGCGATCCCGAGGCGAGCTCGCAGCCCGGTTGAGTCCTCGCCCGGGGAGAACAGGTCGGCGTCGACGCCGTTGGGCATCTCGATGAGCTTCTCCGGATCGCGCTCGCGTGTGCGGGCGAGATAGCTGACCGAGTTCGCGTGATCGGCCGAGAGCACGCAGACGCGGTCTGCGGCGGCGATCAGCCGCGGTGCGACCGTGTGCTCGTAGATCTCGAACAGCGCCCCGCGCGGGCCATTGCCGACCAGGCGGTTCTTGTAGTGGACGAGCAGGGCCTGGTCACGGCGGCGGCGCGCGAGCCGGCCGAGCAGCGTCAGCTCCGAGCCGAAGATGAACGGGTAATGGATATGGACGACGTCGAAGCCCTCGATCCGCGCCATGCTCGGGATCAGCGGCGCGTTGCCGATGGCGAAGACCGGGTCGATCCGGTGAACGATGACCCTGCCTGGATCAGGGATCGAACCCGGTGCGGGCGCCGTGAAGACCTCGACGTGGTGGCCGCGCGCGGCCTGCTCGCGGGCGAAACGAAACGCTGTGTTGCCGGCACCGCCGGGATATGGCGGGAAGGTCGCCGTCAGGTGCGCGATCCGCAGCGGGCCCGACGCCCCTGCGGCGGCGCCGCTAATCGCCCGTGCCGACCAGCCGCTCGACGCCGGTCTGCTCGATCGTCATCCGCAACCCGTCGCGGAGCTCGACCTTCGGCTCCCAGCCGAGCAGGTCCTTGGCGCGGCCGATCTCCGGCTGGCGCACCTGCGGGTCGTCGGTCGGCAGCGCCTCGTAGACGATCTCCGAACGCGACTCGGTCACCTCGATCACGACCTGGGCGAGCTCGAGCAGGGTGAACTCGTTCGGGTTGCCGATGTTGACCGGCTCGTGCACGTTCGACTCGGCCATCGCGACATAGCCGCGGATCTGGTCGTCGACGTAACAGAAGCTGCGCGTCTGACTGCCGTCGCCGAAGACGGTGAGCGGCTTGTCCTGAAGCGCCTGGCGCAGGAAGGTCGGGATCGCGCGGCCGTCATGCGGGCGCATCCGCGAGCCGTAGGTGTTGAAGGTCCGAACGATGCCGGTGTCGACGCCCTGCTGACGGTGATAGGCCATCGTCAGCGCCTCGGCATAGCGCTTGGCCTCGTCGTAGACGCCGCGCGGGCCGATCGGATTGACGTGACCCCAGTAGGTCTCGGGCTGAGGGTGGACCTGCGGGTCGCCGTAGACCTCAGAGGTCGAGGCGAGCACGAAGCGCGCGCGGTGCTTCTTCGCCAGCCCCAGCATGTGATGGGTTCCGTAGCTGCCGACCTTGAGCGTGTGCAGCGGCAGGCGCAGGTAGTCGATCGGGCTCGCGGGCGAGGCCAGGTGGTAGACGAAATCCACTCTCTCGTCGATGAAGAACGGCTCGGTCAGGTCGTGCTGGACGAACGTGAAGTTCTCGTCGCGGATGTGGTGAATGTTCTGCAGCGAACCCGTGTCGAGGTTGTCGACGCAGATCACGCGGTGCCCCTCGGACAGAAGGTGGTCGCACATGTGCGAGCCGAGGAACCCCGCGCCGCCACTGATCAAGCAGGTGGCCATCGCGGGCGAGAATAGACCAGCGGGGGCGAGCTGGCCGCAGGCGGGCTTTCAATCCGTATGCGCCAAGCGTGCGAACCGGCCACCGCCCGCGCGGCGGCTGACCTGCTCGGCCGCCACGGGCCCATGCTGCTGCGGATCGCCCGCCGCCACTCCCTCGACCAGGAGGACGCCGAGGATGCGCTCCAGCGGGCGTCGGTGATCCTGCTCACGAAGGCCCCTTCGCTCGACCCGGGCCGCCTGATCGCGTGGATGGCCGTCGTCACCAAGCACGAGGCGATGGCCGTCAGAAAGAGCCGCGAGCGCCTACTGCGCTGCTTGCCCACCGAGAGCGCAGCCCTCGATCCGCTCGACGCGGTGGCCACTGACTCGCCTGAGCCCGCCGAACGCGCTGAGCGCCTCGACGCCGTGGCCGAAGCCGCCCGCTCGCTCGCGGCGCTGAAGGCCAACGAGCGGATCGCGATCCTGCTCCAGGCCGAGGGTTACTCCTACGCCGAGATCTGCGAGATGCTCGGCTGGACCTACACGAAGGTCAACCGCTGCCTGGCCGAGGGCCGGGCGAAGCTGCGGCGCGCCCGGCCCGTGGTTCAGCCCAGGTCGTAGCCCTGGCGCGAGATGGCGAAGCTGCCGCCGCCCGCGTTGGAGCAGCTCATCCCGGACTCGGCCGATGTGCACGTGATCGAGCCGACCTGCGACGAGCTCCCGTATTCGAGCTTTGGCGCCTGTGGGTTGAGCGCCGTGTCGCCGGCGCAGACGAACTGGGCCGCGCCGCTTGCCGGGAGTTGGATGCCCTGACCGAAGTCGACCTCGTTGGGGCAGCTGGACGGGTGCGGCGGTGGGTTCCAGTCGCGCTCGGCGATGTCGCAGCGGGCGAACTTCGCGGTCATGATGCAGGCGATGTTTCCGGTTGGCGACTGAAACGCCTTCAGGCTCTGGGCGCTGCCCGTGCCGCCGGAGCTATCCGTGGTCGTCGACTCGGTGGTCGAGGTCGTCTCGGGCGTGGTCGTCGAGGTCGAGTCGGTGGTCGAGGAGCTGGCGGGGACCGTCGTCTCCTGAATCACCGTCGTCGTGCTGCCGCCGCCGCAGCCGGCGAGCAGTGCCGCCGCCAGGAGCGCAACCGATGCCATCGAGCGGATCCCCACCACGTGGCGGCAGTCTATGGCTGCGGGAAGAGCCGGGGTTGCGGCGCCGTCGTCGTCTGCGGCGCCGGCGGATCGGAGAGCGAGCGGACGCCGGGCGCGTACTCGGCCCAGTGCGGCTCGGCGAGGTGGTTCTCAAGGGCCTTCTGCGCGCCCGGGTAGTACTGGACGTTGTAGTTGTTGGCCGGGTCGACGCCCCGGTAATAGAGCATCATCTCCACCCGGTCGTGCGCCTCGGCCCAGCGGAAGAGGTTGCCCGTGAACGTGCCGCCGAAGTCGTTGTCCCACGGGCTGTACTCGCCGATCACGAACGGCCACTTGTCGTACCTGTTGAAGAAGGCGACGTCCTCGTCGAAGGCGCCGGAGAACTTCGAGTAGGTGTCGACCCCGACCCAGTCGACGTACTTGCCGCCCGGCCAGTAGTCCTGCGGCTGGTTGCCGGCGATGTTGGGCGAGCCGAAGCTCTGAGGCACCCACATCATCGCCACCCGAGGTTGGGGCATCCGCCCGGGAATCGGCAGGGGGATACCGCCGGGCCCACCCTCGTAGACCGGATCGTCCTGAGACTTCGCACGCAGGATCCGGGGCAGCCCCATCCGCAGCAGCTCGCTGTTGACCTTGTCGCGCGAGCCGCCACGCATGATCAGCGTGAAGCGCCTCCAGGCGAGCTTGTACCAGTGGGCTGAGTGGCCATCGTGGCGGGCGCTGCCGTCGGCGTTGTATGCCGAGTAGGCATTCCAGTAGCCGTTCATCTCCGCCATGAGCCGGACGTACACCGTCTGCCCGGTCTCGGCGATGTTGCCCGCCATCCGGGTCATGTAGCGGTCGTCCTTGCCGCGCGCGATCTGGCGCGGCGTGATCATCTCGACGCCGTCGCCGGTCTGGGTTGAGAGGGCGAGCACGCCACGCGTGTCCGTGGCGCCCCAGCGGTAAAGCGCGCCGGTCGTCAGCGGCACCCGCCAGTGAAAGAAGTCCTGGAGCAGCGCGGGGTGAGCGCCGGTCTGGTTGGCGAACGTCTGGAAGTCGGCGATCGAGCCGGTGTCGGAGACGCCGTGAAATGCCCGACCGTTGTGAGGCGCGTAGGCGGCTCCATGTGCCGTAGCGGGCGCCCCGATTGCGATCGCGGTTACCGCCAGGCCCGCCAACGTCGCTTGAAAACCCATGCCGCGACAACAAGCTAGCGCCCGGGTCGATGCGTTCCCGGGCGGGCTCGTGCAATGCGCCGCTCCGGCGCCAGGGCTCCGCTCAGCCGAGCAGTTTGGCCTTCTGGGCCGCGAACTCGTCGTCCGTGAGGATCCCCTGCGAGTGCAGGTCGGCGAGTTGCTTGAGCTGCTCGACCACGTCCTGGCCCTGAGCTGCGGCCGGTGGCGGTGGCGCGGGAGTGTTCATCCCGACGAAGCCATCGGCGACGTCGCCGAAAAGCTGGCGCATCGTCGCCCGGCCGTTGTCGTCCTCGACGATCGCATAGGCCCAGGTCCCGGCAGGGTCATCGGCGTCGAACCACACCGGATACCGATCGCCCTGGCGGGGAATCGAGAGTCTCGAGACGGTCCTCGTCTTCTTGGCGTCGAACGCGGGTGAGCCGTCGAGCGGCTCGACGCGGAAGACCATCTTCACCCGCGGGTTGTCGTTGACCGTCATCCCCGTGTCCTGAACGGAGATCACCGTGCCGGCCCCCTTCTGGCCGCTCTCGAAAAGTTCAGCTGCCTGCTTCTTCTTGCTCTTGAACAGGGCCATGTCGACGACTCTATCCGCACGAGCGAGCGGAGGGGGTGGGATTCGAACCCACGGACCGGGAGAACCCGGTCAACAGCTTTCAAGGCTGCCGCATTCAACCGCTCTGCCACCCCTCCGGGGACCCCAAAGTGTGACCAATCCGCCGGTCCCACAGGGGGAGGGTGTCCCTCGCTCCGTGCTAGGACACGGAACGCGGGACACCGTGCGCGCTCGCGAGCCGCAGGAGCCGCCCCGGTCGCTCGTAGACGTCATTCGCTGGGAGGCGGCGGACCGTCCATCCCGCTGCCCTCCACGCCGCTTCCTTGCGCGCGTCCTCGCCGACATCCAGGTGGAATGGCGCGCCGTCGATTTCGATAATCAGACGGTGCTTGGGCCAGCTCAGATCTGCCTCCTCTCCTGCGATCCAGACGTTGAGATTCGGAAGGGGATAGTCCGCAGCGCGCAAGACCTCGAGGGCTCGAATCTCAGCTCCACTTCGTGCGCGCTCGAGTGGGAGTCCTGCGTATCGCGCAGCGGTCTTGAGTAGCCGCCTCGCCCCGGTCCGGCGGCGTCGCTCGATTAGGAACTCAGCGACGACCTCAAGTGTCGTGCGCTCGAGGCGAATCGCTTCGCGAAGCGCCCGTGCGAGCGCGGCGTCCGAAACTCCGCGGACATCACGGGCGAGATCGAGCAGCGTCCGCGGCGCCGATGTGATCGGCACCCCGTTTAGCTCAGTGCATTCCCCATCCAGCGAGCGGCTGCGGAAGACCAGCAGCCCGCCGTGCCGGCGGGGGCCGCCATACCCCGGGCGGGTGACGGTCTCGTACATGCGGTTCGGCCTCCAAAAGCCGCCCGCAGCTGACGCGCTTGCGTGGCTGAGAAAGGTCTTGGGAGCGGTGAGGGTGGCGCCACTCCACCTGCCCCAGTCATCGTCCAGCACTGGCGCAACAGCGAAGACCCCCTGTTCGACGATTACTAACTGCCCCCGGGCAACGCGGTGATCGATCGCTGCATCGGTGAGACCCAGTCCTCGCAACTGCGAACGGGAGATGCGATTGAACTGTTTGCCAGCGAGTTCGACGATATGGGTGTCCCTCATACCGTGCTCAGGCACGGAGCGAGGGACACTCTCCCCCTGCCGGCCTCCGTAGCCTCCCTGTCATGCCAGGCGGCTGGACCAATTGGGCCGGGGATCAGCGGTGCGCGCCCGCGGCCCTGGCGCAACCGCGGACCGTCCAGGAGCTTCGGGCCGCGGTTGCCCAAGCCGCGCGCGATGGCCGCCGGGTGCGCGCGGCCGGGTCCGGGCACTCGTTCACCGACATTGCGCTCACCGACGGCGTGCTGGTGCGGCTCGGCAATCTGACGCGGGTCCTTGACGTCGACCGCGACGCGGGCCTGGTGAAGGTCGAGGGCGGGATCACGCTCGGCGACTTCAACCGGCGCCTCGACGAGCTCGGGCTCGCGCTGGAGAACCTGGGCGACATCGACCGCCAGACGGTCGCGGGATCGATCTCGACCGGGACCCACGGCACCGGCCTTAACCACCCCAGCATCTCGGCGCAGGTGGAGGCGCTGGAACTGATCGGTCCCGAGGGTGACCAAACCGAGATCAGCGGCGGCGAAGAACTCGACGCGGCCCGCATAAGCCTCGGCGCCCTGGGCCTGATCACCTCGGTGACCCTGAAAGCCGTCCCCGCCTTCACGATCGACCGCCTCGACAACCCGAAGCCTCTCGGGGAAACCCTCGCCGGTCTCGAAGAGCTCGCCGCCCGCAACGACCACTTCGAGTTCTACGTCTTCCCGCACACGCACACGGCCCTGTGCCGCGAGAGCCGTCGCAGCGACGAGCCTCCGCGGCCGAAGTCGGCGGCGCTGGTCTACGCGCAGGAGGTGATGCTCGAGAACTGGGTCGGCGGCGCCTTCGCCCAGCTGGCGCGCCGCGTGCCGAGGCTCGCCCCGCGCCTCGCCCGCCTCGCCGCGGCGGGCACGGGCCGCTCGCGGAAGATCGACCGCAGCTTCAAGGTCTTCGCCTCCGAGCGGCGGATCAAGTTCACCGAGATGGAGTACGCGATCCCGCGTGAGCACCTGGCCGAGGCGGTGCCGCGCGTGCTCGACGTGGCCTCGAGGCCCGAGCACGCGGTCGCGTTTCCGATCGAGGTGCGGTTCGTCTCCGCGGACGAGCCGATGCTCAGCACATCCCATGGCCGCGACACGGGCTACATCGCGGTGCACCAGGATCCACGCATGCCATGGGAGCCGTACTTCCGCGCGGTCGAGGCGGTCATGGACTCATACGGCGGGCGACCCCACTGGGGCAAGCGCCACTTCCAGGCGGCCGAGACGCTGGCGCCGCGCTACCCGCGCTGGGCCGACTTCCAGGCGATCCGCGATCGCCTCGATCCCGACCGGTGCTTCGCCAACGCGTACACCGATCGGGTCCTGGGGGCCTAGCTCGGCGCGTTGCGTTCGAGCCAGGCCTGCAGCGCCTCAACGCCCTCGGCCTGCGTCGGGCCACCCATCAGGTTGCCGAGCATTCCGCTGCCCCCGCCCCTGCCGATCATCAATTTGAGCTTCTCGCCCGAGGTCGTTCTCACCGTGAGTTTGATGGAGGTCTTCTCCATGATCGATGACGTGACCAGGTTCACGCCGAAGCCGCTCTCCCTCGAGCCGGCGAGCTCGCCGGCGTCGACGATCGTGGGCTCGCCCTTCGGCCGCTGCTTGCGGTCGGTCTCCTGGACGATCAGCCGCTTCGGCGTGACGCCGATGACGACGAACTTGCCCGACATGAAGCCCGACTGCGAGCCGACGCACATGCCCTCGAGCGTCTCGCCCTGCTCGAGCGATGGATCCAGGACGGGTCGCAGCTTCTCGTCGATATCGGCCACGTGGCCAACATATATCCGACCAGGCGGCTCGCATAATCCGCGCACCAGACATAGAGTGGCGTGGAGATGACCGGTACCCGCGACCTTTCGACCCGGCGAGAGCTCCTGAAGGCGGGTGCGACGATCGGCGTCGGCGCGCCGCCGCGGGCCCGCTGTTCTCATAGCGCGCAGACGGCGGTGGCGGCGGCGAAGCGGATGTCGCGGCAAGCTCGACGACATCGAGCATTTCGTGATCCTGATGCAGGAGAACCGCTCGTTCGACCAGTACTTCGGCACGTTCCCGGGCGTCGATCGGTTACGACGACAAGAAGAACCGGTCAGCGCTTCAAGCAGCCCGGGCTACACGGGCATCGGGTCCAAGGGCGGCAAGCTCCTGCCGTTTCAGTTCGACGGCAGCCAGCCGATCGGCCAATGCGTCTCGGATCCCACGCACAACTGGGCGCCGCAGCACATCAGCCGAAACGGCGGGCGCAACGACCTGTTCTACCAGTCGCATGCCCCGGACGAGTACGACGGTGAGGCAGCGCCCGGCGTCATGGGCTACTACCTCAAGAACGACATCCGCGTGCACTGGAAGATCGCCAAGCAGTACACGCTGTGCGACCGCTACTACTGCTCGGTCCTGGGCCGACGCAGCCCAATCGCAGCTACGCGATCTCCGCCTGGCTCGGCCAGGACGGCGTCGGCGGCGGCCCCACGATCTCGACCAAGTTCGATGGCGGCGGGTTCATCGGCGACTTCACGTGGGAGACGATGCCCGAGCGGCTGACCACGAAGGGGATCAGCTGGAAGAGCTACACCCAGGCCTTTGGTCAGTTCGACAACATCTTTACCTGCTTCTCCAACTTCAAGAACGATCCGTCGCTGAGGGCGCTGGGGATCGATCCGGTCTACCCGGACGATTTCGTCGCCGACATGGACGCCGGACAACATGCCGCAGGTCTCGTTCATCCAGGTCGCGTTCGACCATTCCGAGCACGCCGCGTTCCCGCCGGCGCTCGGGGAGTTCGCGATGGCGGAGGTCCTGCAGTCGATCTGGGCGCGCCCGAAGATGTGGAAGAAGACCGCAGTGATCATCAACTACGACGAGAACGGCGGGTTCTTCGACCACGTCGCGCCGCCGGTCGCCCCCGAGGGCACGGCACCGGCGAGTTCCTGACCGATCGCCGACCTGCCGGCCGAGGCCGATGGGATCCGCGGCCCGGTCGGGCTCGGGTTCCGCGTCCCGTGCATGGTGATCTCGCCGTGGTCCAAGCGGCGGGCTGATCAGCTCGAAGACTTTCGACCACACCTCGGTCTTGCGCATGCTCGAGACGCGGTTCGGCGTCAAGGTGCCGAACCTGACCAAGTGGCGGCGCAAGCACACCAACGACCTCACCGAGGCGTTCAACTTCGCCGCGCGCCCGGACTTCACGACGCCCAACCTCCCGCCGACCAGCGACACGTCACCGCTGACGACGACGGCGGAGTGCACGCAGTTCTCGCCGCCGCCCGTATCCCGTGCCGGCGACGACCGGGATCCCGCGCCAGCAGAAGCCAAGCGCAGGGTGCGCCGCCCGTCCGGCCCGGTCTGAGCCAAACCGGCGACCGGAGCTAGAGGAACGTCTTGCCCTCGCCGCGGTAGGTGGCGACCTCGTCGACGACGCGCTCGCCCTCGACCAGATAGAGCGATCCGAACCGCTCGCTGAGCTCGCCCGCCTTCGCATGGCGCAGGTACACCCGGTCGCCGACGCGCAGCTTGTAGGCGGCGGCGCCCGTGACGGGCGTCTGGACCTCGCCGGCTCCCTCCCCGCGATCAAAGCGCAGCCCGCCCGGTAGATACGGCTGCGGGAAGACGATCGCGGCCCGGCGCGCCCGAGGCGATGTAGCCGCCGCCGAGCAGCGTGGCGACGCCCCCGACCGGGCGCCGCACGACCGGCAGGCAGAACATCGCCGCCGGCTCCAGCGCGAGCGAGCGGTAGGTGTCGAACAGCGCCGGCGCGAAGAAGCCAGAACCCGCGGTGAGCTCGGTCACGATCCCGGCGGCCGCGGTGCGCGCCAGGCTGCCGGTTCCGCCTCCGGTGACGAACCCGAGCTCTGAGTCGTGCGCGGCCAGGATCTCGCGGACCGTGTCGACGATCCGCGGCAGGCGGCGGCGGATCTCGGCCTCCGACCGCGCCTGCATCAGCCGGATCGCCGCGCTTCGCAACGGCCTGCCGGGAACGGCGTCGCCAACGCCGGCGATCTGCCCCTCGTAGGCCATCAGGCCCGCAAGTTCGGTGCCTGGGCGCTCGACGATCTCGGTTGCCATTCGCGCCGCGCGTGCCGCGTCGTGCACGGGCGAGCGCTTGGGCCCGATGCGTGCGATCCGGCCGCCCAGCGGCCACCAGGACACGTCGATGTCCAGGCACACGCGCACCTGCGAGTACCCGCCGCCGATCGATCCCTCGATCAGGTCGAGGTGCGGTCGATCGTCCACCATCAGCACCGGCGCGCGTTCGGGCTCCGAGGCGGTCAGCCGCGCGACGCTCGCGATTGCGCCGCGATCCACGGTCGGGTAGGCGACGACGATGTCGGTGATGCCGGCGGCCGAGAGGTGAAGCGCCTCGGGCGCCGTGAAGGCCAGCACTCCTTGCAGGGACGGGTCGAGCTCGAGGATGCGCTGCAGCAGCGCGGTCGAGCGGATCGATTTCGACGCGACGCGGATCGGCAGCCCGCCGGCCTGGGCGATCATCGACGCGCGCGTTCGCGCGCATCGCGTCGAGGTCGACGAAGGCGAACGGCGGGGCGATCCCCGAGAAGATGGAGTCGTAGCGGGCCTTCAGGGCCTCGCGGTCGGTCTCGGCGGCGGCGGCACGGCGCGGGCGAGCGTACCTGTCGCGGGCGGCCCGACGGGTGTCGCGATCGCATCTATCATCGGCGCCTCCCAGGAGAGGTGGCCGAGTGGCTGAAGGCACTCGCCTGCTAAGCGAGTAGGGGGCGCAAGCTCTCTCGCGGGTTCGAATCCCGCCCTCTCCGTTGCCCACCGCCGCCCAATGCAATGGGCGGTAGAGAATTGAGCCGTGTCGGATCACTACGACGTGGTCATTGTCGGCGCCGGTCTTTCCGGGATCGGCGCGGCCTATCACCTGCAGACCGAGTGCCCGGATCGCAGCTACGCCATCCTCGAGGCGCGCGACGCGATCGGCGGCACCTGGGACCTCTTCGCTATCCGGGCATCCGCTCGGACTCCGACATGCTCACGCTGGGGTATCGCGTTCAAGCCGTGGACTCAGGCCAGGGCCGATCGCTGACGGCCCGTCGATCCTCGCACTACGTCCGCGAGACCGCGCGGGAGAACGGGATCGAGGGGCAGGATCCGGTTCGGGCCACCGCGTCGTCGGTGCGCCGCTGGTCGACGCGCCGACGCGCGCTGGACACTCGAGGTCGAGCGGGCGACGGCGGCGAGCGCGTCGCAGCTGACCTGCAATTTCCTCCACGTCGTGCGGCGGCTACTACGACTACGACGAGGGCTACACGCCGGAGTTTCGCGGGGACCGAGCGGTTCGCCGGGCGACATCGTCCACCCGCAGCACTGGCCGGAGGATCTCGACTACGCCGGCAAGCGCGTCGTGGTGATCGGCAGCGGCGCCACGGCGGTGACGCTGGTGCCGGCGATGGCCAAGCAGGCCGCGCACGTGACGATGCTTCAGCGCTCGCCGAGCTACGTGTATCGCGCTGCCCGGGCAGGATCCGTCGCGCAATGGCTGCGCGCGCACCTGCCGGCGAAGGTGGCGTACGCGCTGTGCGCTGGAAGAACGTCCTGCTCGCGATGGCGATCTTCCAGCTCTGCGCGCAGCCGCCCGCGGGTCGCCAAGGAGCTGATCTGCGCGGTGTGCGCGCCAGCTTGGCCCGGACTACGACGTCGAAGACCCATTTCACGCCGCAACTACAACCCCTGGGATCAGCGCCTTTGCCTCGTCCCCGACGGCGACCTCTTCAAGGCCATCCGCGACGGCATGCCACCGTCGTCACCGACACGATCGAGACCTTCACCGAGACGCGGCATCCGCTTGCGCTCCGGCGAGAGCTCGCGGCCGACATCGTGGTCACCGCGACCGGCCTGAAGCTGCAGCTCCTCGGCGGCATCGAGCTGACCGTCGATGGCGCGCCGGTCGAGCTCGGCCAAGACGATGACCTACAAGGGAATGATGTTCAGCGACGTCCCCAACCTCGCGTCTCGCATTCGGCTACACCAACGCCTCATGGACGCTCAAGTGCGACCTCACCTGCGAATACGTGTGTCGGCTGCTCAATCACATGGGTGATCGCGGCTACACCTACTGCATGCCGCGACGTGATCCGTCGGTGACCGAGGAGCCGATCATCGACTTCTCCTCGGGGTACGTGCAGCGATCGATCGACCTCTTCCCGAAGCAGGGCTCGCGCACGCCGTGGCGCTTGCACCAGAACTACGCGCGCGACATCGTCTTGCTGCGCTACGGCGGGATCGAGGACGACGCGCTCGAGTTCGCAGCGGCGTGAGGCTCCTGGGCGGCCGGGGGCTGCTGACGGCGATAACGAGCATCGAGTCCACGACGAAACGGGTCCTCGTCGCGATCGGCGCGTTCCTGCTCGCCACGTTGATCGTCTGCGTCCCGGTCGGCGTCCTCGGGTCCTCGAACATCGTTTGGGGCGAGCCCGATCAGTACGGGCGCGTTGACTTCCCCGGAAGCGGCGTCGTCCATCTGCCGGCAGGCAGCGTTGACGCCGCCCTCGGGCTCGATATCCCGGGCAAGGGGAACGTAAGCGTCGAGCTGCCCGTGCCGAGCGACCTGTCCTTATCGGTCGTGCCGGTGAGCGGATCGGCGACGCCGACCGTCACGCGCGACCTGGGCCCGAGCAACAACGCCAACGACGATTTAGCCAACACGGTGCGCCGGGTCTGGCGCGTCGAGGTGCCCGAGGAGGGTGACTACACCGTCACGGGCCGCGGCCACGTCCGGGCGATCGGCATCAACGCTCAGTTGTGGTTCGGCCATGGCCCGCCGATCCCGGGCACGCTCGTGCCGTTCATCGCGGCGGGGCTGGTCCTGCTCGGTTCGCTCGTCTGGTTCGTCGTCCGGCGACTCCGGTCGGACGCCTAGGGGCTGACCGCAAGCGTCTCGCCGTCGCGCTCCACCCGGATCTCGACGATTCCCGCCTCCGCCGGGTCGGCGACGAACTCGACGCCCGACGGCAGGGCTCCGAGCACGGTCGTCCAGCGGTCGCCGACCGCATCGGGATCAGCGACCGCCACCGTGAGGCCGGCGATCGCCCCGTCCGCGGCGCGCTCGCCCCACCCCGGACCGCCCCAGCGCCACGACCCCGCCGGCAGCGGCTCGGAGATCGAGACGATCGCGCCTCGCATGTCCGCCGGGTGCAGGTGAGCCTCGGTGATGTCGTCCAGGTCCACCTCGAAGACCTCCCGCACGCCGAGGTCGGTGGCGCGGGCGCGCGCCGCGGCGACATCGGGCACCTGGAACATCGCCATGTAGCCGGTGTCGCCGCCGCGGCGCCCGAGCAATCGCCCTGCCGCGGTCCCCTCCTCAACCGGCGAGACGATCTCCAGGAAGGTGTCACCGATCGCAAAGACCGCGTTGCGCAGCCCGAAATAACCCACGGCGGGGTCGGCAAACGGTTCGCCGAGGCCGAGCAGGCCGCTGAGACGCTCGGCCACCGGGTCGAGATCGCGCGCCGCGATCACGGCCTGGCGCAGTCGGGGAAGCTGCGTCTCCATCAGCCGGGCAGTCTCACATAGGGTCCCGGTCATGTCAGACGCCCCACAGCACGGGCCACCCTTCTCCGGCTATCAGGCCGAGATCTTCCTCAGGGGAATGACGGGCGAGCTGCCGGCCCATCCGGTCTCGATCGCCGAGGTCGAACGGGCTGTCGAGGAGGGGCTGGAGGATCCAAAGGCCAGGTCCTACGTGTTCGGCGGCGCCGGCCGCGAGGACACGATGCGCGCCAACCTCGAAGCGTTTCGTCGCTGGCGGATCGTGCCCCGGATGCTCCGCGACGTCTCGCAGCGTGACCTCTCGGTGGAGGTTCTCGGCACGTCGATGCCCGCCCCGGTGATGCTGGCGCCGGTCGGCGTCCAGTCGATCGTTCACCCCGACGGTGAGCTCGCCGTCGCGCCCGGGCCGCGGCCGCCGTCGGACTGCCGATGACGCTCAGCACCGCCGCGTCGTTTTCCATCGAGGACGTGGCCGCGGCGGCGCCCTCCGGCGCGAGATGGTTTCAGCTCTACTGGCCGCGCAGCCGCGAGCTCGCGGCGAGCCTGATCTCGCGCGCTGAGGCGCCGGCTACGGCGCCATCGTGCTCACGGTTGACACCTTCCTGCCGGGCTGGAAGCCGCGCGACCTTCAGAACGCATGGCAGCCGTTCTTCGAGGGCACCGGCATCGCCAACTACACGTCCGATCCGGTCTTTCAGGGAATGCTGGAGAAGCCCCCCGAGGAGGACCTGCAGGCGGCGGTCGGGCAGTTCGTAGTGCAGTTCTCCAACCCGGAGCTGCGCTGGGACGACCTCGAATTCCTGCGCGCGGGGACCGACCTGCCGATCCTCGTCAAGGGGATTCTCCACCCGGAGGACGCGTCGATGGCCGGGGAGCGGGGGGTGGACGGGATCGTCGTCTCCAACCACGGCGGCCGTCAGATCGACGGCGAGATCGCCGCACTGGACGCCCTGCCGGCGATAGCCGATGCCGTCGGCGACGACCTCGCCGTGCTCGTCGACAGCGGCGTGCGCTCCGGCGCCGACGTCTTCAAGGCGCTCGCGCTCGGCGCCGACGCGGTGATGATCGGGCGGCCCTATCTGTGGGGGCTCGCGCTGGGCGGGGAGGCTGGCGTGCTCGCCGTGCTGCGGGCGATCCTCGCCGAGCTCGACCTCACGCTCGGCCTGAGCGGCCACACCTCGGTGGCGCAGCTCGACTCCAGCGTCCTCGTTCGCGAGGGCGCCGGCGCCGTCTGAACAAGCCCTTCACGAGCCGGAGAACCGGATGCGTCACCCTTGGGTCATGCATGCACGGAAGCTGCTCGCCGCGCCCCTAGCCGCCCTGGCGCTGATCGGCCTCGCCTCGTGCGGGGACTCGGGTGCGACCGACCCGGCCAGGGCCACGGTCACCGTTACCGCGACGCAGACGACGACGCTCGCGGAGACAACGACGCCCGACGCCGCCAGCGCCCCAGCCGCGGCGCCCGCGCCGGATGCGACCGAGACAACCGGAAGCGGGCGCTACACCGTGGCCGTCCCGCGGGGCTACCACCCCGTCGTCTGGGTTCGCGCGGGCGCGCGGGTCGCGATGCGCACGAAGCCGGCCGGGGGCGAGCTCGTCGAGAACGTCGGCCGCAAGACCGTGTTCGGCTCGCCCAGCGTCTTCGGCGTCGAGCGCCAGAGGCATGGATGGGTGGGCGTGACCACGCCAGACCTCCCGAACAACCAGCTCGGCTGGATGAAGCTCGACCCCGACCGCCTCGCCTCAGGCGCCAGCCATTTCTCGGTGGTCGTCGACCTCTCCGAGTACAGCGCCACGCTCTACAAGGGCGACCACCGGGTTCGCAGCTTCTCGGTGACGATCGGAGCCCCGGCGTCCCCGACGCCCACGGGCAAGTTTGCGGTCACCGACACCTTCCGAGGCGGGCTCGCATCCGCGTACGGCTGTTGCGCTCTCGCCCTCAGCGCGACCCAGCCGAACCTGCCGTCGGGCTGGCTCGGCGGTAACCGAATCGCGATCCACGGGACCACGAGGCGGTTGGGGGCGGCCGGCTCCCACGGTTGCGTTCGCGCCGCGGACGCCGAACGTCGTCGAGGCTGATCGACGATGTTCCGCTCGGGAGCCCGGTGTCGATCCGCGCCTAGACCTGGGCCGCCGCCGCGATCTGCTCGGCGAGCGCCGCGTCGAGGTCGCGCGGCGAGCGCGTCGATGTCGCGGAACACGTCGCGGTCACCGGCGAGCCCGAAGAAGACGCGGCCGTCGTAGCTCAGGACGCCGATGGAGAGCGCGTGTCCCTGCGGCGAGAGCGGCACGAACGGGTAGATCGCGTCGAGTCTCGCGGCCGAGCAGATAGAAGGGCGACCTGCGGGCCCGGGACGTTCGAGACGACGAGGTTCCACGACAGCGGCCGCGAGATTGCGCGCGGCGAGGACCCGGTTGATCGTCGGGGGCGTCCATCCGGTTGCCTCGATGACCAGCGACGCTGCGGCCGAGCCTGCTCTGAGCGCTTCACCCGCGTGGTCTCGGCGTGGACCGCGCGAGTCGCGCGCTCGGGTCGGTCTCGCCGATCGGCAGCGCGACCAGCAGCGTGGCGATTCGATTGCCGAGCTCGTTCTCCTCGTCGGGGCGGCGGATGCTCATCGGCACCAACGCGACGATCTGCGGCGGGAGCGGCTCGCCGCGCCGCTCGAACACGCGCCGCAGCGCGCCCGCGGCGACCGACAGGATCACGTCGTTGACCGTCGCCTCGCCCTGGCGCAGCGATCTTGAGGTCGTCGAGGCTGGCGCTCGAGAAGCCGACGCGGCGATCGCGGCCGATGTCGACGTTGAGGAACGTGCGCTCCACCGCCGGGCCGCTCGCGGCGAGTTGCGCGAACGACTCGGCCGTGCGCATCACCCGCGTCGCGGTCGAGCGCGGCATCACCAGCGCCTCGCGCGCGGCCTTGCTGGCGACGCGCAGCGGGTTGCGGATCCGATCCGACGCGGCGCGGATGAACAGCATCTCGCGGGCTGGGCTCGTCCGGCTCCCAGCGGTCCTCGGGGATCTCGAGCTCGAGGCCCTCCGGGTTCGGGTCGAGGATCACGGTGCCGACGTCGATCGCCGCCACCCCGTCCACGAGCGCGTGGTGGGTCTTGTTGACGTAGGCGTGGCGGCCGCCGCTGAGCCCCTCGACGAGGTACAGCTGCCAGAGCGGCCGAGCAAAGTCCAGAGGCTCGGACATCAGCCGTCCGACCAGCTCGCGCAACTCGGCGTCGTCGCCCGGGCTTGGCAGCGCGACGCGCCGCACGTGCCACTCGAGATCGAAGCCCGGGTCATCGGCCCAGACCGGGTTGTCGAGGCCGAGCGGCGTGCGCGTCACGCGCTGGCGGAAACGCGGGACGAGGTTGAGCCGCTTGTCGACATGGGCGAGCAACTCGTCGAACGGCGGGGGTTTCCCGACGACGACGATCGTCGCGCCCACGTGCACGTGGATGGGTCCTCGCTCGGCCAGAAGCGAGGACATGTCGGAGGCCGAGAGCCGGTCGCTCACTCCGGCGGGCTTGCTTCGGCGCCGCCCGCCATGTACTCGTCGAGGCTCTCGCGGGCGCCGGAGCGGATCTTCTTCTGGATCGCCGGCGTCCAGCCGAAGAGGAGCCCGACCGGGCCAAGCGCCTGACGCGCCCACCTGTAGAGGTCGAACGAGTCCTCGTGCTCTGCGATCAGCCCGTTCTCGAACCGAAACCGGGCGTCGACTGAGTTGTGGACCTTGCGTCCTGTCGCCGAGAACGTGTAGTCGGCATCCCAGTGGGCCGTGCCGTGCTCGCCGTCTGCCTGGGCCCTTGAGTGCACGACCTCGAGGTCCTTGCCGCGCTCCAGCAGCATCCGCCACATCGCGCGCACCTCGTCGCCGTGCAGCTCGCCGAAAGCGGGGTCTGCGAAGCGCGCGTCGGGCGCGTAACAGGCGGCCATCGTCTCAGCGTCGCGGCGCGCGAACGCCTCGTAGAAGCGATCGATCAGCGCCGGGTTGCGGCGGGGTCGTCCGACACGCGCCGATCCTAACCCTTGTGCCAGAGTCAGCCGTAATGAGCAACCTGCCCGAACGACTGCTGATGGGCTCGGGACCGAGCACGGTGCCCGAGCGCGTGCTCCAGGCGATGGCCCGGCCGACGATCGGCCACCTCGATCCGGCCTTCCTCGCCTTCGCCGACGAGACGAACGAGCTCCTGCGTCGGGTGATGCGCACCGAGAACGCGGCGACCTTTCCGGTCTCGGGCACGGGCAGCGCCGGCATGGAGACGATGCTCGTCAACTTCCTCGAGCCCGGCGACCGAATTGTCGTGGGGGTATGCGGCGTCTTCGGCGGGCGCATCGCCGACGCGGCCGGGCGTCTCGGCGCCGAGGTCGAGGTCGTGGATGGCGAGTGGGGCACGCCCGTTGCGCTCGAGCGGCTCGAGGAGGCGATGGAGCCGGGTGGTGCAGCGCTCGCGATCGTCCACGGCGAAACCTCGACCGGCGTCGCCCAGCCCCTCGACGGCCTCGCCGACCTCGCACGCCGCCATGACGCGCTGCTGATGGTCGACTGCGTGACATCGCTGAGCGGCTATCCGCTCGACATCGACGATGCCGGCATCGACATCGCCTTCTCGGGGACGCAGAAGTGCCTGAACTGCCCGCCCGGGCTGGCGCCGCTGACCGTTTCAGATCGCGCTCGCGAACGGCTCGAGGCACGCACGACGCCCGTCGCGAGCTGGTGCTTCGACCTGAAGGCGATCCTGTCCTACTGGGGCTCGGGCGAGCGCATCTATCACCACACGCCGCCCATCAACACGATCTATGCGCTGCGCGAGGCGCTCGAGATCGTCGCCGAGGACGGGCTTGAGGCGCGCTGGGCTCGCCACGAGGTGGCAAGCGCCGCGCTCATCGCCGGCCTCGGCGAGCTCGGGATGAAGCCGCTGGTCGCCGAGGGCGCGCGCCTGCACGCGCTGACCACGATTGAGCCCGGCGACGCGGTGACCGACGAGGCCGCGGTTCGCGCGCGCCTGCTGGCCGACTACGGGATCGAGATCTCGGGCGGCATCGGTGAGCTCAAGGGCCGTGTGTGGCGGATCGGGACGATGGGTGTCAACGCGGCGATCGAGCCGGTGACGCGCCTGGTCGGCGCGATCGCCGAGATCGTCGATCCGCCCGCCCGCGACGCCGCCGTCGCGGCCGCTCAATCCGCCTGGGAGCCGGCCGCCACGACGGCAAGATGAGCGGCGACTTCCAGATCGCCTGACGATTACGGCAGGTACGCCATCGGGTCCGTCACGGCGCCGTTGACGCGGACCTCGAAATGCAGATGGTCTCCGAAGCAGAGGCCGGTGCAGTCGGAGAGTCCGATCACCTCTCCCTGCGTGACCTGCTGGCCCTGGGAGACGGCGAAGCTCTACTGGTGCGCGTAGCAGCTGGAGATCCCGCCGCCATGATCGATGCAGGTGTAGTTGCCATACCCGCCGCTTTCGGCTTCGGACTGGGTGAAGAGCACGACGCCGTTGGCGACGGCGTGGATCGGCGTGCCGGTCGGGACGCCGATATCGATCCCGGGGTGGCAGGCCTCCCAGGGCCGCTGACTCACAAAACGGCGAGGTGATCGGGCCGTTGACCGGCCAGATGAAGCCCTGGGAGCTCTCGCCTCGAAAGGGGCCTGCCGGGGCGCCGGAAGCCCGCGGCCTCTGGGCCGCCTGGATCTGCGCCGTGATCTTGACCCTGGATGTCTTGAGACGTGCCCTCCAGGCGCTTCTCGCGTGCCCTTGCCGAATGCGAGCGCGGCCTGGCGGTCGGCGCGGGCGGCGTCGAGGGCTACTGGCGGCTCTCGAGCTCTGCCCTGGGTGCGCTCGAGCTCGGCCTTGCGGTCGGCGATGTCGTTGCGCTCTGCTCGCGACCCGCTTGACGGTCGTGTCGTGTCGTTGCGCAGCGTGCGCACGCGGTCGACGACGCTGGGCGTCCTGCTCCTCGATTCGCTTCAGGTACTCGAAGCGGTCGAGGAGGTCGTAGAAGCCTGCGAGTCGAGGATGACCGTGAGCAGGTCCGGCTGGCCGGAGCGGTAGATGTCGACGAGGCTGGTTCGCAGAGCGCCGAGCGAGCGGTGCAGGTGCTTGTGGAGCTTCGCCAGCCGGACGCGGTCGGCGTGCAGCTCGGCCTGCTTGTCGTCGAGGTGCTGCTGGACCATCGCGGCGCGGTTTCGCAGGACGGCGATCTGGCCGATCAGATCATTGATCTGGTCGCCGTACTTCTGGATCGTCGACGACAGGACCTGGGCGTGCTGGTGCGCCTGGTCGAGGCGGTCGTGCTTGTGCTGAAGCTGGGTCTGCAGGTCCTGCCCGGCGGCCGATCCGCCGACCAGGCATGCCGCGACCGCCATCGCGCAGGCGACGGCCAGAACGCGCAGATGGGTCGAGCTGACCTTGCGCATGCCCCCATAGGGTGGCAACCTCGCGCCGCGGGCCGGGAAACTGGGCCCGACCGTGCAACCCGGATTGCTGTGCTACCTGCGGATTACTTGTTGAAGCTGGTCGACCAGGACGCCCGGCTCCAGCTGGCGCGAGACCAGCTGGCGCGAGTCGGATCGATCTGCCCGAGAAGGGCTGCGCAGTCGGCCTGGGCCTGGGCGATTTCGGCATCCATGGCCGCGTAGTCGGCGTCCGTGAGGTCCGGCGAGGCCATCCCGTCGGCGCTCCAGCTCGCGCGGCTCCACGATGCGCGGCTCCAGCTCGCGCGGCTCCACGAAGCCCGGCTCCACGAGGCGCGCTCGAACTCGGCGCAGCTCTCGGGCGTGGCGCTCCAGCTCGCGCGGCTCCACGATGCGCGGCTCCAGGAGGCACGGCTCCAGCTCGCCCGCAGCGGATCGATCGCGTCCGACCAGCTCGCACGTGACCAGGAGGCCCGGCTGTAGTCGATCTGGCCGGTGGCCGGGTCGATCAGCGAGTTGGGGGTGAGGCCAGCGTTGACGTCGCCGTAGACCAGCCTGTCGTTGATCGCCTTGTCGACCGCGATCTCGCCGCCGTCGATCGTGCGATTCGGATTCGTGTAGCCGATCTTGATGCCGAGCGCGTTGACGAGGTAGACCTTCTGCTTCGGCCCGTAGACCGGCTGCGTCCTGTTGATCAGCTGGGTCTTGACCTGGTCCGGCGTCCACGTCGGGTGGGCCTGCAGGATGTCGGCGACGGCGCCGGAGGCAACGCCGGCAGCCATCGAGGTGCCGCCGACCTGGAAGTACTGGCCGTCGACCATGCAGGTGGGGCAGAGCTGCGTGTAGTCGGCGCCGGCCGGGATCGTCGAGACCATGTGCGCGCCGGGGGCGAGCACATCGGGCTTCGCAAAGCCATCCTGCGTCGTGCCGCGGCTCGACCAGGAGGCGAGCGCATCGTCGCTGGTGTTGCTCGTGCCCATGTCGTCGACGCCGCCGACCGTGATCACGTAGGGATCGTTGGCGGGGGCGTAGTCGACAGCGTCGTCGGCGGTGCCGTCGTTGCCGGCGGCCGTGACGACGACGATTCCGGCGTTCCATGCCGCCTCAACGGCAGCATCGAGCGGATCGGTCAGATAGGACTCGGCCTGCGTCGACTTCAGCGAGAGGTTGACGACATCGATGTTGTAGTCGGCCTTGTGATCGACGACGAACTGCAGGCCGTCGATGACGTCGAGGACGGTGGTGTTGCCCTCGTCGTCGGCGGCCTTGACCGCGATCAGGTTGGCGTCGGGTGCGACGCCGACGTACTTGCCGTAGAGAGAGTCGTACGGGCGAGCGGTGCCGTCACCCGCGATCAGGCCGGCGACGTGCGTGCCGTGGCCGAGCGTGTCGGCGGCGGTCGAGGCGCCGGGGTTGACGACGGCGGTCGCGACGACGCGCGAATCGGAGTCCCAACGCGACTCGCGGAAGTCCGGAAGGTTGCCCTGGATGCCGGTGTCGATGACGGCGACGCCCACGCCCCTGCCCGTGTACCCGTCGCTCCAGGCCTTGTCGGCACGGATCGACTGGTTGTACTCGGTCGCCAGGCGATCGTCGAAGCTGGTGCCCTGGCTGCGGACCTTGGCGTTGAGCGAGACGGCGCGGAACGCCGGATCGCCGGCCAGACGCTGCGCGTCGACGGCGTCGAGCTTGGCGCTCATGCCGTCGATGATCGGCAGGTCACGCGTGATCTCGCCACCGGACGCCCGGATCAGGTCCTTGGCCGTCGCGGCGTCGGTGCCACCTGCGAGCTGGAGGATTACCTCCACCCGGCGGTGTGGATCGGTGGCCGCGAGGTTTGCGAGCGGGGAGGAGCCGGCGGCATGCGGACCGCTCACGGCATTCGTGGCGCCTCCGGCCGCACCGGCCGTCGCGCCCGCGTCGTAGGAGCGGGCGATGAATAGGCCGACTACCGAAATCACGGCCACCATCACGGCGGCGAAGATTCCGCGCCAGCTCGTATCCAGGGTCGCGCTCACTACTGGTACTCCTTTACCGAGGGGGTCCTCATTGACAACTCGCCTTCACATCGGTGAGCGTGCGAGGCGACTTGATTGGACATCGGTCCAAATCGCGTTTGGGCGCGATTCAGCCTTTTGCCGAGACTTGGAAGTTCTTGGAGGTTTCCGAGGGGTCCGCGACCGCGCTGAGCCTCCTGGCGGACTTCGGTTCGGGCGTCGAAAACTGCGCCCGCAGGCGCTTGCTCTTGGCCATGGCGCGATCAAGCGCCGCCACAACCGCGGGGCAGAACTGGCTGCCCTGCTTGTCGTGGATCTCGGCTAGGGCGATATCGAGTGAAAGCGCCTGCCGATACGGGCGGTTGCTCGTCATCGCGTCAAGCGTGTCGGCGACGGTCAGGATGCGGGCCGCAAGCGGGATCTCCTCGCCGACGAGTCGGTCGGGATAACCACAGCCGTCGTAGCGCTCGTGGTGGCTGCGGACCATCTGCTTGACCTCCATCGGCAGGTCGAGCTCGGCCACGATGTAGCTGGACATCTCCGGATGCCGGCGCATCTCGGCGAACTCCTCGGGATCGAGCGGTCCCGGCTTGAGCAGGATCGCGTCGGGAACTCCGATCTTGCCGATGTCGTGGATGATCGCGCCGACGTTGATCGCGGGTAGCTTCGACTCGTCGAAGCCGAGCTCCTCCGCGAGGATCAGGGCGATGTCGGCGACGCGCTCGGTGTGCCCGCTGGTGTACGGGTCCTTTGCCTCGACGGTGCGTGCCAGTGACGTGATCGTGGACAGATAGGAGCGCTGCATGGTTGCCAGCAGCTCACGGTTTTCGTCCAGGAGCCGCTCGAGCTGCGCGTTCTTGCCCTCGAGCTCGTCGTTTGCCTCACGCAGGCCGGTGACCGTGGTGCGCGAGCGGTCGAGGTACTGCTTCTCGGCGATCCAGAGCATCAGCACTGGGAGCGCGAACGCCGCGATGACGTAGAGGCCCAGGTCGAGCTCGGCGAGCGCGAAGATCCCCGCGAGTGCGCCGAAGGCGACGTAGTGGGGCGTCATCCAGGCAAGCCGCTCGCGCCAGACACCGACGGGCCCGCGGCCCTCCGCCAGCGCCATCACGATCGCGAGCAGGCCCGAGTTGACGATGTAATAGGCGAACCCGGCCATCGCCCCGACGGCAAGGAGGGCGCCCTCGTCCGCGTTGGGATAGAGGTCGAAGCACAGCGCCGCGGCGGCACCCGCCAGCGACAGCGCGCCGAAGTCAAAGCTCCACTTCATCACCGGGTCGCGGCGAGCCGCCCGCATGACCGCGATCCCCGCCTCGGCCGCGATCGGCCCGAGGGGCCCGAAGAAGAAGGCGAGCGCGATCTCAGGCACCGACGCGGGTGAGAGGTTGGCGCGGTCGAACACGTCGATGCGCACGGCGTCGAGGATCACCACCGAGGCGACGAGGAGCGCGAACAGCCACGGCTCGTCGCCGATCGGCACGAAATCCGACGTGAGGGCGATCACCGCCGTGGCGGCGCACAGAAGGCCGATGAACGGCGGGATCAGGCCGCGTCGGGCGCTTGCGCTCCGGTCGGCCTCCGCCGCCGCGGTCGTAGCTGGGTCAGACGCTGACACTGCACAACGCCCATCGGCAGAAGAAATGCTGGGCTTTACACGCGTAGGCACGAATTCCTCAAGTAGGCATGCCGTGGCAGCATGCGTGCGTGGGCGCCGCGAAGCGAAAGCGCGAGATCGGCCGCGGCGAACGCATTCTTCCCGGGGTGTGGCGCCTGCGGATGCCGCTCCCGTGGCCGGGTGTGCCGCACGGAAACGCCTTCGCGGTCGCGGCCGGCGACGGCATCGTCCTCTTCGACACAGGCATGGCCGGCGAGGGCGGCATGCGCCAGCTCGAGATCGCCCTCGCCCAGGTCGGCTGGACCGTCGAGGACGTGCAGCTTGTCGTCTGCACCCACACCCACACCGACCACTACGGCCTTGCCGGCCCGATCATGGACCGCGCCGAGTGCGAGCTCTGGCTCCATCCGGCCTGGGGACACATCAGGGCGATGGCCGAGGATCCAGACCGCGCGCTGGATCGGCGCATCGAGGTCGCGCGCCAGTCGGGGGTGCCCGCGAAGGCGCTCGAACTCTATGAGGCGAGGCGGGGCAGCGACCCCGGCATCGCCCGGGTCGTCGAGCCCGACCGCGAGCTACTGCCGGGCGTGGAGATCGACACCGACCTCGGCACGTGGCAGGTGCACGAAACACCCGGCCACGCCCCGTCGCACGTCGTCTTCCACCAGCCCGAGCGTGGGCTGCTGATCTCCGGCGACCACCTGCTCGGGCGCATCTCGCTCTTTTTCGATTACGGGCACACCCCGGACCCGGTCGGCGAGTTCATCGGGGGCCTCGACGAGATCGACCGCCTCGAGTACACGACCCTCTGCCTCGCCGGCCACGGCCGCCCGTTCCGCGACATCCCAGCGAAGGTCGCCGCCAATCGCGCCGAGCTCGAGGCGCAGCTCGGCCGCACCCGCGACGCGCTCTCCGACGGGCCGCGCACGGCGTTCGAGATCATCGGCGACGTCGTCGGCGCCGAGAACCTCAGCCCCGCGACCGCGGCCTGGGGCCTGCAGCTGGCGCTCGCCTACCTCGACCATCTTGTGGTCCTTGGGGAAGCGGAGCGGGTGGACGGGGAGGACCCGCACCGTTGGCGGCTCGCCTGACGGACGGCCGAACCGGTGGGCCGAATCCGACCCGCTCAGCGGGACCGATTCGGCCCACCCGGTGTGAGGGCGCCGTCTCTAGACTTGCCGTCCGCACCCGGGCCCGTAGCTCAGCCGGATAGAGCGTCGGTCTACGAAACCGAAGGTCACAGGTTCGAATCCTGTCGGGCCCGTAAAAGACGTCCGGGCCGCCGATCTCTGCGATCGACGGCCCGGGGTACGCAGGTTCTGAGCTAAGACCTAGAGGACCTGGACGTTCGCGGCGCGCGGGCCCTTGTCGCTCGTCTCGGACTCGTACTCAACCTTGGCGCCCTCGGCGAGAGCGACGCCGGAGTTGATCGAGCTCTGATGGACGAAGAGGTCCTTCGAGCCGTCATCGGGCGTGATGAAGCCGAAGCCCTTGGTGTCGTTGAACCACTTCACGGTTCCTGTAGCCATGTGAATTCCTCCACTGTTCGGTGCGAACGAGCGCGGAGGATGCGGTTGGGCAACGACTGCGACGCTGGCACGAAATGACCCGGCGCCGGTTGACGCGGGGTCACTGACGCTAGCACGCATCGGCGAACTTGTCCCTATCGCGCCTCCTGCCGATAGGGGATTACTCATGGAGAGCGGCTCGTGGCTATTCCCACGGGGGGTCGATCGTCAGCGCTTGCTGGAGATGGACGCGTACCTGCAGCCGGTGCGGCGGACGACCTTCGCCTTCGTCGCCGTCTCGCTGTTGATCATGGGCCCGTGGCTGGGCTGGTGGACGATCGTCCCAGTGATCGTCGCCGCGATCGCTTTTCGGGTGGCCGAGGCCTCCATCAACAAACTCGAGCACCCCGAGTACGCGCTCTTCGCTGCCTGGGTCGCCTCGCAGGTGATCATCGCGGTGGCCGTCGCGATCAGCGGCGGCGCCACGATCCCCACCCTCGCCTGGCTGGCGATCCCCATCGTCACCCTCGGCGCGCGCTTTTCGGAGCGGGGCATCGCGGCGGGCGTGGGCATCTCGATCGCACTCCTGCTGGCCGTCGCTTTCCTCACCGACGCCCGGGCAGTGATCGACAACCCGCCGCTCGTGATCGCGCCGATCACCCTGATCGTCTCGATCGCGATGTTCCAGACGGTGGTGATGCGCTCGGACGTCAAGTACCGCGGCCAGGCCGTGATCGACCCGCTGACCGGGATGCTCAATCGCAACGCGCTCGCCCATCGTGTCAACGACCTCGAGGAGCAGTCGCGCATCGCCCGGCTGCCAGTGGGCGTCGTCCTCGGGGACATCGATCACTTCAAGCGCATCAACGACAGCGAGGGCCACGCGCGTGGCGACACCGTCCTCCGCGACGTCGCCTACACCTTGCGCGGCTCCCTGCGGGCCTTCGATCTCTTCTACCGGATCGGCGGTGAGGAGTTCATGGTTCTGCTGCCGGGGGCGGACCGACGCCAGGTTGCGACGATCGCCGAGCAGCTGCGCGGTGCTGTGGGAGCCGAGCCGCGGGGCGGCCGCGAGGTGACGATGAGCTTTGGTGCTGCGGCCTCGGCCCCGGGTGAGGCCTTCAACTACGAGGCTGCCTTCGCCGCGGCAGACGCCGCCCTCTATGAGGCCAAGCGCGCGGGCCGCAACCGCGTGTGCGTGAGCGGCGTTTCGCTCAGCGCGGTCAGCCCGTAGCTGGCCGACCCCGCCCTCGTCGGCCTTGGCGTCAGCCGGCTACGCGGCGGCGAGCTCGAACCAGACTCGCGTGCTGCCAGGGTGCACACCCCAGCCCGAGCAGAGCGTCGAGACGATCTGCAGACCGAGACCGGTGGCCTCGATCGGATCGGCGTCGACCATGCGCACGCCGACGCGGCCGCCGTCGTCGACGGATCCACGGACGCCACGGTCCTCGTCGATTTCGAGTGCGATCGCGATCCTCCCGCCCGGGCCCCATCGGACCGAGTTGGAAACGAGCTCTGAGATGACCAGTCGTAGGTTGGTCAGGCGCTCGTCGCCGAGCTCATCCGCGAGCGGTCGCAGCGCGTCGCGGGCGAGTCTGGGCGCGTTCGACGCCGTCGCGAGCTGAAAGTTGAGGGCAAGGGCAAGCACGTTCTCGGTCAACGGCTACCCCTCGTAACCGTTGTGACACGCGCTACTGGGAATCCTTAGGAGCGAGCGGGCTGATCGCCGGACCCGTGACCACCTCGCCGTTGACGTCAAACCGCGACCCGTGGCACGGGCAATCCCAGGTATGGGCGACGGGGTTCCAGGCGACAATGCAGCCGAGGTGGGTGCACCGGGCTGAGAGCTCGGTCACGGCTCCGTCGAGCGCGCGGTATGCGGCACGCTGCTCGAGGCCGGAGCCGATCACCGCGCCCTCACCCGGTTTCAGCTCGTCGACCGAGGCGCGCTTCAGGCGGTCGCCGACGAGGTGCTTGGCGGTCTCAGCTGAGTGCTTCGCGAGGGTCGGTACAGCGAGAGGGCGGGGGAGGCGCCGTGAGTCGAATGCGTCCGGCCAGGCGTGGTCGTCGCCGCCGATTGCGTCGGCAAGCATCCGTGCGCACGACGACCCGAGGGCGAGCCCCCACTTGCTCATCGCGGTGGCGGTGAGGATCGCGTCCGAAAGCGGCCCAACCCTTCCGACGAACGGCAGGTGATCCTCGCTCACGTAATCGTGGGCTTCCCAGGTATGGCGAACCTCGGTCGTGCCGAATTTCTCGGTGGCGTATGAGGAGAGCGCCGCCACGCTCTCGCGCGGATCACCCGAGCCGATCCGGTGGCTCTGTCCACCGACCAGCACCATGCTCCGGTCGCCGTGGTCGACCGAGCGCAGAGACCACGACTCGCTCGCGTCCATATACATCCCCTGAAGGGAGTCATCGAAGGGCGCGGTGATCGAAAACGACGCCACTGGCTCGGCGCGACCGAAGAGGCCGAGCCGGTCGACAATCGGGAGCTGGGTGGCGAGCACCACCCGGTCGGCGCTCACCGCGCCGGCGGCGGTGCGAACCCCACCGCTCGAAACCGACTCGACGCGCGACCCCTCATATACGCAGGGGCCGCCGGTGTCCAGGGCGTCGGCGAGGCCGCGGAGGTAGGGGACAGGGTCGAACTGGGCCTGGTCGTCGAGCGCGACCGCGGCCGCCGTGGCGAATGGCAGCGGCGCCGCTTCGACCAGACGCACGGGCAACCCCGCCTGGGCCGCTGCGGCGTGCTCGGCCTCGATCTTGCCGACCTCACGCTCGCTCTCCGTGAAGGTGTAGTTGGTGAGCCGTCGCAGCGAGCATTCGATCTCGAGCTCACGGGCCAGCCGCTCGATCAGGTCGATGCCCGCCTCGTTTGCCCGGGCGTACTCAGCGGCTCCATCTGGTCTGCGGGACTCGATCTTTGAGTACGCGAGTCCCTGAAGGGACGTGAGCTTCGCGGTGGTGTGCCCGCTCGTGGCCCCGGCGATCGAGCGCGCCTCGAGGACGATCACCGAGGCGCCCGCCCGCTGAAGCAGCACGGCGGTCGTGAGCCCGATGATGCCGGCGCCGACGACCACGACATCCGCATCGACCCTCTCCGTCAGGGGCGGGCGCGGCGACGGGGCGGGCCCGTCGAGCCAGACCGAATCGCCGAGTGGAGCTGGGGGATCGGTCAAGGCGTGAAGACGACCTTAAACGCGCCGTCCTGCTTCTTCTGGAACGTCTCGTAGGCGCGTGGGGCCTCGGCGAGCGGGAGGTGATGCGTCGCGAACTGCTCCGTGCCGAGCGGATCGTCGTCATCACTGACGAGGGGCATGATGTCGTCGATCCAGCGCTTGACGTGCGCTTGGCCCATCCGCAGCTGCAGGCCCTTGTCGAAGAGCTGCATCATCGGCATCGGGTCGATCGCGCCGCCGTAGACCCCTGAGATCGAGACCGTGCCGCCACGGCGGACACTCTCGAAGCATGAGTACAGGGCGCTGAGCCGGTCGATGCCCGCCTTCTCGATCATCGGCCTTGCGACCATGTCCGGTAGGTAGGCGGACGCCTTCTGGATCAACTCGGCGACGGGCGCACCGTGCGCCTCCATGCCAACGGCGTCGATCGCGGAGTCGGTTCCGCGGCCGTCGGTTAGGTCTCGAATTCGCTCGGCGATCTCGACCTGGTTGCCGGCGCTGTCGCTGACGTCAAGGGTCTCGATGTCATGGCTGTGGGCGAGCTCGAGGCGCTCGGAAACGAGATCGACCCCAATGACGCGGGCGCCCCTGTGCTTCGCGATCCGCGCGCTCATCTGCCCGATCGGGCCGAGACCGAACACGGCGACCGAACCGCCCTCGGGGATGTGCGCGAACGCGACGGCCTGCCAGGCGGTCGGAAGCACGTCTGAGAGGTAGAGGAAGCGATCGTCCGGCGGTCCGTCGGGGACCTTGATCGGACCGAACTGCGCCTGGGGCACGCGCAGGTATTCGGCCTGGCCGCCCGGAACCTGACCGTAGAGCTTCGTGTAGCCGAAGAGCGAGGCACCGGTGCCCGTGTCACGGTTCTGAGTGGTCTCGCACTGCGCAAAGAGCTGCCGCTCGCACATCCAGCAGTGTCCGCAGGAGATGTTGAACGGGATCACAACCCGATCTCCCTTCTGGATGTGATCGACCTCGGCGCCGACCTCCTCGACGACGCCCATGGGCTCGTGACCGAGCACGTCACCGGGATCGATGAACGCGCCGAGCACCTTGTAGAGATGCAGATCCGAGCCGCAGAGTCCGGTTGAGGTGATGCGAACGATCGCGTCGGTCGGCTTCTCAATCCTCGGATCGGGCACCTCTTCGACGCGAACATCCTCGACCCCCTGCCAGGTCACGGCCTTCATCTGAGCGCTCTCCTTGATTGGTCTAGGTGGAGTCCCGGATCTACCCGTGGGATGAGCCGCTAAGCGATCTTTAAGTCGTCGAAAGGTTCACCTTTAGGTTCGGTGCGTAACCGCCCGGATGGGGGCCGGGCTGACGGAAAGGACACAGGATGCGTCGAATCGTTCCAGCCGTGGTCGTCGCGGCTATCGCACTCGTCGTGTTCGCAATCCCCGCCTCGGCGCGGATCGACCACCACTTTTCGGTGATCGAAAAGAACACGATCTACCACCGCGATGCCGACGGCTTCCACTTCAGGGAGCAGCTGTTCGCGGGCTTCAACCCGAACGATCAGGTTGGCAACGCACACGTTGCCTGCCGCCACCGAAGCTCGGGCAAGTTCAAGTGTCGCGCGGTCGTGCACCTCAACGGTGAAGAGGGCGGCTACGGATTCATCACGATCAACGGCAACATCGGCCACGGTGATCAGCGTCTGAACGTCACCGGAGGCACCGACGACTTCGACGGCGTCGCCGGCAAGGTCTCGGTCCACGGTCACTATCTGCACTTCGACCTGGTCCGCTAACGGAACGAGTCCTGACGCCGGGCGGGGGTGGTCCGCCCGGCGTTCAGGGGTGCACTAATCAGCTCTTGACGCTCGCGCGGGCGTCGCGGCCCGCCTTGACGTTCTCGAGTGTCTGCTCGAGCGCCTCCATCAGGTCGGCGACCGGCTTCGGTTCCGGTTCGGCCTCGGGCACCTCGATCTTCCGCCGCTTGCGCTTGCTCTCGATCACCTTCCGCAGGCGCTCGCGATAGCAGTCGGTGTAGCTCGCCGGGTCCCAGTCGGTTGAGAGCTCGGAGATCACCGCGATGGCGTTGTCGATCTGCCTCTTCGCCGGCTTCTTCTTGCCCCCGGTCGGAACCTGCGAGCTCGGGCGGACCTCGTCCGCGAAGCGCATCGTCGAGAGGGTCAGGGCTCCGTCGCGAGCGCGGACGGCGGCGAGGTACTCCTTCGTGCGCATGACGAAACGCCCGATGGCGACCTTCTCCGCGTTCTCCATCACGTCGACGAGCAGGCGGTAGGCGCGAATCGTGCCGTCGGCCTCGCCGGCGGGGACGAGGAAGTACGGGTGGTCGAAGTAAATCGGGTCGACGCTCGCGAGGTCGGCGAACGACTCGATCTCGATCGTCCGCGTCTTGCGCGGCTCGACCGAGGCGAGCTCCTCGTCGGTGACGATCACCTGCTTGCCGTTGAGGTCGTAGGAGTGCGCGATCTCCTCCCAGCCCACCTCGACGTCCTCCTCCTTGCAGAAGCGTCGTTGCTCGATGCGCTGCTTGTCCTTCGCGTGCAGCTGGTGGAAATGGAAGTCGAGGTCGCGCGCGGCGCTGAACAGCCGCACCGGGACGTTGACGAGCCCGAACGACAGCGACCCCGACCAGAGCGGGCGCGCCATCAGCTGCCTCCCGCGAGGCTCGCCTCGAGGGCGGCCATCAGATCGTCGCCCTGCTCGGGCTCGACCTCGGCGTCGAGGTCGATCTCCTCGCCCTTGCCCTTGCGCTTGATCAGCTCCAGCACGGAGTCGCGATAGGTGTCCTTGTAGGCCTCCGGTTCGAACTCTTCATTGAGCGTGTCGATGAGCTTGCTCGCCATCTCCACCTCGCGCTTGGTCGGGTTCTTCGACGGCTTGCCGAGCTCGAGTTCGCCGGCGTCGACGACCTCGTCGTGAAAGCGCATGGTGTGCATCGCGATGACGTCGTCCAGCGCGCGGACCGCGACGAGGTATTCGCGGTCGTGAAACGTGAAGCGCCCGATCCCCGCTCGACCCGACTTCTTGAGGGCCTCGAAGACGAGCCGGTAGGGCTCCGTTTCGTCGCGGGAGCCGACGTAGTACGTCTTCTCATAGAAGACGGGGTCGATCTCGCCCGCGTCGACGAACTCCGTGAGCTCGACGACCTTGCCACGATCGCCGGCCGCCGCCTTGATCTCGTCCTTCTCGAGAACCACGTACTTCCCCTCGCTGACCTCATAGCCCTTGACGATGTCGTCGTTGGGGACCTCCTTCTCGTCCTTCGGGCAGATGCGCCGGTGCTCGATGCGCGAGCCGTCACGGGCGTGGACCTCGTGGAAGCTGATGGACTTGGACTCGGTCGCTGTGTAGAGCTTCACCGGCACGTTGACCATGCCGAAGGTGATCGTTCCGTTCCAAAGCGAGCGCGGTGCCATGCCTTTGCGACTACCCGCTTGCCCGGATTCCCTACCGAGGTTCGGATTCGACCAGCTCGAGCAGGCTCGCGTGGTCCGCGGCGCAGGCAGGGCAATCGTTGAGGTGCGAGTGAACCCGGGGGATCGTCGCCTCGGCTTCCGTCGCTCCACCCTCCGCCTCGATTTCGACGTAGACGTCGAGCACGCCGAAGCACTGTGCGCAGCTGAGCTCCGCATCCGTGGCGGAGGGGAGGTCGCGGAAGCCGGCGGCAGCCGCTCTGATGGCGAACTTGCACGCCCAGGTGGTGAACCGGCTTCCTCCGAGGTATCGATCGAGGCTTGAGCGGACCGCCGTCAGCGCGCGATCGGCGCTGTCGTGCGCATAGTCGTCGAGCTGTCCGCCTTGAAGGCCTGTCAGCCGCGCGCGGCTGCGCCGGATCTCGTCACGCGCCGCCCCGAGCAGCAGCAGGTGAAGATCGCGCTGAGCCTTTTCGCCGACGGCGCCCGGCGTTTCGAGCGCGGTGACCCATGCGCGCGAGTCCGCGTCGGGACCTTCGTGGCCCTCCGGATCGTGAAAAGTCATTGGGTGAAACATGGCACCCGCAGGACTCGCGGGTCGGCCGCTCAAATAAATCCTGAGCAATGCCGCAACCGATCGAGACACGCGGCAGGTACATGCCTGGGCTGGACGGACTCCGCGCGATCGCGGTGGCCGGCGTCATCGCCTACCACCTCGGCCTCGACTGGATTCCGGGAGGGCTGCTCGGCGTCGGCGTCTTCTTCACGCTCAGCGGCTACCTGATCACCGACCTGCTGCTCGCGCAGGTGTCGCGCGGTGGGATCCGCCTCGGCAGGTTCTGGCTGGCGCGCGCCCGGCGACTGCTCCCGGCGCTGTTCGTGATGCTCGTGGTCGTCATCGCCTGGGTGACGGTGATCGGTCCGCATCAGCCCTCGACCTTCCGCGTCTCGGCGGCGACGGCTGTTGCCTACGTCAACAACTGGTGGCTCGTCCTGCATGACGTCTCCTACTTCGCGCAGTTCGCCGCGCCGGAGCCGCTCAATCACCTGTGGTCGCTGTCGATCGAGGAGCAGTTCTACCTCGTCTGGCCGTTCCTGCTGATGGCGGGGCTCGCATTCATCCCGGGCCTGCAGGCGCCGGCCGAGATCCGCCCGCGCCTCGGGATCGCGATCCTCGGCCTCGCCCTGATCTCGGGGATCCTGATGGCCTCGCTCTATCACCCGGGCGCCGACCCGTCGCGCGTCTACTACGGCACCGACACCCGCGCGCTCGAGCTGCTGATCGGCGCCGCGCTGGCGACGGTGTGGCCGAGCCGCGCCCTGCGCGCCGAGATCAGCGCGGGGGCCAGGAGGGTCATCGACGGGGGCGGCGTGCTCGGCCTCGTGCTGATCGCCGTGATGTTCACGCGTACGAGCGAGTTCGAGCCATTTCTCTACCGCGGCGGGTTCCTCGTCCTCTCAGTTGCGACGGCACTCGTCGTCGCCGCGGTGGCGCATCCGGCATCGCGGCTCGGAGTGCTGCTCGGGGTGGGGCCGCTGCGCTGGATCGGCGTGCGCTCCTACGGCATCTATCTGTGGCACTTCCCGATCATCGTCCTGACGACGCCCGACAACGCGCAGCCCAGCGCGGTGCGCGACATTGCCCAGGTCGCGGCCACGCTGGCGGTGGCAGCGCTGTCCTGGCGCTACATCGAGGACCCGATCCGCCACGGCGCGCTCAAGCGGCTACGCCGGCCGATGCGCCTGCCGGCGCGCGGGCGCCTGGCGCTCGCCGTCGGTGTGGGCGTCACGCTGGTGGCCGGCGCGGGCGTGGCGGGTGCTGGGGTTGCCACCGAGTCAGAGCCGCAAACGGGCGGCGCGACGATCGACTCCACCTACATTGCGCCGCCGATCAACATCACGGCGGTCGCCCCGGACTCGAAGCGGACCTCGTGTACGTCCCTCGTGCACATCGGCGACTCGACGTCCGAGGGCCTGATCTCGCACGACTACCTGCCCGACCCGAAGCAGCGGATCAGCGCCCGATATGCGCAGGTCGGAGCGCGCGTGCAGCACTACGAGATCGCCGGGGCCCGCGCGATCGTCGAGCACTACCGCGACCAGCCGAGCGCCGACGACGTCGCGCGCAAGTGGCAGGACCGTGGCTTTGCCGGCTGCTGGGTGCTGGCGCTGGGCACAAATGAGGCTGCCAACGTGGCCGTCGGCTCGCCGACGGGATTCGACGAGCGCATCGCCCGGATGATGGACGCCGCCGACGGCGAGCCGGTCCTCTGGGTCAACGTCAAGTCGATTCGCCCCGACGGCCCGTACTCGGCGTCGAACCTCGAGGGCTGGAATGAGGCGCTGCTGAACGCGTGCGACAAATACCCGAACATGCGCATCTACGACTGGGCCGCGGATGTCCGCGACAACTGGTTCATCGACGACGGCATCCACTACACGAGCAAGGGCTACGCCCAGCGCGCGCGGCTGATCGCGGCGGCTCTCGCCGTCGCGTTCCCGGCCGGTGGCACGGGCTCGCCGGGGTGCGTGGTCGCTCCCTAGCGGCTACAGCGCGCGCAGCGGCTCAGCCAGCTCGTTCGCGAAGAACTCGAAGAAGCCGTCGGGGTCGGGCCCGGCGTTGACCAGGGCGAGGTGGTCAAAACCCGCACCGGCGAATTCCCTGGCGACCTCGAGATGGCGCGCCGGGTCGGGACCGCAGGCGAAGGCCTCGCGAACGTCGTCGACGGTGACGAACTCGGTGGCTTCCTCGAAGTTCGCCGGGTTCGGCAGCTCCGCGAGCACGCCCCAGCCGAGCAGGCCGAACCGAAACAGCTCGTGCGCGGACGCGGCCGCCGCGTCCTCGTCGGGCGCCCAGGCGAGGGGGACCTCGACGTACTTGGCTCCGGTACCGCCGGCCTTTTCGTAGGCCTCGACCAGCTCGGAATCCGGGTCGGTGGCAAAGATTCCGTCGCCGAGTTCGGCGGCGATCCCGGCCCCCCGCGCACCGCCGATCGCGACCGCGATCGGGGGCGGCGAGTCGGGCAGGTCGAAGACCCGCGCGCGCTCCAGCCTCAAGTGCTCGCCCTCGTAGGACTGATATCCGCCCGACCAGAGCGCCCGGATGATCTCCAGGGCCTCGCGGAGCATCTCGTGGCGGACCTTCGGCGCGGGCCAGCCGCGCCCGACGACATGCTCGTTGAGCTGCTCGCCGGCGCCGACCCCGAGCGTGAAGCGGCCATCGCTGAGGATCTGCGTTGTGGCCGCGGCCTGAGCGACGATCGCCGGGTGGTAGCGGATGATCGGGCAGGTCACGCCCGTGGCGAGGCCGAGGCTCTCGGTGCGCTCGGCCATCGAGGCGAGCATCGACCAGACGAAGCCGGAGTGGCCATGGTTGTGCAGCCACGGGTGGAAGTGGTCGGAGACCTCGATGAAGTCGAAGCCCGCGCGCTCGGCCTCGACGGCCTGGCGCACGACCTCCTTCGGATCGAGCGCCTCGGCGAAGAGCTTGTAGCCGATCTCCATCGCGTCTCCGACTACCCGATGGGCGAGCGGGTAGTCGCACAGCACGGGCAACAAGAGCCCGCTTCGAACGGGTAGGAACCAGGCACCATGGATGGTCAAATTCGCTTCACGGTCTCCGAGGACGTGCTCCCCAACGCCCGGGTGGTCACGATCCGCGGAGAGTTCGATGCGGCGGCCGCGGAGGAGGCGGGCCCAGTTCTGCTCGCGGCGTCGGGGGACCCCGATCGCTCGCTCGTGATCGACCTCCTGGACTGCACATTCCTCGACTCCACGGCGATTGCCCTGATCGTCGGGGCGGCGAGGCCGCTCATCAACGGCCAGGTGAAGGTCGCGATCGCCGCCGCCCCGGTATCCGAGGTGCTGGAGATCCTCCGGCTCGCCGGCATCGATCGGACGATTCCGGTGCTCCCGAGCACGGAGCTAGCGCTCGCGAGCGCATTAGAGATCGAGTGAGTGACGCCCCCAGGGCGATTTACTCAGTAGTTTCCCACCGTACGGAGGCAATTCTCCGCAACAACCAGCGCCTGGGGAGCTAGGAGGAATACGGGAGTGGGGGAACGGGTCGATGTACCTGCGGCGACGCTTGAGGCACTGATGGATGCCGCCGCTGCCGTGCTCTCGGCCGACTCGCTCGATGAGACGTTCGGCCGGATCACGGCGCGGCTCGCGGAGCTCGTGCCGTTCGACGACCTGGTCATATACGAGGTCGACCCCTCGCGAACCCGGCTCGGCGCGGTCTTCGCCGACGGGCGCTGGATCGACGAGGTGATGGCCGAGAACTTCGGCATCGACGAGGGGCTGACGGGGCACACCATCGCCGAGGGAACGACCAGCAACGTCGCGCGCAGCGACCTGCATCCCGCGTCTCGGGTTGTGCCGGGTACGGAGCAGGAGCCCGAGGCGCTGGTCTGCGTGCCGATGGTCGTCGAGGGCGAGACGATCGGCGCGCTCAACGTCTATCGCAGCGGCGAGGAGGCGGGGTTCAACGCCCAGGAGGCGCGCGTCATCGAGCGCTTCTGCGCGATGGCGGCGCTCGCCTTCAACTCGGCGCGCCAGCGGGAACGACTGCGGACCCTGGCTCGCACCGACTCGTTGACAGGAATCCTCAACCGCCGCGCCTACTTCGAGCGCATCTCCGAGGAGCTCGCTCGCGGCAAGCGGACCGACACGCCGGTATCGGTGGTGCTGCTCGATATCGACCACTTCAAGCCGGTCAACGACGAGCACGGGCATGCCGAGGGCGATCGCGTCCTCCAGGCGATCGCCGGAAAGCTCCAGACCACGGTGCGTACTGACGAGACGGTCGCCCGCTACGGCGGCGAGGAATTCGCGCTGATCGCCGCGCGGGCCGACTCCGGCCAGGCGGTCGAGCTGGCGGAGCGGGTGCGAGCCGCGATCGCCGAGGTGGAGGTGCGCGGCCGGTCGGTCTCGGCCTCGGCCGGCGTCGCGACGTGGCCGGCCGACGGCGACAGCGCGGACCACCTGCTCGAGGCGGCGGACGCGGCCCTTTACGCCGCCAAGCGTGCAGGCCGCGACCGCACCTGCGTCGCTTCCGAGACCCGGTAATCATTGGGCGCGAGGCGCCCATGCCAAGGACGACAATCATCGGCTATGACCCCGAGCACGGGGGCGACGACGCGCTCGCCCTCGGCCGGCGCTTTGGTCACCTGCTCGGGGGAGGCATCGAGGTGGTTGCGGTGCTTCCCTGGCCGCGTCACCTGGCCGATTCAGACGACCTGCAGCGGGAGGTCGACGCCGAGCTCGCCGAGCGCTTCGGCGCGATTCGCGACGAGCTTGACGGCTTTGACCTGACGACCCGCGGGGTCGCCCATCACTCGCCGGCGCAGGTCCTCACCGCGCTCGCCGACGACGAGGGCGCCGCCGTCATCGTGATCGGCTCTGCTCACCGGGGCGAGATCGGGCGGACGCTCCTGGGCAGCGTCGGCCAGTCGCTCACCCACGGCGCGGCGTGCGCTGTCGCCGTGGCGCCGAGCGGCTACGCGGATGCCGGCGGGGGTGAGCTCGCCCAGGTCGCCGCCGCGTACGACGGCTCGGACGAGTCGAAGATCGCGCTCGAGACCGCGGTCGCGATCGCGCAACACGCCGGAGCGGAGCTCACGGTGCTCACGGTGGCCGACTACCCGCGGTACACGCGAGCCGCCGCATGGTCGCTCCTGAGCGAGGGCGAGATCCACGATCGCGAACGCGAGCGGCGCCACGAGCTCGTGGATGAGGCCGCCGCCGGCCTGCCCGAGGGCCTCACGGCCAGCACCCGGGTCCTGACCGGCGATCCGGCGCGCAAGCTGGCCGAGGCGAGCGCCGAATTCGGCCTGATGGTTACGGGCTCTCGCTCCTTCGGCCCGGTGCGCCGCGTGCTGCTCGGCAGCGCGACCCGCCGCCTACTGGGCGAGTCGGCCTGCCCGGTGCTGGTGATGCCGCGAGGTGCCGAGCCGCTGCTCTGACGCGCCTCTGGCGCTAGGGCTCGATCACGTGAGATGGATCGGGCCGCAGCTCGGGGGGCGCCTTGCTGTAGTCGCCGAACGGCCCGTCGCGCTCGTCCACGACAGCGCGCACGCCCTCGGTTTCCGCCTTCTCGATGAAGCGCTTCGCGTCGGGCGTGTTGCGCATGAGCCCGTCGAGGATCGGCCCGAGCGTCTGCGTCGAGGCGAGCCCCATGTTCTCGTAGGCGTGGTTGACGACGAGCTTCATCGCCGCGAGCTGGGACGACGGGATCGAGGCCAGGTCGGCCGCCAGTTCGGCGACGGTCGCCTCGAGTTCTGAGAACGGAACCGAGCGGTTGATCAGCTCGATTTCCGCTGCCCGCTTGCCCGTCAACGGCCGGCCCGTGAGCGCGTGCTCCTTGGCCTTGGTCAGGCCGAGCCGGTACAGCCACATCCCCGAGAGGTAGGCGCCCCACATCCGGCTGTAGGGGGTGCCGATCACGGCGTCGTCGCTCGCCACGACGAGGTCGGCGCACAGGGCGAAGTCGCTGCCGCCGCCGACGCAGTAGCCGTGAACCTGAGCGATCACGGGCTTCGGCGAGCGCCACACGCTCATGAACTTCTGGGTCGGCGCCACCTCCTGCGCGGTCGCGAAAGCGAAGTCCTTGCCGGCGTCCCACTCGCCGTCGGTCTCGATGAAGTGGTTCCAGTGCTCGAAACCGCCGCCGAAGTCATATCCGGCGCAGAACGCGCGACCGGCGCCGCGCAACACGATCACCTTGACCTCGGGGTCGCGCACGGCGAGCCCAACCGCCGCCTCGACCTCGTCGGGCATCGGCGGAACGATCGTGTTGAGGCGTTCAGGCCGGTTGAGCGTGATCGTCGCCACCGGGCCGTTGGTCGCGTAGAGGATGGTCTCGAACTCGGTCACGCACGCGTTATATCGGGCGGACGGCGCGGCGGGGCAGTGAGGGAGGTAACTGGGGCGCGGTGGTGTGTCGCGAGGCTCGCGAATCTGCGCGAAAGCGCGACGCGGCGAGACCCGCTCGAACCGAACGTCGCTGAGACCGACATATATGACGTACTCCGCGACGTTCACGAAAACGGGCGCATGGAAGGCGCGGCGAACGTCGCGGAACTCCACCCCCGCCCAACCCGTTACTGCTAACGGTTTGCCGCGCGGCTTATGTGGGTCAGGCGATGAGGACGCGGTCGCGGCCGGCCGCCTTGGCCGCGTAGAGCGCGCGGTCGGCGCGGTTGACGAGCGCGACCGGGTCCTCAGAGCCGTCCCAGAAAGCGAGGCCGGCGGAGACGCGCTGATCCTCTGGCATCTCGTCGCGCATCCGCTCGAGCGTGGCGAGCGCCTCGTCCTCGGTAATGCCGGGGAGCGCGACCGCGAACTCCTCACCGCCGTAGCGCGCGAGGATGTCGGTGGCGCGGATCGCGCGACCCCACCCCGCGGCGACCTGCTTGAGCAGACGGTCGCCCGCCGGGTGGCCGTGGACGTCGTTGTAGTCCTTGAAGTGATCGAGGTCGAGCAGCGCGACACCCAGCTGCGTGTTGTTGCGGCTGGCACGCGCGATCTCGCGCGAGAGGTGTTCGTCCCACGCTCGGCGGTTGGCCAGGCCGGTCAGGTCGTCGGTGCGGGCCACGCGCTCGAGTCGCGCCAGCGTCGAGGCGCGCTCCAGGGCAAGGGCACCCTCGAGCGAGAGCAGTGCGATCACCTGGCGCAGCTCGTCGCTCGGCTCCTCGTGTTCGCCCTCCCAGGCGATGGCCAGGACGCCAACCGTGACCGTGTCGAGGATCAGGGGCTGTAGCAGCTGCGATGGAGCGCCGGCGACGAAGCGCTGCCCGCCCGAGGCGAAGGTGTCGAGCAGCGGCGATCCGGTCTCGATGAAGTGGACGCTGCGGCCCTTGGTCTCGGCGTCAGTCGACGCGGTCGCGATGAGCGCCCGGCCGTTCACGGCGGGCTCCCAGAGCGAGGCGCTGGCCGCACCGGCAGCGGCGTCACTTGCCGCCCGGCACAACGCGGCGCCGGCGGCCTGCGAGGTGTTCTGGCGACCGAGCTCATGAGCCGCGTTGGAGACGAGCTCTAGCGCTCGCGCGCGGCCTCGGGCGGCGGACGCACGGCGCTGGACCCTCCCCATCAGGACCTCGACAAGGATGCCGCCGATCGCGACGGTTCCGACAGTCATGATCCAGCGCACGACCGAGCTCGAGGGGGGCAGCTGGGTCAGCACCCAGGCGTAGGTAACGCCGACGATGGCGAGCTGTGCGATCGCCAGGCGGCGCTCGAACGCGAAGAACGCATAGAGCCCGACCCACACGTACCAGAGCCCGTAGAAGGTGCCCGCGTCGTTGCTGTAGTAGACCGCGCGGGTGACCGTCAGCGTCCCGGCGGCGACGACGGCCCACAGCATCCACGGCCTGACCCGCGGCGCGAACGCTAAGAGCCCGACCGCCGCCAAGAACGCGAGCGCGACGTTGCTCCAGAGCGCCCCGTCGGCGTAGGACTGGGCGTGGGGGAGGATCAGTGTCAGCGCGCCGGTCGCGGCGCCCGCAAGAAAGAGTGCGCCGAGCGCACGCGCCATCGTCGCCGGGGTGTCCCGGTCGGAAATCTGCGCAGGCTCGGTGGTCGGCTCGACCATCGCCATCTCATCGGCTTTTTCACCGTCTTTGCTTAGCCCTTGGGCGGCTACGATCGCCGGCCTGGTGGCCTCTCCAAGCGCGGTGATCTTTGACAACGACGGCCTGCTGCTCGACACCGAGGAGGTCTGGTCGCGCGCCGAGACCGACCTCTTCGCCCGCCGCGGGCTCGAATTCACGCTTGCGCACAAGCAGGAGGTCGTCGGCACGTCGGCGCAGGTCGCGGGCGCGATCTTCGAGCGGCAGCTCGGCGAGCCGGGCCGCGCGGCCGAAATCGTCGAGGAGCTCGACGAGCTCGTCTTCGCTGAGCTCGAGGCCGGGGTGGACCCGATGCCTGGGGCGCTCGCGCTCGTCGCCGAGCTACGCGAGCGCGAGATGCCGATCGCGATCGCCTCGAACTCACCGGCCCGGTTCATAGCCAGGGCGCTCGAGCTCGTCGGTCTGCGGGACGCGTTTGCGGTGGCCGTCAGCGGCCACGACGTACCGGCGCCCAAACCCGCGCCCGATGTCTACCTCGCGGCGTGTGAGCGGCTTCGGGTTGCCCCGAACTGCGACGTAATCGTCCTCGAGGACTCTCCCACGGGCGTCGCGGCGGGCGTCGCGGCGGGGCTGACCGTCATCGGGGTGCCGTCGCTCGAGGGCGTCGAGCTTGCCGGCGCTCATCACGTTGTCGACTCGCTCGCCAACGCGAGCTTGCGCGAGCGCCTCGGGCTCTAGCCCGGCTCAGACGCCGGTCGCGAGCCGGTCGGGCAGGCGCTTGACGAGGCGGACGACGGTGTCGCCGTCATTGCGCCGAAGCTCGACGTCGTCCATGAGCGCGGTCATGATCGCGATCCCGCGACCGCGGTGGGTTGCGTCCACGTGCGGGGCACCATTGGGCTTGCCGCCGCCCCAGACCTCGAGCAGCATGTCGCCGTGGTCGCGCCCGAGGCGCAGGTGGATGAGGCCATCACCGCTGGGTGAGCCGTGCTCGAGCGCGTTCGTCAGCGCCTCGGTGACCGCGCACTTCATGTCCCAGATGGCTGCGTCGTCGAAGCCGAGATCACCGGCGGTCTCCTCGATCAGGCGTCGCGCGGCATCCAGATCCACACCGTCGGTGCTCATGGACAGCTCCCTGCTCTCCGAGGCCCAATCCGCCGGGTCGGCTGCGTCGAGCCACTCCTCGAGCTCCGCGGGAGGCAGCGGCTTCGCGAAGAGGAAGCCCTGGCCGAGGTCGCAGCCGAGCTCCTGAAGTGCGACGAGCGTCGCGTGGTCCTCGATGCCCTCGGCGACCACCGTGAGGTCGAGGTCGTGCCCGAGCCGGACGACGCCGGCAACGTATGCCTCGCCATCCGCCCCCATCGCGGAAACGAAGGTCCGGTCGATCTTGACCTCGGTGACGGGGAAGAGGCGGAGCCAGAGCATCGACGAGTAGCCGGTGCCGAAATCATCTACCGCGATCGGGAAGCCCAGTTCGTCGATCGCGTCGAGCACGGCCCGCGTTTGCTCGGGCTCATCGAGGACCGCGGTCTCGGTCACCTCGAACGTGATCGAGGAGGGCGCGACGTCGTAGCGGACGAGCAGCGCCTTGAGGTGCTCGACGATGCCGAAGTCGCGCAGGTTGACGGCCGAGAGGTTCACCGACAGGCGGAGCTCGCGGCCGGCCTCGCGCCAGCGCGCCGCCTGCGAGAGGGCGAGCTCGAGGACGTGATCGGTGAGCGGTCCAATCGCCCCGGAGGCCTCTGCGTCGGCGAGGAACTCCCCGGGCGGAACGAGGCCGCCTCGCCGGCGCCAGCGCAGCAGCGCCTCCACGGCAATCGGGTTGCCGGTCACGATGTCGATCTGAGGCTGGTAATGCAGCTCGAACTCGCCGCGCTCGATGCCCCGGCGGATCGCGCGGACGATGTGACGCCGTCCCCCCGGTCCTGACGTGAGGTTGCGTATTCCCCGCGAGAAGACCGTCACCGCGGCCAGGAAGAGCAGGACGGCGAGTGCGGCGATGAGCAGGTACGTCTCGCCGCTGGAAGGGTCGCCCGCGGTCGCGGGACGCTCGACCTCGAGCGTCGCGGACGGCGAGTCGGGATCGCCGATGGGAGTGACGCTGCGGACGCCGCCGCTGGTGAGGTCGCCCGCCGAGAAGACGGCCGCGCCGTCGCGCCTCAGCAGGCGGACGGCGGTGACGCTGCCCTCGGCGCGGGCCTCCGCGACTGCCTGCTCGAGGGCATGCTGGCGCTCCTGGCTGAGCTGCTGCTGGTCGAAGTTGATCAGTCCCGAGACGAGTCCCTGCAGCGCAGCGACCTCCCGGTCGGCATCGCGCCGGGCGTCCGCGCGACCGCGGTCGCTCGCCCAGCCGTAGATGAGCAGGCCGATCAGGCCGACGATGACCACGAAGGCAAAGCTTGCGAGCAGCGCCATACGCCGCGAGCCGCGGCGCGTGCTGGGGCCGCGCGGTGCGTCGGGCGCCTTGGGTGGCCGGATATCCGACAGGCGGCGGATGCGCAGGCGGCGGTCTGAGGCCGATCCGGGGCTCACACGGTCCGTATCGGTCGGACCGGGGAGACCCTTTACTCTAGGCCTCTTGTGTATTAACGCCGGCGCGCGCCTGGTCGACGCCGGCGTAGAACTCGAAGGCCTCAGCCAGGCCGATCATCTCGAATAGGCGAGCGACCTCGGGGCGTGCGCCGGCCAGCACCAAGCGCCCGCCGGACGCACGCATACGGGCCTGCCAGTCGGCCAGGATCCCGATGCAACGCGAGTCGAGGAAGTTGGCGCCCGAGAGCTCGACGATCACGAGCGGGTCGGCCGCTTCAGCGCCGGCAGCGGACGCCAGCGTCGACTCGAGCTGGTCCGCTGCTGCGGCGTCGATGTCGCCATTGAGCTCGACCACGCATCCGCCCGCGTCGGGCTGAGCTCGTACCGAGTACGCCACGCGACCTCCTTGCCGCAAGAAAGCCAGTCTGCAAGCCGCTTTTCGGCTTAAGCATTATCGCCGGACTGACGAAGAAATTAGCATGAGTTTTCGAGCCCACCTCGCGGTACTGGGAACGGCCGTCTGTGTGGGTTTCACGGTCGCCGGATCCGCGTCGGCGGACCCGCTCACGGACGTGGGCGACACCCTGAACGAGGCCGGCGTTACGGTTGATGTCCCGACGGTGCCGCAGGTGACGGTTCCGCACACCGGCGTCGCGCCGGTCGATGGCGTCGTGGACACCGTCAACAACACGCTTGGGAGCGCGGCCGACACCGTCAACGACACGACCGGGCGGCTTGGCGGCGGTGGCTCGACCGAGCCCCCGCAAACGACGCCTCCCCCGGCGACCCCCTCGCAGCCCACCGGCCAGCCCGTCGATCCCGGCACGGCCTCTCCTCCGCCGACGGGCGCTGACCCGAACCCGGGCGCGCAGCCCGGTTCGGGCGGAGGGGGTAACGGCGGCAACGGAGCCGCTGCCGGGGCCCCAGCCCGGGCTGGCGCGGCGGGTGGTGGTGCCGCCGCCGCCGCTGCTGGGCACGGGGGCAGGACTCCCGCGCCGCCGTCATCCGCACCTCAGCAGCCGAACGCCCCGACGCAGGGCGCGCTGATCACGATCGCCGGCGCCGTGCCGTGGTCGCTGTTCGTGCTCACGCTGGTCTTCGCGGCGATCGGAGTCGTGATGAGCGTCCGCTCGGCCATCCGCGCGCGCCGCACCCGGATCCTTCGGCGTGAGCGCGGCGAGCTTCGCCGGGACGTCGGCGCGATGCAGGCCGCCCTTCTGCCCGCGGTGCCCGAGCGACTCGGCGATGTCGGGATCACGGCCGCCTACCGCCCGGCCGAGGGCCCGGCAGCCGGGGGTGACTTCCATGACGTCCTCGCGCTGCCCGACGGCCGCGTCGGGATCGTTATCGGCGACGTCTGCGGGCACGGGCGCGCCGCTCTCGCCAACACCGCCCTCGTTCATTACACCGTGCGCGCCTACCTCGAGGCCGGCATGGAGCCGCGCGAGGCGCTTCGCCTGTCGAACCTGGCGCTCGGTGACAAGCTTGGCGACGAATTCGTCGCCGCGATCGCCGCGGTGTACGACCCGGCGACCAGCACGCTCGACTACGCGACCGCGGGCCACCCGACGCCGCTGATCGCCGGGCAGCCGGACCGCTCGGTCGGTGCGCTGACGCCGCCTCCGATTGGCGTGGGCCTCCACACGGGGCACCGCCAGACGCGGATTCACGTTCGCCCCGGCAGCCGGATCTGGTTCTTCACCGACGGCCTCATCGAGGCTCGCGCCGCCAATGGCGACCTGCTCGGCCGCGAGGGCCTGGGCGCGATCCTCGCGGAGACCGGTGAGGCTGGCCCGGAGGCGCTGCTCACCAGCATCGCCGGTCACGGGGGTGCCCGCGACGACATGACGGCGTTCGTGCTTGCGCCCAGCGATGCCGACGGCGACGGCAGCGTCGAGGAGGAGATCGACATCGATCGGCAGCTGGCCGAGGGCGACGGTCTGGTGCGGTTCCTCGCTGAGTGTGGCCTCGATCCGGGCGAGGTCGAGCGTGCGAGGCAGGCCGCCCAGCGCCGCCTGCGCCTGGTCGGGTCGGCTCGGATCCGCGCACGCCGGGCCGTCACCGGCCCGCGCTGGGAGATCTCCGGCGCCACCGCCGGGGAGGTGTCTCGCGGGAGCACAGCAGCCGCGACCAGCGCAACGGCTTCGGCCACCGAAGGGGCAACCGTACTCACCGGTCCGCTCAGTTGAACGAGTCGCAACCGAGAGCGGGAGCTGTGAGCGCGAGCCCGCGCACCGAGCAGGCGCAGATGGCGCCCGTCGCGGCCGTCATGTACGCGACAGCGGGAACGCTGGTCGCCATCACGCTGCTGCTTCCGCACTCGTCCGACATGAACCGGAGCGCTCTGTTCGTGCTGGCGCTGATGGGCCCTGTCGCCGCTGGCTGCATCTGGCTCGCCCGCCGCCAGCTGCCCCCCTGGTTCTTCCACATCTCCACGGCGGCCGGCAGTGTTCTGGCCGTGCTCTGCGCCTACTGGAGCGGGGAGGGCTCCTCCGCCTATCCCTTCCTCCTGCTGCTGGTCGGGGTATTCACCGCCTACTTCTTTGGTCCCCGCGCACTCGTGATCCAGCTCGGCTTCGCGGCGGCCGTCTACGCCGCTGTCCTGGCGGTGCATCCATATCCGGACAGCGATCTGGCAACGCACTGGCTGGTGACCATGGTCTGCATCGGCCTGGCGAGCGCGATCATCTCCAGCCTCGTTGCGTCCCGACAGCGGCTTGAGGACGAGCGCGAGCGCCTGCTCGCCCACACCCTGGAGCTGGCGCGCACGGACCCGCTCACCGGGCTGCTCAACCGCCGCGCCTGGCGCGACCTGCTCGACGCCGAGCTTGCGCGTTCGGCTCGGTACGGAACCCCCGTCTGCGTCGCGATGCTCGACCTCGACCACTTCAAGCGCTTCAACGACGATCACGGCCACGTCGCGGGCGACAGCTTCCTGCAGCAGCTTGCGGCCGCCTGGCTGGTGGCGATCCGCCCTTCGGACACGATCGCCCGTTACGGCGGCGAGGAGTTCTCGCTGCTGCTCCCGACCTGCGACCTGCGGGCTGCGGTCGAGGTGATCGAACGCCTGCGCGACTCGGTCCCGATGGGGGAGCGCTGTTCGGCCGGGGTCGCCTGCTGGGATGGCTCCGAGAGCCCGGTCGCGCTCATCACCCGCGCCGACCAGCTTCTCTACGACGCCAAGGATGCGGGCCGCGACCGCCTCGAGTCAGGCCTGGCAGCGGCGGCCCAGCCGGCCGGTTAGGACCGGTCTTCGAGGGCGGCGCGAAGCTCGTCGCGCTCGCGCTCAAGCGCCCGGCCGTGCTCCTCGCACTGCTCGAGCTTGGCGCTCAGCTGCTCGATCTCGACGGTCGCCTCGTCGAGGGCCCTCACGAGTTCCGAGCGCGCGACCTCGTCGAGGGTCGCGTCGACGCGCTCGATGATGCGATCGGCAAGGGAGTCCGCGAGCGCGCCACGGTGCGCAACTCCGCCTTCGATGGGATGCAGCCGCGGTGGCTCGGACATCGGCGGCGCCTCGTCGTCGGCGGCACGCTCGGGAAGCTCGTCTGTCCGCGCCTCGATTGCCGAGGCGGCGGCCACCACGGGGATCACCTGGCACCGCGCGAGTTCGGCGACCTCGGCGAGCATCGGGGCGTCGAGCGGGTCGGCGATCGCGAGCACGAGCGAACGGCCCTCCATCGCAATCGGCAGCGCGTGGAAGCGCTCGGCGGCCGAGCGCCCCACCAGCGCGTCCGCCTCACGGTCGCGCTTGAAGGCGTCGAGGTCGACGTAGTCGAGCCCGGCGTGTTCAGCGCGGGCCCGGGCGAGGTCCACGTCGGACAGCTGGCCGAGCTGGACGAGGAGGATCTCGGGCGGGACGCCGCGAACGCGACTCTCGTTGACGGCCACCTCGATCTGCTTGGCGTCGACAAGGCCCATCTCGGCGAGCGTGTCACTGAGGAAGCCGGAACGGGGTTCGCGGCTCGCGGGAGGTGTTACTCCCGGCAGGCGCTCGAACCCGGAAGGCGTCCGGGTGGCGGCTCCAGCCGCCAGGCTCATGGACCGTCGCCGCCGGCGGGAACCGGTTCGCCGCGCGGCTCCGTCGTCTCGCCGGCGGCTCCGCGAAGCGCGTGCTCGAGGCCCTGCTCGGGCGAGGGGGCCTCGGCGAGGGAGGCGGCTCCCCAGTCGATCGAGACGGTCACGGGCCGACCGCGGGTCACGCGACGCAGGGCGTCGGTGAAGCGCCGGACGAGCGGGTCCACGCTCGCCTCATCAGGGGCGCCGACGAGGGCGACCGCGAGGTCCATATCCCCGATGCGGCCGATGTGATCGGTGGTGCGCACGGCGCCGGCGAGTGCCTCCGCGGCGTCCTTGAGCGCCAGCAGCGCCATCGGCGAGTCGGGCTCGGCATCGCCGGCGCTGACCCGGAAGGCGGCGCACATCGTGTTGAAGGTTCCGCGCCGGGCAAGGCGCCACTCGCGGTCGAGCAGCTCGACGAAGCGGTAGCGGCCTGCGAGGCCGGTGTCGGGGTCCATGCCGTCGCCGGCGCCAACGCGCTGGCGCAGCTCGCGAAGCTCGGTGCGATTGCGGACTCGCTCCCACTCGTAGGCGAGCATGCGCGCGGTCAGGCCCAGGAGCACGACGTGCTCGGCGCCGTACTCGCCCTGGCGACGGGAGAGCGCCGTGACCATGCCGGCGATCGCGCCGTCGCTCATCTCCAGCGGGACGGCGATCCACTCGGCGAGTCCGAGGGCGCGCAGGTGCGCGGGCTCGAGGTCCTCGTCTGCGTGGACGCCCTCGAGGACGATCGACTCCCCGCCGGCACCACCACCCTCAGAGCGCGTGGCAAGGGGCAGTTGGCTGCCGCGCTCGATGCCGACCACGGCCGCGCCGCGGACATCGAGAACGCGCATCACATCCTCGCCAGGTTCAATCTGGCCGAGGACGATCTCGCCCGGAAGCTCCGAGGCAAGCACGTCAAGCGCCGCGTCAGTCGCCTCCGAGAAGCTTCGAAAACGGCGGCTGATCAAAGGCAAGAGCTTTTGTAGGGGCCTTTCCACCAATCTCATAATCGGCCCGCCCACAGAGAAACATGAGCGCGGCCAGACGAATCTGGCCGCAGTCTTGCTTTGCGCCTGATCAGTCCTCGATAAAGGCCTTCAGCTTGCCCGGCATGCTTTCGACCAGCTGGCCGCGCAGAACGCCCACAAGCGGCCCGCGAATGACCATTCCGAGCATGCGCCCGAGGTCGACCTGCATCCAGTAGGTCGCGCGCGTTCGGTCGTCGCCGAGCGCCTCGAACTCCCAGCTGCCGCGGACCGACCTGAGGTCGCCATCCGTCTGCTCCCAGCTGATCCCCGTGGGGTCGTCATAGCCAAAGCTCATCGTCGAGGTGAGCGTGCGCACCTTCGCGTCCGTGTCGATCCGGACCGAGACCTGGTGGCCGTCCTCGTTGGTCTCCAGCACCTCGACGGCCTTGATCTCGGGCTGCCAGCGAGGCGAGCCCTCGACGTCCGCCGCGACGGCGAAGACCTCCTCGATGGGAGCTTCGATCTCGGCCGTTGCCTTTCCCTCGATCGCCATGTGCTGAGCCTAACCCTCGCCCCACTTCTCGAGCCGGTCGGCCAGCCTGTTCATTCCCCGCTCCCTCGCCGCAGCCGCCGCCTTCTTGGGATTCAGCGCGCGGTCCTTTGGCAGCTTGACCTTTGCGTCCTGCAGGGTTGCGATGTGCTTGAACGCGAGCAGCTCGTCGCGCGAGTCCATCAACGTCGTGCGCAGCTTCGGCCGCGTCTCGCGGATCGCGGCGTCGAGCACACCCTCGAGCGAGCCGTGCTTGCGCAGCAGCTCGGCCGCCGTTTTCTCGCCGACACCCTTCGCGCCGGGAAGCCCGTCCGATGGGTCGCCGCGCAGCGCGATGAAGTCGGGGACGAGCTCGGGCGCGACGCCGTAACGGCGCTGCACCTCCGCGGGGTCGATCTCGGCGGCCTCCTTGCCGGTGCTGACGTACAGCACGGTGACGCTGTCGGAGGCGCATTGGAACATGTCGCGATCACCGGTCATCACCAGCGTCGTGCCGCCCGCCTCGGTCTCGAGCCGCGCGAAACTGCCGAGCAGGTCGTCGGCCTCCAACGAATCGTGGTCGGCGACCGTCCAGCCGAAGGCCTCGAAGTAGGGGCGAGCCTGAGCCCACTGGCTCTTGAGACCGTCGGGCATCTCCGGTCGAGCGGCGTGGTAGTCGGGGTAGAGCTCGGTCCGGTAGGCGGCCGCGTCCGGGCCGAAGCACAGGACGACCGCGCGCGGCTCGCGTGCCTCGACCTCCCGCAGCACGAGGTTCGTGGCCCCGAGGAGGGCGTTCACGGGCTTTCCGTCGGCGCCCTTGATCGAGTCCGGCAACGCGAAAAACGCGCGGTAGAGCATCGACGGCGCGTCGACGGCGAGCAGGGGAGCGGGCATCCGGTCAAGCTATCGGGCCAACGCCGAACCGGTGTTTAGGACCCTCAAGTCAGGGAGACCTAACACGGCATCGGCCGATTGCCTTAGCATGGTTGTCCCCTGGTCGCCGGTATGCGACTACCACGTACGAACGCGTCTGCCCGCGAAAGGCTGCCCACATGAGCGCCACCTCCGACCATAAGACCGACCTCGACGCGTACGCCCAGCCGAGGTTCGGCCGGAGCACGCTCGATCTTGCGACCTCGGTCGTGCCCTACCTCGCCCTCACCGTCCTGATGTACCTGACGCTCGACGAGTCGATCTGGCTGACGCTCGGTCTCGCGATCCCGACCGCGGGCTTTCTCCTGCGGACCTTCATCGTCTTTCACGACTGCGGCCATGGCTCGTTCATGGCGAGCAAGGAGGCCAACCGCTGGGTCGGGCGATTCACCGCCATCCTGGTCTGGCAGCCGTTCGAGAACTGGCGCTTCGATCACGCCGTGCACCACGGCACCGCCGGCGACCTCGACCGCCGCGGGCAGGGTGATGTCCCGACGTGGACGGTGACCGAGTACTACGAGCGGCCGTGGCAGCAGCGCCTCGGCTATCGCCTCTTCCGCAATCCGCTTGTGATGTTCGGCGTCGGCCCGCTGTGGTCGCTGATGATCGGGCCGCGGTTCAGCTCCCGTTCCAAGCGCCGCCGCCTGCGCAACAGCATCATCCTCACCAACCTCACCCTCGCGGCCCTGGTCACGGGGATGTGTTTGCTGGTCGGTATCCCCGCGTTCCTGCTCGTCAACATCCTCCCCGCCTACCTCGCCGGAATGGCCGGCGTCTGGCTCTTCTACGTCCAGCATCAGTTCGAGGACGTCTACTGGGAGGCCGGCGAGCGCTGGAGCTATTCCGACGCGGCCCTCGAGGGCAGCTCGTATCTGAAGCTGCCGAAGGTGCTGCAGTTCTTCACCGGCAACATCGGTCTGCACCACGTCCACCACCTCAACGCCCGCGTGCCGAACTACAACCTCCAGGCCGCGCACGACGAGAACGAGGTCTTCGACGACGTTCCCGTCCTCACGCTGCGCGACAGCCTTCGCTGCCCGCGGCTGAAGCTGATCGACGTCGACAGCGGCCGGCTGCTCACCTGGGCCGAGGCCCGCGCCCTCGTCCGCGCCACCTCGCCGGCGGCAAAGCCGGCCCGCGGCCTCATCTAGCGCGGAGACTCGGCGCCGGCTGCAATCCCGGCCGGGTCAGGCTGGGAAGGGGGCGGGAGCCCGGAGCGCGCCCCGGACAAAATCCGGCGATCGCCGGATCGTGTACGCCATGGAGCATGTAATCCGTCGATCGACTCGGCCGGGTCTACCGATCCGTCGCGTACTCGCCCTCGTCGGCTGGGTCCTCGTCGTAGTCCCCCTCATCCTCCTCGTCCTCGTCCCACTCGTAGTGCGGCGCTTCGGAGTCGGACGACTTCAGCCAGCGGCCCAGGGCGAGCGAGACGAGGAGGCCGAGGGCGCCGATGCCAAGCAGGAAGTAGGCGTAGGTCGCGAGCGAGTCCGTTGAGATGCTCCAGATCGAGCCGGTTGCGCCGTCCGCATGGACGGTGTCGTTGAGCCCGGCGTCGAAGATCGCGCCGCCGAGCCAGCGCAGCAGCAGGATGACCGCGCCGTCGAGCAGCAGGCCGAGGGAGCAGAGCCCGAAGGTCTCGCGGCGGTGGCCGCGCGAGATCGCGATCGCCGCCGCGTAGAGCGCGAGGGCCAGAGCGATCAGCCAGTACGCGAAGTCGCGGAGGATTCGCGCGGTGTTCTGCGCCCACTCGAGCTGGTCGTGGCGCAGGATCGTCAGGCGACCGACCTTGTCGGGCAGCTTGGCCGCCAGCGCCGGTCCGATCCCGATCTCCTTCGAGATCTGCAGGAGAACCGGATGCAGGTTGAGCACCGCCGGGTCCGCCGACTTGTCGTCGACCAGGGCGACGATCCCGGCGTGGGCCTCGCGGTTGGCCCGGACCCAGACGGCGCGGACGTCCGGCGCCGCAAGTGCCTGGCGCGCCTTGGCGTGCAGGTCCTTGTCGAGCCGCCGCGCGATCTCGCGGCTGACGTTCGCGTCGACGCGCTCCACGAGGAAGTCGGCCACGGCCGCGCGCACCTCCTCGTCCGCGAGCAGCTCGGAGCTGGTCTCGGTCCAGGCGTCGGTGTCGAGCAGGTCCCGCTTCACCCAGAGGGCGAACGTCGCGATCAGCAGCGCGACGGATGCGAGGACGACCAACACTCCCTTCATGAGGGCGCGACGCTATCGGTCGGGGCGGGCGCCGGTGTTTCCGCCTTCGTACACGTCTGGGTTGGCGCATCGCGGCATGCGTTTGCCAGCGAGCGCCGCAAGCAGGTTGTCGACCGCGAGGTCGCCCATCGCCGCCCGGGTGCGCTCCGTTGCCGAGCCGACGTGCGGGACGACCGTGAGGTTCGGCGCTGCGAGCAGCGGGTGGTCGCCGGGCAGCGGCTCCGGGTCGGTGACGTCGAGCGCCGCGCCGGCGATCCAGCCCTCGCCCAGCGCGCGCTCCAGCGCCCCCGTGTCGACGATCGGGCCGCGAGCGGTGTTGACCAGGTAGGCGGTCTCGCGCATCGCCCGTAGCTCCGGCTCGCCGATGAGGTGGTGGGTCTGCGGGGTCAGCGGGCAGTGCAGGGTGACGAAATCCGACTCGGCGAGGACGCGGTCGAGCGAGGCGCGGTCGCGTCCGGCGACGAGGACCTCGCACCCGAACGCCTCGACGCGGCTCGCCACAGCGCTGCCGATCCTTCCGGCGCCGACGATCCCGACCGTCGTGTCGTGGAGGTCGCGGCCGAGCATGAAGTGCGGCGACCAGGCCTGCCAGCCATCGGCGCGAACGAGCCGATCACCCTCCGTGAGGCGCCGGCCGACGGCCAGCATCAGGGCGACCGCGAGGTCGGCCGTCGAGCCGGTGAGCACCTCAGGCGTGTTGCCGACCGGGATGCCCCGGGCCGTTGCCGCATCGAGGTCGACGTTGTCGGTGCCGACGGCGCAGTTGGAGACCGCCCGCAGCTTTGGCGCCCCGGCGATCAGCTCGGCATCGATCGGGTCGGTGAGCATCGAGAGCAGGCCCTCGGCTTCGGCGACCCCCGCGACGAGCTCCTGGCGCGGGATCACGACGTCCTGTGGCCACAGCTCGACGTCGTGCTCGGCGAGCAGCCGATCGAGGCCGTCGCCGACCAGCTCACGGGTGACGAAGACGCGGGCCACGACAAACACGCTGTCACACTCGATCGATGGATCTCGACCTCCTCGAGCGCACGCTTGCCGATGCCGGCGAGCCGGCCTACCGCGCCACCCAGGTGTGGGAGTGGGCGGCGCGTGGCGCGGATGGTTACGACGCGATGTCGAACCTGCCGAAGGACCTGCGCGCGCGGCTGGAGCGCGAGGTCCCGTTCTCGACGCTCCAGGTTGATCGCACCGCGAAGTCGGACGACGGCACCGAGAAGGCGCTGTTCGCCACGGCCGACGGGCGTCCGATCGAGTCGGTCCTGATGCGGTTTCGCGACAGGCGCCGCTCGATCTGCGTCTCCAGTCAGTCGGGTTGCCCGCTCACCTGCACGTTCTGCGCCACCGGCACGATGCGCTTCGGCCGCAACCTCACGATGTCGGAGATTCTCGACCAGGCCCTCCACTTCCGCAGGATCGAGGCGGTCGACCACTGCGTCTTCATGGGGATGGGGGAGCCCCTGATGAACTTCGACGCGGTGATCGCCGCGTGCGAGCGGCTACCCGAGATCGGGATCGCGACTTCGCACACCACCGTGTCGACCGTCGGGTGGCTGCCGGGCATCGAGCGCCTCTGCGAGGAGGGTCCCCGGGTGCGGCTCGCCCTCTCGCTGCACGCGCCCGACGACGCGCTGCGCTCCGAGCTGATGCCCGTCAACGACCGCTACCCGCTCGCCGACGTGCTCGATGCGTGCCGACGCTGGCGCCACGCGCGCGGCAAGCGCGTCTACATCGAGTACCTGATGCTGGCGGGTGTCAACGACAGCCCGGCGCAGGCGCGCGCCCTCGCCGGCCGGCTGACACCGCACGGGGACTTCAAGGTCAACCTGATCCCGTACAACCCGACGGGCGGCGAGTTCGAGGGCTCCGGTCCGGAGGCGATCGAGGCCTTTCGCGCCGCGCTCGTCGGGTCCGGCGTGCCCGCCACGGTCCGCCTCACCCGCGGACGCGACATCGACGCCGCCTGCGGGCAGCTCGCGGTCGCGGCGGCGCCCGCATAAGGGCTAGTCGCCGTCGAGTAGCTCCTCCGCCTCCGGGCCCTGGCCGGCCGGGACGCGGAGCGCGATGTCGCCGCGCCCCCATTCGTCGAGCGGCCAGTCCGAGGTGAGGACGGCGGTGATGCCCTGGTCGGTCAGCGCCTGGTGGAAGGCGCGGGCGGTCTCCAGCTCTGGGTAGTCGGCCACGACGTCCCAGTCGTCGTAGCTCGCGTCGCCGACGTGCAGCTCGCCGATGCCGTCGGCGTGCGGCTCGCCGCCGGCGGTGCGGAAGACGCGGTTGAGTGAGTCGCGCAGGCCCATTGCCCGGCATAGGTTGACGCGATGGCGCCGGCGATGACGCGACGTACCGGGTCGTTTCCGACAACCCCGTCGCGGAGTTATCCTGACGCCGTGGGTATGTTCGACATCTTCAAGGGCCGCAGGGCGAAGGAGAGCGCGATTCCGGTCTCGACCGAGGTCGAGAGCCAGACCAAGCAGCTCGGCAGCTTCGCCAGCTCAGAGGGCCAGCCCGTCGTGGGCGGGCAGGTTCCCGGTGCGGCGCCCGGATTCCAGGTCCAGGGGATGAGCGCTGCCGACGGGCTCGCGATGCTGAGCCAGCTCGGGCCGATGATCCAGCAGGCCATGAAGACCGGCAACGTCCAGGTCAGCCAGATGCCGCCGCAGGTGATCGACATGCGCGGCACCGGGCTGCGCGAGGAGATCCTCGGGATCATGGGCCAGCACGGGATCAGCACCGACGGCAGCTCCGGCGAGACCGTCAACACAGCCGACTACGGCGAGATGCAGAAGCAGATCGCCGCGGCGCTCGAAAAGCACGGGATCCCCACGGCGCCGACGAGCGCCAACATGGCCGACTACGGGGACATGCAGAAGGAGCTCATGGACGTCCTCGAAAAGCACGGCTGGCACGGCGGGATGCCGCCGGGCACGACGCCGCCTCAGGTCGAGGGCGGCTCCACCGAGTCGCCCGGCTCATAGACCCCGCCGCCGAGCTCTGGCGGTAGCGCCCGCGGCCCCTCCGGGTACATCGCCGCGAGCGTCTCCGGCGACATCTCGAGCGTGTTCGCCGCCTCATTCGGGGCCCCGACGACGAGCCACAGCTGGTCGGCGTCCGTGTCGTTGAACGGCTGGCGCAGCTCCTCCGGCTCGACGTAGACCGCGTCCATTGGCGCCAGCGTCAGGAGCTCATCGCCAACGCGCAGGCGGCCGCTGCCCTCCAACACGACGTAGAGCTCGGCCGTCTTGAAATGGCGATGGCGCGTCGACGACTGGCCGGGCCGCAACCGCCACAGCCGCGCGCCGAGGGTGTCGGCGCCCAACTGCTTGGCGAGGTCCGTGTTGAGCACGCCCATCTGGTTGGACGGGCGCCAGAAGGCGTCCTCGGCCCGAAGGACGCGGTAGGCCAAGACCGAGGCCTACTCGCTGAGCTCGATCCGCTCGATCACCTGCGGCTCGATCGGCCGGTCGCCCGCGCCGGTTGGGGTGCCCTCGATGGTGTCGACCGTATCCATGCCATCGGTGATCTCGCCGAAGACCGTGTGCTTGCCGTCGAGCCAGTCGGCGGCGCCGATCGTGACGATGAAGAACTGCGAGCCGTTGGTGTTGGGGCCGGCGTTGGCCATGGCGAGCGCGCCACGCACGACCTTGTGGTCGTTGAACTCGTCCTCGAAGGTGTATCCGGGACCGCCCGTGCCGGTGCCCTCGGGGCAGCCGCCCTGGATCATGAAGTCGGTGATCACGCGGTGGAAGGTGAGCCCGTCGTAGAAACCGTCGGCGGCGAGTTTGCGGAAGTTCTCAACCGTCTTCGGGGCGTCGTCGTCAAAGAACGTGACGGTGATCGGGCCGGCATTTGTGTGCAAGGTGGCTTCAGACATGCTTCTGACTGTGGCATATCCTCGGCATCAGGATGCGCTGCCCGTCGTGCGGCAACCTCAATCGTTCGGAGGCGCGCTTTTGCGACGCCTGCGGAACGCCGCTCGCAGATGCCCAGCCGGAGGCTTCGGCGGTCGATCCGGACGGCGCGACCGCCGTCGCCGAGCTGATCGACAACCGCTACCGCATCGAGAGCTTCCTCGGCCGTGGCGGGCGCAAGCGCGTGTACCGCGCGGCCGACCTCGAATCTCCCGGCCGTACGGTCGCCGTCGCCGTCTTCGACACCGAGGGAATCGGCGAGGCCGCGCTGGCGCGCTCGCGGCGCGAGGCCCAGGCCATGAGCAAGCTCGGCGAGCACCCGCACATCGTCACCGTGCTCGACACCGGCGAGGATGGCGGCACGCCGTACGTGGTCAGCGAGTACGTCGGCGGCGGTGACCTCGCCGGCGTCCTCGAGGCGTGCGCCGGCCGGCGCCTGGAGATCGAGCGCGCGATCGCGATCGCGATCGACGTGTGCCGTGCGCTCGAGCACGCGCACTCGCGCGGCGTCGTCCATCGTGATCTCAAGCCGGCGAACGTATGGCTGGGCGACGACGACACAGCCCGGCTCGGCGACTTCGGCCTCGCGACGACCGACCGCCGCTCGCGCGCCGCCGTCGAGGGGATGCTCGTCGGCACCGTCGCCTACCTGCCGCCTGAGCAGGCGCTCGGGCGCGCGGCCGATGCCCGGTCCGACCTGTACTCGCTCGGCGCGATGTTCTACGAGCTGCTCACCGGCGAGCCCCCGTTTCCCGGCGACGACGCCGTGGCGATAATCGGCCAGCACCTGAGCACGCCACCGGTTGCCCCCTCGCGCCACCGCGCGGAGGTGGCCGCCGCGATCGACGCCGTCATCCTGCGCCTGCTCGCCAAGTCGCCCGAGGATCGCCCCCAGAGCGCCGCCGAGGCGCGGCGGGAGATCGAGGCGGCGGCGGCCGCCCCGGCGCGCGGGGAGGAGCAGGCCGACGCTGAGAACCCGCTCGAGGCGCTGGCCGGCGGCGTCTTCGTGGGCCGCGACCCCGAGCTCGGTGAGGCCCGGGGCGTCCTCGAGGATGCGCTCGGCGGACAGGGCCGGCTACTGCTCCTCTCGGGCGACCCCGGGATCGGCAAGACCCGGACGGCCGAGCAGCTCGCCACCTACGCCCGTGTTCGCGGCGCCCGCGTGTACTGGGGCCGTTGCTATGAGACCAAGGGCCAGCCGCCGTACTGGCCGTGGTCGGAAGCGATTCGCGGCTACGTCATGGAGGCTGATCCCGTCGGGCTGCGCTGGCAGCTGGGCGCGAGGGCGGCGGACATCGCGCGGATCGTGCCGGAGCTGGCGGAGCGGCTCGAGATCGAGGTCCCCGACCAGGCCGAGACCGAGCAGGCGCGCTTCCGTCTCTTCGACTCGGTGACGGCCTTCCTCGCCGACGCGTCGAGGGCCCGCCCGACGGTGATCGTCCTCGACGACCTGCACTGGGCCGACGAGCCGTCGCTGCACCTCCTCAGCTTCGTGACCCGCCGCCTCGCCGACACCGGCCTGCTGCTCGTCGGCACCTATCGCGACGTCGAGCTCGGCCGCCACCACCATCTCGGGGAGACGCTCGAGGATCTGGCCGGCGCCGACTCCGTCCGCCGGGTCGCGCTGCGCGGCCTCGCCCCCCGCGCGATCGCCGACTACATCGAGCTCACCGCCGGCGTCGATCGGCCCCCGACGGACCTCGCCCAGGCGATCGCCGAGCAGACGGGCGGCAACCCGTTCTTCATCGGCGAGGTCGTGCGTCTGATGGCGGCGGAGGGAAGGCTTGGCGAATCGTCCGCGCGCCAGGAGGTCGTCATCCCTCAGGGCGTGCGCCAGGTCGTCGGCCGGCGCCTCGACCGGCTCTCCGCAACCGCCAACGAGGTGCTCGGGATCGCGGCGATCTGCGGGCGCAGCTTTCCGGGCGACGTGATCGAAGCGGTGAGCGAGCGTCCGGCCGACGCGGTGAGGGCCGGCCTTGCCGAGGCCGTCGAGGGCCGCCTGGTCGAGCCGGTAGCGGGCGACCCGGGCCACTACGTGTTCTCTCACGCGCTGGTGCGCGAGACGCTGCTGGCGGAGATCGCCGGAGCCAAGCGAGTGCGGCTGCACCGCCTCATCGGAGAGGCGCTCGAGCGTCACACCGATATCGATCCCGACAGGCATCTGACCGAGCTCGCGCACCACTTCCTCGAAGCGGCCCCGCTCGGCGAGGTCGACCGCGCGATCGACTACGCGACCCGTGGCGCGATTCGCGCGGCGCAGCGCTTTGCCCACGAGGACGCGGCCAACCTCTATGAGAAGGCGCTCGAGACGCTCGAGATGGCGCCGCCGGTTGATCCGGTGCGGCGGCTCGACCTCCTCCTCGAGCTGGGGACCGCGCAGATCCGGGCCGGGCGGCTGGGCGAAGCGCGGCGAACGCTGGAGCGCGCGGCGACGAACGCGCGCGAGCTCGGCCGCCCGGAGGATCTCGCCCGTGCGGCGATGCAGATCTGCCTCCTGTCGGTCGCCGGCGTGGTCGACCGGCCGCTGATCGATCTTCTCGAGGAGGCCCTCGACGCGATCGGGCCCGAGGACGGGCCGCTGCGCGCGCAGCTGCTGAGCGGCCTCGCGCAGACGCTCTACTGGGTCGACCCCGCGGGTCGCTCTGACGAGCTCGGCATCGAGGCCCTTGAGATGGCGCGGCGCATCGACGATTCGGATGCGCTCGCGCAGGCACTGATCCGGCGGCAGTTCACCGGTGGCTCCGGACCCGAGCAGACGCATCGCCGGCTGCGCGAGAGCGGGGAGCTTCACGACCTCGCCAAGCGCCTTGGCGACCACGAGCTGGAGCTGCGCGCGCACGTCTACCGGCTCGTCACGAAGCTGGCGCTCGGCGACGTCTCAGGCGCCGACGCCGACCTCGCTGCGTTCGAGCGCCTCGCCGGCCTCCTGCGCCAGCCCCAGTACTCGTGGCACGTGCCGCTGCTGAAGGCCACGCGCGCGATCATCGACGGCAGCTTCGACGAGGCGGAGCGGCTGAGCGAGGAGGCCTACGTCGCCGGCGCCCGCGCGGAGGAGCCCGTGTCCGCACAGTTTCACGCCGTCCAGGTCGGGCTGATCCGCCGCCTGCGCAGGCGGCCCGCTGATCTCGCCGGCGCGGCCGCGTCCCTTGCGGAGCTGACCGAGCTCGCCGAGCAATACACCGCGATCCCGGCATGGCGCTGCTCGCTCGCCGTCACCCACGCCGAGCTCGGCAACGTCGCGGAGGCGCGCGCCGCCTTCGAGTCCCTCGCGGCCGACGACTTCGCGTCCATCCCGGCCGACGCCCAGTGGGTGGTCTCGCTGTCCCTGCTTGCCGAGGTCGCGGCGTTCTTGGGCGACGCCGAGCGCGCCCAGCTCATCTACGGGCTGCTGCTGCCCCACGACGATCTCAATGTGATCGCGGGCCGCGCCGCCGCGTGCAACGGCCCCGTCGCTCGCTATCTCGGCCTCCTCGCCGAGGCGGCGGGCAGGATCGACGACGCCGAGCGTCACTACGTGGCCGCTATGGACATGACCGCGAAGATGGGCGACCGCCCGTTCGGCGCGCGCGCGCGCTTCGAGCTCGCTCGCCTGCTGCTCGCCCGCGACGACGCGGGCGACCGCGAGCGCGCGCTCGATCTGCTGCGCGAGGCGGTCGAAACCGCCCAGGAGATCGGGATGGACGAGCTGGTGCGCGAGGCGCTGGCAGCGCGGCTCGACGCGCAGGGGCTTGGCGCGCTCGACGCGAGCACCTCGATCGACTACATGATCGACGCGGTCGCAGCCGAGCAGCCCGACATCGCCGCGCACGCCGCCCCCGACGGGCAGGTGACGATTCTCTTCTCCGATATCGAGGACTCCACCGTGATCACCGAGCGTCTCGGCGACGAGCGCTGGCTGCGGGTCCTGCGCGCTCACAACGCGCTCTTCCGCCGGCTCGTCCGCGGCCACGGCGGCTACGAGGTCAAGAACCAGGGCGACGGCTTCATGCTCGTCTTCGGCGAGTCGGACCGCGCGCTCGAGTGCGCCGCCGCGATCCAGCGGGCGCTCAGCGAGGGGGAGGCCGTGGAAGGGGAGCGCATTCGCGTACGGATCGGGATGCACGCGGGCGAGACGATCAGCGAGGACGGCGACTTCTTCGGTCGCAGCGTGATCGTCGCGGCGCGCATCGCGGCACAGGCGCGTGGCGGCGAGATCCTCGTTTCGGAGGAGCTCAAGCGGCGCGCCGAGGACGGTGACTGCGCCTCGGTGGACTTCGACGACGGCCGCGAGATCGAGCTCAAGGGTCTCGCCGGCACGCACCGCGTCTATCGCGCTGACTGGGAGCAACCAGTGGCCGCATAGACGAGGGGGAACCAGCGCATCTTGCCCTGGTGCGTATTAGGTTGGCGCGCGGTATGGAGGCCCGGAGGAGGAGGGCGCGGCGCCGGGGGGTGCTGTTGGGTGCTGCGCTGGCAGTGGCGATTGCCTGCGTGGTCGTTCCCGCGATCGCACTTGCGTTCCCGGGCATCGACCCCACCGAGAGCCCTCGCGCCAACACCCCGAACGACCCGAACTTCGACAGCTGCGAGGCCGACGCCGAGCACACCTGCTCGACCTACGCCGACGAGGATTACCGCTTCTTCGGCTTCAATCCAGACAGCGCCGTCGTCGCCCCCGGCTTTCGCACTCCGTATGTGGACTGCACGCAGCTCGACGCGCAGGGAATGGCGGCGAACACGGCGTCCGGCGACGCGCCGTGCTCGCAGATCGCCGGCATCCGCGCCGACACCGCCTGGAAGTACTCGACCGGCGACCCGAACACGACCATCGCGATCCTCGACACGGGGATCCGCTGGCAGGAGCGCGACCTCGTCGACAAGATTCACCTCAACGCCGCCGAGCTCCCGACGCCGCAGCACCACGACGGCAGCGACTGCTCGTCCGACGACTGCAACGGCGACGGCGCCTTCAACGTCGAGGACTTCGCCAACGACCCGCGCGTTGCGATCACGGCGGGCGACTCCGAGTCGGACGACATCCTCGACGGGTCCGACCTGATCGCGAGCTTCTCCGACGGCACCGATGCCGATGCCAACGGGTTCATCGACGACATCGCCGGCTGGGACTTCTTCGACGACGACAACGACCCGTTTGACGCCTCGAGCTGCTGTTCGGCCAACGGCCACGGCACCGACCGCGCCCTCGACGCCGCGGCGGCGACCGACAACGGCACCGACAGTCCCGGCGTCTGCCCGAAGTGTCAGATCATGCCGCTGCGGGTGTGGGACACGTTCGTGGTCCCGGTCGACAACTTCGCCTTCGGCGTCGTCTACGCGGCGCGCAACGGCGCCAGCGTCGTGGAGGGTGCGGTCGGAGGGCTCACCAACACAGCCTTTGCCCGCAGCGCCTTCAAGTACGCAGACTCGCGCGGCGTGACGCTCACGCTCGTCTCGAGCGACATCAACTCGGCCAACCACAACTACCCGACCGACTACAACGAGGCGATCTACGTCAGCGGGTCGCTCTACGACACCGGCCCGAACGAAACCTGCGCCGGGCCCGGCGGGCTTCCCGGCCTCGGCGACCTGCCGGGCCCGCCCGCCAGCTTCCAGGACGGGTGCAACGAGCTGCTGAACGACCTCGGCAACTTCACCGGCTGCACGACGCCCCTGCCGCTGCCCTCGCTCCCGCCGCTGCCGGCCCCGCTGCCGAACGCGACGCCCTGCATCGACCCCACCGCGGCCGGTCAGCCGCCCACGACCAGCTTCTTCCGCAACGCGAACCTCACGCAGTACGGCGGCAAGGCGGACATCGTCCTCATGGGCCCGACCGGCTCGCAGAACACCAGCCAGGCGGCCGGCGCCGCAGGTCTGCTCGCGTCATACGGGCGCCAGAAGTACCCGGGCGACCCACTCACGGGCAACGAGATCCGCCAGCTGTTGACGATGACCGCGGAGGACGTGCTGCCGGCGAACACCGGTCTGATCGGCCCGTCCGACAAGGCGAGCAAGGGTTGGGATACGCATTTCGGCTACGGGCGAGTGAACCTCGCCGCCGCGATGAAGCGGATCCACGACGACCGGATCCCACCCGTCGCGCAGATCGACACCCCCGACTGGTTCGCGCCGATCGACGTCGACCGCCTGCCCGACACGGGGCTTGAGGTCACGGGCCTTGTGGACGACCTTCACGGCGCCGGCGTCGGCCACTGGGAGCTCGAGTACGCCTGCGGGCAGGACGCGCTGGACGTCGCCGATCCGCTGCAGCCGACGCGCGACTCGTTTGACGCACACCCGGCGCTTGCCGAGGGCGACGGCCCAGTCGACCACGGCCATCTGGCGACGATCCCGAAGGCGACCCTGGTCGACCTGGCCAACAACTGCGATGGCTCGGTCGCCGACGACCCTGGTCGACCGGCCGGACTTGCCGGGACCTGGCCCGCCGATCCGTACCCGGATCCCGATCCCGAGCGCCACGCGGTCCAGCTGCGCCTGACGGTCCACGAGGACGGCGACGCGGACAACATCGGGCGCTACCGCAAGACGATCTTCCCCTACACCGACGACGGCAACCTCCCGAATTGGCCCCGGCCCATCGGGGCCGGCAGCGATGCGACGAAGCTCGTCACGGGCTCGGGCGGTGAGGTCTCGCCGCGTCTGTACGACGTCGACGGTGACAACAAGCTCGACGTGATCCAGGCGACGTCAAGCGGAGAGCTCTACGTGCTGCATGCCGACGGGAGCCCGGTCGTGAGCTTCAACGGCGGTCAGCCGGTCCACACCGACCGCTACACCCTGGAGCAGAACCATCCTGTCCCGGGCGGGGTCGCGACGCCGCACGAGTCGCTGCGGGTGCCGGCGATCGGCGACGTCGACGGTGACCACCAAGCTGAGATCGTCGCGACCGCCGGCGAGCACATCTACGTATGGGGCCTCGACGGCACACGCGAGCAGACCCTCCACCTCGACCCGTCGCTCTCGGACCCGTGCAAGCCCGGCGTGCCCAAGCCGTGCTTCGGCGCCGGCCAGCGCGCGATCACCTCGCAGAACCACATCAAGCGCGGCTTCTTCGGCTCAGCCGCGCTCGCGGATCTCAACGGCGACGGCGCGCTCGACATCGTCGCAACGGCGCTCGACCAGCACGTCTACGCGTTCAACGGCAAGACGGGCGGGGACATGCCGGGCTTTCCCGTGAAGCTCTCGACCGATGGTGCGGACGGCGCCGAGATCGTCACCTCGCCGGCGATCGCCAACCTCGACGGCAACACCGACAACGGCCCCGAGATCGTCGTCGCGACCAACGAGGTCGTGCCCGGTAACCCCGCGTTCCCGACGTCGCTCTTCGATCTGACCAGCGCCCTTTTGGGCTCGGCGACCGGCTCGAACCCCGTCTACGCGATCCACGCCAACGGCGGGATCGTCGACGGGTGGCCGGTGGACGTCGGCGTGGCCGCCGGCGATCTGCTGCCCCTGGTCCTGCCGGGTCACGACGCCGCCGTCCTCGACTCCGACGGTGACGGCAACGACGAGGTCTCGGTCTCGGCGGCGACCTCGATCATGCCCGGCGGTGCCCGCCTCGTCGACGGCGACGGCTCAACGGTCGTCTCGTACTCCAACGGCCCCGGCGCGCTCGCCGACCCCGGGCCGATCCTCAACCTCGCCGACTACCAGTCGATCGGCGACATCACCGGCCTTGGCGAGCCATCGGTCTTCAAGGGCGGCCTGACCCTCAACGGCGCGGCCAACCTCCTCGCGGTCAACCAGAACCTGCCGTTCAACCACGTCGAGCAGGCCTTCGATCCGACCACCGGCGCTCCGGTGCCAGGGTTCCCGCTGCCGACCGACGACTTCCAGCTGCTCTCGCAGGCATCCGTCGCGCGCGTCGGGGGTACCGGCACCGAGCGCCAGGTCCTGGTCGGGACCGGGATGTACAACCTCCATGCCTACGGTCCCGGCGGGGCGGAGCCGACGGGCTGGCCCAAGTTCACGGGCGGCTGGATCCAGTCGACTCCCGCGATCGGCGACGTTGACGGCGACGGCAAGCTCGACGTCACCGCGCTCACCCGCGAGGGGTGGCAGTTCCTCTGGCACACCGACGTCGACGCCTGCGCTGACTCCAACAACGAGTGGTGGACCTTCCACCACGACGAGCGCTCGACCGCCAACTACGGTGCCGACGGTCGCCCGCCCGGGACCGTTCGCAACCTCACGGCTACCGCTGTGGCCGGCGGCGGGGCGAAGCTCGACTGGGTCGTTCCAGGTGACGACTGGCTCTGCGGGACGCCCGACCGCGTTCGCATCCAGGTCGCCGACGGCCCGATCGACTCGCCTGCCGACGGCGTCGTCGTCGCCGAACGCGACGCCACCGGCACCGCGGGGGACGCCGACTCGCAGACTCTCAGCGCGGCGGACGTCGGCTCGGCCACAGACGCGGCGGTCATGTACCGCGACGAGGCCGGCAACTGGGGGCTGCTTCGCGAGGTGGCCCTGCCGACGTCGACGCCGACCGGCCCGACAGGCCCGACGGGCCCGACCGGGCCGACAAGTCCCACCGGCCCGACGTCGCCGACCGGCCCGACGTCGCCGACCGGACCCACCGGTCCGACCGGCCCCGGCGGCCCGCTTCCCGGGCCCGGCGCCGGCGCCTGCGCGAACGTGATCGACGGCACGGCCGGCAAGGACCGCCTCAAGGGCACCGCGGGCGCCGACCGCCTCCGCGGCCTCGGTGGCGCGGACCGCCTCAACGGCAAGGCCGGTGACGACTGCGTCTCGGGCCAGGGCGGCGCCGACAAGGTCTCCGGCGGCGCCGGCAACGACGAGCTTCGAGGCGGTCGCGGTCGCGATCGCATCTTTGGCGGTGGCGGCGACGACACGATCCGCGCCGCGCGTGGGGGGCGGGACCGCATCGACTGCGGCCCCGGCAACGACACGGTCTACGTCACCCGTCGCTTCGACCGGGTGCGCAACTGCGAGGACATCAGGAGGAACGGGTGAGTAAACGGGTTCTGTCGGTCGTGGTCTTCTTCGTCGCGATGGTCGCGACGCCGTCGGCGATGGCCGACTTCCCGTACACGGATTCCTCGACCTCGAGCTACTCGGACTTCCACGTTGACGCTGGACACGTCCCCAGCGACCTCTCCGGCAACGAGACGTGGATGTACTCGGCCACGCCGGAGCCGGGCAACACGCTCGTAAACGGTGCGGCCTCGGAGCTCAATGGCGTCAGAGGCGCGCATATCGTGGATGCCGACGACACTGTGGATACGGCCTGGCAGCTCACGACCGGCCGCCCGGACGTCGTCATCTCCGTCCTCGATTCGGGGATCAAGTGGACCGACGAGGGCGTGATGAAGAACGTCCGCTTCAAGATCCACCTCAACAGGGGCGAGCTGCCCGAGCCGGACCACGCCGGCCCGCGCTGGTCGGCGGCACCGACTGCGCGACCTTCACCCACCCCGGCTACGACATCAACGGTGACGGCGTCTTCAACCTCCGCGATTACGCCTGCGATTCACGCGTCAACGTGAGCGACCCTCGCCGGGTCGGCCCGACCGGCCTACTCACTCCGCAGGATCTCCTGATCGCCTTCTCCAACGGTGTTGACAGCGACCACAACGGCTACGTCGACGACATCGCAGGCTGGGACTTCCTCGACGACGACAACGACGCCTTCGATGACGTCCAGTACGGGCACGGAAGCGGCGAGATCCAGGACTCGACCGCGGAGGCCAACAACGACCAGGGCGGGGCCGGTACCTGTCCGAACTGCATGTCGATCCCGCTGCGGGTGGGCGACAGCTTTGTGGCGGACTCGAACCGCTTCGCCGCGGCCGTCACCTACGCAACGGACAACGGCGTCTCCGTCGTCCAGGAGGCGCTGGGCGCGATGAACAACTCGGGCATCTCGCGCCAGGCGGTCGACTACGCCTACAAGCACGGGACGACCGTGATCGCCTCGGCCGCCGACGAGGCCGCGCAGCACAACAACTGGCCTTCGAGCCTGCCGCACGTGATCATGGTCAACTCGGTCACGAAGTACGACGACTCGTTCGCCGAGCAGCCGCAGAGCTATCTCAAGTTCAACGGCTGCACGAACTTCTACGCAAAGCTGACCGTCGCGATCCCTTCGGTGAGCTGCTCCTCGGACGCCACGGGCCGCGGATCGGGGATCGCGGGCCTGATCTATTCAGCCGCCTTCGACGCGGTCGACGAGCACAAGCTCGACCCCTCCAGCGAGTGCACCCGAGTCGACGGCACCCCGTGCCCGATCGCTCCCAACGAGGTGCGCCAGCTGATGGCGTCGGGGACGATCGGCGGCCAGGGCCAGGCCGACGACGTCGACTTTTCGGCAAGCCCCGAGCCGTCGTGCTCGACCGCGCCGCTGCCCACCTGCACCGACCCGTTTCTCGGACGCGGAACCGAGGACGCGACGCACCTGCTTCCCCTCTTCAAGGTCGTCTCGCCGATCGCGACATCTCAGCGCTACCCCGCCCGCGCCGGACACGACGAGTTCTACGGATACGGCAGGGTCAACGTCTACAACGCGGTCAACGCCCTCCTCGGCAGCTCCAGCTCGAAGGTTCCGCCCTCGGTCGAGATCACCTCGCCCGACTGGTACTCGCAGAACGACCCGAACCCCGACGGCACGATCGCGGTCGACGGCGACGTCTCCGCGCGATCGGGCGTCAATTACACGTGTCAGGTACTCGTCGCGCCGGGGCACTACCCGAACAACGCGACGATCGCGGACGGCGGCGACTTCGAGCCGGTGCCGTCGAACTACTGCGATGGCAGCTCCGTGCGGGCCGGCGCCTTCAGCGGAAAGCTGGCGGACATCGACGTCTCAGACCTCGAGGCGCTCTTCCCGATCAGCCAGTTCGACCAGCGCGAACCGGGACCGCCGCCGCTGACGCAGACCTCGGCCGGCCGCCCGAACACGGCGCCGTACGGGTTCACGATCAAGGTGGTGGCGACGACCACGGCGGCCGGCCCGGATCAGATGACCGGCGAGGATCTGCGCGCGGCCTACCTCCATCGTGACCAGGACATGCTCGATGGCTTCCCGCGCCAGCTGCCGGGCCACACCGATGGAGAATCCTCGCCTGCGTTCGCTGACCTCGACGGCGACAACCGCAACGAGTTGATCCTCGGCTCGAGCACAGGCTTCGTACACGCCTACAAGTACGACCCGGACACCGGTGGCGTCTCCGAGCTGCCGGGCTGGCCGGTGCGCGGCGACGTGCCCGGATTCATCTCCTCGCACTCATCCGCGCCCGGCTACGCGAGCGGTGCCGTTGACGATGACGACGGCGGCGCGATCATTGCCGCGGTTGCCGTCGGTGATGCCGACCACGATGGCGTGCCGGAGGTCTATGCGGCGGATCTGGAAGGCCACGTCTACGGCTGGAATGCCAACGGCCAACGCGTCTTCTCCGCCCAGTCGAACCCCGCCTTCTCGGGCAAGCCCCTGACGCCGTTCGTCAACGTACGTCAGGGCCCGCGCGCTCGCACGCAGCGGGGATTCCTCGGGTCGCCGGTCCTGGCCGACCTCGACGGCAACGACGGCGGCAAGCTGGAGGTGATCGCGGCCGGCATGGACCGCCACGTCTATGCCTGGAACGACGACGGCACCCCAGTCGCGGGCTTCCCCGTGCTCGCCGTCGACCACAGCAAGGTGAGCGCCGTCGATCCGACCACGAACGCGATCACTTGGAGCGATGCGGGCGCCGACCAGCTCAATCAGGGCGCGATCGTGGACACGCCCGCGGTCGGTGACATCAGCGGCGATTCCCGCCCAGAGATCATCGTCGGCACGAACGAGGAGTACTCGGTCAACAACGGGACCGAGGGCGCGTTCAACGCATCAACCGACACGCAGGCAGCGCTCAACCTCCTGTCGCCCGCAGGGATTCTGAGCTTCGCGAACGGACGGATCTACGCGATCAAGCCCGACGGGGATCCGGACGGCGTGCTGAGCGGCGCCGACCCGTTCGTCGCGGGCTGGCCGGCAAAGATCGGGATCGCACTGTCCGAGCTGCTGCCCGTCGTGGGTGAGGGCATCAACGGCTCGCCGGTGATCGGCCCCATCAGCTGCGCGCCTCCCGGCGGGTCGGGCGCGGCTGGCGCGAAGATCGGGACCATGCCTGCCGCCGGGCCCGGCTATCTGCTCAACGGCGACGGGACGTCCTGCCTGGGCAGCACGGGCGGCGCCTATCGGACCCTGTCCGACGGCACCGCTGGCGGCGGCGCTGGTCAGATCGACCGCCCGGTGCTGCCGGCCGTCGGGCTGCCCGCGTTCGGAGACCTCGGAGGCTCGCAGCCGAGCTTCGTCGCCCCCGCGGCGGGGATCATCCGCGCGTTGGACCTCGCCTTCAACGAGTACCAGACGGGTGGCCAGGACTTCATCGGCGCCTGGAACACGAGCACCGGGCAGCTGCGCCCAGGCTTTCCATCGCCCGTGAACGACCTGTCGTTCCTCACGGGCCCATCGGTCGGCGACGTGGTCGCCGACTCCAACGGGGAGGAGGTCGTGGCCGGGACCTCGAGCATGGATCTGACGGCGCTCGGCCCCCAGGGGGTTGAGGCGTCCACGGCTTGGCCGAAGCTGACGACCGACTGGACGATCGCGACCCCGCTGATCGGGAGCTTCGGAACGCTCGACACCGATCCGAGCGCGCCAAAGGTGGTCGTCAACGTCACCCGCTCGGGCTGGATCAACGCCTACGCCGCTGATACGCAGGCGTGCGCCCCGTCCTCATCGCCGCGTTTCCATCATGACAACGCGAACTCCGGCGACTACAGGCGCGACGCGGTCCTGCCGGGTGCGCCGACCGAGGCGACGGTGTCGGCGCAGTCGCTCACGTTCACCGCACCTGGCGACGACCTGCTGTGCGGCACCGCGACGCGCTACGAGATCGTCACCTCGAACGATCCGATCACGGCAGCGAACTTCGCCTCCGCCACCGTCCTCGGCGGCCCACCGACCCCGGTGGCGGCCGGCGGCGATCAGACCTACGCGATCCCGGCTGGCGCCAAGCGCTACGTGGCCGTCCGCGCGGTCGACGAACAGGGCAACGTCGGCCGCCCGGCGGTGGTGGACCTCGGCGGCGGTGGATCGCCGGGCCCGACCGGCCCAACCGGTCCGACCTCGCCCACGGGCCCGACCGGCCCGACGGGCCCAGGCGGCCCGGTTCCCGGGCCCGGCGCCGGCGCCTGCGCCAATGCGATCGACGGGACGGCCGGCAAGGACCGGCTGCGGGGCACCGCGGGCGCGGACCGTATCCGCGGGCTCGGTGGCGCCGACCGCCTCAACGGCAAGGGCGGCGATGACTGCGTGTCAGGGCAGGGCGGTGCAGACAAGGTCTCTGGCGGCGGCGGTAACGACGACCTCAAGGGCGGCCGCGGCCGCGACCGCATCTTCGGCGGTGCGGGCGACGACAAGATCCACGTCCGCCGTGGTGGCCGCGACCGCGTCAACTGCGGGCCTGGCGACGACGTCGTCTACCTGACGAAGCGCCTCGACCGCGCGAAGAACTGCGAGACGGTGCACCGACGGTAGGGATTTGAAGCGGCGCGCGAGCGCTGAGCGGCCGTTAGGGTCGCTCGTGTGAGGTCGTGGCGAGGGTTGGTTTTGTTCGCCGTGTCCGCGGCGTTGGTCGGGCAGGGTTGTGGCGGCGGCGGGAACTCCGATGAGGAGCAGATCACCGCTGTCGTCAACGCGCTCTTCGCCGCGCAGCAGAGCGATGACGCAGAGAAGGCGTGCAACAACATCTACGTGATCCAGGAGGCCGACCGCCCAGGCGGCGAGGGTGAGTCTCAGGGCGAGGCCGATTCTGGTGAGGCCGATGGCGGGGAGGCCGACGCCAAGGGTGAGAGCCCTGGCGACTGCGAGACCGGGTTTGAGGCTGCCGTCGAGCGGCGCCAGGCGGAGGTCAAGGACCTCACGACCGACATCAGCTCGGTGGCGGTCGACGGCGACACCGCTACGGCGATCGTCCACACCGAGCTCGAGCGCCCTGACGGCAGCCACCTGAGTCAGGACGTCCCGTACGACCTCGTGCGCACAGCGGACGGGTGGCGGATACGAATTGCAGAAGAAGGCTAAGGGGCCAAAGGAAACGACATGCAGAACACGCGCTCAAAGGCGACAGCCCTGATCCTCTTCTCCGCGCTTGCGGTACTGGCCGCCTTCGTCGGGACGGTCGGCATCTCGGCCGCCGCCGATCCGGCGTCGCAGACCGTCATCGCGCCGGCCGTTCCCGGCACCACCACGGCGACGTGGACCGGGACGATCCCGCCCGGCGCACAGCCGCTGAGCAGCTGCAATCCCTCGGCGACCAACGACACCGAAACCATCGACCTGCAGGTTCCCGACGGGTTCTACGCGTCCGGCTCGTCCGCGGCCACATTCACGATCAGCTGGGACGACCCGAGCGGCGCGAACGACGAGATCCTCACCGTCGTCGGCCCCGACGGCACCGAGGTCGGGTCGAGCGACGGCAGCGGCACGAGCGAGGTCGTGAACGCCAACGACCTCAAGGCCGGCAGCTACCAGGTGATCGCCTGTGGCTTCACCGGCGTTACGCCTCAGGCCTACACCGGGCAGCTCACCTTCAGCACGAGCGTCAAGAACTCCGAGCCCGTGCCGCCGAGCGCGGATGCGCAGGGTCTCTCGTTCTCGGCGTCCGTACCGGCGGATCCGCAGCGCGACGAGGCCGAGCCCGACATGCGCGTCGACGGTGACGGCAACATCTACACCTGCGGCCCGACGGGCTTCAGCGGCGCCTCTGACTACGCCCAGATCTCGAGCGACAACGGCGATCAGTTCCACCTGATCGGCGAGGACCCGCGCGGGCAGCAGGGCTCAGGCGGCGGTGGCGACTGCGGGATGGCAATGGGAGTCCAGCGCAACCCGCAGGGCTTCTTCCAGTACGCCTATGCGGGCCTTGGCCCGCTGACCGGCTTCACGACGTCGACCTCTCCGGACATCGGCCACACGATCACGACGGCCGGTCCGCAGGGCAACACGAACACGGCTCAGGGTGGCGGCGCGGACCGCCAGTGGATGGCGTTCCTCGACGATCACACCGTTCTGCTCAGCTACAACCAGCAGCAGCCGCGAAACATCGTCGTCCAGAAGTCAACCGACGGCGGTCTGACTTACCTGCCGGGCAACGACACGATCGCGTCGCCCAACCCGGACTTCCCCGGGCCGATGCGCTCGATGCCGGCCAATCTGGTCAACCCCGGCCAGAGCGGCTACATCGCCTACTACGGCTGGAACTCGTCGGACGCCGACTTCTCGTACGTCAACTTCGCGATCTCCGACACCACCGGCCTCAGCTGGCACAACTGCAACGTCGCAAAGATCCCGATCGCCGATAGCGGCGGCCTTGGCGCATTCACCGTCACCGACAACGACCAGGACGGCAACATCTACCTCGCCTACTCCGACGAGAAGGGCTACCACACCTACCTCACCACGCTGACCGCGGACAAGCTCAAGAACTGCACGGACGGCACCACGACCCAGCCGATGACGAACCCGGGCTGGTCCACGCCGATTCAGGTGGATCGCGGCGACGTCCACACGACCGTCTTCCCGTGGCTCGCGGCGGAGGGCCAGCCGGGCCGCGTCGCGGTGGCGTTCTACGGCACCGAGACGGACGGCGACCCGAACGCCGGGACGTTCAAGGCGACCTGGGACGTTTACGTCAACCAGTCGCTCGACGCGCTCTCCGCGAGCCCCACGATGAGCCAGGTCAAGGCGACGACGCACCCATTCCACTACGACTCGATCTGTCTGCGCGGGCTCGCCTGCGACCTGGCGGTGCCGCCGGGCGACCGCTCGCTGGCCGACTTCTTCTCGATCGCCTACGACAAGACCGATGGGCGCCTGCACGTCGTCTACGACCAGGGCGCGAAGAAGCCCGACGAGGCTGCTGGGCACGTGGCCACGCCCGCCGTGATCACGCAGGAGGGCGGGCCGAGCAACGGCGGCGGCACCGTCCAGCCGCGCCGCGATGTGGTCCGCACCACGTCGGACGATCCCGCCGGAGACGCGACGGCCGATTACTCGAGCCTGGCGCCGAACACGTCAAGTCCCACGAACGCGAACGCGATGGACTTCCTCGGCCAGAACGTCGGTCCGCAGACCGACCTCGACACCGGGAAGCTGGTCCCCGACGGAGGCTTCGACGTGCGACTCACGCTCGGCAAGCTCTCCGACGACGCCCTGCAACGGGCGGCCACCCTGACCAAGTCGGGCTCGCTGCTGTGGATATTCCGGTTCGTCAACGGCTACCAGGCGTCGGCGGCCGTGGCGCGCTGGAGCCCTGCCCAGGGCTTCACGTTCGGATTCAACGACTACACGACCGGCTCCGCTCAGTGCGGTTCGGACGGCGAGAAGTGCCAGCTGTATCCGGGCGACAAGGAGCTGCAGGGCGCGGTCGACCAGGACGCGGGCACGATCACGATGAGCGTGCCGCGCGACTACCTCAGCGCGCTCAACGGGCCCACCGGCGCCGGCGAGCGCCCGACGCTCAACAAGGCGACAGTCGGCTCGCGCTTCTACGACGCGACGGCCTTCTCACTCGGCAACCTCTCGCCGGTCCCGACCGTTCAGTCGTTCCTGTACCCGATCGACAACCCGCCCGCGATGGACTTCCTGCTGCCGGGACCGGACGCGCCGCGCGTCGACACGCCCACCTCAACCCCGCCGGGAAGCGGCACCGACTGCTCGAACGTGATCAAGGGCACCTCGCACAAGGACAAGCTGCGCGGAACCTCGGGCAGCGACAAGATCCTCGGCCATCGCAACGCCGACAGGATCACGGGCCGTGGCGGTGACGACTGCCTCAAGGGACAGGGCGGACGCGACCAGATCAAGGGCAATGGGGGGAAGGACACGCTCAACGGCGGCGGCGGACGCGACCGGCTCGCCGGGGGCGGTGGCGACGACACGCTCAAGGGTGGTCGCGGCAAGGACCGCATCAAGGGCGGCGCGGGCAGCGACCTGATTCGCTCAGCGCGCGGCGGCCGCGACCGCATCGACTGCGGTCCCGGGCACGACAAGGTGATCTACACCAAGCACAAGGACCGCGTCCGCCACTGCGAGGTCAGGAAGAGCCGGTGAGCCAGGCCACCGGATTGCGCACCATCATCTGCTCGATCTGATCATCGGTCACCCCGGCCTCCTTGAGGTCGGGGATGACCCGCTGGGGGACGATGCGGATGTCCCAGTCCTTCGCGGCGCCGCCCGCGATCAGCTGCTCGATGATCTCGAACGGGAACCAGTCGATCGTCGCGCAGGAGTCCGCTGAGAGGAAGACCCGGTCGGCGTACCCGCGCTCGAGCAACGCGAGGGTCACGGCCTGCCGCTGGTCATAGGGGAGGTACATCTCGAGTCCGTAGCGGTCGAGCCCGACCCAGACTCCCTTCTCGATCAGGCTTTCGACGTAGTCGGCATCAGGGCTGTCGCCGCAGTGGGCGATCTGTACCCGTGAGAGGTCGACGCCCTCCTCCTCGAAGATCTCGATCTGGCGCGGAGCCGTGTCGCTGAGCGGCCGCGAGTGGGCCATGATCGGCACGCCCGTGCGGGCGTGGGCCTTGGCGGCGGCGCGGTGGACCTTCTCGACGTTCTCGTTGACGCCGGGCTCGTCGGCGGCGCATTTGATGAACGCGGCCTTGATGTCGGTGCCCTGGATCCCCTCCTCGATGTCGGCGACGAACATGTCGGCGATCTGCTCGGGCGTGCGGCTGAGGAAGAACTGAGGCAGGTGGTCGTAGGTGTAGATCCCGGTGCACGGCACGACCTGCAGGCCGGTCTCTTCCGCGACGCGCCGCATGAAGTTCACGTCGCGGCCGAGGAACATCGCCGTTGGCTCGCCGATCGTCTTGACCCCGAGCTCGACCGCCGCCTGCGCCGCCTCGACGGCCGCGTCGTAGTCCTCGCCCGGGCCGATGTCGCGCTCGGGGATGCCCCCTGCTGCGTGGGCGCTCGGCCACTGCGCGTGTACCGCCTCGTCCTGCGTGCGCAGGTGCTCATGGATCAGCGTCGTGCCGAGTTCGCTCGCATCGATTGCGCCGGTGACTGTCTCGACGGACGCCATCTCTCCGGGGCGGACTATATGTCTGCGCAGTGGGTGGCCGCGCGCCGGGTCAGACGAGCTTCACCACCGCGATCACCATCGAGGCGATCAGGCAGGCGACGCAGATGATCATCAGGTAACGCCAACTGGTGGGCATCGGGGGGTTCGAGGGTAGTATGCGGGCGCAATCGGGAGCGAAGGAGGGCCTGCGTTGTTCGATCGGATCGTCGTCGGGACTGACGGCTCACAAACGGCGGGGGAGGCCGTGCGCCAGGCGATTGAGCTGGCGAAGATCGCCGGCGCCTCGCTTGAGATCGTCAGCGCGTACGAGCCGGTTGGTCGCGCTCGCCTGCGCGAGGAAGCCGAGGAGGTTCCCGGCGACGTCGCCTACGCGGTCGGCCCGAAGGAGGACGTCAACCAGATCCTCGAGGCGGCCGTCGGCGTCGCCAAGCAGGAGGGCATCGAGGCCAACACGCACGCTCGCGAGGGCGACCCGGCCGATGCGATCCTCGATGTCGCGGAGACGACCAAAGCGGACGTGATCGTCGTGGGCAACAAGGGCATGACCGGCGCGCGCCGGTTCCTGCTCGGCAGCGTCCCGAACAACATCTCCCATCACGCTCCCTGCAGCGTCCTCATCGTCCGCACAACCTGAGCCCGTCGCGGTGACCGCCGACGACGAGCGCCTGATGCGGTTGGCGCTCGCCGAGGCTGAGCGCGCCGCCGCGCACGACGACGTGCCGATCGGCGCCGTGGTCGCGCGCGACGGCGAGCCCCTGGCGCTCGCGGGCAACGAGCGCGAGCTGCGCCGCGACCCGACGGCGCACGCCGAGATCCTCGCCCTCCGTGCGGCGGCCGAAGCGCTCGGAGGCTGGCGCCTGCCCGACACCACGCTCTACGTGACGCTCGAGCCATGCGCCATGTGCGCCGGCGCGATCGTCCTGGCCCGCGTGCCCCGCGTTGTCTACGCGACCGCGGATCCGAAGGCGGGCGCCGCCGGAAGCGTGCTGGACGTACTCGCCGAGCCGCGCTTCAACCACCGCCCGGCCGTGGAGTCCGGCCTGCTCGCCGACGAGTCAGCCGCGCTGCTGCGCGAGTTCTTCGCCGCGCGGCGCTGAGAGCCAGCGCCCGATCAGGGGTGTTCGGCCAGGGTCGCGTCCAGCTTGACCGTGTCCGGCCCACGCTCGAGCGTCAGGGCGACCGTGTCACCGGGGGCATGGGTCGCCAGCGCCCCCAGCAGGTGATCTGAGTCGGGCGTGTCCGTGCCGTCAATTGCGGTGATCAGATCGCCGGCCTTCACACCGGCCTTCTCGGCGGGTCCTCCCGCAGCGACGCTGACGACGGCTACGCCCCCCTTGCCGTCCTTGATCTCCGCGCCCAGGTAGGCGTTCGGGGAGGCGACCTCGGTCACGGTGAAGCGCTGATCGCCGCGCTCGACCTCGATCGTGAATTGATCGCCGAGCTCGGGGTCGGCGAGTTCCTTCACCAGGTCCTCGGGACTGCCCACCGGGTTGCCGTTGAGGGAGACGATCACGTCCCCGGCGCGCAGACGGGTGTTGGTCTCCTCCATCACCGACTGGACGACGAGCCCGTGCTCGCTGGTGGGTGACGCGGTCACGCTCGCGCCGAGGGCATCGACGGCGACCGGGGCGCCACCATCAGCGATCGTGCTCGCGGTGGTGGAGCTCGACGCGCTGGTGGTGCTGACCTGCGAGGAGACCGAGGATGTCGAGTCGGCGCCGCCGCATGCCGCGAGAGTCGCGGCAGCCGAGCACAGTGCCAATGCGACGAGACGCCGGGCCACGGGCCGATCCTACGTCGGCGTCGAGGCTCAACGCAAGGGCTCAGCCGCAGCCGCCGCCGGCCACGTCGGGAGTGGGGTCGAGCGCAAACTGCCATCCGTAATAGAGCTGGGCGAGCTGGTAGATCTCGCCCATGATCGGGATCGTCTGCTTCTGAACGTCGATGCAAAGCGCGTCATGGACCTGCTGCGGGGTCGCGTTCGGCCCGAGCCCGAAGGTGACCGGGTTGTTCTCGGCGTAGGTCTGCCACGCGAGCTGGTTGAGGCCGCCGCTGTCGCACTTGATCGGTCCGACGGTCCCATCGACCGCGTGAAGGAGCTGCTGCGAGCAGATGTCGACTGCGGGGGCGACCGTGGCCGGCGCGAGGATCGGCCGCTGGGGGTCCGTCGCGGGCGTCGACGAGGTGATGGTCCGATCACCACCTGAACCACCCGACGCGATCACGATCGCTGCTACCACGGCAGCAACCGCGACAAGCGGGACGCCGACCTTCGCCCACATCGGCGCGCGGCGCACCGCGACGGCGGGCCCGCCGCGCTTGACGAGGCCGAGGATCTGCTGGACGTCGTAGCGCCACCGCCGGCCGGTCAGCTCGAGCGCGTTGCGGCGCGCCAGCGCGGAGATCCGAGGCGGCAGCTGCGCCTCGGTGGGCATCGGCGCACCCTCGACGAGCACGGGCACCACCGTTACGTCGTCGCGAGCAAGCGCCTTCTCGATCTCGAGCACGTGGACGTCGCCCTCCGCATCCAGCCGCCGCTGACCATCAGCGTTCGTCACCGACAGCCAGCGGTCGCCGATCAGGACAAGGACGACCTCCGCCGCGGTAAGGGCGCCGTCGATGCTCTGGGTGTAATCCGTGCCCGGCGAGATCGTGTCGATGTCGATGAAGACCTGGCGCCGACCGAGCTCCTCCCCAAGATCCGCCGCGAGGTGAGTCGCCTCACCCGAGGTGTCCTCACGCCGATATGAGATGAAGATGCCGGCCATCGGGCCTCCGTGCCGTACTCGCTGAGCCGATGGCGCGATCCTATCCGCGCCGGCCCGGGCGCGCGCGCGACGCGCCGCCCCGCCGCCCCCAGCCCACCCACGCCCGCCGCCCGCCCCGCGCGCGCCGGAACTGCGCCGCCCCAGCCCGAACTGTCCGGCCTCAGTTCCCCTCAGCGCCACCCAGGACGGACAGTTCGGGCGTGAGCAGGTACGAGCGGAGCTCCGCGAGGACCATTGGCCAGTCGGACTCGATCTGTTGGCGCGAGTACCTGAGGATGATCCAGCCGGCGCGGCGGAGCCTCAGATCGCGGGCGCGGTCGGTGTGAACCGCCGCCGGGTGGCCGTGCGCCTGGCCGCCGTCGAGCTCGACGGCGATCTTGCGGTCGCGCCAGACCGCGTCGACCTTGAAACCGAGGATGGTGCGGTTCATCTCCGGCGGTGGCAATTCAGCCGCATCGCAGCGGATCACGAACAGGTCCTCCAGCGGACTCAGCGTCCGCGCCAGCTCCGGGAGCGTCTGCGTAAGCGCGAGGCGCACCGCGGCACTCCCTCGCCGGCCGCGCTTGAGGGCCGACACCGCTTCGGTCGGGGTGAGGAGGTCGCGAAACGAGGCGTTGGCGATCGCTTTGCGGACCGCGTCGAAGGGGAGCATTCCGGCGATATCAACGAGGGTCCGGCCCACCGCGGTCACCGGCAGGCCGTCACGCCTGACGACGTGAAAGCGTCGGGGATGGTGGACGACCACCGCGTCCAGCGACTGGACATCCCCCGGGGCGCTCACGTGGATCACCGTGGGCACCGCCTCGAGGACCTTCCAGAGCCAGCCGCCCGTCGTGTGACTGAGCGCCGCCCCGCGGCCCACGTAGAGGAGCGCCGCGACGAGCCGACCGCGCAGGTCGATGTGGCCATGGCCGACTGCGTACACACGCGGATGAACTTGGATCAGGCGGCCTGCGCGCGCCGCGTTCGAGATCGCCTTCTTGGAGAAGCCGAGGTCCCGCAGCTGCCGCCACGACACCACGCCATGCTGCCTCCGCGCCAGCCCCGCCAGCCGAACTGTCCGGGCTCGGTAGGCCTGAGCGGACTGAGGCCGGACAGTTCGGGCACGGGGGCATGCGGCGGAGGGTGGCCGGCCTCGGCGCACGCGTGGTGCGCACCGTGTGACGTTTGGCTCGCGCCTTCGTCACGGCGCGAGTGAAGAGGACGGACAGGGTGGGATTCGAACCCACGAGGCAGCTTTCACCGCCCACACGATTTCCAGTCGTGCACCTTAAGCCACTCGGTCACCTGTCCCGAGGGGCAGGACTGTAGTGGCGCGGCCAAAGCTCACGCGGCGCCCCCGATTTGCCGATAGCGAGGGCATGAGGGCGGTCATCGGAGATCGTGAGTCAGCCGATTCGGTGATCAAGAGCCCTGCCTATATGTGGCGGGTGGCGGGTCTGCTGCTGGGATTCGGAGCCACGATCGGCGCGATGGCGCTCCTGGCGCCCCATCCCGAGACCTTCGACGATCGCGCGCTGTGGACGAATATCGTCGCCAGCTATGTGGCCGCCGCCGGCTGCGTCGCACTCGCCCCGAGGCTGCCCTCCTGGCCGCTGTACATCGTCGTCGGCGGCGCCGTCTTCGTCATCACGCGCGCCGCCTATTCGACCCACGATCCAAATGGCTTCTACGCGCTGTTCAACGTCTGGATCGGCCTCTACACCGTCTTCTTCTTCTCGCGCAAGGTGGCCATCGGCTACCTCGTGGCGATCGCCGCGGCCTACGCCTGGCTGCTCTTTCACTTCGATACCCCGTCTGGCCTGGCGCGGTGGATCACCGGTATGGGCACCGTCTGCCTCGGCGCGTTCATGATCGACTCGCTGCTCGGGCGCGTGCGCCAGATTGCCAGCGACAACGCCGACCTCGCCGCCGAGCGCGCAAAGCTCGCTGCCTCCCTCGCAGAGGTCGCCCGCACCGACGAGCTCACGGGGCTCGGCAACCGGCGTGCCTGGGAAGAGGAGATCGCCCGCGAGCTCACTCGCGCCGAGCGCGACGAGACCCCGCTCTGCGTCGCGATCGTCGATCTCGACTACTTCAAGCAGTACAACGACCTCAACGGGCACATCGCCGGCGATCGGCTGCTCAAGGAGCTGGCGTCGGCCTGGACGCGCGAGCTTCGTGCGACCGACGTGCTCGCGCGCTACGGGGGCGAGGAGTTCGCACTCGCGCTCCCCGGCTGTTCGCTCGAGGACGCAACGACGCTGATCGAGCGACTGCGCTCCGCCACGCCCGCCGGCGAAACCTGCTCGGCCGGCATCGTCCTTTGGGACGGGGAGGAGACGGCCGAGGACATGATCGGCCGCGCCGACATGGCGCTTTACGGCGCCAAGGAATCGGGGCGCGACCGAATCGTCGCCGCGTAGCCCGCGGCTGGGATCGGGGCGTGTCCGCAAACGGACAGACGCCCTGGCGCGTTTACCTTTCCGGCGAGATCCACAGCGACTGGCGCGAGCGGATCGCCGACGGCGTGCGTGAGGCCGGGCTGGCGGTTGAGCTGCTCTCGCCCGTGACCGACCACGGGTCCTCCGATGACGTCGGCGTCGACATTCTCGGCCCGGAGGCGGAGGGCTTCTGGAAGGACCACAAGGGCGCCGGCGTGAACGCGGTTCGCACCCAGACGTTGCTGCGCAGCGCCGACGTCGTCGTCGTGCGCTTCGGCGACAAGTACCGGCAGTGGAACGCTGCGTTCGAGGCCGGCTACGCCGCCGCGCTCGGCAAGCCGCTCGTCACCCTCCACGACGCCGAGCTCACGCACGCGCTCAAGGAGGTCGACCGCGCGGCACTGGCGACCGCCGAGACGCCCGAGCAGGTGGTCGAGATTCTCGCCTACGCGGTTGCGGGGCCTGGCGCTCAGCCGCAGCCTCGCTAGCCTCTGCGCTCGTCACCTGGAGGGGTGGCAGAGCGGTTGAATGCGGCGGTCTCGAAAACCGTTATGGGCGGATTCCCGTCCATCGAGGGTTCGAATCCCTCCCCCTCCGTGAGTCTCGACGCTAACCGCGCCTGGACGAAAGCTCAGCATCCGTAAAGCGATCGGTCAAATGAGCCGATCAGGCGGGCGTGGAGGAATTCTCGTCCGTCTCGACTCCGCCGCCGGTAGCGTCGCCCCCTGGGTGGGCGAACCCGAACTCGGGGTCGCACGCACCCGTTGAGCCGGCGCCTTCGGCGGGCGCGTCTCGGCGTGGGCTCCCGACCCCGCTTCTGGTGATGGTCGGGGCGGCTCTGATCGCCGCGATCGGCCTCCTACTGGCGATGCCGGGCGGCTCGGATCGCACGAGCACGGCGCTCTCACCACTCGCTCAGGCCGCCGAGCGCACCGCGGCGGTGCCCGGCGGGCGGTTCAGCGGAACCGGCACCGGCTCGTTCCCGGGCGGCTCCATGACCATGAGCTTCCAGGGCGTATACAACGGCCAGACGAACCAATCCAGCATGACCGCCGACATGCACGCGACCGGCGGCGGCCAGTCGCTCTCGACGACGATCACCGGTGTCCAGGATGGCCTCGTCACCTACATGACGACACCGCTCTTGGCAGGCCAGCTTCCCAACGGCGCTCACTGGATGAAGATCGACCTGACGCGCTTCAGCGGAGACGTGGCGGAGACGCAGACGACCGGAGCGGTTGACGGACAGCAGATGCTCGACACCCTCGGGGCGGTCTCCGACGACGCCCGTGTGGTTGGGACCGAGCGGATTCGCGGGGTCAAGACGACGCAGTACGTGGCGACGATCGATCCCACGATTCAGGCGCAGCAGCTGCGCGACGAGGGGCTCGATTCCATCGCCGACACGATCGAAGAGCAGCCGCCGGCAGCAGTGTCCGTGTGGGTCGACGCAAAGGGAATGGTTCGCCGCATGGCGATGGACATGCCGTTCGCGATCCCGGGTCAGGCGGCATCGCGGATGTCGATGAGCTTCGACTTCTACGACTTCGGCATCAAGCCGCAGATCACGATCCCGCCGTCGAGCGACACGTTTGACGCGACCGAGCTGAGCCTGGCCGCAGTTCAGTGAGATGCTCTGGATCGTTGCCGTCAAGGAGCGCCATTGCGGGCGCACGTGAAGGGAGCGGGCATGGTCGACGGACAGGACGCGGCGCAACCGATCGCTGACGCCCACGAGAAATTGCGCGAACGCCTGGCGTTTGCCGACGACGCCGACTTTGAGGACGCACGCCGGGGCTTCGTCGGGACGATCGACCCGCTGCGGGTGGAGGCCGAGGACGGTCGTGTGGTCTGGGATATGGACACCTACGGCTTTCTCGAGGCCGAGCCGCCACCGACGGCCAACCCGAGTCTCTGGCGCCAGGCGCAGCTGCTTGCGATCCACGGGCTCTTCGAGGTCGCACCTGGCTTCTACCAGGTCCGCGGCTTCGATCTCTCGAACATGCACCTGATCGAGGGCGAGAAGGGCGTGATCGTCGCCGACCCGCTGATCTCGACCGAGACCGCCGCGGCGGCGCTGGCGCTGTATCGCAAACACCGGGGCGACCGCCCGGTCACCGGGCTGCTCTACAGCCACAGTCACATCGACCACTTCGGCGGGGCCCGCGGCGTCGTCTCCGACGAGGACCTTGCCGCAGGCAACGTTCCCGTGATTGCGCCGAGCGGCTTCACCAAGCATGCGGTCAGCGAGAACGTCTACGCCGGGATCGCGATGGGTCGGCGCGCCGGGTACATGTACGGGGCGCTACTCGATGCGGGCCCCTCGGGGCAGCTCACGGCTGGTCTCGGCCCCACGACCTCGACCGGCACCGTGACCCTGATCCCGCCGACCGTTGATGTCGTCGCAAGCGGGCAGGAGGAGGTCGTCGATGGGGTCCGCTTCGTCTTCCAGCTGACGCCGGGTACCGAGGCACCTTCCGAGATGAACTTCTACTTCCCGGATCACCGGGTGCTGTTCACCGCCGAGAACGCGAGCCACACGATGCACAACACGCTGACGTTGCGAGGCGCGCTCGTCCGCGATCCGCACATCTGGGCGCGCTACCTCAGCGAGACGATCGAGACCTACGCCCATGAGTCGGACGTGCTCTTCGGGTGCCATCACTGGCCGTGCTGGGGGACGCAGCGAATCGTCGACTACCTGAGCAAGCAGCGCGACCTCTACGGCTACCTGCACGACCAGACGCTGCGGCTGCTCAATCAGGGCTACACCGGAACGGAGATTGCGGAGGTGATCGAGCTGCCGCCGAGCCTCGAACGTGCCTGGCATTGCCGCGGCTACTACGGCTCGGTCAGCCACAACGTCAAGGCCGTCTACCAGCGGTACATGGGCTGGTTCGACGGCAACCCCGCCCACCTCTGGGGTCACACGCCGACGGAGGCCGCGCAGCGGTACGTTGATTTCATGGGCGGGGCCGAGGCCGTCCTCGAACGGGCCCGGGCATCGTTCGAATCCGGTGATTACCGCTGGGTGGCCGAGGTCGTCAACCACGTCGTTTTCGCGGATCCCGGCAACGACGCTGCGAGGGAACTGCAGGCTGGCGCGCTCGAGCAGCTCGGCTACGGTGCCGAGAACGCCACGTGGCGCAACTTCTTCCTCACCGGCGCAAAGGAGTTGCGTGAGGGATCGCTCGGAACGCCGACGAGCACGGTCGCTGCGGATATCGTCGCGCAGCTAACGGTCGAGCAGCTCTTCGACTCGATGGCGATCCGTCTCGACGGGCCTCGCGCATGGGATGAGCGGATCCTCCTCAATTGGGCGATCGACGACGAGCGTTACGTGATGACCCTCTGTAATGGAGTGCTCAACCACGTCGCCGGCAAGCAGGACGACGGTGCCGATGCGACGGTGACGGTCGCTCGCAAAGCCTTCGACAGGATCCTCCTCGGCACCGCGGCGCCCGCCGACCTGCTCGCCTCGGGAGAGCTGCGAATCGAGGGCGACGCCGCTCGGCTCGGGACGCTGCTCGGGTTGCTCGATGAGCCCGACCCCGGCTTCGCCATCGTCACCCCGTAACCCGCCTTTCAGGGTCAGTCAAAGAGCGAGCGGATTCGCTCGCGCAGCCGTCGGGTGCGCTTGCCCTCGAGACGGCGCACCACCCTGGTCACCATCGGTGCCGGGCCCCGAAGCACGCGCTCGAGCTGCTCGGGGCTGAACGCGCTGTGCACCTCGTCGCCCTCGGCGAAGCGAAAGAGGGTGACGCTGAGTACGGACTGAGCCGCCACGGTGACCAGGTAGGCGATTGCGATCGCGAATGCGCCCGCCACCGCGATCGTCCAGCCGAGAAGATCGTGACCGCTGCGGTCGAGCACGATTCCACCGGCGACGGCAAGCGCGCCCGGGAGGCCGAGAAAGACGGCGGGCCGGACCCACACGTAGACCATGCCGACGACCTGCTCGCCCCATCGCTGGCCCACGAGCCGCAGCGAGCGCAGGCCGGCCGCGATCGGCCCGTCACCGCGCAACGCGATCGCCGGGATCGCGAAGAAGCTCAACACGGCCCACCCGAAGCCGAGCAGGACGGCGCTGAGCTGGTCGACGCCCCAGCCGGTCAAAAAGCGCGACGGGATGCCAATGAGCACGACGATCGCGGCCCATCCGGCGACCTGTCGGAACCGCTGGCGCATCAGCGCCCAGCCGTCGGCTGACCGCAGCTCAGCGCCGTCTAGCAGCCTCGCGGAGAGCCCGGCCAGACCGACCGCGGCAAGCGCCGAGAGCAGGGCGGCCAGGTAGGCGAGCGCGATCACCACGATCGGCCGTTGCCAGAGCGCCACGTGATGGCGCACGAAGATGACACCGGCTGACACCAGCAGTTCGGCGACGATCGCGCTGCCGTAGGCGATCGCCGCGAACCGGCGCAGCTCCGGGTGATCGACCGCCAGCCGCAGCGCGGCGCCGCCGAGGTCCCAGCCGTCGCGCACGTACTGCCGCAGGCCGTGTGGCCGCGAGCCCAGATTCGTTGGCGCCTGCTCTTCGCTCCGTTCGATCTGCCGGGTTATAGAGCCGCCTGGTTGCGGCGGTCGATCGCGGTGGTGACGATCCACGCCGCGACGGCCGCGAGCACCGCGCCCGGGATCGCGTCGAAGCCGACGCTGCCGACGAGCAGCGCGCCGAAGAGCATCGACGCGAGGAGCAGCTTTGTCTGCGCGGCCATCCCGGCCGCCGCGCCGGCCGCGATCGCGAACGTTGGCGAGACGTCGAACCAAACGACCGGCAGGCTCGCGAGGCCAACGCCGATGAAAACCGCGGGGAAGATGGGGCCGCCACGAAAGCCGCTCGCCATCGTGATCGCGTACGCGAGCCCCTTGGCGACCAGCAGGACGAGGATGATGCCGGTCGAGCTCGCGACGAGGACCGGGATCGAGGTCTGGCCCGAGAAGAGCACGTCCTGGCTGTCGGCCCCGAGGCCGTCGGCGATCAGCGCGATCACGCCGACCGCCAGCGCGCCGGCGGCGAGCAGCGGCCCGAGGCCCAGCCGGGTGCCACCGACGGCCGAGATCCGCACCGCGAGCGGCCTGATTGCCGCGAGGACGATCGCGGCAGCGGCGCCCACCCCGACGGCGGCCACGAGGTCTCCGACCGATGTCCCGTCGTAAAGCGGAAGGTCGGGCAGCGTCAGGCCTGGCGCGGACAGCCCGCCCCAATGGCCGAGACCCTCGAAGATGACGTAGCCGATCGCAGCGGCCACGAAGCCTGGAATCAGGGCCGGAATCAGCGCGGCGCCCAGTCCTATGCCCGCTTCCACCAACAGGATCCCGCCGACGATCGGCCCGCCGAACAGGGCGGAGACGGCCGCGAACGAGCCCGCCATCGCGATCACCGTGAGGCCCTTGTCCTCGAGCCGAGCGAACGAGCTGATCGCGGCCGCAACGATCGCGCCCACCGCGATGATCGGCCCCTCAGGGCCCAGGACGAGGCCGCACGAGAGCGTCGCGAACGCGGCGAGGACGATGCCTGGAGCCCACGAGATCGGGAGGGCTCCGGACTGCAATCCCAGCAGCGGACTGTGGCCGCCGTCGCCCGGAAGGTAGGTGCGCGCGATGTAGACGAGGCCGGCGGCGACGAGCGGCAGGCCGATGATGAGGTACCACGGAACCCCGTCTGCCCCGAGCTGGTCCGGCAGGTCCGTCCAGAGAAGTTGCTGCGTCTGGTGGACGACCCCGATGAAGAGTGCCGCGGCGAACGCTGCCGGGATCCCCACGAGGGCGCCGAGCAGGACCAGCCGGAGTTCTCGGGCCGAGTCGGTCAGGGACCCGATGCTATTGGTCGAGCGGGGCTAGACCATCTCGCCCGAGCTTGCGGATCTGGAAGGCGCGGATGATGTCGGTGATGCCCTGCATCAGCGACCAGATCCCCGCGAAGGCAAGCAGGACGTAGGCCTTCTCGATAAAGAACTGACCGCCGGTCCAGAAGGCGAGGACGATCAGCAGGATCCCGGCCAGCAGGTTCAGCCACCACAGGTCGTTGAGCTCGCGATACATGAACGCCTGGATCACCCAGAAGATCCCAACGATCAAGAACAGGAAGCCGAGGATGTACAGCCAGCCCACGCGCTCGACCAGGCTGGCGATCGCGAACTGCTGCATCCCGTTTGCTCCATCTTGCCCCCTCCTACAGGTAGGTCAGTGAGCAATTCGAGCTTGCGGTCGAGAGTCCTGTCAGGTGTGGCGGGTCGCGTCCACGTCCTCGTTCATCACGACGCCCCGGCCACCGCCAGGGCGTGGGCAACGCATCGACGTACGACCTCGTCGGACTCGACGGTGAAGAGACCGGGCACGCCCGGCGCCAGACGCCGAACGCCGACGCCGATGCGAGCCAGGTGCATCACGCCCAGGCCCTGGGTCCAGAGAAGGTTCGCGGTGAAGTCGGGATCGCTCACCGAGAAGTCGCCACTCTCCGTTCCGGCGCGCAGCACGTCGGCGACAACGCCGAGGCAGCGCGCCATGCCCTGGCCGAGTCGCAGCCAAACGGAGTCCGAGACGATCTCCTGCAGCTCGCTCGCGGGGCGGTGCATCAGCGCCAGCGAGCTGTCGAGAAACGCCGGGTAGCGGCGGCAGTAGCCGGCGTATGCCTCGGTCACGCGCTCGAGTTGGGCTCGCGGGTCGATCTCGCTCGACGCCGCGGTCTCGAGCAGCTCGCCAAGCTCGTGCAGGTAATCGGTGACGGTCAGCGCGAACAGCTCATCCTTCGACGAGAAGCTGCGGTAGATCAGGCCGCGCGCGATGCCGACGGACCTCGCGATCTCCTCGACGGGAACGTCCTGGAAGCCGCGCTCGTCGAACAGCGTGCGGGTGGCGGTCACCAACTCACGTTCTCGCGCCTGGCGCGTTGAGGACGTCACACAGTGCATCGTAGGGACTGCGGCGGGTATTGAGAACGCATGTGTGACAGACGTTCTCAAAACGCCGTATGGTCTCGCATTCGTGGCTGAGAGAGGTGCAAAGCCCAACGTGCATCCCCTGCGCGCGCGTGCGCTCAGGGCGATCGGCGCCTTCACGTCGCCGCTGCTGCCCGACGACTACCTCGAGATGATCAACCCGCTGTGGTCGACTCGCGAGGTGCGGGGACGGGTGGAGGAGCTGACCAAGGAGGCGGGCCAGGCGACGACCGTGTTGATCCGTCCCGGCCACACCTGGCCGGGCCACGAGCCGGGCCAATACCTGCGCATCGGTTTCGACGTGGACGGGATCCGCCACTGGCGTGCCTACTCGATCACTTCCGACCCCGGCCGTTCCGACGGCTTCATCTCGATCACTCCCAAGCTCGTCGAGGAGGGCAAGGTCTCTCCGTACGTCAACCGGGAGCTGCGACCCGGCACGATCGTGGTGCTCTCCGACGTCGAGGGCCAGTTCGTGCTGCCTGACCCCCCGCCCGAGAAGCTCCTGTTCATCTCGGCCGGCAGCGGCATCACGCCGATCATGGCGATGCTCCGAAAGCTCGACCGCGAGGATCAGCTCACCGATGCGGTGCACCTGCACTCCGCGCCAACGCCCGACGACGTGATCTTCGGCGATCGCATGCGTGAGCTCGATGCGAACAACGACGGGCTCCGGCTCCACATCCAGCACACGCGCCAGGACGAAAGCGGGCGGATCACGCCCGACCGCCTCGACGAGCTCTGCCCCGACTGGCGCGAGCGCGAGACGTTTCTCTGCGGACCCGCTGAGATGCTCGACGACTACGAGCCGCTGTGGCAGGACGCCGACCTCGAGGACAAGCTCCATATGGAGCGCTTTCAGCCGGCCGGCGGCGGTGGCGAGGCCGGCGAGGGCGGGACGATCAAGTTCCGGCGCAGCGACGTCGAGGTCGAGTCGGACGGCTCGGAGCCGATCCTCGTCGCGGGCGAGGAGGCCGGGCTCGAGCTTGAGTTCGGCTGTCGCATGGGGATCTGCCACACCTGCGTCGGCAAGCTCTGCTCGGGGAAGCTGCGTGATATGCGCAGCGGCGAGGTCCACGGCGAGGAGGGCGAGACCGTCCGCATCTGCATCAACGCCGCCGAGGGCCCAGTTGAAATCGATCTTGAACTCGAAAATTGAACCGACCAAGAGGAGAACATGAGCACCGAGACCATCGAGAGCCCGCTTGCAAAGCTCTCCGACGAGGAGATCGAGCAGCTCGGCCGAGAGTTCGACGCGATCCACGACGAGGTCTTCAACGACCTCGGCGAGCGCGACGCCGTCTACATCAAGTCGATGATCGAGATGCACCGCCGTCTCGTCGTGATGGGGCGCGTGGAGCTGATCGGCTCGCGCTTCTGGCCGCTCTGGCTGCTGGGAACCGCCTCGCTGTCAGCGGCCAAGATCCTCGAGAACATGGAGATCGGCCACAACGTCATGCATGGCCAGTGGGACTGGATGAACAATCCGGAGATCCACTCTTCCACGTGGGACTGGGACACCGCCTCGACCAAGGAGGCGTGGAAGCACTCCCACAACTACGTCCACCACACCTACACGAACATTCGCGGCAAGGACAAGGATCTCGGCTACGAGATCATGCGGATCGATCCGCACCAGAAGTGGCATCCGGTCTACCTCGCCCAGCCCGTCTACAACGTTCTCCTGATGGCCCTGTTCGAGTGGGGGGTGGCCTTCCACGACCTCGACTTCGAAGCGATCCGCACGGGCGAGAAGTCGAAGGAGCAGGTGCGCGAGGAGCTGAAGGGGATCGCCGGCAAGGCACGCGCGCAGATCGTCAAGGACTACATCGCGTTCCCGGCGCTGTCCGCCGGAATCATGGCCGGCATCGCCGCCGGCGCCGAGGCACTGCGCCAGCGGCGCACGCCCGCCCCCAAGCGCCGCCTCGCCGCGGCCCTGCGCCGCAGCAAGCCGACAGCGTCGCCGCGGGCGGCGATCACCGACGCCTACGTCGACGAGTTCAAGCGGACCTTCCGCTCGACCATGTGGGCGGACGTGACGGCGAACATCGTGCGCAACTTCTGGTCGAACGCGATCATCTTCTGCGGTCACTTCCCCGACCAGACCTACACGTTCTCCGAGGATGAGGTCGAGGACGAGAGCAAGGGCGGTTGGTATGTACGCCAGCTGCTCGGCGCGGCCAACATCGAGGGCAGCGCCTTCTTCCACGTCGCCTCCGGGAACCTGGGCTACCAGGTGGAGCACCACCTGTTCCCGGACATGCCGTCAACCCGATACGGCGAGATCGCGCCGAAGGTGCGCGACGTCTGCAAGCGCTACGGGCTGCCGTACAACACGGGCCCGTTTGGCAAGCAGTGGCGTTCGGTGCAGCGCACGATCCTGCGGCTGGCGTTCCCAGGCGGCAAGGTCAGGCCGAAGCCCGGGCCCTACCAGGGTCACGAAACCGCTGCGGCGCCCGGGCGCCGCGAAGGTCGATGCGCCGTCGAACGGCAACGGCAATGGCGCGAGCGCTGAGCGCAACGGCAAGCCGGCGGCGACCGAGAACGTCGAGGCCGAGGGCCCGGCCGAAAGCGAGCCGGAGGCGGAGCGCAGCGGAGCCGATCGCGCCGCCGTTGAGGCGCCTGGTTCAGCGCTCGTCGTTGAGCTGGGCGACCGCGCCGAAGACGTCGCCCTCGCGGTAGAAGTCGACCGCGATCAGGTTGGCGAGGAGGTCGCGCTGGTCCTCACACGTGTGCACCCGATCGAGGATCGCCTTGCGCGTGTTCACCTTCGCCGCGTTCGACGGCTTCGGCGCGGGCGACGTGTCGATCCAGTGGTTGATGAGGAACAGCGGTGCGCTGGCCGGCCCGCGGTTGGGCTCGCAGCTGGCCGGAAGCTTTGCCGGATCGGTGAGCTGCGACGGGTTGTGGAACGAGAACGGCGTCTCCTGAAGCAGGGCGTCGTATCCCGCGTGGTACCAGGGGATCTCAGGGCCGCCGTCCTCGTTCTCGGCGAGCATCAGCACTCGCCCGCCCGAGTCGATCATCTGCTGGAGCGTCGGCAGCGGGCCGTCGACGGGACCCTTGTAGATGTAGTCGAGCAACCCGGTTCGCTGGGCGGCCGCCGCGATCTCCTCGGGATCGACGTAGTCCTCGATGACGATCACGAGCACCTCGTCCGGGTTCGCGGCCAGGAAGTCGCGGATCTGACCGAACGACTTGTCGAGCGTGATCGCTCCGAGCTCGCAGAAGCGATGGCACAGGTAGACCTTCTTGGGGCCGACCTCCGGTGAGCTGACGATGCGGTCGCGGATGCGGAGGGCGGCGTCGAGCGCGTCTGATCCGAGCTCGGCCTCGTAGGCCTGGCGCTCGCTGCTCGACAGGTCGCTGAGATCGGTCTTGATCGTCCCGTCCTGGGTCTCGACCCCGTAATGGGCGTCGATCAGCAGGCCGCGGATGCCGTCGCGAAGCTGGTCGGTGAACCCCTTCTCCTGCTGGGCGAAGAGCCAGCCGGGATTGCTTGCCGCCGACATCGAGTTGTGGGTGGATGGGAACGCGACATCGTTCAGCGTCCGATCGCACAGCGACTGCGAGCCGTTGCAGCCCTCGGTCTGCACCGCCAGCGAGCGCTCGCTGAGCCCGCCGACGCCGATGAAGATGGCTCCAAGGCCGAGGATCGCTCCCGCCGTGATTCCCACCGCGACCAGCGTGGAGCGCCCGCGGCGCTGGTCGGCAACCGCCTGGCCGGGCGTGGCCGTGGTCAGCCGCATCAGCTCGGCGACGCCCGCGTAGGCGATGTAGAGGCCGACGATCGTCACCGCGAGGCTCACGAATTCGTCATTGCGAATCACGATGAGGACGCCGGCGACGATCAGCACGATCGCGCGGATCGCCCGCCACCGCACACTTTTCGGGGTCGTGCTGGCGAGGGCCCATGCCCGACGCATCTGCGCGCCGATGTCGACCGGGCGCAGGAGGGACGACGCGGCTGCCGCGATCACGGCGCCGCTGATCGCGATGAGGATGATCCCCCTCCAGAGGTCAGCGAGGAAGGCGTCCCAGATTCCCGAGACCGCATCGCGACCTGAGGCGCTGTCGATCGAGGTGAGGAGGATCGCCTCGGTCGCGCGAAGGCCTACCAGGCACAGCACCGCGACAACCGAGATCGACGCGCCGATGGCGATCCACCCGCGGCGCGCGTCGGGCGCCAGCCGGATCGCCCCGCCGCCGAGGATCACGGCGATGACGAGCAGCAGGAGCGGCAGCCAGCGGATCGCGTCGGCGACCGCGATTGCGGCCGCCACCGGCGCCGGCAGGTCGCCATCGACGAGCGACAGGGTCTGCTGCGCGGGAATCTGCTTCGCCAGCTTCGGGTCGAGCGCCGCGAGGGCGCCCCGTAGCGTGGCGCCGATGTCGGCAAGGGTCAGCGTGACCGTGTCCTCGTCCTGTTCGAAGACCGCTCGATGCAGGTCGGAAACGCCGGCTCGGAACACGTCCTGGAAAGCACCGCCACCGACGATGCCCCCGACCACGCCCTCGAGCACCGGTCGCACCGCGACAAGGTTCGGCTCCACGGCAACAAGCTGGTCGCTGATGCGTTTCGCCGCCTCGGTGGTGACGGCGTCGTTGTCGAGCGCGGCGCTCGCCCGTGCGGCAAATTGGTCGGCGCTAAAGAACGCGCGGTTCGTGTAGCCGGTGACCGCTGCGGCGAGCAGGGCGACCGACGCGGCTACGGCCAGCGCAAACGCGGCCAGGCGCCTGCGCGACATCTAGGAGACCGCTGCCCTGACCCGCTCGTAATCGCGCTGGTTCTGATCGGCGTAGGCGTCCGAGAACGCCGCGATCGCGCGATCGAACGTATCTCCCGCCCCGAGGTAGGCGCCGATCTTCATTCGCTCACCCGATCGGGCGTGCGCGCGGGCGAGCGCGGCGCCGCACAGGGCCGCATAGACGTACAGCTCCCTGGGATCGAGACGCTCGATCTCGGCCGACCCCTTCTGGTCCCAGAGCTGGCGACCGTAGTAATGACGCTTGCGCCCGTCCATCCCGTCGGCCGACAACCAGCCGAGCAGAATGTCGCTGGCCGCCTGCAGCAGCTGCTGACCGACGACGACGCGACGTCCGTGGTGGCGCTCGTTGCCGGGCAGGTACTTCTGCAGCACGGACGTGCCCGCCTCCTTGAACTGGAGGAAGAGCGGGTCGCTGTGGTCGCGTCCGAGAAACAGGACCACCCAGCAGCGCGTGCCGACGCTTCCGACCCCCACCACCTTGCGCGCTGCGTCCACCACCCGGTAGCTCTCGAGGAGATTGCGGCGGTCTGGCGGGAGGCTGCGTCGGTAGGGGGCAAGGATGTCGCCGACCGCGATCTCGCCACCGACCTCGCGATGCCAGATGTCCTCGGCACGCTCGAGATAGGGCGGATCACTGACGAAGCGCAGTTCGCCGTCCACCGTCTCGGTGAGCTTCGCCAGCGCCCGCTCGCGGGTCTTGCCCTCGGCCCGAGTGATGGCGCGGTTGAGCTCCCGGCGGCCCCGCTTCGTGCTGTCCTCGGCGACCAGCTCACGCAGCCGAGAGACGTCGATCCGCGTGTACCAGGCGTCGAGGTTGCTGACCTTCGCGAGGTTGCGGATCGTGTTGCGGTAGCTCGCCACGCCGCCGCTGACGGCGGCGCTGCGCTCGGCATCGCTGAACCCCCGGTCTCGCCCGGCGATCTCAAGGCTCGCCGCAAGCCGCTTCACATCCCACTCCCACGGGCCAGGGAAGGTCTCGTCGAAGTCGTTGAGGTCGAAGACCAGCTGGCGATCGGGCGCGGCGTACAACCCGAAGTTGGACAGGTGAGCGTCGCCCGAGAGCTGGACGCGAAAACCGGACGTCGGGGTTGGGGCGAGGTCACCGGCCATGATCGCCGCCGCTCCGCGGTAGAAGCTGAACGGCGACGCGAGCATCCGCTCGTAGCGGAGGGGAACCAGCTCGGCGACGCGGCCCTTATCGCCATCGCGCAGAACCTGGACCGGATCGGGCCGGTCGGCGGCCGGCTCCCACTCGCCGTGCGCGCTCCGCGGAACCTTCGCGCGCGCCGCCTTGCCGCGCGCGGCCCTCTCCTGCGGGGTGTCCGGCCCCTCGAGAGCTTTCCTTGCTTCCAGGATCACGACAAGCGTGATCCTAACCCTGTGTTAGTCGGTTGAGCTGACGAGGCTGAGCGGGCGCTCCTCGGCAAGCCGTCCCGCGACACGGCCGAGGGTGTTGGACACCATCAGCAGCTCGTCCTGAATTGCGCTCGCCCGGCGGTCGAACCGGCGCGACGAGGAGCTGACCTCGCCGATCAGGTCGAGCAGGTCGGCGCGAATCCGAGTGATCTCTGCGTAAGTCTTCGAAGGGTGCATCCGTAGTAACTCCTCTCAATCCCTTCCGTTCTGCACCCGATACCCGCACCGATCACGGTCGAGGCGGCATCTGGACGTTTAGGCGATGGGGGTGAGCTTCGCGGCGAGCAGGTCGGTGATCTGACTCGCCGGACCCGGCTTGGCGAAGAGGAAGCCCTGGGCGATGTCGCAGCCGACGGCGTCGACCGAGTCGAGCTGCCCCTGCTGCTCGATGCCCTCGGCCACGGCCTGGAGCCCGAGCGAGTGCGCGAGATTGACGAGGTTCGCGGTGATCGCCCGGTCCTTGGCGTCGAGCTCGACGCCCTGCACGAACGAGCGGTCGACCTTCAGGACGTCCACCGGGAAGCGGCGCAGCTGCCCGAGCGCCGAGAAGCCCGTGCCGAAGTCGTCGATGGCGATCCGCACCCCGATGGAACGCAGGTCCTCGAGCTCGCCGCGCGCGAGGTCGCCCGGGGCGCCTTCGATGATCGCCGTTTCGGTGACCTCGAGCCCCAGGCGTCGCGGTGGCACTACTGCCCTGCTCAGCTCGGCCTTCACGAGATCGCTGATCCCGCCCTGAGCGAGCTGCTTGGCGGAGACGTTGACCCAGGTGATGAACCGCTCCGGCAACAGGCCGGCGCGCAGCCATTCGGCCGTCTGGCGGCAGGCCTCGCGGATCACGAACTCACCGAGAGGGAAGATCAGGCCGGTCGTCTCGGCGATCGGGATGAACTCGCTCGGCGACACCTGGCCGCGGGTCGGCGAGTTCCAGCGCAGAAGCGCCTCGACACCGACCATCTCGCCGTCGGGCACGGTGACCTCTGGCTGGTAGTGGACCGTGACCTCACCGCGGCCGAGTCCGAGACGGAGCTCGTGCTCGAGGCCGAGGACCTCCCCGAACTCGCGGGCCATGTCGTGGTGGTAGACCTCGTAGCGCCCGCGCCCGCTCTCCTTGGCCGCGTACATCGCCACGTCGGCGTCGCGGATCAGGTCCTCGGCCCGCGCCTGGCCGTCGGTGCTGGCGACGATGCCGATGCTCGCGCTGATCGCGAGCTCGTGGTCGGCGATCGAGATCGGCTCAGAGAGCTCGTCGCTCAGGCGGGTCGCGAGCCGCAGCGCCTCGGCTTCGAGAACGCCCTCGAGGAGGATCGCGAACTCGTCGCCGCCGAGCCGCGCGAGCGTGTCGCTGGGGCGGATGACGGCGTCGAACCGGCCCGCGACGGTCTGCAGGAGCTCGTCGCCCGCCTTGTGTCCGAGGCTGTCGTTGACCTGCTTGAAGCCGTCGAGGTCGAGAAGCATGACGACGACCGAGGCGCCCGGTCGCCGTGCCCGAGCCAGCGCCTGCTCGAGGCGGTCGGCGAACAGGGCGCGGTTGGGCAGGCCTGTGAGGACGTCGTGGAAGGCCTGGTGCGTGAGCGCCTCCTCGAGTCGCAGCCGCTCGCTGATGTCGCGAGCGTTGAGCACGATCCCGCGCACGTGGCGGTCCGAGCGTAGGTCGGTGACCCGTGCCTCGAGGTGACGCCACTCGCCGAACCGGTTGGTTACGCGGAAGACGACCTCACCGGTGCCGCCGTTCGCCGCCACCTCCTTGACGAGCGCGCGGTCGTCCTTGTGGACGTAACCGAGGAAGCCGGCTCCGCGCAGTTCGTTCTCGCTGACGCCGATCACCTCGGTCACGGACTTGCTCGCGTATACGCAGCCGGCGGGGCCAAAGACCAGCACCAGGTCAGTCGAGGCGGTGACGAGGCTTCTGAAATGGGCCGTTTGGCGCCGTGTTGCGGCGATGAGCGCGCCGGCGAGCCCGAACGAGATCAACAGCCCGGCGGCGCCGAGGGCGATCTGGGTGGTGATCAGGTTGTCGACCTTGTCGTCGGCCCCGGTCGCGATCGCCCGCGAGGCGTTGAGCGAAATGTTGGAGGTGAGGGCGGCGAGGATCCGCAGGCGGTAGATCGGGTCGGAGCGCCTGGGCGTCTCGCCCGCGGTCAGCTCGACCGTGTCCACCGGCCGGCCGTCGAGGACCGCCTTGCCGGTCGCCGTCAGGTCGTTGACTAGTTTCGCCTGCTGCTTGAGCTGTGCGCGGACGTCGGGGGCTGTGGCCGGCGGCAGCTCGACCTCGTCATCGTCGCCGTTTAGGCCCGGCGCCTCGCCTCCGTTGAGTAGCACCTTCGCGCTCGCGCGAAGCACCGACGCCGTGTAGGCCGGGTCGGCCGAGGCGCCCTTGAGCTTGAGCAGGACATCGTTCAGATAGCGCTCCGCGAGCGTGCGCTGACGCCCCGCGATCTCGACGACTGACGCCTGGTTGCGAGCTCCGGACGTCGTCCGGGTGGAGATGATGACCGTCAACGCCGAGACCAGGCAGATGGTCGCCAGGATCGCGATCATCGCCCCGCGGCCGCGTGGCGCGAACGGCTGGAATTCGGTCCCGCTGCGCAGTCTCATCCGACGACCAACGTCCGTTTCATGCCACTCATCAGGTGGCCGCTCATGTTGCAGAACATCACGTAGCGGCCGGGGGCGAGGGTGGCGTCGATCTCGTGCGTGCCCGGCAGCTCTGGCTCGAGCGCGGCGACGGTCCGATCCTCGACAGAGTCCTCGTCGATCGAGAGTCCGTCCTTGCGAAGCGGCAGCGGCGCGCCATCGGATCGCACGACGATGAACTCGTGCGCAGCGGGTCCCCTGTTGTCGACCGAGATTCGCACCTCGCCTGGGGCGATCTCCCGCGGTGCCTTGATCGCGAAGTCACGCTCGGCGACAGCGAGTGTCTCCGCCGGCGCAGGCTGCGACGAGGAGTCCGAGCAGCCCACAAGCAGCGCGGCCACGCCCACGCAGGCACTCAGAATCGCCAATTGGCGTCTCATGCGGGTGTTATCGGTCCGAACGGCCCCCCGCTTGATCGCTGGTTGTCAGATCCTTACCGAGATGAAACGCCGTTCTTGCGGTCGCTTCGCTAGCTTCGCTGACCGTGAATCGTCTCGCCTCCATCGTCTCCGGTCGCCGCGCCAAGTGGGCCGTCGTCGCCGTCTGGCTCGTCGCGGTCGTCGTGATGATGCCGCTCGGGGTCCAAGCTCGCCGACGAGACGCACGGACGACACGGCCTCGTTCCTGCCCGCCAGCGCCGAGTCAACCCGCGTCGTCGAGACTGCTTGACTCGAGATTTCCCTCGCAGGAGACGAGCCAGGGGCTGATCGTCTACCAGCGCGACGGCGGCCTCACCGCAGGCCGACAAGGCGGACGATCGCCGCCGACGCGGAGAAGCTCGAGGCGCTGCCCGACGGCCAGCTGCCGCTCACCGCAGCCGCCGACTGCAGCCGTTCGGCCCGCAGGCAGCGCCGCAAGGGGCTCGTCTCCGCCGACGGATCGCTCGCCTACACCGTGCTGGTCGTACCGACCAACTTCAGGACAAGCCGGCCGACTGGGGCAAGCTCGTGCGCGACACCACCGGCTCACGAGGCCGATGGGATGCAGATCAAGCTCACCGGCGACCTCGGCTTCAACACCGACGCCAACGAGGTCTTCAGCGACATCGACACCAAGCTCCTGCTCGCGACCGTCCTGCTGGTGCTGGTCCTGCTCGGGGCGATCTACCGCGTCGCGTGCTGGTGGCGCTGACCCCGCTGATCGTCGTCTTCTTCGCCTACACGATCGCCCAGGGCTTCATCTACCTGCTCGCGAAGAGCGGCGCGACCGTCTCCGTCGAACTCGACCTCGATCCTGATCGTGCTGATGTTCGGCGTCGGCACCGACTACTGCCTGCTTATTGGTCTCGCGATTGCGCGAGGAGCTGCGACGAACCGAGGACAAGCACGATGCGATGAGGCACGCGCTGACGCGCTCGGGGCCGGCGATCCTCGCGAGCGGCCTGACGGTGACCCTGGCGATGCTCGTGCTGCTGGTCGCCGACTCGCGCAACACGTCGACGCTCGGGCCCGTCGCCGCGATCGGCGTCGCGAGCTCGCTGCTTGCCGGGCTGACGCTGCTGCCCGCGCTGCTGACGATCTTCGGGCGCCGCGGCTTCTGGCCGCGGCGCAAGACCGTCGAGTACGACCCCGAAGGCGCACGCGACGCAAGGCCCGGCGCCTGGCGGCGCTTCGGCGACCGCGTCCTGCAGCGCCCGGGCCCGGCGCTCGCGGTCACGCTCAGTCGTCTTCATCGCCGGCGCCCTCGGGCTCATCGCCTACAAGGTCGACTACTCGACGACGACGTTCTTCAAGAAGCCGGTCGAGGCCGTCGAGGGCTTCAAGCTGCTCGAGAAGGCGTTCCCGCCCGGCGTTCTCGCGCCGATGACGATGCTCGTCGAGTCCGGCGGATGGCGCCGGTGACGCCGGCGCAGGTCGACGCGGCGGCGAAGGCCGCCGCGGGCGTCGACGGGGTCGCCATCGGCGACGCCCACCGGGTCAGAGTCGACCGACGGCACCATCGGCTCGGTGGCCGTGGTCCTCGACGGCGACCCGCTACACCAAGTCCTCCCTGCGGGATCGTGCCCCACATCCGCGACGCCGTCGCCGGACTCGGCGGCCGGCGCGACCGTGCTGGTCGGCGGCGGGAGCGCGATCCAGTACGACTTCGATCAGGCGACCGAGAGCGATCTGAAGGTCATCGTGCCGCTCGCGCTGCTGGTGATCGCGATCATCCTCGCCGTCTTGCTGCGGGCGGTGGTGGCGCCGTTGGTGCTGATCGCGAGCGTGGTCCTGTCGTTCCTCTGCACGCTCGGGATCTCGATCCTCTTCATCCGCTTCGTCGTCGGCGACGCCGGCTTCGACGCGTCGATCCCGACCTTCGCGTTCATCTTCCTGGTCGCGCTCGGGATCGACTACACGATCTTCCTCATGGCGCGCGTGCGCGAGGAGGCGCGCACCCACGGAACCCGCGAGGGCATGCTGCGGGCGATCTCGGCGCGACCGGGCCCGGTGATCACCAGCGCCGGCGTGATCCTCGCCGGCACGTTCTCGGTGCTGATGACCCTGCCGGTCACCTTCACCTTCGACCTCGGTTTCATGGTCGCGCTCGGGATCCTGCTCGACACGTTCATCGTCCGGACGATCATGGTCCCGGCCGCCGTCGAGCTGATCGGCGACAAGATCTGGTGGCCGTCGAGCGCCAGCGGTGGCGGCCAGCTGTTCCACGACACCGACACGGCGACGGACGCACGACGCCGCCGAAGACGCCGCCGCTCCCCGAGAGCGCGAGCTAGTCGCCGCGGCCTACGGGCGCCGTTCCAGCCGGCCGCGTCCTAAGCGGTGCGTCACTCCTAGGCGCGCAACCGCGCGCCTTTCGTGGGACTCCGTCACGCCGCGAGTCACCTCGCCCAGCCGACCTGGGTGGCGAGCAACGTGACTCTCGCCGGGTTCCTACGGGGCGCCGTTCCAGCCGGCCGCGTAGCACGCGTGCGTGTCGCAGCCGGCAGCGGGACGGTGATCGGCCCTCCGGGCTTGATGAAGTCCGCGATCTGCGCACGGATCAGCGGCGAGCTGCGGATCACCGTGTCGTGCGGGTCGACCCCGAAGCTGTCGTCGGGCGCGGTGTTGGTGATCGGCGGCGGGTCTGTACCGAGGAGTCGTTGGGCGCCGGATTGCCGCTGGCGCGCTTCGGGCCGATGTCCCAGACGAACATCCCGTTGCCGTCGGCCGGGCAAGCTCGCCCAGCGTTGGCAGGTCGAAGAGCGGCTGATCCATAGCCCGGCCGGCAGCCGGTTCGCGTCGATCGCCGGCTGGCGCAGCGGGGCACCGATCGTCCGCGCCTCGACCTCGGTCGACGACGTTGGCGACCTGATGATCGCCGTAGGCCATCTCGATCAGCACGTGGTGCTGCGGGCGTGCCCGGCAGCGGGTCGGTCGTCATGTGGTTGGCGTAGCCGTTGGGCTCGCCGCGGTCCCACTAGCGACTGGATCATCGACAGCAGCAGTGGCCGCTCGCCCTCGTCGGGATAGGCCGGCGTACAGGATCTGCGAGCACAGGTCGTTGGCGAAGTCGATGCTGCGTGTCAGCAGCACGCCGCCGTAGTTCATGCCCGGCACGTAGAGGACCGAGCGGGTCACGTCGGGCTCGATCGCGGTCAGCGCGCCACCGGCGATCCCGCCCTGGCTGTTGCCGTAGTAGGAGACGTTCGACGTTGTCGAGGGCCGGGCTGCCGTTGAACTGAAACGGCGGCGTTCGCGGCGAAGCCGTCGGGCATGCTCAGCGCACGGCCGAGGTAGACGAAGTCGAGGAAGCCCTGCTGCAGGCGGTCCGTCAGCGGCGCGAACTTGGACAGGTCCTGGAGCGCGGGCAGCGCCTCGGGCACGATGTCCTCGTCGGCCATCCCGATCCAGTCGGCGCCGCAGGTGATCACGTTGTTCTCGTTGCCCAGCTGGCGCACGTTCTGCGAGAAGACCTCGTCGTACTCGCCGAACAGCCCGTGCCCGTACATCGTCGAGCAGCGCCGCTGCCGATGCCGGCGGGGGTGCCGGCCGCCGCCTTCGGTGACCGCCGAGCGCGGGATGTTGCAGCCGAAGCGCGCGTCGTAGAAGTTGCCCGGGATCCGCTGCGGGAGGCCGTTTGCGTCCAGGTTGAAGCGGGAGCCCGACGGGCAGCCGGGCTGGTTGAGGTAGCACGGGACCTGTGATCGTGCCCTCGATCGTCGCGATGTCCTGCGCGCCCGCGGCCGGTCGTATCGGTGCCGGAGCAGAGCGGTGAAGTCGGTGACGTTCTCGGGCGTGATCGTGAACTCGGAGCGTGGCCCTGAGCGAATCCGTCGCCCGGGCGTCGTGTCGCCGAGCTGCGCGAGCCCTCGTCGCGGATCGACAGCATCCGCTCGGTGATGTTGCGCGTGCGGCGACCGTGAAGTCCCAGGTCAGGTAGAGGTCGTCGCGCGCGATCTCGCGCCGCTCAGCGGCTTGAAGAGCTCCTCGAAGTGCGTGCGGCGGCTCTCGATCGCTTGACGCCGGTCGGGATGTCATCGCGATACAGGCGGAAGCCCTCGGGCGCCGGGATCGTGCTTGCCCGGCAGCGTCTTGATGTTGCGCAGGGCGACGATGTAGCGGTGGCCGTCGGTGAGGTTCTTCGCCGGGTGGATCAGCAGGTCGGTCTCCGCCGGTGACGTCGCGTTCGAGTCGAGCTCGGTCCAGATCAGCTGGCGCTCGCCGGTGGCGGCGTCGATCAGGACGACCGGCTGGTTTGCGTCGAACGACTCGCCCTCGCGCGCGATCGGGACCGCGCCGGTCTTGGTCGAACGCGGCCGGCGTGTCCATGCCGGGGACGTGGAGGAGGATCAGCGCCCCAGGGCTGAAGCCGTCGCTGAGGTGTTGATGTCGGTCGGATCGATGTGGACCCCGTCGACGTTGGCGGGCGTCGAGGCCGGGTTGAGGTTGAGGCGCAGCCCGGTGTCCGTCGTCGAGTCCGGGCGCGTGAAGTAGTCGTTGGGATAGGGGAACAGGCACTCCTCGCCCGCTGGCGTCGATGAAGTCGCAGCGGTCGGCGTTGGCGAGATCGACGCCGACGGGGTTCGCGCCGTTGCAGCGCTTGCGGTCGCGCTTCATCGCGCCTTTGCCTGGCCGAGCTTGCGCGCCGCTTCGCGCCTTCGCAGTCGACGACGAGCCTTGGTCTTGAGGCAGCTCTGCACCAGGCGCTGTCCGTCGTCGTTGAGCTTGAGGCGGAGGTGCTCGCGCTCCGCCGAGATTCGACCTCGTCTTGGCGACGGTGGTCTTCTGACTTGTCCTGATCCAGCGCGACCGTGATCGCGCGCCTTGCCCTCGCCGCCGCTGATCGAGACCTTGACCTTGCCGGACGAGATGAGCTTTGCTTGCTTCGGGGCCGCGATCTTCAGGCTCGACGCCCCTGTCGTTCGCCGCGCCGGCGCCGCCGGACGCCGCGATGATCGAAGCGGCGATCGACCAAGTTGCGATCGCGATGACGAGCAGACGTCCTTGTCCGGTGGTCTCCAAGGTCTCTCTCCTCCTCGGGTTGCGGCGCGCGGGAATCTACTCCCGTGACCGAACGGATGGCGAACAGCCTCGTCCGGTCGGCTCGAAACACCGAGGGCGCCGCGTTTAGCTGCGGATTTCGCGCGGGTAGCCGTGGGCGCATGGAACTTTCACTACTACTCATCGTCATCGGGATCGTGCTTGCGATCCTCGTCCATTACGCGCTCGGGATCGCCGTGATCCTGATCGGCCTCGTGTTGCTGATCTGGCCGCGTGTGGCCGGCGGCGCCAGACGCGTCTAGCGCCCAGGCGTCTCTAGGACTTCGGCTGCTCGGGCGCTGGCTGCTTCGCGGCGGCGAGCGCCTCGGGGTCGTGCAGGTGACACTGCACGGCGACGCCGTCGACCTCGAGCTGGCGCGGCTCGAGGCCCCTGGTGGAACTCGACTTCGACCCCGTCGCGCTCGCTGGACGTCCGGGCGACGCCCTTCCAGAACGGGTCGTCGGCGGTCTCTGAACGCATCGCGCCCAGCACGCCGTTGACGTCGTCGCCGTCGTGGCCGCTCCCGGCGGGGAGCTTCGCGCTCGAAGGCGGGCTCGTCGAGGGTGTCGAGGTCGCCGATGAGCTCGCGCTCGGCCTCGAACTCGGCCTCGCCGAGCTTCGTCCAGCGCGTCTCGAGCGCCGTGCGCAGGTCGCGGCTCTCCCAGCCGCAGACCTCGAATGCGCGCGGACAGCGTGGGTGAAAGCGGCAGCCGAGCGGCGGTGAGACGGCGTCGGGGATCTCGCCGCGCGGCAGGTCGCGGGGGACGCTGCGCTTCGGGTCGGGCTCGGGGATCGCCTTCAGCAGCGACTGCGGTGTACGGGTGCTTGGGATCCGCATAGATCTTGCTCGGCGGCACCGAGCTCGACGATCTTGCCGAGGTACATGATCGCGATCCGGTCGCAGAAGAACTTCGCCGTCGCGAGGTCGTGGGTGATGTAGATGTACGTCAGGTCGAGCTCGTCCTTGAGCTCGATCATCAGCTCGAGGATCTTCGCCCGCACGCTCATGTCGAGCATCGAGACCGGCTCGTCGGCGACGAGCACGTCGGGCCCGAGGATGATCGCCCGCGCCAGGACGGCGCGCTGCTTCTGGCCGCCGGAGAGGTCGGTCGGATACTTGCTCGGCGAACTGCGATGCGGGGCAAGGCCGACGCGCTCGAGCGCCGCCGCAACCAGGCGCTCGCGCTCGGCGCGGTCCTTGGCGATCCCGTGGAAGCGCAGCGGGTCGCCGACCGAGGCGCCGATCGTCATCGCCGGGTTGAGCGACGCGTGCGGGTCCTGGAAGACGATCTGCAGGCGCCTGCGCAGGGGCCGCAGCTCGCGCTCGCTCAGCCCGGTGATCTCGTCGGCCCTCGAGCTGGACGCTGCCGCCCGTCGCCGGCACGAGCCCGAGCAGCGTGCGCCCGAGGGTCGTCTTGCCCGAGCCGGACTCGCCCACGAGGCCCAGCACCTCGCCGCGGCGCAGGTCGAAGTCGACGCCGTCGACGGCGGCAACCGCAGCCCGCCTCGCGCCCGCGCAGGCGATCGGCGAACGAGCCGCGCACGGAGTAAGTGGGTCTGCAGGCCGCGCACCGCGCAGCAGCGGTCCTCGCCCGTGTTCGTGCAGTCTCGCGCGTCTGCGGCCTGGCCGCTTCCATCACGCCTCCTCCGCGATCGCGATCTCGCCGCGCTCGAGCGGCTCGGTCGCCGCCCGGCCGGGATCTCGGCCGACTGGTCCGTGCAGCCAGCACTCGACCCGCTGGCCCTGCGGGCGTGACCGTCGCGACCGGGAACTTCTCGGCGCACACGCTCATCGCGTTCGGACAGCGCGGGTGAAAGCGACAGCCCGGGCGGCGGGTCGATCAGGTTCGGCGGCGCGCCCGGGATGTAGTGGAGCCCGGTCGTGCGCAGCGAGATCGTCGAGCGCAGCAGCTCGCGGGTGTAGGGGTGGGCCGGCTCGGAGAACACCTGGCGCGCGTCGCCCGACTCGACGATCCGGCCCGCGTACATGACCGCGACCCGGTTGCAGGCCTCGGCGACGATCCCGAGGTTGTGGGTGATCAGCAGCAGGCCGGTGTCGAAGTTGCACGCGCAGGTCGGCGAGGATGCCGAGGATCTGCGCCTCGACGATCACGTCGAGCGCGGTGGTCGGCTCGTCGGCGATCAGCAGGCTCGGGCGCAGGACGAGCGCGAGCGCGATCATGATCCGCTGGCGCATCCCGCCGGAGAACTCGTGCGGGTACTGCTTGAACCGGGTCGGCGGGATGCCCATTCGCGCCAGCGTCTCGAGCGAGCGCTTTCGCATCTCGTCCTTCGTCGAGGTCGGGCTCGTGCGTGTGCAGCGTCTCGAGGAAGTGGTCCTCGATCGTGTGCAGGGGGTCGAGCCGCGTCATCGGCTCCTGGAAGATCAGCCCGATCTCGGGGCCGCGCAGGTCGCGCAGCTCCTTCGGGGTCGAGGCCGATCATGTTGCGCTCGCGGTAGCTGACCTCGCCGGCCGCGGCCGCGTTCTCCGGCAGCAGGCCGAGGATCGCGCGCCCGAGCGTCGACTTGCCGCAGCCCGACTCGCCGACCAGCCCGACGGTCTCGCCGGCCGCGATCTCGAGCGAGATGCCGTCGACGGCGCGCACGGGTCGCCGCCGGTGCCGTACCAGACGCGCAGGTCCTTGACGGCGAGCACCTCGCCGCCGCTTCGCGGCCGCGTGTCTGCTCACTCACGATGGACCTCCGTGGCGCGCGCCTCGGTCGCGAGTGCGGCGGTGTGGACGGCCGCGGCGTTGCGGCGCGGCCCTCGGCATCGTCGGGATCTCCGGCGGGTCCAGGCGGCGATGGCGGATGAGCGGGTTGAGGATGTCGTTGAGGCCCTCGCCGACGAGGGTGAAGCCGGTGACGAGCAGCACGATGCGCAGGCCCGGGCACAGAGCCCGTCCACCAGATGCCGGCGCCGGCGTCGTCGATCGCGCGCTGCAGGTCATAGCCCCACTCGGCCGCGTCGGTGGGCTGGATCCCGTAGCCGAGGAAGCCGAGGGCGGCGAGGGTGAGGATCGCGTCGGCCGCGTTCAGCGTCGCGATCGCGGGCACGCTCTGGATCACGTTGTAGAAGACGTAGCGGCTGATGATCGTGCGCCGCGGTGCTCCGAGCGCGCGCGCGGCCTCCACGTAGGGCTCCTCGCGCACGCTGATCACGTGGTTTCTGACCACCCGGAAGTACTGCGGGATGTAGACGATCGTGATCGCGATCGCCGCGGTGAAGATGCCCTGGCCGACCGAGCTCGAGAGCAGGAACGCGATCACGATCGCCAGCAGCAGGTACGGGAAGGCGAACAGCGCGTCCATGATGATCACGAGCACGCGGTCGATCTTGCCGCCGACGTAGCCCGGAGAACAGGCCGAGCGGGACGCCGACGAGCGAGCGAGAGGATGACCGCGAGGACGACGACCTCGATCGCGGTACGCGAGCCCCAGATGATCCGCGAGAGGACGTCGGTCGACTGCACCGTCGTCCCGAACAGGTGCGTCGAGTCGGGGTGCGCCTGTTTGGGGAAACGTCCGGCCGCGTCCTGGCACCTGATCGAAGCCGTACGGCGCGAGCACCGGGGCGAAGATCGCCATGAACACGAAGCCGAGGACGATGAACACGCCGACGATCAGCAGCCACCGCGGCAGGCCGCGGGCCTCGCGCAGCGGCTTCACCCAGCGTGGGGCGCTCATGATCCTCAGTACCTCACCCTCGGGTCGACGAAGGCGTTGATCAGGTCGATCATCAGCGAGACGATGACCACCGCCACGCGCGAAGATCGTGATGATCCCCTGGACGGCGATGTAGTCGCGCTCGTTGAGGTAGCGGATCAGCTCCGATCCGATCCCCGGCCAGTTGAAGGTCTCCTCGGTGAGCACCGCGCCGCCGAGCAGGATCGCGAACTGCAGGCCGGCGACGGTGACCACCGGGCACGAGCGCGTTGCGGAAGGCGTGGTGGTAGACGATCCGCCGCTCGGGCACGCCGCGGGCGCGCGCCGCCTCGACGTAGTCGCCGCGCATCGTCTGCAGCAGGTTGACGCGCACGAGACGGATGAGCACGCCGCTGATCACCAGCCCGAGCGTCACCGCGGGCAGGATCAGGTGCTTGACGCAGTCCCAGAAGGCGTTCCAGTCGCCGGCGATCAGCGTGTCGATCAAATAGAAGTGCGTGACCTTGTTCAGCTCGAAGTCGACCACCGGGCTCGCACGCCCGGAGGTGGGTAACCAGTGCAGCGTCGCGCCGAACAGAGCTGGGCGAGGAAGCCGAGGAAGAACACCGGCGCCGCGTAGATGATGATCCCGAACATCCGGCCGCTGAAATCGATCCAGCGTATCCCGGTATCTGCCCGCGAGGATGCCCGATGGAGATCCCGACGACGAGCGTGACGATGAACGCCCAGAAGGTGAGCTCGACCGTCGCGGTGCCGTTGTCGACGATGATCGACGTGACCTTGCGGTTGTCGGTCAGCGTCGTGCCCGAGGTCGAGCGTAACGACGTCGCCGAGGTACTCGACGTACTGCTGGAGGATCGGCTTGTCGAAGCCGGCCGCGTGCTTGCGCTGGGCGAGCTCCTCCTGCGAGAGCCGGCCCCCGAGCGCCGCCTGGATCGGGTCGCCCGGCGCGACCCGCATCAGCAGGAAGACCATCGTCAGCAGGATGAGGACGGTCGGGATCGCGAGCGCCAGGCGCGTCAGCGCGTAGCGCCGTAAGCGAGTTTCCCTGGCCCACCGCTCAAATGAAGGCGCCTACGCGGCGCGGAGCGCTTTCGTACGCCTCGCGTCGAAGTGGCCGGCGTCGCGCTCGCGCCGGCCACTTCGGCTGCACTTCCTCCGGCGTCAGCCTGACTTGCTGAGCAGCCAGAACCGGAAGATGAACGAGGGATCGAACGTGTCCTCGAGACCCTGGACGCCGTCGCGCTCGGCGCCGACCTGGTCGGCCTCCCAGATCGGGATCGTCGGCACGTCCTGCGCGCCGATCTGCTGGATCTTGTCGAACGCCTGCTGGCGAGTCGACGTCGTCGGTCGACGCCTTCTCCTGCGCCAGCAGCTTCTGCATCTCCGGGTTGTCGTAGTGGATGTTGAGGAAGCTCGTGTTGGAATAGAAGTTCCCCACGTAGTCATCCGCATCCGGGTAGTCCGGGAACCAGCCGAGCTGGTAGATCGGGTACTTGTCGGTGAACGCCGCCTCCGAGTACTGGTTCCACTCGGTCGACTTCAGCGTCACGTCGAACAGGCCCGAGTCGTCGAGCTGGCGCTTGATCTCGGCGTACTCGTCGCCCGACGAGGCGCCGTAGTGGCTCGGCGTGTACCAGATCTCCAGCGGCACCGGCGTCTTCACGCCGGCGTCGGAGAGGGTCTTGGCTCGCCGCGTCGACGTCCGGGCGCTTCGCCGTAGGCCGCGTCGAATGACGGGCCGTTGTACGTGCAGGCCCGTCGGGATCATCGAGTACAGCGGCTTGACGGTGCCGTTGTAGACGTTGTCGGCGATCGACTGACGGTCGATCGTCTGGGCGATCGGCCTGGCGGATCGCGAGCTTCTGCTGCGTCGTTGTCGCCCGGCATCAGGTCGAGGTTGAAGACCATGTAGCGGATCTCCGCGCCGGCGCCGGAGACAACCTTGACGCCGTCGGCGTTCTGCAGGTCCTGAGATGTCGGTCGGGCTCAGGCTTCGATAGGCGATGTCGACGTCGCCCTGCTCGAGCGCGAGCTTCAGCGCCGAGGCCTTGTCGAAGTACTGGATGATCGCCTGGTCGGTCTTCGGCGGATGCGTCCCCGGTGTAGTTGGGGTTCGCCTGCAGGACCGTCTGCTGGCCGGGCTCGTACTCGAGCGACCTCATAGCGGCCGGAGCCGATGAAGTTGTCGGTCTGGAGCTTGTCGGCCGGATAGCTGTCCGACGGCACGATCGCGAACGAGCCGGTGGCAAGCACCGAGGGCCACGTGGCGTCGGGCGCCTTCAGCTTGAAGACGACGGTCTTGTCGTCTGGGGCCGGTGACGCTCTTCATGTTCGCGAGCAGCGACGAGGCGCCGTTCGGGTCGGCGATGTCGACGTTGCGCTGGAACGAGAAGACGACGTCCTCGGCCGTCAGCGGCGAGCCGTCGGAGAACTTGAGGCCGTCCTTCATCGTGCACTGATAAGTCGTGTCTTCGGTGAAGTCGCACGAGTCGGCGGCCTCCGGGACCGGCTTCTGCTGCGCCGGGCGGGAACTGCAGGAGGTTCTGGTAGACGTTGTAGATGACGTCGTAGGACGGCAGGTCGTACGCGCCGGCCGGGTCGAGCGAGACCGGCTGGTCCGTCGTCCCGCGGATGATCGTCCCGCTCGTCCCACTGCCGCCTCCGGAGTCGCTGCTCCGCACGCGGCGACTCCAAGTACCAAGTGCTCCGGTGATCGCAGACGCGACCATCATCCGGCTGATCTCTCATTCCCTCTCCCAAGTCTCCGTGCTGCACAAATGCAGCGGTTCTCCTCCTAAGGCGCCAGCCTATACCGACGCGGGCCACCGGCGAGGTCCGAAGGGTTAAGGCTTGGTAAGAGAGGGCCGCCCGGCGTGGCGTGATTACGCGTTGCCGGTGCGGGGCCCGTCGTGGTCATCGCCGGGCGGCTGTCCCGGGGGCCGCTGCGGTTGACCGGGTGGTGGCAGGCGGCCCAGTGGTCGTTGCCGTAGTTGACGAGCGGCGGGTCGACCTGCGAGCAGATGTCGGTTGCGCGCGGGCAGCGGGTGTGGAAGCGGCAGGCCTGCGGGCGGGTTGGCCGGGCTCGGCACGTCGCCCTCGAGGATCATCTGCTTGCGCGCGGCGTTGGCGCGCGGGTCGGGGATCGGGACGGCCGAGAGCAGCGAGACGGTGTACGGGTGGATCGGGTTCTCGTAGACCTCGTTGGCGGGTCCGATCTCGACGATTCGGCCGAGGTACATGACGGCGATCCGGTCGGCGACGTGGCGGACGACGCCGAGGTCGTGGGCGACGAAGACGTAGGTGAGGTCGAACTCTCCCTGCAGGTCCTCGAGCAGGTTGATGATCTGCGCCTGGATCGAGACGTCAAGCGCCGAGACCGGCTCGTCGGCGATGATCAGCTTCGGGTTCAGCGACAGCGCCCGGGCGATCCCGATCCGCTGACGCTGGCCGCCCGAGAACTCGTGCGGATAGCGGTTGTAGTGCTCGGGGTTGAGCCCGACGCGCTCGAGCAGCTCGCGGACCGTGTCGCGACACCTCGCCGCGCTTGACGATGCCGTGCAGCGCATCGGGTCGCCGACGATCTGCGCGACGCGCTTGCGCGGGTTCAGCGACGCGTAGGGGTCCTGGAAGATCATCTGCATCTTCGGGTCGCAGCTCGCGCAGCTCCTTCTGCGAGAGGGTGGTCACCTCCGCGCCCTGGAACCTGACCGAGCCCGAGGTCGGCTCGACCAGCCTCAGGATCGCGCGGCTGAGGGTGGACTTGCCACAGCCGGACTCGCCGACGAGCCCGAGGGTCTCACCGGCGCCGACGGAGAAGGAGACGCCGTCGACAGCCTGCACGGCGCCGATCTCGCGGTCGATGAGGATGCCGCTCTTGATCGGGAAGTGCTTGACGAGGTCGGTGACCTCGAGGATCGGGTCGCCGCCGGCGCCCGGGATCGGCGCGGGGCTCTGCGGTCGGGATCTCGGCGCTCATGCCTTCGCCTCAGCGGCCGATTCGAGTCCGATCTCGCCGGAGCTAACGATCCGCTTGTTGCGCTTCTCGTCGGGGCTGAGCCAGCACCGATCGAGCTGGCCGGCCGCGTGGTTTCGCGACTCGAGCGGCGGATGCTCGGCGCACTTCGTCGAACGCATGTGGGCAGCGGTTCATGAAGTGACAGCCGTCGGGCAGGGAGATCAGTGACGGCGGCTGGCCGGCGATCTGCGCCAGGCGGGCGGTTCGCGGGCGATCCATCCGCGTCAGCGAGCCGAGCAGGCCCCATGTGTACGGGTGCTGTGGGTCATAGAAGATCTGGTCGAGCGTTCCCGACTCGACGATCTCGCCGGCGTACATCACGTTGACGCGATCGGCGACCTCGGCAACGACCCCGAGATCGTGGGTGATCATGATCAGCGCCATCCCGAACTCCTCCTGAAGCTGCGTCGAGCAGCCGCAGGATCTGCGCCTGAGTGGTGACGTCGAGGGCGGTTGTCGGCTCGTCGGCGATCAGCAGCTTCGGGTCGTTGGTCAGCGCCATCGCGATCATCGCGCGCTGGCGCATCCCGCCGGAGAACTCGTGCGGGTACTCGCCGGCGCGCCGCTCGGCGTCAGGGATCCCGACGAGGCCTAGGAGCTCGACCGCACGCTTCTTGGCATCGCCGTCGGATAGGGGCTGGTGGACCTGGATCGCTTCGACGAGCTGCTTGCCGACCTTGTAGTACGGGTGCAGCGACGACAACGGGTCCTGGAAGATCATCGCGATGTCGTTGCCGCGGATTCGCCGCAGCTCCTCGGTGTTCATCTCGGCGAGGTCGCGCCCCTCGAAGTAGATCTTGCCCGAGATCTCCGCGTTCTCGGCTCGGGTGAGACCGAGCACGGTGAGGTTCGCGACGCTCTTGCCCGATCCGGACTCGCCGACGATGCCCAGCGTTTCGCCGCGCCCGACCTCATAGGACACGCCCTCGACCGCCTTGACGACGCCGGCGTCGGTCTGGAAGTGCACACGCAGGTCCTCGACCGTGAGTACGGCTCCACTGGCCGCCGGGGCGCTCATTGGTACCTCACCCGCGGATCGAGATAGGCGTAGAGGATGTCGACGATCAGATTGAAGATGACGATGAAGAAGGCGCCGAAGAGGACGATCCCCTGGATCACCACGAGGTCGGAGCGCGTGATCGCCACGACCAGCTCCTTGCCCACGCCAGGGATGTTGAACACTGACTCCGTGAGGATCGCGTTGCCGGCGAGCAGCGTGCCGATGTCGAGGCCGAGCAGGGTTACGAGCGGCGTGATCGCGCTGCGCAGCGCGTGGCGCAGGATCACCGTTCGCTCCGGCAGGCCCTTCGCGCGCGCCGTGCGGATGTAGTCCTCCTCCATCACCTCGATCATCTGCGAGCGCAGGTATCTGGCGTAGATCGCCGCCGTCGCGAGCGCGAGCACGATCCAGGGCAGGATCAGCGACTCCCCCTTCGCGAGGAAGGTGTCGGCGTCGTTGTAGGCGCCGATCCCAGGGAAGATGTGCCACACGCCGACGTCGTCGGCGAACAGGTACAGCGCAACGAGGCCGAGCCAGAACACCGGCGCCGAGATGAAGGCGAGCGTGGTGATCATCGTCGCCCGGTCGAGAAGCGAGCGGCGCTTGACCGCGGAAATGATCCCGACGGGGATCGCGATCGAGAGCCACAGGATCACGGCGCCGACGACGAGGAAGACGGTGGCGGGGAGGCGGTCGAGGATGATCTCCTTGACCGGGGTGTTCGACTGGAACAGCGAGATGCCGAAGTTCAGCGGCCCGGTGCCGCCGTTGAACTCGTCCGCGTGGAACCAGTCGAATGGAGTGAACACCTGTGTCATGTACCGGGCGAATTGCTCCGGGATCGAGGCGTTGAGGCCGAGCGATTCGCGCAGGTTGTCGATCTGCTCGGGGGAGGCGTTGCGGCCCGCGCGGAGAGTCGCTGCGTCGGCCGTCGGGAAGACGTAGAAGATCACGAAGACGACCGCGCTGACGATGATCAGCATCGCGAAGGCCCAGAGCAGGCGGCGGACTGTGTAGCGGAGCACGGTGGAGTCTTCTCAGTAGTGCGCTAGACGGGGTAGGCCCCGCCGCTTCTGCGCGGCGGGGCCTGATCCCTATCGGTTCGTGGCGTTCAGCCTGTCCTTACTTGAGGGACGTGTACGAGAGGTCCCAGTTCGCGTTGAACAGGTTGATCACGCCGGCGACATCGCCGGACTCGATGTTCGCCTGGTTGTCCCACACCCACGGGACCACCGGGGCCTGAGCCATGATCATCTCGTCGACCTTGCCCCACGCCTCGGCGCGCTGGTCAGGGTCGTCGATGTAGACCGCGTCGTGGATGGCCTTGTTGATGGCCGGGTCATCCAGCAGCGGCCAGTTCGAGTTGTTCGACGGGACGATTGCGTCGCCGCTGAACGTGTTCTGGAGAATCGACTGCGAGTCCTGGAAGTCCTTCAGCCAGCCGACATTGGTGCAGATGTCGGGCTCGTTCTTCGGGACGTTGCAGAACTTCGTGTACATCGTCGAGTGCTCGACCTTCTGCAGGCTCACGTTGAACCCGAGCTGCGCGAGCTGATCCTTGAACACCTCGGCCGTATCCGAGCCAGGAGGTGAGTCGTCGCCGACGATGGTGACGTCGCAGTCACCCTCGCACTTGCCTGAGCTGAACCCGGCCTTCTTCATGTACGACTCGGCCAGGGCCATGTCGCCATTCGGATTGTCCAGGTAGTCCTGGCCCGCCGGTGCACCCAATCCGCCGGCTTGGTCGAAGCCATTGAAGTTCGGCGGAATGATGTGGTTGGCGACCGGGCCGGCGAGCTCACCGCCGCGCGTGTTGCGCAGGTCGGTGCGGTTCGAGGCGGCGATCACGGCCTTGCGGACGTTGATGTCGTCGAACGGCGGCTTCGTCGTGTTCATCGAGATGTACCGGTTACCGCCGCTCGGAGTCAGCGTGAGCTGATCCGGATACTGCGTGGCAGCCAGCTTCAGCGACGTCGCATCGAGCGAGAAGTCGCCGTTGACCTGGGAATCGCCCGAGAGGATCTTCTTGGCCGCCGAATCGGTGTCCGAGAAGCCCTCCTGGAACGTGATCGAGTCCAGGTACGCCGGGCGCGTGTCCGTCGACGCGTCCCAGTTCGGGTTGCGGACCAGCTTGATCTCCTTGCCGGAGGTGTAGCCGGTGAGCTCGCCCTGGAGCTGTCGTTCTGGATCATGTACGGGCCGGTAGCGACCTGATGGTCGCCGTAGGTCGACGGGTTCTTGGAGTCGAACTTCGACGCGTACTCACGCGGGACCGGCGAGCCGATCGGCAGTGACAGCGCACCGATGACACCGGCTGAGCTCGTGTCGGTGAGCTTGATGTCGAGCGTGTTGCCATTGCAGGTGATCCCGGAGATGTCCGGAGCCGTGGTCGGGTCCTGCTGGGCCGCCTTCTGGGCGTCGGCAAAGCCCACGACGTCGGTCAGATACAGGGTCACGTAGCCGTTGGCGACACCAGGCAGCAGCGACCGCTCGATCGCGTACTTGAAGTCGTCGCACTTGACTTCGCGATTGACAGGCGGCGAGTACTTGATCCCAGACTTGATCGTGAACTGCATGTCCTTGCCGTCGTCGGAGATCTTCGGCGGGCCTTCGGCGATGTCGGGCGTCGGCTTTTCGACGTCGGCGGGCTGCCACGACTGCAGCTGTCGCTGCGTGGCCGAGTCGACCATGTAGCTGAACTGGTAGTACGCGGCACCGGGGTCGATGTAGTCGACATCGCCGGCGGCGAGCACGTCAGATGTCCGCCCTGCTTGGCGCCGTCAGGCGCCGCCGTCGGGGCGGGGAACTCGTAGTTTGCGCTCGTCGAGCTGCTGCTGGAGCTGCTGCTGTTGTCACTGCTTCCGCATGCGGAGATAGTCAGCGACAGCGCCAGAAGCAGCCCGGATGCGAGCACCCAAAGCGACTTGGATCGCATCGTCTGTCCTTTCGGTACGCGTAGTTGGGAACGTTCGTGTTGACGGCTCAGTCAGGACCGTCGGGTCCTGCGGGTTGAGCGCGTCCTGCATCGCGTCGCCGACAAGGTTGAAGGCGAGCACGGTGAAGCAGGAGGGCGAGGCCCGGGAACAGCATGTACCACCAGGCCGAGTTGAAGATCGGGGTGGCGTCGGAGATCATCTGACCCCAGCTCGGCTGGCTGGTGACGCCGACGCCGAGGAACGAGAGGGCCGCCTCGTAGAGGATCACCTGCGGGATCAGGATCGAGGCCGAGACGATGATCGGCGCCGTCAGGTTCGGCAGCAGCTCGCGGAAGATGATCCGCATGTTTCCCGAGCCGGCGGCGCGCGACGCCTCGACGAACTCCTTCTCGCGAAGCGACAGCGTCTGGCCGCGAACGATTCGCGCCATGTACGTCCAGCTGGTGACGGCGATGACGAAGATGACGACGCCGAGGCCGGGCTTGATCAGCGCCGCCGAGGCACCCGGCGCCGCCGAGAGTGCACGCCGCCGCGAGCCCGGTCGCGAGCAGCAGGTACGGGATCGCAAGCAGAACCTCGATCGACCGCGAGATGAGGATGTCGACTCCAGCCGCGGTAATAACCGGCGATGAGGCCGGCGGCGACGCCGAGGACGGTGGCGAGGATCGTCGACGTGAACGCGACCACGAGCGAGACGCGGGCCCCGTAGACGATGCGCGTGAAGACGTCACGGCCGAGCTGGTCGACGCCGAAGATGTGATCTGCCGAGGGGCCGGTGGCGGTCGCGAAGAGCGGGTCGAGCGCCGCCGTGTCGCGGTAGTCGTAGTCGGTCGGGGCGCCGAAGATCTTCACCACGACGGGGGCGAAGATCGCCATCAGGATCAGCAGGACGATGAAGATGAGCGACGCCATTGCGAGCTTGTCGTCGCGAAAACGACGCCAGAAAAGCTGCCACGGCGTGCGTGCCAGCTCGATGTCTGGGTCGAGGAGATCGACGCCCGCTGCGATCGGCGTCGGATGGTCCTCTTGAAAACCGCCCGCTTCCAAGCTCTCCCCGCCTCAGTCCCGGCGTACCCTCATGCGAGGGGCACAGTAGCCGCTCCCGTGGTCATTGGGAACCTCACGCTGGTGCCTGCACGCACTTTCTAACCTGCCTCAAACCTTTCTGGAACCTTCCCGGAATCTATTTCAGCCGCCAGCTCGTGAGGTCGTTCCCGAAGATCGGGTGCACGTAGGCGCTTTCGGGGTCCATCCGGGTCGAGAAGAGCGTTGTTACGCGGTCGTGGCTGAGCGGGACGAGGTAGGCCTGCGGCGGCGCCAGCACGTAGCGCTCCAGCTCCGCCCACCCGCCCTCGGTGGGGTCGAGGCGAAGCTCGTCCAGCTTGGTCTCGACCAGTGGCTCGTCGGCGACCTGGTCGAAGAAGTCGAAGGGCTGGGGCGTCTCGGCGAAGTGGTCGAGCACCTCGGTGGCCACTCGGCCCCTCGCGCGCTCGCGCGGGTCGAGCCCGATCGAGCGAAGCACGCGGACGTATTCACCGGTCGACTCGCTCGACCCCGGACCCACGTCGACGCGGGCGCCCTCAGCGCCGGCCCGCCGGATGGTCGCCCGGGCGACGGCGACGCTGTGGTCGCAGTTGCCCGTGTCGAAGTCGTGGTCATAGCCGGGCAGGCCCGGCGGGATCAACGAGCAGCCGGTGCTGTCGACTCCGTCGCGCACCGCCTCGCGGACCATCGGGTCGTCGAACGGCCGGCGGTTGCGATCGAGCACGGCGTAGGTAGTCGAGGCCGCGGGTGACTCCGAGTAGCGGTCGCTGGCCCTCGTCGCGATCTGCGCCTCCAGCGCCGGCGCCGGCAGGCCCTGGATCGAGTCGATCTGGTCGTCGAGGACGTCGGTCGTTCGCTGCACCGCGCTCGGCTCGATCTTCACGTCGATGCGGGCGAGGTTGCCGCGCGGGATGTCGGGGATCTCGAGGTCGGTGAACGAATCGCTGCGCACGAGGGCCAGCCCGCCCGACGCGGTGTCGAGCTCGAGCTCATATGGGCCGACCCCGGGGGGCGGGTCGTCGGTCAGGTCCCTGGTCGGGGTCCCGTCTGGAACCGGCGCCGTCGCCGGCATCGCCAGCGCGTAGGCGAAGGTGACGTCGGGGCGGTCGAGCGCGATCGTGATCTCGCCGGTGGCGTCGTCCGTCGAGATATCGGAGATCTCGCGCAGATACGGAGCTGCCGGCGAATCCAGGCTCAGGTCGCGGTCGACCGCGCGCTTGAAGTCTGAGGCAACGACCTGGGAGCCGTCGGAGTAGGTGAGGTCCTTGCGCAGGGTCAGGGTGTAGGTCCGCCCGTCGTCGGAGACCGTGGGCAGATCGGTGGCGAGGCCTGCCGTCAGATCCATGCCGCCGGCGCCGTCGGTATGGCGATAGGTGAGCAGCGGGGTGTAGACGAGCCAGATCAGCTCGAGGGTGTCGTGATCGGAGACGAGCGCGGGATCGAGCTCGGCGGGCGCCGCCGCCCTCGCGATTGTGATCTCCGCGGCGGGCTCGGCGGGGTCATCACAGGCGACGAGTGCCGCCGCGAGAACGACCGCCACGATCCCCGCCGCCAGTCGCATCGCCCTCAGGCGCTCCCCGGCCGCTGGAACTGCGTCCCCAGCATCGCGTCCCAGGCGCGGTCGGGGAGGAGCCGGCGTTGTCCGATCGCCAGGCGCGCTGAGGCGGTGACCTTGTAGCGCGGGCGCGGGCGACCCGAGCTGAGTGCGCGCTCGATCGTCTTGGCGACGGTGTCGGGACCGCCGCCGAGCCGCGCCATCGGTCCCTCATAGACCCCGGCGGTGGCGGCGGCGACCTCGGCGTTGAAGGCGGCGTAGGGATCGTCGGGCCTGCCGGGCTCCGCGGTCGCCGCGTCCGCGATCGAGCCGGCCGCGGCCTCGCCGAAGTTCGTCGTGATCAGGCCGGGCTCGATCAGGACCACCTGCACGCCGAAGCCGGCGACCTCCCAGCGCAGCGCGTCGGAGATCGCCTCGACCGCGTACTTGGTGGCGTGGTAGGCGCCCCCGCCGGGAAACGTGAGCTTGCCGCCCATCGACCCGACGTTCACGATCCGCCCGCGCCGGGCCGCGCGCATCTTCGGCAGCACGAGCTGGCACATCCGCACGAGGCCGAAGACGTTCGTCTCGAACTGCGCGCGCAGGCGCTCCATCGGGAGGGTCTCCAGTGCCCCGGATTGGCTGTAGCCGGCGTTGTTGACGAGGGCTCCGACCGCGCCCTCGGCTGCCTCGACGGATGCGACCGCCGCGGCCATCGAGGCCTCGTCGTTGACGTCGAGGGCGAGCAGCTTGCAGCCGTCGGCCTCGAGATCCGCGATCGACTCGGGCCGGCGAGCGGTCGCGTAGACGGTCCAGCCGCGGCCGGCGAGCCGCCGGGCCGTCTCGCGGCCGATTCCCGACGAGCAGCCGGTGATCAGCACAGCTCCGGGATCAGCACTCATCTCTTCCTCCATCCAGGGGGTCAGACCCCTTCATGTGTGCTTAACGTTCGCGTGAATCGACCGTATCCGTTTGGCGTGCGTAGAGTGCGCGAAAGATGCGCGCCGTCACATTTCAGGCACCCGGCGAGGTCCGGGTCGACGAGGTTCCCGACGCCGCGCTCGGGGCCGACGACGAGGCGGTCGTCCGCGTGGAGGCCAGCGGCGTCTGCGGCTCCGACCTTCACATCTACCACGGCCGCGTCGCGATGGAGGAGGGCTTCATCCTCGGCCACGAGTACGTCGGCACCGTCGTCGACGTCGGCGACGCCGTCACGACTCGGTCGCGCCCGGCGACCGCGTCTGCGGCTGCTACGGCAGCGCCTGCGGCGAGTGCTTCTTCTGCCAGCGCGGCGACTTCCACAAGTGCGACCACGCGCGCGTCTTCGGCCACGGCAAGACGCTCGGCGACCTGCCGGGCGCCCAGTCGGAGCTGCTGACCGTCCCGAACGCCGACCTCACCCTGCGCAAGGTGCCGGACGGGATGTCGCGACGACGTCGCGCTGTTCGCCGGCGATGTGATGGGCACCGGCTACCACGCGGTGGTCGAGTGCGGCGTCGAGCCCGGCTCGGTCGGCGGCCGTCCTCGGCCTCGGGCCGGTGGGCCTCTGCGCGGTCCAGGCCGCGCTCGCGGAGGGCGCCGTCGGCCGTCATCGCGGTCGACACCGTCGCCGATCGCCTCGAGCTCGCGGGCCAGCTCGGCGCCGACGCCCGTGCACCTGACCGAGGGGGATCCGCGATCAGCGGTCAAGGAGCTGACCGAGGGCCGCGGTGCCGACGCCACCATCGACGCGGTCGGTCATCCCGACGCGCTCGACCTCGCGATCCGGCTGACCCGCAAGGCGGGGACCGTCTCGGCCACCGGCGTCTACGCCGAGCGCTGCGAGGTCCACATGGGGCTGATCTGGATCAAGGCGCTGACGCTGAAGACCGGCCACGCGAACGTGATCAAGCACGTCGATCCGGTGCTCGAGAAGCTGGCCTCCGGCGCGCTCGACCCGACCGCCGCTCGTCACTCACCACATGAAGCTCGACGACGCCGCCGAGGCCTACGACGTCTACGACCGTCGCGAGGCGCTGAAGATCGTCCTCACCCCATAGGTCCGGTGAGCGGCGACCTCACCTGGGAGCAGTTCGAGGCGCGTCGACATGCGGGTCGGCCGCGTGACGGCCGTCGACGATTTCCCCGAGGCGCGGCGTCCGGCCTGGAAGCTGACGATCGACTTCGGCCCGGAGATCGGCACGAAGCGCTCGTCGGCGCAGATCACCAACTACGACCGCGCCGAGCTCGAGGGCACGCTCGTCGTCGCCGTCGTCAACTTCCCACCGAAGCAGATCGGCCCGTTCATGTCCGAGTGCCTGGTGATCGGCGCCGTGAACGACGAGCGGCCGCGTGGTGCTGCTGCGACCCGACCGCGACGAGGCCGAGGTCGGCGAGCGGATCGCCTAGTCGACCGTCGCCGTTGCCGTGTCGCCGGGTAGGCGAGGTGGACGTGGGTGCGGGCGACAGCGATGAAGTCGCGCGGTCGTGCCCGGGGCCGTCGCCGCTGAGCGGGCGCACCATCGCGTTCGCTAGCGGGATGAAGACCACCTCGCCGTGGTTCAGGTAGTCGGAGAGCCGGCTGCGGTAGCCCTCGCGCGGGCAGGTGGAGGTCGCCGACGATCCGCTGGCGGTCGGTCTCGAGCACGATGCGTTCAATGCGTGTGTCCATCGTTCGACCGTATCGGCAGCGTGCCCGTTATCGGTTAGCGGCGGCGAAGGACTGCAGGGGCTCAGCCGCGAGGAGGTCGCCGAAGGCGCGCCTGGCCTCGCCCGGGTCGGCGAAGACCTTGACCGCGAACACCCGGCCGTCGCGCAGGGTCCACAGCCAGGCGTTGGCCGAGTCGAGGAAGCCCGACTCCGTGCCAGGCGCGCACGCGGCCGAAGACGAGGATCTTCTCGTCGTCGATCGGGTGAAACTGCTGCGGTCGCAGCTCGAGGCGCTTCCAGGTGCCGGCAGGTCGGTCATGTACTGGGCGAGCCCCGCGTGCCCGCGGTAGGGCTCGGTGCGGCCCGCGAGCAGGCCGGTGACCGTCGAGACCTCGATCGACTCCGATCCGAGATCGCGATCAGGGCATCGAGGTCGCGCTCGCGCGAAGGCGCGTATGCCCGGCGGATGACTGCTCTCCCCCTGCGACCGGCATCTAGATCAGAAATGCTCGTCGGCGGGATACCTTCGGAACCTCGAAGCGATGCGTTGCATGACCCCGTAGAAGCGGTGGACCTCCGGGTAGAGGATGGCCTTGCCGCTGGTGACGAGGCCGCCGGAGATGCCGCGCTCGGGGTCGGCCCAGCCCATGATGTTGATCAGCCCGAGGTGGCCGAAGGCGAGGTCGGTGTCGCGGCCGTAGAGGCTGATCAGCTTCGCGCCGAGCATCAGGCCGTAGCTGAACCGGGTCGGGAAAGACGAGCGAGAGGTCGATCTCCAGCCGCGACTGCTCGGTCCAGCGCGCGTGCGGATCGTCGCGGGCGTGCATCACGCTGACGCCGTCGAGCTCGCCGCCGCTGGCGGAAGATCTCGAAGAAGCGCGCCGAGCTCGTTGGCGTTGGTGATCACGCTTGCCGCGGGGACGACGCCGGTGAGAAAGCGCGGGTCGTTGGAGATCTCGATCACGTGGTCGACCGGGGCTCCGAGCGCCCGGGTGGCGAGCATTGAGAGCGGCGGCAGCAGCGCGCGGACCGGTGACGTAGCTGAGCCCGACCTCGTCGACGTCGGCCGGCGTCGACGCCGTAGTTGTTCCAGCGAAAGCCGAGCGGGTCGAGGATCTCCTCGGCGATCACGTCGCGAATGCTCTTCCCGGTCGTCCGGCAGACGATCTCGCCGAGGATGAAGCCGCCCGAGACAGCGTGGTAGGCGAGCAGCTTGCCCGGTGGCAGGAGGCCGGCTTGACGTCGCAGATCAACTCGACGAGGTGCTCGCGGTCGGCGAGCAGGTCGAGGTCGAGCGCCTCCTTGCGGCAGCGACGCGACGCCGGCGCGGTGGGCGAGCACGTGGCGCGATCGTGATCTCGCCCTTGCCGTGGCGGGCGTACTCGGGGATGTGACTCGGCGATCCGGTCGGCGAGCGCGAGCGCCCGCGCTCGGCGAGCATGTGGATCACCATCGCCGTGATCCCCTTCGACGTCGAGTAGACGCAGAAGGGCGTGTCGGTGGTCACGGCGACCTTCGGCGTGTCCTCGTCGTCGCCGGGCCCGTTGCCGCGCGCATGGCCGATCGCGCGGTCGAGCACGACCTCGCCGCTGCGGCGCAGGCAGAGCTGCAGCGCCGGGTGGACGCCAGCTGCGGTAGAGGTCGAGCGCCGGCGTCCCAGATCCGCTCGACCTGCTCCGGCGGTCAGTCCCGACCGCCTCCGGGTCGGCCTCGGCGGCCGCGGCGGTCGCGCGCGTCGAGGTCGTCGGGCAGGCGGATCCGGCGCAGCGGGTCGCCGATCAGCGGGAAGCGAGGGATCACAGGCACGGCGCCGGGACCCTAACGCCCCCCACGCCGCAGGCGGATATGCCTCGGCTCAGCAGCTGCGCCGCAGATCCTTGCCCGGTCCGCCCACGCAATGGTCCGTACCGCTGCCGCCCCGCAGCAGGTCGGCGCCCGCGCCTCCGAAGAGCCGGTCGTTGCCCCCTCCGGCGCGCAGGGTGTCGCGGCCCCTGCCGCCCCGCACGATGTCGCCACCGCCGCCGGTGCGGATCGTGTCATCCCCGGCCGCGCCCTTGACGACGTCGGCACCGGCGCCCGAGCAGATCAGGTCGTTGCCTGCGAGCCCGTTGATGAAGTCATCGCCGGCAAGGGCGACGATCACGTCGCGCCGCGGGGTGCCGACGAGCCGATCGTCACCGCTGGTGCCGACGATGGTCGCCGTCTTGCCGGCGCAGGTCGGCACCGGCGGCCCTTCGACGACCGTCACCGTCGCGCTGGCGCTGTCGTTCTCCGCGTACGGATCGGAAGCCGCCGCCGACGCCGTCGCCGTGTTGACGATCTGTCCCGGTTTGGCTGCGGTGACCCGGATCGTCACGGATGCGGCGGCACCGGCGCTGAGCGAGCCGAGGTCGCAGGTGAGCTTGTTGCCCTTCTGCTTGCACGCGCCCTGCGATGGCGTCGCCGCAACGACATCGACCTTGTTGGAGAGGTCGTCGACGAGGCCGACGCCGGTGGCGGTATCGGGGCCGCCGTTGCTCACGGCCGCGGTGAACGAGAACTCGGCACCGGTCGTCACCTGGGTTGCGCTGGGGGTCACATCGGCGGAAAGGTCGGAGCTCGCGGCGAACGCGGAGGCGGGGCTCAGCGCCATCGCCACTCCGATCGCTGCGGCAACCGTCGCGGTTCGAATTCCCTGCATCGCTTCTCCTCGATCGCTGGGCCCCCGTTGGGCCCGTTCACCGAAGACAACGCGCGGCGGTGGCGGCGGTAAGGACCTACGCGGTGGCTGCGACCGCCGGCTCGGCCGCCGCGCGGTGCTCGCCGACCCAGTCGTCGAGCACCTGCCAGCGCTCGTAGAGCCACGCGATCCGCTCCTGTTCGGTCGCGGGAATCTCGTCCGCATCGTGGCGCCAGAAGCGCACGGCGATCGTCGTTCCCACGAGGCCGCCGGCCCAGATGTGGCTGATGTGCTGGAAGCCATCGAAGCCGACGTGGCCGCAGAAGACGACGTCGATCTTGCCCGATGCCTGATCGAGGAGCTCGAGCGGCCCGCCGAGGCGCGGCGGGAGGACGTTCTGGAGACGCTCGGCGAGCGGCGAGACCTCGGGTTGGCGCTCAGCGATGATCGCCTTCGCCCGGGCGAGCTTCGCCGGAGTCGCCCGCGTGCCCTCGGGGTAGATCAGGACGCTCTCGCCGGGACCGATTCCGTCGAGGAGGCTGCGAAGCGCCGCCGACTCGCCGGCAGCGTCGCCGGAGCCGCGGCGAACGAAGTAGGTCGGACACCACCGCCCGCCGATGTCGATCGTGGGGATCATCTGCAGCTCGCGCTTGATCACGTAACGCAGCCCGATCCCATGGGTGTGGGTGATCAGCGCGTCGGGCAGCGTGTTGTCGATGATCGACGCGTGGCGCATCATGATCACGGCCGGCGCCGGGGCCGCGTCGTCGAGCCCCTCGATCTCGAACCGAAGCGCGAACAGGCGGGTGACTCCGCCGAGGTGGTGGCGGATCCACCACACCCGCAGCACGTAGATCCAGCGATGGCGTCGCAGGGAGCCGCCGCCGAAGGGGCCGCCGCTCGCCACCCAGATACCCAGCAGCCAGACGAGCGCGATCAGCTCTCCCAGCAAGAACCACCAGAGCATCGCCACCAAGCGCACCGCCATCCAGTGCTTGCGACTGCGCAGCCAGAGGACGAGGTCGACGATGGCGCCACCGATCAGCGCCACCGGCAGCAGAGCGGTCGTGACGACGAACAGAACGATCTCGACGAAGATCCCGCGAACGCGCCGGAGAATGCGGGCGCCCCGCGGTCCGTCGGCGGGAAAGCGTGGTCCGGGAGTGACCGGCAGCACCCGCATCGCAACCGATCCTATGCCCGCAACCGCCGCTAGCGGCTGCGGTGGCGCGAGAGCGCCTGAGAGTGGGGCGGGGCACCCAGCGGCCTGCCGCCGTAGATCACCTTGCCGTCGGCGTCCTGATAGGTGAGCCACGGGATCGCGCCCTGTCTGATCGACGCCCGGCTTCGACCAGTCGCAGACCCCGCTGGGAAACGCCTCGTCAAGCTGGGCCCATTGCGCGTCGGTGAACGTGACCGGCGCGTATGAGTCGCGCGAGAGCGGCTGCAGCCGGCACTTCTGCTGGTCGGTCGAGATCGGTTCGCCGGCGATGGTCCGCGGGGTCCCGAACTTGGTCTCGACGAGGTCGGTCTGACAGACGGTGCCGAGGCCCGGCACCTGGACCGCTCGACGCCGTCGATCTGCGAGCAGCGATCCTGGATGTCGGACGGGCGGTCGTCGATGATCTTCTGCGGCAGCGGCTTGTCGCCGTGGTCCTTGTCGACCGCGTCAAGCCAGCGGTCCATCGCGATCAGACCCTTGGTGGTGTAACTCGGGTCGCCGATCAGCGGCGCCTGGCCGTACCAGATCGCCTGGTTGGCGAAGGTGCCGTGCTCGCGCTCGAGGCGAGCGCGGATCGCGAAGCTGCGGTAGGCGTCGTGGAAGGCGCCGGGATCGGGGCCGCGGAGGTCGATGATCGCGACCCGATCGAGGTTGTTGGCGGTGTTCACACCGCCGCTGCGATACGAGTTGGCGAGCGCCGGCTCGCTCGCGGAGAAGCGCGCAGCCGTCGGCACCGAGTCGATCGTCGCCGCCCCCGATCTTCGCGTTGAGGTCGACGAACTGTGCCGGCGTGATCGCCCCGGTCTTCAGTGCCTCGAGCCCGTACTGGACACCGACGTTGTCGAGTGGCAGGCCCGCGAAGCCGTGGCCGAGCGCCTGCTCCTGCGGGCCCCACTGATCCGGTGTGCGCGGGCCGAGGATGTTGATCTCGTCGTCGGCGAGCGTGCAGCGGGCGCCGCCGGGATTGGTGTCGGGTCATAGCGCTGTGCGTCGGTGACCCCGGCGCAGGGGTTGGTCGGGTCGCCGAGCGCGGTCCAGTACAGCGAGTCGAGGATGATCGAGTTGACGTGGTTCGGGTGACCCTCGACCGCGGCGATCTGGTCCGGCGTCCAGACGACGCCGGGAGACCAGCGGCTCGGGATCTTCGAGATAGAGCCGCATCAGGTGGTAGTCGACGAGCTGCTGGCCCGTGCTCCACGCGTCCGGGAAGCTGCACTGCGGGAGGATCCCCTGGTAGATGCCGGGGTAGGCGTTGGCGACCTGCTGCTGGGTCAGCGAGCCGCCCGAGCAGCCGGTGCCGATCGTGTACCGGATCGGGCCATACTCCTCGACCAGCCGCTCCTTCGCCATCACCAGCGACTCGGCCTGGGTGACGAGGTTGCAGTTGTGGCCGGCGTTGTCCAGCGCGGTGGACATCACCGCGAAGCCGCGCCCGAGCGCGGTCGTCGGGCTGGATGTGCCGCCGCCGGCGCCGGGGACGCCGACCGTGTCGCCGGTGACGCTCGGGGCGGTGCCGGACTGTGTGGTCGATGCCGCAGCTGGCGCCGTGGGTGATCAGGAGCTTGTGGTTCCAGCCCTGCTGCGGATTCCACGGCGCGAACGGCTTGCGGGGTCGTAGAGGATCGCGATCGAGTACTGGTCGCGGTCCTGGTAGCCGGTCTCGATGCGGACGATGAACGGGACCTCGTTGCCCTCGTCGGTGGTCGTCGTCGCGACGTCCGACGGCGGTTTGTCGGGGTCATAGGGCTTCAGCCCGGTGCCGCTCGGTCGGCATGTACTCGTAGCGTACTTCGCCGGCTCGTTGCACTGGTCGTCGACGGCGGTCGTCCTGGCAGACCCAGGGCTAAGCTGCGGTCCGGAGAAGACGGGCCGCCATTGGGGTGGTTGGTGATCTCGAGCGCCGCGGCGCGACCGTGCCGGATCGCGCGCGACGAGCTTATTCGCGCCGAGGCGGAGGTTCTCGAGCCGGCCCTCGAAGAGACCGTTCGGGCGGACGGCGAAGCGAGCGGTGACGTCGTCGCCGTTGAGGCGCACGCGCAGCTTCGACGGCTTGACGCCCTTCGGCGGGGTCACCGTGACCAGGGCATCGCCGGCGGAGATCAGGTCGGCGCGATTGGAGACGGTGGCGATCGTCGCACGTTGCGCTGCTTGCGCGGATGCGCGGCGGCGGCCGGCGCCAGGGCCAGGAGCGCAGCGACGACAGCCCGCCGATCAGTCGTCCTCCACGACATCGCGGCGGCGATTATGAGGACGCGCTGCGCCTGATGCGCCGGTTCGGCGCGAGACCGAGGGGGAGCCCTCTAGGCTTGGCCGATGGTCGGGTCTGCCAGAGATCCTCGTTCTCGCGGTCGTCGTGCTGATCGTCTTCGGCTACAAGCGGTTGCCGCAGCTCGGGCGGTCGGCCGGCGAGGGCCTGCGCAGCGGCGGTCGACAAGGCGAAGGGCCTCTCGGACAGCCGTGGGGGACAAGGTCGATGGCAAGGTCGACCCGCAGTCGATCGGCCGCTCGGCCGGCAAGGGCCTGCGCGAGGCCCGCGAGTTCCGCGACGCGCTCACCGGCAAGGAGACCCCGAAGCCCGCAGCCACACCGACCACTCCGGCCCCAGCGCCCGCACCTCCACGGCGGAAGATGAAGCCAAGGACGCTTAGGGCGCTGCTCTTAGCGCTCGCGCTGGCGCTGCTCGCGGCGACGCCCGCGGCCGCGAAGATCACGGCGCTCGACGGGGACAGTGGCGCGTTCGTGACCGAGTGGTCGACCCTCAAGTGCAAGCTCAAGAGCGGCGACTTTCTAGCGACCGCAAAGTCGAGCGAGGGCTACTTCCTCGACATCAACATCTCTGGCTTCGGCGGCTTCGGCAACCAGTACGACCTGATCTACGGCCAGAAGGACCCGAACTTCTTCGTCTCGGGCAACGGCCAGCTCTTCAGCAACCAGTTCTCCCCGCCCGATGTCGAGGGCCAGCCCGGCGGCTTCATCGTCTTCTCGGCGAACGGCAAGCGGATCGGCTTCGGCTTCTCGCCGGCCTCGAATGAGGATCAGAGCACGGGCCTCTCGCTCGGCGGCGGCGCGAAGTGCAAGTACCCGAAGCGCCGCCACCACTGAGCGCCCCGCGGCTGCTATTAACCGGCCCGATGGGGCGCGTAGACGAGCGCTTACGGTGGGGCTGGCGGCGATCGCCGCGACGCTGGCGATGCTTGCCGGCGCGCAGGCCACGCAGCGTCCCCCGGTGCTCCCGCCCGTGGCCGCTTTCCCCCGCCCAGTCGCGGATCATCTCCGCGCGGGTCTGGCACACGCGGATCTCCACCGTCGCGCACACGAACTCCCGGCGGATCGGCCGCTCGATCGCGTCGCTTCATCCCACCTGGGTCACCGGCCTGTTGCGATACGCGCGCAATCAGTACCCGCATCGCGACGAGGTCCGCGCCTGGCACCAGATCCGGCGGATCGTGCGCACGGCAAGTCCCGGTGCGCAGTTCGACGTGGTTCTCAACGCGATGCAGTACCGCACACCGCGGGCGATCCGGATGATGATGCGAAGGCTGCGAGCGAAGCTCAACAACGACGGGTGGTTTCTCGACTTCTACTCGCAGGGATTCCGCAAGCACCCCCGGATGATCCGCGCGGCCATCAACTCGGCCCATGGGCACGGCGAGTGGATCGGCGGGAACGTCTTCGGCATCTCGCACCATCGGCGCTGCCTCACCAGTCAGACTTCTTCTCCGTTCAGGATGCCGGCATCCACCTGAACCTCAAGGCGGTCCGTCGCCTGGCTGCCCGCAGGCCGGTCATCTACCACCTGCAGAACGATCCCGATCGCCCGCGCAGCGGGGGCTGTCGCTTCATCCGCAGGTTCAGTGACAAGCGCCGCCGCGGCATGTTGCGAGGTCGCGCGCAGCAGCAGCAGAAGTACGGCTTCCGAGTCTCCTATCCGGTGCTCTTTCCCGAGTGCCTACGGCCGGGACCGCGGGGCCATCGCACGTTCCTGCGCTCCTACGACGTCTTCCGTCACCCGTCGGTCGCGCACGAGATCCGCCGCCTGCTCGACATCTACGACTTCGATCCCGTCACCGGGGGATGAGTCTTCCGCCGCGCCCGGTCTCAATGAGCGCAACCACGACTTGAAGGAGTGCTGACATGGGCAAGGTGATCGTTTCGCAGTTCGTGACCGTCGACGGCGTCATCGAGGATCCGGGCGGTGCGGAGAACTCGCCGCACGGCGGCTGGGCCTTTAAGTTCGAGCGGGGTGAGGAGGGGGACAAGTTCAAGATGGACGAGGTCCTCGACGCCGACGCGCTGCTGCTCGGGCCGCACCACCTTCGAGGGCTTCGCGGAGGCCTGGCCGTCGCGCGAAGGGCATTTCGCCGAGAAGTTCAACGGGATGCCCAAGTACGTCGTGTCCTCGACGCTGAGCGAACCCGAGTGGAACAACTCGACGGTCATCGCCCCGGACGAGATCGCGACCGCGGTCGCGAAGCTCAGGGACGAGATACGACGGCTACATTCTCGTCAACGGCAGCGTTTCGCTCGTCGAGGCACTCGTGGAGGAGGGCCTGGTCGACGAGGTCCGGCTGATGGTCTTTCCGACCGTCGTCGGCGGTGGCAAGCGCGCGTTCGGGGCGACCAGCTCCCAGCGTTCGCTCGAGCTCAAGGAATCGAAGGTCGTCGGCCCGGACGGCGTCGTGATCCTCATCTACATGCCGAAGTAGGCACCCGGCTAACCTGCGCGCCGTGGCGATCACCACCGTCGAAGCGCGGGGACAGATTCTCGACGAACTGGCAGGGGCGACGATCCAGATCGGATTCGCTGTCGGCTGTCTCGGGGCGGCCTTCGAGCTGCTCGACGAGGTCACCGCGGACCGCCTCGAAACCGACCTCTTCCGCCCGGCGCAGCGGGCCCTCGTTCGGGCGAAGCGGACGAGTTCCGGCTTCGCCGGGTCGCTACGGGCTGAACGTGCCTTCGCGCGAGCCGCCGTCGCCGGGACTGCCCTCCCAGGGCGTGAAGGTCTTCGTCGAGCGAGCGATCACGGCTGCCGCCGAGGCGAGCCGGCGCATCGCAGAGCTTCAGGACTCGATGCTTCCGATCGAGGCCGGCGACGCCGAGCTTCGCGCGCGGCCTGGCCGAGACCCGCGAGCTCGTCGACGGGGTCCCGGCCCCGGCGCGAAGCTTTCTCAGCACGCTCGGCCGCTAGCGGCCGTCTCAGACCCCCGTGACCTCGGACCAGGCCTGCTGGACCTCGCTCTCGTCCTTGTCATCCCCGGGAGGGGAGAGCGGCGGCGAGCAGTTGCGGGTGTACTGCTTGCTCGGAAAGACGAGCTCGCTGCGCGCCATGTCAGCGTCGGTTCGCTGGAGTACCGGCTTGACGCCGGTCACCGGCGTCACCGCACCGGTCCAGGCGTCGATCTGCGCCTGGTGCTCGGGCTCGTAGGTGTAGTTGATCCACGTCGTATGCGGCCGTCGGGTTTGGCGCGCCCACCGGGATCGACCCAGTTGTCCCACCACAGGATGCATCCCTCGGTGGGCATCACCCAGCTGAGGTCTCGGGTTGTCGGCCTGTAGCTGGAAGGCGTCGGCCGCCCAGCCGATCGACCGCAACGGCGTCGCCGGTGGCGAGATCGCGAGCGTAGTCGCCGCCGGTGAAGCGGCGGATCTGGCCGGACTGTCGGCGGCCTGCCTTGAGCTTGTCGATCGTGTCGAGCCAGTCCTGCTCGGTGGCCGGTAGCGGGTCGATGCCCTCGGCCTTCATCACCAGCGGGACCACCTCGCGCAGCTCGGTGATCATCTCGACCTTGCCCTTGTACTTCGGGTCGAAGAGGTCGTTGACCGAGTGCACGTCCGGGGCAAGGTCCTTGTTGACGATCAGCCCGGTCATCCCGCCCTGCCACGGGATGGAGTAGTCGTGCGCCGCGTCGGAGCCCTGCGATGCGACGGGTTCAGGTGCTTGAGCGCGGGAGCGAGCGCCTCGCTGATCGAGCCGCTGCAGATAGCCGAGGTGGTACATGCGCTTGGCGAGGGGGTCGTTGGCGACCATCAGACTGCGCCCGCCCGATTCGCCCTTGTCGAGCAGCGGCTGCATCTTCCCGAAGAATTCGTCGTAGCTGTTGATGTCCTCGACGTAGTCGACGTTGACCCCGGTCGCCTGCTCGAACTCGGGGATGGTCTTCTTGTCGATGTAGAGGGCCCAGTTGGAGATCGTGAGGTCGCCGCTCGGCTTGCCGCTCGCGGTCGCGACCGGGACGGTGGTCGGTCGCTGGGCTGTCGCTTTCGCTCGAGCCGCACGCGGCGAGCGCGATCGACGCCGGCGAGCGCGAGGGCCGCGAGCCCGATCCTGCGGACGATCATCGAGTCGCTCCGACTCGGCCGAACCACGTGCGCAGCGCCGGTCGCAGCACGTCGTTCCTCGAAGTCGTCTTCGGGCGTCGGCGAGCTGTCCGAGGAGCAGGCCGTCGAGCATCGCGCAGGAACATCCGTGCCTCCAGCTCGTGGACTGCCGCTGCCAAGTGATTTGAAAAGACCGCCGAGCGCGACCTCCCAGGCCTCGCTCCACTCGCGGCAGACTGCGACGAGCTCGGGCTGGCGCGCCGCCTCGGAAAGGAGGGCGTACTGAGCGACCGTCCGCCAGCGCTCGTCGCCGAGCTGGGTCAGCAGCAGCTCGGCGAACTCGTCGACCAGCTGGCGCTGTGAGAGGCGCTTGCCGAGCACGGAGTCGAGGTGTTCGTTGAGCGTCTCGATCTCCAGGCGCGCAAAGTGCTCGAGCGCCTCGCGCAGCATCTCCTGACGCGACTTAAACCAATAGGTGGTCGAACCGAGCGGGACGTTCGCGGCCTCAGCCACGGAGCGGTGCGTGACGGCGTCGATCCCGTCGTCGGCGATCAGCCGCAACGTGGTCTGCAAGAGGAGCAGCCGCCGGGCGCCGCGCTCCGGTGCTTCCGTCGGCATCTGAGTGGAGGTGTACATATGTACTGTACGATCGTACACAACTTGTCGGAACAGGGCCAACACGCTGATTTCCTGGAGGCCGAGGTGGTCGTGGTCGGCGGCGGCGTTGTCGGCGTGTCGACGGCGCTCGCGCTCGCGGGCTCCGGGGTGGATGTGGCGCTGGTCGAGCGCGAGCCCGCCGGCGCCGCGGCGGGCTCGAGCAAGGGTGGAGCGCGGATCTTTGCTCCCGCTCCGCATCCCGACGCGAGCTATCTGGAGATGGGCGTGGCGGCGCTCGCCCGGTGGCGGGAGATCGAGTCGCGCTCCGGTCGGGAGCTCTTGGTTCGCACCGGGACGCTGACGACAGGCGGCTTTGCCGAGCGGCTGGCTGCGGCGCTGGACGCCATCGGACAGCCGGTGGAGGTGCTCGCGGCGGACGAGGTTCGGCGCCGCTTCGGCGTCGAGACGGGCGGACGCGATGCGGTCCATCAGCCCGACGCCGGGATCATCCATGCCGCCAGCGCGCACGCGACGTTGCTCGAGTTGGCGGCGCGTGACGGGGTCGCGCTGCATCACGGTGAGGCGGTGACCGGGCTGGAACCCGCGGGGGAGGGGGTCGAGGTCACGACCACCCTCCATCGCTGGCGGTCCCGCAGTGCGGTCATCGTTGCCGGGCCGTGGACGATCGGGCTCGTCAGGCGTTGCGGGATCGAGCTGGATGCGACTGTGAGCGCGCAGACGGTCGTTCATCTGGGCTTGCGCGATCACAGCCGGCCACCGGTCGCGCTGATGGACTTCGATGGGGATGAGCCCTATGCACTGTGGGATCCACAGCATGGCCTGAAGGTCGCGTTTCACGCTCGCGGGCTTCGCGTCGACGACCCGTCGCATCCGCCTGCGATCGACCCCGGTGTGGCCGAGGAGCTCGAGGTCTGGGCGTACCGGGCCTATCCCGGCGCCGTCCTCGGACGGATCGGCGTGGAGGGCTGCTTCTACACCCGCACGCCCCGCGAGCGCTTCGCGATCGAGCGGCACGGTCCGATCGTCGTCGTTGCCGCGTGCAACGGCCAGGGCTTTCAGTTCGCGCCGCATACCGGTGAGCTCGCCGCGCGGGTTGCGACCCGGGCGACCGAGGTGGGCGCGGCATGAGCGCCGCCGAGGACACGCGTATCGACGCGAGCCTGTCGATCCACGACCACGCGCTCTACATCGAGCGAGTCAGCGCCCGCTCTCTCGCCGACCGGTTCGGCACTCCGCTCTACGTGATCTCCGAGGACCAGCTGCGCCGCAACGTGAGCGCGTACGTCGATGCCTTCGCCCAGCGCTGGCCCGGCGAGTTTCTGCTGCTCCCCTCGATCAAGGCGAACTCGGCGCTGGCGCTGCGGTCGATCCTCAACCGCGAGGGAACGGGCTGCGACGTGTTCGGGGCAGGGGAGCTTGAGATCGCGCTGCGCACCGGTGCGGACCCGATCGCGAATCTCGCTCAACGGCCCGATGAAGGATGCGGAGTTGCTGGAGCGTGCGATTCGCGCCGGTGGGAGGATCACGCTGGACAGCGTCGCCGAGCTGGCGCGCACGCGGCAGGTCGCCGAGCGCATCGGCATCCGGGCCATGATCCGGCTTCGGGTGCGCCCGGACCTCGTTGGTCGCGACGAGCCGTCGGAGATGTCGCCGGCGGGCCTCTCGGTTCGCGCGCGCGCTCGACCGCTACAAGGCGGGAATCCCGACCGAGGACCTCCTCGCACTCAGCGAGGCCGACGTGCGAGATCCCGCGCTCGGACCTGCGCGGCGTCCACCTTCACGTCGGTCGCCATTCCGCCGATCCAGCGGTATGGAGCGTGGCGGTCGATGCGCTCGGCTCCCTGCTCGATCGACTGCGGCCGCGGTGGGGTGGCTGGGCGCCAGCTGAGGTCGACATCGGCGGCGGCTTCCCGGCGCCGCGCGACCCGTTCGGCCGGCTCGATCCAATGCGCGCCGACGCGCCGGATCAGGCACCGCCGCTGACCAGCTATGCCGATGCCGTCTGCAGCTCGCTCACCCGCGCGCTCGAGGCCGCGGGGGTCGACCCGACGACGGTGCAACTCGAGGTCGAGCCGGGGCGCGGGCCTCTATGCCGACGTGGGCGTGCACCTCGCGACCGTCGGCAACGTCAAGCGCCAGCACGAGCCGACCGATCTCACCTGGATCGAGACCAACTCGTCGGACGCCTACCTGCCCGACGTAAATCTCGAGCTGGCTCGCTGGACCTGTATTGCAGCCGACGCCGCCGACGCGCCGGCGACGGTGACCGCCGACGTCACCGGTCGCACCTGCGCGCTCGACGTGATCGTGCCGGCGGCGCGACTTCCGGAGGTCGAGCCGGGTGCTGTGCTCGCGTTTCTCGACACGGGCGCCTATCAGGACGCGGGCGCGTCGAATTTCAACGCGCTGCCGCGCCCCGGGACGGTGCTCGTAAGCGGGTCGGACGCCGAGCTGATCCGCCGTCACGAGACCCTCGACGACGTCCTCGCCCGCGACATCGTGCCGCGACGCCTTGGTGGCGAGGATCGCTGGCGCGCGAGGGCGATCGACCACGTATCGATCAGCTGCGCCGACCTCGAGTCATCGTTGGATTTCTATGTGGGCGTCATCGGAATCGGTCTGCATAACCGGGGCGAGGCTCAGGGAGGGGAGTTCGAGATCACGGGGATCGCGAATCCAAGGGTGCGCTGGGCCGATCTTCGCCTCGACGACGGGCGGGTGCTCGAGCTGATCGAGTTTGCCGATCCCCGGGGCACTCCCTCCCGCCCGGAGCCCAACGACCCGGGCGCGACCCACATCTCACTGCGGGTCCCCGACGCCCTGGCCGCGTACGAGCGCCTGCGGGCGGCGGGCGCGCACTGCAGGTCCGAGCCGGTGACGATCGATGCTCCGGGCGCCTGGAACGGCAGCCGGGCGTTCTACGTCACCGACCCGGACGGGGTCACGGTCGAGTTGATCGAGCGGCCGGGCCTGCCCGGCTAGGGGCGGCGCTCAGCAGGCGGCGGTGACCGCGTCCTTGGCCGCCGCCACCTTCGCCTTGGCCTTCTTGATGCGCTTCTTCGACGCGTGGTGATGGCGCAGCTTCTTCAGCTTGTCCTGCGCCTTCGCGAGTTTGGCCTTCGCGGCGTTGCACTTCGCCTCGTCGGGGATGTGGATGGCCTTCACGGTGTAGGAGACCGGGAACGGCGCGCCGCTGCGGGTGATCCCGTCGATCGTCACGTTGAGCTCGTGGTCGGCGCTCGTCGCAGATTCGGGGACCGCGACGTCCCAGCTGAACGTGTGACCCGTTCCGTAACCGTCGTCAAGCGTCTGCACGTTCTTGACCTGCAGCGGCTGGCCGTCCATCGTGACCTGCACCTGCGCGTTGTCGACGTTGTACTCGGCGGCGTCGGTGTCGCCGCCCAAGGCGAGCGACCACGTGTTGAAGACCCAGTCCCACGGGACGAAGCCGGCGGGCGGCCACGAGACCTGTGTTCCCGCTGGCACCGCGGCGGTCGGCGCGTCGCCGAACACCTTCAGCGCGTTCGTCGTGCCGGTCGAACCGGAGCCGAAGACCATCGCGGCGGGGTTGATAACCCAGCGCCGGTGCCCGAGCGAGCCCACGCCGCCATCGTCGACGTAGCCGACCATCGCCTGGGCACCGGAAAGGCCGAGGAAGAGGTTGGACGTGCCCGCGCCGAGCGCGCCGTCGTCCGAGTAGCAGGGCCAGTTGGGGTCGGGCGTGTGGCTGAGGGCGTTGGCGGCCCTCATCATCAGCGCCGCCGACAGCGCATAGTGGTTGAACTGAGGATCGAACGTCACGGGCTGCAGACCGGCGAACGAGCGCAGCGTGTTGACGGCGTCAAGGGTCGCGTCCAGCGATGCCTGCGACTCGGTGCCGACCGTGCAGCTGTCGACGGAGCCGGTCCAGCCGGCGTCGACGTTTCCGTCCTCGACCACCGCGCGATACGCGTCGATGGCCGCGTCGCGCGTGGGGATCGCCCCCTGTGCGACCGACGGCACGAGAAGCGTGAGTGCAGCGGCGGCAGCGAGGAGAGGGCGGCGCATCATCTCGCGAAAGTATCGAACGTAGGATGAGCGCGATGGCCGTCGACGTCCGGACCGAAATCGAGATCGCGCGTCCTCGCTCCGAGGTTGCCGCCTACGCGACCGATCCGGGCAACGCACCTGAGTGGTACGTGAACATCGAGAGCACCCGGTGGGAGACGGATCCACCTCCGGCCGTCGGCTCGCGCGTGACGTTCGTGGCCCGATTTCTCGGCCGCAGGCTCGAATACACCTACGAGTTCAGAGAGCTCGCCAAGGCCGAGCGACTGGTGATGGCGACGGCGGAGGGGCCGTTCCCGATGGAGACGACCTACGAGTGGGAGGACACGGCGTCGGGCGGGACGCTGATGCGCCTGCGAAACCGCGGCGAGCCCTCCGGCTTCGCGAACCTCGGCGCCGGGCTCATGGCAGCCGCGATGCGCCGTGCCAACCGCAAGGACCTCGAGCGGCTCAAGCAGGTCCTCGAGGACTGACGGACGGGCGCCTCAGTTCCGCGGCGCGTAGCGGTGGTGGAGCATCAGGTCGTTGCCGTCGGGATCCGTGAACAGCGCCATGTGGCAGACGCCCGTGTCGAAGATCTCCCCGTTGAACTCGACCCCCTTCGCCTCGAGCTCGGCCCGCGTCGCGGCGACGTCGTCGACGTGGATCGCGGGGTGGGCGTTCTTCTGCGGCGCGAACTCGAATCCCATCTGCCCCGGCTCCCAGATGACAAAGCACGTGTCGCCGATCCAGAACTCGTAGTCGCTCTTGGGGTCCGGTCGCAGCCCGAGCGTGTCCACATAGAACGCCCGACTGCGGTCGGCGTCGGTTGAGGGAATGCCGATGAAGTCGAGCCTGTCCATGTTTCCTCCCGCAATCGAGTGTGCCTCTGGCGCAGAGTAACCCGGTGGATTACTCTCGACTTCAAATGGGAGCCGTCGCACCAACCAATCGCGAGTCCGCGGAGGCATGGGGCGGCGTTCTCTTCGACCGCTGGGTGCAGTTCCGCGATGTCGTCACCACGCAGCTCGCGCACTTCTCGGAGGCGGCGATCCGGTTCTGCCCGCCGGCCCCGGGGGCCCGCGTGCTGGACATCGGCTGCGGCCTGGGCGACACCACGCTCAGGCTCGCCGAGGAGGTCGGCCCCGACGGGGAGGTCCTGGGGCTCGACGTCGGCGAGCGCTTCGTCGAGGCGGGGCGCGCCGAGGCCGACGCCGCCGGCGTCGCCAACGTCAGCTACGAACTGGGTGACGCCCAGGTCGCGGAGCTCGGCGAGGGGTACGGCCTCGCCTTCTCGCGCTTCGGCTCGATGTTCTTCGCGAGTCCGGTCGCCGCGCTGCGCAACGTCCGCAGCGCGCTCGTGCCGGGCGGGCAGCTGTGCATGATCGTCTGGCGCCGCAAGCTCGACAACGACTGGCTTCACCGCGGCGAGCTGGTCGCCGAGCGCTACCTGCAGGAGCCCGAGGAGACCGACGAGCCGACTTGCGGACCGGGCCCCTTCTCGATGGCGGACGCCGATACGACAAGCGAGATTCTCGTCCACGCCGGCTTTGAGGACATCGCCCTGCATCGCCATGACGTCGCCTACCGGATGGGCGCCACGATGGACGATGCGATCGCGCTGGTGACCGCGATCGGCCCGGCCGGCGAGCTGATCCGCCTCGCCGGCGACGCGGTCGACGAGGTCCGGCCGAAGCTCGAGGCCGACCTGCGCGAGGCCTACGCCGACCTGGAGCGGCCGGATGGCGTCTACGCGGGCGCGTCGGCCTGGATCGTCACGGCGCGCGTGCCCGCATGACCGACCCTGCCGCGCTCGGCCGCGAGTTCGCCGAGGCGCTCGCCGCCAAGGACTTCGACCGCATCGCAGCCGAGATCGTCGACCCCGACATCGACTTCCGCGGCCTCACCCCGAGGCGCGCATGGGAGGCCGCCAGCGCCGAGCAGCTCGTCGCGGAGATCCTCACCGAGTGGCTCGAGCCGTCCGACCATCCCGAGGGGTTGATCGACTGCGAGACCGGCACGTTCGCCGATCGCCACCGCGTCGCGTACGCGATCCGCGGCCACAACGACGACGGCCCGTTTCAGTTCGAGCAGCAGGCCTACTTCACCGAGCGCGACGGCCGCATCGACTGGATGCGGGTGGTCTGCTCGGGCTTCCGGCCGGTCTGACGCTCGGCGCGCTCACCGCTCCTTCATCAGTGAGTAGATCACCCGCTCGGCCACCAGGAGCTCGGCCTCACCGAGCCTCGCGATGTGCCGGTAGAGCTCGCGTTTCGCGATCCGGTCGCGCTGGTCGGTGTTCTCGAGCAGCGCCGCCATGCCGTCGTAGTAGATGTGCTCGAGCGCGCGCTCGGTCTTGATCGCTGCGTTGGCGGCGACCGTGGCCCGCTCGCGATCGGCGGTCAGGTTCGCGATCGCCTCACCGATCTGCCGCAGGGAGTCGCGCAGCATGACCACCATGTCGGCGATTCCTCGGTCGGGCGCGACGCGCATGGCGTCGGCCTCGTTGACGAGATCGCGGCCACGGTTCAGAAGCCAATCGATGCCCTGGGCGAGCGCGAACACGTCCTCCGGTTCGATCGGCGTAACGAACGCATCCGAGGCGGCTTGCAGAACCGCCTGTTTGGCCACATCGCCGCGGTGCTCGGCCTCGCGCACGGCGGTGGCAGCGCCCGCATCTCCGCCGGCCCACGCGACCAACGCGTCGAGACCCCGGAGCGTCTCCTCGGTCTGAGCGCCGAGCAGGCCGATCACGTCGGGCTCGTCGGGCAGGAACCAGTGGTGACCCGTCATCGCCTCGGTCCCGTCATGTCAGCACCTGCAGCACGCCGAAGGTCGCGATCGCGAGGAGCGCGCTGGCGGGCATCGTGATCAGCCAGGCCAGCCCGATCTGGCGGACGACCACCCAGTGAACGTGGTGCCAGCGCCGGCGCCCGCCGCCGGTACCAACGACCGCCGACGCCACGACCTGGCTCGTCGAGGTCGGCGCGCCCAGGAGGGAGGCGCCGAAGATGACCGCGGCCGACGACGACTCGGTCACCAGGCCCTCGGCCGCCTTGACACGGTAGATGCGTCTGCCCACGGTTTGGATAATGCGCCACCCGCCGAGCGCCGTGCCGAGCGTAAGCGCGAGCGAGCATGAGGCGATGGCCCAGAGTGGAGCGTCAAGCGAGTCGAGGTGGCCGTTGGCTAGCAGGAGCGCGGCGACGACGCCGACGGCCTTCTGCGCGTCGTTGGCCCCGTGGCTGAACGCCAGGGCCGCCGACATCACCCACTGTCCGCCGTTGATCGGCGATCGAATTCGGCTGGTGGCGCGACGGGCGAGCCTGCGCAGGGCGCGGATGCCGACGACCGCCACTCCCGCCCCGAGCAGTGGCGAGATCGCGAGCGCGACGAGCGTGCCGATCACGCCGACGGGGTGAAGGCCGTCGAATCCGCCCCATTGGACCGCACCGCTGCCGCCCTCGACAAGCGCCGCGCCGATGAGCCCGCCCACGAGGGCGTGCCCCGACGATGACGGCAGTCCGAGTCGCCACGTGATCAGATTCCAGGCGACAGCGCCGGCGAGCCCGGCACCGATCACCTCGGTCGCGGACGCCGGGTCGACCGTGACGATCCCGCCGATGGTGTCGGCGACCGCGGCACCGACGACCAGCGGCCCGACGAAGTTGAACACCGCGGCCATGGCGACCGCCTGAGCGGGACGGGCGGCCCGGGTCGCCACCAGCGTGGCGATCGCGTTCGCCGCGTCGTGGATGCCGTTGGTTGCCGCAAAGGCGAGCGCCAGCGCTATCGCCAACGCGAGACCAAGGTCCATTCGCCGACTCTATGCCGCGGCAGCGCGCGGCGTCCTCCGTAGCGGCTGCCGATGCGGTCCACGCGGTCGCCACCGATGCCGCGGGCCCGAAGCCGGGCGAAGATCGAAGGTGATTGTGATGGCCGACGTGATGACTGAAGAGGATGTGACGGCGCTTGATGCCACGTTCCTCGAACTCGAGGAGGCCGACGACAGCGCGCACATGCACATCGGCAGCGTCGCCCTGTTCCAGCCCCCGCCCGGCGGCCGGGCGCCGACCATCGACGAACTGCGCTTCAAGATCGCCGTGGGCCTGGAGAGCCTGCCCCGCTATCGCCAGCGGCTTTCCGAGCCTCGCACTGGCGGCCTGCACTGGCCGCGGTGGATCGAGCACGATCGCTTCGACATCGGTCGGCATGTCCGAGCCGCCGCCCTGCCGGCGCCGGGAGACGAGGAGGAACTGCGGCGCTGGGCCTCTCGATACTTCTCGACTCGCCTCGACCGCGCGCGCCCCCTCTGGGAGATCGTGCTGGTGGGGCTTGCCGATGGGCGCTGGGCGCTGGTCAGCAAGACGCACCACTGCATGGTGGACGGCGTCGGCTCGGTTGAACTTGCTCAGACCCTGTTTGACGCCACGCCCGACGCTCCGGCTGCAGCCGAACGAGAGCCCGATCGGATCGCGCCGCCACCACCACCCGCACCGGATGGTGAGTCGACGCTCGGCCGCGTGGTGGCCCTCCCTCTGGCCGCGGCCTCGCTGGTGGGGCAGGCGGTTCGGCTTGGGGTCGAAGCGGCCCGTGGAGCGGCCCGCCTCACGGTGGGCTCGGCACGAACCGCCACGCATCCCGAGAGCGCTCGGGAGATGACGCGGCGCGCGCGAGCTCTCGCGCGCATCCTCGTTGAGGACGAGCTGGTCGCGCGCCCCGCGGAGCAGTCTCAACGAGCCGATGGGTGCCGCTCGCGATCTCGCGGTCGTCGAGGTGGGCCTTGATGACCTCAAGCGAATCAAGAACTCGCTCGGCGGCACGGTCAACGACGTCGTGCTCGCCGGGATGGCCGGCAGCCTGAGGCGCCTCCTGCTCGAGCGGGGCGAGGACCCGCCGTCGGCGGGGCTGCGCGCGATGGTCCCGGTGAACATTCGCACCGCCGCCGAGCAGCTCTCGCTCGGCAACAGGATCACCTCGCTGTTCGTTCATCTGCCCGTGGCCGAGGCCGACGAGCTCGCGCGCTACGAGCTCCAGGTCGAGGAGGCGGAGAAGCTGAAGGCCGGCGATCAGGGCCTCGGCTCGCGCGGCATCATCGACCTCGCCGCGCACGCCCCGCCGTTCGTCCACACGTTTCTCGCAAGGTCACTGTTCGCGACCCGTCTCTTCAACGTCACGATCACCAACGTCCCGGGGCCGCAGCAGCCGCTGTACGCGTTCGGGTCGCGGATGACCGCGGTCTGGCCGCTCGTCCCGCTCGCCGCCGAGCACGCTCTCGGCGTCGCGATCCTCAGCTACGACGGCCGCGTCTTCTTCTGCTTCAACGTCGCCAGCGACTCCGTCCCAGACCTCGGCGTCGCCGCAGCCGGCCTCACCGACACGCTGGCCGAGCTCGGGCGACTGGCCGACCGCGCCCTCGCCGCCACCGGCTGATCAGCCGGTTGACGGGCCCCGGCCCGGCGGGTAGGTTTGCCCAGAGTCTCGTTCGAAGGACCGCGGATGGCCTCTCGAACACGATCTACGATCAAGGTCCGCAGACGTCTTGACGTTGCGGGCGCGCTGCTGACCACCTGCTTCGCCCTTCTGGTCTGGGTGCCCGGAGCCAATGCGAAGCCCCCGCCCCTCCAGCTGCCCTGGACCCCCGGGCAGAGCTGGTACTACGAGGGCGGCCCCCACAGTACGGTCGGATGCGCGGACCAGTCCTTTACATGCACCGGAGGCCACCCCTGGAACTCGCTGGACTTCGGGCTGTCCAGGCCGGGCATCGTCCGCGCCGCCGGACCGGGCAAGATCGAATCGACGACCGAGTGTCCCGTGAGATCCAACTTCGTGATCATCAACCACGGCGGCGGCTGGCACACGACGTACTACCACCTGGCCGACATCCGGGTCCACCCCGGCGAGCACGTCACGGCAGGGCAGCGGCTGGGCACCAGTTCCACGGCGACCGGCTGCGACGGCCACGCGGACGGCCCCCACGTGCACTTCTCGGTCGCCAAGTACACAGGGCAGTACCACTGGCACAGCGGGGGCGTTGACCTTGACGGGCTTCAGATCGGCAGCTGGGTCTTTCACGACGGCAAGACGCAGTACTCCGGATGCGCGCGGAACGTCGTCACCAAGCATCCCGTGTGCCCGGGGGAAAAGCTGAGCAACGACGGCGCCGCGGCTGGCGAATGCGCGGCCACGAACGCGGTGCAGTCAATAGTCGCAACCAATGTCGACTGCACCGAGGCGGATCAGGTCGTCGACGCCTGGTCGATGCAGCCCGGGTGCGGGCCGGATGGAACGACCTGCAACGTAATGGGGTTCGCGTGCCGGGTGAAGACAAGGGGCAGCGCCCTCCGCTGCGAGAACGGCGAGCAGGTGATCACCGGGACGTTGAAGCCTTTCTGACGATGGGTGCGGCGGGTTTCGAGCCCGCACTTCGGATCAGTCGTAGAGCGGCAGCCCGGCGACGCCCACGTCGATCGAGAAGAGCGTCCCGTGCTCGTCCTCGACCACGAACAGGCGCGTGTCGCCGTCGGGGCCGAAGGTGCAGTTGGTCGGTGAGTTGCCGTCCAGCTTGATCCGGTGGTCGACCGAGCCGTCGGGGTTGAGCACGGTGATGTCGCCCTGGCCGAACACGGTGCACCACAGGCGCCCGTCTTCGCTGAACGCCATCCCGTCGGGACCGCGCAGACCGCTGCCGGGCCACTCGGGGTCGTTGACGTTGCCGAAGAGTGAGCGCTCGCCGGCGAGGCGTCCACCATCGTCGAGCTCGTAGCGGTAGACGTTGCCGGTCATCGTCTCGTTGGCGTAGAGCGCACCGTCCGGGCCGAAGGCGATGCCGTTTGTGAACCCGAGGCCTTCGTCGATCAGCCAGGCATCGCCGCTGTCGGGGTGAAAGCCGAAGACGAGCCCGTCGGTCTCGGCGTTCTCCGCGCCCTCGATCGGCTTGCCGTCGATCAAGAAGTCGTGGACGAGGATCCCCGAGTCGGTCACGTAGAGCATGCCGTCCGGCCCGAAGCAGAGGTCGTTCGGCCACATCAGTCGCTTGCCCTCGACCTCCTCGAGCTCGCGCGTGTACTCACCGGAGAGCTCCAGACGCAGCACGGCCGGATCCAGCGACTCGCAGACCCAGAACGACCCGTCGCGGCGCTCGGCGAGTCCGTTCGGACGCCCGGTCTGAGCGATCGGCTCGCGCTTGCCGTCTGCGGTGATTCTCACGACGGTCCCGCGGTCGGTGTTGAGCTCGGCCACGAGCCAGGCTCCGTCGGGGAGCGGGACCGGCGCCTCCGGCAGCTCGAGGTCGGTGGTGATCATCGTGGTCGTGGCGCTCATTTCGCTCCTTCGTCCCTCAGTTAGGCCAGGCCCTCGGGGAGCACCTGGCCGCCGTCAATGACAATCGTCTGGCCGGTGATGTAGGCGGCCTCCTCGGAGGCGAGAAATCGGGCGGCCCAGCCGGCGTCCTCGGGCTCGGCGAGGCGGCGCATCGGGATCACCTCGAGCAGCTCCTGCTTCCACTCGTCCGTCAGCGCCTCGAAGCCCGGCGTGCGCACATTGCCCGGCTGGATCGCGTTGATCGTGATGCCCTCGCCCGCGAACTCGAGCGCGAAGCTGCGCATCATTCCGAGCATCGCCGCCTTGGTCGACCCGTAGACGCCGTAGCCCGGGGCGCCCACGAGCGGCCCCGTGATCGAGGAGGTGAGGACGATCCGCCCGTAGCCGCGCTCGCGCATCGCCGGCAGGCAGGCGCGGATGGAGTGGACCGTGCCCTTCACGTTGATCGCGAGGACACGGTCGAGGAACTCGTCGTCGATCTCGGGGATCGCGGCCGCGGGAAATATTCCGGCGTTGGCGGCGAGGATGTCGATCCGGCCCCACTCCTCGACGACCGCAGCGGCCATCGTCTCGACCGATGCGGCAGTGGTCACGTCGGTCTCGACGGCGATCGCCTCGACCGCCGGACTCGGCGATCGCGGCCGCGACCGTCTCGGCGGCGGCGAGATCGATGTCGGCGATCGCAACGCGCGCGCCCTCCGCGGCGAACACCTCAGCGATCCCGCGCCCCACCCCGCTCGCGGCGCCCGGTGACCACCGCGACTCGCTCGTCGAGCGGCTTCACGCGGGGCCGGCCCCGGCCGTCTCGGTTCCGTACCGGCCGCAGACTGGCCAGACGTCGATCACGCTCGTCGCCATCGACCACGTAGTAGCAGTCGTAGAGGTTCACCGTCGTCGGCGCGTAGCCGGGCATCAGGCGCACGGTCGACGCCGACCGCGATGTCGGGCTCGTCGTCGAGCATCAGCGCCGTGTGCTCCTCGTGCACGAAGTGCTCGCCGTGCTCGAAGCGCACCGCGCCCTTCGTCCCGACGAGCTCGGGGACGGCGCGGTCGATGCCGATCGACTTGCGCCCGCAGTCGACGACCGCCATGGCGCCCGTGCGCGAGATCACCGTAGCCGAGCACGGTCAGCGCCGGGCTCGAAGCCCGGGACGAGCCGGTAGTGGAAGGCGTCCATGAAGATGTACGAGCCGGCGTGGATCTCGGTGATCCGCTCGTTCGCGCCCGTGATGTCCCAGGTGCCGAGGCCGCCCGCGGCGACGATCTCGGTCGTCAGGCCCTTCGCCTCGAAGGCATCGGCGAGCTCGAGCAGCTCGGCGTTCGCCTGGCGGGCCTTCTGGAACCCGCAGCTCGCGGTCGGGTTCGAGCATGCAGTGGCCCTCGTAGCCGAACGGTCCGCGCAGCCGCAGCCCGTCATCGCGCTCGACCCGTTCGGCGAGCGCGACCGCCTCGTCCACCGCTGCGCACGCCGGCGCGGTGCAGGCCGACGTCGAGCTCGACGAGCACGCCGATCTCGGGCCCGCCGACTCGCGGCGGCGGCGAGCTCGTCCGACGTTGGCGTCGCTTTCGACGAGCACGATCACGTCGGCGATCGGCGGCGATCCGCGCCAGCTCGGCGGCCTTGATCGCGCCGACGACCTGGTTGGCGATGAGGATGTCGTCGAGGCCCGCGGCCACCATCGCGGCGGCCTCCCAGACTGTCGCCGTCGTCAGCCCGATCGCGCCGGCCTCGAGCTGCAGTGCGCCCGAGCACCGGGCTCTTGTGGATCTTCGCGTGCGGGCGCAGCGCCGCCGGGAGCGTCTCCATCCGCCGCGCCATCTCGGCGATGTTGTCGCTGGACCACCGGCAGCTCGACGAGCAGGGCAGGGGTGGAAATGGCGCTCGGCGGCCCCCCGATCAGCTCCCTGGCTCTGCGCAGGCGCGCGTCGTCCATCGTCGGCTTCAATCTAACTGATCTGATCACCTGCTGACAAAGACTCTCGCCTAAAGCTGGCGTGAAAAGCCGATCTTTGATATGGATAGCGGGTGATCAGACCAGTTTGCGATAAGCATGAGCTATGAGGAGGGAACCGATGAGTGACCGCACCCCGGTGAGGTCGTACAGCACGAACTTCGACGTCGACGAGGACCCGATCTCCGAGGATGGGATGTGGCTGAACGGAAAGGCCGACGCGATCGACTTCTCAGACGTCGTCGTCTCCCGGGGGTTTGCCCACGGCGGGCCGTCGCGGATGCAGAACCTCGAGAAGCGCTCCGAGCAGGGCAACCTCGGCGAAGCGGACGAGGCGCCCGTCGGCGACTACGACGACCCGACCGCGGTGCTCACCGGGGAGTGGGGGCCAAACCAGCACGGCAAGGCGACCGCTCATGTCACCAATCCAACGGAGGAGTGGTTCCAGGAGGTCCAGATCCGCCTCCGCCACACGCTCGAGCCGCACAGCATCAGCGGCTACGAGATCTTCTTCCGCTGTCTGAAGGGCGAGCTCGGATACGCGGAGATCGTGCGCTGGAACGGCGCGGTCGGCGACTGGACTTCGCTGCAGCGCGAGGAGGGGCCGGAGTTCGGCGTCGGTCACGGCGACGTGATCGAGGCGACGATCGAGGGCAACGTGATCACCGGCTACATCAACGGGGAGCCGAAGATCACCACGACCGACGACACCTGGAAGACCGGCGCGCCCGGCATCGGCTTCAACTTCGGCGTGGGCGACACCTACGACGACCACGGCGTCTCCTCGTTTACGGTCGACACCTACGAGTGAGGTCCTCGGGACACCCGCCGGCGGAGAGGAGACTCGCCGACGGGGTCCCGAAGCTAGAGGCCGGTGACCTCGACCCGCACCCCGTGGTGCGGGTCGCCCGGCACGAACGCGGACGGCTTGCCCCGGCCGCTGCCCACCGTCACCTCGGGCGCGCCGGGGTCGGCGAGCTCCGCGGCGGAGCCGGGAACGTCGTCCACGCCAAAGGCGATGTGATGGATGCCCTCCCCGTGCTCGCGAAGGTGGGCGGCGATCGGGCTCTTATCGTCGAGCGGCTCCACGAGCTGGATGAAGGCGCCGCCCGCGTCGAGGTAGGTGAGGCGCACGCGCGGCGTCTGGATCTCCTCCGAGCTCGTGACCTCGAGGCCCAGTCGCCCGCAGAAGTACTCGAGCGCCTGCTCGGTGTCGGCAACGGCGATGCCGACGTGATCGAAGCGGCGAAGCGGCGTCATCCCGGGCCCCGCAGTGCGTCGATCTTGGCCTCGGCGACGGCGCGGACCGCCGACGACTGGGCGTGGTGTAGGTCCATCAGCGCGACCCCGTCGAGCGCCTCGGCGAGGCCGTCACTCGTCGCCCTCAGGTAGGCCTCGCGAAGCTCGGTGTTCGCGTTGACCTTGCGAATGCCCGCGCCCACCGCGCGGCTCAGGTCGGCGTCGGGGAGCCCGGAGGCGCCATGCAGCGAGAGCGGCACGTCGACCGCCGCAGCGATTCGACCCAGCAGGTCCCAGTCGAGCTGCGGCTCGCTCGCGTACCTGCCGTGGACGTTGCCGATCGAGACCGCGAGCAGTTCGACCCCGGTCGCCTCGACAAAACGCCTGGCCTCGTCGACGTCCGTGAGCCCGCCGGCCTCGGTGGCGACCGCCACGTCCTCGCCGCCGGCGACGTGGCCGAGCTCGGCCTCGATGCCGGCCCCGGTCGCATGGGCGAGCTTCTTCGCGGCCCTCACCAGCTCGACGTTCTCGTCAAACGGGAGGCGCGAGCCGTCGGCCATCACGGCGCCGACGCCCAGCTCGAGCGCGCCGGCGATGAGCTTGAGGTCGGTGACGTGGTCGAGCTGCAGGCACGCGCGCGCGGGCGACTGCTCGGCGGCGGCGCGGATCGCCGCCAGCATCACGTCGCCGCCCTCCGGCTGCGAAGGCGTCGCGGCTGATCAGCAGCACGACCCCTGTGTCGCGGGCGGCCGCGGCGGCGAGCACCCCGCGTGCCTCCTCGAGGTCGTAACAGGTGAACGCGCCGACGGCCGTGCCCGCGCGATGGTGCTCTTCAAGCAGGTCCGCGAAGCCAACCAGCATCCGGTTAGTCCCCCAGCAGACGGTCCACGAGTTCGGCGAGCGTATCCGCCGAGCCGACGTTGCCCGGGAAGACGATGACCGGGCGATCGCCGCCCCCGGGCTCGTGCGCCAGCCACAGCGAGACACCTGGGGCAACCGGCCCGACGATCTGCGCGCGCTCCGCGCCGAGCCCGTCGCTGACGTTGACGGCGGACGTGATCCCGCCCTTGGAGAGCAGCACGTCGCTCGCGTCGCGCAGCAGGGCCACGACCTCGGCGAGCCCGCGGGCGACCCGCATGCCGGCCTCTGGCCCGAGCGCCTCGGCGGCGATCGCCCGGGTCGTCGCAACGACCGCGAGCCGGCCGTGCCTCAGGTTCGCCCGCGCGCGATCGACCGCCGCGTGGATCTCGGCTGTCGCGAAGTCGCCCGCGAGCGTCGCGGCGTCGACCTCGATCAGTGCCTCCGGGTGCCGGGCGTTGAGCGCCGCAAGTTGCGCCGTGGTCATCGGCACGTGCGAGCCGACGACCACGAGCAGGCCCCGGACGACGGTCGGCAGGGCCGCCAGGCCCTTGGCGCCGGCGCCGGAGAGCACGCTGGCGAACGTGGGGGCGCAGCGGACGAGGATCTGGGGTGCCTCCAACCAGGCGACGCGCAGCCCGGCCGCAATCGTCTCCAGGTCCTCGACGGTCTCGGCGTCGGGCACGACGACGGCGGGCTCGGCGCCCCGTGCCGCGTCCACAAGCGCCGCGCGGACGCGTTCTGGGCCGCTCTCAGAGCGGATCTCGTCGTGACCGATCTCGATGCCATTGTCGGCGGCGAAGTAGCCGGCCGAGCGCTCGTCGGCCCAGTCGACGAGGCGCGAGGTCGCGTATGAGAGGTCGCCGTCGCGTGCGAACTCGGTGTCCTCGAGCGGGACCCGCTGGCCGTCGCGTACGAGCCAGTGGCGGCCGTCGCGCGTGACCCGCCCGGCCGCCGGCAGCGCCGGGACGAGCAGCAGCGGCAGGCGTCCCTCCCGGGTAGAGCACGTCGCGCACGCCCGCGTACTCGGGCAGCAGGTGGGCGCGCAGCGTGCTGTCTCCGCGCATGACCACGCGCGCGTTCGCGGCCGCGCTGTGCGCCGCCGAGGTGGCGTCGCGAACGACCGCGTAGGCGGAGTCGGCGTCGAGCGCCCGGCTGTTGGTGAGCAGGTGAAGGGCGCGAGGCGACTCGCGCAGCGTCGCCTCGATCAGGCCCGCGCGCCAGGAGAGAAGGAGGGGAACATCGGCTTGGCCCTGCGCGCCGGTGGGGTCGTCGTCGACGACGAAGAGGGGTGTGGGCGCGGCCGCGGCGCTCATGCTGCCCTCGCGAGGCCGCTGGCGACGTCGAGGATGAGATCGTCCTGCCCGGTCACCACCTGGCGCTCCCCGAGCGCCAGGATGATCGCGCGCGGGTCGACGCCGAACCGCTCGCCCGCCCGGATCACGGGCACCAGGAGGCTCGCGGGGACGTTGGCGTAGCCCATCGATGCGGTGAGCCGGTCGACGACGATCGGTCCCGGCATCAGCTCCTCGCGCACATAGCTGTCGGCGGCGTCCTGAAGCGCGAACAGGTCGGCCCCGGTCTCGATGCCCATCCGGTGCAGGACGGCGACCAGGGCCTCGCCCTGGCAGTTGCCGGCGCCCGCGCCCATGCCGGCAAGCGTGACATCCGCAATCGTCGCGCCCTCCTCGATCGCGGCGACGCTGTTCGAGACCGCGAGGGAGAGGTTGTTGTGCTCGTGGATGCCGATCGCGATCTGATCGCCCAACGCCTCGCGCAGCGCGCTGACCCGAGCGCGGACGTCGTCCTGGAGAAAGGCGCCGCAGGTGTCGACGAGGTACGCGCACTGGCTGCCGGCGTCGAGGACGATCTTCGCCGCCTCGACGGTCTGCTGCACCGAGCCGATCGAGGCCATGTTGAGGTGGCTGTGCGCGGATCATGCCGAGCTCGCCGGCGAGCTTTAAGTGCTGGATGCCGATGTCGGCTTCGGTGATCACGGTCGAGACCCGGACCACGGTCGCGCCGGCGTCCTGCGCGGCGCGCAGGTCGTCCTTGGTTCCGATCCCCGGCAGGAGCGCAACGGCGATCTCGGCGCGCTCGATCACCTCGGCGGCCGCCGCCAGCAGCTCGGCGTCGGGATATGCGCGCGTACCCATACTGGCGCGAGGCCGAGCCAAGCCCGTCGCCGTGGCCGACCGCAACCGCCCAGACGCCGGCGTCGTCGAGCATCTTCGCGACCGTTGCAACCTGCTCCGGCGTGTACTGGTGCGCGACCGAGTGCGAGCCGTCGCGCATCGTCGTGTCGACCAATCGACGCTCGCGCTCATGCCGGCACCCGGCGCGCAGCTCGGCCAGGCGCACCGCCGCGCTGGTCATGATGTCGAGGTTGCCTGCGTATTCGGGCAGGTAGTCGCCGGCGCCCTCGACCTCGAGGAGCACGGAGAGCGACGCCGTCGTCGATCCTCGCCGGCGCGGTCAGGCGATAGCCGGGAACGTAGGCGGCGACCGTTTCGACCACGCGGTCGACCGCGGCGATCACGGCATCGGGGTCGGCGCCCGGCACGTCGGCGTAGATCGCGTTGCGCATCAGCAGGGGCGGGTCGGCGGGGTTGAGGATGATGATCGCCTTGCCGCGCTCAGCGCCGCCGACAGCCTCGATCGCGCGCGCGGTCGACTCGGTGAACTCGTCGATGTTGGCGCGCGTGCCGGGCCCGGCGGACGCGGCCGAGATCGTCGAGACGATCTCGGCGTAAGGGACGTCGGTGACCTCGGCGATCGCGGCGACCACCGGGATCGTCGCCTGGGCTCCGCAGGTGACCAGGTTGACGTCAGGGGCGTCGCGATGGGCGTCGATGTTGACCGCCGGGATCACGGCCGGTCCAAGGGCGGCGGGGGTGAGGTCGACCGAAAGGATCCCGCGCTCGGCGAGGATGCGGGCGTGCTCCGCGTGGGCGTACGGCCGAGGTCGCGTCGAAGGCCAGGTCGACGCCGGAGACCTTGGAGAGCAGGTCCTCGAGCCCGACGCTCGAGGTGGTGATCCCCGCCTCCTCGGCGCGGGCGAGGCCTGGGGAGTCGGGGTCGATTCCGGCCATGCCGACCAGCTCGAGAGCGTCGCTGCGCCGGACCTTCGCCATCAGGTCGCTGCCGATGTTGCCCGAGCCGATGATCACCACCCGCAGGCGCTCAGCCACGGCCGTTTCGCCTCCTTCGCAGGCCCTGCAGGCGCTCGAGCTCGAACGGCTCGAGCAGCCGGGGACGCGTGCCGGTGGCGATGAACTCGGCCATCGCCTTTCCGGCTGGCGGCGGCGAGCGTGACGCCCTGCATCGCGTCGCCGGTCGACACGTAGGTGTTGGTGAGAGCGGTGCGGTCGAGGATCGGCAGCCCGTCGGCGGTGATCGGCCGCATCCCCGCCCACTTCTGCTCGACGTCGGGCGACTTCCACGGCTGGAAGGCGGTCCGCGCCGCGGTGATGATGTCGTTGATGCGGCGCTCGTCGAGGCGGGTGTTGAGGCCGCTGAACTCCATCGTCCCGCCGATCCGCATCTCGTCGCCGAGGGGCGTGCAGCCGACGTGGACGTCGGCGAGCAGGATCGAGTGCGTCGGGACCACGCTCGGCCTGACGAAGAAGCTGTAGCCCTTGCCGGCCTGCATCGGGAAGCGGACGCCGATGAGCTTCGCCAGCGGCGTCGTCCATGACCCCGCCGCGAGCAGGAAGGCGTCGGCCCGGTGATCGCCCTTCGCCGTGCGGACGCTCGTGACGGTGCCGGACGAGACCTCGAACTTCGAGACCTCCGCGCCCTCGACGATGTCGACGCCCATCGAGCGCAGCTTGGCGGCGAGCCCGGCGGTGAACGAGTTCGGGCCGCACGTGCCAGTGCTGATGGACCTCGAAGCCGCCGGCGACATCTTCGGCGAGCGCCGGCTCGATCTCGTGCAGCTTGCCGTCGATCGATGATGTCGTCGGGCAGGTCGTAACCGTACGCGCGCATCGGCTGCAGCTTCGACAGCTCCTCGCGGGCTGTCTCCGGCTCGCGCGCGGCGACCAGCATTCCCATCCGGTGAAGCTCGAACTCGATTCCGTCGTCGCGCATCTCGTCGACGAGGTCGAAGACATCGTGGCCGAGCGATGCGAGCGATTCGACGCCGTGCTCGTGGTCGCGCGGCGTTGCAATAGGTCATGAAGCGAAGCAGCCACGGCGTGAGCTCGGGCAGCTTCGAGAACTTGAAGTACAGGGCGGAGCTGCGGTCGAAGAACGAGCGGATCCCGTACCAGGTGAGCCCGGGCTCGGGCAGCGGTCCGGCCTGCGCGGGGCAGAGCCAGCCGCCGTTGCCCCAGGAGGCGCCGCTGCCGACGGTGTTGGCCTCGAGGATCGTCACCTCGAGGCCCTGCTGGCGCAGGTAGTACGCGGTGCACAGGCCGGCGACCCCGCCGCCGACGATGACGGCGGACCTGGGTGAGCTCACGCTGACACCGCCGCGGTCAGCTGGAGTTCCACAGGAGCCCCGGGAGTGGCAGCCCGGCGACGACGAGGGTGGTCCGAGCCGGGCGCGGCGGCGGGAAAGGCGGCTGCGAACTGGCGGTTCCACTCGGCGAAGTCACCGGCGTCGAGCAGCGAGCACTCGACCCGGAGCACGTGGTCGGGTCGGAGCCGGCGTGCTCGAGAACGGCGAGCGAGTCATCGAGCACCAGCCGAAGCTGATCGGCGAAGCCATCGGCGCGGACAGCGCCAGTCGTGGGGTCCACCGCGGCTCGTCCAGAGAGGAACAGGAGGTCGCCCCAGCGGGTTGCGTCGGACATCAACGGGTAGTCCGCAGGCCGGTGTCTAGGGTGGTGCCCTGACCAAGAATGATCGTCCCACGTTCTAAACGCAGGTCATCAGGTGGTCTGACCATAAGTCAGACCACGGTATCACTGTCAGCGCGAATCGTCAAGCCTCGGCCCGAGCTCCGTGACAGGTGGTCAGATCATCAGCCCGTCCACTAGCATCTAGCCGATGGAAGGGTCGGCAGCCAAGGTTTCGCTCGAGCCGGCATCGCGCCGCAAGCTCTCCGAGACCGTTGCCGAGCAGCTGATGGAGGCGTTCCGCGACCTCCCGCCGGGGACGAAGGTTCCCTCGGAGCGCGAGCTCACCAAGGACCTCGGCGTCGGCCGTTCGACGGTCCGCGAGGCGCTGAACGGACTCGCCGTCCTCGGCGTCCTCGACGATCCGACACGGCCAGGGAGCGTTCATCGCCGCCGAGGCGCGGTCGAGCGAGGTCGAGGCGCCGCCGCACTCCGTTCTCACCACCGCGCTCGAGCGCGGGGTCACCCGCGAGTACATCGAGGCGAGGCTGATGGTGGAGGTGGAGGTGACGCGCCTGGCCGCACAACGGCGCACCGACGAGGATCTGCAGCGGATCGAGGCAGCGCTGGCGCTGCAGGAGCGCAGCCTCGCGGCGCGGACGTCGACGCGACGCTCGGCGTCGCGACCTCGTTCAACGTGCTGCTCGCCGAGGCCGCTCACAACGAGGTCCTCGCGGCGATGATCCAGGTGTTCGTCGAGCTGATGAAGGAGCGCGGACCGAAGCTCTACGCGCTCGACGGGTTTCGGTGACTGGGATCTGGCCGAGCACCGCGGCATCTACGAGGCCGTCCTCGATCAGGACGGCGATCGCGCCGCGAAGCTGATGCGCGAGCACATCCTTCAGCTCGCCGAGCGCTACCGCGAAGCCGGCGCCGGCTGAACCGCCGAGGCTGGAGGACCTGGGCCCACCGGGTTCGCTTGCGCACACGTCATCATCTGGTATGATCACCTGATAATTAGATGCACAGACAAGGATTGTCGATCAACTCATCGGGAGGAGCGCTGGATGCCAAGCTCGGATAAGAGCCGGAAGCTCGCGAGGTAACTGGACACGGAAGTCGCGGGTGTGCGATCGTTGCCGGCGCTCTGATGCTGAGCGCGTTCTTCGCTGCCTGCAACAGCGGCGGCGACGCAGCTCGTCGAGCGGCAGTGGCCCGACGGCCAGCGGCACCCAGGGCGACCCGGTCACAGGGCGGCACACTCACGTTCGCGCGTTCCCTCGACGCCGATGTCGGCCTCAACCCGATCAACGCTCCGTCGAACGGCTCGATCTTCACGATCCAGCAGATCTTCGACCAGCTCGTCGAGGTCAACGGCTCCGAGCTCGAGCCCGGGCTCGCGAAGTCGTGGGACACCTCCTACGACGGCAAGACCTGGACCTTCCATCTGCGCGATGCGAAGTTCTCGAACGGCGACCCGGTCACCGCCGAGGACGTCAAGTTCTCGATCGAGCGCTTCGCCGATCCGAAGATCAACACCAACTACGCGACCCTTGGTGCCTCGATCGACTCGGTCGACGTCGTCGACGACCACACCGTCCAGGTCAATCTCAACCGCGTCGACGGCGCCTTCCTCGACAACATCGCGATGTTCGCCGCGGCGATCGTCCCGAAGAAGGTCGTCGAGGACATGGGCGACAAGGCGTTCGCCGACGCTCCGGTCGGCTCCGGCCCGTTCATGGTCAAGGACTACAAGCGCGGCCAGCACACGATCCTGGTCCGCAACCCGAACTACTGGCGCGAGGGCCAGCCGTATCTCGACGAGATCGACTTCGAGTTCGTGCCGGATTCGAACACCCGCACGCTCGAGCTGCGCTCGGGTGAGGTCGACGTCGCTGACGCGATCCCCTACAACCAGGTGGCGTCGCTCGACGCTTCGGACGGCGTCTCGGTCGAGGTCGCGGACTCACTCAAGTGGGACTCGATCTTCCTCGACACCAAAAGCCGCCGCTCGACGAGGTCGAGGTGCGCCAGGCGCTCGCCTACGCGACCCCGACCCAGCAGATCCTCGACGCCGTCCTGTTCGGCAACGCGCAGGTGGCCAATAGCCAGATTCCGCGCGTCAAGTACTGGGACGACTCGATCGAGCCCTACCCGTACGACATCGACAAGGCCAAGGAGCTTCTGGGCCAGTCGAGCGTGCCGGACGGCTTCGACATCGAGCTGCAGATCCCGTCGGGTGATGCGGTCGAAAAGCAGGAGGCGGAGATCATCAAGTCCGAGTGGGCGAAGATCGGCGTCAACGTGTCGATCGTCCCGCGCGACTTCGGGACCATGTTCGGCGATTGGCTGGCCGGCAAGGGCGGCGAGGCCGCGACGTTCCCGGGCGACGCGCTCTCCAGCGACACCCTCTCCGACGACGAGATCGCGGCGTTGATGTTCGACCCGAAGGCCGGGCTGAACTCGCTCGGGACGTTCTACGACAACCCGAAGATCATCAGCCTGCTGGCCGACGCCTCGGGCACGCTCGACGAGGACCAGCGCCAGGCAGGACTTCTCCCAGATCCAGCAACTCGGAATGGACGATGTCCCGTCGGTGCCGCTGTTCTTCACGAAGTCGGTGACCGGTTACCAGGACTCCGTGCAGAACTTCCAGACCTATCCGATCGGCTGGTGGCCGCTGCGTGAGGTCTGGATCTCCAAGTAGCGACGTAAGAGACTCGATCCGCCCGGGCGCTTGGGGGAGCGGCCGGGCGGTCGTCTGTCGGGAGCCGATGACCGCCCGGACCTGTGAGATTGCGCTGCCGTGACCGCATACATCCTGCGGCGAGTGGTGCAGGCGATCCCGGTTCTGATCGGGATCACACTGGCGTCCTTCCTGCTGATCCACTTCATCCCCGGTGACCCCGCCGAGATCATCCTCGGCACCCACGCGACGCCGCAGGCGGTCGCCACGCTCAACCACCAACTCGGCCTCGATCAGCCGCTGCTCGAGCCAGTACTGGAATTTCGTCAGCGGCGCGGTCACGCTCGACTTCGGCGATTCGATCAAGCAGAACACCGCGATCGGGCCGATGATCGGCGAGCGGCTGCCGGTCACCTTCTTCCTCCTGCTCTATTCGGTGGTGATCGCGATCGCGATCGCGGTGCCGCTCGCGATCGCATCGGCGCTGAAGCGAAACCGCGCGACCGACCACCTCATCCGCCTGTTCTCGACGGTGACCTTCGCGATGCCGTCGTTTCTGCTCGGGCTGCTCCTGATCCTCTTCTTCAGCCTCAAGCTCGGCTGGCTGCCGACCGCCGGTTACGGCGAGGGCGTTCGTAGGCCACTTCCGCAGCCTGACGCTGCCGGCGATCACCGTCGGGTTGTATCTCGCGCCGATCCTCCTGCGGACGCTGCGCGTCGGGATCATCGAGGCGCTCGGGACCGAGTTCGTCGAGGCGGCGCGGGCTCGCGGGATCAGCGAGCGGCGGATCGTCTTCAAGCACGTCCTGCGCAACTCGCTGATCTCGACGGTGACGGTGCTCGGGCTCAACATCGGCTTCCTGCTGTCGGGGCTGGTGATCATCGAGAACGTTTTCGCCCTGCCCGGCCTCGGCTCGGAGCTCGTCAACTCGATCCTCGCCCGCGATTACCCCGCGGTCCAGGCGCTGACCCTGGTCTTCGGCGTCGCCGTCGTCGCGATCAACCTGCTCACCGACCTCGCCTACGCGAAGCTCGACCCGAGGGTGCGGTTTGAGCGCGGAGCGTCAAGCAAGGAGAAATGGTTTGGCGCGGAGCGCGAGGCGATTTCTGTGAGCGCCGACGCGCAGAGCTCGAAGCCCGTGGCGGTCGCCCGTGGCGCCGCACCGCGGCTGCGAAAGCGAGCGGCGAGCGAGCGCCGCTGGGCGTCGGTGACGCTGTGGCTCGGCGTCGGGATCATCGGCTTCATCACCTTCGTCAGGTTCGCGGCTCCGCTCCTCGGGTTCCATGGCCCGAACGAGCAGGACCTGCTCGACGCACT